>NZ_JAEMNU010000074.1:33181-50832 GCF_016461825.1 Rugamonas violacea | reverse complement strand
CGGGTCTGACCCCAGGGTTGCGCCGCTGGGTCTTGCTTGATGCCTCGGGCGCCTTTGCGAAGGGCTGACCCCAGGGTTGCGCCGCCGGTCTTGCTTGATGCCCCGGGCGCCTTTGCGAAGGGCTGCTATGCGCGCGCTGCGCAGACGATGCGGTGGCGGCCGTTCCACTCGGCGCCGGCGGCCAGGGCCTGCTGGTCGACCAGCGCCGGCTCGATGCAGACGAAGCGCAGATACTCGTCGTCGGCCAGGTCGGCCAGCGCAGCGGCGTCGGCCGCGCCAGGATTCCACACCACCCATTGCTTGAAGTCCTGCTGTTCCAGGCGCAGCGTGGCGTCGGCCGTGTGCAACGTCAGCGCCGGCGTGGCCTGGTAGAGGCGGTCGTGCTTTTGCTCGAAGCTCAAAGACGCTTGCTCCTGCACGCCGGTGCTCAACTGGTGGTCGGTGTAACTGGCGCCCAGTAGACCGTCGATGCGGGTGGCGGCCAGCTGGCCGACGTCGAAGTAGGTGTGCAGCGCCACGCCGAAGGGGAAGGCCTCGGCGCCGGTGTTACGCACCGTGAAGTTGAGCTCCAGCGTGTCGCCTTGCAGCGCGAAGCGCAGGCGCAGCGCGAAGGCGTGCGGCCAGGCCTGCGCCGCCGCTGGCGGCAGGTCGTCCGGCGTCAGCGCGAATTCGGCCCAGGCTAGCGCGCCGTCGCTGCCGCTGTCGGCCAGGCGCCAGGTGCTGACGCGGGCGAAGCCGTGGCGCGGGCCGTCGCCGCGCACATTAAACTGGGGGAAGATGACCGGCACGCCGCCGCGTATCGCCTTGCTGCCGTCGAGCGCAGTCCGGCTGCTGCAGAACAGGCGTTCCTTGCCGTCGGCGGTGCGCCAGGACAGCAGATGGGCGCCGAACAGCGCCACCGTGGCCTGGGCGCCGTCGGCGGCGCTGATGCGCACCGCCGGCAGGCTGCCGTATTCAACCATCGTCACTACTGCCATCGTGTGGGTCCTTTGTGTGTCGGTCGGTATGGCGCTTGCCCAGCCGGTCTGCCTGCCTGTTTTCTTGCGTGTGCTCAGGTCAGGCGGTTTTTGGCCAGCGGCGGATTCTTGGCGAAGTAGCGGCGGATGCCCTTGACGATGGCGTCGGCGATCTGGTCCTGGTAACCGTTGTCGAGCAGCTTGGCCTCCTCCTCCGGGTTGGAGATGAAGGCCGTCTCGATCAGGATCGACGGGATGTCCGGCGCCTTCAGCACGGCGAAGCCGGCCTGCTCGACCGAACCCTTGTGCAGGCGGTTGATGCCGCCGATCTCGCCCAGCACCGCCTTGCCCAGCTTGAGGCTGTCGTTGATCTGCGCCGTGGTGGAGAGGTCGAACAGCACGCTGGCGAGCTGTTTGTCGTGGCCGCTCGCGTTGACGCCGCCGATGGCGTCGGCCAGGTTCTCCTTGTTGGCCAGCCAGCGCGCCGCGCCCGAGCTGGCTCCTTTTTCCGACAGCACGAACACCGACGAGCCGCGCGCGCTCGGTTCGACGAAGGCGTCGGCGTGGATCGAGACGAACAGGTCGGCCTGCACCTTGCGCGCCTTGTCGACGCGGGTGCCGAGCGGGACGAAGTAGTCGCCGTCGCGGGTCAGCATGACGCGCATGTTCGGGTGTTCCTCCAGCTTGGCCTTGAGCCGCTTGGCGATCGACAGCACGATGTCCTTCTCGCGGCTGCCGTTCTTGCCGGAGGCACCGGGGTCCTCGCCGCCATGACCGGGGTCGAGGGCGATGGTCAGCATGCGCACGATCTTTTGCGCCGGGCCGCCCTTGGCCTCGGCACGCGCCTCCAATTTGGCTTCGGCCTCGGCTTTGTTCTTGGCTTCGGCCTTCTCTTCGGCCTTGGCCTCCGCCTTGCCGCCTGGCTTGGCATCGGCCTTGCCGTCGCCGCGCATGATGGCGGCGATGTCCGGTTTGGTCAGCTCGCCCTTGTGCGCTTCCGGCAGGGGCAGGCCGGCTTCGGCGGTTTTGCCCGGTGTCGGTTCGGCCTTGGCGGCCGGCGGCTTGGCCGTTGGCGCCTCGCTCGACCAGTCGCGTTTCTCGATCATCGCGGTGAGCGGGTCGACCGGCTTGACCGGATACAGGTCGAAGATCAGGCGGTGCTTGTAGTTGCCGGCCGGGGCCAGGGTGAACACCTGCGGCGTGACCTCTTCCTTCAGGTCGAACACCAGGCGCACCACGTTGGGCCGGTTCTGGCCCACCCGCACTTGCTTGATGTAGGGATCGTTGGACTGGATCTTGGCGACCAGGCTTTTCAGCGTCGGGTTCAGCTCCAGGCCTTCGATGTCGACCACCAGCCGTTCCGGGTCCTTGACGATGAAGTGGGTGGCCTTCAGGCTGGCGTCGTTCTCCAGCGTGACGCGGGTGTAGTCGTCGGCCGGCCAGACCCGCACGGCGAGGATCTGCGCGGCGAGGGCGGGCAGCGGCGACAGCACCGATAGCAGCAGGGTGCCGCCGGCCTTGAGTACGGTGCGGCGTGTGATGGTGCGTTCGCTCACAGGTTGGGGGCGAATTTGAGGCGTTGAAGACATGAGATACCCAGGGCGGTCGACGCCTGCAATTCTACATCACGGCCCTGGCCGGCAACGGCCAGGAAAATATTCAGGTCCGGCGGCGGCAGCACCGGGTCGGCTTTTTCCGGCCATTCGACGATGCAGATGTTGTCGCCGTTGAAGTCTTCGCGGAAGCCGGCGTCGAGGAATTCCTCCGGGCTGCCCATGCGGTACAGGTCGAAGTGGATGACGCCGACGGCGCGCCCGCCGAGCTGCACCTGGTAGGGTTCGGACAGCGTGTAGGTCGGGCTTTTGACGTGGCCGACGTGGCCGGCGGCGTGCAGCAGGGCGCGGGTGAGCGCGGTCTTGCCGGCGCCAAGGTCGCCGTGCAGGTGGATCGCCAGGCCGGGCGCCAAGGCACGCGCCAGCGCGGCGCCCAGGGCGGCGGTGGCTTCTTCGTCGTGGAGGTGGGCTTTAAAATGCGGCATCGAATAGAATGTGGGTCTGAAGATCGTTCGCGGGCCGCGCCGGCCCGCCTGCCTGCATTGTAAAGCCTGTCTACGCCGATGTCCCTGTCTGAATCCAAATTAGCCGAACTTGCCGCCCGCATCAAGCAATGGGGTGTCGAGCTCGGTTTCGCCGAGTTGCGCATCGCCGACATCGACCTGCGCGCCCAGGAGGCCGGCCTGCAAGCCTGGCTGGACGCCGGCATGCACGGCGAGATGGACTACATGGCCAGCCACGGCATGAAGCGGGCTCGTCCGGATGAGCTGGTGCCGGGCACGGTGCGCGTCATCTGCGCGCGCATGAACTATCTGCCGCAGGCCGGCGGCGCTGCTGCTGTTGCTGCTGCGCTCGATGCCGATGCCGATGCCGATGCCGAGGCGCCGGGCAGCTGGCGCGCGGCCGAGGCGGCGCGGCTGGCCGATCCGGGCGCGGCGGTGATCTCGGTCTATGCCCGTGGCCGCGACTATCACAAGGTGCTGCGCGCCCGTTTGCAGCAGCTGGCCGACCGCATCCGCGCCGAATCCGGCGAGTTCGGCTACCGTGTCTTCACCGACTCGGCGCCGGTGATGGAGCTGCCGCTGGCGCAAAAATCCGGCCTGGGCTGGCGCGGCAAACACACCCTGCTGATCAACCGCGACGGCGGCTCGCTGTTCTTCATGGGCGAGATCCTGGTCGACATTCCGCTGCCGGTGGACGAGCCGGTGAGCGCCCACTGCGGCGGCTGCAGCGCCTGCATCACGGCCTGTCCGACCCAGGCGATCCTGGGGCCGGGCCGGCTCGACGCGCGGCGCTGCATCTCCTACCTGACGATCGAATCGAAGAGCGCCATTCCGCTCGAGCTGCGGCCGTTGATCGGCAACCGCGTCTACGGCTGCGACGATTGCCAGAGCGTCTGCCCGTGGAACAAGTTCGCCCAGCGCGCCGTGCTGCCGGACTTCGACGAGCGCCACGGTCTGGGCAGCGCCTCGCTGGTCGAGCTGTTCGGCTGGAGCGAGGAGGAGTTCAACCGCAAGATGGAGGGTAGTCCGATCCGCCGTATCGGCCATGTCAGCTGGCTGCGCAATCTGGCGGTGGGGATGGGCAACGCGGCGGCGGCCGGCGCCAAGGGCGACCAGGCCATCGTCGCGGCGCTGCTAGCGCGCCGCGAGCACGAGTCGGCGCTGGTGCGCGAGCATGTGGAGTGGGCGCTGGCCTGCCATCGATAGGCCCCCGCGTTCAGTGCCTGGTGCCGGATGGGCGCGGCCGGCGGGGTGCCGGACGGGCGTAGCGGGCGTGCAGCCAGGGGGGGGGGGCGGTTAAGCGTGCTTGAGGCGCAGCGCCGACCAGTCGTCGTCGATGGAGATCATGGCCACGCTGTCGAGTTCCAATGTGGCGGCGAAGTTGCGGATGGTGTCGCGATGGATGTCCGACTTGTGCTTCGAGCCGCCCTTGACGTAGGCCACCCACAGCGCGCCCTTCGCGGCCAGGCGCGCCTTCGCCTGCGGCAGTAGCGTTTCCAGCTCAAGCTGGCTGTTGGCGAATAACAGCACGAAGTCGGCGCCGGCGGCATCGTTGTCGATCAGCCCGGCCGGCAGTTGTGCCAGCAGCGCGGCGTGGCGCGCATCGGCATTGAGCACGATGATCGCCGTGGCGTTCTTCACATACATTTTTTCGGCGATGGTTTTTGCAGTCATGGTTGCATCTTGTTGAAAACGATGCTCGCCAGGCAAGGTGACGTGTGCATTGGCCCAATATGACTCCACTGCGGCAGAATCGTTGAGGTCATATGGGCATGGCGGCTCATCAAGCGGCTCCGGCGCCGTCGCCAGCACCGACTCACTGTGATGTGATTTTAAAATAGGTTCGTTCTTCATATGTCGATGTTATGCCAGGCGCACAGTCAGTATGACCATGATAGGCCGCTCGCTGATCCAAAACAAGCGACCGCGGCCTTGGCCGAATAGGCGGCAATTACTTCAGCAGGCCCGCCAGCTCGACCGCCGTTTTGACCTGCATCTTGTCGAAGATATGGGCGCGGTGGACCTCGACGGTGCGCATGCTGATGCCCAGCTGGTCGGCCACGACCTTGTTCATCTTCCCCGCCAAAATCAGCTCGAGCACCTCGCGTTCGCGCGACGACAGCGTGGCCAGGCGGGCGTGCACGGCGGCCAGCGCGCCGGCCTGGCGCGAGCCGGCCAGGCCCTCCTGCACGCGGTCCATCAGCTGGTTGTCGTTGAAGGGCTTTTCGAAGAAGTCGAAGGCGCCGCGCTTGAGCGTGTCGACCGCCATCGGCACGTCGCCGTGGCCGGTCAGGAAGATCACCGGCAGGCGCTGCGCCAGGCCGCGCCCGGCCAGCAGGTCGAACAGGGCGAGGCCGTTCATCTCCGGCATGCGCACGTCGAGCAGCACGCAGTCGCCCTCGGGGGCGAACTGGCCTTCCTTGACGTAGTCCAGGAATTGGGCGGCGCGCTCGTAGGCGCGCGCCGGGATGGCGCGCGAGGCGGCCAGCCAGGACAGCGAGTCGCGCACCACCGCTTCATCGTCGACGATATGCAGCATCTTATTGGTCTCCTTCTGGCGCCGTCCGGACCGGGGCGGCCGGCAGCGCGAATGTGAATATGGTACCGCCGTTCGGATTGGCGCGGTGGTTCAGGGTGCCGCCATGGAACTCGATGGCGGTGCGGCATATGTTCAGGCCCATGCCCATGCCCTCGGCCTTGGTCGAGAAGAAGGGCGAAAACAGCCGCTCGGCCACCTCCCGCGGAATGCCGTGGCCTTGGTCGATCACCGACACCACCACCTGGCCGGCGGCGGCGGCGTGCTCGGCGACGACGTTGAGCACGCGGCGTTGCGGCGGGATGTGGGCCATCGCTTCGATGGCGTTGCGGGTCAGGTTGAGCAGCACCTGCTCGATCAGCATGCGGTCGGCCAGCACCGGCGGCAGCGCGGCCGGCAGGCTGGTCTGGAAGGCGACATAGAATTGGCGCGCCTGCAGTTCGATCAGCGCGCGGATGCCGTCGAGCAGCTCGGCGATGCTCACCGCCTGGCGCTCCGGCTCGCGCTTCTTGACGAACTCGTGCACGCTGCGGATGATCTGGCCGGCGCGCTGGGCCTGGGCGCTGGCCTGTTCCAGCGCCGGGCGCAGCATGGCGCCGTCGACCGCCGCGCCGCTTTGCTCGGCCCGCCCCAGCACGTTGAGCGCGCCGGTGGTGTAGCTGGAGATGGCCGCCAGCGGCTGGTTCAACTCGTGCGCCAGCATCGACGAGATCTCGCCCATCGTCGCCAGGCGGGCGCTGGCCTGCAGCTTCTCCTGCTGCTGGCGGTTGAGTTCCTCGATGCGCTTGCGGTCGGAGATGTCGAGGATCGAGCCCATCCAGCCGGTCTGCCGGCCATCCTTGTCGACCAGCGGCGCCTCGAAGATCAGCACCGGCACGCGCACTCCGTCGGCGCGCTGGAACATGGTTTCGAACTGCGGCGTGAAGGTGCCGGCCAACACGCTGGCGAAGCGCTGCTGGTACTCGGCCATGGCCTCCGGCGCCCAGTAGGGCATGGGCGGCAGCTTGCCGACCAGTTCTTCCGGCGGGTAGCCGACGATCTGGCAGAAGGCCGGGTTGACGTAGGTGACGCGGCCTTCCAGGTCGCGCGCCCGCAGGCCCGTCACCAGCGAGTTTTCCATCGCCGTGCGGAACGACATCTGCTGGCGCAGCGCGCCTTCGGCGGCCAGCCGGCGCGAGATGTGGCCCCACAGCGCGAGCAGGCTCCACAACAAACCCAGCGACAGCGCGATGACCGAGCCGACCAGCAGGTTGGGCAGCAGCTTGGGCGCGCTCTTGACGCTGTCGGTGACCAGGGTGATCGAGGCGCCCGGCAGGTCGAGCGCGCGCTTGTGGGTGTAGACGCCGTGGCCGGGGCCGGCGGCGGCGCGGCGCGCCAGCACATTGTCGTCGCGGTCGATCAGGGTCACCTGGTTGTCCTGGGCGAACCACCAGGGCACCATTTCCTCCAGCAGGTCGGCGGTCTGGTAGGTCGCCAGCAGGCTGCCCAGATAGGTCTCGCCGCGATAGATCGGCTGGTGGTAGTCCATCATCACGGCGGCCGGCGCGGCGCGCCGGTTGGGCGTCTGCGCTTCCGGCTGCACGTAGCGCGGGTTGCGCGTGCGGCGCGCCAGGTCGGCGGTGGCGCGCGAGGCCTCCGACAGGTCGAGCGCGGTGCCGGGCGCCAGCTCGGCGTCGCTGCTGGCCTGGACGCGGCCCTGCGGATCGAGCCACAGCACGCGCTGCAGCTCGTGGCCGTTCTTCAGCAGGCGCGCCAGGCGTTCGTGCAGGCGCTGGGCCGACAACTGGCCGGCGGCGATCTCGCCGGCCAGGCCGCGCAGACTGTCCTCGTCGCGGCCGAGCTGGAAGCGGATGGTCTGCTCGACCCACAGGGTGTCGGCGATCAGCTGCTCCTGCCGCTCGTTGCTCTCCATCTGGCGCGCCTGCCAGGGCAGCCAGATCAGGATCGCCAGGAAGAACAGCAGCAAAAACACGGGCAGCAGCCAGCGCAGCGGGGTGCTGAACTGGAAACGGCGGGGCGGGGGCGGGGCTATGGTCATGGGCCGGTCAGGGTAGCGGCTGGCGCCTGTGGGGCTATTGTGGTTTTCCACAGTTGCGCTACGGCACGTATTCGGCGAATATCGGCGATAATCCAGCCCATCCGTTATTGGGCCTGGGCACAATAATAAAGTATTTATCCACCTTGGAGACACTATGAAATTGCAAGTCACCTTGGCCGCGCTGTGCGCCGCCTTCTGCCTCAACGCGTCCGCGCAAGCGCCCATCGTCATCAAATTCAGCCACGTGGTCGCCACCGACACGCCGAAGGGCCAGGCCGCCGAGCGCTTCAAGCAGCTGGCCGAGAAGGGCACCAACGGCCGCGTCAAGGTCGAGCTGTACCCGAACAGCCAGTTGTACAAGGACAAGGAAGAACTCGAGGCGCTGCAACTGGGCGCCGTGCAGATGCTGGCGCCGTCGCTGGCCAAGTTCGGCCCGCTCGGCGTCAAGGAGTTCGAAGCCTTCGACCTGCCCTTCATCTTCCCCAGCAAGACCGCCTTGTACAACGTGACCGAGGGCGAGATCGGCAAGGGCCTGCTGAAGAAACTGGAAGGCAAGGGCATCACCGGCCTGGCCTTCTGGGACAACGGCTTCAAGGTCATGTCGGCCAACAAGCCGCTGCGCGTGCCGGCCGACTTCAAGGGCCAGAAGATGCGCATCCAGTCGTCCAAGGTGCTCGACGCGCAGATGCGCACGCTGGGCGCCAACCCGCAGGTGCTGGCCTTCTCCGAGGTCTACCAGGCGTTGCAGACCGGCGTGGTCGACGGCACCGAGAACCCGCCGTCGAACATGTACACGCAGAAGATGCATGAGGTGCAGAAGCACGTCACCGTGTCCAACCACGGTTACCTGGGCTATGCCGTCATCGTCAACAAGAAGTTCTGGGACGGCCTGCCGGTCGACATCCGCGCCGCCCTCGAGAAGGCGATGAAGGAGGCCACCACCTTCGAAAAAGCCATCGCCCAGCGCGACAACGACCTGGCCCTGGAAGCGATCAAGAAGACCGGCAAGACCGAGGTCTACACCCTCAGCGTCAAGGAACAGGCCGAATGGCGCCGCGTCCTGCTGCCGGTGCAGAAGGACATGGAAGGCCGCATCGGCAAGGATCTGATCTCGGCCATCAACAAGGAAGCGGCCAAGTAATTCGGCGCCCGTGCGGGACGGCGGCGCCGTCCCGCCTTGTATCCCTCCTTTGAAAGACCACCATGAAATTCCTGGACCACCTGGAAGAGTGGATCATCGCGACCCTGATGGGCGCGGCCACCTTCATCATCTTCATCGCCGTGGTGCACCGCTATCTGGCCGGCCTGCCGATCCCCGGCGTGCAAGACTTCCTCATACAAATCAACACCAGCTGGGCGCAGGAGCTGTGCATCTATATGTTCGTCTGGATGGCCAAGTTCGGCGCCGCCTACGGCGTGCGCACCGGCATCCACGTCGGCGTGGACGTGCTGATCAACCGCATGAATCCGGCCTGGCACCGGCGCTTCGTGTTCTTCGGCCTGCTCTCCGGCGCCGTCTTCACCGGCATCGTCGGCACCCTGGGCGCCAGCTTCGTGTGGGAGATGGGCCACACCGACCAGACCTCGGCCGACCTCGAGGTGCCGATGTGGATCGTCTACCTGGCCGTGCCGCTCGGCTCCTACCTGATGTGCTTCCGCTTCCTGCAGGTGGTGCTGTCCTACGCCCGCACCGGCACGCTGCCGAAACATGACCATTCCCACGTCGAGGGACTGGAAGAAGAACTCGCCCACGACGCGCCGGGAGCCAAAGCATGAACGCCATGATTATTTTCGTCCTGCTGCTGGCGCTGATGTTGACCGGCATGCCGATCTCCATCTCGCTCGGCCTGACGGTGCTGACCTTCCTGTTCACCATGACCCAGGTGCCGATCGAATCGGTGGCCCTGAAGCTGTTCACCGGCATCGAGAAGTTCGAGATCATGGCGATCCCGTTCTTCATCCTGGCCGGCAACTTCCTCACCCACGGCGGGGTGGCCAGGCGGATGATCAATTTCGCCAGCTCGATGGTCGGCCACTGGCACGGCGGCCTGGCGCTGGCCGGCGTGCTGGCCTGCGCGCTGTTCGCCGCCGTTTCCGGCTCCAGCCCGGCGACGGTGGTGGCGATCGGCTCGATCATCCTGCCGGCCATGGTCAAGCAGGGCTATCCGAAAAGCTTCGGCGCCGGCGTGGTCACCACCTCGGGCGCGCTGGGTATTTTGATCCCGCCGTCGATCGTGATGGTGATGTACTCGGTCACCACCAACACCTCGGTGGGCAAGCTGTTCATGGCCGGCGTCATCCCCGGCATCATGCTGGCCTTCCTGCTCGGCCTGACCACCTGGTTCCTGGCGCGCAAGCACAAGTATCCGCGCCTGCCCAAGGCCGGCTGGGGCGAGCGCTTCGCCGCCTTCAAGAAGAGCGCCTGGGGCCTGCTGCTGATCGTCATCGTCATGGGCGGCATCTACAGCGGCGCGTTCACGCCGACCGAGGCGGCCGCGATGGCCGCCGTCTACGCCTTCTTCATCGCCGTGTTCGTCTACAAGGACTTGAAGATCAAACAGGTCGGCAAGGTCTTGCTGGACTCGGCGGCGATGTCGGCGATGCTGCTCTACATCATCACCAACGCCGTGCTGTTCTCCTTCCTGATGACCAGTGAAAACATCCCGCAGGCGATGGCGGAGTGGATCACCGGCCAGGGCCTGGGCGTCGTCACGTTCCTGCTGGTGGTCAACGTGCTGCTGCTATTGGCCGGCAACGTCATGGAACCCTCGTCGATCGTGCTGATCATGGCGCCCATCCTGTTCCCGGTGGCGATGAAGCTGGGGATCGATCCGGTGCACTTCGGCATCCTGATCGTGGTCAACATGGAGGTCGGCATGTGCCATCCGCCGGTCGGCCTGAACCTGTACGTGGCCTCCGGCATCACCAAGATGGGCATCTCCGAGTTGACCGTGGCGGTGCTGCCTTGGCTGCTGACCATGCTTGGCTTTTTGCTATTGGTGACTTATGTACCACAAATTTCGCTGTGGTTGCCAAATTTAATTTACTCTTAATCCAGACGTGTTCCGGGGCTCAAAAAAAGCTGGGAAAAAGCCATTCAGGTACGTTATGATGGCGTCGCTGTCGGACATATAACTCATAAGGATATGTTCGCAACGAGCAAAGGACACGCAGGATTAGTTGGTGGGGAGTGTGTATAAAAACGGCTTCAAAGCCGGCCATATATCGAGGAGACACACGTTTTACAGAATGCTGTTGGCATCATCGCTGAAGGCCGCCACAAGCGCGCTACAGCCAGAGTCAAACGGCCGGAAACGTGAAGCAGGATTTCGGAGCGCACCGCAAGGTGCGCTTTTTTTCGTCCCGAGGTTCTACAATGTGTGCTGAACTGCCACAAACGCTGTAGTTTGGATGAGACAAAAGGACAACTTGCGTGATGAAAAAACAACAGGGTAGCGAACTTTTCTCGGCCATCGTGGACCTGCCTTTCGGCAAGCTCGGCGTCCGCACGGCGGGCCAGCTGGTGACCGAGTTGTGCTACCTGGCGCCGCACTTCGAGGCCAAGCCGGCGCAGGACGCGGTGGCCGAGCTGGCCGCCGGCCAGCTGGCCGCTTACTGCGCCGATCCGGACTTCGTCTTCGCGCTGCCGCTGGCGCGGGTCGGCAGCGACTTCCAGCGCAAGGTGTGGGACAGCATCGCCGCGATCCCGCGCGGCAGCGTGCGCACCTACGGCGAGCTGGCGCGCCACATCGGCTCGGCGCCGCGCGCGGTGGGCCAGGCCTGCGGCGCCAATTGGTTCCCGCTGGTGGTGCCCTGCCACCGCGTGACGTCGGCCTCCGGCCTGGGCGGCTTCGCCCACAGCGACGACCAGAACGGCTTCCTGCTCGGCGTCAAACGCTGGCTGCTGGCACACGAGGGGGCGAGCGAATACGCATGGCACCAGACAACCCTGCTCTGATCGACGAGTTCTGCGACAGCCTGTGGCTGGAGGACGGCCTGTCGAAGAACACCCTGGAGGCCTACCGCCGCGACCTGCGCCTGTTCGTCCGCTGGCTGGACGTCAAGCGGCCCGGGCTGGCCAACCTGCATGCCGTGGGCACGCCCGACATCGACGCCTATTTCGCCGCCCGCCACGAGGAAACCAAGGCCAGCTCGTCGAACCGGCGCCTGTCGGTGCTCAAGCGCTTTTATCAGATGGCGCTGCGGCAGCGCCAGATCACGGCCGACCCCTGCCTGAACCTGGCTTCGGCCAAGCAGGCGACGCGCTTCGTCCACACCCTCAGCGAGGCGCAGGTGGAGGCGCTGCTGGCGGCGCCCGACGTGGCCACGCCGCTCGGCCTGCGCGAGCGCACCATGCTGGAGTTGATGTACGCCAGCGGCCTGCGGGTGTCCGAGCTGGTGACCTTGAAGACGCTGGAACTGAGCCTGAACGACGGCGTGCTGCGCATCACCGGCAAGGGCGCCAAGACGCGGCTGGTGCCGTTCGGTGCGCAGGCGCGCCTGTGGCTGGAGCGCTACATGAAGGAGGCGCGCGGCGCGATCCTCGACGGCCAGCTCGACGACGCCCTGTTCGTCACCCGGCGCGGCGGGCCGATGACGCGGCAGATGTTTTGGGTGTTGATAAAAAAGCATGCGCAAAAGGCCGGCATCACGGCGCCGCTGTCGCCGCACACCCTGCGCCACGCCTTCGCCACCCATCTGCTGAACCACGGCGCCGACCTGCGCGTGGTGCAGTTGCTTCTGGGACACTCCGACATCTCGACCACGCAGATTTATACCCATGTGGCGCGGGAACGGCTGAAACGCCTGCACGCCGAGCACCATCCGCGTGGCTGAGCGGCGGTTTTGCTGCGGCCGATTACTTGTATCGGTCATATCTGCGTCATAATGTGACCTAAGTAAGTCAACATCGTGAATATAGAGGTAGCAAATGGCAAAGACAAATTTCCAGTACGAGAAGCGGCAACGCGAATTAGAGAAGAAGAAAAAGGCCGACGAAAAAGCCAGGCGCAAGGCCGAATTGAAGACCACGCCGGGTGGCGAGGGCGAAGCGGAGCCGGATGAGGCCGCCGAAGACGGCGACGCCGCCGAAGGCGAGACGCCGGCCGCGTAAGCCCGGCGGCGGACGACGAAAGGCGCTTGAGCAGCCCCGCGCGGGCGGGTTTCGTCTGTCATTGCCAAAGAGACTGGTTGAAATGCCGTTCAGTTGACGCTGGGCGGCATTTTTGCTTGTGGCGCGCCAGGCGCGCCATCCACATAAAAAAGAAACCGGGCACAGGCCCGGTTTTGTTTTTTTATCGACAGCGGCGGGCCGCCGCGTCGTCCCCGCCGTTGCGGGGACGAGTCTAGCGATCGCTCAGGCGCGTTCGGCCACGTTGTGTTCCTTGTGTTCCTGGTGCGCCGCGGCGTGGTGTTCGTCGATGCCGGCCACGCCGTGCGCCTCGGCGGCGCCCTGGAAGAAGCGCTTGGCGCGCTTGCCCAGGTTGTCCAGATAGGTGTAGGCGACCGGCACCACCACCAGCGTCAGCAGGGTCGAGGTGAGCACGCCGCCGATCACCGCGCGGCCCATCGGCGCCTGCGTCTCGCCGCCGTCGCCCATGCCGATGGCCATCGGCAGCATGCCGAACACCATCGCCAGCGTGGTCATCAAAATCGGCCGCAGGCGCACCTGGCCGGCCTCCATGATGGCCTCGAACTGGCCCTTGCCGTCGCGCTGGCCGTGGTTGGTGAAGTCGACCAGCAGGATGGCGTTCTTGGTCACCAGGCCCATCAGCATGATGAAGCCGATCACCGAGAAGATGTTCAAGGTGCTGCCGGTCACCAGCAGCGCCAGCAGCACGCCGATCAGCGACAGCGGCAGCGACACCATGATGGCGATCGGTTGCAGGAAGCTGCCGAACTGCGAGGCCAGCACCAGGTAGATGAAGATCACCGCGATGCCCAAGGCCATCATGGCGCCCGCCATGGTCTCCTCCATCTGCTGGGCGTTGCCGGCGACGTCGAAACGCACGCCGGCCGGCAGCTCGATGGACTCCATGGCCTTCTTGACGTCCTGGTCGACGTCGCCGCCGGGGCGGCCCTCGACGCCGGCGTACACGGCGACGCGGCGTTGCAGCGCCTGGCGCTTGAGCACCTGCGGGCTCGACGAGGGCACGAAGTCGACCACCTGGCGCAGCGGCACCATGATCGGCCGGCCGTTGGCGTCGTTGCGGCTCGAGGCCAGCGACAGGTCGGCCAGGTCGGCGATCTTCTGCCGGCCCGACTTGGGCAGTTGCACGTTGACGTCGTAGTTCTGGCCGTCGCCGGCCAGCCAGTGGCTCACCGTGTCGCCGGCGACGAAGGGCCGCAGCGCGCTGCCGATCTGCTGCACCGACAGGCCCAGGTCGCTGGCCAGCTCGTTGTTGATCTTGATCGTGGTCGAGGGGTTGGCGCCCTCCTGGCTGTATTCCAGGTCGGCCACGCCCTTGATCTTGCGCATCTTGTCCATCAGCCGGTGGGCCACGTCGTCGAGCTTGCTTTCGTCGACGCCGAGGATGGCGATGAAGATCGGCTTCTGGCCGAACGACAGGGTGATGCCGGCGATGCTGGCCATGCGTTCGCGGATCAGCTTCTCCAGCTCCTTCTGGGTGCGCCGCTTGTGCAGCTTGTGGTCGACCAGTTTGAGGTCGATGCGGGCGTGGTTGCGCACGTCGCCGGGCGGGGCGACGACGGCGATCCGGCTGTCAATCTCGGGGAAGGCCTTGAGCGCCTCCTCGACCTGCAGCACCTTGCCGTTGGTGTATTCCAGGCTGGAGCCGACCGGGGTCTTGAAGGTCAGGTTGATCCAGCCCTCGTCGGTCTCGGGGAACATCTCGCCGCCGATCATCGGCACCAGCATCAGGCTGCCGACGAACAGGCCGAGCGCCGCCGTCAGGGTCAGCTTGCGCCAGCGCAGGGCGAGTGCCAGCACGCGGCCGTACCAGACGTGCAGGCGGTCGATGCCGGTTTCGATCCAGGCCATGAAGCGGCCCAGCCACGGCGCGTACTTGAAGCGGTCCTTGACCGGGTCGCGCCAGACCGAGGACAGCATCGGGTCGAGCGTGAAGCTGACGAACAGCGAGACCAGCACGGCGACGGCGACGGTGATGCCGAACTGCAGGAAGAAGCGGCCGATGATGCCCTTCATGAAGGCCACCGGGACGAACACGGCGACGATGGCGAAGGTGGTGGCCATGACCGCCAGGCCGATCTCGTTGGTGCCGTCGTTGGCCGCCTTCAGATGGCTCTTGCCCATGCCGAGGTGGCGCACGATGTTCTCGCGCACCACGATGGCGTCGTCGATCAGCAGGCCGATGCACAGCGACAGCGCCATCAGCGTGAGGAAGTTCAGCGTGAAGCCGAAGAACTTCATGGCGATGAAGCTGGCCATCACCGAGATCGGCAGGGTCAGGCCGGTGATGATGGTGCTGCGCCAGGAATGCAGGAAGAAGAAGACGATCACCATGGTCAGCACGGCGCCTTCGATGATGGTGTGCTTGACGTTGTTGAGCTGGTTCTGCACGCGTTCGGACTCGTCGTCGAGCAGGCGCAGCTTGATGTCGGCCGGCAGCGATTTCTGCAGTTCGCGGGTGATGCGCTGGATGCCGGTGCCGACTTCGACCACGTTGGCGTCCTGCACCTTGGTGATCTCGATGCTGATGGCGCGTTGGCCGTTCAGGCGCGAGATCGACAGCTCCTCCTGCTCGCCGTCGACGACGCCGGCGACCTGGTCGAGGTAGACCGGGCCGTTGGCGCGGCGCGCCACGATGATCTTGTTGAAGTCGCGGGCGTCCTTCATCTTGCCCTCGACCCGCACCAGCTGCTCGGCGGCGCCGAAGCTGATGCTGCCGGCCGGCAGGTTGGTGTTGGTGGCCTGGATGGCGCGGATCACCTCGTCGACGCCGACGCCCTGCGCCGTCATGTCCTCGGGGCGCAGGCTGATCAGGATCTGCCGCGCCGTGGTGCCGCTCAGCTTGACCTGGCCGACCCCGGCCACGCTCTGGAAGCGCTTGCTGATGATCTGCTCGGTCATGGTCGACAGCTCGCGCATCGTGTGCTCGCTGGCGGTCAGGCTGAGGGTGGCGATGGCGCGCTCGTTGTCGCCCTCGGCGCGGGCGATGTAGGGGTCCTTGGCCTCCTTGGGGAAGCGCGGGCGCACCAGCGCGACCTTGTCGCGCAGCTCCTGCATCGCCTTGTCCATATTGGTCGACAGCTCGAACTCGAGGTAGATGCCGGCCTTGCCTTCCCAGGAGTTGGCGCGGATGGTCTTGATGCCGCTGACCGTGTTGACCACGTCCTCGATCGGCCGGGTGATGTCGTTCTCGACCGCCTCGGGCGAGGCGCCCGGGTAGTTGACCTCGATGGCGGCGAAGGGGAAGGTGACGCTGGGCATGCTCTCGATGCCCAGGCCGCGGTAGGAGAACAGGCCGAGCACGACCAGGGCGACCATCACCATGGTGGCGAAGACCGGATTCTGGATGCTGGTTTTGGTGATCCACATGGCTTAGTCCTTCCGCGCCAGCATGGCCGCTTTGTCCTTGGCGGGCGCGGCGGCGGCCGGCAGCTTGACCTGGCTGCCCGGCTTGACGCCGTCGAGCTTGGCGACGATCACGTTGGCGCCGGGCGCCAGGCCGTCGAGCACCTCGGCGTAGCCCTCGTCGTCGTTGCGCAGGCCCAGTTTGACCGGCTGCGCCACCACCTTGCCCTGTTCGACCTTGTAGACCACCTGGCGGCCCTTCTCCTCGCGCAGCGCCTGCAGCGGCAGCAGCGGCATCACCGCCGAGCGGGCGGTGGTGATGCTGCCCTTGGCGAACATGCCGCCGCGCAGGGCGCCGTCGGCGTTGGGCACGGCGATGTAGACCAGCATGGCGCGCGAGCCGGCCTCGGTGGTCGGGTTGACGCGCGCCACGGTGCCGACGAAGTCGCGGCCCTGGAAGCCGTCGACCTTGAACTGGACCTGCTGGCCGATCTTGACGCGCGGGATTTCGGCGGCCGGCACCTGGGCTTCGAGCACCAGTTCGGACAGGTCGACGATGGTGTAGACGGCCATGTCGGGCGCCACTTTCTCGCCGGCCTGGACGTGGCGCTTGCTGACGATGCCGCCGAGCGGCGCGCGGATCACGCCGTCGGCCAGCGCGATGCGCGCCAGTTCGACCTGGGCCGAGGCGGCCTTGACGCCGGCGCGCGCCAGCTCGACGCTGTTGTGCGTGCTGTCGTAGGCGTTCTGCGAGATGTAGTTCTGCTTGAGCAGGGCCTGGTTGTTGGTCTCGTTCTTGTTGGCCAGCGACAGCTTGGCCTGGGCCTCGTCGAGCGCGGCCTGCTGCTGGGTCAGGCGGGCGCGCAGCTCGGCCGTGTCCAACCGCAGCAGCACCTGGCCGGCCGCCACGGCGGTGCCCTCCTGCGCCGTGGTGGCCTCGATCTGGCCCGACACCTTGGACTTGACGGTGGCCTGGCTGAGCGGCATCAGCGAACCCGACAGCGGCAGCTTCAGGGCCAGCGCGCGCGCTTCGACGGCGGCGATGTCGCCGCCGGCCAGTTCGTAGATTTCCTGTTTGGGCGCCTTGCCGGCGTCCTTGGCGGCGGCCGGTTTGGCGCCCGACTGCATGACGGTCCAGCCGCCGCCGGCCAGGGCCAGCACGACCAGGCCGATCAGCGGGGCGCGCCAGCGTTTGCCGCGCGCGGCGGTGGGGAGGGACGGGGGCAGGGTCTCAAGTTTCATATTGTTTTCTGGTCAAGGTTTGCCAAGGTCGGCAAGGTCGCAACAAGGGCACGGCGCGAAAACGGCGGGCGCGGCGCGGACGGTCAGGCTGGCGCTCAAGCTTGCGGGATGCGCACCACGGCGGTGGTTGGTGGAAGGACACGCCTGCCCTTCCCGGAGAACCGCGGTGGTGCGCATGGTGACACTGTATGGAGATGACAAGTGTCGCGCCACCTCCGTGCGACAGGGCGGCAAAAGGCGGGCTTGAACTGCAGAAAAGGCGGATCGGCGGCGAATGCCGTCCGCTTGGGGCGCCGGCGGCTACAACACCACCCAGAGGCGGACAGCCG
>NZ_JAEMNU010000074.1:0-33176 GCF_016461825.1 Rugamonas violacea | reverse complement strand
GCCCCACCCCGGGATCGCGCCTGTGGTTTTCGCGTCGGCGGGCCGGCGAACTGTTGTCAAACGGTAACGACACTTGCGCCGTGATACGTCCGCTGCGGCCTTCCTTGCGCCACGTCAAGCGCGCGATCCTGTGGCGGGCAAGAATGCTCTGACTGCCTGCAAGGGCGCACGGCGAGCGAGGCCAAGGTGGATGACCAGAAATCGATCGCGGCCGCGTCGGCCCAGGGCGAACCCGGCCGGCCGGCCGAGCAGGCGCTGGACCTGATCGCCCGCGTCGTCGCGGCGATCGAGCTGACGCCGCTGGTGGCGGTGCACAGCGTCGACCGGGCCGGCCGGGTGCGTTTCTGGAACCACACCTGCGCCCAGTTGTACGGCGTGGCGGCGGAGCAGGCGCTGGGCCAGCCGCTGTTACAACTGCTGCGGCCGCAGCAGCGCGCCGCCGAGCACGCCGCCGCGCTGGAGCAGGTGTGGCAGAGCGGCCGCCCCAGCCCGGCGCGCGACTGGCAGGTGCGCAGCGCCGCCGGCCGCCAGCTGTGGGTCTATTCGAGCATGTTCCCGGTGTATCGCGGCGGCGAGCTGCAGCAAATCTTCAGCATGGACATCGACGTCACCGCCCGCCGCCGCGAGGAGGGCGCGCTGCTGTCGGTGGGCGCCAACTTCCGCCAGATGTTCGACAAGTCCAGCGACGCCATCCTGGTGATCGAGCGCGACCGCATCGCCGAGCTCAATCCGGCCGCGCTGGCGCTGTTCGACTGCGCCGACGCCGGCCGCATGCTGGGCAAGAGCCTGGCCGATTTTTCGCCGCTGCGCCAGGACGGCGGCGCGCTGTCGGCCCAGGCCGGGCTGGCCATGGCGCAGCAGGCCCACCGCCTGGGCAACTGGCGCTACGACTGGCGCTACACCAGTTGCGGCGGACGGCCGTTCTGGGCCGAGGTGCTGCTGACCTCGATCACCCTGGACCACGAGTTCCTGTTCTACGCGGTGGTGCGCGACATCTCCGCCCGCAAGCAGGCCGAGCAGCGCCTGTACCTGGCCGCCCAGGTGTTCGAGAACAGCCGCGACGCCATCCTGCTGGCCGACCGCCTGCCCAGCGTGATCGCCGTCAACCAGGCCTACAGCGCCACCACCGGCCGCGGTCCGGCCGAGATGGTCGGCCAGGCGCTCGACGGCGAGCGGGTCGGCATCGAGGACGCCGAGCTGTTCCGCCAGATCTGGGGCGAGATGAGCGAGCTGGGCCACTGGCAGGGCGAGATCTGGGCGCAGCGCCGTGGCGGCGAGCGCTATCCGGCCTGGCTGTCGCTGGCCGCCATCGCCGACCAGCAGGGCGCGGTGGCCAACTATATGTTGATCCTGTCGGACATCAGCGAGCGCAAGCGTTCGGAGGAAACCACCCGCCACCTGGCCGAGCACGATTTCCTGACCGACCTGCCGAACCGCGTGCTGCTGCTCGACCGCCTCAGCCTGTCGCTGACGGCGGCGCGGCGCAACCACAGCATGCTGGCCATCCTGTTCCTCGACCTGGACCGCTTCAAGCACATCAACGACACCCTCGGCCACCACGTCGGCGACCTGCTGCTCAAGGAGGTGGCGGCGCGGCTGGTCAAGTGCGTGCGCGCGGTCGACACGGTGAGCCGCCAGGGCGGCGACGAGTTCGTCATCATCCTGGCCGACATCGGCGGCATCGACCAGGCCGCCCACGTCGCCGCCAGCGTGCTGCAGTCGATCACCCAGACCTACGAGCTGGAGCAGCACCGGCTCGACGTCACCACCTCGATCGGCATCAGCATCTTCCCCGACGACGGCGCCGACATCGAGACGCTGGTGAAGAACGCCGACCTGGCGATGTACCACGCCAAGGAGGGCGGGCGCAACCGCTTCCAGTTCTTCAACGCCGAGATGAACGCGCAGATCGTCGAGCGGGTCGCCTTCGAGAACGGCCTGCGCTGCGCGCTGCGCGAGGGCCAGTTCGAGCTCGAATTCCAGCCCGAGATCGACGTCGCCAGCGGCGCCACGGTGGGTGCCGAGGCGTTGATCCGCTGGCGCCACCCGCAGCTGGGTCGGCTGCTGCCGGAGCGCTTCATCGGCGTGGCGGAGGACTGCGGCCTGATGGTCGCCATCGGCAACTGGGTGCTGCGCGAGGCCTGCCGGCAGGCGCGCCGCTGGCAGGAGGAGGGCCGGCCGCTGGTGGTGGCGGTCAACATCTCGCTGGCGCAGCTGGTGCAGAACAACCTGCCGCACAGCGTGGCCGAGGCGCTGCAGGTGAGCGGCCTGGCGCCCGGCCTGCTCGAACTGGAGCTGACCGAGGCGATCATCATGCGCCAGGGCGGCGCGGCGTCGGCCAAGCTGCAGGCGCTGCGCGCGCTGGGCGTCGGCCTGACCATCGACGATTTCGGCACCGGCTATTCGCGCCTGGGCCATCTGCGCGACTACCCGGTCGACAAGCTGAAGATCGACCGCTCCTTCATGGCCGACCTGGCGTCCGAGCCGGGCGACGCCGCCGTGGCCACCGCCATCATCGGCGTGGCGCGCAGCCTGAAGCTGATCGTGGTGGCCGAGGGCGTGGAGACGGCGGCCCAGCTGCAGTTCCTGCGCCATCACGGCTGCGACCGCTACCAGGGGCGCTACATCGCGCCGGCCGCGCTGGAGTCGGCGCCGCAGTCGGCGTCGCTGGATGGTGCGGCGCCGATGAACGGCGCGGCGTCGCTGGACGGCGCGGCACCGCCGCCGCAGCCGCCGCCGCGCGCCGACGGTGCCGAGGGGCCGGCGGCCTAGGCCGCGTCGCCAAGGCGCCGGCGGCCGCGCCAGGCACCCACAGGCGGAGAGCGAGGGTCGGACCCGCGGGTCCGACCCTGGCGTTGCGCCGTCGGGTTTTGCGCGACCCGCCTCAGGCCTCGGCGTGGTCGCGCGCGCCGTACAGGCGCAGGCGCACCAGCACCTGGCCGTGGTCCGAAGTCTCCGGGCGCTGCTGCAGCAGGTGGTCG
This sequence comes from Rugamonas violacea, assembly GCF_016461825.1. Classification (GTDB taxonomy): domain Bacteria; phylum Pseudomonadota; class Gammaproteobacteria; order Burkholderiales; family Burkholderiaceae_D; genus Rugamonas. The sequence continues at coordinate 30,195 of NZ_JAEMNU010000074.1, read as the reverse complement.
TTCAGGTAGCTGACGTCGAGCACCTCGCCGATGGCGTAGCGCGAGGCCGGGTTGAACTCCTCCGACACCAGCACGTGGTCGATGGTCATGTAGTGGCCCTCGTGGATGTTGGTGTAGCCGACGTGGCGCAGGCGGTCCTGGCGCAGCTGGATCTGGTTGCAGTCGAACATGCGGCCGCTCAACTCGTCGCCCGGCTGGCACCAGGCGCCGGCGCCCAGCACGATGGTGGTGGTGACGGCGTCGGCGGTGTCGTTGAAGTCGCCCAGCACGATGCGCGGCCGGCGGCCGCCGTGCGCCGGCTCGCTCAACTGGCTCAGCAGAACGCGCAGCGCCACCGCCTCGGTGCCGCGGCGGATCAGCGAGCGCAGGTTGGCCTGGGCGTACAACAGCGGGTCGTCGCCGCCGTCGCCGTTGCGGTAGTCGGGCCGCTTGGATTTCAGATGGACCACGATCACGTCCAGCACGCGCCGGTCCGGCAGCAGCACCTGGGCGTGCAGCGGGGCGCGGGCGAAGCGGTCGGCGTCGCGGCTGCCGGCCGGCATGGCGACGCCGTCGGGGAAGGCCGGATAGGCCGCCGGCGTGGCCGCCAGCGGCAGGCGCGAGACCAGCGCCACCTGCGGCGTCAGGCGCTCGGCGCCGGCGTCGACCTCGATCCCGGCCAGCATGGCGTCGCGGTAGCGGGTGCTGCGCGCCAGCACGTCGCGCAGCGCCGCCAGCGAGAAAATCTCCTGCAGGCCGATGACGTCGGCGTCGAGCTGGTCGAGCTGGTGGGCGGTCCAGGCGACCTTCGCTGCGTACTGCGCCGCCGTCAGCGGCGCCAGGTTGTCATACAATTTCGCCCCGGCCGGCGCCAGGTTGCACACGTTGAAGGTGGCAAAGCGAAGTTCTTGCTGCATAATTCGACACTCCTCGTTGAATCTTTAGCGTATCACGCATGGCCAAAAAAGAGCACATTTCCGAAACCCAGGCGACGCAGCTGCTGCGCAGGCACAAGATCGTCTTCTCGGAACACCCCTATCCCTACGAGGAGCACGGCGGCACCGGCGTCTCGGCGCGCGAGTTGGGCGTGGCCGAGCACCACGTCGTCAAAACGCTGGTGATGCAGGACGAGGCGGCCAAGCCGCTGATCGTGTTGATGCACGGCGACTGCAAGGTGTCGACCAAGAACCTGGCGCGGGCGATCGGCTGCAAGTCGGTCGAGCCGTGCAAGCCGGAGGTGGCGACCCGCCATTCCGGCTATATGATAGGCGGCACCTCGCCGTTCGGCACCAAGAAGGCGATGCCGGTGTATGTCGAGCAGGGCATCCTGCAACTGGAAACGATATATATCAATGGCGGCCGGCGCGGCTTCCTGATCGGCATCGCGCCGCAGGTGCTGCTCGACGTGTTGGCGGCCAAGCCGGTGCAGTGCGCCCTGGCCGACTGAGGGCCGGTGCTTGCCCGGCGTCAATCCCAGCGCACTTTGTTGGCGTGGGGACACGCGCATGGTGTATATTCAGCAGCCCCGGCGGAGAGCCCCGGGAATAATAATTAGAGGGAAACAATGAATACAGTACTGATGACCGTGGCCGCCTATTTGATCGGCTCGATCTCCTTTGCCGTGGTGATGAGCAAGTTGTTCGGCATCGCCGACCCGCGCACCTACGGCTCGAAGAACCCGGGCGCCACCAACGTGCTGCGCAGCGGCAACAAGGGCGCCGCCATCATGACCCTGCTGGGCGACGGCGCCAAGGGCTGGCTGGCGGTCTGGCTGGCCTACCACTACCAGGAGCAACTGGGCGTGGGCGACCTGGCCATCGCGCTGGTGGCGATCGCCGTCTTCCTCGGCCACCTGTGGCCGGTGTTCTTCCGCTTCGTCGGCGGCAAGGGCGTGGCCACCGCGCTGGGCGTGCTGCTCGGCCTGAATCCGTGGCTGGGCCTGGCCACGCTGGTGACCTGGCTGGCCATCGCCTTCGCCTTCCGCTACTCGTCGCTGGCCGCGCTGATCGCCGCGCTGTTCGCGCCGTTCTATTACGGTCTGCTGTTCGGCGTCGAGCCGCAGTTGTTCGCGGTCATCGCGATGAGCGTATTGTTGGCTTACCGCCACAGCCAGAACATCTCCAACCTGCTGGCCGGCAAGGAAAGCCGCATCGGCGGCAAGGGCGCCGCCGCCAAGGAAGCCGCCCCGGCCAAGGGCAAGAAGAAATAATCCCCGCGCCGCCAGGCTGCGCTGTGAAAAAGCGGCAAGGGACACGAGAAACACAAGAAACACAAGAAACACAAGAAACACAAGAAACACAAGAAACCAGGCCCGCGCCTGGTTTTTTGCTGTGCGGCGGGCAATTGCTGGCGATGCAATAATAGATGCCAATTTGTTGAAATTATTTCAATGAATGGAATCGACTGCGCCGGCGACTTGATTTCGCTTTTGCTGCCATCATATAGCTGGCATTGCGCCGCCGGGCGCCCACCCATTGCGAAGGCCTATTCATGAGCACACCCATCAAGATCGATTTTGTCTCCGACGTCTCCTGCCCCTGGTGCGCCATCGGCCTGAAATCGCTGGAGGCGGCGCTCGCCAACATCGGCACGGCGGCCAAGCCCGAGCTGCACTTCCAGCCCTTCGAGCTGAATCCGAAGATGGGTGTCGAGGGCCAGGACATCGGCGAGCACATCGCCGAGAAGTACGGCGCCACGCCGGAGCAGCAGGCGCAGTCGCGCGAGATGATCCGCGCGCGCGGCGCCGAGGTGGGCTTCACCTTTTCGATGGACAAGCGCAGCCGCATCTACAACACCTTCGACGCCCACCGCCTGCTGCACTGGGCCGAGCTGGAGGGCCGCCAGAAGGAGCTCAAGCACGCGCTGCTGGAGGCCTACTTCACGCAGGGCGAGAATCCCAGCTCGCGCGAAGTGCTGGCGCGGGTGGCCGGCGCCGCCGGCCTGGACGAGGCGGCCGCCGCCGAGGTGTTGGCCAGCAACCGCTACGCCGACGAGGTGCGCGAGCGCGAGCATTTCTACATCCAGCAGGGCATCAGCTCGGTGCCGGCGGTGATCATCAACGACCGCCACCTGATCTCCGGCGGCCAGCCGGCCGAGGTGTTCGAACAGGCGCTGCGGCAGATTCTGGCGGCCGCCTGAGCCATGCCGCGACGGCGGGCGGCCAGCCCTCCCGCTCGGCTTCCGGCGCGCCCCCCGCTCGGCCTCCGGCCCGGCCGCTTTTGCGCTAAACTCAAGTCCAGCATCGCGCGGACAGCCGCGGCGACGATTCAGGGAGGCGCATGCCGGCAGCACAAAAAATCCACTTACTCGGCGTCGCCAGACCGCCGGCCGACCAGTTCCGCGTCGCCGCGCTGCAGCGCTACCAGATCCTCGACACGCCGCCCTGCGAGGACTTCAGCTTCCTCGCCGAGCTGGCCGCCCGGTTGTGCGGCATGCCCTACGCCGCCATCGCGCTGGTCGACGCCGAGCGGGTCTGGCTCAAGGCCAGCCATGGCCTGCCGCTGGGCAGCATGCCGCGCCAGGACAGCTACTGCGCCCTGACGGTGCTGGGCGAGGCCACCACCGAGATCGCCGACCTGAGCGAGGACTACCGCACCGCCCACCTGCCGTACACCGTCGCCGCGCCGCATATGCGCATGTACAGCGGGGTCGCGCTGACCTCGCCGGACGGCTTCCACATCGGTGCCCTGTGCGTGATGGACAGCCGGCCCGGCGCGCTGGACGAGGCGCAGCGCCGCACCCTGGCGCGGCTGGGGCGCCAGGTGATGGCCTTGATCGAGCTGCGCGCCAACCAGCGGACCCTGGGCGGCTCGCTGCGCGAACTGGAGCAGCTGGCGCTGACCGACGAGTTGACCGGCCTGCACAACCGCCGTTCGCTGTTGCAGCGCCTGCAGTTCGAGGTGGCGCGCGCCAAGCGCTTCCGCACGCCGCTGTCGGCGCTGATGATCGACCTCGACGACCTCAAAGGCGTCAACGACCGCTACGGCCACGCCGCCGGCGACATGGTGCTGGCCAACGTCGGCCGCCTGCTGCGCGAGAGCGTGCGGGTGATCGACATCGCCGGCCGCTACGGCGGCGAGGAGCTGTGCGTGGTGCTGCCCAACACGCCGCGCGAGGGCGCCCGCACGTTGGCCGAGACGCTGCGCGCCAAGCTGGAGGCGCAGCCGCACACGGCCGGCGCGCACACGCTGCCGGTCACCGTCAGCATCGGCGTGGGCGCCTTCGACCACATGGGCGTCGCCGACGCGGAAAGCCTGCTGCGCCAGGCCGACGAGGCGCTGCGGCGCGCCAAGGACGGCGGCCGCAACCGCGTCGACGGCTAGGCGCGCCGCCCGACGGCGCGGCGTCGCGCCGCGCCGTCAGATCGGCTGCCGGCCGGCTTACGCGGTGCGACCACGCCGCGCCAGCAAGTCCACCACCAACCCTACTCTGCGGAGACGAAGCAAGCCTTGGATAACATTACCCACTCCTTGATCGGCCTGGGCGCCGGCGAACTGATACACCGCAGCCTGAGGCCCGAGCCGGACGCCGCCAGCCAGCGCACGCGCCACCGCCTGCTGCTCGCCGCCTGCGCGCTGGCCAGCAACTTCCCCGACCTCGACCTGTTCCTCACCAAGCTGCTGCCGGTTCCACTCGGCTATCTGCTGAACCACCGCGGCCACACCCACACGCTGCTGTTCGCGCTGCCGCAGGCCTTGCTGCTACTGGCCTTGTTGTGGAGCTTGTGGCCGGCGGCGCGCGCGCTGCTACGGCGCAGCGGCGCGGCGCGCTTCGGCCTGGCGGCCAGCACCTTGCTCGGCCTCGGCCTGCACCTGCTGATGGACTTCACCAACTCCTACGGCATCCATCCTTTTTATCCCTTCGACGGGCGCTGGTTCTACGGCGACATGGTGTTCATCGTCGAGCCGCTGTTCTGGGTCGCCTTCGGCGTGCCGCTGGCCTGGCTGACGGCAGCGCGGACCACGCGCGCGCTCGGCCTCGGCCTGCTGGCGGCGGCGTTGCTGTTCTTTGGCTGGAAGGGTTTTCTGGCCTGGAGCGCGCTGGCCGCGTTGCTGGCCGTGGCGGCGGCGATGATCGCGCTGCAGCGGCGCGACGGCGCGCGTGGCCGTGGCGCCTTGCTGCTGGCGCTGGTCCTCAGTGGCGTCTTCGTCGGCGGGCAGGGCCTCGGCTCGGCGGTGGGCGCGCAACGCATCCGCGCCGCGCTGCTGCAGCTCGATCCGGCCGCGCGCACGGTCGACGTGGCGATGACGGCTTTCCCCAGCCAGCCGCTGTGCTGGAACTTCGTCTCGGTGGAGGTCGACGAGGCGGCCGACCGCTACCGCATGCGGCGCGGCGTGCTTAGCCTGGCGCCGCAGTGGCTGGCGCCGCAGGCCTGTCCGAGCGGCCTGCTCGACCGGGTGGCGGCGCAGGCGCCGGCGCGGCCGCTGACGGCGGCGCTGACCCAGTACGACGAGCGCAGCGCCAGCCTGTCCGCCTTGCGCGGGCTGCGGCGCGACAGTTGCTACGTCGACGCCTGGCTGCGCTTCGCGCGCGCGCCGGCGCTGGTGGACGGCGAACTGTCCGACTACCGCTTCGCCGGCACGCCGAACGGGAACTTCTCCGCGCTGCGCATCGCCGACAGCCGGCAGGCCGCCTGTCCGCAGAACGTGCCGCGCTGGGACTATCCGCGCGCCGACCTGCTGACGCCGTCGGCGACCGTGGCGCCGGCACCGGCGCCGGCACCGACGCCGACGCCGACGCTGGTGTCGGCCGGCGGGCGCCCGCCCTGATGGCCGCGCGGTCAAGCCAAGCAAACCCACCGGCGTAAATCCGGGGTCGGACCCAGCGGGTCCGNGGCCCCCACCCCAGCTCTCTGCTTTTGGGTGGTTCATCCGGCGCCGGCGCCTTGGCGGCATGCTGCCTAAGCGGCGGCCGCCACGTCGTCATGGTCGGTGGAGACGGCCAAGGCCATCCAGGCCGCCATCTCCGCCTCGACCGCGCGGTTCTTCTCGCGCACGCCGGCCACCGTGTCGCTGCCCAGTTGCAGACGCAGCGGCGGCGCGGCGCTGTCGACCAGGGTCAGCATCGCCTTGGCCAGCTTGCGCGGGTCGCCCGGCTGGCGCTGGTTGACGTCGGCGGCGTGGGCGCGCATGGCGCCGACCGTCCCGGCGTAGGCGTCGATGCGGCTGCGCGTGCTGACCAGCGAGGCGGCGTCGAGGAAGTCGGTGCGGAAGTAGCCCGGCTCGACCGCCGTGACGTGGATGCCCAGCGGCGCCAGCTCCATCGCCTGCGCCTCGCTCAGCGCCTCGACGGCGAACTTGCTGGCGCAGTAGATGCCCCAGCCGGCGTAGGAGCGGTAGCCGCCCACCGACGACAGGTTGACCAGGTGGCCGCTGCCCTGCTGGCGCATGAGCGGCAGCACCGCACGGCTGACGTTGAGCAGGCCGAAGACGTTGGTGTCGAACAGGGCGCGCACCTCGTCGGCGTTGGCCTCCTCGACGGCGCCGAGCAGGCCGTAGCCGGCGTTGTTGACCAACACGTCGATGCGGCCGAAGCGCTCCAGCGCGCGCTGCGCCACGCTGATCGCCTGCGCCTCGTGGCGCACGTCCAGCTTCAGCGCCAGCAACTGCGCTTGCTCGCCCAGCGCGTCGATGATGGTTTGCGGGTCGCGCGCGGTGGCCACCACGGCGTCGCCACGGGCCAGCGCCTGGCGTGCGATCAGCGCGCCGAAGCCGCGCGAGGCGCCGGTGATGAGCCATACTTTGTTGTTGCCCTGCTTGGCGTGTGCCATGGTCGTATCCTTTGAGAGGGTTCCAGCAGCGCCCTGCGGCGGCGGTCCGCCGTGGGCTGTGGAGTGATGTGCAGCCAGTGTAGGTCCGCCGCAGCTGTTACACTAGCCATAGCAAAGCTGTTTGATTTTCATCTTTTGGTTGTAAATGGAAAAGGCCGCACCGGCATGGATAAAGCCCGCGTCATCACCCTGTTCATCGGCGTCGTCCGCGCCGGCAGCTTCAGCGCCGCCGCCGCCGAGGCGGGCCTGACGCCGCAGGCCGTCAGCAAGGCGGTGCGCCAGCTGGAGGAGAACCTGGGCGTGCGCCTGTTCCACCGCACCACGCGCAGCCTGCGCCTGACCGACGAGGGCGAGCGCCTGTACGAGTTGGCCAACCCCGGCCTGCGCCTGCTCGACGAGGCGCTCGACCAGGTGCGCGACAGCCGGCAGGACCTCGACGGCCTGATCCGCGTCGCCGCGCCGACCTCCTTCGGCAGCGTCAAGCTGGTGCCGCTGCTGCGCGAGTTCCAGGAGCTGCATCCGGCGATCCGCTTCGACCTGCTGTTCGACGACCGCTTCACCGACCTGGTCGAGGCGAAGATCGACGTCGGCTTCCGCGCCGGCAATCCGCCGGAGCGCAACCTGGTCTCGCGCAAGCTGGGCGACATCGAACTGCTGATCTGCGCCGCGCCGCGTTACCTGGCGCGTTACGGCGCGCCGCGCGACGTCGCCGAACTGGCGGGCCCGGGGCAGCGCTGCACCGGCTTCCGCCACCCCAACACCGGCCGCTTGATGCCGTGGGAGCTCAACATCGACGGCGCCACCGTCTACCAGGACGTGCCGGCGGTGGCCAGCTTCAACACGGTGGAGGGCGAACTGGAGGCGGTGCGCGCCGGTGTCGGCATCGGCCAGCTGATCGGCTACATGGTCGAGCCGGACCTGGCCAGCGGCGCGCTGGTGCGCCTGCTGCCGCAGCTCGACAGCAGCGAACACGGCCTGTTCCTCTACTATCCGCAACGCGGCCAAATGCCGCTGCGGGTGCGCCACTTCATCGACTTCATCGGCGCCGCCGGCGAGCGCCTGTTCCCCGCCTACCGGCCGCGCCGGCCCGGCCCCCACCCCAAAAGAAAATGACGCCATGGACCGATTGCATTTGATGACCGTCTTCGTCGCCGTCGGCGAGGAGCAGAGCTTCGCCGGCGGCGCGCGCCGGCTCGGCATGTCGCCGCCGGCGGTGACCCGCGCCGTCGCCGCGCTGGAGGAGCGCCTCGGCGTCAAGCTGCTCGACCGCACCACGCGCCACGTGCGCGTCACCGAGGCCGGCCGGCGCTATCTGGACGACGCGCGCCGCATCGTCGCCGAGGTCGACGAGGCCGACGAGGCGGCCGCCGGCACCAACGCCGAGCCGCGCGGCCACCTGGCCGTCACCGCGCCGGTTTTGTTCGGCAAGCTGTACGTCATGCCCGGCATCGTCGACTACCTGGCGCGGTATCCGGCGATGGAGGTGTCGGCGTTGCTGGTCGACCGCGTCACCAATCTGCTGGAGGAGGGGCTGGACGTCGGCGTGCGCATCGGCGAGCTGCCCGATTCGAGCATGCAGGCGGTCGGCGTGGGCCGCGTGCGGCACATGGTGTACGCGGCGCCGGACTATCTGGCGCGGCACGGCGCGCCGCAAACGCCGGCCGAGCTGGCGCGCCACACGGTGATCCTGGCGTCGAGCGTGAGCCTGTCGCCCGACTGGCGGTTCCAGCACCAGGGCCAGACGCTGACGGTGCGGGTCAAGCCGCGCCTGGTGGTGAGCACCAACGACGGCGCCATCGAGGCGGCCGTGCTGGGGCTGGGCATCACGCGGCTGATGTCCTACCAGGCGGCGCGCTATCTGGAGTCGGGCCAATTGGTGGCGCTGCTGCGGGACTACGAGCCGGAGGCCATCCCGATCAGCGTGGTGCACCGCGACGGCCGCCGTGGCTCGGCCAGGCTGCGCAGTTTCATCGACCTGATCGTCGCCCGCCTGCGCGCCGACCGGACGCTGAACGGCTAGCGCCCGCACCCGGGCGCGCCATCGTCCCGCGCCGCGCCGCTGCGCCGCGCCGCCGGCCAAGGCGCCGTGGCTTGCGCCGCCTGCGCGTGTTCTGCGCGCGCTCTGCGCAGCGGCGGTGCGCGCCCGCTGCTGCCGTGCACAAAAACGGTGCCGAAAAATTCAGCCAGCTGCCCATTCGCGCCAACAAGGCGCGCTCAGGTCCCGACGTGGGGCGCGATTCTCACCGGCGGCTGGCACACCAATTGCTGTGGTCCTTGCTGAGGGGCCGCCGCCCGGTGGCCCATAGCGACCCGCACGAGGATACGATGAGCAGCGATACCCCATTCAAACCGATCCGCCGCCAACTACTCAAAGCCGGCGCCGTCGCCGGCACCACGGGCCTGGGCTGCCTGCTTGGTGGCGGCGCCTGGGCCGCCGGCTCGGACAAGCCGGAAAAAACGGAGGTCAAGATCGGCTTCATCCCGCTGACCGACTGCGCCTCCGTGGTGATGGCCTCGGTGCTCGGCTTCGACCAGAAGTACGGCATCAAGATCGTGCCGAGCAAGGAGTCGTCCTGGGCCAGCGTGCGCGACAAGCTGGTCAACGGTGAACTGGACGCGGCCCATGTGCTGTATGGCCTGGTCTACGGCGTGCACCTGGGCGTGGGCGGGCCGAAGAAGGACATGGCGGTGCTGATGAACCTGAACCACAACGGCCAGGCGATCACGCTGTCGAAGAAGGTGGCCGACAAGGGCGCGGTGGACGGCGCCTCGCTGGCCAAGCTGATGGCCGGCGACAAGCGCGAATACAGCTTCGCCCAGACCTTCCCGACCGGCACCCACGCCATGTGGTTGTACTACTGGCTGGCGGCGCACGGCGTGCATCCGCTCAAGGACGCCAAGATCATCACCGTGCCGCCACCGCAGATGGTGGCCAATATGCGGGTCGGGAACATGGACGGCTTCTGCGTCGGCGAGCCGTGGAACCACCGCGCCATCGTCGACGGCGTCGGCATCACCGCCGCCACCACCCAGGACATCTGGCGCGACCATCCGGAGAAGGTGCTGGGCAGCAGCGCCGAGTGGGTCAGGAAGTATCCGAACACGGCGCGCGCGCTGACCGCCGCCATCCTCGACGCCGGCCGCTGGATCGACGCCTCGCTGTCGAACAAGCAGAAGATGGCCGAGACCATCGCCGACAAGTCCTACGTCAACACCTCGGTCGACGTGATCAACCAGCGCATCCTGGGGCGCTACCAGAACGGCCTGGGCAAGACCTGGGACGATCCGAACTATATGAAGTTCTTCAACGACGGCAGCGTCAACTTCCCCTATCTGTCGGACGGCATGTGGTTCCTCACGCAGCAGAAGCGCTGGGGCCTGCTGAAGGGCGAGCCGGACTACCTGGCGGTGGCGACGCAGATCAACCAGATCGGCATCTACCGGGACGCCGCCGCGCTGGCCAAGGTCAGCGTGCCGAAGTCGCCCATGCGCAGCGCCAAGCTGATGGACGGCAGCGTCTGGGACGGCAAGAACCCCAAGGCCTACGCCGATTCGTTCAACATCAAAGTCTGAGGAGGGATCGCATATGAGCGCAGTGTTTAACAAGCTGGCGGCGGAAGCGGGCACGCCGGCCGCCTCGATTTCCGCAGCGGCGGCGGCGCCGACGGTGGCCGCCGCGACCGTTCCGGCGGCGCCGGCCAAGCCGCCGCGCAGCGAACGCCTGGCCGCCAAGGGCGTCGTGCTCAGCGGCGGCAAGTCGCGGCTGCGGCCCTACGTGATGCGCTTTCTGCCGCCGCTGCTCGGCCTGGCCTTGCTGCTGCTGGTGTGGCAGATCCTGGCCAGCGGGAACAACGGCATTCCGACGCCGCTGGTGACCTGGCAGGAGGCGGTGCGCCTGTTCTCCGACCCGTTCTACCGCAAGGGGCCGAACGACCAGGGCATCGGCTGGAACGTGCTGGCCTCGCTCAAGCGGGTCGGCATGGGCTTCGGCCTGGCCGCCGTGGTCGGCATCCCGCTCGGCTTCCTGATCGGCCGCTTCAAGTTTTTGGGCGGGATGTTCAACCCCATCATCAGTCTGCTGAAACCGGTCTCGCCGCTGGCCTGGCTGCCGATCGGCCTGTTGGTGTTCAAGGCGGCCGACCCGGCGGCGATCTGGTCGATCTTCATCTGCTCGATCTGGCCGATGATCATCAACACCGCCGTCGGCGTGCAGCGCGTGCCGCAGGATTACATGAACGTGGCGCGCGTGCTGAATCTGTCGGAGTGGAAGATCGTCACCAAGATCCTGCTGCCGTCGGTGCTGCCCTACATGCTGACCGGCGTGCGCCTGGCCATCGGCACGGCCTGGCTGGTGATCGTCGCGGCGGAGATGTTGACCGGCGGCGTGGGCATCGGCTTCTGGGTCTGGGACGAGTGGAACAACCTGAACGTGGCACACATCCTGATCGCCATCGTCATCATCGGCGTGGTCGGGCTGGTGCTGGAGCAGATCCTGGTCGCCGTGGCCAGATCGTTCACCTACGAAGAAGTGGAGGGCTGACATGGGCGCGGATAAATTCATCGAGATCACGCACGCCGAGATGGTCTTCAACACGCGGCAGGGCAGCTTCCACGCCCTCAGCGACATCAACCTGACGGTGCAGAAGGGCGAGTTCGTCACGCTGATCGGCCACTCCGGTTGCGGCAAGTCGACCTTGCTCAACCTGATCGCCGGGCTGACCACGGCCAGCCAGGGTGTGCTCATTTGCGGCGGCCGCGAGATCGCCGGGCCGTCGCCGGAGCGGGCGGTGGTGTTCCAGAACCATTCGCTGCTGCCCTGGCTGAGCTGCTACGAGAACGTGCATCTGGCGGTCGAGCGTGTCTTCGGCGGCAAGGAGTCGGGCGCGCAGTTGAAGCAGCGGGCGATGGCGGCGCTGGCCTTGGTCGGCCTGACGGCGGCGGCGGCCAAGCGGCCGCACGAGATCTCGGGCGGCATGAAGCAGCGCGTCGGCATCGCCCGCGCGCTGTCGATGGAGCCGAAGGTGCTGTTGATGGACGAGCCGTTCGGCGCGCTCGACGCGCTGACCCGCGCCCATTTGCAGGACGAGCTGCTGCGCATCGTCGCGGCGACCCAGTCGACGGTGGTGATGGTGACGCACGACGTGGACGAGGCGGTGCTGCTGTCGGACCGCATCGTAATGATGAGCAACGGGCCGGCGGCGACCATCGGCGAGGTTTTGCAGGTGCGCCTGGCGCGCCCGCGCGAGCGGCTGGCGCTGGCGCAGGACCCGCTGTACCTCGACTATCGCACCAGCGTGCTGCACTTCCTGTACCAGCGCCAGGCGCGGCCGGCGCAGCGCGAAGCCGCCTGAGAGGTGTGGTGGGGGGGAGGCACGCATGCCGCCAAGTCAAGAAAACCCAGCGGCGTAAATCTGGGGTCGGACCCGGCGGGTCCGACCCCGGCTTGCCGCCGTTGGGTGGTTTTTACCGGCGCCGGCCCGCTTGCCGGGCTGGTGGCGGTGGGCCGTGTCAGACCACCTTGATTTCGTCCAGCGGCCAGCGTGGCCGCACGTTGAACGCATAGTCGCGCTGCGCCGCGTTGGGGTTGATCTGCAAGCGCATGGCGCCGGCGAAGGCGATCATGGCGCCGTTGTCGGTGCAGAATTCCAACTCGGGGTAGTAGACCTTGAAGCGCTTCTTGGCGGCGGCGTCGTTGAGCGCGGCGCGCAGCTGGCTGTTGGCGCCGACGCCGCCGGCGATGACCAGCCGCTTCAACCCGGTGTGCTTGAGCGCGCTGACGCATTTGGCGGTCAGCACGTCGACGATGGCGTCGACGAAGCCGCGCGCGATGTTGGCCTTGTCCTGCTCGCAGATGTTGGCGATCACCTTTTCCTGGTGGTTCTTCACCACCGTCAGCACGGCCGTCTTCAGGCCGGAAAAGCTGAAATTGAAATCCTTCGAATGCAGCATCGGACGCGGCAGCTTGTAGGCCAGCGGGTCGCCGAATTCGGCCAGGCGCGAGATCGCCGGGCCGCCCGGATAGCCGAGGCCGAGCAGCTTGGCCGATTTGTCGAAGGCCTCTCCGGCGGCGTCGTCGAGCGTCTCGCCGAGCAGGGTGTATTGGCCGACGCCGTCGACCCGCATCAACTGGGTGTGGCCGCCCGAGACCAGCAGCGCGACGAAGGGGAACTGCGGCGGCTCCTTGGCCAGCAGCGGCGACAGCAAATGGCCTTCCAGGTGGTGGATGCCGAGCACCGGCTTGTCCAGCGCCAGGCCCAGGCTGCACGCCACCGAGGAGCCCACCAGCAGCGCGCCGGCCAGGCCGGGACCCTGGGTGTAGGCGATGGCGTCGATGTCCTTGGGCGCCAGCTTGGCCTCGGCCAGCGCCTGTTGCAGCAGCGGGATGGCGCGGCGGATGTGGTCGCGCGAGGCCAGCTCCGGCACCACGCCGCCGTACTCCTCGTGCATGGCGACCTGGGAGTAGAGGGCATGGGACAGCAGGCCGCGTTGCGTGTCGTACAGCGCAAGGCCGGTTTCGTCACAGGAGGATTCGACGCCGAGAACGATCATGAAGAGGGCACATTTGAAGGAGTAATCCGCCATTGTAAAGGAAAGCGCCGGGCGGGATGCCCCGAACTGGCGCGCCGCCGCGCACTATCGCTGTGCGTTTTTCGCAATGTTGAACGAAAAACCCGGCCGGCGCGTGGCATCGTTCTTGCGTAGGCAGGGGATGGCTTTACAAGGAGGTGAACGATGTCTGGACAATGGAAATTGATCTGTCGGCTGAAGGACTTGGCGCCGCTGGGCACGCGGCTGGTGCCGCGCGGCTTGGCCTGGCAGGACCTGCCGGGCGTGCTGTTGGTGCGTGGCGAGGACGAGCGGGTGCTGGCGCTGTTGGTGGGCGCGCCACACCCGGACGGCTCGCCGGTGCGCGGCGCGCCGGCCGGCGAGACGGCGGCGGCCGGCCGGCGGCGCTGGCACAAGGCGCTGGCGTTGGCCTGCTCGCCGCAGGGACAGGAGGGCTATCCGCGCTCGTACACGGTGCGGCTGGAGGACGGCAGGATTTATCTGGATCTGGAGGAGTTGAGCGAACCGGCCAGCCGGGCCGAGGCGGCGCTGGCCGGTTCGTGCGGGGTGCGTCCGCGCCTGCCGGCCTTCGGCTAGCAGGCGCCAGGCGCCAGGCGGAGCGGGGCGGGGCGGCTTACGGGCGTTGCTTGAGCTGGGCGTGGGCGTCGCGCAGCATCTTCTCGGTGGTGTCCCAGTCGATGCAGCCGTCGGTCACCGAGCAACCGTACTTGAGCTGGCTGAGGTCCTGCGGGATCTTCTGGTTGCCGCCGACGATGTTCGATTCGATCATCACGCCGACCAGCGAGCGGTTGCCGTGGGCGATCTGGTTGACCACGTCGGCCATCACCAGCGGTTGCAGTTCGGGCTTCTTGTAGCTGTTGGCGTGCGAGCAGTCGACCACCAGGTTGGCCGGCAGCTTGGCCTTGTCGAGCGCCTGTTCGGCGATGGCGATCGAGACCGAGTCGTAGTTCGGCCGGCCGTCGCCGCCGCGCAGCACGACGTGGCCGTAGGCGTTGCCGCGGGTGCGCACGATGGCGACGTTGCCGGCGCTGTTGATGCCCAGGAAGGAGTGCGGGTGGGCCGAGGACAGGATGGCGTTGATGGCGATGCTGATGTCGCCGTCGGTGCCGTTCTTGAAGCCGACCGGCGTCGACAGGCCGGACGACATCTCGCGGTGGGTCTGCGACTCGGTGGTGCGGGCGCCGATGGCGGTCCAGGCGATCAGGTCGCCCAGGTACTGCGGCGAGATCGGGTCGAGCGCCTCGGTGGCGGTGGGCAGGCCCAGCTCGCAGACGTCGAGCAGGAACTGGCGCGCCTTCTCCATGCCGACGTTGACGCGGAAGGAATCGTCCATGTCCGGGTCGTTGATGTAGCCCTTCCAGCCGGTGGTGGTGCGCGGCTTCTCGAAGTACACGCGCATCACCAGCAGCATGGTGTCGGCCACCTCGGCCTGCAGTTGCAGCAGGCGGCGGGCGTAGTCCAGGCCGGCCACCGGGTCGTGGATCGAGCATGGCCCGACGACGACGAACAGGCGCTGGTCCTTGCGGTCGATGATGTTGCGCAGCGCCTCGCGGCCCTTCATCACGGTGGCCGAGGCGCGCTCGGTCAGCGGCAGTTTGGCGTGCAGCGCTTCCGGCGAAGGCATCGGCGCGAACGAGGTGACGTTGATGTTTTCGATGTCTGGGGAGATCATGATTGTCTGCTTCTCTACAATGATTGCGTTCGGGGGGATTCGTAGTGTAGCTGAAATGCGGCAATTTGGCCTCGGCGGTGGCCGGCCTTGCCGGCCCGGCGCGGCCTTGCGCCGACGCCTGTTTCCGCTCGGAAACCCTTTTGGCGGCGGGCGCTGCGCCGGCGGGGCGGGGGGGGCTGGGAAGCGGGGCCGGTTTGCGTGTAAGCTGTCGGGCATGACGACACTCCACGAACCCTTCCTGGCCGCCCGCCTGATCAAAGAGATCGGCCGCGGCAAGAACGGCGCGCGCAGCATGACGCGCGACGACGCCCACGACCTGTACGCGGCCATGCTGGCCGGCCGCGTTTCCGACCTTGAGCTGGGCGGCGTGCTGCTGGCCATGCGCATCAAGGGCGAGTCGGTGGAGGAGATCGCCGGCTTCCTCGACGCCGCCGAGGCCGCGTTCGCGCCGTTGACGGCGCCGCCGGGCCAGTTCGCGCCGATCTCCATCCCCAGCTACAACGGCGCGCGCAAGATGGCCAACCTGACGCCGCTGCTGGCCATGCTGCTGGCGCGCGAGGGCGTGCCGGTGCTGGTGCACGGCGTGGCGCACGACGCCGGCCGGGTCGCCACGGCCGAGGTGTTCGAGGCGCTCGGCGTGGCCGCCGCGCAGGACCACGCCGAGGCGGAGGAGGCGCTGGCGCAGGGCCACGTCGCCTTCATCACCATCGACCGGCTGGCGCCGCCGCTGGCCCGGATGCTGGCGCTGCGCCGCATCCTCGGCGTGCGCAACTCGACCCACACGCTGGTGAAGATCATGCAGCCCTTCGCCGGGCCGGCGCTGCGGCTGGTCTCCTACACCCATCCTGAGTATCTGGAAATGCTCGGCGAGTACTTCACCACGGCGGCGCTGCACGAGCGCGGCGACGCCTTCCTGATGCGCGGCACCGAGGGCGAGACGGTGGCCAACGCCAACAAGGCGCAGCAGATCGACTGGTTCCACGGCGGCCTGCGCAGCATGCTGGTGCCCAAGCAGAGCCAGGTCGGCGCCCTGCCGGCGCTGCCGCTGGAGCGCGACGCCGCCACCACCGCCGCCTGGATAGCGGCCGTGCTGCGCGGCGAGGTGGCGGTGCCGGAATCGATCGCCGAGCAGGTGGCGCAATGCCTGCTGGTGTCGCGCACGCTGCAGTCGCGGCAGCGGGTCAGCGAGCCGATCGAATAGAGCCGGCCGGCGGGCTGATCGGCAAAGCCGTTTACAATCACGCCTTTGAAACAGTGCAGGTGCGGGATTTGATATGGCAAAACAGTTTGATGTAGCGGTAATCGGCGCCGGCGCGGCCGGCATGATGTGCGCGGCCGTGGCCGCCCAGCGGGGCAAGCGCGTGGTGCTGATCGACCACGCCGGCAAGCTGGCCGAGAAGATCCGCATCTCCGGCGGCGGCCGTTGCAACTTCACCAATATCAACGCCGGGCCGCAGAACTTCCTGTCCGAGAACCCGCATTTCTGCAAGAGCGCGCTGTCGCGCTACACGCCGCAGGACTTCCTCGCGCTGGTCAAGAAGTACCGCATCGGCTACCACGAGAAGCACAAGGGCCAGTTGTTCTGCGACGAGTCGGCCGAGCTGATCATCGAGATGCTCAAGGACGAGTGCGCCGCCGGCGACGTGCATTGGCGCATGCCGTGCAAGGTCGAGGCGATCGCCCAACTGGACGGCGGCGGCTTCACCTTGCAGACCGACGGCGGCGCGATCGAGGCCGACAGCGTGGTCATCGCCACCGGCGGCCTGTCGATCCCGAAGATCGGCGCGAGCGACTTCGGCTACCGCATCGCCCAGCAATTTGAGTTGAAGCTGGTCGAACCGCGCCCGGCGCTGGTGCCGCTGACCTTCGACGACGCCAGCTGGGCGCCGTTCGCCGCGCTGTCGGGCATCGCGCTGGAGGTCGACGTCGAGACCGGCTCGCTGAAGGGCCGCAATCCGACCGGCGCGCGCTTCCGCGAGGATCTGCTGTTCACCCACCGTGGCCTGTCCGGCCCGGCGATCCTGCAAATTTCCAGCTTCTGGCAGCCCGGCACGCCGATCGTCGTCAACCTGCTGCCGGAGATGGACCTGGCGCAGACCCTGATCGAGGGCAAGGGCAGCATCAAGAAGCAACTCGGCAACGTGTTGTCGCAATGGTTGCCGACCCGCCTGGCCGAGGGCCTGCTGCAGGCCCACGGGCTGGCGCTGGACGCCCGCCTGGCCGACCTGCCGGACGCCGCGCTGCGCAAGCTGGGCCTGGCCGTCAACCAGTGGACCATCGTGCCGAGCGGCTCCGAGGGCTACCGCAAGGCCGAGGTGACGCGCGGCGGCGTCGACACGCGCGAGCTGTCGCAGCAGACCATGATGGCCAACAAGGTGGCCGGCCTGTACTTCATCGGCGAGAGCGTCGACGTCACCGGCTGGCTGGGCGGCTACAACTTCCAGTGGGCCTGGGCCTCGGGCGTGGCGGCGGGGCAGGCCGTCTAGGCCGTTTAGGCTGTTTAGGCGGCCGGCCGCCGCGCGGCGGCCGGCGCCGATTGTTGCTGCGGCGCCGCTTGGTTTGCCTGCTTTGCAAGCGAAGCCGGCGGCGGCCCGCTTTGCTGCTATAATTTCCCTTCGGAGAGCGAACCCAGTCGCCGCAAACATGCTTGGCGATGCGGAGATTCCGCCTGGTCCGGCGACGTTGTTTTCACGACGAAATGCGCTTTCCAGGCCGGTTCGGC
This sequence comes from Rugamonas violacea, assembly GCF_016461825.1. Taxonomy (GTDB): domain Bacteria; phylum Pseudomonadota; class Gammaproteobacteria; order Burkholderiales; family Burkholderiaceae_D; genus Rugamonas. The sequence goes on along the minus strand of NZ_JAEMNU010000074.1, from coordinate 12,486 downwards.
TGCCAGACCTCTTCCATTTCTGGCAAAAAGCTGCTACTATCTCTCTCTTCCTATAAATCAACGGTTTGAATTTTTACATGACCACTATTCGCCTTAAAGAAAACGAGCCGTTCGAAGTCGCAATGCGTCGCTTCAAACGCACCATCGAAAAAACCGGTCTGCTGACCGAACTGCGCGCACGCGAGTTCTACGAAAAGCCAACGGCTGAGCGCAAGCGCAAGCTGGCTGCCGCAGTCAAGCGCCACTACAAACGCATCCGCAGCCAACAACTGCCGAAAAAATTATTCTAAGACTGTTCATTCAGAACCGACCCCGATAGTCCGGCGCATTGGCCGCCACGGGTTGTGTTCTGTTTCGTTTGGATGCACTTCTGTCCAAATGAGTCGCCTGCCCGCTCCGGTTCGCCGCGGCGGGTTTTCGCATTTATAACGCAGTAAAACTGTGTCAATCCAGGAGAACACGATGGGCTTGAGAGAACAAATCACCGAAGACATGAAAGCGGCGATGCGCGCCAAGGAAACCGGCAAGCTCAACACGATCCGCCTGCTGATCGCCGAGATCAAGCGCAAGGAAGTCGACGAGCGCATCGAGGTCAGCGACACCCAGGTGGTGGCGATCGTCGAAAAAATGATCAAGCAGCGCAAGGATTCGATCACCCAGTTCGAAGCCGGCGGCCGCGCCGACCTGGCCGACATCGAGAAGGCCGAGCTGGCCGTGCTGGTGGACTACATGCCCGCCGGCCTGTCGGACGAGGAGGTCGCCGCCGAGGTGGCCGCCGCCGTGGCCGCCTCCGGCGCCGCCGGTCCGCAGGACATGGGCAAGGTGATGGCCATCGTCAAGCCGAAGCTGGCCGGCCGCGCCGACATGGGCGCCGTTTCGGCCCTGATCAAAAAGGCGCTGGCGCCGGCGTAAGGAAGCAGCGCCGGCGACTCGAGCCCAACCCTGCGGCACAAGCCGGGGTCGGCCCCCGGCATTGGCCGCCGGGCTCGGCCGGGTCCCGGCGGCGCACTCGAGTAGCCGTCCCCGCGCCACACTTTGCGCCGGATCAAGTCCGGCGCGGTGTGGCGGTATAGTCTGATCAATAACAAGACCGCCCAGCCAAGTGATACCACAATCCTTCATCTCCGACCTGCTGAACCGCGTCGACATCGTCGACGTCGTCGGGCGCTATGTGCAGCTGAAAAAAGGCGGCGCCAATTTCATGGGGCTGTGCCCCTTCCACAGCGAAAAATCGCCGAGTTTCACCGTCAGCCCGACCAAGCAGTTCTACCACTGCTTCGGTTGCGGCGCGCACGGCACCTCGATCGGCTTCCTGATCGAATATTCGGGCATGGGCTTCGTCGACGCCGTCAAGGACCTGGCGCAGAACGTCGGCATGGTGGTGCCCGAGCAGGATGACAAGATCCCGCCGGCCCAGCGCGCCCAGATGCAGGCGCACAGCATGGCGCTGACCGAGGCGATGACGCACGCCTGCGACTTCTATCGCGGCCAGTTGCGCGGCGCCGCCGGCGCCATCGCCTACCTGAAGAATCGCGGCCTGACCGGCGAGGTCGCGGCCCGCTTCGGCCTGGGCTTCGCCCCCAGCGGCTGGGACAATTTGCGCTCGGTGTTTCCCGACTACGAGGCGGTGGTGCTGGCCGAGTCCGGTCTGGTGATCGACAAGGTCGACGAGGACGGCGGCAACCGCAAGCGCTACGACCGTTTCCGCGAACGCATCATGTTCCCCATCAAGAACACCAAGGGCCAAGTGATCGCCTTCGGCGGCCGGGTGCTCGACCATGGCGAGCCGAAGTATTTGAACTCGCCCGAAACACCGCTGTTTTCCAAGGGTTTCGAGCTGTACGGCCTGTTCGAGGCGCGCCAGGCGATCCGCGACGCCGGTTACGTGCTGGTGACGGAGGGCTATATGGACGTGGTGGCGTTGGCGCAGATGGGTTTCCCTCAAGCGGTGGCGACCTTGGGCACGGCCTGCACCACCAACCACGTGCAGAAACTGTTGCGCCAAACCGACACGGTGATCTTCAGCTTCGACGGCGACAAGGCCGGCCGCCGCGCCGCCCGCCGCGCGCTGGAGGCCTGCCTGCCGCACGTGTCGGACAACAAAACGATCAAATTCCTGTTCCTGCCGACCGAGCACGACCCGGACAGCTATGTGCGCGCCAACGGCGCCGAGGCCTTCGAGCAGGAGATCCACGACGCCATGCCGCTGTCGCAGTTCCTGCTCAAGGAGGTGTGCGGCGAGCACGATTTGAACGGGCCGGAGGGCCGCGCGCGCGCCCAGTTCGACGCCAAGCCGCTGCTGCAGGCGATGACGCCGTCGTCGCTGCGCCTGCAGATCGTGCGCGGCCTGGCGCAGCTGACGCAGAGTTCGCCGTCCGAGATCGAGGTCTTGTTCGAGCTGGCCAAGCCGGTCGCGGTGGCGCGCAAGGCGCCGCCGCGCAGCGGCCGGCCGGTGCCGGTCGGGCTGGAATTGCAGATCGTGCGCCACCTGGTGGCCCATCCGCCGTTGGCGCTGGACCTCGACGAGGCGGCGCTGGCCAGCTTCGCCCACTTCGGCGCCGAGCCGGCCGAACGGCTGGCGCAACTGGTGGCTGCCGGCCAATCGCTTGGCCAGCACGGTGGTTTTGCGGCTTTTGCGCAACATTTGAAATCGCAGGGCGGCGAGTACGACGAGATCATCAGCGAGATCGTCAAGGAGCCGGAGTCCGATTTCGAGGCCGTGCGGCTGTGGTTGAAGGGCGCCATCCGCCAGATCAAGATGGACGCGCTGAAGCAGGAGCTGAGCCAGTTGTTCGCCGCCGGCCTGTCATCGGACGAGATCGGCGTGCGCTACCGGGAAATTACCTCGCAGCAAGATCAGCTGATGCGCGAGGCGGAGGCCGAACTGGCCAACCGCTAGGGTGGGAGCGGGCGGGGCGGGGGGCAAATGGTGCCCGGCGCCACCTCCTCTCGCCCCCTGGAAATTGCAAACCAGCGTGCTATAATAAAACGCTAAGTGTTGTGTCTTTTGGCATTGTTTTTTAATTCAGAATTTGTATTTGTTTTCAGTAAGTTAGGCTCTTGATCGGCGCGGAAAGGCAGCGTCGGCGGCCAGGGCCAGCTTTGGTTTAGACGGCGCGGGATCGCTCGCCGCCGATGGCGGCAGTTCTGCCCGTCTGTAAGCCACTCATGGTTCTCGCCCCCACTCGCCCGTCAAATGCAGTAGAATTTCTGCCAAAATCGGCCCGAACAGGGCCAGGTGGGGATCTGTTGTGGTCGCGGATCGTGCCCAACGAGGTGTAAGTAGTCGTAGTAATGTCGAGCGTGTGCAGTCGGCAGGTTCGAAGACGTAGGCCCCAAAAGGGCCGCAAGAAACTTTATCCTAATAAGCAAGTCGTTGTGTAATCGAAAGCGCCTGTGCCAATCAAGAAACCTGAATCCAATGTGGCTGCCAAGCCCAGCAAAGTGACCACCCAAGCCGCGAAAACCGCGGACAAGGCGGAAACACGTGTCGCCAGCAACCCGCCGGCGGTCAGTCAGACCACCGACGCGGCCACCCTGGCTGCGATCGACACGTCGGGATACGTATTGCCGTCGGTGAAAGTGCCGGGCCGGCGCGGGCGCAAGCCGAAGGAATTCCAGCCGGAAAACGACGAAGTGGCCGCGCTCAACGCGGTCGAGCGCGCCGAGCTGAAGGCGGTCGACAAGGCCAAGGCCAAGGACCGCAAAGCCAAGGAAAAGGCCCTGCTGAAGGATGCCTTCTCGTCGGACACGGAAGCGTCGGAGGAGGAGCTCGAACGGCGCCGGCAAAAACTCAAGACCCTGATCAAGTTCGGCAAGGAACGCGGCTTCCTCACCTACGCCGAGATCAACGACCATCTGCCCGAGAACATCGTCGATCCTGAAGCGATCGAGGGCATCATCGGCACCTTCAACGACATGGGGATCGCGGTCTACGAACACGCGCCCGACGCCGAGACCCTGCTGCTGTCCGACAACGTGGCCACCGTCACCAGCGACGACGAGGCCGAGGCCGCCGCCGAGGCGGCGTTGTCGACGGTCGACTCCGACTTCGGCCGCACCACCGACCCGGTGCGCATGTATATGCGCGAGATGGGTTCGGTCGAGCTGCTGACCCGCGAGGGCGAGATCGAGATCGCCAAACGCATCGAAGACGGCCTGAAAGACATGATCCAGGCGATCTCGGCCTGCCCCGTGACGATCGCCGAAATCATCGCCGCTTCCGAGCGCATCCGCGCCGAAGAGATCAAGATCGACGAAATTGTCGACGGTCTGGTCGACGAGAGCGAGTCCGAGCCGGCCCCGGTGGCCGCCGCGCCGGCCAGCGAGGACGACGAGGAAGAGGCCGAGGAAGAGGAAGTCGAGGAAGAGGAAGAAGAGGAGGCGGCCAGCGCCTCGGGCGCCGCCGGTTTCTCGGCCGAACAGCTGGAAGCCTTGCGCACCACCGCGCTGGAGAAGTTCGACGTCATCTCCCTGCAGTTCGACAAGATGCGCAAGGCCTTCGAAAAGGACGGCTACAACTCGAAAGCCTACGTCAAGGCGCAGGAGGCGATCTCCCACGAGCTGCTGGGCATCCGCTTCACCGCCAAGGTGGTCGAGAAGCTGTGCGACACCCTGCGCGGCCAAGTCGACGAGGTGCGCCACATCGAGAAGCAAATCCTCGACGTGGCGGTGAACAAGTGCGGCATGCCGCGCGCCCACTTCATCAAGGTGTTCCCGGGCAACGAAACCAATCTGGACTGGGTCGACGGCGAAGTCGACGCCGGCCACGCCTACAGCGCCATACTCGGCCGCAATATCCCGACGGTCAAGGAGCTGCAGCAACGCCTGATCGACCTGCAGGCCCGCGTCGTGCTGCCGCTGCCGGACCTGCGCAACATCAACCGCCAGATGGCGGCCGGCGAGATGAAGGCGCGCAAGGCCAAGCGCGAAATGACCGAGGCCAACTTGCGCCTGGTGATTTCGATCGCCAAGAAATACACCAATCGCGGCCTGCAGTTCCTCGACCTGATCCAGGAAGGCAACATCGGTTTGATGAAGGCGGTCGACAAGTTCGAATACCGTCGCGGCTACAAGTTCTCGACCTACGCGACGTGGTGGATCCGCCAGGCCATCACCCGCTCGATCGCCGACCAGGCGCGCACCATCCGCATTCCCGTGCACATGATCGAAACGATCAACAAGATGAACCGGATCTCGCGCCAGATCCTGCAGGAGACGGGCGCCGAGCCCGATCCGGCCACCCTGGCGATCAAGATGGAGATGCCCGAGGATAAAATCCGTAAGATCATGAAGATCGCCAAAGAGCCGATTTCGATGGAGACGCCGATAGGCGACGACGACGATTCGCATCTGGGCGACTTCATCGAGGACAACAACACCCTGGCGCCGTCCGACGCGGCGCTGCACGCCTCGATGCGCGGCGTGGTGAAGGACGTGCTCGACTCGCTGACGCCGCGCGAAGCCAAGGTGCTGCGCATGCGCTTCGGCATCGAGATGTCGACCGACCACACCCTGGAAGAGGTGGGCAAGCAATTCGACGTGACGCGCGAGCGGATCCGTCAGATCGAGGCCAAGGCGCTGCGCAAGTTGCGCCACCCGTCGCGCTCCGACAAGCTGAAAAGCTTCTTGGAAGGTAACTAAGACTTGACTAGTGCCCGTGCCAGCCTATATCCTCGCGAGTTCGTTTTAGTGACGAGCGCGTCAGAGGGCCGGCCGGTACGGTCCCAGCGCGGCAGTACAAAACTGGGCCTCTAGCTCATGCTTGGTTAGAGCAGCGGACTCATAATCCGTTGGTGCCGTGTTCGACTCACGGGAGGCCCACCAATAAAATCAAAGACTTAGGCGAAAATCGAGGTCCTTTTTCGTTACCAGTGTCAACCAAGTGTCAACACGTAATGCGGGGACCGATTAAACCTTGGGCTCTGCCCAAACCCGCCAAGCGCCCTTGGTCGTCAGGGGGGCAGGGAACTACCCCTGCCCCCCAACGACGAGCGTATTTTTTTACCTGAGTTGTAAAGTGTTCGCTCCGCCGAATCCTCACCCGTGCGTCTTTTCGACAAAATACCGTCGAAAAAACACACGGCTTCCGGGTTCGCACTTGACAACGCATACGTCAGCACAACGCTATAGTTTCGTCACCTGCAACAACAACAAGACCTCTGTCTTGTCATCCGAAGCGGAAGACGAACGCATGAACTTAGGCAGGAACGATTGACCTGATCCACTGGTCATAGTCTTATCCTGAGTCAGCCCCCCGAGAACAATCAATTCGCCATCACGCGTGCTTACCGTCGTAGTAAGACTCCGCTTGGTCAGGGTCGGAGAGTTATTGACACCGCTGCGCGTGGAAGCAAAATCGCTGATCTGCTGATCAACCATCATATCGATGCCGCCCTCACGAACAGTCGGAGAAAGTCCAAGAATGACCCCAGACGATCTGTACTCTATAGATTGAACGGGAGCAGCCCCGCCTTGCGGATACGTAATCGCGCCAATAGTAGGCACTTCTTGCCCGACCATTAGCTGTGCCCGCTGACCGGACTTCACCCGGACAGTAGGCGTCGATACGACCTTGAAACGAGAGTCACCTTTGAATAGCGAAAACACAGCTTCGATTGAACCTGTGTTTAGAGAAATGGAATTGCCAGCGGCCACCGGCCCACCGATGGACACGCCAACACGCCCACCCATCATCGACAATGCAAGGGAAAACGCCGACGAATCCGAAGTACCCGTCGCAACCTCATATACCACTGCCTTTACCATCACCTCACCAGCCGAGACATCGACTTGGGAGAGGATGGCTTTCAACTTAGCGATATCAGTCTTCGACCCCTGAAACAACAGCGTATCGGAATCCACATTAATGGCCCCGGCAGCAGATGAAGGTGGCGCATCAGTCGGCACCTTCTCCATCGGCGAGATAGATCTGACAGCGCGTTGAGTGCCGAAAGCCCCGGGCTTAAAAACCGTCCCGAGAAGATCAACAAGATAAGCCACCGGCCTATATTGCGGACGATATACAAACACGTCGCGCTCTTCCAACGGCTCATGTGCAACAGGCTTAACCGATACGAAATCAACGCCTCCACGATTCACTACAACGAGGCCAAGCGAGTCGAGAAAGCTGATCCAAAAGTGTCGAACATCGCCAGTGGCAGAGTCATAGCGAAACGAAACGACGCGGGTATCCTGCACCACGGCCGGGTCGATGACGTAAGGCGCATCGATCATCTGCATATACGCTAAAGAAATGACCTGTGAGACGGTCACACCTTGAAAATCGAACTTAACCGGATCACGGCCCGGTGCAGCGTGAACCGAGCCGATGGTAAGCAGACACGTAATCGCGAGGGAGATAAAAGCTCTCATTTTGAGACCCCAGTTGAGCCGGAGGAACGGGAAACGGACCCGGAGTATGACGTAACACGACTTCCATCGATATCCCCAACAGCCAACGCTCCAGTACCGGAGAAAACACTAGGCGACTCTGCCCGAAGCCGTCCCGACGAGTCAACAAGGACAACCCATTGCTGACCTTTCGCGGTATACGCACCGGCGTAGCGCCACTCTTGAGAAAACGACGGCCTAAGCGGCACCACCGGACCCGTCACTACATGGGTTGATGCAGTCGACAAATTGCCCGAGGTACCATGATTAGCTGACGCCACCTTCGCAGATTCAGGATGAAAGTAATTGTATGTACGCTGACCGGCGATGCCGAGAACGACAAGCCAAACCAGCAGTCCGGCAATCATCCCCTTCGAAAAAATGTTTTGTCTTTTATCAATTGCCTGCTCAGTCGCTGACTCGTGGGAATAGCTTTTATAGAGCGCGTAGATTTCCTTCGAAAACGGATATGGCCCCTTAACAGATTGCGGTTTCCCGCTAAGCTTCGCACCCCTGTACAGGCGCACAACATAGCGATTAAGACCAATGCTCTTGGTCTTGTGAGTGACACTGGATAGCTCAAGCTTTCCCTTGAGAGGTCTCGCCAACAAAGTCAGATCAGGATCGATAACGACCATATCGCACGTCTGACCAAGTTCATTTGCAAAGTGCCGGTGCTCCCTGAAGAAAAAAGCAGCTTGTTTAGAGACCTTGTCACCCTGCGGCCAATAACGTGTAGCCTCATCGATCACAACAAGGTCACCACCGACAACATTACGACACTCGGCGTCAGGCACATGACAAGGCTTGTCAAGCGAATCGGCACCCGGAAAGAAATCATCCTCACCAGGGGCGTCCCGATTGCACTGGCGAATGTGCCCGATACAAATAATCTTACCCTTGTAAAAGTGCTCTATCACGTACTGATAAATTGCCTCGCAGTTCAGACCCTCGATATTAGTTATGACGAAGCGCCCGGACGCTATGGCAGGAAGAATGACGTGCTCGATCACCCCATAGGTTTTGCCGCTACCGGGACCACCACCAAATGCATTAATAGGCATCAGATTACCCGATCAAAGGAATACGACGAATAATGAAACGAGTGAGCATCGCGGACAAAATCAGCGGGAGGCCAGCGGAGAATGCGAACAGATCGAGGAAGTACCAGACCGCCGACGGCACGGACCCGAGACTTGATCCAATTACGTCAGCGGAAGGCAAGATGCCAGAGCTTGATAAATAACTGATAAAGCCACTTGTCACGAAAAACAAAGCGAAGAACATGACAAATTTCACGATAACCGAACGAAGGACAAAGCCCAGCAGTACATTCAGCGCGGATAAAAGTATGCCAAACATAGTCTTAAGCCCTCAAAATGATAAACGCTGCAGCGATAGCCCAAACCGCCAACATCACCGAGTGCAGGGTAGAGCGAGTTGACTCGGCTATCGTGCACTGAGAGTCCATAACGATATGGGCACCAAAGATATCGAACGCTGGCTTAGGGCAAACAGCGGAATGCGACGGTGTCGTAAAAGTTCGAAAGCTAGGCATCAGATCAAAGATGGGTTTTAAAATCTGATCAACGGTAGGAGTAGTCTCCAAAACTGGCGCTCCGATACCAGGGTCAATGCCCAAATTCTCAACTGGATTAGCCGCACCGGGGTTAGTGCCCTGAGCAGGCGCGGACGGGTCTTGCGTTGTCACCGGAGCCGGTGCGGTAGGCACCGAAAATGGCGTATTAGTCATGGTTTGCGGCTTGACGAACTCTTGAACGGTCGGCCAATTTTGCGGATTAGCAGATCGCCAAGCGTCTGCATCCGCCGCGGTAATGGGATCAGAGGCAATGTAGGGCAAACCGTTATAGCCCGGCTTGGCCGCTGCATCTGCCCAAGCCTTATCTGCAATCGTCGCGACCAACTGAGGGTTGAGTGGTTTAGCCAACTCAGCAGCGGTAAGACTATCGACCGCCGTTTGGACGGCGATTTTGCCATCAGCCCCCGCATTAGGTGTCTTGTCTGGGTAAGCGGTCGGAACCACGCAGACCGTCGCATTAGAAACTTGCCCAGTTGGACACGTGCGTGGTGCCGGTGACGTTACATAGCTCGCCCGGATGTTACTGTAGTTGGTAACAGTGCCATCAGCCTTAGTACGACGCTTTACGTTGCAATTGTAGGTAGTCGAGGTATCAGCGGAACAATCACCAATCCAGAACTCAAAGGCCGTCGCGGCAGCGTATGAAGCAGCGTAGTTATCACCGAATACGGCCCTGATTGTGGACATTGCATCGTTAGCGCGGTAGCTATTTGTGACCCAGTGCGGCTGACCAGCCGTAAGCCCAGCAGGTACAGGTTGCGGGACCTGAGAGCCAGACTGAGTAATGGGAGTAGTGTCCGTCTTATCAGCCGAAAAAGCCCACTTAACAACTCCATCCAATGCCAAGGACACGCCATAGCTGACGACCGCACCAACACCAATAGCAATCGCGCCCGTGACCCACGCTGGTGCGGTGACTCCTGCCAACAAAACAGTAGCGGCACCAGCGGCGGCCGTTCCCAGACCAGACGAGACCAAGTTGAGTGTCGCGCCAAATCGTGGATCGTTGGCGGCAAACCCTCGCTTGATCGCCTTTTGTTGAATCACCCCCGAGATTGAATTCTGCATGGAGGTAACAGGCACGGCCACGCCAGCGAACACTGGATTCATAACCAAGACCAACGCAAGCCAGATTACAAGCAGCTTTTTCATCGTCACAACTCCCCAAAATTATTGATCACGAAGGCCCGACACAACGGACCACCCAGATACGATTCCAAAAGCAAAGAAAAACAAGTACCAAAGATCATTGATGGACAAGGCAATCTCCAAAAAAAAGGGGCAAGGCTCTCACCTCACCCCGTAGCAACACCACGGCGGGGATTAGCCGCCTTTAACCAGACCCAGCACCGTCTTTGCGCCCTTGATTGCCGCGTACACGCCAGCAATAATCGCTGCGACCGCCAGCACTGCGGTGATCACGGTGGACAGATCGATCGCGCTAGTCAGCGACGACAGGTCGGGGGGAGCCGCCAAGGCAAACACAGGAGCGGTAGCAGCAACAGCACCAACCAGACCCAGCCCAATTTTTTTCATAACTTTCATTTTCTTACCCTCTTTCAAAACGCGGGAAAGCGCCCGCAACGCACTACGATTAACCCCGGCGAAGAAAGCCGAGAACCACACCAATTGAATGACTTGCTATGTACAGCCCAACTACTGTCGTGAACGCAAAGGCCCAAAGCGCCCCGGCTACCGCATAATCGAGGGGGGCGATATTGGCCTCGAACGCCGAACCCTGCTCGGGAGCCAACAGGTAGGCGGCGACCGGAGAAGGTGCATACAATTGGGCACCTTGCGCCGGACATGCCACCTGGTCTTGTGGCGTAGCCGAAGCTACCGGGGCGCAGACAATGACCTGATGAACAGCGCCGCCCATGACTAACCGACCAAATCGAAGGAAGGCTTTGCAGCAACAAGCAACTTGCGCTCGGCGCAAACTTCGGTCACGTAAAACCCTTCGTGGCAGTTGAGCGCAGCGGTATCAACCGCGTCTGCGTATCCGTCGAACCTTCCAGCCTCATGCGCCCACGTAGTGAAACCTACGTCGCCATGTACAGGCATAAGAAACAGCGCGGACTCCTTGTCCTGCACAATGAATTTAACCTCCGGCTTAAGCGCCGACATTTTTGGCACCCGACGCAGCCTTTGCAGCGTCAACGGGACGCAGCGAATGGATAACGGTCTTCTGAGTCTTGCCGTTAGTGACGATTTCCATTTCAGCAATCGCCATGAACGGACCGGCACCGGCCAAGTGCTTATATTTTTGAAATTCGTCAGCCTTGCCCAGTCCATACTCTGCGGTCGCCGTGCCAAAAGCGGTGTCCTTGCTTGAGTCAAGATCAGTCTCGACGAACACTTTAGTGCTGTCGAAAGCTTGCCCGTTATCCATCATCCCTTTGGAGAATTTCATACCGGTGACTTTGATCGTGGAAGTAAATTTCATTTTGTATTCCTAATAAGTAGCCTACGAAAAACCGTTTTCCCCATTGAGGCCGAATGATGGGACGGTTGTAATGAAATGCATGAATGACGGAATTTCCACCTTAGCTTGCTTGTGCACGGGAACAGGGCCGCTATTAGCGTCACTGGTTAATGGCTTCATGCGCTTAGGCCAGTAATCCTCATCCGCATTGCAAATCAGATCAAGTGCCTCTTTATCGCCCCAAAGCTCACGAAAAACCCGAATGTATTTCCCGAACTGATGCTTGGTAACCTCAACGCAGGCGTCGATGGTGATATGAGCAGTCTTCTTTTTGACTTCCATGCGCGATGGAACCTCAGTTTTCGCAAAGTCAGCGATGCATGGATAGGCACCGACGAAATAGTCGGTCGGATTCAGGAGCACTTCCGGCAAAATAATGGTGTTTGAGTTCTTAAACTCGACTTCGCAACGGCACCAAACACTGGCCTTATCCCCTTCCTTTTTACCCTTCTCGTAGAAACGACAAAACTTGCTGGATGTGCGCATACCAATTTGCAGCGTGCGACCTTTTCCGCTGGGCCGTTTCCAATTGCCGACGTGTTGAATTTCCGGCGGACGCCCACCCTTCTTAAAGCTGAACCCTCCGGCACTCCATTGATGGTCCGCCCAATCAACGGACAAGTAGTCGCCATGAATATCGTCGTGAGCCAAGTCGATGCGAGAGATGGAGGGCCGCATCGCAACCGTCGTCAGAAAGTCATAGAGCCGTTTTTCCCAACCGCCAATGGCGTTTGCGCAGCCGTGGCCGGTGAGGCAAATGAGCATGGTGGTACGTTGCCCGCCGAAACACACAAATCCCATCCCATCGCCGAGAACCCAAGATTCACGATAGAAGTTCATGCCGCGATCTCGCTTGTCGGTTATACCGAACCCAAATACCTTTTCCAGCTGTCGGCTTGCCTCCTCAATAATCTGATCCCCCTGTGTCAGGATAGTTGTCGCGTCATCTGATTTCTCGTAATCGTACAGGGGGCGGAGCAAAGACGGGCAGTGAAACACTATTCAGCAG
>NZ_JAEMNU010000073.1 GCF_016461825.1 Rugamonas violacea | reverse complement strand
TGCAACCAGTGTGAAAGTAGGTTATCGTCAGGCTAGTTATATAGTAGTAGTGAAAACCCCCATCCGCCTGAACGCGCTCAAGACCGCGTTCAGCGCAGGTGGGGGTTTTTTACGTTTTGAGCTTTTCTTACGGCAATAAAATTGCCCAATCGCAATGCGAAGGACGATCAGGTATTTTACGATGCAGTCTCTACCAGCCTACGGAGACTGCAATATGGACACCTTGAAAGAGCGGACCAAGATCGGCGATTCCTTGATCGCCCCCGTCAACCTCATCCTTGACCGCCAGCGCGGCGAGATCCTCAGCACTTTCGTCGGCAAATCCGGCGATCTGACCCACAGCATACTGAACAACGAAGAAACCCTGCGCCGGGTCGCCGACTATTGCCACGAATTTCTTCCGTGGCCGCTGCGGCTGACGGTCAAAAAGCCGATCTTTGTCGAGTTTGTGCTCAGCCAGCGGCACGCCGTCCTGGCGCAGTTGGCTCAAGCAAGCTAAGCCAGTTGCCGGCATGGCACAGTACGGGTCTGCTCACCAACCTGTACTGTGGCGCAGATTTTCTATGGCCAGCGGCCAAGAACCATACCAAAAAGTATCGAGACTACGATTCCCAGTATCGGAAAGTATCGAACTCCAGTGATACATTGACATGGTGCTGAGATATAGCACCACGAAGATAAAAAATCATAAAAACACTGGAGACAAGACATGAAACGTATCGCCCTCGGCGCCGTATGCGCTGCCCTGTTGGCCGCCAACACCAGCGCCATCGCCGCAACCGATCTGGTCATCGCCACCGTCAACAACGGCCACATGATCGAGATGCAAAAGCTCGGCAAATTCTTCGAGCAAGCCAATCCCGACATCAAGCTGAAATGGGTCACTCTGGAAGAGGGCGTGCTGCGCCAGCGCATGACCACCGACATCGCGACCAAGGGCGGTCAATTCGACTTGATGACGATCGGTATGTACGAGGCGCCCATCTGGGCCAAGAAGGAGTGGCTGCTGCCGATCAAGCCGGATGCCAGCTACGACGTCGACGATTTGCTGCCGACCATACGCGAGGGCTTGTCCAACAACGGCGTGCTGTACGCGGCGCCGTTCTACGGCGAGAGCTCGATGATCATGTACCGCAGCGACTTGGTGAAAAAAGCCGGCATGACCATCGAGGAGCGGCCGACCTGGGAGCGTATCCGCGAGGTGGCCGCCAAGATCCACGATCCGGCCAACGGCGTCTATGGCATCTGCTTGCGCGGCAAGCCGGGCTGGGGCGACAACATGGCCTTCATCACCACCATGGCCAACTCCTATGGCGCCCAACTGTTCGACATGAAGTGGCAGCCGCAATTCACCAGCAAGCCGTGGAAGAACGCGGTCAATATGTATGTCGACCTGTTGAAGAACTACGGCCCGCCCGGCTCGTCCTCGAACAGTTTCAACGAGATCCTGGCGATGTTCAACGAAGGCAAATGCGGCATCTGGATCGACGCCACCATCGCCGCCTCCTTCATCACCGATCCCAAACAGAGCAAGGTGGCCGACAAGGTCGCCTTCGCCCAGTCGCCCTACGCGGTGACCGAGCGCGGCGCCAACTGGCTGTGGGCCTGGTCGCTGGCGATCCCGAAAAGCTCGCGCCATCCGGACGCGGCGCAGAAGTTCATCAACTGGTCGACCTCGAAGGACTACATCAAGCTGGTCGCCAAGGAGTCCGGCTGGGCCAACGTACCAACCGGTACCCGCAAGTCGACCTACGCCAATCCGGAGTTCGCCAAGGCCGCCAAGTTCGCCGCCGCCGAGGGCAAGGCTATCGCTAGCAGCAGCCCGAAACACAGCACGCTGCCGCCGTCGCCTTATGTCGGCGTGCAGTTCGCCGCGATTCCGGAGTTCCAGTCCATCGGACTGGCGGCCGGACAGCAGATCGCCTCCGCCCTGCTGGGCAAGCAGACGGTCGACCAGGCCTTGGACATGGCACAGCAAGCCGCCGATCGAGAAATGCGCAAGGCCGGCTACTACAAATAGCCATCCCGCCGCGCCGGCCACCATGCCGGCGCGGCGGCACCCGCCCGTAGCCGAAGCCCACAGAAGCCGCCGGCCCGCGCCGGCGATTTCGCACGCACCTTGAGATACCCATGAACCGACTGATACCCCGGACCTTGCTGACGCCGGCCGTGCTGGCCATCGCCGTCATTTCCATCGTCCCGCTTCTGATTACGATCTACTATGCCTTCGTCAAATTCAGCCTGCTGTCGCCCGGCGAGCACGAATTCCACGGCCTGGCGAACTTCCACTTCTTCTTCACCGACGGGGCCTTCTTGCCGGCCCTGAAGAACACCTTCGTGCTGATGTTCTCGGTGATGCTGGTGACCGTGGTCTGCGGCGCCGCCCTCGGCCTGTTGATCAACGACGCCTTCCCCGGCCGCGCCGTGGTGCGCGTGCTGCTGATCTCGCCCTTCCTGATCATGCCGGCGGTGAACGCGCTGATGTGGAAGAACATGCTGCTCAATCCCATCTACGGTCTGTTCGCCCAGGTCAGCATTCTGTTCGGCCTGCCCCCGGTCGACTGGTTGTCGCACTACCCGCTGCTGTCGATCGTGATGATGGTGTCGTGGCAGTGGCTGCCCTTTGCCTGCCTGATCTTCATGACCGCGCTGCAGTCGATGGACCGCGAGCAGCTGGAGGCCGCCGGCATGGACGGCGCCAACTACCTGCAGCAGCTGCGTTACCTCTACATCCCCCACCTCGGCCGCGCCGTCTCGGTGGTGCTGATGATAGAGATGATCTTCCTGCTGTCGATCTTCGCCGAGATCTTCACCACCACCGGCGGCGGCCCCGGCTTCGACACCACCACCATCACCTTCATGATCTACCAGCAGGCCTTGCAGTCCTACGACATCGGCGCCGCCTCGGCCGGCGCTTTGTTCGCCGTGCTGCTGGCGAATATCGCTGCCTTCTTCCTGATGCGGGTCATCGGCAAGAATCTGGCGAAATAAGGAGAGCACGATGAACAAACAATTGACCCTCCACCTGCGTACCGGCGCCGCCTGGTTTTTCGCGCTGTTGCTGTTCTTTCCGATCTTCTGGCTAGGGTTGATGGCCTTCAAGACCGAGGCCCAGGCCATTTCGACGCCACCGCTGCTGTTCTTCTCGCCGACATTGCAGAGCTTCCGCGACGTGCTGGCGCGCGATAACTATGTCGGCTACGCCTTCAACTCGTTGATCACCAGTGTGCTGTCGACGGCGATCGGGCTGGCGATCGCCATTCCGGCGGCTTACTCGATGGCCTTCTTCCCCACCCGTGGCACGATCGGTCTGCTCAAGTTCGTGCTCAGCTCGCGCTACATGCCCGGCGTGGGCGCGCTGATGCCGATCTATATCTGCTACCAGTACTTCGGCCTGCTCGACAGCCGCATCGGCCTGACCATCATGTTCATGTTGATGAACCTGCCGATCATGATCTGGCTGCTGTACACCAATCTACGCGAGCTGCCGCGCGAGATCCTCGAGGCGGCGCGCATGGACGGCGCCACCGTCGGCCACGAGTTCCGCTACATCGTCCTGCCGCTGGCGGTGGGCGGCATCGCCTCGACCGCGTTGGTGTGCATGGTGTGGGCGTGGAACGAGTCGTTCTGGTCGCTCAACCTGGGCGCTTCCAACGCCGGCACGCTGGCTTGGTTGATCGCCTCCTACTCCAGCCCGGAAGGCCTGTTCTGGGCCAAGCTGTCGGCCGCCTCGTTGATGGCCATCGCACCGATCATGGCGCTGGGTTGGTTCTGCCAGAAGCAGCTGGTGCAGGGCATGACCTTCGGCGCAGTCAAATAAGCACGGCATATTCACACAGGACTCGATCATGGCTTATCTACAACTCAGCAACATTGAAAAATTCTTCGGCGACCACCACGCCATCAAGGGCATCGACCTGCAAATCGAGAAAGGCGAATTCGTCGTTTTCGTCGGCCCCTCGGGCTGCGGCAAGTCGACCTTGCTGCGCCTGATCGCCGGCCTTGAGCCGATCGACAAGGGCAGCCTGCAGCTGGACCGGCGCGACATCACCGCGCTGCCCTCGTCCAAGCGCGACCTGGCGATGGTGTTCCAGTCGTATGCGCTGTATCCGCACATGAGCGTATTTGAAAACATGTCGTTCGCGCTCAAGCTGGCCGGCGTCGACCGCGCCGTGATCCGCGAAAAGGTCGACAAGGCCGCCGCCATCCTCGACCTCGGAAAATACCTCGAACGCACGCCGAAGGAGCTGTCCGGCGGCCAGCGTCAACGCGTCGCCATCGGCCGCGCCATCGTGCGCGATCCCAAGGTCTTCCTGTTCGACGAACCGCTGTCGAACCTGGACGCGGCGCTGCGCGTGCAGACTCGCATCGAGATCGCCAAGCTGCATCGCGAGCTGGGCGCCACCAGCATCTACGTCACCCACGACCAGGTCGAGGCGATGACCCTGGCCGACCGCGTGGTGGTGCTGCGCGATGGCCAGATCGAGCAGCACGGCTCGCCGCTGGAGTTGTACGACCGGCCGGCCAACCGTTTCGTCGCCCAGTTCATCGGCACGCCGAGCATGAACGTGGTGCCGGCGGCGGCCCTGCCGCAACTGGCCGCGCTGGCCGGCAGCGCGGCGCATGGCGACGGTTTCGTCGGCATCCGCCCGGAGCACGTCAAGCTCGACGCGCCGGGGCAGGAGGGGCTGGCGGCGACGGTGGACATGGTCGAATCGCTGGGCGTGGAGACGCTGGTGTATGCGCGTCTGGAGAACAACGTACAGATCGTCTCGCGCGGCAGCGAGCGCAGCGCTCTGCATCCCGGCGACCGCACCCTGCTCAGCTTCGACCACGGCAAGGTGCACCACTTCGACCGCTTCGGTAACACCTACGCAGCGGCCGCACGGGGAGCGCTGTGATGGGCAAGGACAACGCAACGATGGTACTCAACCAGGCCGCACTCGGCCACTTGCCGGATGGCGTGGCCGGGCCGGCCTACAGGCGGCAGGATGTCGCCCGCAGCATTGTGCACATTGGCGTGGGTGGATTCTTCCGCTCGCACCAGGCGGTGTATCTGGATCGCTTGCTGCACCTGCCCGGCCAGACACAATGGGGCTATTGCGGCGTCGGACTGCTGCCGCACGATGCCGCCATGCGCGACGCCATGCGAACGCAGGACTGCCTCTACACCGTGGTCGAACGTGGCGTGCAGGGCGAGAGCGCGCGCGTGATCGGCTCCGTGCTGGAGTTCCTCTACGCGCCTGACGATGCCGAGGCGGTGCTGGAAAAAATGGCCGACGCGGGCACCCGCATCGTCTCGCTGACCATCACCGAAGGCGGTTACTACGTCAACCAGGGCAGCGGCGAGTTCGACGCCGGCCACGCCGACATCGCGCACGATCTGGCCCATCCGCGCACGCCGCGCTGTTCCTTCGGCTACTTGGCCGAGGCGCTGCAACGACGGCGCGAGCGCGGCCTGGCGCCGTTCACGGTGATGTCCTGCGATAACCTGCAGAACAACGGCGATGTGATGCGCAAGATGCTGCTCGCCTTCACACGCCTGCGCGATCCGGGACTGAGCGGCTGGCTGGCGCAGCATTGCGCCTTCCCGAACAGCATGGTCGACCGCATCACGCCGGCCACCACCGACGAGCATCGCGCGCTGGTGCGCGAGCGCTTCGGCCTGGCCGACGCCTGGCCGGTGATGACCGAGCCTTTCCTGCAATGGGTGATCGAAGACCACTTCCCGGGTGGACGTCCGGCCTGGGAGCTGGTCGGCGCGCAGATGACGGACGACGTGCTGCCGTACGAGAAAATGAAGCTGCGTCTGCTCAACGCCGGCCACCAGTCGCTGTGCTACATCGGCATGCTGTTCGGTTATGAGTTCGCCCACGAGGCGATGGCCGATGCCGACATCCGCCAACTGTTTAGCGACATGATGGAGCTGGAGGTGACGGCCTTGTTGCCGCTGGTCGCCGGCATCGATCTGGCCGATTACAAGCGCACGCTGATCGAGCGCTTTGCCAACCCGGCCATCCGCGACCAGTTGGCGCGCATCGGCACCGAAGGCTCGGCGCGCATTCCCAAGTTTGTGCTGCCATCGGTGCGCGAGCAACTGGAGCGCGGCGGCCCGATCACGCTGCTGAGCTTCACCGTGGCGTGCTGGTTCCGTTATCTGAACGGCAGCTCGGAGCAGGGCCTGGCGATGCCGATCAACGATCCATACGCGCTGCGTCTGCGCGAGCTGGCCCTGCTTGGCGGCGCCGACGCCGGCCCGCTGTTGTCGCTGCATGAGCTGTTCGGCGAGCTGTCCGATCAGCCGCGCTTTGTCGCGCAGGTGGGCCAGGCGCTGGCGCGGCTGTACCGGGACGGTGCGCGCGCGGCCCTGCGCCATGCGCTCGCTTCGCCGTCCACGCGGGAAGGGTAGCGCCATGTATCTTGGCATAGACCTCGGCACCTCGGAAGTGAAGGTGCTGTTGATCGACCAGGCGCAGGCCGTCGTCGCCTGCGCGCACGCGCCGCTGGCGATCAGCCGGCCGCAGCCGCAATGGTCGGAGCAGGATCCGGCCGACTGGTGGCGCGCCACGCAGGCCGCCATTGGCAGCATCGCGCGCGGCCATCCGCGCGAGCTGGCGACGTTGCGCGGCATCGGTTTATCCGGCCAGATGCACGGCACGGTGCTGCTCGACGCGTCCGGCCGCGTGCTGCGTCCGGCCATCCTATGGAACGACAGCCGTGCCGGCGCCGAGTGCGTCGAGCTTGAGCGGCGCGTGCCACAACTGCGCGAGATCACCGGCAACCTGGCCATGCCCGGCTTTTCGGCGCCCAAGCTGCTGTGGCTGGCCGCGCACGAGCCGGCACTGTTCGCCCGCACCGCCATGGTGCTGCTGCCCAAGGACTATCTGCGCTACCTGCTGACCGGCGAATTCATCTCCGACATGTCCGATGCCTCCGGCACGCTGTGGCTGGACGTGGCGCGGCGCGATTGGTCCGATGCGATGCTACTGGCCTGCGGCTTGGACCGCGCGCAGATGCCGCGCCTGGTCGAAGGCAGCGCGCCGGGCGGCATGCTGCGCGCCGAGTTGGCGCGCGACTGGGGCATCGCCGCGCCGGCGCAGGTGGTGGTGGCTGGCGGCGCCGGCGACAACGCCGCCAGCGCCGTCGGCATGGGCGTGGTGGCGCCGGGTGAGGGCTTCATCTCGCTGGGCACCTCCGGCGTGCTGTTCGCCGCCAGCGATGCCTGCCGGCCCAATCCGGCCCGGGGCCTGCACACTTTTTGCCACGCGCTGCCGGGACAATGGCACCAGATGGGGGTGATGCTGTCGGCCGCCAGTTGTCTGCGCTGGGTCACGCAGTTGACCCACGCCGCCGACGAGGCCGCGCTGCTCGACGAGATCGCCGTGGCGGGAACGACCGCACACCAGGCGGCCCCGCTGTTCCTGCCGTATTTGTCGGGCGAGCGCACGCCGCACAACGATCCGCATGCCAGCGGTGTCTGGTTCGGCCTGCGCCACGATACCGATCGCGCGCTGCTCGGCTACTCGGTGCTGGAAGGCGTGGCCTTCGGTCTGCGCGACAGTTATCTGGCACTGCAGGCGGCCGGCGGTTCGCTGTGTGGCGCGGCACTGGTTGGCGGCGGCAGCCGCAGCCGCTACTGGGCGCGTCTGCTGGCCAGCACGCTGGATCTGCCGCTGGCGCTGCATAGCGGCGGGCAGCTCGGCGCGGCGTTGGGTGCGGCCAGGCTGGCCCTGCTGGCCGCCAACCCGCAGCTTAGCGTGGCCGAGGTCTGCGTGGCGCCGCCGGTGCTGGAGGTGGTCGCGCCGGACGCGCAATGGCAGGCCGCGCTGCTGCCGCGTTTCGAGCGCTTCCGCGCCCTGTACGGGCAGTTGAAGCCCTTGTTTTGAGACGTCCGGGCTTTGCTATACTCAGCTTGACCGGCGACCCGCTGTGGCAGGACGGGTTGGGCGCCACACGCTGCGCCAGCCGGGGGAGAGACAGGAGGAGGGACAGACATGTCAGCCAAGAGCATCCACCACACCTTGCAAATGGAGCACAACTGCGTGCGTGACCCGCAGCAGGGTTTTGAGCCGGATGGGCGCTACGGTTTCATCCGCTACCTGGAGCACGGCGTGCCCAGCTCGCTGGTGCGCTGGCACTACCACGAGGAATACGAGCTGCATCTGATCTGCGCCAGCAGCGGCAAGGTTTTCGTCGGCGATTACATCGGTCAGTTCGCGCCTGGCCATCTGGTGCTGACCGGCCCGCGCGTGCCGCATAACTGGGTCTCGCTGGACACGCCGGAGGAGGGGGTCAAGCTGCGCGACATGGTGGTCCAGTTCAGCCACGCACCGCTGGAGCAGATGGCCGCCGCCATCCCCGAGCTGCGCGCCGTGCTGCCACTGCTCAGCCGCGCCACCTACGGCATCGAGTTCTTCGGCCTGAGCGAGCAGGCCATGCGGCGCTTCGAGCGCATCCGCGACAGCAGCGGCCTGCCGCGCTTCATCGAGTTCCTCACGCTGTTGGGCGAGCTGGCCGAGAGTAGCAACTACCAGCTGTTGTCGACCGTGCCGATGCAGTCGAGCGACGACGACGATGCGTTGGCGCGCATCAGCTCCGCCGTCAATTTCATCGTGCAGAACTTCAGCAGCCAGTTTTCGATGAGCGACCTGGCGCAGCAGCTGGGCATGTCCGAACGGATGTTCACGCGCTTCTTCCGCAGTGCGACCGGCAACAGCTTTACCGATTTCGTCAACCGCCTGCGCGTCAACAAGGCCTGCCAGCTGCTGATGGAAACGGAACGCTACGTCACCAACATTTGCTACGACGCCGGCTTCAACAACGTGGCCAATTTCAACCGCCGTTTCCTCGAACTCAAGGGCATGACGCCGAAGGAGTTTCGCCAGCAGGCATCGGGCCGCTTCGGCGCTTGAACAATTCGCCGCGCGGCGTCGGCGAGTATCGACTATCGCGTTTTCAGTATCGGAATGGCGGCGCCGCCGCTGCTAGACTTTCTCTCACGATGCAAATCACTGCATCGACCATAACGAGAGGAGACCTGCCATGAATCGCCAGCACATCGCTACCACCAACCGAGGTGCGCCATGAATCGCCTGGCCGACAAGCACGCGCTGCTGACCGGCGCCGGCGGCGGCATCGGCCTGGCCGTGGCGGAGGCCTACCTGGCCGAGGGCGCCCGCTGCACTGTGGCCGACTTGGCGCCGCAAGCGCCGGCCGCAATCGCCGAGCTGATGGCGCGCCATCCGGAGCGGCTGCAGTATGTGCGCACCGATGTCAGCGACGCCGCCTCGGTGCGGCAGTTGCTGCTCGCCGCGCAGGGCGGGCTTGGCCCGCTCGACATCCTGTTCAACAACGCCGCCGTGTTCGATATGGCGCCGCTGTTGGAATCCGACCTGGCCATGTACCAGCGCATCTTCGACGTCAATGTCAAGGGTATGTTCCTGGTCATGCAGCAGGTCCTGCAGGCGATGCGCGACGCCGGCCGCAGCGGCTCCGTCATCAATCTGGCATCGCAGGCAGGGCGGCGCGGCGAGGCGTTGGTGGCGCACTACTGCGCCAGCAAGGCCGCTGTCATCAGCTACACCCAGTCGGCCGCGCTGGCCATGGCGCCGCACGGCATCCGCGTCAACGGCATCGCGCCCGGCGTGGTCGACACGCCGATGTGGGGCCATGTCGACGCGCTGTTCGCCCGTTACGAGGGGCTGCAGCCGGGCGAGAAGAAGCGCGCCGTCGGCCTGGCCGTGCCGCTCGGCCGCATGGGCAAGCCGTCCGACCTGGCCGGCGCCGCCATTTTCCTGGCCAGTGACGAATCGGCCTACATCACCGCCCAGACGCTGAATGTCGACGGTGGCAGCGTGATGAGCTAGGCCGCGCCACTTAATTCCCGCAGCAAGCAGCAAGCGGAGCCGTCCCGGATGGGACGCTCCGGCAGCACCCCCACGTCCGTCGCTTTACCCATTCGCATTACCCATAAAAATATATAACGAGGAGACACAACATGAAACACCTGATCCAGAAATCCCTGCCATTGGCCATTGCGCTGGCCTGTGCCTGTGGTGGCGCCAGCGCCGGCTCGGACGAGGAGGGCTTTCACGGTTACTTCCGCGTCGGCGCCGGCACCTCGACCAGCGGTTCGCGTGGCCCGCAAAGCTGCTACGGCCTGGGCGGCAACACCATGAAGTACCGCCTAGGCAACGAGTGCGACGCCTACTTTGAAGGCGGCTACACCAAGGACATCGCGCAGTCGGACGGCGTGCACTACGTCGCCACCGTTTGGGTCAACGCCTACAGCCCGAAATCCGACTTCGACAACGCCAAGCTGAATGTGCTGAAGGCCTATGTCGAGGCCAAGGGATTGCCCTTCCTCAACGGCGGCACGGCGTGGATGGGCAAGCGCTTCTACAACCGTCCGGACATCCATATGCTGGATCTGCAGTACATCAACTTCAACGGTACCGGCGCCGGCCTCGACCAGATCAAGGCCGGTCCGGGCAAGTTCGCCTACGCCTTCTTCAAGGACAACGACGCCACCGCCACCTCGGCGGACGGCACGGTATTGGGCACCACGGCGGCGACCCGGCAGAACTTCATCTATCAGGATGTGCCGGTCAACGCCGGCGGCACCATCGACCTGGCCGCTTCGGTGATTACCGCGCAGGGTGGCAACAAGCTGGGCGCCACCCACAACGGCTGGCAGATGTCGGCCTTCCACCGCCAGACCGAGGTGTTTGGCGGTGCCAATACTGTCGGTGTGCAATATGCTGTCGGGCCGGGCACCGGCATCGGCGTCGGCAATGACCGCATCGGCGCCTCGGGAAGCACGCTGCTGGGCTCGGACGTGACGCGCTTCCGCGTCTTCGACAATGTATGGGTGCAACCAGCCTGGAACTTTGGCATGGAATTCATTGCGTTGCTGCAGAAGGACAAGTCCGACGCCATCGGTTCCAGCACCTGGACCACGCTGGGCGTGCGTCCGGTGTACGCGCTGAACCAGAACTTCAAATTGGTGATGGAGCTGGGCACCGACCGCGTCACCTCGCCGGCCGGCGGCCCGGCGCAGCGGCTGACCAAGCTAACGTTCGCACCGACTATTTCGGCTGGCCCCGGCCTGTGGTCGCGTCCTGAGTTGCGTGCCTTTGTGACCTACGGGAAATGGAACGACGCCGCCACCGCGTCCGTCAACGCCAGCAACAATTCCGGACCGGTCTATAACAACAATACCAGCGGCACCTCGTTCGGTTTCCAAGTGGAAGCCTGGTTTTAAACGAGGACTTAGCTGTTTAGATTCGTGTGATTATGCACCTTTCCGTAGCTGGCCCCTCTTCAAGGCACGGCACGTTTTGAGTACACTTATCCATCCCAACGA
>NZ_JAEMNU010000072.1 GCF_016461825.1 Rugamonas violacea | reverse complement strand
TGCTGAATAGTGTTTCACTGCCCGTCTTTGCTCCGCCCCCTGTACGATTACGAGAAATCAGATGACGCGACAACTATCCTGACACAGGGGGCAGGTGCCTCACGCTATGTCTATTTTGAGCTTGTAATCGCGGTGAGCACATTTGCGCGTGACCATACAATTTTTTAATCAATATGCTCGTTTGACGCCTTGGTCTGCGTAACGGTAGCTAGCTTGATTAATTTTACACTTCGGACAGTCTCAAGAAATGGCTTTGTTGACGTGCAGCATGCACGATTTGTTCCTCCGTTGCTTGGCGCAACGGACGATACCAGACCCAACGTCCGATTCCGTACAGTAGCATGGCGCCAATAAAATTATATTAATAAGTGGCGACGCATACGGCAAGTAAAATAAATGAAGATATTTGAAGAACCTTTCCTAGGTAAGTTATTTCGTATTTATCATTAATTATCCACTCCCAGCTATTTTTTGAAATTTTGCGTTTCCAAGGGATGTTGCTTTGATCTAAGGATAGTAATCCAAGTCCTAGTGATGTTAGTAGGTAAAAATTCCAAGTGTTATTTAGATAGCCTGAAACTAAGGAAAATGAAATAAAGAGGAATGAAATTATTTTAATCATGATGTATTTTTAAATTAATTTTCGTTTTAGTATTATGGTATTGTCTAATTACTTAAGACATTGATTAATTAAAATAAATAACTCGACATTTTAATAATTAATATTAATTTTAATTTTAAATTTGATGTGCGATATGAAGATGTGTCTTGTACTTAGTGGTTCCGATTACGAACCCCATGCCAAATGCCCAAACCAATGGCCCCAAAGAGGCTGATTCTGCAAGTGCAACACTTGCAGCCGTTGTCCATGGAATTCCACCTGAAACTTCATTTGCTTCAATTCCTGATAATTCGTGAATTGTCATAATGCCATCTCTTGGATTGCAATTGCTCCAATATCGTTGCAGATCGATTTGCTCATAGTTGAGCAAGAAAATTTTCTACTGATGCATACCATTGTATTGAATTAGCTATTCTTAATATTGCTCTTCAGCAAAATGAATTCCAATTTTTTGTTAAATGTAGTCTTCGAAAACCGAAACTCGACTAAGGCATAGGTTTATACACAAGTCACCCAGCTTCGTCGCGTAGCGCCTTAATCGTGAGCGCAGCCACGCGCACATCCTGAATGCCCTGCCAGATCGT
>NZ_JAEMNU010000071.1:92379-169931 GCF_016461825.1 Rugamonas violacea | reverse complement strand
TGCGTCGATGCGGTCGCCAATTGGTTCATCCAAAAAGACGAGAGTAAACGCGAAAACGGCCAAGTTTACAAGGGCGGCCGCAACTCATTGAATGTAAACGGATTTTTCGGCCAAGCGCACGACGGTCCGGACTTGTGTATAACGGCGTGCGTCATACCCTCGGGGGTTGGTGATGTCATTTTATTGTCATCTATGTATTGAGTCGCCAAGGCAATTTGACGAGCAACATCCTTGTCCACTCCGGCCGTGATGGCCAGGAAATAGGTCATGTAATAGTGAATGTCTATCTGATATAGCCCGAGCGGGTCGATATTAGTCAATGGATTGTTTGACACGTATGCATACGGATTGCTGCCTGCCGCGAGGCCCATCGGGTCGGGGGCGAGATAGCGGCCCAGTGTCGGGTCGTAGTCGCGCAGATAGTTGTAGTGCAGGCTGGTTTCCGCATCGTAGACTTGTCCGGGTAGGCGTAGGTTCATCGCGAACGGTTTGCCATCGGTCCCGGCCATGGCGCGCACCACGCGCGCCTGGCCGAACGCCGCCGTGATGGCTTGCCACACCGCTTGCTGACGTCTGTCGAGGACCTCCTGCGGCGTGCCAAGGTGGTCGGTGACGATGGCGTAGATGTGCGCCAGCCGGTCGCTGGCCTCTTCCTGGTGGCGCATCGTGATGGCCTTCCACACGCGGTGCGCGAAATTGGGGTTTTCCCCCATTTCAATCTTGGCCACCGGTTTGCCGTACAGGTAGACGTAGTGGGCGGTGATGCGCCCTTGGCTGTCGGTCTCGGCGGCCAAACGCTGGTTGTGGTACAGGGTGTAGCTCGTCTCGCCCTGCGGCGCGGCTTTGGAGAGGGACGCCGGGACGAGCGCCGGCCGTGCCGGATAGACTGTTTTCGCGATGCGCTCGCCCAGGCTGTTGTAGTGATATTGGGCGACGAGCCGGCCGTTGTCGTAGACGGCCACGGGGCGCTTGTCGCTGTTGTAGACGGTGCGCCGGTTGGTCGCGGCGGCGTCGCTTCGCCACTGTAGCTGCGCCAGCGGCAGTCCGGTCGAGTGATAGAACCAGGCGCTGCGCACGGATGGTGTGGCCGCGCCGTCGGTCGCTTGCGTGGCCGACAGCAGCCAGTTCCCGCCCGGGGCATAGCTGAAGCCACGTTCCTTCAATCCTGTCGCCGGTTGCGCCGCGCCGGGCGAGCCTTGGCTCGATTCGCCGATGCGGTTGCCTGCCTGGTCGTAGCGGAAGTAGGTTTCCCGTCCTTCGCTGGAGACGATGTTGTTCAGACGGTCCATCC
Source organism: Rugamonas violacea (assembly GCF_016461825.1). Classification (GTDB taxonomy): domain Bacteria; phylum Pseudomonadota; class Gammaproteobacteria; order Burkholderiales; family Burkholderiaceae_D; genus Rugamonas. Next base: position 168,640 of record NZ_JAEMNU010000071.1, on the reverse strand, counting down.
CGTCGTAGGCATAGCCTTCGCGGCGCGTCATGGGCGATGCTTGGCCGTCGCTCGCCGGCAGTTGGCGCTCAATCTGGACGAGCCTGTCGGCCTCGTCGTAACGATTGCGCTGGCGGTACAGCGTCTTCTGGTTGACGTCCCTGTTCGCCGAGAACCATGCGGCAATGCGCTGCCACCAAGCCGCGTCGGGTCCGGTGGTGCCGGTGAGCGTGCGCAGTTGTTCGATGCGGCCCCGCCTGTCCAGCACGACTTGCTGGCGGGCGCCGTTGCTCATCGTGTAGCCGGTTATGCCGCCGGCGATGGTGCGCTCGATATCGGCGACAACGACTTGGTCGTCAAACAGGATGGCTTCGAGCTGGCCGGGACGACGACGCGCACCCGGTTGCCGGCCAACGGTATCGGCCGGAGCAAAGCGGTAGCGCAGGCTATGGCCATCGGGTAGCGTCTGGACGACCATGCGTCCGGCATCGTCATACTCGTAATTCGTGATGAAGCGCAGTCCCTTGGCGTTGGTGCTGATACCTCCGTCCCGTAGCCGGACATCGGCGAACCAGCGCGTTTCCCGGGTCAGTTGGCCCATCGCGTCGTACTGGTAGTCGAGCCGCTCCGCCGCGTGTCCCGGCTTGCCATCGGTGGTGCTGACCATGCCGACCAGCTGGCTGCCACGATATCGGTATTGCAGCAGGTCGGACAGCTTGTCCTTCCCAATGGCGAGCAGGCGGCCGGCGTGGTCGTAGGCATAGCGTGTCGCGGACCGCGTTTCGTCGATGCGCACCAGCGGTCGGCCGGCGGCGTCGTAGCGGAACAGCGTGACGCCACGGTCCGGGTCGGCTTCAAACACCTTGCGGCCGAAATCGTCGTGGCGGCGCAGGATGCGAGCCCCATTGGGACCGGTGACGCTGGTGGCTTGGCCGGCATTGTCGTAGGTTTGGCGCGACGTGGCCGCGTTGGCGCTGCCTGCGGCGTCGGTGCGCAGTTCGAGCCGCCCGTCGCCGTCATACCCGAACGTGGTTTTGGTGCCGAGCGCATTCGCCATGGCGACGACCTGGCCGACGTCGTTATAGCTGTAGCTCTTGAGTCTCCCTAGGGTGTCGGCGATTCCGGTCAGGCGGCCGGGTTGGCCGGCGACGCGGTCGTACTCGAACCTGGTCGACGACAGCGCTTCGGCGGTGGCCGCCGCCATCTCCTGATATTTTGCCACGCTCGCGATGCGGTCCTCCGTGTCTTGGGCAATTGCCAAGCCGCTGCCATCGGGAAGAATGACGCGGCTGACATGACCAGCCTGGTCGTACTCGAAGCTGCTGCGCAGGTTGCCGGGGCCGGTCACCGCAGTGATTTTGCCCTCGGCGTTATAGCTGTAGTGAAGCTGCCTGTGCATGGAACCCGCGGTGAACTCGATGTGGTCCGGCAGGCCTCGCCAGTTGTTGGCGGCGGTGGCGGACAGAACCCTGCCGCCGTCTATCATGCGTAGTTTGGCGGGACGCAGCGCCTCGTCCCGTTCGAGCACCTCGGTGACGAGGTCGCCTGGCGCGACGATGCGGGTGAGCAGGCCGTTGCGCTGGTCGCGCTCGTCGTAGCGCGCCAATTTCGCCGGAGTGGGCGTGTTTTTCTTTTCGTTTTCAGTGTCCGGGCGATTGTCGTATTCGAACACCGTGACATCTGAATCGAGCGGGCTGTTGGACTTCCCGTTGGGCAGCGGGCCGTCGATGCGCGTCAGCAGGCTGCGGCCGTTGATGGTGGCGTAGCGATAGGACGTGGTGCGCACTATTTGCGCCGCAGCCTGCTTGCCATCGTAGGTGGGAATCCAGCCGATGTCGCTCACCGTGACGGGTTGCCCTGTGATATTGTAGGCGATGCGCGTTTGCCGCTCCTTGCCCGGGACTACGCTGGGCTGGGCGATGACGGCGGGTGCGCCGCCGTCATCGAGGTATTCCATGCGCAGCAGCCATTGGGCCGGACCGGGCTTGCCGTTCGAATAGGGCACCCGGCTGACCTTGACGACGCGGCCGAGCTGGTCGCGCTCGGTCCTCTCGCTCGTGACGGGGCCACCTTGGTCATCGAGCCTGGTCGTTTCGGTGAGCTGGCCCAGGCGGTCGTAGCCGTAGCGGACATTGCTGTCGCCGCAGGTGGCGCAACCGGCGCCGCGCACCTCCAGCATGCGGTGCTCGCCGCCGATGACGGCGTAGCGGTAGACGGTTTTCTGTCCCAGGCTGTTGGTCAGCGTCGTCTTGCCGCCCTCGCTGGTGTCGAGTGTGACCTTGTCGACGTTGCCGGCGTGGGTGCTGAGGTTGGCGCGGGCGTTGTGGTCGTAGCCGTAGGTGGCATAGCGGCTGGCGACGGTCTTGTTGTCCTTGTCGGCGGCCTCGATGCTGATACCCGTCAACAGCCAGGGGAACGCCGGATTTTCATGGTGGTAGAAACGGCTGAGACGGCTGACCGTGGCGCCCCGGCCGTCGAGCTCGTGCGCCTTCCGGTTCGGCCGGTAGTCGGTGGGTAGCCGAACCCGGACCAGGTTGGCCAGCAATTGCCGTTTGTCGAACGGGCCGGCCCCCTTGGGCAAGGCGCTGCCGTATTCGTAGGCGTAGCGTCCGACCGGACTGTCGATGTACTGCACGCCACGGAAGCGGTCGTTGGCCTTGGCCAGGTCGCTGTCGAGGTAGGCCAGGTTCAGACTGCGACCCTGTGGGTCGACCACGCGCACCAGCAGGTTGACGCTGTCGTAGTGCAAGGTGACGCGCTCGCCGGTGGGCGCCGTGATGGTGTCGAGCTTGCCCCGGCGGTTGAAGTGCAGCTTGCGCCCGTTGGCCCAGGTCCAGGTGTATTCGACCATGCCGTTGGCGTCGCGCTCGAGCGCCATGCTGCCGTTGGCGGGCAGGGCGGTGCCGCACAGGTTCGGGTTTTTGGGATCGTGGCTGAAGATGACCCGGCCGCCATCGGCCTGCAGCACCTGTATCTTGCCGCCGAAGTCGAGCAGGTCGGTTTCGTAGGAGAGGCGCCAACCGCGCCCGATGATGCCGTTCCTTTCGCCGGGTTTGCTGAAGGCGCTGTTGTAGTGGCGGACGATTTCCAGCCCAAGCACACCGGGCAGTGCCGGCAGGTCGTCTTCGCGCTGGTATTTGTTGCCGGTGATGACGTTGAGCGGATTGCCCGCGCCGGCGGCCGGCCCGCCGCTTCCGCCCAGGCTGGCCGCGGAACTGCCAGCGGCGCAGGCCGGCGGGCCGCCGGGCGTGGGGCCGCATGCCGCCCTGGCCAGGCCGGACAGCAGCAGTAGACTGGCTAAAGCGAGTTGGATTCGTGGCGTTTTCATTCGACACCTCATGAAGGAGGACAGCAGTTCTCTACGCTGGGAGTACAGGAAATGGCGCAATGGGCCGGGTCCGTTGCGGGGTTGCAGATCGGTACCGGTGTTGGTATCGGCGAGGTGGTGCAGCCGATATTGGGGCATTCGGGTGGCGGGTTTTGCGTTATCGGCGGCGGGGCGGGATTGACCGGCGCGCCGTTGTTGCCGGGCCCCGGCGATGAAACGGGGGCGGCGGGCTCGATGGCATCGGACTGCATGTGCAAGGTGATGCTGGTGACGACCGGAATCCGCCCGTCCGTCACCAGCTTGGTGTAGAAGGCGCTGGTGTGCGGGTCCTGCCATTTCAGGTAGAGCGAGTAGACGTTTTTTATCAGCGGGATCTTGGGCAGGTAGCCATGGGTGATGCGCAACTTGAATAGATTGGCATCCTGTATCGTTTGGCCCGAGGTGGCGCCGATCGCCTGCGACTTGAACGCCTGCCCGCCGTTGGGGATGACGCGCTTGCCGCCGGTGTGCAGCGCCGCCTGCAAGGCCGGGTCGTTCCAATCGTCGAAGCTTTCCTTGGTGGGGTTCAACTGTTCGAGGTTGATGTTGCCGGCGCCATTCGGACCGATATCGGCCACCGCCTTGCCCAGCGAGATGGCGAGTTCGTCCGGCTTTTGGCCGCCGCCGTACAGGGGGACCAGCGCGCGCACGTAAGCGAAGTAGGCGTTGTCGAGGTCGGCGTTGAGCGTGGCCGCTTCGCGCGCGGCCATGAAGCCGGCGTAGTTGATTTGACTCCTGGCGAAGAACAACATGCCGTATTGCAGGATGCCCAGTCCCAACAAGGTGATGATGGGACCGACGATGGTAAATTCGATCATCGCCGAGCCGCGCTGTTGCTGGCCGCCGGTGCCGGGTTTGGCCTGCTCGCGCCGCTCCAGATACGGGTGTTGCAGGCGGTCGCCGACAAGGATACCCAGCGCCGCTATCGTTCCGGCGGCGAGTTCCAGGGTGTGGGCCGCGCGCGTGTATCGTCGACCTTGCGCGTCGCGGCCGACATTGCTGATGCTGGCGCGCCATGGCCGCAGGCCGGCGACACACTTGGTGACGATGCCGTCGCGGTCCAGATAGACCACGTCGATTGCGCCGCGCAGGAAGGCGCCGTGCACGCTGGCACAGTGCGTCAGCAGCAGTCCCTGCGTGCTGTGCAGGGGTTTTGAAAACATGAGCCCCAGCAAGCGTTTCAGGAAGGTGTTGGCGAGCCGGACGTCGAGCGGATACACGCCGGCGGCGGTGTGCATGACGCTCGCCGCCGGGCCGGACGGCTCGCGGCGGGCGGCGGGGCCGGGTTTGGTTTTTGGCGTTGTCATGGCAATACCCTCAAATCCCCGAGTGCATGAACTGGATGACGATAGGGAAAAACAAGACGATGAACGTGCACGGGAAGATGAAGGCGATGAGCGGGAACAGCAGCTTGACGGGCGCCTCCATCGCCAGCTTCTCGGCGCGCAAAAAGCGTTCGGAGCGGCGTTGGTCGGCCTGTGCGCGCAGCACCGGCCCCAGGTTCATGCCCATGTGTTCGGCTTGTATCATCGCCGTGACGAAATTGCTGACGCTGGGCTCCTGCAGGCGCTCGCTCATGGCGCGCAGGGCGTCGGCGCGGGGTTTGCCGCCGCGTATGTCGCGCAGGACGCGCTGAATTTCATCGCGCAGCATGCCTTTCGGGCCTTTGGCCATGGCCTGGTTGAGCGCGCCTTGCAGGTTGAGCCCCGCCTCGACGCATAAGGTGATGAGGTCGAGATAGAACGGCAGTGTTTTTTGCAGCTGGCCCCGGCGCAGGACAATCCGGTCGCGCAACCAGATGAGCGAGTAGCCCCAGCCGAACACCGCGCCGACGAGCGCCGTCTGCCAGTACCGCGCGGTGGCGACCCCGCCAGCCGAAGCCTGCGCCAGCGAGTCCAGTATCCAGCAGGCGAATGCCGCCATGAGCAGTGCGCATAGCAGTTGCGCGGCGACAAATTGCGCGGCGGCGATGCTGTATTCGAGGCCGGCCTGGCGCAAGCGTAGCGGCAGGCGGGCGGTGGGGCGGCGTGAAACGAAGGGATGCAGCAGGTAGCTGATCCAATGTATGGGCCACCACAGGAGCCGGAACGCGATAGGCGGCGTGTCTTTGTAGCGGCGGTCTTCCACGGGAATCTCGGCGACCGCGCGGCCAAGCAGCAGGGCGAGCAAGGCAATGGCAACGCCGGCGAGACCGGTGATCAGCGCGATCGCAATGGTGGTGTTTGAAGGGCTCATGGTTGTGGCGTCCGTTAAACGTCAATGGCGACGATGCGGCGGATGACGTACACGCCCATGCACTCAAGGAAGGCGATGGCGGCAAGGGCGCCCCAGCCCATCCTGGTGTGCCACAACTGGCTCATCGCCTCCGGCTCCATGTGGTCGAGGACGAGCATGAGCATCAGCGGCAGCAGTCCGACTACCCAGGCCTGCAATTTCCCCTGGGCGGTGAGCGCCCGAATCTTGCCTTCGATTTGCAGCCGGCTGCGGACGGTGTTGGCGGTACGCTCCAGCATTTCGGCCAGGCTGCCGCCGGTCTCATTGGCGATGCGCATGGAGGACACCACCAGAATCGTGGTCGGTGTGGGAACCCGGCGCATGAGCCCGTTCAGGCTTTGTTCCACCGTGACGCCCATTCTTTGCTCGCGTAGCATCAAGGAAAATTCCTGGCCCAATGGCGCTTGCGCTTCAAGAACCAGTTGCGTGATGGCCGTGCTCAGGCTCAGGCCGGCGCGCAAGCCGCCCGCCAGCATCATGAGGGCGTCGGGCAGTTGCTCTTCAAATTTGCGCAAGCGGCGTTTGCGCAGCCAGGCATAGAGCGCACGCGGGAAGAAGGCCAGGAGCAGGAAAACGACGACGCCGGGAAGGGCGTTGCCGGCAGCCACGCCGGCCACGATGGCCATTAGCGTCATCAACACGATGTGCGCCAGGAACACCTTGCCGGGGTCGACGAAGAGGAAAAATTCGCGAATCTGGAAGCGGGTGCGTTCCGTGAAATGGGCGCGGTAGCGCTGCAGCGTGACGCTGCCGATATCGATGAGCAGCCAGCTGAACATGGCCACCGCGATGGCCGCGATGGTCGTCAGCAAGGTCACCATGCTGCTGTTGTTCATGGCCGGCCTCCATGCGTCCGGGCCGGCGGCGCGGTTGCCGCCGCGTCCACCTTCTTGAAGATGTCCACGTCGTGCATGCCGCCGCCCGCGCGCAGCTCTTCATAGAAGGTCGGCACCATGTCGCAGCCGGTGAAGTAGCCCTGAACGCGGACGCCGTCGGGTTCCTGCAGATAGCCGGTGGCGACATAGCGGAACAGCTCCTGCAGTTGAAATTTTCCGCTCTCCATCCCCGTTACCTCGGTGATGCTGGTCACCTTGCGGGTGCCGCAAGTGAAGCGGGTCTGCTGGACGATGAGTTGGATGGCCGACGCCACCTGATCGCGAATCGCGCCGAGCGGCAAGTCCATGCCGGCCATCAGCACCAGCGTCTCCAGCCGGGCCAGGCCGTCGCGCGGGCTGTTGGCGTGCAAGGTGGTGAGCGAACCGTCGTGCCCCGTGTTCATCGCCTGCAGCATGTCCAGCGCCTCGCCGCCCCGGCACTCGCCGATGACGATCCGGTCGGGGCGCATGCGCAGCGTGTTTTTGACCAGGTCGCGGATGGTGATCAAACCCTTGCCTTCGACGTTGGCGGGGCGCGCTTCCAGCGCTATCCAGTGTTCATGGTGAAGCTGGAGTTCGGCCGCATCCTCCACCGTGATGATGCGTTCGCCCATGGGGATGAAGTTGGACAGGATGTTGAGCAGCGTGGTCTTGCCGCTGCCGGTGCCGCCGGAAACAATGATGTTTTTGCGGGTGGCCACGCAGACGGCCAGAAAAACGGCCATTTCCGCGCTGAGGGAACCCTGCTCGACCAGGTCGTCGGCCGTCATCTTGTGCTTGGAGAATTTGCGGATGGTGAGTGCCGGCCCCTTGAGCGCCAGCGGCGCGATGATGGCGTTGACGCGCGAGCCGTCCTTGAGGCGGGCGTCCACCATCGGCGAGGATTCGTCTATGCGCCGGCCCAGCGGCGCGACTATTCGCTCAATGACGCCGAGCACGGCGCGCTCGCTGGTGAAGGTCAACGGGTGCCGTTCAAGGCGGCCGCGCCGCTCCACGTAGATTTTGTCGAACTGGTTGACCATGATTTCGGTGACGCTGGCATCGTCGAGCAGCTCCTCCAGCGGCCCCAGGCCGACGGCTTCGTCGAGCACCTGTTTGGTCAGCAGAGCGCTATCGAGTTCGGGCGGAATGTTCGCGCGCTGCTCGTGCATGATTTCCTGAATGACGCGGGCGGTGTCGATGCGCAGTTGCGCATCGCTCATCTTGGAGACGTCGTGCCGGCGCAAATCCATGGTGTCGAGCAAGATGGCGTGCAGGCGTTTGCGCCATTCAAACTCCATTTCCTGGTGGGCGAGGGGCGCCAGCACAAGAGGAAACCCCCCGACCGCTGTCGGAGTGGCGGCCGTGGCGGCGCCGGGCGTGGCCGCGCCGGGCGTGGTTTGCCCGCGCCATATTTGGGATTGGGCGCGTTCGGCCGTCAGGCGCGAGGCGTGAATCTCTTCGGTCGCCCGCTGGTTGCGCGAGGCCGCGCTGGCCGAGCGGGAGCGCGGCGCGGCGGCCTGCACCGGCGACATCGCGACGGGGATGTCATGCACCCGCAATTTGTAGGGACCGATGACGATGAGGTCGTTAGGCATGAGCGGGCCGTGCTGGGTGACGATGCGGGCGCCGTTGACACTGGTGCCCAAATACGAGCCCAGGTCTTCCAGCAGCACGCCCGACGGCGTCTTGAGCATGCGCGCATGCTCCTTTCCCACGCGCCAACTGTCGAGGCAAATGTCATTGCCCGTGCTGCTGCCGAGGATGCACTCGTCAGGCACGTCGAGCTGCCGCTCGCTGCCATCGGGATAGATAATGTCGACCTGGAACATGATGTGCCCCGTTCAATGGGCCGGCGCGGCCGGCGTCTGGTTGAATTGCGCCGCGTCCGCGCCCGGCTGCAATGGATTGCTCAGAAACGGCGGGCCGCCCAGATTCTGTTCCAGGCGCTCCGTCGCGCGTCTGCTCCGCTCCGTCAGTCCGGGGCTGCGGCTGTCGACGATACTGGGCGTGACGAAGACGACGAGTTCGGTCTCCTTGTTCTGGAACCGCTTGGAGCGGAAGAGCGCGCCAAGAACCGGCAGGTCGCCCAGGAAGGGAACCTTGTCGATATCCGAGCTGCTGTTGCGTTGCAGCAGGCCCGACAGCACGATGGTCTCGCCTTGGTGGACATTGAACTCGGTCTTGGTGCGCCGGGTCAGCAAGGCCGGACCCGAAGCGGTGGATAGCGAGGCGTCGATCGAACTGACCTCGGACTCGATGACGGCGCGGATGACGCCGTTGCGGCCGACCTTCGGTTCGATGTCCAGCTTGATGCCGTAGGGCTTGAACTGGACGGTCACGCCGTTGATCGTCGCGACCGAATAGGGCACTTCGCCGCCCGCCAGGAAGCTGGCCTTGTAGCCGCTGCGGGTCGACAATTGCGGCTCGGCCAGCACGCTGGCGCTGCCCTTTTGTTCCAGCGCCGACAACTGCGCGTTGAGCCCCAGATTGATGGCGCTCAGCACCGTCAAATTGGCGGGCAGGGGAACCGGGCCGGTGCCGCCGGGAACCGTGATCGGCGGCGGATTGGCGTTGCCGGTCTGTATGTTGATGACGTGGCCGCCCTGGTCGCCACGGCCGGCGGGGGTCCAGATGCTGCCGACGGCGGCGCCGCCGACCGCGCTCCATTTCAAGCCCAACTCGCGCAGTTCGGTCTTGGGGAACTCGACGACCTTGACATCCATCATCACCATCTGCTCCCAACCTATGGGGCTGGTGAAGTTGACGATCTGCGGATAGCGTTTGGCGAGCTCGGCAACCTTGTCCCGGTCGGCGTCGGAGAGCTCCTCGCCTTCGACGATGACCTTGTCGCCGACGACACTCGCCTTGGCCTTCGGAATGGCCGCCAGGAAGGTGGCGATATCGCGCGCATAGCGGCCGATGTCGACCGGCAGGACGGTGACCTTGAGCCGTTGAAACCGTCCATCCCGGTTCCACACGAACAGCGTGGAGGTGCCGGCGCTATTGGCGAAAATGATGACGTCCTTGTCGTCCAGGGCGCTGGCGGTGATGATTTGTCCGTTGCCCACGGCGATGCGGGCGACACCGGGCGTTGGAAAGACACGCGATTCGCCGGTGAACAGTTCGATTTCCGGCACGGGCTCGTCGTCGCTCTGCTTTTTAATCGGCTCGTAGCGGCCGCCGGCCTTGAGGCCGGCCGCCGCGGGCGCCGGTGTGGGCGAGGCGCCCGGCGCGGCAACTTTGGGCTTTGAGGTGGCGGCGGCGGACGGCGCCTCGATGCCGGCTTGGGCCGCGCCCTGTCCGTGCGCCGGCATGTTGAAACTGAGGGCGCCGAGGCCCAGCGCGGTCCAGACAACTGCCCGCGCAAGTTGGAGATGGATTTTCATGTGCGTTTCATTCATAAAGGGCGAGCGGGACCAATCGCGCCACAGAGGTGGCGACGATGGCTGGATGTTGCTGATGTTTCGTTCAGGGCGTGCCGGTCGAGGCGCCCGGCGCCGGTGGCGGAATGGGCGCCGTGGCGGTCGGCGGCGGGGATTGCGCATCGACCGGCCCACGGCTTGGGCCCAGGCGCAATGCATCGGGAGGAAACTTGGCCGAGCTGCCGCCATACAGAACCGGAATGCCCCGGCCAGGGCTGACGCGGCGGCTTTCCTGTGGTGTGCCAAACAATGCGGCAAGGTCATAGCCCTTGTCGCCGATGGGTTTTTTGTCTTCCGGGTTTCTGAGCAGCGCCGTCAGCTTGCCGCTGTCACGGGCGAGGATGATGTTCTTCGCCTGGTCGGGCGTGGTGTTGAGCGTGACGGTGGCGAATTGGCTACGTTCGCCGCTTTTGACATCGTCGATGGAGCGCTGGCCGGTGGCCATGACCTCCACGCTTTGCAACAAGGGCAGTATCACCTTCTTGCCGTCGCGGTCGTTGGTGAACATCAGGTCTATCAGGTCGCCAGGTTCGAGCATGCCGGAAATCGAATTGATTTCGTCGACCACGAAAGTCATGGCGCGCTTGCCCGGTTCCACGCGGGCGGAGAAGGTCGGTACGCGCTTGCTCTCCATTTGGCTCCACAGAATCATTTCGCCGCTCTTGATTGTGTAGGCGATGACCTTGCCGTCGATCCGTTCAAAGTCGTCGGGACGGACCGCGCCGGAATGGGCATATTCGAGCGGGATGGCGCGCACCGCGAGATTCTGGCGCGAGATGACGCCGCCTTTGGGAATCTCGGCTTTGGCGACAACGATGGCCACGGTGTCATGCCTGGATCGCGTTTCTATGGCATCTAATTGGGTGCGGAGGAAACTGCGCGTGGCAAGCGCCGCCGCCAGTCCGATCACCACGGCAAGAGCAAAGACCAGCCAGGTCTTCTTGATTTTTCTAAACGATGGCAGCTTCATGTTTACCCCGGAAGAGAAATTGCGTAGCTAAAATTCCGATAGGCGGTGGTGAACGCGCCCAGCAGCTGCTTGAGTGCGCTTTTGTTGTCCACCATGCCGACGCCGAGCACCAGTGCCAGCATCGCGCAGACGATAAGGAATTCCATGCTGGATTGACCAGCTTGACGCCGGCGGGAAGAGTGGTGTTTCATTTTGAATGCTCCAGATAGCCGACAGTGTTGAATACGATGGCGGTGCCGCCGCTGCGTTCTCGGTAAATCACGGCAATGGCCTCTTCATCCTGCCGCTTGAAAAACAGTGTTTTTCCGTAACCAGGCCGGCCCGGCCCGGACGGCGGCGCGGTCTCTTCGCGCTCAAGCGCAAAACCGTCTTTACCCAGACTGTTCTTGAGATGTTCGATGTTCAGGTCGGTGTCGTGGCCGTTGCGCAATACCAGCAGACGCGCCCGCTTCTCACCGTCAACCGACTCGACTTGGCGGATCAGTGTGGAGCCGGCAAGGAATCGCGACTTCGCAGTGTTGCCGGAGTGCGGGTTGGCGCTCCGCCGGTCGAACGCGGCGCTTAATTTCGAGATGGCGATAAATCCTCGGGTGCCGGCGCCGACCGGTTCAAGTTGCACCGTGACATAGAATTCCCCTATTGCCTTGCCTAGCACCAGCTTCGAGGCCAACGTGTTTTCCACCAGCGGTTGCCCCAAAGCGTCGCGAAAGCGTGCCGCGACTTGGGGTGGCGGGGATGCGGATAACAGCCCACTCAAGCGCAGCGGCAATCCATTGGCGCGCATCTGGCCTCCCGCGTCGAATGTCTCGACTTCTTTTGGGATGGCAATCGCGGGCCACGCTTGTGCATGTGCCAGGCCGCTTGCCGCCAACAGAAGCACTCCCACCCATTCCTGACGGTCGCGTTGCTTGATCGCCCGACGTAGCGGGGGAAGCACGGTATTGGCATGGCATTTCATGATTTTTCCTCGCCTTATCTATCAAGTCGTCGCCGATGTCGCCGATGTCGCCGATGTCGCCAGATATGTCGCCTATGCGTCTTGGCCCGGAGCGCTCACTTGAGCCGGTCCGGCGGCACGACATCGTTCCAAAAATCGAGCTGGCCCAGTTTTGGTCCCGCTACGTGGCCCAGTTCGACGAGGGTGACGCTGGCACCGACGACGGGCGCAACACCGCGCAGCTTGCTTGCCGGCACCAGCACGCCGCTGTCGATGCGCGACGCGACTTGGGCCGGGTCCTTCGCCTGCCACCCATCGATGAGCACGCTGGTGTGCCGCGTTATCACGAGATTGAGCTTGTCGAAGGGTTCAAGCATTTTCAAACCGGCCGGAAGATTGGCGAGCTTGACGGTGACGTTGCCGGAATAAACACCATGCGCGCCGAGGCCGAGTTTCTCGGCGGTTTTCACGCCGAGCGCGGAGCCGGCGACGCCATTGAAGGGCTTGCCGTCATCGGCGGCGTTAAACCCGTCGCCCTGGTTCGGTCCTTGCGCCAGCCCGAAGCTGACCGACACGTCATTGTTAAAGTCATTGATAAGCGACGCGCCGTCGGGGCCGCGCCAAAACAGGTTTTGGTTGGCGAGAAAATTGCCGGCGACATCGTTCGTCTTGATGGGGGCGTCCGCGTTGCTGAAGAAACGGCGCCTTACCTCGCCGGCCAGTTCGCCCGGTGCCTTCCACGTGTTTTGGGCATCGTTGCGCGTCATGGCTTCGAAGGCGACGTAGCGGCTGGCCATTTGTACCTTGCCGGCGAGGTCCTGGTATTTGGCGATGGCGGGTAGCAGCAGATAGAGCGGCGCCAGCGCGAGGGCCAGTGTCAGGAATTCGGTCAAGGCCTGGCCACGCTGCGGTTTTTCGGCAGCGCCGAGGGTTCTTTTTCGTGTTGTTTCGTGGAAGTTCATTTTTTCGCTCCGGTATTGGCGATACGGAAGCCGCCGGCCAAGTAAGGAGCGAACACGGCCGCGTTGACCTGGGTGTCCAGCTTTGCCACGGTCGCATGCATTTTTTCGCCGACAGGGGACGTCATCTCCAATGCCATGCTAGACCGCGTCAGTTCGCCGGTGGCGGCTTGCGCCACAAACGTGCCGCCCAGCGACAGGCACACCGTTCCGTCCGGCTCAAACGGGTTCTTCCACACCTCGCAGTCGATGCCGAGGATGACCTTGTGCGCGCCGGTCCCGCCCGAACCGTGTTGCCGCATCGCGGTCAGCATGGCGGCAACCGCCGGGTTGTGCTTGGCCTGGCTTTCCATCTGCAGCATCTGCGCCTGGGTGGGCGCCGGGCGGCGCAGCGGCGCAGGGGCATCCGCTTGCGCGTTGGCGTCGCATGCGCCATGCGCCGTTTTTTCGCGCAAGTCGATGTGGCAAGTTCCCTTGCTGGAGAAAAGGCTGGCGGTATTGCGCTGGGTCGGTAGCAGACTGCAATCGATATGGTTGACGCCGTAGCTCAATTCTGAGGTGTATTGGATGGTCCGGTTCACGGACGAATAGGTGTCGATTCGGGTGCTCGTGCCGTGCTCCGGCCAGACGGTGGGCGGATGGGCGGGAACGCCGGCCGATTGCTTATCCTTCACGCAGTCCTGAACTTGGGCATGCATTTCAAACAACCAGGCGGCATTGCCCTGTGCGCCTTCGACATAGCCTTGCAGGCCGACCATGTGGACCGTCGCCATCTTGCCGCCCGAACCGAGGGAGGCGTGCGGCATCGGCGCCGTGTAGAGTTCTTGTTCCGCCGGTGTCGCGGCGCCGGCGGGGCCCCAGCTCAGGCACAGCAGTGGCAAGCACAGCAAGGCTATGCACGGGCGTTTCATGCGACGTCGCGGCAGAATTATCGTCAGAAAGGCTTTCATCGTGGACCTCCCAATGTCATTGCGATAGCCATGTCGGCGGCCGAGGTAGAAACGAGATGCGCCTGCCAGTACGGATTGAACAAACTGGCCAACTCCGTCTTGCCGTCGCTTCTGCCGACGGGGCGCTGGAAGAACACTTCGGAGGTGGCGACCGCGGCCAGCACGCCGGCGGCCGGCTTGCCGTCGATAAGGGCCAGCCGCCCGCTCGGTTTCACTGTGGACGTGCCATCCGAGGTCCGGGTTTGCTCCTTGGCCCTGGTGAGGCGAATGGCGAACTTCAGACCGGGGGCCGGGCGCGGGGAATAGCCGAGCGCCGCGGTGGAGATGTCGTAAAACGTCGGCAAGCCGCTATAGCCCCAATCGGCGCTCGATGCGAGCGCGCTCGCGTTCGGGTTGTCCGAGCGTGAATTGGCGTAGCTTGCCGATGAGTCATCCGGACTGCCTTGCGCGGCGGCCTGCGTGCCGTACCCCAGAGGCATTTCGGTTTCGTCGCAGCTGGGCGGGCGAAAAATGCCGTGGAAATGCCAGGTCCATTGGTGGAGCGAAGCGGTGTCCATCGCCTTCCACTCGTCAAAGTCGATAAGCTCGGTGCCGCCGCGCCGGCGGAACGCCGCCTTGTTCCCCAGGATGCAGGGAAAGAAGTTGGCCGAGGTCCAGGATCGCTGCTTGACGAATCCGTCGAGATTGGCGGCGTTCACCACGGCGTCCTTGAAGCGCTGCCGGTCGACGCCGGAATAGGCGTTGATAAAAGGCTTTCCGTCGAACAGGACGAAGTTGTCGGTGATAGGAATGGTGTCGACCAGCACGACGCCGTCGTCCTTGTAGTTGGCGTCCGCAACCTGCCGCATGACTGATTTTCTGGCGGGAATGAAGTCTGCGGCCATGTTCAATTGAGCGGTTTTCAAGATGGTTTTTGCCACTTCGGATAAGGCTACGGTCGATTGCGCCGCGACTTGAACGGCCGCGTCGACGCTGGCGGCGGTCACCGCCGCGCCGGGAAGGCTGAGCAGGTAACACAGCGGGATGTAGTCGACAAGGGCCAGCGCCACAGGTACGGAATACCAGGTGTAGCAGGCGAGCGGCGGGACGTTCTGGCTATGTTCGACGACGTGGGCGGACCAGGAGGCGAGGCTGACCGCCTGGGCGATCATGACTTCGTTGGCCATCAGCGCGCGGTTCGTGTAGGCGTCGAAATTGAGTGCCCGTGCGTGCATGACGCCGGCGCTGTAGGCGACGGCGTCCGCTGTATTGACCAGCTTGGTCTTTTCACGGGTTAACTGGGCTGTATTAAATAAAAAGATCAATGCGGCAAGCCCGCCCATCAGAACAAATATTCCATAGATTAATGCCTGACCTTGTTGAAGGTGCATTCGCGCAACCATGGTAGTTGATGAATTTAATCGATGCATAATGTGTCGCTCGGAAGCATGCCGGAGAAGTATATTTGATTGTGGAAATAAGGCTCCGCATGGATTTTGGCGGAGCCGGAAGCATTATTTTTGCTTTCCTTCGGTAACTTGGTCGCCATAAGTAGCCAAGCCCTTGTCTTTCGCCGCAACGGTTTTGGCGTTGCTTGCGGCCTTGCCTGCCTGGGTAATGACCGCTGTGCCATCTTGTCCGGAAACTTCCATTGCGATGGCGGCGGTTTGATTGCGTACGGTAGCGCCGAATAGCTGATAGACGCCGATGGCGGCCACCGCAATCAGGGCGACGATGATGATGTATTCGGTCATGCCTTGGCCTTTTTGTTTGGAAAGTTTGAATTTCCCCGATGTAAGTTTCATGCTTAATACCTTTCGTTTAAAAAATAATAATGAAGGAGTAAATTGTTGAAGCAAGCTGATGATATTTGTATTTGATGAGATTGCTTTAATTGACATCAAATTAGCTTATGGTTATTGTTCGAGTTTTCAATGCTAAAAAATTCCATTTTCTAATTAATTGATTAAATAGAATATTTTAAATGGGGAAATTTTCTATAAGGCACTTCGAAAAACCACCAAATTGTTGTTCCGCATCGGCGGACCGCCGCGTACGCGGGAACCCATGCTGAGCCAATGGACATGCGGGGTATAGATTCCCGCCTGCGCGGCGGTCCGCCGATGCGGAATGATGGTTTTTCAAGGTGCCCTTGACCGCTCGTTTGGCGATGCGTCGTTGGTGCGCTGCTGTGTGTGGGGAGGGGCGGATGGCGCCACGGCGGATCGAAGAGCAAAAATAATAATTTAACAAGATCGTACAAGACTTGGCGGACGCGGCCTTCTACCATGCGTTCATGAAAACCAAAACACCCCACCAATCGACTCTCCTCGGCCACCTGCAAGTGGTGCTGGCCATGTGCATTGTTGGCAGCTCAGTGGTCGCCGGCAAATTCATCAGCATGGAAATGCCGGTGTTCCTGGCTTCCTTCGTGCGCTTCTTCCTCGCCGCCGTGGTGCTGATTCCGCTCAACTACTGTATGACCGGCAGACTGGTGCGGCCGGTCCGCTCCGACATGGTCCTGCTCACCCTGCAAGCCTTCTTCGGCGTCTTCCTGTTTTCCGTCTGCATGTTCCTCGGCCTCAAGCAAACCAGCGCGCTGAAAGCCGGCGTGATCATGGGCATGCTGCCGGCGGTCACCGCCGTGGTGGCGGTGCTGGTGCTGAAAGAGCGGCTGAGCCCGCGCTATCTGGTCGGCATCGCCCTGTCGGTGGCCGGCGCGGTGGTGCTGGAGTTGCGCGGCGCGTCGGGCGCGGCGGTGCTGGGCGACAGCATCTACGGCATCCTGTTGATCCTCGGCGCGGTGGTGTGCGAGGCGCTGTTCTCGGTCATCGGCAAGATGGCCGGCCTGACCATCCCGCCGGTGACGATGACGACCTGGATGGCGATCATCGGCGTCATCCTGTTCCTGCCGTATTCGATCGTCGAGGCGCTGGCCTTCGACTTCGCGGCGGTCTCGCCGCGGGTCTGGCTGCTGCTGCTGTACTACGCCCTGGTCGTCACGGTGCTCGGCTTCATGTTGTTCTACGTCGGCCTGGCGAAGATCTCGACGGTCGCCGCCGGCGTCCACATGGCCTGGGTCCCCTTGTCGGCCATGCTGATCGCCGTGCTGTTCTTCGGCGAACCGTTCGGCTTGGCCGAGCTGACCTCGGCGCTGAGTGTCGTCGCCGCCGTGCTGGTGGTCAGCGCCGGCGGCAAGGAGGCCGCGCCACGCCCCGCTTCCGAAGTGTTGCAACAGTAAGCGAAGACGGCCCGTCCGGCGATCGCGCCGGGCGCGGCCAACCAGCACCAGTCCCATCGTCACCGTCACCGCCACCGTCCCGCGCCGTCCGGCGGATGGTCGCGACCATATCCCTCTACTAACAGGCGCATTCCATGCTACATGACATCGTTGAATACAAAAGAATTGAGGTCCGTGAAAAGATCGCCTCCTTTAGTATCGCCCAGCTGGAACTGCGTGCGGCGCAGGCGCGCCCGGTGCGCGAGTTCGGCGCGGCGCTGCGCCGGCCGGGCGCATCCATCATCGCGGAGGTGAAGTACCGCTCGCCGTCGAAGGGAATCCTGCGCAGCGACTTCGACCCCGCCACGCTGGCGCATGCCTACCAGCTGGGCGGGGCGCGGGCCATTTCGGTGCTGGCCGACAGCCGCTTCTTCGGCGGCGGGCCGTTCGTGGTCGGCCAGATCGCCAACGACGCCGGCGTCGCGCTGCCGGTCATGTACAAGGACTTCATCGTCTCCGAGTACCAGATCCTGGAGGCGCGGGCGGTCGGCGCCGACGCCGTGCTGATCATCGCGCGCATCATCAGCGAGCAGACCTTGGCCGCCCTGCTCAAGCTGGCGGCGGCGCTCGGCATGGAGGTGCTGGTCGAGACCTTCGACGAAAACGACATCGACATGGCGCTGGCCTGCGGCGCGGCCATCGTCGGCATCAACAACCGCGACCTGGACACCTTCAAGACCGATTTCGCCCGCACCGAGCGGCTGTTCCGCCGCCTGCCGGACGGCGTGGTCAGCATCAGCGAAAGCGGCATCGCTTCGCATCAGGACATGCTGGCCATGGCCGCCATCGGCTTTGACGGCGCGCTGATCGGCGAAACCATCCTGCAGGCGCAGCACCCCACGGCGATGATCCGGCAGCTGTGCGGGGATGCGTCATGAGCCGGCGCGACGACTTCACCGCCGTGATCCTGGGCTTCGGACATAGCGGCAATACCCTGCATCTGCGCTGCATGCGCAAGCTGATGGCGACGCATCTGCAGGCCCGCGTCGCCGAGCGGGTCGAAGTGGTCGATCCCTTCATCGCCCGTCCCAGCCTGGGCGCCAACGTGGGCTTCCACCGCAACCTGCCGCCGACCGAGGCGTTCCCGCACACCACGCCGGTGCTGCACATCTGCACGCCGCCGGATTGCCATCTGGGCGATGTGCGCGCCGCGCTGGCCGCCGGCTACAAGTACATCATCGTCGAAAAGCCGCTGGCGCCGTCGGCCGAGGAGGCCAGGATGATCGAACAACTGGCCCAGCGCGGCGCCGCCGAGCTGTTGGTGGTGGCGGTCTGGTCGAACAGTTCGCTGACCCAGGCCTTGAGCGACCTGACGATGCGCGCCGGCGACGACGCCGTGTGCGCCATCGAGGTGGTGCACAACAAGGCGCGCTTCAGCCGCACCTTCGCGCGGCAGAACGAGCATATCTTCGACATCGAGATGCCGCACCAGATGAGCGTGGTGCTGCCCTTCATGGGCGACGGCGTGGTGCTGCTGAGCGCGCAGACCAGCGACCTGATGATCAACGGCAGCTGCCGCTCCACCATGGGGCGCGGCGAGATCGTGCTGGCCGCGCCGTGCGGCGTGCGCGCCCGCCTGGTGTCGAGCCTGAGCCATCCGGTGCGCGAGCGCTCGATCATGATCCAGCTGCGCGGCGGCAGCCGCTTGGTCGGCAATTTTCCCGTCAGCGGCGACGACAGCTACTCGCAGCTGTCGGTCTATTCCTACCAGAACCAGCTGATCTGCCACGAGATCTTCGACGACGACCCGCTGACCAACTGCCTGAAAAACTACTACGAGTATTTTTTCAAGTGCCGCGACGGGCGCGGCGCCGCCGTGCCGAACGGCGCCGCGCTGCGCTTCAACGTGCAGGTCGTCGCGCTGCTCGACGAGGCCAAGCGCGAACAGGCCAACTATCCGATTCACATGATGCAACGCAAAACCCCGCCAGCCGCGCGGCCCAGCCCGGCCTCCAGCGATTCGACGAACCAGCAGGCACCACTACCACGAGGTGAAATTGAACGTTCCTTTTTTTGATACCCAGCGCACCATCGAGGCGCTGCTGCCGACCCTGGAGGTCGAGCTGGAGCAGATGATGCGGCAAGCGACGCTGGTCAACGGCGCCCAGGTGCGGCGCCTTGAACAGGCCATCTGCGACTACACCGGTGCGCGCCATGCCATCGCCACCGGCAACGCGACCGATTCCCTGATCATCGCCCTGATGGCGGCCGGGATCGGCCCGGGCGACGAGGTCATCGTGCCGTGCTACTCCTTCTTCGCTTCGCTGTCGTGCGTCTTGCACGTCGGCGCGACGCCGGTCTTCGTCGACATCGAGGAGGGCAGCTATGCGATGAACGCCGACGCGATCGAGGCGCGCATCACGCCGCGCACGCGCGCCATCATGCCGGTCCACCTGTTCCGCCAGATGGCCGACATGGGCGCCATCCAGGGCATCGCCGCGCGCCACGGCCTGCTGGTGCTGGAGGACAGCGCCGAAGGCATCGGCATGCGCCACGACGGCCGCCACGCCGGCCTGTTGGGCGCCATCGGCGTGCTGTCCTTCTTCCCCACCAAGACGCTGGGCGCGCTGGGCGACGCCGGCATGATCTTGACCGACGACGCCGACTATGCCCTGGCGGCGCGGCAGATAGCCGACAACGGCCGCGACACCAAGGGCATCGCGCAACGCAATGGCTTCAACAGCCGGATGGACGACCTGCAGGCGCTGTACCTGCGCCTGCGCCTGCCGGGCCTGGCCCGGGAGATCGGCTGGCGCGCCCATTGCGCCGCGCTGTACCAACACGGCCTGGCCGAGCTGGCGCCCAACGTCGCGCCGGCGCGTCTGCTGGCGCGCCCGGCGCCGCAGACGACGGTCGATTACGCCTATGTGATCGAGGCCGAGCAGCGCGATGCGCTGGCCGCCTACCTGGCCGGACGCGGCATCGGCACCGAGGTCTATTACCCGCGGCCGCTGCACCTGCAGCCGTGCTGCCGCCACATGGGCCATCGCGAAGGCGATTTCCCGGTGGCCGAGGCGGCCAGCCGGCGGGCGCTGGGCCTGCCCATGTACGCCGACCTGAGCGAGGACGCCGTCATGCAGGTGTGCAGCGCCATCTCGGATTTCTACCGCCTGTCGCCGGCACTGAAAGGAGCCAAGCCATGATCGCGTTTTACGACTACCAGAGGCGCCACCCGCAGGCCAAGGCCGATCTGCTGCGCATCATCCGCGAGCGCGGCGCCAGCGCCGAGTTCATCCTCAAAACGGCGAGCGCCGAGTTGGAGGAGGCGCTTTGCCGCGGCACCGGCGCGGCGCACGCGGTGTGTGTCAGCTCGGCCACGTCGGCCATGATGCTGGCCATGAAGGCGCTCGGCATCGGCCCGGGCGACGAGGTCGTCACGCCCGCCTTTTCCTACATCGCCAGCGCGTCGGCGGTGGCCATGGTCGGCGCCACGCCGGTGTTCGCCGATGTCGACGAGGCCAGTTTCACGCTGGACCCGGCGGCGCTGGCGGCCCGCCTGGGCGCCCGCAGCAAGGCCGTGGTCGCGGTTCACCTGTGCAGCGCGCTGGCCGACATGCCGGCCCTGCGCCGGCAGATGCCCAAAGGCCTGGCGCTGGTCGAGGACAGCGCCACCAGCTTCGGCGCCAAGTTGGACGGGGTGGCGGCCGGTTGCCTGGGCGACGTCGGCGTGTATTCCTTCTTCCCGGCCAAACCCTTGGGCGGCATCGGCGACGGCGGCGCCGTGGTCAGCGCCGACGGCGCGCTGGCCGACACCGTGCGCATGTTGCGCAATCACGGCCAGGACGGCAAGACCCGCTTCACCCACCACCTGTTGGGCTTCAACAGCCGCATGGACGAGATCAACGCGCGCTGGCTGCAGCAGGGCCTGCTCGGCTATCCGCTTGAACTGGCCAGGAAGCAGGCCATCGCCCTGCGCTACGACGAGGGCCTGGCGCGGCTGGAGGGGCGCGTCGCGCTGCAACAGCGCAATACCCAGGACTTCGTGCCGCACGCGTATGTGATCCGGTGCGCCGAGCGCGACGCGCTGGCGGCCCATCTGCTGGCGCGCGGCATCGAAACGCGCGTGCACTTTTCGCAGGCCTTGCCGCTGCAGCCGGCGTTCGCCCACCTGGGCCACCGGCCGGGCGACTTCCCGGTCGCCGAAAAATTGGCGCGCGAGACGCTGGCCATTCCGCTGCACGCCCAGTTGAGCGACGCCGAGGTGGCGCAGATCCTGCAAGCCATCAACGGGTTCTGGCAATGAGCGCCGGCGCCTTCCTGACCGGTATCGCCGACGAGGCGGCCGCCGGCCTGGCCGAGCAGATCGCCTGCCACCGCGCGCTGGGCTGGCGCCACCTCGAGCTGCGCAGCGTCGACGGTGTCGCGGTGGCCCGGCTGTCGCCGGCGCAGCGCGACAGCGTGTGCCTCCAGCTCGCCGAGGCCGGCTTCAGCGTGCCCGTCATCGACTCGCAGATCGGCAACTGGAGCAGCACGATCGCCGCGCCGTTCGCGCACGACCTGGCCGAACTGGATACGCTGCTGGCCCTGGCGGCGCGCACCGGCACACGGATGATCCGTGTCATGTCCTACCCGAACGTGGCCGGCGCGCCGTGGTCCGAGTCCGACTGGTCGGCCGAGGTGGTGCTGCGCCTGCGCGCCTTGGCGCGACTGGCCGGCGAGCAGGGCGTGACCCTGCTGCACGAAAATTGCGCCGGTTGGGGCGGTTCGAGCATCGTCAACGCGCTGCACCTGGCGCGCGCCGTGGACGACCCGCACTTCCGCCTGTTGTTCGACATCGGCAATGGCCTGAGCTACGGCTACACTGCGCTGGACTACCTGGAGCAACTGCTGCCCTGGATCGCCCATGTGCATCTCAAGGACGGCCAACTGGTCGACGGCGAGGTGGTCTACACCATGCCCGGCGAGGGCGGCGCCGGCGTGCGCGACTGCCTGCGCTACCTGGCCGAGCGGCAGTACGCCGGCGGTTACGCGATCGAGCCGCATTTGCACCTGATCCCCCATTTGCGGGCGGGCGGCGGCGACGGCGCGCTGATGCTGTCGAGCTATCAGGCCTACGCGCGGCGCACCGCCGCGCTGATCGAACAGGCCGGCGGCGCGGCGGCGGGAGTCTTGCATGCTGCTTGATTCCGACTACACGGCCGCCTTGCTCGCGCTGATGCGCATCGACACCGTCACGCCGATGGAGGACGGCGACGGCGCCCTGCACGCCAGTGCCAACCAGGCCTATGCCGCGCTGGCCGAGGGGTTGGGGATGCGGGTGGTGTTCGCCGGAGCGGGCTGCCTGCCCGAGCAGGCCGACGCCGTGGTGCCGACCACGATCGCGCGGCGCATGGCCGAACAGGCCGACTTTTTGCAGCGCCAGCCGCATCTGGTGCTGGAGCTGGGCCGGGGCGACGCCGAGCACACCTTGATGTTCAATTTTCACATGGACTGCGTCGGGCCGCACCTGCCGGCCAGCCTGGACTGCGGCGTGCTGCGCGGCCGTGGCGCGGTCGACAACAAGGGGCCGGGCGTGGCCGTGCTGGCCGCGCTGGCGGCCGTGCGGCGCCAGTGTCCGCAGATCTTCGACAGCACCCGCGTGCTGGTGATGGCGGTGGCCGGCGAGGAGGGCGGCGCGATGGGCGTGTACGGCACGCGCCACCTGATCGAGCGCGGCTTCGTCGGCCGGCTGAACGTGTTTGTCGAACCGAGCGACGGCGCCTACTTCGACGCCTCGACCACCTCGATGACCTGGGAGGCGCGGGTCGACGGCCAGGGCTCGACCGACGATTTCCCCGACCAGGGCCAGAACGCCACCCTGATGCTGGCCTTCCTGGCGCAGCACATGGCGGCGGTGTTGAGCCCGCGCATGGTGGCGCTGGGCGTGAAGATGACGCTGGCCGGCCTGCACACCGGCCACCAGCACAACCGGGTGTACGGCGAGGGGCGCCTGCTGTTCAATTTCGCCTATGCCGACGCGGCCGGCGCGCAGGCCGCCCGCGCGGCGGTCGAGGCGGCCTTCGACGGCGGCCTGGCGGCCTTCGCCGACCGCTTCGGCGCCCGGCCGCCGTTCGTGCGCAGCGCCGCCAGCGTGCGCGAGGTGTGCCACGCCAGCTGGATCAAATGCGGCCTGCCGGTGTTGAACAACCGCCACGGCGAGCTGGAGTCGGTGCTCGCCAGCGTGGGCCTGCTGCGCAATACCAACATCAACGAGGCCTTCACCTGCGACGCGATGTGGGCGCAGCGGCCGGGCGCCTACAGCATCGTGTTCGGCCCCGGCTCGCTGGCGCGCAACGGCGCCCATACCGCCGCAGAACACGTCGCCATCGCCGAGCTGGAGGCGTTCGCCGTCGCCACCGCCCGCCTCATCGTCGCTTTCGCGCACGGGCACAGCCCGCTGCCAGCGGCCATCCTAGACCACTTCAACCCAGAGAAAACATGAAGCTTTCGACCATCCCCGCCACCGCGCTGTACCAGTTCACCGAAGACGTCTTCGCCGCCCTGGGTTACAGCCGCACCGCCGCCGCGCGCGCCGCCGCCGTGCTGCATTATGCCGACCTGCGCGGCCACGACACCCACGGCGTGGCCAATCTGGCCGGGCTGTACTGCCCGGCCGTCAAGGCCGGCGAGATCCGCCTGCAGGCCGTGCCGCGCTGGCACAGCCGGCGCGGCGCCTGCGGCCTGCTCGACGCCGACGGCGCGCTGGGCCTGCTGGCCGGGCAGGAGGGCATGCAGGGCGCGATCGCCAGCGCGCGCGACGCCGGCATCGGTTGCGTCGCGGTGAGTAACAGCTCGCATTTCGGCGCCGCCGGCTTCTACGCCCACATGGCGCTGGAACACGGCATGCTCGGCATCGCCTCGACCAACCTGGGCAACGACCCGGTGGCCAGTCCGCTGGGCAGCGCGGCGCCGCTGCTGGGCACCAATCCGATCAGTTTTGCCGCCGGCGCCGGCGACGCGGCCGACCCCTTCCTGCTCGACATGAGCACCACGGTGGTGGCCAGCGGTAAGATCAAACAGTATGCGCGGCGCGGCCAGAGCGTGGCCGACGGCTGGTTGCACGACGCCGCCGGCCGCCCGGTCAGCGAGCCGGCCCGCTATGCCGAAGGCCGGGCGCAACTGCCGATGCTGGGCGGCGCCTACGCCGAACAGGGCGGCCACAAGGGCCTCGGCCTGGGCCTGATGGTCGAGGTGCTGTGCGGCGCGCTGGCCGGCGCCCACACCAGCGCCGACCGTGGCGTCGGCGGCCGCAACAGCGTCGGCCACTTTTTCATCGCCATCGATCCGGCCTTTTTCGGCCCGTCGGCGGCCTTCGGCGCCGCGCTGAGCCGGCTGCTGGGCAGCATCAGCGGGGCGCCGGTGCAGCCGGGCTTTGCGCCGCTGAGGTATCCCGGCCAGCCCGACGGGCAGACCCTGCGCGCCCGCCAGGCGCAGGGCGTTCCGCTCGACGCGGCGCTGCTGGCCCAGTTGGACGGGCTGGCGCAGACACTGGGACTGGCGCCACTGAGCGGGGAGCAGGCATGAGCATCGGCATCGGCATCATCGGCATGGGCGTGATCTCGCACTATTACGTGGCGGGCTTCGCGCGGGTCGGACAATGCAAGCTGGTCGCCGTGTGCGACCTGAATCGGGCCAAGCTGGCGGCGCACGACGCCGGCCCGGTCGCCACCTACCTCGACTACCGCGACTTGCTGGCCGATCCGCGCGTGGTGGGGGTGGTCATCAACCTGCCGAACAACCTGCATTTCAAGGCCGGCATGGAGGCCCTGGCGGCGGGCAAGCACGTGTGCTGCGAAAAGCCGCTGACCTTGTCGCTGGAGGAGGCGCAGATCCTGGCGGCGAGCGCCGAGGAGCTCGGCCTTTGCCTGCTGACCTCTTTCCACCGCCGCTACAACCTGCACCTGATCGCCGCGCGCGAGGCGCGCCTGTTCGATCCGGCCGCGCGCGACATCCGCGCCGTGCACGCGCACTACGACGAGCGCATCGAGGACCATGCCGGGGCCGACACCTGGTATCTCAACCCGGCCTCCTGCGGCGGCGGCTGCATCGCCGACAACGGCCCGAACGTGTTCGACTCCCTGTCGGCGGTGCTGGGCCGCCTGCGCCTGGTCGACGTCAGCGCGCGCTACGACGAGACGGGGCTGGACGTGGGCGCGCAGGTCGAGCTGCTGACCGGCGGCGGCATTCCCGTCACGGCGCATCTGTCGTGGGACTACGCGCACGGCGAGCGCAAGGACATCGTGCTCGAGGACAGCCAGGGACGGCTCACCGAGGTCGACTTCCTGCAGGACTCGGAGGGCTTCAAGACCTCGCTCTACCATGAATACGAGGGGGTGCTGGCGCACTTCGCCCACGCCATCCAGGCCGGCGGCGAGTATGGCGCCGACGGCGTCGACGCGGCGCGCCTGGTGGCGCAATGCTACGCCATGCTGGCGGCCAAGCGCGCGCCGGCGGCCAACAAGCTGGTGCTGGGCGGACGCCTGGTCAAGCTGCTGCGCCACAGCAGCCATGCGCGCGGCATGACGCTGATCGAGGCGCGTTCGCGCTGCGTGCGCGCGGGCGAGCTGCACGAGCTGGTGAGCACCGACCAGGCCGGGTTGGGCAGCGGCGACCGGGTCGACCGGGTCGGCTTCATCGGCTTCATGGAGGCGACCGGCGCCGGCGTCATCGACGTCGGCGACACCTTCCATATCGGCGACCAGGCGATCGGCGTGGTGCTCGGCTTCGACGAATGCCATTTTCCGAACCACTACAACATTTTGATCTCGACCGACCGCCTGCTGACGGCGAGCGACATTCCACCGGCCACACCTGGCGCCGCCGTGCGCTTCGAGGAGACTGTATGAGCACACCGCAACAAATTGAAGTCAGCGCCGCCGCGCGCGCCCGCTATCCCGGCGTCGCGGTGTTGGCCTGCCATGTCGACGTCGGCGATTGCGCCGACGTCGCCGCGCCCGACTGGTCGGCCGCCCGCCGGCGCTGGCACGGCTGGAGCAAGCAGGACCTGCTGGGCCACTCCGGCGTGGCGCCGTTCGCCGACTTCCTGCGCAGCTTGGGTCTGAATCCGCTGCGCCAGCCGCCGTCGTTCGCCAACTTCATCCTGCGCGCCTTCGCCAAGCCGGACGCCGCTGTCCCCAGCGTCCACGGCATTGTCGACCACGTCAACCAGGTCGCCGTGGACAGCCTCAATTCGCTGGGCGTGTTCGACGCGGCGGCGGTGGTGGGCCCGCTCACCTTGGACCTGAGCCGGCCCGGCGAGCGCTTCGAACCGCTCGGCGGCGACGGTGTCGAAAGTATCGACGGCGGCGCGCTGGTGCTGCGCGACGGCGAGAAGATCCTCTCGCTGTTCTCGGTGCGCGACAGCGTGCACCAGGTCATCACCGAGCGCACCCGCGCCGTGTTGGTGCTCGGTTGCGTGGTGCCGGGCATCGCGGCCGGGCAAGTCGAGGCCGCCGTCGGCGCGGCGGCGGCGCGTTTGCGCTCGCTGCGCCGCGCCCCTGCGGCGCAGGCGTCGGCGTGGTTCGGCCAGTTCGGCGGCACCTTCATCCCGGAGACGCTGAGTCCCGCTGTGGCCGAGATGATCGCCGCCTACGAGCGCATCGTCCCCAGCGAGGCCTTCCAGACGCGCTACCAGAAGCTGCTGCGCTCCTTCGTCGGACGTGAAACCGCGCTGACGCTGGCCAGCAACCTGTCCGACGCGCTCGGCGTGAAGACCTATTTGAAGCGCGAGGACCTGGCCCACACCGGCGCCCACAAGATCAACAACGCGATGGGCCAGGCCTTGCTGGCGCAGCAGATGGGCAAGCGCCGCGTCGTCGCCGAAACCGGCGCCGGCCAGCATGGCGTGGCCACCGCCGCCGCCTGTGCCTTCCTGCGCATGGAGTGCGTCATCTACATGGGCACGCGCGACATGGCGCGCCAGCACCTGAACGTGCTGCGCATGCGCCTGATGGGGGCCACGGTGATCGGCGTCGACAGCGGCTCGCAGACCTTGAAGGACGCCGTCAACGAGGCCATCCGCGATTGGGTCGGCGATCCCGGCGCCACCTACTACCTGCTCGGCTCCGCGCTGGGGCCGCACCCGTACCCCACCATGGTGCGCGACTTCCAGTCGGTGATCGGGCGTGAAACGATGGCCCAGTTCGCCGCCGAGGAGGACGGCGCGCTGCCCGACGCGCTGGTCGCCTGCGTCGGCGGCGGCTCGAACGCGATCGGCCTGTTCCACCCCTTCATCGGGCTGCCCAGCGTGCGCCTGTTCGGCGTCGAGGCGGGCGGCGCCGGCGCCGCTTCGCAGCAGCATTCCTTGCGCCTCGATCCGGCCTCCGACAGCCGCCTGGGCGTGCTGCAGGGCTGTCGTTCGTACGTGCTGCAGGACTCGCACGGCCAGATCCGGGAAACCCACAGCATCGCGCCCGGCCTGGACTACCCGATGGTCGGGCCGGAGCATGCCTGGCTGCGCGAATCGGGCCGCGCCGAGTACCTCAGCGCGACCGACGACGAGGCCTTGAAGGCGCTCGAACTGCTGTCGCGCAGCGAGGGCATCATCCCGGCGCTGGAAAGCGCGCACGCCATCGCCGGCGCCTTCAAGGTCGCCCAACTGCTGCCGCGCGGCGCCAAGATGGTGGTCAATGTCAGCGGCCGCGGCGACAAGGACCTGGCCGTCATCGCCGGCCTGATCACCTCCCTGCAATCGTGAACGAGAGTGCCATGAACTTAATCGACAGCTGTTTTACCCGCCTGGCCGAGCAAGGCCGGCCGGCCCTGATGCCCTATCTGACGCTGGGCTATCCGCAACTGGATTCGGCGCTGGAGTTGATCCCGGCGCTGGTCGCCGGCGGCGCCGACGTGCTGGAGCTGGGCGTGCCCTTCAGCGACCCGCTGGCCGACGGCAAGGTGATCCAGGCCACCTCGCAGCAGGCCATCGACAACGGCATGACCATGCCGCTGGCGCTGGCCCAGTTGCGCGAACTGGGCGGCCGGATGGCCTTGCCGCCGGTGGTGTTGATGACCTACACGAACATCCTGATGCACCATGGCTTCGAGCGGTTTGCCCGCGACGCCGCCGCCGCCGGCGTGAGCGGCCTGATCGTGCCCGACATGCCGCTGGAGGAAAGCGGCACGCTGCGCGCGGTGCTGGAAGCGCAGGGCATCCATTTCATTTTCATGGTGACGCCGAACCTGGCGCAGGCCCGCATCGACGCCATCGCCGAGGTGGCGCGCGGCTTCATCTACATGGTCTCGGTCACCGGGGTCACCGGCGAACGCAGCGAACTGCCTGATATCGCCGATTTCGCCGGCAGGATGCGGCGCGCCACCGGCGTGCCGCTGGCGCTGGGCTTCGGCATCAGCACGCCGGCCCAGGCGCAGTCGCTGCGCGGCCAGGTCGACGGCGTCATCATCGGCAGCGCCCTGATGAAGCGGCTGGCCGACCCGTCCAGCGCCTGCGCCGAGGCGGGCGCCTTCCTGGCGCCGTTCAAGCCGGCCGCCGTGGTCGCCGCCCATGCGTGAGCGCGCCGACCCCGTCATCAAGATTTGTGGCATCACCCGTGGCGCCGATGCCGAGGCGGCCATCGGCGCCGGCGTGCAGATCGTCGGCCTGATGTTCGTGCCCGGTTCGCGCCGTCTGGTGACGCTGGCGCAGGCGCGCGCCCTGGCCGAGCAGTTGCGCGGCCGGGTCCAGTTGGCCGGGGTCTTCATGGACCAGCCCTACCGCGAGGTCGAGCAGATTGCCGCGGCATTGGACCTGGACCTGGTGCAGCTGCATGGCGACGAGGTGGCCGCCGACTGGCTGCGTCTTGGCCGGCCCTTGATCAAGCGCGTCCTGCCCGGCGCCGGCGGCGCCGGCCTGCCGGCGGGCGTCGTGCCGCTGTTGGATCCCGGCGCCGGCAGCGGCATCGCCTACGCCTGGGGCGACTGCCGGGATGACTGCGGCAACGCCCTGATCGCCGGCGGGCTGGCGCCGGACAACGTGGCGCAGGCGATCCTGGCCTGCGCGCCATGGGGCGTGGACGTCTCGTCCGGGGTCGAGGCGGGCACGCCCGGCCACAAGGACCCGGCGCGGATCGACAGCTTCGTCGACCAGGTCCGGCGCGCTTACCGGGAGCTGGCCGCGCGCAAGGTCGCCGCGTAAGCGTCGCCGTGCCCGTATTTGCCAGAACCGGCTGTGGCGCGCGCGCCGGCAAGCTGCGTGCGCCGCCGGTGGTGTGCGTGCTGGGTGCGCCGGCGAGCGGCCTGCCGATCGCGCGGCGCATCGGCGCGCGTTTGCCGGTGCTGTGTTTCGACACGGGCCGCAGCCACGCGCCAGGCGGTCGCGCGCATGCCGGCCGGCTGCGGCCCGCCCGTCCGTTGCGGCAGCTGGCCGGCGCGGACGTCTACGTGATCGCCATCGACCGCAAGCGGTTCGACAACGCGATCGGCACCGTCAGCCTGGTGCTCGCGCTGGGCGACATCATCGTGTTCGCCACGCCGGCGCGGATGCGGCGGCGTGACGGCCGCGCGGTCGACTATATCGAGGCCACCGTCGGGCTGCGCTGCAACCGCGATTTCTACGTTGCCCGTTGCACCGCGCGCGGCTGTTGCCTGCACGGCGCGCGCGGCACGCCAACCATGGTGGCGCGTTACCTGCAGGGCCTGCGCGGCCTGCCGTGCGCGCCGCGTCACCACCACGCATAGGAATAGTCCAGCATGAGCATCACAGCACAACAAGCACTGCAGCGCGCCGTCGCCGGCCATGATTTGCCGCACGAGGAGATGGTTTGTCTGATGCGCGCCATCATGGGCGCGGAGGTGGCGACCGACATGGTCGCCGCGCTGTTGATCGCCTGGCGCGCCAAACCGGAGAGCATCGCCGAGATCAGCGCCGCCGCCCAGGTCATGCGCGAATTTTGCGTGCCGGTGCGGGGGCCGCGCGACGCCCGCCATTTCGTCGACCTGGTCGGCACCGGCGGCGACGCCAGCCACAGCTTCAATATCTCGACCACCGCCATGCTGGTGAGCGCGGCCGCCGGCGCCGTGGTGGCCAAGCACGGCAACCGCAGCGTCAGTTCGAACAGCGGCAGCGCCGATGTGCTTGAGGCGCTGGGCGTGAACCTGATGCTCGACCCGGCCCAGGTGGGCGCCTGCATCGCGCACACCGGCATCGGCTTCATGTACACGCCGAACCACCATCCGGCGATGAAGCGGCTGGCGCCGTTGCGCCGCGCGCTGGGCCTGCGCACCCTGTTCAACATCCTGGGGCCGCTGTCGAATCCGGCCGCCGCACCGAATCAGCTGCTGGGCGTATTCCGCCCGGACCTGGTCGGCACGCTGGCGCGCGTCATGCAGCGTCTCGGCTCGCGGCACGTGCTGGTGGTGCACGGGCGCGACGGCATGGACGAGATCTCGCTGAGCGCGCCCACCATGGTGGCCGAGCTGCACGACGGCAGGATCAGCGAGTATGAGATCGCGCCGGAACAGTTCGGCCTGGCGCGCGCCGACAGCGCCTGCCTGCGGGTCGACTGTGCGCTGCAATCGCGCCAGATACTGCTCGAGGTGCTGGCGAATCGGCCCGGCGCGGCGCGCGATATCGTCATCCTCAACAGTGCTGCTGCCTTGTACGCGGCCAACCTGGCGCCGTCCATCGGCGACGGCATCGGCATGGCGCGCGAGGCCATCGCCAGCGGCGCGGCGCTGCGCCGGCTGGAGATGCTGCGCGCCTTCAGCGTCGCCTGCGCGGCGCCGGAGCAGCTGCGCGCTTGAAAAGGAGGGCTTGAGAGGCTGGCTTGAATGGTTGGCTTGAGAGGCGGGCTTGGAACGGGGGCTTGAGCGGAAGGCGGCAGAGGAGGGCGGAAAACCAGGGCGGAAAACGGGGGCTAGCGTTTGCGCTTGACGAACTTGGCGACGCGGCCCGGCGTGATGCCGAGGAAGCGGCGGAAATGGCGCGTGAAGTGGGCCTGGTCGGTGAAGCCGGTGGCGAACGCCGCCTCGGCCACGAAGGTGCCGGCCTCGATCATGCGCTGGGCGCGTTGCAAGCGCCGGTTCATATGGTAGGCGTAGGGCGAAATGCCGAACTCCTCGGTGAAGCTGCGCACCAGGTGGAAGGTGTTCATGTCGCCGACCCGGGCCAGCTCGGCCAGCGCGATGCTGCGGTCGCAGACGCTGTCGAGCATGTCGCGCACCCGCAGCAGGGCTCTGGCCGAGGCCTTTTTTTCCTGCGACGGGCCGCGCGCGATCTGCCCCAGACGGGCCAGCAACAAGGTGTATTCGCATTCGGCGGCCATCGATTCGGCGCCGGGAACGCTGGCCTCGGCCAGGGCCTTGAAGCGGGCCACCGCGAACGGGTCGTCCAGCACATGTTGGCGGAACCAGATCGGGCTGGCGTTGGCCTCCTTGCCGAGCGCGCCGAGCAGGGCCGACTGTTCGAGGAACAGATTGGTGTAGGTCCAGCCCTCGCAGTCGGCTTCGCCGCTGTGGATCTGTTCCGGATTCATGACGCACAAGGAGCCGGGACGGGCCGCCCAGCTGCTGCCGGCGCACTCGAAGCGGTTCACGCCGCTGTGGATCAGGCCGATCGAATAGCCTTCGTGCATGTGGCGGGGGAACGCGAAGGCGCGGAAGGTGCCGAGGATTAACAAGGCACCGGTGGTATTGGGTAGCACTTCGGACGCGATGAATTCTTTCATTGTCTCTGCGGTGGATCGCCAGTTGAAAACGCACGGCGACCGCGTCGTCATACCTGCATCAGGGACCGAGCCGGGCTTGGTTCCGTGGTCTGGGCAACAGCTGTGGCATGGTGTTAATGCGCGGTGTCAGCTGGTGCCGGTGCAGTGCTGCGCATGGCGGCGAGGGCGAGGAGGGGACTCGCGGAAATATTACCATAAATATAATTTTCGGCAAAGGTTGGCGGAAAATGGGCGCCGCGCGGGCGCTTGCCCGGTAAACGCTGCCGGGGGATACGATCATCTCCCCGCGCCAAGGCCCGACTGTGGCAGGCCGCCTGATTAATACTTGCAACTTGGTAAGTTACCCCCAAGTACCTCTGTACATCAACCCCTCAGAAAGTGAAATCCCATGCCTGCATTGCTCAATCGACTCGAATGGCGCTACGCCACCAAAAAGATGGACCCAAGCAAGGATGTTGCGCAGGAAAAGGTCGATCGCATCCTGGAGGCGGTGCGTTTGACGGCCAGTTCCAGCGGCTTGCAGCCGTATGAGGTCATCGTGGTCACCAATCCGGCGGTGCGCGAACAGATCAAGCCGCACGCCTGGAACCAGGGCCAGATCACCGATTGTTCGCATCTGTTGGTGTTTGCCGCCTGGGACAATTACACCGCCGAGCGCATCAACAATATGTTCGACCTGGTCAACGAAGAGCGCGGCCTGAAAAACGAGGGCTGGGAGGCCTACCGCCAAAAATTGCTGGGCAGCTACCCACAACGCGATGCGGAAACCAACTTCGAGCACGCCGCCCGCCAAGCCTATATCGGCCTGGGTTCGGCGCTGATCGCCGCCGCCTACGAGGAAGTCGATAGCACACCGATGGAAGGTTTCGACCCGGTCAAGGTCGACGAGGTGCTCAAGCTGCGCGAGCGCGGCCTGCGCTCGGTGGTCATTTTGCCGCTGGGCTATCGCGCCGGCGAGGGCGACTGGCTGGTGCAACTGAAGAAAGTGCGCCGTCCGCGCGCCGAATTCATCACCGAGGTGGCGTAAAGCCACGTTTTACCGGCCCGGCGGAGCGTGCGCCGCCGGGCCGGCAAGCACCATCCGACCCCTGTCCCAGGGTTTTTTTTACGTCCATATAATTATTGCCGAGTGAAAACTGGTTACTGAAAAAGCTTATAATTAGTTAAAATTGGATTTTTAATCATAACCCAGCGCTTAAGGGCACTTCGAAAAACCACCAAATTGTCGTTCCGCATCGGCGGACCGCCGCGTAGGCGGGAACCCATGCTGAGCCAATGGACATGCGGGGTATAGATTCCCGCCTGCGCGGGAATGACGGTTATTCGAGGTGTCCTTAATCGGTAAGGCGGTATGCATATGACCACGATATCCCCAGTTGGCGCGGCGAACGCGATCCCGAACGGCGCGTCCGTCAGCACGAACCGGGCCGACACGCCCGCCTCCCAAGCGGCGGCGGCCGACGCCCTCGTCAACCTCAGCCCGGCCAGCCTGGCGGCGGCCCTCCAAGGCACGCAGCGGGTGACGGACTCGACGGGCACGCCCCTGGTCTGGGAAAACAAGTTGCGCGACCCGATCACTTCCGTGATCGAGCGGAATTATTCGGCGCAATCGACCGCCGGCCGCTTCCGTGGCTTGGGCGCGGCGCTGCTCGAACGCTTCAAGAGCGACGGCGCGGACCTGTCGCAAGCGGCGCAGCAACTGCCGGCGGGAACGCATGTGGCCGGCTATGGCGCGCTGTTCTCGACCCAGCCGTCGTCGCTGCACGGCCGTGGCGACAACCAGATCAGCCTCAGCATCACCACCAAGAGCGGCGCCCAAGTCAAGTTGACGATGGACAGCCAGGACGACGGCATGGCCGTTGACATAAAAACCAGCGGCACGCTGAGCGAGGCCGATCGGGGCGCGTTGGCCGGCCTGTCGGCCGCTTTCCAGGACGCCATCGACGGCATGACGCAGGAGCCGCCGAAGCTCAATCTGGGCGGCCTGACGAAGTTCGATCGGACCTTGCTGGCGTCGGTGGACTTGCACGCCGCGGTGAAGTTGCCGGGCGGCCCGGATCAGACACAAACCCTGGACTTCCGCGCCGACGGCGCGCAAAGGAAGGTGAGCGTCAGCGGCCCGTCCGGCACGGCGCAGGTCAGCGTCGATGTGGTCAAGCTGGCCGGTCTGGGCAGCACGGAGCAGCAGGCCAAGGCGCTGAGCAGTTATCTGAAGCAGGTCGACCAGGCCGCCACGCGCGGCCGTGGCGACGCCGGACTGGTCGCCATGTTCAAGGATGCCTTCACCAGCATGAACAGCAATGTCGGCGCGGCGAACCAGCCGGCCGTCGGCGGCTACAAGTCCACCCAATTGACGCTGGCCGACGAGGACCACGCGATGTTGACCGGCCTGGCCGACTTCAGCGCCTCGATCACGCAAGCCGCGAAGTCGAGCAATCCCCTGCGCACCGGCGAGCTGGACCGGTTCTCCTACCAACTGTCGCAGAGCAC
This sequence comes from Rugamonas violacea, assembly GCF_016461825.1. GTDB lineage: Bacteria > Pseudomonadota > Gammaproteobacteria > Burkholderiales > Burkholderiaceae_D > Rugamonas. The sequence goes on along the minus strand of NZ_JAEMNU010000071.1, from coordinate 134,537 downwards.
CGACATCGGCGGCCGCAACCAGGGCGAGCGTTCGATCGGGCAGCAACAGAAGTCCGAGCTGAGTGCCGGCTTCCATGCGCCGAGCAAGTCCGGCACCCAGCTGCGCCTGGACCTGACGCAGGAGTCGCAGAACTACGACTACTATCAGATCGACGACGCGGCCAGCAGCAAGGTGGACATGGCCTACCACGACGGGCTGCTGACCAAGGCCACGCTGAACCAGGAGGCCAGCCAGTCGACCCGCCTGATGCGCTACGAGTTTGGCCGCCTGATCTCCGACAAGACCACGCCCGGCAAGCAGTCCTTGCAGCGCGACCTGGTGGCGGCGCTGGCGCCCGACTTGAAGGGCGAGCGTTACAAGAGCGCCGAGGAAATCTACCAGCACAAGCAGGAGTTGAAGGCGGTCAACGACCTGGTCTTCCTGCAGGCCTATCCGGAGCAGGCGGACAGCCCGTGGTCGGTCAAGCAGGATGCCTAAGCAGGCGTGACAGCACCCGCTGAGCATTCGCGAAATAATTCCATGAGGAAACCATAGTTTCGATAAAGTGCATGAATAATGCAGATTTGGATTTCAATAATGCAATTTGTATGTTCTAATGGCAATATACCTTAGAACATCGGATGGATTTGAAATGACATTTGCACGTATTTTTGCTGGCGCTCTGTTCGCCGTCGCACTGCTCGGTTCGGCCCAAGCCAACACCGTCACCCAGGAATTTGATTCGAGCTGGCAGGTTTCGCCGTGGAACTACTACGGCGACATCGCGGCGCAACAATGGCAATACCAGGCCTTCACACCCTTCGATTCGTCGCTGGGCACGCTGGAAAAAGTCACCATCAAGACCACCATCACCGGCAGCCGCGCCGATGCGGCCGACAGCGTCGCCGTGCGTTACTCCTTCTTCACCGGCTGGTCGCCGAACCAATACCAGTTCTACCAAGCCAACGTGATCGCCGGCGGCGCGACCACGTTCTCGGACACGCGCACCTTCACCTCGGGCAGCGACTTCGCATTGGACAACTTCGCCCACTACAATTATCTGCCGCAGGCGAATTACTACTTCGAAAGCAAGTCGACGCTGGCGCACACCATCAGCGCCAAGACCGAGCTGACCTATCAGTACGGCTTGACCTCCGCCGTGCCGGAACCGACCACGTATGCCATGCTGATGGCGGGCCTGGGCGCGCTGGCGCTGGCCAGCCGTCGCCGCAAGGCATCGCCGGGCGCCCGTTCGGCGAGCTAAGCGCGCCTTTCACGCCAACATTCGCAAGCAGTTGCCACGCCCCGCCGGGAGACTTCCCGGCGGGGCGTTTTTGTTTCTCGCTCAATCACCGACGCTCAATGACGCGCATTGCCGGCCAGCGTGGCGTCGAGCGCCGCCTGATGCTCGGCCAGGAAGCGGCGCAGCACGGCGCGGGCCGCCTCAGGCTGCTCGTCGAGCGGGGTGTAGAGCAGTACGACGGCGCCGTCGTCGCTGCCGTGCAGCAGTCGCTCGCGCACCGTCCACAGTTTGCCGACATAGTCGCTGGCGGTGCGGCGGCCGTCGATGGCGTACCAGTGCCACACCAGCAAACGGCCGTGGACGCTTTTCAGCACCGTTTCGTTCACCGCCAGCGTCTGGCCGGGCAGGCTCTCCTGGCGCAGCGTGCTGCCCGCCTCGTGCCAGACTTGATTCTTGCCCTCCTGGGTCAGACGGTTGCCCGAGCTGATCATCAGTTGCTCCGGCTGTTGGTTGCGGTAGTACAGCAAGGTCAGGCCGAGCCGCTGTTGGCCGGCGGCGTAGCTTTGCCGCAGTTGGGCGGCGGGCGCGGCGAAGGCCGGTTGCCAGTCGGCGAACGGGGCGCCGGCCGGCCAGCTGGCTTGGAAGCCGTCCAGGCGGGCCGGCTGCGGATTGAACTGGACCCGCTCCAGATAGCCCGCCGTGAACGGCCCGGCGGCTGCGGCCAACAGCACGGCCAATGCGGCCGCCGTCAGCCGCGCGGCGGAGGCCGACGGCATGGCGGCCGTCGCGGCGGCGCGGGCCTGGGCGGCGGCGCCGGGGACGGGCTGCTGGCGGTCCTCGCGCCACCGGCCGCCGATCAGGAACAGCAGCGAGATCACCAGGCCGAAGAAAACCCAGCCGTAGATCAAGTGGTCGAAGCCGACCGCCATGGTCATGCCGCTCAGGTGGCCCATCAGCACGATGCCGTAGGCGCGCACCGCGTTGGCGCCGATCGGCACGACGATGGCCAGGGCGATGAAGGCCAGCTGGCGCAGCCGCGAGCGGTAGGTGAGCCAGGCGTACAGGCAACCCAGCGTCAGCGAGGAGATCAGGTAGCGCAGGCCGCTGCAGGCTTCGACCACCGACCAGCTGCCGCTCGGAATCATGAAGGTGTTGCCTTCACGCAGGACGGGGATGCCGCTCAGGCGCAGGGCGGCGATGGTGGCGTTGGCGGTCACGTCCATCAACGGCGCAATGAAGACGTCGCCGAAGGGCACGGCGAACACCAGGAACAGCAGCGGGAAGGCGATGGCGCGGGCGATACGGTAACCGGGCAGCAGCAGCACCGACAGCGGCAGCATGGCGACCAGGGCGTATTGGCGCACGATCTGCACCTCGCCCAGTTGCGCCAGCAGCCAGGCGGCGGCGCAGGCCAGCAGCAGGGGCAGGGCGGCCCAGCAGGGGCGCAGCGGCAGGCGCGCCAGCGCGGCGCGCTGCTGCCAGATCAGCCACAGCGAGCCGGGCAGGATCAGGTAGGCGTGGGCGAAGGTGTCGGAGCGATTCCAGATCGCCACGATGGAGCGCGCCGTGGCCAGGTTCAGCAGCAGCGGCAACAGCAGCGCCAGCGCCAGGCAGAGCGCGAGTCCGGCGCCGGAACGCGGGGCGGGGGCGGGCGCGGCGACGGGAATGGCGGCGGAGGGGGCCGTCGTCGGCTGCGGCTGGGTCGGCTTGTCGTCCGGCATGTCTGTTCTTTTGCGGTGGGCTGTGAGGCACCGACCATCGAAGGCCAGCACAGATATTTTCCTGCTATCTTGATAATTATCGAAATTGCATCGAGGTGACTTATGTTACCGTAGTTTCCTTTGCATTATTGTAATTTTTTTGTGCTAAGGTGGCCGCTTCAGCCCCACTTTCCGGTGCCCCGCATGCCGTTTTTGCTTGCCCTTCCGTGTCGCCGACTAGCCACCGCGTTGTTGACGACGTTGCCGGCCGTATCTCTGGCCATCTCTTTGCTCATGCCCTTGGCAAGTTCGGCGCTGGCGGCGGCCGGGGCGGACGGGCTGGAGCAGACCATCGTCCGCGTCAAGCCGGCGGTGGTGGGCGTCGGCAGCATGCTGGCGGGGCGCAGCCCGCCGATCCGTCTGATGGGCACCGGCTTTGCCGTCGATGACGGCTTGAGTGTGGTGAGCAACGCCCAGTTCGCGCTCGGTCCGGCGCCGCTGGCGCCGGGGGAGACGCTGGGTGTGTTGTTGGGCGATGGCGCGCAGATCGAGTTCCGGCCTGCCACGGTGCGGGCAGTCGACAAGGTGCACGACTTGTTGCATCTGCGCATAGCCGGGCCCGCCTTGCCGGTGTTGCAGTTGGAGTTGGCGGCCGAGCGCGCGCCGCAGGAAGGCAGCGCGCTGGCCTTCACCGGTTTTCCGCTCGGCCTGGCGTTCGGCCTGCGCCGGGTCACCCACCGCGCCACCTTGTCGGCGGTGACGCCGGTGGTGCTGCCGGCGCTGGGCACGCGCCAGTTGAACCCGCGCGCGATTGCCCAGTTGAGCCAGACGCCGTTTTCCGTGTACCAACTCGACGGCACGGCTTTCGCCGGCAACAGCGGCGGCCCCGTCTATGAGCCGGACAGCGGCCGGGTGGTCGGCATCATCAACCAGGTGTTCGTCAAGGGATTGAAGGAAACGGCGTTGAGCACGCCGACCGGCATCACCTACGCGGTGCCGGCGCGCCATATTGAGGACTTGTTGCGGCAGAAGTGACGGGTTTAAAGTTCCCAGCGGCACTGGAAAACCCCAGCGGCGCAAATCCAGGGTCAGACCCCGAGGGGTCTGACCCTAGCTCTTTGCCGCTGGGGTTTGCCGGCCTCGCCAGCGCCTTAAGTACCCCACCGCGCGGCTAGGCGGGCGCGCCGTTGCAGCCGGCGCAAACGCCGTACAGCGACAGCGAATGCTCCATCAGGGCGAAGCCGCGCTCGCGGGCGATCTCTTCCTGGCGCCGCTCGATGTCGGCGTCGACGAACTCCTCCATTTTGCCGCAACGGGTGCAGACCAGGTGGTCGTGGTGCTCGCCCTGGTTCAGCTCGAACACCGAGGCGGCCGATTCGAACTGGCGCCGGCTGAGGATGCCGGCGGCGGCGAACTGCATCAGCACGCGGTAGACGGTGGCCAGGCCGAGGTCGATATGCTCGTCGCGCAGCAGATGGTAGACATCGTCGGCGCTCAGGTGTTTCTTTTTGCCTTCCTGGAACAGCTGCAACACGCGCAGACGGGGCAGGGTGGCCTTCAGGCCGGAATTGCGCAATTCTTTTGGAATATCCATTGGTCTCCTTGGGCGGTTCTCTCGATATTTTTGAGAACGATTCTCATTCCGAATGATATTCGTAATAGGAATCATTTGCAATAAAGAGTTGCATGAGTTGCACCAAGGGCGGGAGAATATGGCGTTCTTACTTAAACGATTTTGAATAAATGGATCTCAACTTATGCGGGGATGTATGGATGCCGTCGCGAAGATCAAGCCAGGCCGGGCGTCCGGCCGTCAACTCGGCTAAAGATGATCTACGTTAAGATCGGCCGCAGTTTCGTGTGTTAGACGGTCGGGCCATCCCGTATAATTGCCGTATGGTTACAAATGTGAAAAGAAGAATGTTGTGCGCTTGGGTGGCCTGTCTGGCGATCCTGTTCAGCGTGCTGGCGCCTTCCATTTCACACGCGCTGGCTGCGGCCACGCCGACATCGGCGTCCGCTTCGGCTTCGGCATCCGCGCCGGGCCTGATGGTGATCTGTCGCAGCGACGGTGCCACATTGGCCACTCCGGCGGCCAACGACCGGCAACCCGCAGCGCTGCAACACCATCTGGAGCACTGCCCGTATTGCATGACGCACGGCGGCTCCTTCGCGCTATTACCCACCTCGGCCCATGTCTTCCCGCTGCTGGCCGGACACGATTTCTACCCTCCCTTGTTCTACCGGGCGCCGGCGCCGCTGTTCTCCTGGTCGGCCGCCCGCCCGCGCGGCCCGCCGGCCGCCGCCTGATCCTCTCCTGAACCACGTTCCACCACGCCCGCGTCGATAGGCCGGGATGTGCCGCCGCGTCCAGTGCCGCTCCGTTGCCGGGCTGCGTTGCGCCGCGCCGTCACGTCGCTGCTTCCCTGCATCCCTGCGTCGTCGCGCCGTTGCGCCGTTGCGCCCCTCCACGGCGGCCCCTCGTATCCTTGCACGGCTGTAGTGCTGCGGGGCTGCGCGGCGGCGCCTCGGCGTCTCGGCCGGGCATAGCGTGGCTCGCTTCAGTAACGCATCGCTTTTGAGCACCCTAGAAAGGAAGTACCCCGTGAAATATCCCAAACAATTGTCCCCGCTCGCCATCGCCCTGTGCATGGCCCATCCCGCCATGGCGCAAAGCCTGGGCGTGTCCGGCACGCTGCCGGAAGTGCGCGTGGTCGGCCAGGCCATGCCGCAGCCGCTGGCCGGCAGCGACAGCAGCCAGTTGCTGTCCAACGTGGCTGGCTACAACGTCGCCGCCGGTGGCGGCGTCTCCGGCCTGCCGGTCATGAACGGCTTCGCCGACGACCGCCTGAAGATCCGCATCGACGGCATGGAACTCAGCTCGGCCTGCGCCAACCACATGAACGCGCCGCTGTCCTATATCGCGCCGAAGCAGGTCGGCAAGATCCGCATGCTGGCCGGCCTGACCCCGGTGAGCATGGGCGGCGACAGCATCGGCGGCAGCATCGAGGTCGAATCGACGGCGCCGGAATTCGCCGATGCGCCCGGCGTCCTGCGCAGCAGCGGCAGCGTGTCGCTGGGCGCGCGCAGCGTCGACCGCAGCGTCTCGGCGGCGCTCAGCGCCGGCGTCGCCAACGACCGGCTGAGCATCGCCTACAGCGGCAACCGCGTGCGCGCCAACAGCTACCGCGACGGCAATGGCGAGCAGGTGCTCGATACGCTGTACAAGAGCACCAACCAGAGCCTGACGATGGCGGCGCAGGGCAGCGGTCAGTCGCTCACGCTGCGCCTGGGCACCCAGCGCATTCCCTACCAGGGCTTTCCCAACCAGTACATGGACATGACGCGCAACCACGCCGATTTCGCCAACCTGAACTACGCCGGCACGCTGGGTTGGGGCAAGCTGGACGCCCGCCTGTACTGGCAATCGACCGAACACGATATGGGCTTCTTCAGCGCCGAACGGATGGGCAAGATGCCGATGACGACCGAAGGCCGCGACCGTGGCTACGCCGTCAAGGCCGAGCTGCCGCTGGCGCAAGGCGGCGCCGTGCGCCTGGGCCACGAGTTCCACAGCTTCCGCCTGGAGGACTACTGGCCGGCCGTGCCGGGCGCGATGATGATGTCGCCGCTGACCTTTTTGAACATCCACGACGGCCGGCGCGACCGCGTCGTGCTATTCGCCGAGTGGGAGCAGAACCTCGACGCGCGGTGGTCGACCCAGCTCGGCCTGCGCGGCGAGCGCGTCGACAGCGATGCCGGCCAGGTCCAGCCCTACAACTACATGGCGATGAACGCCGCCGACGTCGACGCCGCCAAGATCTTCAACGGCCGCGACCACGCCCGCCGCGACAACAACATCGACCTGACCGCGCTGGCGCGCTACGAGGCCGGCGCCGGCGCCAGCTACGAGTTCGGCTACGCCCGCAAGACGCGCTCGCCGAACCTGTACGAGCGCTACACCTGGGGGCGCGGCACGATGGCCATGCGGATGGTCAACTGGTTCGGCGACGGCAACGGCTACGTCGGCAACCTCGACCTCAATGCCGAGGTGGCGCACACCCTCAGCGCCAGCGCCGACTGGCACGACGCAGCGCGCCAGCGCTGGAGCGTCAAGCTGACGCCGTACTTCAGCTTCGTGCGCGACTACATCGACGCCGACAGCGTCGGCAGCTTCAATCCCTACGGCGTGAAGACGGCCGAGGGCAAGCTGCTGCGCTTCGCCAACCACGACGCCCGCCTGTACGGCGTGAATTTGGCGTGGAGTCTGGCGCTGGCGCAGGACGCCGGCTTCGGCAAGCTGACCTTGAAGGGCAACGCCAGCCTGACGCGCGGCGAGCGCAGCGACGGCCTGGACCTGTACCGCATGATGCCGTTCAACGCCAGCGTCGCCGTCGAGCAGGTGAAGGGCGCCTGGCACAACACGCTGGAGGCCAAGCTGATCGGCCGCAAGCACCTGGTCGACAGCCAGCGCCTGGAGCCGCAAACCGGCGCCTACGCCGTCTTCAACGCCCGCGCCCAGTACCAGGCCGGCCGCAACCTCAGCCTGTCGGGCGGCGTCGGCAACCTGTTCAACCGCTACTACGCCGACCCGATGGGCGGGGTCAACCTGGCCGGCCTGGCGGCCAGCCGCAGCGGCGCGCTGCAAGCCTTGCCCGGCTACGGCCGTTCCTTCGATGTGGGGCTGACTTACGCCTTCTGAGCCCGCACGCGCGGGGCTGCCTTTCCCGCCGCAAATGAGTCGAGCGGCCGGTGAGGATGGTGTTACCATGGCCGCTCAAAGATGCGCTGCTGCCGACCAGGCGGCGGCGTTTGATCAGCACTCCTGGCTGGTTGACGATATTTTTGTCCGCACGCCACCAGGAAAGCAGCTCAGATGCATACCGATCCGTCCCCCATCCCGTCGTCGACGGGAGCGTGGCTGCACCAGCGCACGCTGGACCAACTGGCCAGCCACGGCTGGTCGCAACAAAACCATTTTCTCTCCGAGGAACTGACGCTGGCGCTGGCGGCCGAATGCCGCCAGCTGGCCGAGGATGGCGCGCTGGCGCTGGCCGCCGTCGGCCGTGGCGACGCGTCGCTGCTGCGGCCGGAGATCCGTGGCGACCGCACGCGCTGGTTGGCGGCCGGCCAGTCCGACGCCTGCGACCGCTATCAGGACATCATGGAGCAGCTGCGGCTGGCGCTGAACCGCGCCTTCTTCCTCGGCCTGGACAACTACGAAAGCCATTTCGCCCTGTACGCGCCGGGCGCCTGCTACCAGCGGCACCTGGACCGTTTCCGCGACGACGACCTGCGCACCGTCTCGGCGGTGATCTACCTGAACGCCGACTGGCCGAACGGGCAGGGCGGTGCGCTGCGTCTGCATCCGCAGGGCGAGCCGATGCTCGACATCGCACCGCTGGGCAGCCGGCTGGTGCTGTTCCTGTCGGCCGACATGCCGCACGAGGTGCTGCCGGCCACCTGCGAGCGGCTCTCGCTGGCCGGCTGGTTCCGCCGCCGCGGCTAAGCCCGGCAATCACATTGGTGAGGAATCTATTCTCTTGGCAAGATGGAATTTTCACTATACTATGCGGTATAGTATGTTTATCAGCAGGTCAACAGGTCACCATGTCCCTAAACACTGAACCCAAACGGCGGGAAGCCAAGCTGCCACGCGTTGCCTGGTTGGAGGCCGGCTTGGGCCTCTTGTCCGAGCTCGGTCCGCAAGCCATCACGGTCGAGCAATTGTGCCAGCGGGTGGGACGCTCCAAAGGCTCCTTCTATCACCACTTTGCCGACGTCAAGGCCTACAGCGACGAGCTGGTGTCGTTCTGGGAGCAGCGCGCCACCGCCAGCGTGATGCAAATGGTCGAGCAATCCGCCGGCGCCTGGGAAAAGCGGCAAACCTTGGCGGCACTGGTCTTGTCGCTCGACCGCGGCACCGCGCGCGCCATGCGCCAGTGGGCGGCCAGCAACGCCGAAGTGGCCATTCGGGTGGCGGCGATCGACCAGCGCCGCATCGCCTACCTGGCCAGCCTGATCGACGAGATCAACGGCCACACCGATCCGGCCGACGCGCTGGACCTGGCGCGCATCGAGTACGCCGCCTTCATCGGCCTGCTGTATATCCTCCCCAACGGCGAGCGTAGCGAGTTGAGCCGCATGTTGCGGCGCTTCTTGATGCTGCTAACACCGCACGGGCCAGCGCTGCCGGCCAACTGGCCCGATGCCTGACGCAAGCTGGTCCGCCACACCTTCCTTGTCCGCCATGGACAACCGCATTTTTTGACTCAGTCCCTTGAAAGCACATATGAACCGACCACTGCTCGCCGCCACGCTCCTCGCCATAGTCACCACCCTCGCGCACACCGTTGTCGGCACGCCCGAAATTGAAGCGCCGCTGCTGCGCTCGGGCCTGAAGTTCGAATTGATACTGTTGCTGCTGGCCTGCTGGCATTTGGTCACCGCCGCGCTGGCAATCTCGTCGATCGCCCTGGGACTGGCGCTGCGGCCGACGGTGGCGCGGGTGCGGGCGCGGGCCAGGGTTCGGCTGGTGTCTTACCTGTGGTTGAGTTTTGGCAGTGTGTTTATTCTTGTCGCCTTGATGTATGCCGGGCCGTCCATGCTGCTCCAGTTGCCGCAATGGCTGTTGCTGCTGCCCGTCGGCGCGCTCGGCCTGTGGGGCGCCCGCGTCGACGGCTGGAAGCAGGTCGGCGGCGGCGCCGCCATCGCCTGATTGCTCAGGCCGCCATGGCGGCGTCGCGGCGCGCTTCGCCGACCAGGCCGCGCCGCGTCGCCAGCACCACGGCGTGGGTGCGCGCTGTGGCGCCGAGTTTGTCGAACAGGCCCTTGACGTGGGTCTTGACGGTGCCCACGCCAATGCCCAACTGGCGCGCGATCGACTTGTTGCAGCAGCCCTCGGCCAGCAGTTGCAGCACGTCGCTTTCGCGTCCGGTCAGGCCGACGCGGGAAAAGCTGTCGGCCACGCAGCGGCTCAGCTCCGGGCTGATGTAGCGCAGGCCCCGGCCCAGCGTGCGCACCGCCGTCAGCAGTTGCTCGGCGTCGCAGCTTTGCAGCAGATAGCCGTGCACCCCCGCCGTCATCGCCGTGCGCAGTTCCCATTCGCGTTCGAGCTGCGTCACCACCAGCATGCGCGCCACCGGCGCCGGGCCGTGGCCGTCGGCCGGGCGCACCCGCGCCACGCCCTGGCGGTAGTCGGCCAGGATGACGTCGACGCCATCGCCGGTGGCCTCGTCCAGATTCACCTCGATGTCGGCGCAGCCGCGCAGCAGCGCGACCAGGCCGGCATTGACGATGGCGTCTTCGTGGATCACCAGCACGCGGATTTTTTCATCGCGATTCATATACTCTCCCGTAAAAATGATGCCCCTTACGAATCGGGCTTGAATGGATCGGACGGCAGCAGCAGCCGGCGCCGGCCGAACAGGCGGGCGTCGAGTGCGTAGGCGCCGGGGCCGAGCAGCAGCAGCGCCAGCGCGCCGAACACGGCGACGGCCGGCGCCGGCCCGGCGCTGGCCCAGTTGTTGAACAGGCTGAGTGCCTGGTAGACGGCGCAAACCGCCGCCGCGAACGGTGTCAGCAGGCCCAGGCCCAACAGCAGCATGAGCAATGCCAGCAACAACCACCACCAGAGCGGCAGCGCGCCACCCAGGCTGTCGAGCAGCAAGCGGGTGGCCACGGCCAGGCGCAGCAGCAGCAAGCCGGCGCCGGGGCCGCCGGTGGGGAAACTCAATGTGAATCCATGCATGGCTGGTGCTACCCTGTGGGCTAAGCTGTCATGGCATGCAGCTTAACCGTCCGCGCGGCGCAGCGCAGCCCTCGATCCGGTTAGTGCCGGCTAACCCTATCTAGGTATGGCAATAACGGCAATCTTGTGACACACTGGGCGGCTAGGCAGAACCAAGTAAAAAGGCGCGATGAACACAGGCAGCGACACCGGCGCAGACACGGCAATCCGGGCCATCACGGTGATGACGGTCGACGACCATCCGCTGTTCAGGGAGGGCATCGCCAGCGTGATCGAAGACGAGGCCGACATGCGTTTGCTGGCCGAGGCCACCAGCGGCCGCGAGGCCATCGCCCGCTACCGCGAGCTGCGGCCGGACGTGACGCTGATGGACATCCAGATGCCGGACATGAACGGCATCGACGCCACCACGGCGATCCTGCGCGACTTCCCCAACGCCCGCATCGTCGTGCTGACCACCTACGAGGGCGATGTGCTGGCGCAGCGCGCCATCAAGGCCGGCGCGGTCGGCTATCTGCTCAAAAGTATGCTGCGCAAGGAGCTGTTGGCGACGGTGCGCAACGTGCATGCCGGCCGGCGCTGCATTCCGGCGGCGGTGGCCAGCGGCATGGCGGCGCATTGGCATGTCGACGCGCTGAGCAAGCGCGAGGTCGAGGTGTTGCAGCTGGTCGCCGGCGGTCAGAGCAACAAGCGCATCGGCGTGCTGCTGACGATCTCCGAGGAGACCGTCAAGGTGCACATGAAGAGCATTCTGGCCAAGCTGGCCGCCAGCGACCGCACCCACGCCGTCACGCTGGCCATCGAGCGCGGCATCCTCGACCTGCGCGCCTGCGGCACCGTCGGGGTGATTTGAGCGCCGGCGCTTACGCATACAGTCAGCGGCGGTCAACGGCAGGCCGCGCGGCTAGTGCAGCTTGTCGCTGCGCGCCAGCCAGCCGTTGAGGCGGTTGAGCCAGGTGCGCGTCGGCGGGCGGGCGTAGGCCCGCGCCGCCGCCACCCGCAGTGTCACCTCGGTGCCCATGCCGGGGCGGCTCCACAACTCCACTTCCCCCGGAATCTTGCGGGCCCGCTCGCGCATGCCGGTCAGGCCCCAGTGGCCGGGCCGCTGGCCGGCGCTCAGCACCGTCTCGTCCATGCCCTTGCCGTCATCGTTCACGCGCAGGTGGAACTGTTCGCGGCCGTAGCCCAGCTCCAGTTCGATATGTTTGGCGGCGCCGTGCTGGAAGGCGTTCTGCAAGGCCTCGCGGCCGATGTGGTAGACGTTCTCGCAGGCGTTCGCGGCCAACGGTGTCGGCTCGCCGGTCAGCGCCAGGCTGAAGCGCGACGGGTACTGCTCCTCCAGCGCCTGGCCATATTGGGCGAAGGCCAGCGGCAGGTCGCCGCCGTGCGACGGCTCGACGCGCAGCCCGGTCAGCTGGTTGCGGCCCTCGACCATCACCTCGTCGGCCTGGTCGAGGATGCGCTCGGCCAGCGCGCGCGCCTCGCCGTCCGCCGGCAGGCGCTTGAGCAGGGTCTGGAAGCGCAGGATCAGGCCCTGCACGCTTTGCAGGAAGGTGTCGTGCAGCGCGCGGGCGATGCGTTCGCGCTCGTCGAGGCGCTCCTCCATGCGCTGGCGCAGCTGGCGCGTGACCTGCTGCATGCGCAGCACATACAGCAGCGACAACAGGCCGGCCAGCGCGGCGACGCACAGCGCGGCGAACCAGCCGGTCTGCAAGAAGGACGGCCGGATGCGGAAGCGCAGCTCGGCCGGCTGCGGGTTCCACATGCCGTCCTCGTTGGCCGCCATGACGCGGAAGCGATAGTCGCCCGGCGCCAGGTTGGTGTAGAAGGCCTGGCGCAGGCGGCCCGGATCGTGCCAGTCGGCGTCGTAGCCGTCGAGCCGGTAGCGGAAGCCGATCCGCTCCGGCATGGACAGGCCGAGGGCGGTGAAGTCGAGCCGCAGGCCACGGGTGTTCTCCGGCAGCGCCAGGCCGTCGCGCGGCGGGTAGCTGCGGCCGTCGGCCGTCACGGCCTGGATTTGCAGCGGCGGCGACAGGCGGTTGCGGTGGATGGCGGCGGGGTCGATCCAGCTGATCTTGCTGGCGGTGGACAGCCACAGGCGGCCGTCGTCGGCCTCGACCAGCGAGGGCACCGGGCGGATCTGCGAGGCGGCGCCGACCAAACCGTCGTGGGCGTCGAAGCGCTCGTAGGCGACGCCGCCGCCGGGCCGGCGCAGTTCGGCGGCCAGTTCGGCGGCGCCGATGTGGCTCAGGCCGTCGGCGCCGAACAACCACAGCTCGCCGGCGCCGGTGCGCACGATGCCGGAGACGCCACGGAAGTCCTCGCCGTTGCGGCCGCGCAGCGGCACGAAGCGAGCCCGCGCGGCGTCGAACCAGGCCACGCCGCGCTCGCCGCCGGCCCACAGCCGGCCGTCGCGCCGGTACAAGGTCAGCACCGCGCCCAGCTCCAGCCCCTGCGCCGCCTGGTACATGACGACGCGGCCGGCCTCGACGCGGGCGACGCGGTTGCGCGGATAACCGGCCCACAGCACGCCGTCGTCCTGCGTCAGCAGGCTGACGGCGTAGCTGTCGGGCAGGCCGGCCAGGCCGCCATTCTTTTGCCAGGCGCCCTGGCGCAGCAGGAACAGGCCGGCGCGCGAAAACGACAGCCACATGTCGGCGCCGTCGGCGTGGCTGATCGCTTGCAGGTCGTAGCCGTCGGCGGCCGGCGGCCGGGCGATGCGGCGCATCTGCGTGCCGCTGCGGCGCCACAGCTCGCGCTCGGCACCGAGCCAGACGGCGCCGTCCGGCGCGCGGTAGGCGGCCGACACCTGGACCGGCGCCGCGACGCTGACCTCGCCCTCGGTGCCGAACAGGCGCAGCGCGCCGACGCGGTCGCCCACCAACATGCGGCCGCCGCGTTCGGGCAGCAGGAAGGCGTGGTCCAGCTCCGTCTCGGTCGGTACGGAGAGCAGGCGGTTGCGGCGGAAGCGGTCGACGCCGGCCGAGGTGCCGATCCACACATTGCCTTCGCGGTCCTGGAAGAAGCACTGCGGCAGGCCGCCGCTCAGGCCGTGGTCCTGGGTCAGCTCCTGGCCCGGCTGCAGCGGCAGGTTGGGCAGGCGCCGTTGCACGCTGCTGGCGCGCATCAGCCACATATAGCCGTCGCGGTCGAAGTGCATGCCGCTGCCGGGCAGTTCGGCCTTGACCGGCGTGCCGGCCGGCGGCGCCTCGGCGCGCATGCGGTAGTAGCTGTCGACCGCGTCCGAGGCCCACAGCGTGCCGTCCGGCGCCAGGCCCATGCCCATCAGGTCGAGCCGGGGCCAGGCCGGCGCGAAGCGCGCCTCGCCACGGCGGCGGAAATAGACGCCGCCCTGCATGGAGATCCATTGCGTGCCGGCGCGGTCGAAGATCACCTGGCGGCCGATGTGCGCGGGCAGGCCCAATTCGGCGCCGGCCGGCACGAAGCGCGCGCCCTGCAGGCGCGCCATGCCGTCGCGGGTGGCGGCCCAGACCACGCCGTCCGGCGCCCGGCTCAGGTGCATCACGGCGCCGTCGGGCAGGCCCTCGGCCTCGCCGTAGTGCTCGGCGCGGCCGTCGTGGAAGTGGCTGACGCCGCCGAAGCGGTAGCCCAGCCACAGGCCGCCTTCGGGCGGCGCGTACATCGCCAGCACGTTGGTCGAGGGGAGGCTGTGGCCGTCGATGGCGTCCATCATTTCGAAGCGCTTGCCGTCGAAGCGGAACAGGCCGGTGGCGGTGGCCAGCCATAGCCAGCCGTCGCGGGTCTGCACGAAGTTCAGCACGTCGACCGGGGCGCCGTCCTGCGCGCCCCAACTGGTGTGGCTGTATTCGTCGAGCAGGCGCGGACGCGGTGCGCTCAGTTGCTGCTGCAGCGCCGGCGTTGTGCGCGGCGCCGGCGGATTGGTCGCCCGGCCGGGGAGGACCATCAACAGCAGGGCGATGGCGGCGCCGACGCGCCGCGCCGGCAAAGGGAAAGTGTGAAATGGCATGGCGGGCATCTTAACATCGGCTTGAGCCAAAGTTAACGCCGCCGCCTTCTTTGCCGGCTCCCTCCGATGGGGGAGCTTGCGCTCACTTGTATTGGTGATTCGGTATTGCGCGGAACTGGCTATGCTGGTGGTACTTGCCGTTGCGTGCCGAAAGGGCGCGGCGACGGCGGGTTACCACCATCAGGGAGTAAGCAATGACAACAGAAGACAAATCGCCGGAATTCAACCGGCGTCGCCGCACCGTGCTGCTGGCCGGCGCGGGCGCGGGGGCCGGCGTTGCGCTGACCGCCGGCATGCCGCTGGCCGCGATGGCGGCGCAGAAGGCCGGCGCCGCTGCGGCGCCACACCATTCACATTCCAAAGGAGTCAATCAGATGGGCACTATCACCACCCGCGACGGCGTTGAACTGTATTACAAGGACTGGGGCCCGCGCAACGGCCAGCCGATCGTCTTCAGCCACGGCTGGCCGCTCAATTCGGACAGCTGGGAATCGCAGATGATGTTCCTGGCCTCGCTGGGCTATCGCTGCGTGGCGCACGACCGCCGTGGCCACGGCCGCTCCAGCCAACCATGGGACGGCAACGACATGGACCACTACGCCGACGACCTGGCGCAAGTGATCGACAAGCTGGACCTGAAGAACGCCGTGCTGTTCGGCTTCTCCACCGGCGGCGGCGAGGTGGCCCGCTACATCGGCCGCCACGGCACCAAGCGCGTCGCCAAGGCCGGCCTGATCTCGTCGGTGCCGCCGCAGATGCTGCAGACCGCCGCCAATCCGGGCGGCCTGCCGCTGAAGGTGTTCGACGACATCCGCGCCGGTTCGCTGGCCGACCGCTCGCAGCTCTACCTGAACATCGCCAGCGGTCCGTTCTTCGGCTTCAACCGTGCGGGCGCCAAGGTGTCGCAGGGCCTGATCAACTCGTGGTGCGCGCAGGGCATGCAGGCCGGCCACAAGAACACCTACGATTGCATCAAGGCCTTCTCCGAGACCGACTTCACCGAGGATCTGAAGAAGTTCAACATCCCGACCTTGATCGTGCACGGTGACGACGACCAGATCGTGCCGATCGACGCCGCCGGCCGCGCCGCCGCCAAGCTGGTGAAGAACGCCACGCTGCTGGTCTACGCCGGCGCGCCGCACGGCCTGACCGACACCCACAAAGATAAGCTCAACGCCGATCTGCTCGCCTTCATCAAGGGCTGAGCGTCTTTTCATTCGTCATAAAGGAAACACACATGTCCATCAAAGCCACCCCAACCCCCGGTTCGCAACTGGTCTCGCCGAAAGACCACACGCTGATCATGATCGACCATCAATCGCAGATGGCCTTCGCCACCCATTCGATCGACGCCGTCACCCTGCGCAACAACGCCGCGCTGGTGGCCCACGCGGCGGCCGGTTTCGGCGTCTCGACCATCGTCACTTCGGTGGCCGAGAAGAGCTTCTCCGGTCCGATCTTCGACGAGATCAAGGCCGCCTTCCCGAAACTGGAAGTGACCGACCGCACCTCGATGAACACCTGGGAGGATGCCAACGTCATCGCCCGCGTCAACGCCATCGGCAAGGACCGCCTGGTGCTGGCCGGTCTGTGGACCTCGGTCTGCATCGTCGGCCCGGCGCTGTCGGCGCTGGAGCAGGGTTACGAGGTCTATGTGATCGCCGACTGCTGCGGCGACGTCTCGACCGAAGCGCACCAGCGCGCCATGGAGCGCATGGTGCAGGCCGGCGCGCGTCCAATGACCTCGCTGCAGTACATGCTTGAGTTGCAGCGCGACTGGGCCCGTGGCGAGACCTACGAGCTGACCACCGGCATCGCCAAGAAGTTCGGCGGCTCCTACGGCCTGGGCATCATCTACGCCCAGACCATGTTCAACGCCCACGAGGGTTAATGCCGCTGCGGCCGCGTTGCGCCCGCGCGCCGTCATGGCGCGCAGGTGCAACCCGGCCGCTGCCGCGCCTGATTCTTTTGCGTCTGACTGATTGGAGTCACATCATGAAAATTTATCTGGTATCGTTGGCGGCGGGGCTGCTGGTCGGCGTGATCTACGGCGTGCTGGACGTGCGCTCGCCGGCGCCGCCGGTGATCGCCTTGGTCGGCCTGCTCGGCATCCTGCTGGGCGAACAAATTCCGCCGCTGGTGCGCCAATGGCGCCAGCCGGAAGCCGCCAAGGTGGCCTGGTTCGGCGACCAGGTCAAGCCGCACTGTTTCGGCCAACTGCCCGGCGCCGCCGACAAAAGTAAGACCGTCAAGGCCGACGCCTGACCCTTCACCCCGGAGTACCCCGACATGAGCACTGACAGCCACACCACCCACCCCGACCTGATCCTGCATCGCGGCCTGTTCACCACGCTGGACCGCAGCAATCCGCACGCCGAGGCGGTCGCCATCAAGGACGGCCGCTTTACCCGCGTCGGCCGCGCCGACGAGATCATGGCGCTGGCCGGTCCGGCCACGCGGATCATCGACCTGAAGGGCAAGCGCGTGCTGCCCGGCCTGATCGACAACCACATTCACATCATCCGCGGCGGCCTGAATTTCAACCTCGAACTGCGCTGGGACGGCGTGCGCAGCCTGGCCGACGCCATGGCCATGCTCAAGGCGCAGGTCGCCATCACGCCGGCGCCGCAGTGGGTGCGGGTGGTGGGCGGCTTCACCGAACACCAGTTTATCGAAAAGCGACTGCCGACCATCGAGGAGCTCAACGCGGTGGCGCCGGACACACCGGTCTTCATCCTGCACCTGTACGACCGCGCGTTGCTGAACGGCGCCGCGCTGCGCGCCGTCGGCTACACCAAGGACACGCCCGAGCCGCACGGCGGCCAGATCCTGCGCGATGGCGCCGGCAACCCGACCGGCCTGCTGCTGGCCAAACCCAACGCCGCCATCCTGTACTCGACCCTGGCCAAGGGGCCCAAGCTGCCGATGGAGTATCAACTGAATTCAACGCGCCACTTCATGCGCGAGCTGAACCGCCTCGGCGTGACCGGCGCGCTGGACGCCGGCGGCGGCTTCCAGAGCTATCCCGACGACTACCAGGTGATCCAGCAACTGGCCGACGCCGGCCAGCTGACCATCCGCCTGGCCTACAATCTGTTCACGCAAAAGCCGCAGCAGGAGAAGGAAGACTTCCTCAACTGGACCAAGAGCTCGACCTACCAGCAGGGCGACGACTACTTCCGCCACAACGGCGCCGGCGAGATGCTGACCTTCTCGGCGGCCGACTTCGAGGACTTCCGCCAGCCGCGTCCCGACATGCCGGCCAATATGGAGGACGACCTGGAGGGCGTGGTGCGCATACTGGCGCAGAACCGCTGGCCGTGGCGCATGCACGCCACCTACGATGAGACCATCAGCCGCGCGCTCGACGTGTTCGAGAAGGTCAACCAGGAGATTCCGTTGACGGGATTGAACTGGTTCTTCGACCACGCCGAGACCATCTCCGACCAGTCGATCGACCGCATCGCCGCGCTCGGCGGCGGCATCGCCGTGCAGCACCGCATGGCCTACCAGGGCGAGTACTTCGTCGAACGCTACGGCCACGGCGCCGCCGAGGCGACGCCGCCGGTGGCCAAGATCCTGGCGGCCGGCGTGAAGGTCTCGGCCGGCACCGACGCCACCCGGGTCGCCTCGTACAACCCGTGGGTCTCCTTGGCCTGGCTGGTCACCGGCAAAACCGTCGGCGGCATGCAGCTGTACCCGCGCGCCAACTGCCTGGACCGCGAGGCGGCGCTGCGCATGTGGACCGAGAACACCACCTGGTTCTCCAACGAGGTCGGCAAGAAGGGCCGCATCGAGGTGGGCCAGCTGGCCGACCTGATGGTGCCCGACCGCGACTTCTTCGCCTGCGCCGAAAGCGAGATCGCCGACATGAGCGCGCGCCTGACCATCGTCGGCGGCAAGGTGGTCTACGCGGCGGGCGAGTTCGCCGAGTTCGACCAGCCGCCGCCGCCGGCCATGCCGGACTGGTCGCCGGTGCGGCGTTTTGGCGGCTACGCCGGCTGGGGCGAGCAGTTGGGCAAAGGCGCCGCCGCGCGCAAGGAACAGGAGAAGCAAGAGCTGTTGCGGCGCCAGCAGCAGGCCGCCTGCGGCTGCGCCCACCAGTGCAATGTGCATGGCCACCAGCACGCCACCGCCTGGACCAGCAAGCTGCCCATTGCCGATCTGAAGGGCTTCTGGGGCGCGTTGGGCTGCGCCTGCTGGGCGGTGTGACATGGCGCGCCTCGATATGACCCCATCTTCGACGGCCACGGCCAGCGGCGGCCGGCTGCGCGCGCTGGCCGCCGCGCCAGCCGCGCGCTGGTTTTGCCTGCTGCTATTGTGCAGCGCTTACCTGCAAGGCGGTATCAACAAGCTGACCGACTTCGCCGGCGCCGTCGGCGAAATGCAGCACTTCGGCCTGACCCCGGCCGCGCCGCTGGCGCTGGCCGTCATCGTCGGCGAACTGGGTGCCTCGGCCTTGATACTCAGCGGTTTCTATCGCTGGCTGGGCGCCTGCGGGCTGGCGCTGTTCACCGTCATGGCGACGCTGCTGGCCAACCGCTTCTGGGAAATGAGCGGCATGGAGCGCTTCATGGCTGCCAACAGCTTCTTCGAGCATCTGGGCCTGGCCGGCGCCTTCCTGCTGGTGGCCTGGCACGACCTGCAAGCGCCGGCACCGGCCGCGCGGCGCTGAGATGGGCTGCTTACGCAATGGCGCCGTGCCGCTCGTCGCGCCGCGCGTGGGGGCGGCGCTCGGCTTCCTCGCCGGCTACGTCGACACGCTGTGCTTCATCGGCCTGTTCGGTTTGTTCACCGCCCATGTGACCGGCAATTTCGTCTTGATCGGCCGCGCCCTGGTGCAGCCGTCCGACGAGATCCTGTTAAAGCTGCTGGTGTTCCCGGTCTTCGTGCTGGGCGTCGCGGCGACCCGTGTGCTGGTGCTGCGCTGGCGCGCCGGCGGCCAGCCGGCCTTGCGCTTTTGCCTGCTGCTGCAACTGGCCTTGCTGGTTTGCGGCATGGCGCTGGGCTGGCTGGGCGCTCCGCTGACGCGGGCCGGCCATGTGTTGAGCCTGTCGACCGGGATGCTCTGCGCGGCGGCGATGGCGGTGCAAAATGCCGCCGGCAAGCTGTTGATGGGCAGGAGCGCCGCCACCACCGTCATGACCGGCAATGTGACGCAGTTGGTCATCGAACTGGTCGACGTGTTGCATGGCGACGCCACGGCACGGGTCCGGTGCGCCGCCTTGCTATGGCCGGTGCTGGCCTTCGCCGCAGGTGCCATGGCCGGCGCGTTGGCGTTCATGCGTTTTGGCTTCGGCGGGCTGCTGTTGCCGTGCGCGGTGCTGGTCTGGCTGGCGCTGCGGGTGGCGGAGCCGGCTTAAGGGCACTTCGAAAAACTGTCATTCCGCATCGGCGGACCGCCGCGCAGGCGGGAATCTATACCCCGCATGTCCATTGGCTCAGCATGGGTTCCCGCCTACGCGGGAACGACAATTTGGTGGTTTTTCGAGGTGCCCTTAAGGCTGCCGCGGCGCCTATTGCAGCTGCGGCGGTTGCGGCAGCTCGATCTCGTTTTTGCGTTCGGCGATCGCCTCGCCCAGCGCGGCCAGGTCCAGCTTCGCCTTGCGGGCTTTGGGGAACATGTCGTTCTCCTCTTCCTGGACGTGGTGCTCGATCTGCTCGGAGAGTACCTTCACCTTGGCGTCGTACAGCTCGTCGCCCGGTTCCATGGCCAGTATCTCGCTGATCAATTCCTTGGCGGCGGCGTGCTCCACCACCGCCTCGTCGATCAAGTCCTGGTTGTCGTCGCTGGCCTCGCGCACGGCCGGGTAGAACAACTCCTCCTCGGCGGTGGCATGCTTGATCAGCTCCAGACAGATTTGCTCGGCCAGCTTTTTCTTGCTGACTTTGGCGCGGTCGCTCAAGCCCTGGAACTTCTCGAACAGCGCCCTGACGTTCTCATGGTCCTGCATCAGCAAGGTGATGGCGTCGACGCCGGCCGGGGAGGTGGTTGGTATCTTTTTCGGCATGGCTGGCGCAATTTTGGACGTGGTTGGCATGATCTGGCTCCGTGAAAATGGTGTTGAGGGGAGCCGGGCATGGCCGCGTTGGCGCGACGGTGCCCGGGTCAGTTCATGTTAGGCCAGGCCCGGCGGCACGATGTAGGCGTCGTGGCTGACATTTTGTAGGATTTCAACGTATGGCGTGCCGGCGCCATGCGCCGTCAGTGGCCTTGGTGGCCCGGCGCACCCTCCGGAACGACCAGCTTCACGGTCTCGCTCGTCAGTATCGCGTGGTTGGCGTTGGCCAGATCGAAGGTGATCTTGTGCGGGCCTGCCGGCAGGCCTTGCAGCACCAGCGGCTCGCCGCTGGCGTCCAGCCAGTGCCAGGGGGCGTCGTCGACGCTGATGTGCAGATGACCCAGACGCGGACTGACGGCGGCGGCCACCTTGCCGAATACCGGCAGAATACGGATGTTCTCGACCTGATAGGGAATCACCACCAGTCCCTGGCTCAGCGGGCCCGCCAGCGGCGTGGCGACGATCAGCTTGGGCGCCGGCTCGGTGCTGGCGGGCTTGGCGCCGTTGGCGTCCTGCGCCTTGGCCGGGAGGACGATGGCGCCGGCGCTGGCCAGCAGGGCGGCCAGGCCGCCGGCGCGGACCAGCCGATAGCTGGCGTTGAGGGCGTGAAACAGTTCGGGCATACAAAGTCCTTGGCGTGGGTTGGCGGGTGTTGGCGGATGTTGCCGGCCGCGTGGCGCGGTTGGCCAGACCCAGTAGACCAGCTGCGGGTGTATGGATTGTGTCGGCCCTGCGGCATTTCGCAAGCCTGTGTAGCCTCGCCCGGGACGGATACACGGGCATACAAAACTGTAGGCCAAGGCGGCCGACTTGCTGCCGGATCAGTCGTTTTTGTTTGGCTCGGCCGCCAGCGTCAGGCGCGCTTCCAGGCCGCCGCCGGGACGCTGGTGCAAGGTCAGGCTGGCGTCAATGGCCTGCGCCAGCTGGCGCGCGATGGCCAGGCCCAGGCCGGTGCCGCCGGTGGCGCGGTTGCGCGACGACTCCAGGCGGTAGAAGGGCTGGAACACCGCCTCCAGTTGCGTGTCCGGTATGCCGGGGCCGCGATCGAGCACGGCGATGTTGAGCCGTCCGGCCGCGTCGACGGCCACCTCCAGCTCGGCGGCGCCGGCGAACGCCAGCGCGTTGTCGCACAGGTTGCCGAGGATGCGGCGCAGCGCCAGCGGCCGGCTGTGCAACGCGGCGCCGACGCGGCCGCGCAGCACCACCTGTTGGCCGGCGTCGCGGTAGTCGCAGACCATGCTGTCGAGCAGGGCGTCGGCGTCGATGCGGCGCGCCGGTTCGGCGCTGCCGTGCAAGGTGCGCGCGTAGCTGACGCCTTCGCGCACCAGCGCTTCCATCTGTTTCAGGTCGGCGCACAGCTTGTCGCGCTGCGGTTCATCCTCCATCAGGTCGGTACGCAGGCGCATGCGGGTGATCGGCGTTTGCAGGTCGTGCGAGATGGCGGCCAGGATCTGCATGCGCTCGCTTATGTAGCCGGCGATGCGCTGCTGCATGGCGTTGAAGGCGCGCGCCGCGCGGGCCACTTCGCTCGGTCCCTGTTCGGACAGATGGGTGGCGCGCAGGTCCGGGCCGAGCGAATCGGCGGCTTGGGCCAGCTCGTTCAGCGGCCGTGTCGCCAAGCGCACGGCGGCCCAGCAGCTGGCCGCCAGCAGCGCCAGTTGCAGCAGCATTAGCAGCGGCAGCCAGGGCGACAGCGGCATGCCGCGCGGATGCAGGTCGATGGTCAGCGCGGCGCCGTCGCGCAGGCGCAGGTGGACCTGGAAGCGTTGGCCGGCGCCGGGCAGCGGGTGGGCGCTGACGGTGTAGTGGCTGCCGATGGCTTCGGCCAAGGAGGCCTCCACTTGCGCCGACAGGCGCGCGTCCGCCACGCTGCCGGCCGCACCCGCACCCGCACCCGCACCCGCACCCGCACCCGCACCCGCACCTTCACCCGCGCCCGCGCCGAGCATGAAACTGTAGCCGCCGCGTTCAAGCCGGGGCAGCCAGGCGGCGCGTTCGGCGGCCGGCAGGCGGTCGAGTAGGGCCAGCGAGCTGGCGACGTCGCGTTCCATATAGCCGAGCATCATGCTGGTGGCGGCCTGGCCACGTTCGTAGGCGACCAGCGCGAACGACAGCCCCTGCGCCAGCGCGAGGCCGGCGCACAGGATCAGCGCCAGACGGCCGAACAGGCTACGCGGCCAAACGCTCCGGCCGGGCCAACCGTGCCCGCCCGACCAACGGGTCCGGTGCGGCAGGGGCGGGCTCAAGGCAGCGTTCCAACGGCGCTGACGCTGGCCGAGAACACATAACCCTCGCCGCGCAGCGTCTTGATGTAGCGCGGCTCGCGCGCGCCGTCACCCAGGCGCTGGCGCAAACGGCTCACCAGCAGGTCGATCGAGCGGTCGAACTGGTCGGCGTCACGACCCTGGGTCAGGTTGAGCAGCTGGTCGCGCGTCAGCACGCGCTGCGGGTGGTCGAGGAAGACGCGCAGCAGGCGGTACTCGGCGCCGCTCAGCGCCACCATGGTGTCGGCCGCGTCGAGCAAATGGCGCGCGCTGGTGTCGAGCCGCCAGTCGCCGAAGTGCAGCAGCGGCGCCGGCTCGTCCTGCTGCTGCAGCAGGTTCGGCGGCAGCATGCGGGCGCGGCGCAGCACGGCGCGGATGCGCGCCAGCAGCTCGCGCACGGCGAACGGTTTGCTCAGGTAATCGTCGGCGCCCATCTCCAGACCGATGATGCGGTCGGTTTCCTCGGCCAGCGCGGTCAGCATCAGCACCGGCGTGGCGCGCCAGGCGCCGGCGCGCAGATTGCGGCACAGGGTCAGGCCGTCTTCGCCGGGCAGCATCAGGTCGAGCACGATCAGGTCGACCGGGCCGTCCTCCAGCGCGGCGCGCATCTGCCTGCCGTTGGCGGCCAGCGTGACGCGCATGCCGTTCTTTTGCAGATAGGTGGCGAGCAGCTCGCGGATTTCGCGGTCGTCGTCGACGATCAGAATGTGGTCGGGATTGTCCATCGGCGCATGATACCGCAGCGCGAAGGCGGTTTGTGTCACAGTGTATCGGCGCCCGCCGGCGATACAAAACCTTGCACGCGGCACCGTTCGGCGACATATGCGCGATACGCCGGCGCACTTCAATACAGGCTTTCCCCCGTTCAGGAGTCCGCATCATGCGCAATACATTCGTCAAACCGTTTGCCGCCGCCGTCGGCCTGAGCATCGCCGCCCTTGTCGTGGCGGCGCCCGCCGCGCTGGGCGCCGCCCTGGCCAAGCCGCTGCCGGCGCCGCCGTTCAGCGGCATCGAGCAATGGCACAATTCGCCACCGCTGGTGCTCGCGCAACTGCGCGGCAAGGTGGTGCTGGTCGATTTTTGGACCCACAGCTGCATCAACTGCTACCACACGCTGCCCTTCGTCAAAGCCTGGCACGACAAGTACCAGGCGCAGGGGCTGGTGGTGGTCGGCGTGCACACGCCGGAGTACCCGGAGGAGCGCGACAGCGCCGGCGTGGCGGCCGCCATCCGCAAGTTCGGCATTCGCTTCGCGGTGGCGCAGGACAACGGCTACGCCACCTGGAACGCCTACCACAACCGCTATTGGCCGGCGTTCTACCTGATCGACAAGCAGGGCCGCATCGTCTACCAGCACTTCGGCGAGGGCCGTTACGAGGAGACCGAGGCGGCGATCCGCGCGCTGTTGGCGCAGGCGGGCTAGCACGGTTGTGCTACGGCGGCGATTCATTACTGCCAGATAATTGTGGTAGCGCTACCTTAATAGCGTTGCAAGGATCACATTATTGTAGTGAAAGGGCTCTAAAATACCCACCATTTTGATGGTCTGAAAACAACTTCCACCACCGGTTTCTGTTGTAGACTTGTTGCCTTGTATCAACTTTCTCAATAAAAAACAACCAAGGGGTAAAGATGAAATCAGCAATTTTGGCGGCCGGACTGGCCCTCACCGTATTCGCCCAGGCGCCGGCCCAAGCCTGGCAGCAGGAGACCCACCGCCGCATCGTGCTCGACGCGATCGATTACATGAAGGCCAACCCGGGCAGCACCAACTACACCAAGCTGGCCGCCGGCGTGACCCGCGCCGGCTACACCATGGAGCAGTTCGCCAAGGCGCTGGGCCAGGGCGCCTATGACGTCGACGACTTCGCCGACACCTACCTGTGCGGCGCCTCGACCGGCAACTGCCAGCAGGCGCCGGTGTGGGGCGCGGGCGCCAGCATCGTCAAGTACACCTCGTACTGGCACTTCCAGAACCACACCTCGGGCGCCGACGTGCACGGCAACCCCTTCGGCGGCTACAACTACGCCAAGCTGGCGGTGGCCGGCGATGTCGACAACCTGGCCGCCGGCTGGTTGTACGGCGACTATCTGGACGACGGCGCCGGCGGTCTGAAGGGACTGTTCGGCGACAGCAGCAAGTACAACAGCTACGGCGTCACCGAGGCGCACTACCGCCTGGGCGGCAGTTCCAGCGCCGAGCAGTACACCGACTTCGAAAAGGCGCCGTTCCAGCCGATCGACAATCTGGGCCAGTACTGGTGGCAGCAGTTCCTCGCCCAGCCGACCGCGCAGACCCTGGGCTTCGTGCTGCACACCACCGACCTGCTGCAGCCGCACCACACCTGGACCACCTCGGCGCACGACCACGGCGGCTGGGAACAGTGGGTGCTCGACTACTACGAAAAGGAAAACCTGAACAATCCGGCCCTGGTGACGGCCGCGCTGGCCGACTTCACGCCGGTGCCGGCCAACGGCGTCGACATCCGTCCGCTGCTGACCCAGGGCGGCACCTACTCGTACGCCAACGGCGGCATCGTGCTGTCGTCGAAGGACCAGGCCGACCGCAGCCGCGTCGGCCGCCAGATGATCCCGCACTCGATCGCCATGGTGGTCCACGTGCTGAACCGCGCCGCCGAACGGCTGGCCAATTGATCGAGCTGGCGAGGATGATGGCAACGGCAACGGCAACGGAGCAGGCGTTTGCGTCGACGCTGGCCGGTGGCCGACGCGGGCGCCGGCCGGCCGTGCTGGCGGGGCTGCTGCTCGGCGTGGTGCTGGCGACGGCCTTGCCGGCCGGCGCCGAGGTGAGCTACCCGGTGCGCGACGCCGCGTTGGCGGCGCGCGTCAACGGCGCGCCCTTGCACGCCTTCGCGCTGGACGCCGCCTGGCGCCTGGCGCGCTTCAAGCAGCCGCAAGTCTCGCGCACCGCGACCTTGGAGACCTTGATTGGCGAGCGTCTGCTGGCCGCCGCCGCGCGCAAGACCTACGGCGAGGCGGCGCTGTATTCGGGCCAACGGGTCGGCTTCGTGCAGGACGTGGCGCTGGACGACCAACTGGCCGGCAGCCTGCGCGGCTTGTATGGCAAGGAGCTGGAGCAGGTCCTGCTGCGCCTGCCGGGTGGCAGCCTGAATGGCGTGGTCACGGAGCGTCCCGCGCTCGACGGCGCGGCGCTCGACGGCGCGGCGCTCGACGCGGTGTTCGGCAAAGCGGGGCAGCTGCGCCTGGAGCTGGCCTTGAACGAGCAGCAGCAGGCGCGGGCGAAGAACGTCGTTGTGCTGCGCTATGCCATGCCGAGCGGTGCCAAGGGTGTGTTGAGCCTGTACGACATCTATCGGCGGCAAAACGTGCAGGGCCGTTCGCAACTGTTCGCCCGCCAAGCCGACTTCCTGCAGCAGCAGGCGATGCAGAGCCTGGCCGCGTTGTTCGTGCTGGACTGGGCGCGCAGTCAGTTCGGCGGCGCCGCCGTCGACGATTTGCGCGGCGTGCTGGCCGACCAGGAGGCGGTGCTGGCGCTGCAACGCCTGCATGGCATCGGTATCGACACCGATTCCGGCAGCGCGCTGCTGGAACAGTTGGCGCGCCAGGCCGGCGCGGCCGAGATCCAGGCATATTATCGGCAGCATCAGGAGGAGTTCGTGCGCATCGAGCGGGTCAAGGCGCGGCATATCCGCCTGCCCGACGAGGCTAGCGCGCAGGCGGTGTATGCGGAGCTGCGCGCCGGCGGCGACTTCGCCGCGCTGGCGCGGCGCCATTCGCGCGCGGCCGACGCGCGCAACGGCGGCGACCTCGGTTGGATCAAGCACGAAGGCAAGCCGGACTGGCTGGCGCAACTGGCCTTCGCGCAGGACAAGGGTGAGGTGTCGCGGCCGATTCGCGCGCCGGTCGGTCCGCACGATCCGGCGTATTGGGAGATCGTGTTGGTCGAGCAGCGGGTGAACGGCATGCAGGCGGCCGATTCGGAAGCGGTGCGCTATGTCGCCAGCAACGCGGTGGCGCGCGAGAAGGCCTTGGCGCAGCTGGCCGCACTGCGCGCACGCGTGCTGCGCGAGGCGCGCATCGAACTCAATCGCGGCGTGTTGGATCAACCTTTGCAGATATTGGAGCGGAGCTGATGAAACCACTGCATGGACTGGCGGGCTTGTTGTTGGCGGGTGCGGTGGCCTGGTGGAGCTGGCCGCCGCATGCCGGGGTGATGCCGTTGGCGCCGTCGGCGGCGCAGGGCGGGGGCGCCGCGCTGGCCGGCGCCGCGCCCGCTTCGGCGGCCGGCGGACAATGGTTCGGCGCCATGGCGGACGATGGGCAGGAGTTGAAGCGCGTGCCTTTGCCGCCGATCGAGGGCAACCGTTCGGCGTGGTTGAGCATGGCCGAGGCGCGCGAGCATGGCGACCAGCGCACGCCGCCGTTGCAACGCGACGAGGCCGCGCCGGAGCGGGCCAGCGCGGCCCAACTGGCCGACCCGGAGGCTTACCGCCAATACGAACAGGGGCAGAAGCAGCGCATGCTCAGCGCCTATGTGACAGCGGCGGAGAGCGAGCTGCCGGCCTTGCGCGCCGACGTCGAGCGGGCCAGGGCGGCCGGACTGCCGGCTGCCGACATCGCCAAGGTGGAGGAGAAGATCCGTCGCATCGAGGAGCAGCGGCGGCTTGTTATCAAGGACAATCCCGGCCTGGCCAGCGCGCCGGCGCCGACCAGACGCTAGGATCGCCGCCCGTCATGCCGTTAGCGTGGCGGGCGGTTTGGCTTTTTCGGCCTGGGGCGCGGGAATGCCGGCTAGGCCCACAGGCGAGGAGCCAGGGTCGGACCCCGCGGGTCCGACCCTAGTTTGTGCCGCTGGGGTTTGCCGGCGTTTCAGCCATCGTTAGTAGAAGTAGGGCGTCTTGCGCGCCCATTCGTCGCCCTTGTAGCGCTTGTGTAGCAGGTTGAAGGCGTTCTTCGACAAGGCTTTGGCGTCGGTGTCGAGGCAGCCGCCACGGGTCGACTGCACGACCACGTGCAGCAGCCACGGCAGGTCCGGGTCGGCCGGCACGGCGGCGACGCGTTGCAGCACGTGGGCGCCGATGAAGCCGGTCGAGGTGGGCAGGGCGCCCAGCGCGGCCATCTCCTGCTTGCGCGACTCGGCGCGGCCGGTCTCCGGCGCCGGCGGCGACAGTTCGACGGCGGTGTCGGGCTCGCCCCAGCCGGCGGCGCCGCGCGGGATTTTGCACCACAGATCGGCCAGGGTCTCGGCCTTGTCGCGCGGCGTGCTGCCTGCCTCGATGCGGCTGCCGTTGACGACCGGCGACAGGCCATACTGTAGCGCGCTAAGGACCATGGCGTGGCGCCGCGCCGGGGCGGCGGGCAGGGCGCGGTACTGGCGCATGGCGTCGGCCAGCGCCGGCGCGGCTTGCGCCAACTGGGCCGCTTGCAGCGCCAGCTCGCCCTGGCCGAGCAGGTCGGCGCGCATCCAGGCCGCCACGGCGATGCTGGCGCGCAGGCCGGCGTCGAGTTTCGGGTGGCTGGCCAGGGCGAGCAGCTCGGCGGTGCTCAGGCCGCCGTTGAGCCAGCGCAGGCCGTCGGCCGCCACTTGCGGCGCTTCGGCGACGCGCGCGCTCTCGCCGGTGTCGGCGTCGGCGCTGCGGCTGACGCTGCGCAGCAGGTAGTTGGCGGCGTCGGCCGGCGAACTGGCGACGGCGAAGCGCTCTTGCAGGAACAGGTTGCGCGCATCGGACGAGGCGCTGGCCGACAGCGCCGGGCTGGCCAGCATGGCGTCGCCGATGGCGCGGGCCGGTTCGGCCTGGCCCTTGAGACGGTAGTGGCGGGCCAGGGCGTAGCGCACGGTCAGGTACTCGGGCGCGCCGGCCGGCACCTTCAGCGCGGCCTGTTCGAGGTCGGCCGGCATCTGGCCGGCCTTGAGGGCGGCGGCGACCAGCCAGACGCGCGTCTGGCCGGCGTCGCCGCCGTGCTTACGCCACTGTTGCAGGGCATGGGCGCGTTGCGGCGCGCAGCCGCTGTCGGCGGCCTTGGCGGCGGCGCCGTCGCTATCGCCATCGCTATTGTGCGGCGCGCCGCATTGCTGCAGCGTTTGTATCCAGTCCATGAAGCCGGTGACGGCGCGCAGCTGCTGCGAGGCGGCCTGCTTCTCCTTGCTGGTCCAGTCGGACAGGCGGTCGTCGGCCAGCACGCGCCAGTCGCCCAGGTGGTCGTCCAGGTAGGGATCGGCGCGCGGATCGTCGAGCAGCTTGCTGAGTTGGGCGAAGCGGGCCTCCGGCGTCAGCCGCACCTGCATGGCGCGGACGATGGCGCGGCTGGCCTCGTGCAGGCTGGCCAGCGCCGGGTCGCGCTGGATTTTTTGCGCCGCGACGCTGATGGCCGTCAAGCGGTCTTCTTGCAGGGTGCTGGCACCGACCTTGACGGTGCGCGCCGCGCCCTGGTTCTGTTCGGCCGCCTGATTGTTCGCTTGGCTGGCGGCTTGGCTGGCGGCGCGCGCCAGCGAACGCAGGTTCAGGTAGTCGCCCCATTGCCGCAAGGGGTGGTCGGCGGTGGCGCCGATCTGGCCGAAGCGCTGCGCGCTGACGATGTAGTTGCCGTCGTAAAAAGCGGCGGCGGCCAGTTGATACTGCTGCATCTGGCGCCAGTACAGCGCCTCCGTGGCCGGCAGTTCGAGCGGTGGCGTCACGACGACTTTCGCGTCGCCATAGCCGCGTTGCGTGGCGTCCGGATCGTCGCCGCAGAATTTGAACACCTGGCGCTGGCTGGCGACCCAGGCCGCCAGCCGCGCCGGCGTGGCGTCGGCGCGCTTGGCCAGCTCGCCCAAGGTGCCGGTGGCGAAGACGTAGGCGCCGCTCGGGCAGTTGAGATAGCCGGAGGCCAGCATGTCGTTGTCCTTCTTCGGCGCCGGGGCGCGCTTGAGGGCGGCGGCGACGGCGCCCTGCCAGGCGGCGTAGATCTTGCTGCCCTGGCCGGCGTCGAGCCAGCCGCCGACCTTGCTGCCGAGCGAACGTTCCAGGCCGCCGGCGCGGTTGGGCAGCGTCTTCAGTTCCTGCGGGCCGAGCGCGATGGCGCGCCAGGCGCTGTACAAATACATCCGCTCGAAGCTGGGCAGCAGCACGCCCAATTCGCCGTTCTGGTAGCGCGTCGGCGCGATGTCGCTGGCGCCACGGTTGACGAAACGGTCGTAGTTGTCGCCGCCGCCGCTGGCGGCGGCGTCGGCGCAGGCCAGGGCCGCGCAGGCGGCGATCAGGCGTAGCATCATGGGGTGCTCCTTAATTGGCTGGGGATGAAGGTGGAGCGGCGCCAGGCGCGCCGGTCGAACCAATAGCGTTTGTTGTAGCGCGCCTCGACCTCGGCGCTGAACGGTTCCTGCGGCGAGAAGCCGGCGGCGCCGCCACGGCAGCGCTGGTGCAGCTGCTCCGGTTGGTGTTCGATCAGTTGGCGCAGCTCGGCGTTGTCGCGGCCCATGCGGAAGAACATCGGCACCACTTCGTCGGCGTCCAGGTTGTCGAGCCAGGCGGGCGAGCGGCACCACCAGGTCAGCGCGGTGACGCTGAGGCGCATGCGCGGCGGCAGCGCGGCGCGGATCTGCCGCACCAGCGATTGATAGAACTGGCGCTGCGAGGGTTTGGCCTCCATGTCCAGCTGGACCCAGCCGGAGGTGCTGTCGGCGGCGGCGTCGAGCGCGGCGCCGACGATCAGCGCGCGGCTGCCTTCGATGTCCTCGGGCGGGCGCACGATGCTGACTTCGACGTGCAGCACCGGCGTGATGCGGGTGCCCGCCGGCAGCGCCGGTTGGCGCATGCGCGGCCGGGTGCGGATGGCGGCGCCGCTGAGCAGCACGTGGCGGTGCAGCACGGCGGCCTCCGGCGCCGACCAGGCGGGCAGTTCGGCCTCGTCCCACAACCAGGCGATCTGTTGGGCGCTGGCGGGAGCGCCGGCGCCGAGCAGGGCGCACAGCAGCATGGCGGGCAAGGGGCGCAACAGCGTTGCGGGCGGGGCGCATGGTTGCTTGATGCCGAGGGCGGCGAATAGGCGGCGCGCGAACGCGCGGCCGGCGCCACCGCGTGGCGGTGGCCGGGCGGCGGTGTGACGAGGGTGAAGCTGCATGGTCAGGCGATTTCTTTGCTGCGCGCCCCGGCCGGGTGCCGGGCGCTCAAGACGAAATTGTAACCGATACAACTGTGCGCAAAAGCTAAGCGTGCGACTGAGCGTACGGTTAGCCGCGCAGTTAGCCGCCAGTCAGCCGCGTAGTTAGCCGCGAATCCAGCGGGCGAAGGGTTTCAGATCCAGGCCGGTGGGCACGAACCAGGCCTTGCGCGCCAGGTCGTACTCGGCGCCGAGCGCCTTGACTTCGAGACGCTCGTGGAAGGTGGCGGTCAGATACTGGCGCGCCGGCGCGGCGGCGCGCGGCCGCTCCTCGTTGCGGCCCAGCGCGGCGTCGGCGGCGGCCATGGTCTTGGCCAGCCGCATTTGCGCGATGAAGGGGCTGCGCTGCGCCGCGTCGCTCGGCGACAGCAGGGTCAGGCGCGCCTTGGCGCGGGTGGCGGCGACGTAGAACAGGTTCTCCTCGTCGCGCAGCGCGCACAGGGCGCTGGGGAACTCGCCCACCTCCAGGAAGGGCAGCAGCACGTGGGCGTACTCCTTGCCCTTGGCGTTGGCGACGCACTCGATGGCGACGACGTCCTTGTCGCGCTTGCGGCTGGCGAAGGCCTCGCTGGCGTTGATCCAGGCCCAGAAGTCGCGCAGCGACATGCCGGTGCCGGCCGCCGCCGCCAAAAAGCCGGCCAGCGATTTGGCCACCACGCTGGCGTCGTAGGGACGGACAAAAATGCGCCGCGCCGCCGTCTCCAGCTGCATCTGGACGCAAACGGCGCGCAAGGCCTGCTCGGCGTTGGTCTCGGCGCCGGCCTCTTTCAGGGCGGCGATGACCTCGGTGATCTGCTGCGCCGCCGCGCGCGACTGTTCGCGCTCGTCGCTGCTGATGTAGGCGCTGAAGAAGTCGCGCAGCAGCTGCGGGTCCTTGGCGATGGCGAACTTGGCCTGTTCCATTTTCTGCGGCGTCAGCTCGACCTCGGCGAAGATCGCCAGCGCCTCGACGATGGCGGTGCGCACCTCGTAGGACTTGACGGCCTGCAGGTCGTCCAGCGCCAAGGCCATCATCCCGCGCAGGAACAGGATCTCGTCGCGCTGCAGATAGCCGGCCATCTCCGGCGTGCGGTAGCCGATTTTGGCGCGCATCAGCGCGTTCTCGATGGCCACCGACTGGTGGCGGTCGCGGATCAGGATGGCGCAGCCGTCGAGCGGATTGCCGTCGCGCTTCCACTGCGCCAGCGCGGCGACGGCCTGCTCGGCGCAGGCGTCCAGGCCGGCGCCGCTGTCGTAGTGGCCGTCGCGGATCTCGGTGCGCAGCGGCAGGTTGGAGTCGACCGGCTTGCGTTTGAACTCGGACATGGCGTAGGCCAGGTGCGGGCCGTGGCGGTAGGTGTAGGTCAGCGGGTAGCGCACCAGGTTCGGATAGCTCTGGCCGAAGCGGTGGCGCAGGAAGTCCTCGCTGGCGCCCAGCTTGGCGTGGATCACCTGGTCCTTGTCGCCGGCGCCGACGAAGAAGCAGGTCGGCTTGGCGATCAACGCGTTGAGGATGCGGAAGGCGGCCTCGTTCAAGTCGTGCAGCTCGTCGCAGACGACGACGCGGTAGGCCGCCATGTCCTGCGCCAGGTCGGGCATGGCCGACAGGCTGCGCGCTAGGTCGTAGGTGGCGTCGAAGGGGCCGCGGAACAGCGCGCCCTCGCGGCTGCCCAGGCGGATGCGCTCGTATTCGGTGGTGACCAGGAAGTCGGTCAAGGTCATGTTGAGCTGCTCGGCGCACTCCTCCGGGCCGAGGTAGTCGACGTCGACCTGCTCCAGCGCCATGGTCGCCTTCAGGCTCAGTTGCACGTCGAGGAACTGGCTCAGCGCGATGTTGTGGGTGCGCAGGTCGAGGTCCTCGTAGTGGCCGCTGAAACGCGCGCCGGCCTGCTCGATGGCGGCCAGGGCATAGGGCTTGAGCTGGCGCGGCTGCGGGCAGGCCTTGGCGTCGTCGCTGTCGACGCGGGCCAGCTCGCGGGCGGCGAAGTCCTCGAAGGTCAGCACGGCGATGCGCGCCACGGTGGCGTAGGGCACGCCGACGTCGAGCAGGCGCTGGCGCATCACGTCGCGCGCCTCGGGGGTGAAGGTCAGCGCCAGGATCTGCTCGGGCGCCAGCTTGCGGGCGATGGCCTCGCCGATGCGGATGGCCAGCGTGGTGGTCTTGGCGGCGCCGGCGTTGGCGTCGATCAGCACGACCTTGTTCTGCGCCAGCTGGATGGCGGTCTGTTCCGGGGTGGGGCGCAGGCCTTGCGGGATGAAGCGGGGGAGGTTGGGCTCATTCATCGCGCCCATTATACCGGCCGGGGTGCGGCGGCGGGGTTGCGCCGCGGGGTGCGCCGCCGACTCAGGCGGCCAGCGGTTGCGCCTTCGGCAGCAGGCTCGGCGCGCCGAGCCGGGCGGTGGCGCCGGCGATGAACTGGGCGCTGAAGACGCGCCGCTCGGCCGCCGTGTCGTGGCTGTCGATCAGGTTGACCAGCAGGTCGGCGGCGGCGGCGGCCATCTTCTGCATCGGCTGGCGCAGCGTGGTCAGGTTGTAGCTGAGCCAGTTGGACGGCTCGACCGCGTCGAAGCCGGCCACCGACAGGCGGCCCGGCACGTCGATGCCGAGCTCGTGGCGGGCGCAGTCGAGGCAGCCGATGGCCATCACGTCGTTGCCGCAGATGACGGCGTCGGGCACCCGGCCCAGTTCGGCGATGACGGCGCGCAGGCCGTCGGCGCCGCTGCTGTAGTCGTAGCGGCCGGGCACCACCACCGGCGGCGGCAGGCCCAGCTCGGCCAACCGCTCGCAGGCGGCCCGGCGCCGCTCGGCCGAGACGCTGGAGTCGGCCGGGCCGTCGATGATGGCGAACTGGCGGTGGCCGGCGGCGGCCAGGCGCGACACCAGCATGCGGCTGGCGTCGCGCTGGTCGCACAGCACGCTGTTGACGCGCTGGTCGGGCGCGGCGCGGTTGAACATCACCAGCGGCACGTGGCGCCGCTCGAATTCGGCGATGTGCTCGTCGCTCAGGCCGGCCGAGGCGATCACGCCGTCGACCTGGTATTGCCAGATGTCGGACAGGGCGGGGCCGACGTCGGCCTCGCGCGCCAGGTTGAACAGCAGCACGCGCTTGCCGTGGCGCACCAGTTGCTGGCTCAGCTCGGACAGCGCCTCCGGGTAGTACAGATTGGTCAGGTTGCTGATGACCACGGCCACCATGTTGCTGCGCCGCGTGATGAGGCTGCGCGCGGCGGCGTTGGGGATGTAGTCGAGCTGGGCGGCGGCGGCCATGACGCGGGCGTAGGTCTCCTTGGACACGCTGGCGCCGGGCTTGAAGCAGCGCGACACGGCGGACTGCGACACGCCGGCCGCCAGCGCCACGTCGTAGGAGGTGACGCGGCGCGCCTCGTGGGCGGCGGGGTGCCCGCACGGCGGCGAGCTGGGGGACGGCTTGGCTTTTTTCATTGTCTCATGTGCGCGGACGGGCGGCCGCCGTGCGGCGCGGTGCGCGCCGCCGTTGGCTCTGCTATGGCTTTGAGCATAGCCGAACATATTACTTTATGGCAATACCCCGGATGATGCTTGCATGAAATAAGTTTCCGGAGCGCACAAGAAAGGCGCGAACTGCCTTATCCGGCCCGAATGGCCGTGGAAAGTTCGGCCGCCGTGTGCGAAGGTGGCGCCGGGGCCTGTCGGTGTGGACATTTTTCTGATACAATCCCGCCCCTTTATCACGTGAAGGGTCGACATGGCCATTGCTTGCGGCGTCGATTTCGGCACGTCAAATTCCACAGTGGGCTGGGTACGGCCCGGGCACCCGGTGATGCTGGGTCTCGAGGACGGCAAGACGACCTTGCCGTCGGTCGTATTCTTCAACGCCGAGGACGAAGCGGTCAGCTTCGGACGTGCCGCGCTGGCCGAGTACTTGGCCGGCTACGAGGGGCGCCTGATGCGCTCGCTCAAAAGTTTGTTGGGAACCAGCCTGATCGACGGTCAGAC
This sequence comes from Rugamonas violacea, assembly GCF_016461825.1. Classification (GTDB taxonomy): domain Bacteria; phylum Pseudomonadota; class Gammaproteobacteria; order Burkholderiales; family Burkholderiaceae_D; genus Rugamonas. Next base: position 99,474 of record NZ_JAEMNU010000071.1, on the reverse strand, counting down.
GGAGGTGGGCGGCCGCGCCTTGCCGTTCCGCATGTTGCTGGCCCAGTTCATCGGCGAGATCAAGCGCCGCGCCGAGCAGTCGGCCGGCCGCGAATTCACCTCGGCCGTGTTCGGCCGGCCGGTGTTCTTCATCGACGACAGCAAGGCCAACGACCAGTTGGCCGAGGACACGCTGGCCGAGGTGGCCCGCTCGGTCGGCTTCAAGGACATCGCCTTCCAGTTCGAGCCGATCGCCGCCGCCTTCGACTACGAGTCGCAGATCGCGCGCGAGGAGCTGGTGCTGATCGCCGACATCGGCGGCGGCACCTCGGACTTCTCGCTGGTGCGCCTGTCGCCCGAGCGGGCCGGCAAGGCCGAGCGGCGCGACGACATCCTGGCCAACGGCGGCGTGCACATCGGCGGCACCGACTTCGACAAGTACCTGAGCCTGTCGGCGGTGATGCCGCTGCTGGGCTACGGCAGCCGCCTGCGCAACAACAGCGAAGTGCCGTCGAGCTACTACTTCAACCTGGCCACCTGGCACACCATCAACCTGGCCTACACCAAGAAGATGTGGACCCAGCTGGCCGACATCAGCCGCGACGCTGCCGAGCCGGAGAAGATGAGCCGGCTGCAAAAGCTGATCGACGAACGGGCCGGCCACTGGCTGGCGATGAAGGTGGAGGAGGGCAAGATCGCCCTGTCGGCCGATCCGGTGGTGCAACTGGAGCTGGACCGGCTGCGTCCGGCGGCGACGCTGGAGCTGCGCCGCGAGGGCTTCGACGAGGCCATCGTCCACCTGGTCGGCTCGGTCGAGAGCACCGTGCTGAACCTGCTGCGCGACGCCGGCGTCAAGCCGGCGCAGGTCGACACCGTGTTCTTCACCGGCGGTTCGAGCGGCGTGCGCTCGCTGCGCGAGAAGATCGCCGCGCTGGTGCCGGGCGCGCGCAAGGTCGAGGGCGATTTGTTCGGCAGCATCGGCGCCGGCCTGGCGATCGACGCCGTGCGCAAGTTCGGCTGAGGTCCCGGGCCGGCGGCTTGGCCGAGCTGTCCGGCCGAGCTCTTCGGCCGAGCTGTTTGGCCCGGCCTGCCCGCTGCGGTACAATCGCGCTCTTTCCCACCCTGGCTCCACCGCAAGGAAACGCGCAATGAATGTGTTCGACAAACCGATCGTCATGATCGACTTTGAAACCACCGGCCTGTCGCCCGACATGGGCGACCGCATCACCGAGGTGGCCGCCTTGCGCATCGTCGGCGGCCGCGTGGTCGACCGGTATGTCTCGCTGATCAACTGCAATGTGCGGATTCCCTCCTTCATCACCGGCCTGACCGGCATCACCCAGGCGATGGTCGACGGCGCGCCGGCGGTGGCGCAGGTGATGCCGGCGCTGCTCGACTTCATCGGCGACGACGCCCTGTCGGCCCACAATGCCAGCTTCGATGAGAAATTCCTGCGCGCCGAGGCGGCCCGGCTGGGCCTGCGGCCGGCGCACCAGGGACTGGTCTGTTCGCTCAAGCTGGCGCGCCGGGTGTTCCCGCAACTGTCCAGCTACAAGCTGGGCAATCTGTCCGGCCAGCTGGGCATCGCCTTCAAAAGCGCGGCGCACAGGGCCGAGTCCGACGCCGAGGTGGCCGCCGAGGTGCTGATCCATATCGGCCACCACATCGGCCGCACCTACGGCATCACCGAGGTCGATCCGGCGTTGCTGCAATCGGTCAACAAGCTGGCCGCCGCCAAGGTGCACCAGTTCCTGCAGAAGCAGGCGCCGCCGGTTTGAGCCTCGCCCGGGCGACGCCGGGCGCGATGACTTGATACGAAAATTTCGCCGAGTCGGACCGGATCGCATTACAATATCCGCCATCGTGACCCTTTAATTAATATTTTGTGAACGTTCGTCGCACCTTCGTCTATGCCTTGCTGTCGCTTCTGCTGCTGGTTTCGCAGCAGATGGGGATTTCGCACGGCCTGACGCATTGGGCCGGCGCGCGTGCTGGCGGCGAGCAGGCGCAGGTGCTGGAACGCTCCGAGAGCGCCTCCAAGTCGCTGGCGCTGGACCATAGCTGCAACCAGTGTCTGGCCTTCGCCCAGATCGCTTCCGCCCTCGATACCCCTTTCCATTCCTTCCCGGCCGCGCGCGTTGACGCCACGGCCGTCGTCTCCACGCCCGCGCTGTCGCTGTGCCAGCGCACCGTGTGCGTGTTCCAGTCGCGCGCGCCGCCCGTCCTGTCCTGATTGCATCGTTTTTTTGATACAACGTAGCGCTGCCGCTTTGGCCGCGCCGCGCCGCATTCATTCGTACAGGACAAATAACATGTTGAAACACAGCCTGCTGGCGGCCGCTGTGGCCGCCGCTTTCGCCGCACCCATGGCCTCGGCCGCCGATAGCAAGGAACTCAAGGAGATCCGCGCGCAGATCCGTCAGATGAAGGATTCCTACGAGGCGCGTCTGCAAGCGCTGGAGCAACGCCTGGAGAAGGCGCAAGTCGCCACCACCGAGGCGCAGGCGCAGAGCAAGGCGCTGGCCGCTAGCGTGGCCGCCGCGCCGGTGGCGTCCGGCGTCGCAAGGGAACCGGTCGCCACGGCGGCGCCTGCACCGGCCGTTGCCGCCGCCGCGCCGGCGTCGAATCTGTTTAACCCGAACATCTCGATGATTCTCGGCGGCACCATGCAGAACCTGTCGCAGGACCCGGGCCAGTATCGCCTGCAAGGCTTCGTGCCGAGCGGCGGCGAGGGCGGTCCCGGTTCGCGCGGTTTCAGCCTGGGCGAGTCCGAGTTGACCATGGCGGCGAATATCGATCCGCAGTTCGCCGGCCAGCTGACCTTCGCGCTGGGCGCCGACAACACGGTGGGGGTGGAGGAGGCTTTCGTGCAGACCCGCGCGCTGTCCAATGGTCTGAATCTGAAGGCCGGCCGCTTCCTGTCCTCGCTCGGCTATATGAATAGCCAGCACGCCCACACCTGGGACTTCGTCGACGCGCCGTTGGCCTACCAGGCCTTCCTCGGCGGCCAGTACAAGCCGGACGGCGTGCAGGCCAAGTGGCTGGCGCCGCTCGACCAGTTCCTCGAAGTCGGTGTCGAACTGGGCAACGGCTCGGCCTTCCCCGGCACGGCGCGCAACAAGAACGGCAACGGCGCCACCACCGTTTTCGCCCACCTGGGCGACGACATCGGCGACTCGGCCAGCTACCGCGTCGGCCTGTCGCACCTGCGCACCGGCGCCAACGAGCGGGCCTTCGAGGATGGCGGCCTGAACCATGCTTTCAGCGGAAAATCGCGCACCTGGGTGGCCGACGGCATCTTCAAGTGGGCGCCGAACGGCAACCCGACGCAGACCAATTTCAAGTTGCAGGGCGAATACTTCCGGCGCCACGAGAGCGGCGTGCTGGCGCTCGACAGCGGCGGCGAGAACGCGGCCAGCGGCAGCTACGCCAGCACCCAGTCGGGCTGGTATCTGCAGAGCGTCTACCAGTTCAAGCCGAACTGGCGCGCCGGCCTGCGCTATGACCGCCTGGCGTCGGGCAGCCAACGCATCGGACTGGTCGACGACGGCACGGTCGGCCTGGCCAGCCTGCCGATCCTGGAAGCCTACACGCCGTCGCGCAGCAGCCTGATGTTCGACTACAGCCCGTCCGAGTTTTCGCGGCTGCGCTTGCAGTTGGCGCGCGACAAGTCGCGTCCCGGCGTGAGCGACAATCAGATTTTCCTGCAGTACATCATGAGCCTGGGCACGCACGCGGCCCACGCTTTCTAAGGAGTTGCCATGAACTTGAAACGATACTCCCTGGCCGCCGCGCTGGCCTGTCTGGCGGCCGGCGCGGCGTTGCCGGCCCGTGCCGAATTGAACATCCTGGCCTGCGAACCGGAGTGGGAGGCGCTGAGCAAAGAGTTGGGCGGCGACAAGGTCAAGGTCTCCAGCGCCACCAACGCGCTGCAGGACCCGCACCGCATCGAGGCGCGGCCCAGCCTGATCGCGCGCACGCGCAACGCCAACCTGCTGGTCTGCACCGGGCTGGAACTGGAGGTGGGCTGGTTGCCGGTGCTGTTGCAGCAGTCGGGCAACGGCAAGATCGCCGCCGGCCAGCCGGGCAACTTCGAGGCCGGCGTGCTGGTGCCGCGCCTGGACGTGCCGGGCAAGGTCGACCGCAGCGAGGGCGATGTGCATGCCGCCGGCAATCCGCACATCCAGCAGAATCCGCACAATATCGCCCTGGTGAGCGTCGGCTTGGCCAAGCGTCTGGCCGAGCTGGACCCGGCCAACGCCGCCTATTATCAGGCGCGGCAGAAGGATTTTGCGGCGCGCTGGGACGCCGCCATGCTGAAGTGGGAGAAGCAGGCGGCGCCGCTGAAGGGCGTCGCCGTGGTCGAGCACCATAAGAACATGGAGTACCTGATGGGCTGGCTGGGCCTGCGCCAGGTCGGCACGCTGGAACCCAAGCCCGGCGTGGAGCCGAGCGCGGCCCACTTGTCCGGGCTGCTGGCCCAGTTGCAACGCCAGCCGGCCAAAATGGTGCTGCGCGCGGCTTATCAGGACGGCCGCGCCTCGCAATGGTTGGCCGAGCACGCCAAGATCCCGGCGCTGGTGCTGCCGTTCTCGGTCGGCGGCGACGACAAGGCCAAGGACCTGTTCGGCCTGTTCGATTCGACCGTGCAACGTTTGACGGACGCCGCCAAATGATGCCGGCCGATCTGGACCTGATGATCATCCTGCCGGCGCTGCTGGCCGGCCTGCTGGTGCTGGTGACGCACATCCCGCTGGGCGCCCAGGTGCTCAAGCGCGGCATCGTCTTCATCGACCTGGCGATCGCCCAGATCGCCGCGCTGGGGGTGATCATCGCCGGCGTCGGCGACCTCGATCCGCAAGGCTGGGCGGTGCAGGGCGCCGCTGCGGCGGCCGCCGTGCTGGGCGCCTTGCTGCTGACCTGGACCGAGAAGCGCTGGCCGGAGGTGCAAGAGGCCCAGATCGGCGTGATGTTCATCCTCGCCGCCACCGGCGGGCTGTTGCTGGTGGCGCACAATCCGCACGGCGGCGAGCATTTGCAGGATTTGCTTGCCGGGCAGATTTTGTGGGTGCGTTACCAGCAACTGTTGTTGCCGGCCATAGGCACCGTGCTGATCAGTGCCGCGCTGTTCTTCTTCCAGCACAGTCTGAGCCGGCTCGGCTTCTACCTGATCTTCGCGCTGGCGGTGACCGCCTCGGTGCAACTGGTCGGCGTGTATCTGGTGTTCACCAGCCTGATCGTGCCCGGCTTGGCGGTGCGCCACTATGTCGGCAAGAAGCGCATGGCGCTGGCCTATCTGGTCGGCGCGGGCGGCTACGCGGCCGGCCTGGTGCTGTCGACCTTGTACGACCTGCCGTCGGGCGCGCTGATCGTTTGGTGTCTGACCGCGCTGGCGGTGCTGGTCTACGCGCTGGGACCCAAGCCGCCGGGCGGCTTGCGCACCTTGCATTCCTGAGCGCTTATCCCGCGCGACGATCCACTCGGCTTGTCGCGTTTGCCAGGCTCTTCCCGGTTCGCCGCGAAGAGCCTTTTTTACGTGGTTCGCATAATTAATAATTCCTTTCGGCACCAGTTGATGCAATTTTATTACTTTCCTTGAGCAGCCTCAAACCTATCCTGCAAGCCGGCATTTATAATTTAGGCAACATTGTCGCGCTGGGTTTGCGCATTCGCGCAGGGGTGGCGTTCGCCGGCTGGACCGGCTGGAGGTGGAGCATGAATAATCAAAGTTCGGCCAAGGATAGAAACGACTGCTACATGTGGTTCCGCGAGGCTGCGGAACACGGCAACGCCTACGCGCAATTCAACCTCGCGCTACTGCTGAAAAAGGGCCAGGGCGTCGAACGCGACGACGTCAGCGCCTTTCTATGGATGCGTTTGGGGGCGCTGCAGGGGCTGGCCTTCGCGCAGAACCACCTGGGCGCCATGTACTACAACGGGCGCGGCACCGAGCGCGACGACGGCGAGGCGGCGGCTTGGTTTCGCCGCGCCGCCGAACAGGGCGATCCATCCGCGCAACAAAACCTCGGCCAGATGTACCGTCGCGGGCGCGGCGTGCCGCGCAGCGACGAGCAGGCGCTGGGTTGGTTCCACCGCGCCGCCGACCAGGGTGTGGCGGGCGCGCAGACCTTGCTGGGCGAGGCCTATGCCCAAGGCCTGGGCGCGCCGCGCAATTATCCGCTGGCGCTGGCCTGGTTCCGCAAGGCGGCGCTGCTGGGCGACGCCGCCGCCCAGCTCAATCTTGGTTTGATGTACAAGCGCGGCCAGGGCGTGGCGCAATGCGATGCGCAGGCGCTGAGCTGGTTCCGCCAGGCCGCCGCGCTGGGCGACGCCGCCGCCCAGCGCCAGGTCGGCGTCGCCTACGCCGAGGGGCGCGGCGTGGCGGCCGACCAGTTGCGCGCCTACGCTTGGCTGTCGCGCGCGGCGGCGCAGGACGATCCGGACGCGCAGTTCAATCTGGGCATCATGCTGGCCAACGGCCAAGGCGTCGACAAGGACGACGCGCGCGCCATCAGTTGGTACAAGCGCGCGGCCGAGGTCGGCCATGTGTTGGCCCAATACAACCTGGGCGGCATGTACGCGCATGGCCGGGGCGTGCCGCGCGACCCGCTGCGGGCGCTGGAATGGTATCGGCTGGCGGCGGAGCAGGGCGCGCCCAATGCCCAGTTCAATGTCGGCGTGATCTACGCCAACGGCCATGGCGTGCCCAAGGACGAGCAGCGGGCCGTGTCCTGGTATCGCACGGCGGCCGAGCAGGGCGATGCCAGCGCGCAGAACAATCTGGGCGTGATGTACGCCAACGGCCAAGGCGTGGCGCAGGACGACGCGCAGGCGGTGCGCTGGTATCGGCGCGCCGCCGAGCAGGGCCACGCCTTGGCGCAGTACAACCTGGGCGGCATGTACAGCAGCGGACGCGGCGTGCCGCGCGACGCCCTGCAGTCGTATATGTGGATCTCGCTGGCGGCCGAGGCCGGCGACGAGACGGCCAGCACCAACCGCAAGCTGATCGCGCGCGGCATGACGCCGGCCCAGCTGGGCTGCGCCCAAGACCTGGCGCGGCAGTGGCATGCCGCCCACCGCGCCTGAGCGGAGCTGTTAAAACCCGTCGTTGCGCCG
>NZ_JAEMNU010000071.1:0-92361 GCF_016461825.1 Rugamonas violacea | reverse complement strand
CCGATGCGCAACGACGGGTTTTTTTGCGCCCTTTACTTTGCCTGCGGGCCGTTCTGCTGGCGGCGGTCGAGGAACAAGCTGTTGCCGTGGATCTTCTTGGCCTGTTTCTTGGCCTCGGTGGCGGCGGTGGCGATCTGGTGGTGTGAGTAGTACTGCCGCGGCTCGACCTTGATCGCGCCCAGCGACAAACTCATCAGCGAGTAAAACACTTTCTTTCCCTGCCGGTCCTCGCTGATGTAGCCGCCCCGTTCGCGGTCCTCGATGCTGTAGTAGTCCTGCACCGCCGCGGCGAACTCCTGCAAGATGGCCTGGCAGCGCTCCTCCCAATCCTCGCTTTGGAACAGGATCATGAAATCGTCGCCGCCGATGTGGCCGACGAAGTCGCGGTTCGCGTCGCAGCGCTCGCTGAGCACCTTGCCGGTCAGTTGGATGACGTCGTCGCCGCGGCGATAGCCGTAGACGTCGTTGAACGGCTTGAAATGGTCGAGGTCGCAATAGCAGACCCAGAACCGCGTGCCGCTCTGCAACAGGCGGTCGATGTGCTCGTTGATCGGCACGTTGCCCGGCAGCTGGGTCAGCGGGTTGGCGTAGCGCGCCGCGTTGATCTGCATCTGGGTGATCTCGCGCATCAGGTCGTGGCCCGTGCCCATGCCGATGTAGCGGCCGTGGTCGGTGATGATGAAACCGTTGAACAGGTGGTGGGCGTCGGCCTGGACCATGATGAAGCTCAACTCCTGCAGGCTGGTGTCCTTGTCGGCGATCAGCGGCTTGCTGTCCATGAACAGCTTGCACGACTTCTTGCCGTACAGCTCGCGCTGGTAGGGGCGGGCGAAGTGGTCGATCATCTCGAAGCGGCTGATCAGGCCCAGCGGTTCGCCGTTGTCGACGACGGGAATGATCAACAGCTTCGGTTCCTTGAGGAAGATCTCGTAGACCTGGTTGTTGTTCATGCTCGGCGGCACGGCCGAGACCCGGTGCAACAGTTTCAGGATGGTCACCGCGTTCTTCTCCACGCTGCGCTGGGGGTACACCGCCACGCCGTTGCGTGCCAGTGCCTTGACCACCTCGGCCGGGGCGGCCTTGGCCGGCAGCGCATTCGGCCGGCCCAGATGGTAGCCCTGGGCGTAGGCCACGCCCAGGTCGCGCAACACCAGCAGCTCGGCCTGCGTCTCGATGCCCTCGGCGATGACCAGGGTGTCGGACTTGTCGGCGATCTCCTGGATCGAGCGGACGAACTGCAGCTTGACCGGGTCGTTGTTGATGCCCTGGATGAAGTGCATGTCGATTTTCACATACTCGGGGCGCAGCTCGGACCACAGGCGCAGGCTGGAAAAGCCCTCGCCCAGGTCGTCGATGGCGATCTGGAAACCCATCTTGCGGTAGTGCAGCACCGCTTCGCGCATCAGCTCGTAGTCGTAGGTCGGCTGGTTCTCGGTCAGCTCGATGATCACCCGCTCCGGATTGATGCCCAGCTGCTGGATGGTCTCCAGCGTCTGGCCGTGGCGGGCGTCGCGCAGCAGCAGGCATTCCGGGCTGACGTTGAGGAACAGCTTGCCGGCCAGGTTCAGCTCGGCGAAGCGCTGCAGCACCACATGGCGGCACAGGTGCTCGACCTCGGCCGTCAGATTCTGCGCGCGCGCCACCTTGAACAGGTTCATCGGCGCGTGCAGCGGGCTGTCGGACGGCCCGCGTATCAATCCCTCGTAGCCGATGATCTCGCCGCTGTGCATTTGCACGATGGGCTGGAACAGCGCGTTGAGCTGGCGCCGGGCGATGATGTCGAGCAGGTGGCGGCCCAGGCCGGCGTCCGCCCCGTCATCTTGGTTGGCCGCCGCCGCATGCGGGGCCGGCTCGGCCTCCGCCGGCGGCGGTTTCAGATACCTCACCTTGGCGGGCAGGGGCGGTTGCCGGCTGTCCGCCGGCGCGGTATGGACTGAGTTCACGGTGGCCTCGATGTGGTGCGCTGTGTATAACCTGACAATCCTATATGTTTTTTGTTACCGGATAATGACAAGCAGAAACTTTATTGACTGTAAATCAAGTCTCGGGCGCGAAAACAACTTTCGTGAAGTTTTGCCCAGGCGCTACAATAAGCGGTCGCCATTCTTGCCGGGCCATCCCATGCCGCTTTCCGCTTTCGCCCGCCGCGCCGTTCCGGCCTGGCTATTTTTCGCCGCGGCCGGCGCCGGCGCCAGCGGCTTGGCGGTGCTGGTGCAGGACGCCAACGGCAAGCCCCTGCCCGACGCGGTGGTCTACGCCGAGCCGGAGGGACAGCCCCTGCCCAAGGTGCAGCACCCGGGCGAGATCGCCCAGAAGGGGCTGAAGTTCACGCCGCTGGTGAGCGTGGTGCAGACCGGCAGCAAGATTTCCTTCCCTAATAACGACCGCGTGCGCCACCACATCTACTCCTTCTCGCCGGCCCACAAGTTCGACCAGAAGTTGTATTCCGGCGAGGCGGCCGCGCCCCAGCTGTTCGACAAGGCCGGCACGGTGGTGCTCGGCTGTAACATCCACGACAAGATGCTGGCCTACGTGAAAGTGGTCGATACGCCTTACTTCGCCAAGACCGACGGCGCCGGCGCCGCCCGCATCGAGCTGCCCGCCGGCAAGTACGTGCTCAAGGCCTGGCACTTCAACACCGTCGGCGGCCAGACCCCCGAGCAAGCGCTGCAGGTCAAGGCCGGCGACGCGCCCGGCACGGCGCTGTTCAAGCTGGCGATGAAGCCGCCCGCCGTCGACGGCGACAATCCCACCGACAAACCGTACTAACCGCCACCGGACCCCGCCACCATGCGTTTCCGCAGTCTCGAAAGCCGCATCGTCACCTTGTTCCTGCTGCTGATCGTCAGCGTCCAGCTGGTCGGCCTGCTGGTGATCCAGCGCGGCATCGACAGCAACGCCCGGCTGGCCATCAACGGCGAGCTGGGCAACGGCGGCAAGGTGTTCCGCCGCATGCTCGAACAGAACGCCCAGAGCCTGCGCTTCGGCGCCCGCCTGCTGGCGCGCGACACCGCCTTCGTCGCCGCCATCGGCGACAACGACGAGAGCGACCGCGCCACCATCGAGTCGGCGCTGGTCAACAGCGGGCGCCGCATCAAGGCCTCGCTGACCATGCTCATCAGCGCCGAGCGGCGCATCAGCGTGTCGACCAACGGCGCCCAGTCGGCCGCCCTCGAACCCTTGGTGCAGGGCCTGCTCGACAAGGCCGAGCAGGCCGACGGCGCCAACGCCGTCGCCATCGTCGAACGCCGCCCCTACCAACTGGTGGTGATGCCGGTCAAGGCGCCGGTGACCATCGGCTGGATCGTCATGGCTTTCCCGATCGACCGCCAGTTGGCCAACGACATGCGCGAGATCAGCGCGCTGCACGCCACCATCCTGACGCGCGACGCCGGCGGCCGCTGGTTGGCGGTCGGCTCGACCTTCGTCGGCCCCTCGGTCGACGGCGTGGTGCGCCAGCTCGACGCCATGGCCCAGGTGCCGGCCGGCGCCTTCGATCTGAGCGTCGAGGGCAGCCGTTACAGCGGCCGCCTGCTGCCCATCGGCGAGGACGGCGGCCAGGGCGCCAGCGTGCTGCTGGCCCGCTCGATCGACGAGGCCACCGCCGAATACGCCCAGCTGGAGCGCTGGCTGATCGGCCTGGCCTTCATCGGCATCGTCGTCTCGGCGCTGGCCAGCGTGCTGACCGCCAAGCGCATCGCCCAGCCGCTCAGCGCGTTGGCGCTGACCGCCCGCCGCCTCGAACAGGGCGACTACAAGGGCCAGATCGACATCAGCCGCGACGACGAGATCGGCGCGCTGGCGCAGGCCTTCGACAGCATGCGCGACGGTATCGCCAAGCGCGAGCAGGAGATCCGCCGCCTGGCCTACTGGGACACGCTGACCAACCTGCCCAACCGCGCCCAGTTCCTGCTGTTGCTGAACGATTCGATCGGCGAGGCCAAGCGGCGCGAGCACGCCGTGTTCGTGCTGATGATGGACCTGGACCGCTTCAAGCACGTCAACGACGTCATGGGCCACAGCTTCGGCGACGCGCTGCTGCGCCAGGTGGCCGGCCGGCTGCAACTGCTGCTGGCCAACCGGCGCCACTCCTCGGCCCAGGTGGCGCGGCTGGGCGGCGACGAGTTCGCCGTGCTGCTGCCCGGCTTCACGCTCGACGACGCGCGCCGCGTCGCCGCCGAGATCCTGGCGGCGCTCGAACTGCCGCTCTCGCTGGAGGAGCAGGTGGTCGACATCGGCGCCGGCCTGGGCATCGCCGGCTACCCGCTGCACGGCGCCGACGGCGAGGCCCTGCTCAGCATGGCCGAGGTGGCGATGTACAGCGCCAAGCAGCGCAACGACGGCGCCGTGGTCTACGACAGCGCCTTCGACAAGTCCAGCGAGCAGAGCCTGTCGCTGCTCAGCGAGCTGCGCCGCGCCATCGAGCAGCGCGAATTCCGCCTGCACGTGCAACCGAAGGTGATGCTCGGCAGCGGCAAGGTGGTCGGCGTCGAGGCGCTGGTGCGCTGGCAGCATCCCGAGCGTGGCAACGTCTTCCCCGACGAGTTCATCCCCTTCGCCGAACAGACCGGCTTCATCCGCGTGCTGACCCGCTGGGTGCTCGACGAGTCGGCGGCGCTGTGCCGCCAGCTGGCCGCCGCCGGCGTCGAGCTGAAGTTTTCGGTCAACCTGTCGACCCGCGACCTGCTCGACCAGGACCTGCCGGTCAAGTTCGCCGAGCTGCTGGCGCGCCACCAGCTGGCGCCGGCAAACTTCTGCCTGGAGATCACCGAGAGCGCCATCATGGACGACCCGGTGCGCGCCCAGCAGACGCTGGAGCGCCTGCACGCGATGGGTGTCGACCTGTCGATCGACGACTTCGGCACCGGCTACTCCTCGCTGGCGTATTTGAAGCGGCTGCCGGTCAACGAGCTGAAGATCGACAAGTCCTTCGTGCTCAACATGGAGAAAGACAGCGGCGACAGCAAGATCGTCCGCTCGACCATCGACCTGGGCCACAACATGGGCCTGCGCGTGGTTGCCGAGGGCATCGAGAGCGAGGCCGTGTGGCGTCTGCTGGCGGCGATGGGCTGCGACCAGGGCCAGGGCTATTTCATGAGCCGGCCGATGCCCGGCGACCAATTGCTGGCCTGGTTGGCGCAGTGGCGCGCGCCGGGCGCGCCGCTGGTCGAGCCGGCGGGCATGCTTGCCGAATAAAAGTTGTCTAGTGCGTGCAGGTAACATTTCAAATTTGTTACATTTCACGCTATGATCGTCCTTGTTGCGCGCGCCGACGTCCGGCTTGGCCAGGCCGCGCGCACACCCTGTTTCGGCGCGGCCGCGCGGCGGCCCGCCCCATCCCGATTTGTTCGTCACAACACACGGAAGAACCATGCCAACACGACGCGCCTCGCTGCTTATTCTCCCCCTCATCGGCTCGCTGGCCGCCATCGGCGGCAACGCCCTGGCGCAGAGCTGCCCCGGCAAGGGCCTGAGCTATCCGCCCACCAAGAGCGTGGTCCAGCAGGACACCTACCACGGCGTCAGCATCGCCGACCCTTACCGCTGGCTGGAGGACGCCAACAGTTCCGACACCCAGGCCTGGGTCGAGGCGCAGAACCGCCTGACCCAGGGCTATCTGCAGGCCATCCCCGGCCGCGACGCGATCAAGCAGCGCCTGACCAAGCTGTGGAACTACGAGCGCTTCAGCGTGCCCTTCAAGGAGGGCGGCCGCTACTTCTACAGCCGCAACGACGGCCTGCAGAACCAGTCGGTGCTGTACACCATGAAGACGCTGGCCGACACGCCGCGCCTGCTGCTCGATCCGAACACCCTGTCGAGCGACGGCACGGTGGCGCTGGCCGGCACCGTCGTCAGCCCGAACGGCAAGTTCCTCGCCTACAGCACGGCCGCCTCCGGCTCCGACTGGAACGAGATCAAGGTGCGCGACGTCGACAGCGGCAAGGACACCAGCGACCATATCAAGTGGGTCAAGTTCTCCAGCACCTCGTGGCTGCGCGACGGCTCGGGCTTCTTCTACAGCCGCTACGACGAGCCGAAGGAGGCCACCAAGCTGGCCGACGTCAACTACTTCCAGAAGCTGTACTTCCACAAACTGGGCACGCCGCAAAGCAGCGACACCCTGGTCTACGAGCGTCCCGACCACAAGGACTGGGGCTTCTCCGGTGAGGTCAGCAACGACGGCCGCTACCTGGTCATCACCGTCTCGCAGGGCACCGAGCGCAAGAACCGCCTGTTCTACAAGGACCTGAGCGCCAAGGACGGCAAGGTGGTCGGCCTGCTGGAGGACTTCGACGCCGCCTACAACTTCATCGACAACGACGGCCCGGTGTTCTGGTTCCGCACCGACCGCAACGCCTCCAAGGCGCGCATCATCACCATCGACACGCGCAAGCCGGCGCCGGCCAACTGGAAGGAGATCGTGCCCGAGGCGGCGCAGACCCTGGTCTCGGCCAACATCGTCAACAACCAGCTGGTGGTCGACTATCTGAGCGACGCCCACAGCCAGGTCAAGATCTTCGACCTGAAGGGCAAGCCGGTGCGCGATGTGGAGCTGCCCGGCCTCGGCTCGGTCGGCGGCTTCTACGGCAAGCGCACCGACCAGGAGACCTTCTACGCCTACACCAGCTTCACCACGCCGACCACCATCTACCGCTACGACCTGAACACCGGCAAGAGCAGCGTCTACCGCCAGCCCAAGGTCGACTTCGACCCGGCCGCCTTCGAGACGCGGCAGGAGTTCTTCACCAGCCGCGACGGCACCAAGGTGCCGATGTTCATCGTCGCCAAGAAGGGCGTCAAGCTGGACGGCAGCAATCCGACCTACCTGTACGGCTACGGCGGCTTCAACGTCTCGCTGACGCCATCGTTCTCGGTGGCCAACCTGGCCTGGGTCGAAATGGGCGGCGTCTACGTGATGGCCAACCTGCGCGGCGGCGGCGAGTACGGCGAAGCCTGGCACCAGGCCGGCACCAAGCTGCAAAAGCAGAACGTGTTCGACGACTTCATCGGCGCCGCCGAATGGCTGGTGGCGCACAAGGTCACCTCGCCGGCCAAGCTGGCCATCGGCGGCGGCAGCAACGGCGGCCTGCTGGTCGGCGCGGCGATGACGCAGCGGCCGGAGTTGTTCGCCGCCGCCATTCCGCAGGTCGGCGTGCTCGACATGCTGCGCTTCCACAAGTTCACCATCGGCTGGGCCTGGACCTCGGACTACGGCTCGTCCGACAACGCCGACGAGTTCAAGGCGCTGCTCAAGTACTCGCCGCTGCACAACCTGAAGACCGGCACCTGCTACCCGGCGACCATGATCACCACCGCCGACCATGACGACCGCGTGGTGCCGGCGCACAGCTTCAAGTTCGCCGCCACCGCGCAGGCCGACCAGGGCGGCGCCGCGCCCATCCTGATCCGCATCGACACCAAGGCCGGCCACGGCGCCGGCAAGCCGACCGCCAAGCAGATCGAGGAAGTGGCCGACCGCTGGGGCTTCCTCAGCAAGGAGCTGCAGATGAACACGCCGCCGACGGCCGGCGGCATGTAGTCAACTGGCGGCGCCGTGCACGCAAGGCGCCGCCGGCGTAACAACTTCACCCCAAGCGCAATGCTGGGGTGGGGCCCCCGCGGCGGGGCCCCCACCCCGGGGCTACGCCTCGGGGTTGTGTCGGCGCTCCGCCGATTCAAGCAACACCCCGTCCCTCATACCCCCATTCCTTCATTCCCCATGACCTCGACACCCGCGCTCAAACCCTTGTTGCTCGCCATGCTACTGCTCGGCCCGGCCGCCGTCTTCGCCGAGGCGCCCGGCGCCGCCAAACCGCTGGCCGAGCTGACGCGCGGCCTGCAAGCGCAACCCGGCTTCATCCAGCTGTGGCGCGATGTCGAGCAGGGCAGGGTGCTGCTGTCGGTGACGGCGCTGGAGCAGCCCTTCCTGCTGCTGTCCTCCTTGCCCTACGCGCTAGGCTCGAACGACGTCGGCCTCGATCGCGGCCAGCCGGGCGAGATGCGCATGGTGCGCTTTGAAAAACACGGCAAGCGCCTGTTCCTGGTGCAGGACAACACCCGTTACGTGGCCCGCTCGGCCGACCGCGACGAGCGCGCCGCCGTCAACGAATCGTTCGCCGGCGCCGTGCTGTGGTCGGGCGAGATCCTCGCCAGCGAGCCGGCCAAAGATGCCAAGGATGCCAAGGACGCGGCGGCCGGCGGCCAGGGCGCCGCCCACCTGGTCGACTTCTCCAGCTTCCTGTTGGCCGACTGGCACGGCGTCGCCGCCAAGCTGGACGAGAGCAAGCAGGGCGTCTATCGCGTCGACGCCGCGCGCAGCGCGGTGCTGGCCGAGCAGGCCAAGAGCTTCCCCGACAACGTCGAACTGGAAGCCATCCTGACCTTCCAGGGGCCGGGCCAGGCCGAGTTCGTGCGCCAGGTGGCGGCCGACCCGGCCAGCCTGTCGCTGCGCCAGCACATCAGCCTGGTGCGCCTGCCGGACGCCGGCTACCAGCCGCGCGCCTACCACCCGTCGTCGGGCGGCTTCGACACCGGCTACTTCGACTTCGCCACGCCGCTGGCCAGCAGCATCGACGTGCGTTGGCAAGTGCGCCACCGGCTGGAGAAGACCGACCCGACGGCCGCCGTCAGCGCCGTCAAAAAGCCCATCGTCTACTACGTCGACCGTGGCGCGCCCGAGCCGGTGCGCTCGGCGCTGCTCGATGGCGCGCGCTGGTGGAGCAGCGCCTTCGCCAAGGCCGGCTTCAAGGACTCCTTCCGCGTCGAGCTGCTGCCCGAGGGCGCCGACGCGATGGACATCCGCTACAACATGATCCACTGGGTGCACCGCGCCACCCGTGGCTGGTCCTACGGTAACGCGTTGGCCGATCCGCGCACCGGCCAGATCATCCGTGGCGCCGTCACCTTGGGCTCGCAGCGCGTGCGCCAGGACATCCTGATCGCCGAGAGCCTGCTGGCGCCCTACGGCAAAGGCGGCGACGGCGCCAAGGCCCAGCTGGCCGAGCAGATGGCGCTGGCCCGCCTGCGCCAGTTGGCGGCGCACGAGGTCGGCCACACCCTCGGCTTCGCCCACAACTTCGCCGCCAGCCGCTTCGGCGGCGGCAACGGTTCGGTGATGGACTATCCGCACCCGGTGCTCAAGCTGAACGGCGCCGGCGAAGTCGACCTGGCCGAGGCCTACGGCGTCGGCGTCGGCGTGTGGGACGACTACATCGTCAACTACATCTACGGCCAGTTCGGCAGCGGCAAGGACGAGACGGCCGCGCTGGAGAAACTGCGCGCCGGCGCCAGCGCCGCCAAGCTCAGCTACGTCAGCGACAACGACGCCCGCGCGGCCGGCGCCAGCCATCCGGACGGCCTGCTGTGGGACTTCGGCCCCGACTCGATCCAGACCTGGGACCAGTTGACGGCGGTGCGCCAGCGCGCGCTGCAAACGTTCTCGATGGACGTGCTGCCGGACGCGCGCCAGGGCGGCGAGCTGGAGGCGCGCCTGGTGCCGATCTACCTGCTGCAGCGCTACCAGGGCGAGGCGCTGGCCCGCCTGATCGGCGGCGGCGAATTCGACTACGCCAGCAGCGGCGACATCAAAAACGGCATCGCCCGCAGCGGCGTGCGCACCACGCCGGCCGCCGTGCAGCGCCAGGCCCTGGCGCGTTTGAGCGACAGCCTGCGCGCCGAATACCTGGCCTTGCCGGCCAAGGTGCTCGACGTTTTGACGCCGCCGGCGCAGGGTTATGAACGGGGCCGTGAATACTTCGGCACGCGCATGAACAGCGTGTTCGACGCCTTCTCCGCCGTCGAGGCGGCCGCCGCGCAGAGCGCCGGCTTCCTGCTCGACGCCGGCCGCGTCAACCGCCTGGCCTGGCAGCACGCGCGCGACGCGCGGCAGTTGGGCGTGCGGGAGACGCTGGCCACGCTGCTGCAACGGACGTGGCAGCGCGAACCGGTGGCTGCCGGCGTGGCCGGCGGCGAGGCGGTGCAACTGGCCGCCAACTGGGTGGTGCTGGACGCCACGCTGAATCTGCTCGACGGCGGCAAGCTGCATCCCCAGGTCGACGCCGAGCTGCGCGCGCAGGTCCGCGAGTTCGGCCAGTGGCTGAACAAAAATCCGGGCAAGGAGGTGGTGGCGCACAGTCGCAAGCAGGCCGCCACCTTGATCGCGCAGTATCTGTCCGACCCGCGCAGCGTCAAATTGCGCAGCCTGCCGGCGATTCCGCCTGGCGCGCCGATCTAACCCCTCCCACGCCGAACTAACCCCCCTCCCACATATACGGCCTGAGCGGCCGCGCCGCCTTGCGCGGCGCGGCCGCCGCATGGCGCTGCGCTTCTCAACTCCCCTCGCGCGGGCATGTTGTTTCCTTTTATCTAATATTGACTCATGGATAAGTGTCGAAACCGCAACATGCCGACCGGCAATTTGTTGTTTCCACCGTCAGCGTACCGACTTGCATCCAGGCGTCGAATCGGACCCGCCTGGGCCCCCAATTGCCGCACAGACGGACGATATGGCCGCCGCTACGGCTCTGGTGTGAGTATTTGCGACAATTCAATGCCAATTACACGTATTGGTATCTAAATTCCTTACTTTTAAAAACCACTTGACTACCAATTATCGCGGGAGCACAATGCAATCAAGTCAATAGTGCCTAAAAGATTATTGTTTTTGGCACTAAAACGGGACACCTTACGATTGGCAGCGCTCACCGAAAGTGGTACGACGATGAAGAATCAGACTCTGGTTTTTGTTGTTGCAGGCTACAAGGGCATAGGTCTGGGACACGCCTATCGCGTGCTCGACTTGTATCGGTCCATTCACGGCCTGAACAAAACTATCATTTGCACGCAGGATAGCTACCGCGCCTATTCCTTGTTTAAACGCAACAAGGTGGCCCATGTGCTGCTGGTCAGGAAGAACGAGAAGATCTTCGACCTGATCGACAAGATCCAGCCGCTGGCCATCATCAACGACGTCTTGAACACCGAGCGCGACTACATCGAGCGGCTCAAGAGCTGCCAGGCGCGGGTCATCAATTTCGAAGACCTCGGCGCCGGCGGCGACAGCGCCGACCTGACCATCAACGCCATCTATCAAGGCGCCAGCAGCGACAAGATGCTGTACGGCCACGAATACATGGATCTGCGCGACGAGTTCGTCGTCGCCCGCCGCGGCCGCGTCAACCAGAGCGTCAAGAACATCCTGATCACCTTCGGCGGCGAGGACAGCAACAACCTGACCGAGCGGGTGCTGCGCCTGGTGGCCAAGTGCGAACTGCTGCGCAAGAAAACCTACCAGATCCTGGTCGGCCCGGCCTACGGCTACCAGGACAGCATCCGCAAGTTCATCCAGCAGGCCGCGCTGAAGGCCGAGATCATCAGCACCAGCGCGCCGGCCGAGCAGATGCTCAAGGCCGACATGGCGATCTCCTCGAACGGCCGCACCCCCTTCGAACTGGCCGCCCTGGGCGTGCCGGCCGTGGTGATCTCGGCCAACGCGCGCGAGACCAGCCACCGCTTCCACGAACAGGCCAGCTTCATCCATTGCGGCCTGGACCACGAGATCGGCGACGAGGAAATCGCCGACAAGATCCGCCAACTGTCCGAATCCTTCGACCGCCGGCAGAAGATCCGCGAGCGGCTCGACGGCCTGGACCTGGGCAACAGCAAGCGCCGCCTGCTCGACAAGATCCACCACGCGATCTACCAGCCAACGGCGGAGGCGGCATGAGCGCGCTCTTCTTCCTGCCCGAGTCGGGCCTGGCGGCCGCCTTCCGCCGCGACGGCTACGTCGTCGCCGACATCCTCGGCGCCGACGAGGTGGCCGCCATGTTGGCCGAGATCCGCCACAGCGCCGTGCTGCGGGCCAACGCCGTGCCCGGCCGCGTGGCCAACCTGCAATTCCTCCAGCCGCAGCTGCGCATCGCCGGCATCCAGGACATCATCCACGACGCCGGCCTGCTGTCGCTGTGCCGCCAACTGCTGGGCGGCGGCAACATCATCCTCGACGGCGCCTCGCTCATCGTGGCCGAGCCCGGCTGCGCCTACGCCCAGGGCTGGCACCGCGACACCATGCAGATCCCGCCCGGCGAGGTGGACGAGTCCTGGTTCACCGAGGCCTATTTCCACAACAACGTGCAGATCAACCTGGCCCTGCAGGACGACCACTGCCTGTGGTTCGTCAAGGGCAGCCACGCCCGCCCGTTCACGCCGCGCGAGGCGGTCTGGTTCAGCGGCGACCGGCAGATGTCGGCCATCGACAGCGACAACGGCCTGGGCGGCGAGATGATCGAGGTGAAAGCCGGCCAAGCCGTGTTCTACAACAACAACGCGCTGCACCGGGGCTACGGCCCGTTGCTGGAGCACGGCCGGGCGACGATACAGCTGGGCTACCACAGCGACCTGGCGGCGCCGACCTGCCACTTCTGCGTGCTCAACGCCGCCGAATACAGCGACGCCTATCTGCGCACGCTGGCGCCCGAGGTGGCGGCGATGTTGCTGGCGCACCGGCAGGAGCGCGACAAGTTCCCCGCGCTGGCCCGTTTCCAGCAACACCACCAACGTTTCGCCGCCAAGGAATTCAATTTTCCCAAGTTTTAGTCGCACCGCCACGTAGCTCACAAGGAGTGTAATCAGATGACGCAAGTATCCGTATCCGCCGAAGCCAGCGAATTGAGCTTCCCCGCCTGGCCGCAGTTCGCCGAGAAGACCCTGAGCGAGGTGCTCGAACCGTTGCGCTCGTCCAAGGTCAACTACTGGACCGGCACCCGCGGCAAGGAGTTCGAAGAGAAGTTCGCCGCCTGGGCCGGCGCCGAAATGGCCGTGTCCTGCTCGTCGGGCACGGCGGCGCTGCACAGCATCATCGGCTCGATGAACATCGGCCCCGGCGACGAGGTGATCGTGCCCTCGTACAGTTTCATCGCCTCGTCGTTCTGCATCCTGCAGGCCGGCGCCATCCCGGTGTTCTGCGACGTCGGCCTGGACCACACCATCGACCCGGCCAAGATCGCCGCCCTGATCACACCGCGCACCAAGGCCGTCATCGTGGTCCACCTGTACGGCGTGGTGTGCGACATGGAGCCGATCATGGCGTTGGCCGAACAACACGGCCTGAAGGTCATCGAGGACGCCGCCCAGTGCATCGGCGGCGAGTACCAGGGCCGCAAGGTCGGCACGCTGGGCCACGCGGCGGCCTTCAGCTTTTGCCAGAGCAAGCACTTCACCACCGGCGGCGAGGGCGGCATGATCACCACCAACGACAGCGCGCTGGGCTGGGAATGCCGCTCCTTCCGCGACCACGGCTACGACATCAAGCGCAAGATGGACCTGCTGGCGCTGGAGCAGACCGATTTCTACATCCACAACCGGATCGGCTTCAATTTCCGCATGACCGAGATCCAGTCGATCATCGGCATCAACGAGCTGGAACGTTTCGACGAGTGGAACCTGCCGCGCCGCAAGCAACTGGCGCGCCAGTACGACGCCGCCTTGCAGGGCCTGCCCGGCATCACCGCCTTGCCGTTCAACTCGGCGGAGCGGCAGAACGCCTACTGGTGGTATCCGATCCTGCTCGACACCGAGGCGCTGGACATCGACGCCGCCGCCCTGTGCGACCTGCTCAAGGAAGCCGGCGTGCCGGCCTCGAAGATCCAGTGGCCCGAGGCCTACGGCGAGAACGTCTACCGCAACCTGGCCGGCTTCGGCAGCGCCGACTTCCCCTTCAAGTCGAGCGAGTACACCGACCCGGCCGCCGTGCAGTACCGCGACGTGATCTGCCCGACCGCGCGCTCGCTGCTGCACCGCACCCTGAGCCTGCATTTGCATCCGACCTGGGAGGCCAGCCATGTGCAACGTTGCATCGAGGTCTTGACCCGGTTGTTGGCGGAGCACCGCAAATGAGCCGCAACTGCCATCTGCCGAACCGGGGCCGGCCATGAACACCGCCGATTTGACGCTGCGGGAAATGGTCGGCCAGATGCTGATCGTCGGCTTCGACGGGCTGGAGCCGTCGGACGAGATCGCCAGCCTGATCCGCGAGGGCGGCATCGGCGGGGTGATCCTGTTCCGCCGCAACGTCGACAATCCGCGCCAGGTGGCGCGGCTGACCCGCCAGTTGCAGGAGATTAACGCCGAGCGTTCGGCGATCCCCCTGTTCATCGCCGTCGACCAGGAGGGCGGCATCGCCATCCGCATCGAGGAGGGCCTGACGCCGCTGCTGTCGCCGCTGGCCTGGAAGCAGGGCGCCGGCGTGGCCGATTGCCGCACCTTGCACGAGTACGCCGGCAACGAGCTGAAGACCCTGGGCGTCAACATGAACTTCGCCCCCGTGCTGGACATCAACTTCGTCCGCACCAACCCGGTGATCGGCGTGCGCGCCTTCGGCGAGTCGGTGCTGGAGGTGTCGAGCTACGGCATGGCGGCGCTGGCCGGCTGGCAGGACGCCGGCATCGCCGTCACCGCCAAGCACTTCCCCGGCCACGGCGACACCAGCAACGACTCGCACACCGGCATGCCGCTGATCGGCCACACGCCGGAACGCATGCGGGCGGTCGAGCTGGCGCCGTTCCGCGCCGCCATCGACCAGGGCGTCGATGTCATCATGACCGCCCACGTCGCCTTTCCCGCCTTCGAGCCGGACCCGGCGCTGCCGGCCACCCTGTCGCGGCCGGTGTTGACCGGCCTGCTGCGCGAGGAGCTCGGCTTCGACGGCCTGATCTGCTCGGACTGCCTGGAGATGCACGCCATCGCCCACCGTTGGGGCACCGCCGAGGGCGCCGTGCGGGCGGTCGGCGCCGGCGCCGACCTGGCGTTGGTGTCGCACCGGCCGGAGCAGCAACGCGCCGCGCTGGCGGCGCTGCTGGCGGCGGTGGAGCAGGGCGTGATCGAACGGGCCCAGGTGGAGGAATCGGTCGACCGCATCCTGCACCTGAAGCAAAAACTGACGCTGGAGGATTGGTACGAGCTGCCGGAGGACCCGCAACCGTTCATGCAGAATCCCGTCGCGATGGCCCTGTCCGAGCAGATGCACCGCCACGCGCTGCGCCGCCGGGGCCGCCTGGCCGGGCTGCGCCGCGACAGGCCGGTCAAGTTGCTCACCTTCGAGATCGTCGAACACGCCGCCGTCGACCGCATGGCCCTGGGCAAGCTGGACACCCAGCGCAGCTCGCTGGCCAGCCACCTGCGCCTGGCCAGCCACACGGTCGACGAGCTGGTGGTGTCGCACCAGCCCGAGGCGTCCGACCTCGACCAGGTGTTGCGTTGGGCCGAGGGCGCCAGCCAGATCGTGGTGATGAGCTACAACGCCGTGTTGAGTCCGCGCCAGCAGGTCATCATCGCCACCTTGCCGAGTGCCGTCACGCGCCTGGTGGCGGGCAACCTGCCCTACGACCTCGACCTGTTCGAGCAACTCGACGGCGCCGCCCTGTGCAGCAACCGGCCGATGGCGCTGAAGGTGCTGGCGCAGGCGCTGAGCGAGTGAGCGCGCCGTCCTCGCCGCTGCCGGCTGGCTGCGGCCGTGCTGTTCCTGCTGCTCGGCTTCAATGTCGGCAGCTGGTCGGCGCGCCTGCCGGCGCTGATGGACAGCCTGTCGCTCGACACCGCCGGCATCGGCGTGCTGCTGCTGGCCTGCGGCCTGGGCTCGGTGGGCGCCTTCCCGCTCACCACCGCGCTGCTGCCCCGGCTCGGCGCGCGCCGGCTGGCCTGCCTGGCCTGCTGCCTGCTGCCGCTGTTGCTGCTGGCGCTGGCCGGGGCGCCCAATTTCGCCGTCGCCCTGTGCGTCATGGTGGCCGAGGGCGTGCTCTGCGCGTTGATGAACGCCGCCATGAACAGCCAGGCGATGCTGGTCGAAACGCGTTACGGCCAAGCCATCATGGCGCGGCTGCACGCCATGTTCAGCCTTGGCCTGTTGCTGGCGGCGCTGTTCAGTTCGCTGGTGATGCGCTGCTCGCCGTCACTGCTGCTGCATTTCGCCGGCGCCGCCGCACTGATGCTGGCGGCCGTCGCCGCCGTGCGCAACAGCCTGCTCGACGAGCCGGCCAGCGCGGCGCCGCCGGCGCGGCCGGGCCGGCGTTTCCAACTGCCCAACCGCGCCACGCGCTGGCTCGGCGTGCTGGTATTCTTTAGCACGCTGGTCGAAGGCTCGATGTACGACTGGTCCACCATCTACCTGCAAAAGGTGGTCGGCGCCACGCCGCAGCAGGCGCCGCTGGGGATCGCGGTGGTGTCGACGACGATGCTGGCGACGCGCCTGGTGGCCGACCATTGGCGTAGTCGCTGGGGCGCCCGCGCGCTGATCTGGCGCGGCAGCCTGCTGGCCGGCGTCAGCCTGGGACTGGGACTGCTGTTCGGCGGCGTCTGGCCGACCTTGGCCGCCTTCCTGCTGGTCGGCGTGGGCGTGGCCGGCCTGTCGCCCTGCATCTACGCCGAAGCGTCGCGCCATGGCGCCGGCACGCTGGCGGCGGTGACGACGATGGGTTCGATCGGCACGTTGCTGGGGCCGCCGTTGATCGGCTTCGTGGCCCAGCACAGCGGGCTGGTGTGGGGGATGGGCTTGGTGGCCTTGGCGGCCTTCCTGGTCGCGGCCTGCTCGCTGGCGGCGTTGCCGAAACCGGCGCCCTGGCTCAGCGTCGAGGGTTGCGCGTCCGACTGATGCGGGCTGAATTGATCTTGTGGGAGGGGAAATGGTCGAATACGACATGAAAACCGTCGCCGTCGAACTGGTGCGCCAGGCTGGCGCCTTGTTGCGGCAGCAATTCGGCGCCGGCCACCAAGTCCGCTCGAAGGGCGACGTCAGCAACATCGTCACCGAGGCGGACCTCGCCTCGGAGCGCCTGCTGGTCGAGGGCCTGCGCCGGCATTTCCCCGGCCACTCGATCATTGCCGAAGAGTCCGGCTGCGACCTGCTGCCGTCCGACTACACCTGGGTCGTCGATCCGCTCGACGGCAGTTCCAACTTCGCCGCCGGCCTGCCGTGGTTCGGCGTGTTGCTGGCCTTGTTGCACGGGGGCGAGCCGGTGCTGGGCCTGCTGTATCTGCCCATGTCCGACGAATTGTACGAGGCCGAGAAGGGCCACGGCGCGCGGCGCAACGGCGAGCCGGTGCGGGTGAGCAGCTGCGCCGAGCTGGGCGGGGTGTTGTGGAACGTCGGCATGGACAGCAGCCCGGACGAGGGCCGGCGGCGCGTTTGCGCCGAGTCGCTGGTGCGCCTGCTGCAAAGCGTGCGCAACGTGCGCGCCACCAACTGCCTGCTGGACGCCGCCTTCACCGCCGACGGCCGCATCGGCGGCGTGCTCAACCACAGCGAACGGTTGTGGGACATCGCCGCGCCCATGTTGATCGTGCAAGAGGCCGGCGGCCGCTTCACCGACCCGCAGGGCCGGCCGTTGCGGTTGGACCTGTCGGCCAGTGCGGCTGAGCGCGACTACGCCGTGCTGGCCGGCGCCCCGGCGCTGCACGCGGCGGTGGTCGAGTTGCTGCGCTAGCCGGGCTTTTTGCCCGAATGGAAATCCTGAATGACGGTTCCTATCGGCAAGCTCATGGCTTTTTCGACGTTGGGCATGAGCGCAAGCCAGTCTGCCGGTGTGTTTGCCAAACGAACCAGTTTTGATTGGTGAAAGACCGCCAGCTCGCGCGGCCCGTCTGGCGTCGAGTTGTCGTAAAACGCAACGGTATCGGCGCGCGTGATGGCTTTGCTGGCGCTTGTTAGCGCATTGGCCCATTTTTGCCGCACCATTTCTTCCGGCACGTCGTGGCCACCCGCTGCTGCGCGTGCTTTAACGCGCGCTACCGCAAGATCGGCGGAGGCTAGACCCAAAAAATAGACGGTGGTTTCAAAGCCGCGTTTGTGAGCGGATTTTATGTAGCCCAGTTTATTGAGGGTGTGACACTTTTCCGCTCGA
The DNA here is from genome assembly GCF_016461825.1 of Rugamonas violacea. Lineage (GTDB taxonomy): Bacteria > Pseudomonadota > Gammaproteobacteria > Burkholderiales > Burkholderiaceae_D > Rugamonas. The sequence continues at coordinate 74,470 of NZ_JAEMNU010000071.1, read as the reverse complement.
CGCGGTGGCCGTTAGCTTGCGACCTTGGCTTTGGCCTGGTCAGCCAGGACCAGTTGCCTGAAGGCGTGCTGAAACTCTTCCGACTCAACAAAGCTGCGCAGCTCCAAGGCGTTCACCATCGATCCCTTGCGTTCGAACGCCGTAATTGCGTTGGCTTGACTGAGGGGGGGGGCGGTGGTGGCACGCCGTTGAGCAAATTCATCAAGCGCCTCGACTTGCTTTTTGGGGAGTAGCTCGGCGATGTTCAACTCCCGGGAGAGCATTTTGGCCGCTTGTTCAAGTATATCGACGCCTTCTCGATTGGAGGCGGCTTCAAGAGCGCGATGATCGCGTTCGGAGATGCTGATGCTGATGACCTTATCCATGGCATTTCCTTCACGCGGATCATGTTGCAGCGGGTGGGACGCTCAGCTTAGGGCAGCGGTTCTAGCCTTGCATTGACTATTCTAGACCTGATTTCCGGGGCGTGAAACGTCCTCGCTCAATGCCCCGGCAAGAACACAGCAGCCAGCCTTCGACCGCCTAGGCCAGCGACTCCACCACGATGCGCGTCGCCGAGGCGATGATGTCGTTGTTCGCCTTGGCGTCCTTGTCGGCCTGCGCGGTGTAGATCGCCAGCACGATGGGGGCGCGTTGCGGCGGCCAGATCACGCCGATGTCGTTGGCGCTGGCGTAGTGGCCGGTGCCGGTCTTGTCGCCGACCTGCCAACCGGCCGGCACGCCGGCGCGGATGCGCGCGTCGCCGGTGGTGTTGCCGCGCATCCAGTCCTGCAATTGCGTGCGCAGCGGCGCCGACAGCGCCTCGCCCACGGCCACGCGGCGCAGGCTGCGGCCCATCGCCGCCGGCGTCGTGGTGTCGCGCGGGTCGCCGGGGATGGCGGTGTTGAGCTCGGTTTCCAGGCGGTCCAGGCGGAACTCCTGGTCGCCGATCGAGCGGGCGTAGCCGTTCACGGCGGCGATGCCGCCCAGCAGCTTGATGAGCAGGTTGGCGGCGGTGTTGTCGCTGTACTGGATGCCGGCGGCGCACAGATCGGCCACCGTCATGCCGTCGTCGACATGGTCCTCGGTGATCGGCGAATAGTCGACCAGATCGCTTTTGGCATACTTGATGCGTTGCTGCAGCAGTTGCGGCGCCTGCTTGCTGCGCTCCAGCACGGCCGCCGCCAGCATCACCTTGACCGTGCTGCAGAAGGCGAAACGCTCGGCGGCGCGGAAGTTGACGCTGCGCTCGTTGGCGGTGTCGATGGCGAACACGCCGAGCCGGCCGCCCCAGGCGCTTTCCAGCGCGGCCAGCCTGAGCTCGGCCGTGTTGCCGAGGTCCTTCGGCCCCCATGCGCTGCAGGCGCCGATGATGGGCAGGGAGGCGGCGGCCAGCAGCAGGCTGCGGCGTTGTGGCGAGTGGATGATGGTCATGGTCGGGTTTGCTGTGGTGAACATGCGATTGTAAAGATTTTTACAATTCCTTGCGGCGCGCCCGTCTCGCGTGCGCGAGCTAGCGGTGGATCACCACCAGCAATGCCTTGGCCTCGGTCTTGCCCGCGTTGCGGATGGCGTGCTGCAGGTCGGCCGGATAGCGCGCCGTGCCGCCCAGCTTGACCTTCTTCTTCTGGTTGCCCACTTCGACCTCGACGGCGCCGTGCAGCACCGTCAGGTGCTCGGTGGCGCCCGGGTCGTGCGGTTGCGACACCAGCTCGCCGCCCGGCGCCAGGGTCAGCTCGTACCACTCGTACTTGCCGGCCAGCTCCATCGGGCCGAGGATGCGCAGCACGTAGCCGGCGTGGTTGCCGGGCAGGGTGGGGGTCTCGTGGGCGTCGAGCACGCGGATGGTCTCGCTGCTCTTCTCCACGCTCGACAGCAGCTCGCCGATGGCCACGCCGAGGGCGTTGGCCAGGCGCCAGGTGATGGCGATGGTCGGGTTGGCCTTCTCGCGTTCGATCTGCGACAGCATCGATTTCGACACGCCGGCGATGCGCGACAAGTCCTCCAATGTCAGGCCACGGGCCAGGCGCAGGCGTTGCAGGGCGGCGCCGACTTCCGGCGGGGCGTTCGTCGAAACAGGTGTTTTCATGTTTTTATTCGGGGGATTGCGCTAATTGTGGGGAAATCTGTCGGAAAAACCGCGGCATAACCATACGGGCACGCCTTGCCAAGTTCACTGGCCTTCGGTAAAATTCGATATATTGAATTTTAGTTCGACATAACGGATTTCATGGGTGGTTCGGGAAAACGGAGTAAACTCGACCCGAGACACCTGCGGAACACGGTACAACATAGAGCGAGGCCAGGTCAAGCGACCGCCTTCGCCACCCAAACGAGGATGATCATGAGCGACCAAGCAAAAAACGCGTTTTTCGGCGGCCTGCAGCAAACCCTGGACCAGTTGCGCGAACAGGGCCTGTACAAACCGGAACGGGTGCTGGCCTCGCGTCAGGGTGCCGAGGTGGTGGCGCAGGACGGCAGTAAGCTGATCAATATGTGCGCCAACAACTACCTCGGCCTGTCCGGCGAGGAGTGGGTGGCGCAGGCCTCGATCGCCGCCACCGAGCAATACGGCTACGGCCTGTCGTCGGTGCGCTTCATCTGCGGCACCCAGACCGTGCACAAGAAGCTGGAACAGGCCATCTCCAGCTTCCTCGGCACCGAAGACACCATCCTCTACGCCGCCGCCTTCGACGCCAACGGCGGCGTCTTCGAACCGCTGTTCGACGAGAACGACGCCATCATCTCCGACGCGCTGAACCACGCCTCGATCATCGACGGCATCCGCCTGTGCAAGGCGGCCCGCTTCCGCTACCAGCACAACGACATGGCCGACCTGGAAACGCAGTTGCAGGCCGCCGCCGGCAAGCGCCACAAGGTCATCGTCACCGACGGCGTGTTCTCGATGGACGGCACCATCGCCCAGCTCGACAAGATCTGCGACCTGGCCGACAAATACGGCGCCCTGGTGATGATCGACGAATGCCACGCCTCCGGCTTCATGGGCGCGACCGGCCGTGGCACCCACGAACACCACAACGTGATGGGCCGCATCGACATCATCACCGGCACGCTGGGCAAGGCCCTGGGCGGCGCGATGGGCGGCTTCACCTCGGCACGCAAGGAGGTGATCGACATGCTGCGCCAGAAGTCGCGTCCCTACCTGTTCTCCAACACCCTGGCGCCATCCATCGCCGGCGCTTCGCTGGCCGTGCTGGAGCGGCTGTCCACCTCGACCGAGCTGCGCGACCGCCTGCACGAAAACACCGCCTTCTTCCGCAAGGAGATCGAGGCGCTGGGCTTCACCATCAAGCCGGGCACCCATCCGGTGGTTCCGGTGATGCTGTTCGACGCGCCGGTGGCGCAGAAATTCGCCGCGCGAATGTATGAGCTGGGCGTCCTGCTCAGCGGCTTCTTCTACCCGGTGGTGCCGATGGGCCAGGCGCGCGTGCGCGTCCAGCTGTCGGCGGCGCACACCCGCGGCCAATTGGTCACCGTTTTGGCGGCATTCGAACAGGCGGGCCGTGAACTCGGCCTGCTGAAGAACTAATCCAGCACTCAAGCTAGCATTCAGGAAGAACAATATGGAACGCATACTCGTCATCGGCGCCAACGGCCAAATCGGCAGTGAACTGGTCGAGGCCCTGGCCGCCCAGCACGGCGCGCAGAACGTCATCGCCAGCGATATCAGCAGCACCAATCTGTACAAGGCCGAACGCTATACCGCGCTCAATGTGCTCGACAAGGAGGCCTTGGCCAAACTGGTCACCGAAGAGGGCATCACCCAGGTCTACCAACTGGCGGCGATGCTGTCGGCCACCGGCGAGGCGGCCCCGTTGAAGGCCTGGACCTTGAACATGGACGGCCTGCTGAACATTCTGGAAGTGGCGCGCGAACGCGGCGTGCTGGGCAAGCAGCTGCGCATTTTCTGGCCGTCGTCGATCGCCGCCTTCGGCCCGAACACCCCGGCCGTCAACACGCCGCAACTGACGGTGATGGACCCGACCACCATCTACGGCATCAGCAAGCTGGCCGGCGAGCGCCTGTGCGAGTACTACTTCCTCAAATACGGCGTCGACGTGCGCAGCATCCGCTACCCCGGCATCATCAGCTTCAAGTCGCCGCCAGGCGGCGGCACCACCGACTACGCCATCGCCATCTTCCACTCGGCGCTGCGCGGTGAACGCTATGAATGCTTCCTCGGCCCGCAGACCACGCTGCCGATGATCTACATGCCCGACGCGATCCGCGCCACCATCGAATTAATGGATGCGCCGGCAGCACAAATCAAGGTCCGTTCGGCTTACAATGTCGCCGGCGTGTCGTTCAATCCGGAGCAGCTGTCCGCCGCCATTTCGCGTGCGCTGCCGGACTTCAAGATCGCCTACAAGCCGGATAGCCGCCAGGCCATCGCCGACACCTGGCCGCAAAGCCTGGACGACAGCACCGCGTCGGCCGACTGGGGTTGGCAGGCGCGCATCGGCGTCGAGCAGATGGTTGCCGACATGCTGGCCAACGTCGACGTCAGCCTGGGCAAGGCCGCCTGAGCGTATTTCAACCTGCATTTTAAAAAATATAAGCGAGACTATCGATGGACATGAGCGTATTTGATCTGTTTAAAATTGGCATTGGCCCGTCCAGTTCCCACACCGTGGGACCGATGGTGGCGGCGCGCCGGTTTTTGGTCGAGTGCGCTCCGCTGGACGACGTGGTCGCCGTCGAGGCGGCGCTGTACGGCTCGCTGGCGCTGACCGGCGTCGGCCACGCCACCGACAAGGCGGTGATCCTCGGCCTGATGGGCGAGACGCCGCAGGACGTCGAGCCGAGCAAGGTCGACGCCATGCTGGCGGCGGCCGAGGCGGCCGGCCAACTGGCCCTGTTGGGCAAGCACGTGGTGCCGTTCAAGGCCGCCAGCGGCCTGGTCTTCCACAAGAGCGAGTCGCTGCCCGAGCACCCGAACGGCCTGCGCTTCACCCTCAAACGGGCCGACGGCAGCAGCTTTAGCAAGGTGTTCTACTCGGTCGGCGGCGGCTTCATCCGCGCCGAGGGCGAGGGCCAGGAACTCGGCGCCGAGGCCGCCCGCGCCGAGCGCGCCGCCCGCATTCCCTACCCGTTCGACACCATGGAGCAACTGCTGGCGCACGGCGCCGCCAGCGGCCTGACGATTCCGCAGATGTTGCGCGCCAACGAGTGCGTCAAGATCAGCGGCGAGCAGCTCGACGCCGGCATCGACCGCATCTGGCGCGTCATGCACGACTGTATCGCCCACGGTCTGGAAACCCCGGGCGAGCTGCCCGGCGGCCTGAAGGTCAAACGCCGCGCCGCCGACCTGTGGCGCATGGCCAACGACGTCAAGGCCTCGGACAACCGCGCCAACGACCTGCCGCACGACGCCATGCACCAGGTCAGCCTGTACGCGATGGCGGTCAACGAAGAGAACGCCGCCGGCGGCCGCGTGGTGACGGCGCCGACCAACGGCGCCGCCGGCATCATCCCGGCCGTGCTGCGCTACTACGCCGAGGACTGCAAGCCGAGCGACCCGGTCACCGGGGTGCGCAATTTCATGCTGACCTCGGCGGCGATCGGCATGCTGTGCAAGCGTAACGCCTCGATCTCGGGCGCCGAAATCGGCTGCCAGGGCGAGGTCGGCGTGGCCTGCGCGATGGCGGCGGCCGGTCTGGTGGCGGCCCTGGGCGGCAGCAACCAGCAGATCGAGAACGCCGCCGAAATCGGCATCGAGCACCACCTCGGCATGACCTGCGACCCGATCGGCGGCCTGGTGCAGATTCCCTGCATCGAGCGCAACGGCATGGGCGCGGTGAAGGCCATCACGGCGGCCTCGCTGGCGCTGCGCGGCGACGGCACCCACTTCGTCAGCCTCGACGAGGTGATCGAAACCATGCGCCAGACCGGCGCCGACATGCAGGACAAGTACAAGGAAACCTCGCTGGGCGGTCTGGCGATCCACGTCATCACCGTCAACCACGCCGCCTGCTGACGCTATTACAACAGCCAATTGCACGGGTTCGGGCCGGCCGCACTATAATATCCGCTCATTCGCAGTGATATGTAGCCCAACCGGACCTGTCTAATTTATGCAATACGTGTCTACCCGCGCCGCCGCGTCGGCCGCTTCGTCGTCCCCCTCCAATTTCTCTGACATTCTCCTCGGTGGCCTGGCCGCCGATGGCGGCCTGTTCCTGCCGACCGCTTACCCGCAGGTGAGCGGCGCCGAATTGGACGCCTGGCGCAAACTGTCGTACGCCGACCTGGCCTACGAAGTGCTGAAGAAGTTCGCCACCGACATCCCCGACGCCGAGCTGCGCGCGCTGACCGCCAAGACCTACACCAAGGAGGTCTACCGCAACGCCCGCGCCGGCGAAAAGGCCAGCCAGATCACGCCGCTGCGCGTGCTGGAGGAGGCCGACGGCCGCAAGCTGGTGCTGCAGGGGCTGTCGAACGGCCCGACGCTGGCCTTCAAGGACATGGCGATGCAGTTGCTGGGCAATCTGTTCGAATACACGTTGGCCAAGACGGGCGCGCAGCTGAACATCTTCGGCGCCACCTCGGGCGACACCGGCAGCGCCGCCGAATACGCCATGCGCGGCAAGCAGGGCATCCGCGTCTTCATGCTGTCGCCGCACAAGAAGATGAGCGCCTTCCAGAGCGCGCAGATGTTCAGCCTGCAGGACCCGAACATCTTCAACATCGCCGTCGAAGGCGTCTTCGACGACTGCCAGGACATGGTCAAGGCGGTCTCCAACGACCTGCCGTTCAAGGCCGCGCAGAAGATCGGCACGGTCAATTCGATCAATTGGGCGCGCGTCGTGGCTCAAGTGGTCTACTACTTCCGCGGCTACCTGGCCGCCACCGGCAGCAACGACGAGAAGGTCTCGTTCACGGTGCCGTCGGGCAACTTCGGCAATATCTGCGCCGGCCACATCGCCCGCATGATGGGCCTGCCGATCGCCAAGCTGGTCGCCGCCACCAATGAAAACGACGTGCTCGACGAGTTCTTCCGCACCGGCGTCTACCGCGTGCGCAAGTCGGCCGAGACCTACCACACCAGCAGCCCGTCGATGGACATCTCCAAGGCGTCCAATTTCGAGCGCTTCATCTACGACCTGGTCGGCCGCGACGGCGAGCGCACCCGCGCGCTGTTCCACAAGGTCGAAACGCAGGGCGGCTTCGACCTGTCCGGCAAGCCGGGCAGCGACGGCGACGAGTTCAAAAAAGTCGCCCAGTACGGCTTCCAGTCCGGCAAATCGACCCACCAGGACCGCCTCGACACCATCCGCGACGTCGCCGACGACTACGGCATCACCATCGACACGCACACCGCCGACGGCATCAAGGTGGCGCGCGAGCACATCGAGAAGGGCGTCACCATGATCGTGCTGGAGACCGCGCTGGCGGCCAAGTTCAACGAGACCATCCTCGACGCGCTGGGTGTCGACGCCGAGCGTCCGGCCGGCTTCGAGAACATCGAGGCGCTGCCGCAGAAGTTCGTCGTCATGTCGGCCGACGTGGCGAAGATGAAGGCCTACATCGCCGCCAACACCGGCCTCTGATCGACGAGCGCGCCATGACCGAATACAAGCCCAAACCGATGTTGGCCGTCAGCGAGGCGCTGGCCTTCCTGTTGTCGGCCGCGCGCCCGGTGACCGAAACCGAAACCGTGGCCACGCTGGAGGCCAACGGCCGCGTGCTGGCCCGGGCCCAGGTGTCGGCGATGAACGTGCCGGCGATGGACAACACGCAGATGGACGGCTACGCCGTGCGCGCGGCCGACTGCGGCGGCGGCGCGGCGACCTTGACGGTGTCGCAGCGGATTCCGGCCGGCCATGTCGGCCAGCCGCTGCTGCCCGGCACGGCGGCGCGCATCTTCACCGGCGCGCTGATACCTGAGGGCGCCGACGCCGTCGTCATGCAGGAGCAGTGCGAGGCGGCCGGCAACCTGGTCACCGTGCGCCACGCGCCCAAGCCGGGCGAATGGATACGCCGGGCCGGCGAGGACATCACCAACGGCAGCGTGATCCTGCCGGCCGGCACCCGCCTGCGCAGCCCCGAGCTGGGTTTGGCCGCCTCGGTCGGCCTGGCCACGCTGCCGGTGCGGCGCAAGCTGCGCGTGGCGGTGTTCTTCACCGGCGACGAGTTGAGCATGCCCGGCGAGCCGCTGGCGCCGGGCGCCATCTACAATTCGAACCGCTTCACCTTGCGCGCGCTGCTGGAGAACCTGGGCTGCCAGATCAGCGACTACGGCATCGTGCCGGATTCGCTGGAGGCCACCCGCGCCGTGTTGCGCGACTGCGCGCGCGAGCATGACCTGATCATCACCTCCGGCGGCGTTTCGGTCGGCGAGGAAGACCACGTCAAGCCGGCGGTGGAGGCGGAAGGGCGCCTGAACATGTGGCAGATCGCCGTCAAGCCGGGCAAGCCGCTGGCCTTCGGTGAAGTCGGCCAGGCCTTCTTCCTTGGCCTGCCGGGCAACCCGGTGTCGAGCTACATCACCTTCCTGATGTTCGTGCGGCCCTTCCTGTTGCGGTTGCAGGGCGTGGATGATGCGCGCGCGCTGACGCCGCAGCGCTACGCCATGCGCGCCGATTTCGCCTGGTCCAAAGCGGACCGGCGCAACGAGTTCCTGCGCGCCCGCATCAACGCCAGCGGCGGACTCGATCTGTTCGCGAACCAGAGCTCGGGCGTGCTGACCTCCACCGTGTGGGGCGACGGCATCATCGACAATCCGCCCGGCCAGACCATCGCCATCGGCGACACGGTGCGTTTCATTCCATTCAGCGAGCTGCTGCACTGAGCAGGCCGCGACCAACACAGAAGAATCATCGACATGAATATTACGCTGCGATTTTTTGCCAGCGTGCGCGAGGCACTGGGCACTTCCACCGAGACTTTGGCGCTGCCCGACGGCGTCGCCACGGTGGGCCAGGTGCGCGCCCATTTGATCGGGCGCGGCGAGCCTTGGGCCACGGCCTTGGGCCAGGGCAGGGCCTTGCGCATGGCCCGCAACCAGGTGATGTGCGACGCCGACAGCGTGGTCGGCGAAGGCTGCGAGCTGGCCTTTTTCCCGCCGGTGACCGGCGGCTAGGCACGGCGGAAAGTAGCGCGGCGCCGTCATGGCCGCTGGCCGGCGGAGCTTTGTCGCTACGCGCTGCGGCCAGTGTCTGTTGCGATTATTTTGGCGCGGGCGGCTGCTTGCCCAGCGCGGCCGGGCCTTCTTTACGATAGCGCATGAAGGTCGAGATGGTGTAGATGGCGGCGGCGGCCACGGCCCAGATGGCGGCGCTGACGAATTCGTCCGCCGTGCGGGCACCCTTGAAATAGTCGACCAAGGACAGGATGGCGAACAGCGGCACGGCCGCCAGTAAGTAACGTTTAATCCAGAATGCTGCACCCATAACACGGCTCCTCAAAAGTATGGCAGCCCACAGTATGCGCCGCGCACCGGCCCAGGTCCAGTCACCGGCCGGGGCGCGGCCTTTTTAGCTTTCGGATCGATCCCATGCAGTCTCAATCACACACACGCCGCGTCGCCGTCATCGGCGGCGGACCGGCCGGCCTGATGGCCGCGCAAACGCTGGCCCAGGGCGGCGCGCAAGTCGACCTGTACGACGCCATGCCCTCGGTCGGCCGCAAATTCCTGCTGGCCGGACGCGGCGGCATGAACATCACCCACGCCGAACCGTTCGCCGACTTCGTCACCCGCTACGGCCGCGCCAGCGCGGCGCTGCTGCCGCAGTTGCAGGCCTTCGGGCCGCAGCAGGTGCGCGAGTGGGTGCACGGCCTCGGCGTCGACACCTTCGTCGGCACCTCCGGCCGCGTCTTCCCGACCGATATGAAGGCGGCGCCGCTGCTGCGCGCCTGGCTGCACCGGCTACGCGAGAGCGGCGTGCAGTTCCATATGCGCCACCGCTGGCTGGGCTGGCGCGACGGCGCGCCGCTGTTCGCCACGCCGGACGGCGAACGCAGCGTCGAAGCCGACGCCGTCGTGCTGGCCCTGGGCGGCGGCAGTTGGGCGCGGCTGGGATCGGACGGCGCCTGGCAAGCCTTGCTGGCGCAGCGCGGCGTGGCGCTGGCGCCGCTGGTGCCGGCCAACTGCGGCTTCGACGTCGACTGGAGCGGCCACTTCGCCAGCCGCCACGCCGGCGAGCCGCTGACCACGGTGGCCATCATTTCCAGGGATGCCGACGGCAAGGCGCAGCGCAAGCAGGGCCAGTTCGTCGTCACCGCCGGCGGCGTCGAGGGCAGCCTGATTTATGCGTTGTCGGCCGCCTTGCGCGAGCAGATCGGCGCCGACGGCAGCGCGCTGATCCATCTCGATCTGCTGCCCGACTGGTCGGCCGAACGGGTCGCCGACGAGGTGACGCGGCCGCGCGGCGCGCGCTCGATGTCCAGCCATCTGCAAAGCCGGCTCGGCATCAAGGGCGTCAAGTCGGGCCTGCTGCGCGAGTGCGTCGGCGCCGACGAGTTCGCCGATCCGGCCCAGCTGGCGCAGGCGATCAAGGCGCTACCCCTGCGCCTGCTGCGGCCGCGTCCCATCGACGAGGCGATCAGCAGCGCCGGCGGGGTGCGCTTCGCCGCGTTGGACGGCGCCATGCTGACGGCCGCGCCCGGCGTTTTCGTCGCCGGCGAGATGGTCGACTGGGAGGCGCCGACCGGCGGCTACCTGCTGACCGCCTGCCTGGCCGGCGGCCTGTCCGCCGGGCAGGACGTGCTGCGCTGGTTGGAACGCGGGGCGCGGTGAACGATAGGGCCCCTCGAAAAACCGTCATTCCGCATCGGCGGACCGCCGCGCAGGCGGGAATCTATACCCCGCATGTCCATTGGCCCAGCATGGGTTCCCGCCTACGCGGCGGTCCGCCGATGCGGAACGACAATTTGGTGGTTTTTCGAAGTGCCCGATAACGAGCAGGTAGTCATGAGCGGCAGGCAAGTCCAAATAGCCGCGGAGCATGGTTCGCCGCGCATGGGGGTAATCGGCAATGAGCGCGTCAAGCGCCGCAAGCTATGGCTGCGCCGAGTACCGCCCGGCACCCAGGCCAATGTCCGGATTACCTTGGCTCGGCCTACCGTGATTGGTACGGTATTTGGCGCCGACACTTATACCGTGATTGCTTTGGCGCTCAACGAACCGGGGCGGTTTGTTGAATCCCTACAAAACAGCCTCAAATGACCTCGGTTACGACTTTACTCATAAAGGAGGCGTTGTTGCATAAATCGTCCGTAGCGACATCTGACGTATACGCGCAACAGGCCGTGCAGCGGGGCTGTTAACTTTCATCGGACCTGCGTAGATTCTGGTCTTTTGCCTAAAAAGATGCGCAAAGACACACAGCAGCGGCAGGAGCCCAAGCGCCGCACCTGGCGCAAAGTGCACTTGGCGATGGAGGCGAACACCGGCCGGATCTGCGCGGCCCTGATGACCCACTAGGCTGTCGGCGACGCCCAAGTGCTGCCCGACCTGCTCGATCAATTCCCGCCAGACACGAGCATTGATATCGTCGGCGGCGATGGCGCTTACGACACCAAGCAATGCCATGCGGCCATCGTCCGGCGCAACGCCGAGCCGTCGATCCCGCCGCGCGATGGCGCGGCGCCTTGGCCGCAACGCACACCGGGCGCGGCATGGTGCAACGCGGCGATCGACGCCATCGCCGCCGACAGTCGGCGGCACTGGAAGGCCGTCAGCGGCTACCATCGGCGCTCGCTCGCCGAAACCTTGATGCCGCTTGAAGGTGCTCACCGGCGCGGCCCTGTCCTCGACACGTCTGACCCCGGTCTGGGTAGATCTGAAACAAGAAGGAAATGAGACGGCATACGTAGAAAAATACGTGTAATATACGTATTGCTTACATATTTTTTGAGGTTCTACCATGGATGCCCCTACCAAAGTTCGTTTGAACGCTGATTTGTCTCCAGCCGTTGCCGCTGCGCTTAAAGATCTGGCTAAGGCACAAAATGTGTCACTGACAGAAGCCCTCAGTCGTGCCATCAGTACCGAGTCCGTTCTTGCGAAACGACGGCAGCAAGGGGCCAAGGTTGTGATAGATGATGGCAACGGTAAACTATCGGAAGTAATTTTCGCTCGATAACTGTCCTTCACTCCCAAGGCCGATAATGTCCGAAAAAGAAGACGAGGCGGCAGCCAAGAAAGTTGCCACAGATGAGCTCGCTAACAAGCAAGCTGCCGGCGAACTTGCTGCGAAGCTGGCCGCTGACGAGTCTGCTGCGAAACAAGCGGGCTTGGCCGTGGTGGCTGACAAGACGTCTCAAGATGACGCGGAAATCGAAGAAACCTTGGACGCGACAGTGGCTGCAGGTACAGCCGCCCCGTCGCTCCAATCGCCGTCGGAAAAGGGTTACGACCCGTCGCAGTATCAAGATAAAACCCGATCCTATATTGCATACTGGTTGTTGGGTCTATTAACTGTGATAGAGCTGTGCGGATTTCTTATGCTTTTCGCGGTAAAAGAACCCACATTTGATAATCTCAAAAGTATTCTGGAGATACTTTTTGGTCCAGTCGTCGCGCTCGTTTCAGCTGCAACAGGCTTTTATTTCGGAGCACAGCAACCTAAGAAGCAATAGCTTGGCGATCGCATCGCCGACACGGACGGCGACGGTCTGCGCGACTACAGCTTCAGCCGCCGGCTGGGCGAGGCGGGCGTGCGCAGCGCCGCCGTCGACCGCGACACCTGGCGCCTGGCGACCGGCTTGAAGGGCCTGCTCGGCGGCTGGAACTATGAGAGCTATGTGGCCTACGGCAGGACCAAGGAGACGCAGAACACCAGCGGCCAGGTCAACGTGCAGAACTTCCGCAACGCCATGCAGGGCGTTCCGGATGTGAACGATCTGAACCACGACGGCAGCAGCGGCGACGTCATCTGCGCCGACGCGGCGGCGCGCGCCCAGGGTTGCGCGCCGCTCAATCTGTTCGGCTACAACACCATGTCGCCGGCGGCGCTGGCCTATGTGGGCGTGCCGACCGGCCTGGCGACGTCGGTGACGCAGAAGCTGGTGGGCGGCTCGCTCAGCGGCGAGTGGTTCGAGTTGCCGGCCGGCCGGATCGGCGTGGCGGCCGGCGTCGAGTGGCGCGGCGAGGCCTCGTCCAGCGTGCCGGACGCGCTGACCCAGGCCGGCTTGAACTCGGGCGGCCAGATCGCCCCGGTGGTCGGCGGCTTCACGGTGCGCGAGGCTTTCGTCGAGACCCGCGTGCCGCTCTTGAAGGATAGACAATTCGCCCGCGAGCTGAGCTTTTTGGGCGCGCTGCGCCTCGGCCGCTATTCGACGGTGGGCAACGCCAGCAGTTGGAACGCCGGCCTGGAGTGGCGTCCGCTGGCCGACCTGAAGCTGCGCGCGACGCGGGCGCTGTCGACCCGCGCGCCCAACATCACCGAGTTGTATGCGCCGGCCAGCCAGGTGTTTCCGACCGGCATAGTCGACCCCTGCGTCGGCGTGACGGCCAGCTCGTCCGGCAGCTACGACGCGGCCTGCCGCGCCGCGCCCGGGGTGATGGACAACATCGCCGCCAACGGCAAGTTCACCCAGACCCAGGCGGACATCCAGGGCTTGAGCGGCTTCAACCGGGGCAACACCCAGCTGAAGGCGGAGCAGGGCCGCTCCAGCACGGTCGGCCTGGTGCTGACGCCGCGCTCGGTGCCGGCGCTGCGCAACCTGACCTTGACGGTGGATTACTTCGACATCAAGATCGGCGACGCCATCGTCGCCACGCCGCGCCAATACGCCTTGCAGCAATGTTATGGCGGCGGCAACAGCGGCTTCTGCCAGTTCGCCACCCGGCGCGCGGCGGCGGCCAGCCCCTACAGCGCCGGCTCGCTGAGCTTCCTCGACAGCGCGGTGAGCAACAGCGGCGGCACCGGCACGGCCGGCATCGACCTGACCGCCGCCTGGGCCGAGCAGCTTGGCCCGGGCCGGCTCAGCGTGCGCCTGGCCTACACCTATCTGAAGGACTTCTACGCGATTCCGCTGGCCGGCGGCGCGCGCGACTCCTCGACCGGCGAGGTCGGCTTCGCCCGCAACCAGGCGGCGCTGAACCTGGGCTACCAGTGGGGCGCCTTCGGCGTGACGACCAGCACCCGCTACACCGGCCGTTCGGCGCTGGACGACCAGTTCCTGGCCCAGTTCAAGCTGGCGCCGGGCGCGCTGGGCGTGGGCGCCAAGGTGGTGCACGACGTGCAGGCCAGCTACGCGCTGCGCAAGACGCTGGCGCTGTACCTGGGCGTGGACAACGCCTTCAACAGCAAGCCGCCGCCCATCATCAGCGGCTTGAGCGGGGACACCATCGGCACCGAGACCAACGCCAGCGTTTACGACGCCATCGGCCGGCGCTTTTACCTGGGACTGCGCGGCAGCCTGTAGGGGGAATCCACTCCTTGCGCTGTCACGGAAACCCTAGCCGGGACTAGTCACAAAGGACTAGTCGCCTACGTCGTCATGGGCATCGGCAAAGCCGCTGCGCATCGTTACAATCTCCTTATTATGACGAACGGGAGGAAGCGATGTTAAGCGACCGGTTTGGTCGATCCATCGACTACCTGCGCGTGTCCGTGACGGACCGCTGCGATTTGCGCTGCTCCTACTGCATGCCGAAGCACTTCAAGGATTTCGAGGACCCGCCGGACTGGCTGAGCTTCGACGAGATCGAACGGGTGGTCGGCGCCTTCGTGCGGCTGGGCACCTCGCGGGTGCGGCTGACCGGCGGCGAGCCGCTGCTGCGGCGCCACCTGCCGCAGCTGGCCGGCCGGCTGAAGGCGCTGCCGGGGCTGGCCGACCTGTCGCTGTCGACCAACGCCACCCAGCTGGGCCGCCACGCCGGGGACTTGCGGGCGGCCGGGGTGAGCCGCATCAACGTCAGCCTGGACTCGCTGGACCGCGACTGCATGTCGCGCATCACCGGGCGCGACAGCCTGCCGCTGATCCTCGACGGCCTGAAGGCGGCCAAGGAGGCCGGCTTTGCGCCGATCAAGATCAATATGGTGGCGCTGCGCGGCGTCAACGACGACGAGATCGACGACATGGTCGAGTTCTGCATCCGCCACCAGTTCGTGCTGCGCCTGATCGAGGTGATGCCGGTCGGCGCCACCGGCCAGGACGCCTCCTACCTCGGACTGGCCGAGGTGCAGCGGCGCCTGAAGAGCAAATTCAAACTCAAGCCGCAGGCGCTCGAACTGGGCGGCGGGCCGGCGCGCTACCTGGCCAGCGCCGACGGGTCGACCAGCATCGGCTTCATCACGCCGCTGTCGCAGCACTTTTGCGCCAGCTGCAACCGGGTCCGGCTGGCGGTCGACGGCACGCTCTACCTGTGCCTGGGCCAGGAGGAAAAATTCGAGCTGCGCCCGCTGCTGCGCGGCGGCTGTAGCGACGCCGAGCTGGAACAGGCGATCCGCCAGGCCATCGAGCTCAAGCCGCAGCAGCACGATTTCCAGCAGCGGCCCGACAAGATCATCCGTTTCATGTCGCAGACCGGCGGCTAGCCGGCGCCTATTGGCATTGAGTGAAGCCGCCGGCGGCGATGAAACCACCCGGCGGCCGAGAGCCGGGGGCGGACCCCTGGGGTCCGACCCCGGATTTGCGCCCTTGGGGTTGATATCGTCGGGTATATACTAGAGCGCAAGCCAAAGCGTCAACGCAGTAGAGGAGAACAGATGATGCAGCCCCCAATTTTCCACCCGCCGGCGCGGCCGCCGCGCGTGGGCGCGCCGGTGCCTGCATGATGACGCCCACCGCCCCCCCGTTCGCCGCCTGGCAGAAATTGTCGACCAAGATCGTCGGCATGCTGCTGGGCTTTTTGACCATTGCGCTGATGGTGATCGGCGCCACCCTCTACCTGTCCTGGCAGCTGGAGGGCAGCGCCGCCGCCATCAACGTGACCGGCAGCCTGCGCATGAACAGCTACCGCCTGAGCCTCGCGCTCTACGCGCTGGCCGACGGCGCCGAGCGCGGCACGCCGCACGCCACGGCGCGGCGCCAGGTGCTGGCGGTCGACTCGACCTTGTCGCAGCTGCGCCAGGGCGACCCGCAACGGCCGCTGTTCCTGCCGCCGGCCAGCGCCATCCGCACCAGCTTCAACCAAGTCACCCAGCGTTGGCAGACCGGCTTGCGGCCGCTGGCCGTCGGCATCCTCGAACAGCGGACGGTCAGCGCGCAGAGCACCCAGGCCTTCCAGTACCAGGCCGAACAGTTCGTCGGCCAGGTCAACGCCCTGGTCCAGCTGATCGAGCAGGACAGCGAGGCGCGCACCTTCTGGCTGCGCGCCTCGCAGCTGTTGCTGCTGGCGCTGGCGCTGGTCGGCACGGTGTGCATCATCTATTTGCTGTTCAACCTGATCGTCACGCCGGTCACCAGCCTGCAGGCCGGCATGGAGCGCATGCGCGAACGCGACTTCGGCGTGCGGCTGCCGGTCGAGTCGCAGGACGAGTTTGGCCAGCTGGCGCGCGGTTTCAACCTGATGGCCGACAAGCTGCAAAGCCTGTACGGCAACCTGGAACAACTGGTGCGGACCAAGACGGCGACGCTGGAGGACCAGAACCGCGAACTGGCGCTGTTGTACGACAGCGCCGCCTTCCTGCAGCAGCCGCAGGCGGCCAAGGACATGTGCGCCGGTTTCATGCAGCGCATCAGCGACTATTTCAAGGCCGACGGCGGTTCGGTGCGCGTGCTCGATCCGAACCAGGGCAATGTGCACATGCTGGTCCACCACGGCATCTCCGACGCGCTGATCGAGGCCGAGCACTGCATGAAGGTGGGCGACTGCCTGTGCGGCGAGGCCGTGGTCAAGCGCGTCGCCGTGGTGCACGACCTGCGCCTCATCGACGACGGCCACAAGCTGCAATGCCACCGCGAGGGCTTCACCACCGTGTCGGTGTTCCATATTTACGCGCAACGCCAGCACCTGGGCTTCTTCAATCTGCACTTCCGCAAGCCGACCACCTTCAACCAGCGTGAGACGGCGCTGCTGGAGACGCTAGGCCAGCTGCTCGGCACCGCCATCGAGAACCAGCGCCTGGCCTCGCGCGAGCGCGAGATGGCCATCTCCGAGGAGCGCAACCTGGTGGCCCAGGGCCTGCACGACAGCATCGCCCAGGGCCTGAACTACCTCAACCTGCAGGTGCAGATGCTGGAGCAGTCGCTGGACCGGCGCCAGCTCGACGAGGTGGCCGACATCGTGCCGGCGCTGCGCGCCGGCGTCGAGGAGAGCTACCAGGACGTGCGCGAGCTGCTGCACAATTTCCGCACCCGCTTGCAGGAGGGCGATCTGCTCAGCACACTCAAGACCGCCATCGAGAAGTTCGAGCGGCAGACCGGCATCGAGGTCGAGCTGCAGGCCGACAGCGACGGCGCGCCTTTCCCGCCCGAGCAGCAGCTGCAGTTGCTGTTCATCGTGCAGGAGGCGCTGTCGAACGTGCGCAAGCACGCCAGCGCGACGCGGGTCGAGGTGCGCCTGCGCGACCGCCACGACTTCCAGCTGACCATCCGCGACAATGGCCAGGGCTTCGACACGGCGGCGCTGGCCGAGCAGGGCGAGAGCCATGTCGGCATCCACATCATGCGCGAGCGGGCGCAAAGGATCGCGGCGCTGCTCAACGTGACTTCGGTGCCGGGCGCCGGCACCACCGTCAATCTGCAATTGCCGCGCGCCCAGCGCCGCGCGGCGTAACCGTTTTTCAGCAAGGGCATCCATGGAAGTTCAAGACAACAAGCCGATCAGCGTGCTGCTGGTCGATGACCACACCCTGTTCCGCAGCGGCATACGCTCGCTGTTGCAGCGCAATCCCGAGTTCGCCGTGGTCGGCGAGGCCTCGGACGGCATCGAGGGCATCAAACGCGCCCAGCAGCTACAGCCGCAGGTGATTCTGCTCGACCTGAACATGCCCGGCATGTCCGGCGTGGAGACGCTGCAGCTGATGCTGCAGGACTGCCCGGACAGCGCCATCGTCATGCTGACCGTGTCGGAGGACGCGCAGGATTTGTCGGTGGCCTTGAAGGCCGGCGCCGCCGGTTATCTGCTGAAGAACATCGACACCGAATATTTGATCCGCGCGATCCGCCGCGCCGCCAACGGCGAGACCGTGGTGGCCGAGGCGATGACGGCCAAGCTGGTGGCCCAGCTGCACGGCGGCGGACTGGCGCAGCCGGCGGCCTCCGACCTGGACAAGCTGACCCCGCGCGAGAAGGAGATCATCGCCTGTTTGGCGCGCGGCGAGAGCAACAAGGTGATCGCCCGCTCGCTCGACCTGGCCGAAAGCACGGTGAAGATCCACGTGCAGAACGTGTTGAAGAAACTGGGGCTGAGCAGCCGCGTGCAGGCCGCCGTGTATGCCGTCGAGCACCGACTGCTCGGCGCCAACGGCGAACGCTGAACCTTGAACGACGCGGCTTAACCGCAGCAACCGCCGCAGCAGCCGCCGTTTTTTTCGGCCGGCTTGCCGCTCTGTACCTGGTAGCCGGCGCGCGCCAGATTGCCGGCCAGTTGCTCGGTGTTGGTGTGGCTTTCATCGAACTGCACGTCGGCCTGGCTGTTGAGCAGGGAGACGCGCACCTCGCTGACGCCGTTGCTGTGGTTGAGGATCTGGGCGACCTTGTCGGCGCAGGCGTCACTGTTCATGCCATCGATTTTGAGTACAGCGGTTTGCATAAAATACCTTCGAAGTGGATTCATCAATCGGCGCCCGCAGGCGCGCGGCCGGCACCGCGATGCCGGGTGCCAACAAGGTTCCAGCGTAATGGATGGGGCTGCCGGCGTCGATGGAAAAGCGCCGCGCGCGCCGGCCAAGTTGGAAATCCTTGATTCACATCATCCAATTCCGGCGGCTGTCTTCACAAGCCTTGCGCTGGGGCAGACAATGGTTTCGTTCGCCGCCAGGCCTACCTTAGTTTGAACGCTGATCCAGCAAGAAAGAGTGGCATACCATGAGCCTGTTAAACATCGAAGAACCCGCGCCGGCCCGTCCGGCGCCGTGGGGCACCAGCCATCCGATCTGGCGGCTCGGTTTCCGTCCGTTCTACCTGGTCGCCGCCGTCTTCGCCGCGCTCAGCATTCCGCTGTGGATGGCGCAGTACTACGGCTGGCTCGACGCCGGCGCCCACATCACGCTGGGCTGGCATATGCACGAGATGGTGTTCGGCATGAGCACGGCGGTGGTGATCGGCTTCCTGTTCACGGCCGCGCGCAACTGGACCAACCTGTGGACGCCGCGCGAGGGCCATCTGGCCGCGCTGGTGGCGCTGTGGCTGGCCGGCCGCGTCGCCATGGCCTGGGCGCCGCCGCTGGCCGCCGCCATGGTCGACTGGGCCTTCCTGCCGGCCGCCGCCTGGCCGCTGTTGGTGGTGATGAAAAAGTCCAACAACAAGCGCAACTACTTCCTGGTCGGCCTGCTGTCCTTGCTGGCCATCGCCAACGGCGTCTACCACGCCATCGTGCTTGGCCTGCTGGCGATGGCGCCGGCCGTGCCGGCGCAGGCGGCGATCCTGATCATCGTGGTGATGGAGTCGGCCATCGGCACCCGCGTCATCCCCATGTTCACCCGCAACGGCGCGCCGGGCAGCACGCCGGCCGTGCATCCGAAGCGCGACATGCTGTCGATCGCCTTGCTGGCGCTGGCCGGCGTCAGCTGGATCGCCGGCCTGCCGGTGTGGCTGGTGGCGCCGCTCGGCGGCGCCGCCGCGACGATGCTGCTGATTCGCCTGATCGAGTGGCAGCCGCACAAGACGCTGCGCGTGCCGCTGCTGTGGATACTGCACCTGTCGTATGGCTGGATCGCGATCGGCTTCTTCCTGCTGTCGCTGGCGGCGATGGCGCTGATTCCGTCCAGCGCCGCCTTCCACGCCTTGACCGTCGGTTCGATGGCCGGCCTGATCCTCGGCATGATGACGCGCACCACCTTGGGCCACACGGGCCGGCCGCTCAACAGCGGCAAGGCCGAATGCGCGATCTATGTGCTGATCCAGCTGGGCGCCGTGCTGCGCGTGGCCGCCGCGCTGAGCCCGGGCGCCGGCCACGACCACCTGCTGATCTGTAGCGCGCTGTGCTGGACGCTGGCCTTCGCCGTGTTCGCCGTGGTCTATCTGCCCTACCTGGCGCGGCCACGGATCGACGGCCGCGAGGGATGACCCGCCAGGCCGGGCGCAGGGCCCGGCCGGGTACCGGTTTCATGTGGGGAGGGGGAGGGCGGCGGCCAGTGGCTTGCCGCCTTTTTCTGTTTGAGGACAGCGTTTTTCCGCGCGCGATCGCGAAGGTGCCCCCGGCGGAGTCAGAGTCAAGCGGGGTCAGCAAGCGGGGTCAGCAGCAAGCAGTCACGCGGGGTCAGTGCCGACATTCGGACACGACCTCAACCACAAGCGGGGTCAGTGCCGACATTCGGACACGACCTCAACCATAGCGCTCGCCACCGAGCCTCTAAACTGCTGAGTCTGTGTCTGAATGTCGGCACTGACCCCGCTGTTACGGCTGAGTCTGTGTCCGAATGTCGGCACTGACCCCGCCTGTTATTTACTGAATGGATGGGGTGTTGCTTAGGCGGCGCCTTCGAGGGCGTCGTTGTTGAGCCAGCCGTCGAGCGCTTCGGCGGTCATCGGCCGGGCGAACAGGAAGCCCTGGGCCAGCGGGCAGCCGAGGTTTTGCAGGATCTGCGCCTGGCGTTCGTCTTCGACACCTTCGGCGATCACCGCCAGGCCGAGGTTGCGGCCCAGCTGGATCACCATCTCGGCGATGCTGCTGCCGCGCGCGGAACCGGTGATTTCGGTGACGAAGGCGCGGTCTATCTTCAAACGGTCGATCTGCAGGCGCTGCAAATACGACAGCGAGGAGAAGCCGGTGCCGAAGTCGTCGATGGCGATGCTGACGCCGGTCTGCTTGATCTGGCCGAGCATCTTGATGAGCAGGTCGGGCTCTTCCATCGCCATCGATTCGGTGATCTCCAGTTCGACGAACTCGGGCGGCGCGCCGGTGTCCTCCAGCGCGGTGCGCAGCATTTCGAGGAAGTAGGGGTGGCGGAACTGCACCTGCGAGACGTTGATCGACATCATGAAGTCGAGGTGGCCGGAGGCGCGCAGCTTGACCAGCTCGCGGCAGGCGGTGCGCAGCACCCATTCGCCGAGGTCGATGATCAGGCCGGAGTATTCGGCGATGGGGATGAAACGGTCGGGCGAGATGAACTTGCCGTCCGGCGTCTGCCAGCGCAGCAGCGCCTCGGCGCCCACCGGCCGGCGGGTGACCAGGTCGATCTGCGGCTGGTAGACGACGAACAACTGGTTCTGGCCGAAGGCGGTGCGCAGCGCGTGCATCATGCGCACGCGCTCGCGGATCTCGACGCCCATGCTGCGCGAGAAGTAGAAGTGGCCGGCGCGCTGCTGCGACTTGGCGCGCTTGAGGGCGATGTCGGCGTCCTTCAGGGCGTCGGCGCCGCTGCCGTCGTGCTCGCCCAGGCGCACCAGGCCGAGCGTGGCGGACAGCTGCACGTCCTGGCCGTCGATGCTGAACGGGGTCTGGAACAGCGCCAGGATCATCGCCGGGTTGACCTGGGCGGAGTCGCCCAGCACGCAGAAGATGTCGCCGCCGATGCGCGCCACGGTCAGCTCGTTGCCGAGGCGCGATTGCAGGCGGCCGGCGACGGCCAGCAGCAGCATGTCGCCGAACTGGTGGCCGAGGGCGTCGTTGGTCTCGGCGAAGTGGTCGAGGTCGACCAGCGACAGCGTGGCCTCGTCCTTGGCCGGCCCGGTCAGGGTGGCGTCGAGGATCTCGACCAGGCGGGTGCGGTTGGGTAGCTTGCTGAGTTGGTCGTAGAAGGCGGCGTTGTGCAGATGGGTGACCAGTTCGACGTTGTCGAGGCCGACGGCGACGTTGCTGCAGAAGACCTCCAGCAGGCGCTGCTCGATCTCGCTCAACTGGCGTTCCAGGTCGACGTAGGCGACGAAGTTGCGGCTGGCCTTGCCGGCGAAGTACAGCGTCAGGTGCTCGGGCTGGTAGACGTTGCGGCGCTGCGCCAGCGCCAGTTCCATCGCCTCGAGCACGGCGGCGGCCAGCTCGCCGGTCAGTTGGCAGTTGTCCAGGCGGCGGTAGTCGCCGGCCGTGGCCATCACCATCAGTTCGTGGCAGCCGCCCTCGGGGCACTCCTGCACGCACAGCACGCCGCAGGACTTCTGGCCGAGCAGGTCGGCGATCTGGGTCAGCACGCCGGCGGCGAAGTTCTTCACGCCGTGCAGGGTCATCAGCTCGGTGCTGGCCTGGACGATCTGGCTCAGGCCGCGCCGGCTGTCGTTGATCTTGCGGATTTGTTCGTAGGAGCGGATCGCCGCCGTCACCGTGGTGAACAGCTTGATGCGGGTCAGCTCGGACTTGGTCTTGTAGTCGTTGATGTCGAAGTCGCGGATGGCGTCGATCTCCGGCGCGTAGCCGGGCTGGCCGGTGCGCAGGATGATGCGCACGTCGCTCAGCTTGAGCGTCTCGCGGATGTAGCGCACCAGGTGCAGGCCGGCGTCGTCCTGCTCCATCACCACGTCGAGCAGGATGACGGCGATTTCCTGTTCGTGCTTGAGCATGTCGCGCGCTTCGCCGGCCGAGTAGGCGTGGACGAATTCGAGCGGACGGTGCTGCATGTCGAGGTTGCCGAGGGCGAAGGTGGTGGTCGAGTGGACGTCTTCGTCGTCGTCGATGATCATCACGCGCCAGACGTTGCGTTCGCCGGCCGTCGTTGCGCCGGCCGGGTGCTCTTCTAAGAATACCAGATCGTCGTGATCGTCCTTGGATTGCTCAAGGGGGGTGATCGATGGGGGCATGTGTCGCTTCTCCAGGATTTCTCGGTGTTCTTTAGAACAAGTATATAGCGAATTGTCGGACGGAACGATCATTTCGGCGCCTTTCCGGGGCGCGCGGGGTGTCATTGTGCAAGTTTTGCCCTGCTTGCGGAGGAAACTGTCTCGTTTCCACCATGAAACCCCGGCAAGCTCCCGCAATTGGTACTAATGCGTACCATGTCGTGTGCCGTCCCGCGTATTTCGCGCGGCGACGGACGCGCGGCCCGGCGGGCTGGTAAAATGGACTGTTTCCTAACTCACAGATCTCCTACCTATGTCCGGCAATACATTTGGCAAGCTGTTTACTGTTAGCACTTTTGGCGAATCCCACGGCCCGGCGATCGGCTGCGTGATCGATGGCTGCCCGCCCGGCCTGCCTTTGTCCGAAGCCGACATCCAGCCCGAGATGGACCGGCGCAAGCCCGGCACCTCGCGCCACGTGACCCAGCGCCAGGAGTCGGACACGGTCGAGATCCTGTCCGGCGTCTACCAGGGCGTCACCACCGGCACGCCGATCGCCCTGCTGATCCGCAACGAGGACCAGCGCAGCAAGGATTACGGCAACATCGCCGAAAGCTTCCGCCCTGGTCATGCAGACTACACCTATTGGCATAAATACGGCGTCCGCGATCCGCGCGGCGGCGGCCGTTCGTCGGCGCGCCTGACGGCGCCGGTGGTGGGCGCGGCGGCGATCGCCAAGAAGTGGTTGCTGCAGCAGTACGGCACGGTGTTCAAGGGCTGCATGAGCCAGCTGGGCGACATCGTCGTGCCCTTCGAGGACTGGAGCCACGTCGCCAACAATCCCTTCTTCGCCGCCAGCGGCGACGCCGCCCTGATCGCCCGCATGGAGGAGGCGATGGACGCGCTGCGCCGCGACGGCGATTCGATCGGCGCGCGCATCGATGTGATCGCGCACAACGTGCCGGTCGGCCTGGGCCAGCCGATCTACGACAAGCTGGACGCCGACATCGCCTACGCGATGATGGGCATCAACGCGGTGAAGGGCGTGGAGATCGGCGCCGGCTTCAAGTCGGTGGCGCAGAAGGGCTCCGAGCACGGCGACGAGCTGACCCCGCAGGGCTTCGTCGGCAACAACTCCGGCGGCGTGTTGGGCGGCATCTCGACCGGGCAGGACATTGCGGTGTCGATCGCCATCAAGCCGACCTCGTCGATCCGCACGCCGCGCCGTTCGATCGACAAGGACGGCAATCCGGTGATGGTCGAGACCTTCGGCCGCCACGATCCTTGCGTCGGCATCCGCGCCACGCCGATCGCCGAGGCCATGCTGGCGCTGGTGCTGATCGACCACGCGCTGATGCACCGCGCCCAGTGCGGCGACGTGCGGGTGAGCACGCCGAACATCGCCTTGTAAGTTTTTTTGTTTTACCGGACGGCGCCATCGCGGCGCCGTCCGGCGCAGCCCCGCCGCCATGCCCAAACAAGCCTTCAGTTTCGCGCTCTTCCTGTTCGCCTACTACGCCCACGCCGGCACCTTCTCCACCTACGCCACGCTGTACTTCGCCGCCAAGGGCATGACGGTGGCGCAGATCGGCACCTTGATGGCGATGATCCAGGTGCTGCGCATCGTCGGCCCCAACGTCTGGGGGTATGTGGCCGACCACAGCGAACGCCGCGTGCTGGTGCTGCGCTGGACCGGCGTGGCGGCGCTGACGGCGTTCTCCGGCATTTTCCTCGGCCAGACCTTCGCCCAGCTGCTGCTGGCGATGGTGGCGCTGAACCTGTTCACCAGCGCGCAGGGGCCGATCTGCGAGGCATTGATGCTGTCCGAGATGCGCGGCGACCTGACCCACTACGGCCGGCTCAGGTTGTGGGGTTCGGTCGGCTTCATCGTCTCGGTGCTGCTGGCCGCCGTCGCGCTGGACGCCTACGGCATCGCCGCCTTGCCGTGGATCGCCGGCGGCCTGCTGCTCGGCGTGCTGGGCGCCGCGCTGCGCCTGCGCGAGGTGCCGCGGCTGAGCCACGCCCAGCCGGCGCCGCCGTTGCTGAGCATTCTGCGGCGGCGCGAGGTGATCGCCTTCTTCGTCTCGACGGCGCTGATGGTGGCGGCGCACACCTCGCTGTACACCTTCTATTCGCTGTACCTGGAGCGCAACGGCTACAGCAAGACGGTGATCGGCCTGATGTGGGCGCTCGGCGTGACGGCCGAGGTGCTGCTGTTCTACTTCCAGGCGCCGCTGTTCCGCCGCTGGGGCGCGCGCAATATGATGTACCTGGCGCTGCTGTGCGGCGTGCTGCGCTTCGCAGCGATGGGCGCCGCCGCGCACGCGCTGTGGCTGTTGGTGCTGGCCCAACTGCTGCACGCCGCCACCTTCGCGCTACACCACTCGGCGTCGGTGATGACCTTGCAGCGCTGGTTCTGCGGCCCCTTGCAGGCGCGCGGCCAGGCGCTGTTCATCAGCATCTCGTATGGCGTCGGCGGTTCGCTGGGCGGCTTGTTCCTGGCGCAGTGGTGGCAGCGCATGGGGCCGCAGTCGGTGTACTACGTGGCGTCGGCGCTATGTGTGTGCGCCATGCTGGCGGCGGCCTTGTCGTTCCGCTGGCAGCGGCGGGCGGTGGCGGCGTTATAAAACCCCCAAAGGCGGAGAGCCGGGGCCAGACCCGAGGTCCGACCCCAGATTTGCGCTTGTGGGGTGTATTCACCGCGCGGCAAGCGGCCGGTTTAGTTGGCGCGGCTGGCCACCGTTTCCAGCTTGTGGCGCCGCTCGACGGCCTTGACCACCAGCGTGCGCATGTCGTTGAGCAGGGCGAACTCGGTCTGGCTCAATTGGATCGGCGGGAAGCTCTCGTCCCAGTCGCCGTACAGGAAGCCGGCCGGCTGGCCGTTGGCCGACAGCGGCAGGATGACGAAGCTGCGCGCCGCCGACAGCGTGCCTTTCCACCACAGCGGCAGCTTGGCGGCGAACTTCGGATCGCGCGCGTTCTCGATGAAGATCACGCGGTCGCTGCTGAGGGCGGCGTGGAACACGTTCGGCTCGTAGGCGTCGTAGAAGCTCATCTGCGGCAGCAGTTCCTTGATGTCGTCGCCGAAGCCGATCTTGGCGGCGTACTGGCCGTCCTTGCGGTTGCGCACGAAAGCCACGGCGCGCGAGAAGTCGAGGCCCTGGTACACCGTCTCCAGCGCGATCGAGACCATCTGGCCGGGGCTGGCGGTGTCGAGCACGTCGCGCATGTCGGACAGGCCGCTGAGCAGGATCTTGTTGCCGGCGGCGCGCATGCGCGTCTTGGCCAGCGCCTGGGCGCGCCGTTCGGCCGGCTTGGACAGGGGCGCGATCGACAGGTCGGCGGCGGCCACCAGCTTGGCCTGTTCGATCGCCGTCATCAGGCTTTCCGGCGCCACGCCGATCATCTCGGCGTAGCGTTCGGTGAGCAGTTGCACGGCGGCGTGGCCGGCGGCGTCGTCGTGCCACAGCGAGTCGGCGCACTGCGCCGCCATGGTCGACAGGCCGGCGATCCAGTCGCTGGCGCTGACCTCGGCGCCAGGCTCGGGCGGCTCGACGCGGCGCATGCCGTTGATCAGGTTGGCCGGCAGGCCCCAGTGCACGGCGGCGGCGCAGCCGATGTCCTCCAGCGTCAGGCCGAGCAGCTCGGGCGCGGCAGCGTCGACCGAGCCGCCGGCGTGCTGCTGCAGCGCCAGCCAGCGCTGCGGCAGGTAGTAGGTCAGCATCATGCGGCCCAGGCTGTGCAGCATGGAGCAGACCACCGCCTCCTCGCCGTGGCGGCTGGCGGCGCTGGCGGCGACGTGTTGGGCGACGATCCCGGCCAGCACGGCCTTTTCCATTTCGATCTGGGCGATGGTGGAGTCGGCCGAGGCGGCCGACAACTCCTCGATCAATTTCAAGCCCAGCGCCAGGTGGCCGATGGCGTCGGTGCCCAGCACCAGCACCGCCTTGCTGACGGTGTTGACGTGCTGGCCGAAGGCCGAGTACATGCCGCTGTTGGCCAGCCGCAGCACCTTCTGCGTCAGCACCGGGTCCGACAGCACGGTCTGCGCCATGTTGAATTCCTGCTCGTCCTCGCCGCGCATGGCGCCGAGGATGGCGCTGATGGCCTTGGCGAAGCCGGGCATGTCGCCCTGCTGGCGGGTGCGGTCCCACAACTCGTTGAGGGTTTTTTCACCCAGCGCCGTGGCGGCCTTGACGGCGGCGATCATGGATGCACCTGGCGCAGCTCGGTCGGCAGCAGGTTGGCGTAGGTGCTTTCCTTCAGCGCGGCCATGGCGACGTTGGCCGGCATCGGCTTGCCGGTCAGGTAGCCCTGGATGTATTGGCAGCCGCGCTGTTCGAGGTAGTGCAGCTGCTCCTCGGTCTCGACGCCCTCGGCCACCACCGACAGGTCGAGGTGCTTGGCCAGGTCGAGCACGGCGTTGCAGATGGCGCCGTCCTTTTGCGAGGCGGGCAGGTCGCGGATGAAGGTGCGGTCGATCTTCAGCACCGAGATGGGGAAGCGCTTCAGGTAGGCCAGCGAGGAGTAGCCGGTGCCGAAGTCGTCGATGGCGATGCGGGCTTTGCGCTCGGTCATTTTCGACAGGATGGCTTCGGCGTGCACCGGATCGATCATCAGCGTGCCCTCGGTGATCTCCAGCACCAGCTGTTCGCCGCGCAGGCCGGAGAAGGCGATGGCGTCGTCCAGCACGTCGAGGAATTTATCGTTGCGGAACTGGCGCGGGCTGATGTTGACCGAGATGTACAGGCTGCGCTTGGCCACCTCCTCGAACTGTTTGAGCTGCACGCAGGCGGCCTTCAGCGCCCAGGCGCCGAGCAGGTTGATCAGGCCGTTGGTCTCGGCGATGGGGATGAAGCGCACCGGCGGCACCATGCCCAGGGTCGGGTGCTTCCAGCGCATCAGCGTCTCGAAGCCCTGGATCTCGCGCGTGTGGGCGTCGACGATGGGCTGGTAGTAGAGCAGGAACTCGCCCTCGCGCACCGCCTGGAACATCGCCGCCTCGAGCGAGATGTCGTGCTCCGGCGTGCTGCCCTGGCGCGGGCTGTAGACCACGCAGCGCGCCTTGCCGGTTTCCTTGGCGCGCGACATGGCGGCGTCGGCCAGCGCGACCAGGCGCACCTCGTCCTCGGCGTGCTGCGGATACAGCGCCACGCCGACCGAGGCGCCGACGTAGATGGTGTGGCTGTCGACCTCGAAGGGCGACTGCAGGGTGGCGATCAGGCGGCCGGTGACCAGCTTGATCTGCGCCTCGGTGTGGGTGCCGGGCAGCACGGCGACGAATTCGTCGCCGCCGACGCGGGCCAGGGTGTCGCTGTCGCGCAGGGTCTTGCGCAGGCGCGCGGCGGCCATGCGCAGCACGGCGTCGCCGACCGGGTGGCCGAGGCCGTCGTTGACTTTCTTGAAGCCGTCCAGGCCGACGGTGGCCACCGAGAAGCCTTGGCCGGAACGGCGCGCCTGGGAGATCACCATGCGGATGCGGTCCGACAGCAGCAGGCGGTTGGGCAGTTCGGTGAGGGCGTCGTGGGTGGCCATGTGGCGCAGCCGCTCCTCGGTGGCCTGCTGGGCCGACAGGTCGCGGCCGACCAGCATCAGTTCGGGCTGTTCGGTGTCGGTGTGCAGGGCGACGACGCGCAGCTCGTGCCAGATGTCCAGTTCCGGCGTCTTCAGGCGCAGCTCGACGCGGCAGGGCGTGCCCGCTTCGATGGCCTCGATCAGGGTCGCTTTCAGTGTCGCGCGGTCGGCTTCGGCGACGTGGGCGGCCAGCGGTTCGCCCAGCAGCGCGCGGCCGCAGCGGATCAGGGCGACGGCCCGTTGGCTGGCGAACAGGATCTGCCCTTGCTGGTTGAGCCGGAACACCACATCGCCGGCTTCCCCCATGAGCTTGTCGAGTTCATGGCGCAGATCGAGCACAGGCGGGACTGGAGAGCTGGAAAGCATTGTGACGATCTACACTTTCATTTTTTTCATATCTTGCATTCTACAATTTTATCGGCACGATGACACTGGGCCGCAGGGCGCCCGCCCGGCAAAACCAGAACGAAATGTATCACTGAAAGCGCCGGAAATACATGAACAGAGACAACTTTTATGGATGTTTATTCATTTTTCCGCGCCGCCCTGGAAAAAAGGCGGCGCAGAGTGGGGCGCGGGGGCGTCGGCGGGCTGTCCAGGCTTGCTTATCGGATAAGTTATTCGGCAAGTTCGCGCCACTCCGGCGGCGGCGCGAAACGGGCGCCCAGTTGCGCCGCGCGGGCGGCGAACTGGCTCGCGCCGAGTGTGGCGATGAAGCGCAGCGCACCGCCGGTGTGGGCCGGGAAACCACAGTCGCGCACCGAGATGCGGTCGGCCTGGGCGTGGTCGCCGGCCAGTAGCGC
Source organism: Rugamonas violacea (assembly GCF_016461825.1). Classification (GTDB taxonomy): domain Bacteria; phylum Pseudomonadota; class Gammaproteobacteria; order Burkholderiales; family Burkholderiaceae_D; genus Rugamonas. The sequence continues at coordinate 45,326 of NZ_JAEMNU010000071.1, read as the reverse complement.
GTCGACGCCGCGCAGGGCCGCCAGCGCCTGGGCGTAGAGCAGGCGGTCGCGCGCTCGCACGACGTCCGTGGCGGTGGCGCCGGCGGCGCCGCTCGGCGCGGCCGCTTCCTCCGGCGGCAGCTGGGCCAGGCCGGCGGCCATGGCGGCGTGGCGCAGCAGCGCGGCCGGCAGGCCCTCGGCGCGCAGCTGCGCCAGTTCGTCCAGGTAGGCCAGGCGCAGCGTGGCGGCGAACTGCTCGGCCCGGGCCGACGGCGCGGCCGGGATGCGGCCCAGGCGGATCAGGTTCTTCGCCACGACACCCAGCGCGCACTGGCAGAAGTAGCGGCTTTCGATCAACAGGGCGTTGTCGAAATCGACTTGCAGGCCCTCGACCATGGCGCACAGGATGGCCTCCGGCGCCGGGTAGTGGCCCCGGCTGCGCTGGCGCAGCATGGCCGGCGCCACCTGCAGCAGGGTTTGCAGCGCCGGCGAATTGAGGGCGCCGCCGGGCGGGCGGTAGCCCTTGGCGTCCCACGGTTGGCCGGCGGCGGCGCCGTCGGCCGGCAGGGCGGCCAGTTGTTTGGTCAGCGCGCCGGCCAGCGCGTCGGCGTCGGCGACGACGTCGTGCAGCAGGCCGGCCTCCAGCGCTTGCGCGGCGCTGAGTGTTTTGCCTTCGATCAGTAGCGGCATGGCCGCTTGCAGTCCGCTCAGGCGCACGGCGCGGGCCAACCCGCCGGCCACCGGCGCCAGGCCCAGGTGCACCTGCGGCAGGGCGAGGCTGGCGTCGGCCAGGGCGATGCGGTGGTGGCAGGCCAGCGCCAGGCCGAGGGCGTGGCCTTCGACCGCGCCCGACAGCGTGGCGGTCAAGGGCTTGTCGAGCAGGTCGAGGCGGCGCAGCAGGGCGTTGTAGTCGGCCAGCGTGCGCATGCAGTCGGCCGCCTGCGCCGGCGTCAGGGCCAGCAATTGGTCCAGTTCCCCGTCGTGCCCGGCGTGCCCGGCGTGGTCGGCGCTGGCGGCGCCGCCGTCGATGGCGAGCACCACTTGCAGCGGCGGCGCCGCCTCGATGCGCTCGACGGCGGCCGTCAGCTCGCGGCGGAAGGCGGCGTCGAAGGGGCTGACGGCATGCGCCGCCAGGTTCAGGGTCAGGCGGTCGGCTTGTTGGTGGAAGGTGATCATGGCGCTCTCCGTCAGATGCGTTCGATGATGGTGGCGATGCCCATGCCGCCGCCGACGCATAGGGTAATCAGGCCGCGTTTGAGTTCGCGCGCCTCCAGTTCGTCCAGCAGGGTGCCGAGCAGCATGCAGCCGGTGGCGCCCAGCGGGTGGCCCAGCGCGATGCTGCCGCCGTTGACGTTGACCCGCTCCTCCGCCACGCCCATCTCGCGCATGAAGCGCATGACGACGGCGGCGAAGGCCTCGTTGACTTCGAACAGGTCGATGTCGGCCACCGTCAGGCCGGCCTTGGCCAGCGCCTTGCGGGCGGCCGGCGCCGGGCCGGTCAGCATGATGGTCGGGTCGCTGCCGGTGACGGCGGTGGCCAGCACGCGGGCGCGCGGGCGCAGGCCCAGGCGGGCGCCGGCGGCGGCGCTGCCGATCAGGGCCAGCGCGGCGCCGTCGACGATGCCCGACGAGCTGCCGGCCGTGTGGACGTGGTCGAGCCGCGCCAGTTGCGGGTATTTGCGCAGGGCCAGGCTGTCGAAGCCCATCTTGCCGGCCGCCTCGAAGGAGGGCTTGAGGCCGGCCAAGGTGGCCAGGCTGGTGGCCGGTTTGATGAACTCGTCCTCGGCCAGGATCACCACGCCGTTCTGGTCGCGCACCGGCACCACGGAGCGGAAGCGGCCGGCGGCGCGGGCGGCGGCGGCCTTCTGCTGCGAGCGCAGCGCGTAGGCGTCGATGGCGCCGCGGTCATAGCCGTCGAGCATGGCGATCAGGTCGGCGCCTATGCCCTGCGGCAGGAAGTCGGTGCGCAGGCTGGTCTCCGGGTCGAGCGCCCAGGCGCCGCCGTCGGCACCCATGGCGACGCGCGACATCGACTCGACGCCGCCGGCCACCACCAGATCCTCCCAGCCGGAGCGCACTTTTTGCGCCGCCAGGTTGACCGCCTCCAAGCCGGAGGCGCAGAAGCGGTTCAGCTGCACGCCGGCCACCTGCCAGTCCCAGCCGGCCACCAGGGCGGCGGTCTTGGCGATGTCGGCGCCCTGGTCGCCGACCGGCGTGACGCAGCCGAGCACGACGTCGTCGATTTGCGCGGTGTCGATGTCGTGGCGGCTTTGCAACTCGCGCATCAGGCCGGCCAGCAGCGAGATCGGCTTGACGCTGTGCAGGCTGCCGTCCTTCTTGCCCTTGCCGCGCGGGGTGCGGATGGCCTCGTAGATGAATGCTTCGTTCATGCGGTCTCCAAGCGCGCGGCCGGGCCGGCGCGGTGTTTGATGGTTTTTGTTGTTATTTTCTTCACTTATGTTCGCAATCATAGAGTTCTCCCCACGACAAAGCAACTGCTTGCTTGATTGTTGTGTTTGCGCTAATCTGCCTGCTCCAATCGACCACGGGGCGCGCATGTTCAACAGTCACGAGCACCAGGAGCTGCAGCGCACGCTGAAGCGCTTCATCGACCGGGAGATCAATCCGCATGTCGAGGAGTGGGAGGCGGCCGAGGCCTTTCCGGCCCACGACTTGTTCAAGAAGCTGGGCGACCTGGGCCTGCTGGGTTTGACCAAGCCGGTCGAATACGGCGGCCTCGGGCTGGACTATTCCTTCTCGATGGCGATGGCCGAGACGCTGGGCCATGTCGATTGCGGCGGCATTCCGATGGCGATCGGCGTGCACACCGATATGTGCACGCCGGCGCTGGCCCGCTTCGGCTCGGACGCGCTGCGCCGGCAGTTTTTGGCGCCGGCCATCAGCGGCGACATGGTCGGCTGCGTCGGCGTGTCGGAGGCGGCGGCCGGCTCGGACGTGGCGGCCATCAAGACGGCGGCGCGCAAGGACGGCGGCGACTACCTCATCGACGGCAGCAAGATGTGGATCACCAACAGCCTGCAGGCCGACTGGATGTGCGTGCTGGCCAACACCTCGGACGGCGCGCCGCACAAGAACAAGACGCTGATCATCGTGCCGATGGATACTCCCGGCGTCTCGCTGGGTAAGAAGATCCGCAAGATCGGCATGCACTCGTCGGACACGGGGCTGATCCATTTCGACGGGGTGCGGGTGCCGCGGCGGTATGCCATCGGCGAGGAGGGCATGGGCTTCACCTACCAGATGCTGCAGTTCCAGGAGGAGCGCCTGTGGGCCGCCGCCAACGCCATTCAGAGCCTGCTCAACTGCATCGAGACGACGGCGCAGTGGGCGCGCGAGCGCAGCATGTTCGGCGGCCGTTTGCTCGACAATCAGCATGTGCAGTTCAAGCTGGCCGAGCTGAAGACGGAAGTGGAGAGCCTGCGCGCGCTGACCTACCGCGCCGGCCAGTTGTACATCGGCGGCGCCGACGTGACCGAGTTGGCCTCGATGGCCAAGCTGAAGGCCGGTCGCCTGCTGCGCCAGGTGCCGGACGCCTGCCTGCAGTTTTGGGGCGGCATGGGCTACAGCCTGGACAACCGCGTCTCGCGCCTGTTCCGCGACGGCCGGCTGGCCTCCATCGCCGGCGGCGCCGACGAGGTCATGTTGGGCATCATCGCCAAGCAGATGGGACTGGTGGCGCGCAAGCGCTAGTGCAAATAGCTGTGACATCGATGGCGCCGCACGGCGCCGCTAGACATTCGAACCGGGAGCAGACATGAACCAATTCGACACCCACGAGATCAACAACACGGTCGCGCCGTTTGAAAACATCAACCTGTACGCCTGCGATGCGGCGCTGCAGGAGGCCTTGCTGCGCGAGGGCGGCGGCCACGCCGAAGCGTCGCTGCGGGCGCTGGGCGAACTGCTGGGCCGCGCCGAGACGCTGGCGCTGGCGCGCCTGGCCAACCAGAACAAGCCGACGCTGCACAATTTCGACCGCGAGGGCCGCCGCATCGACGAGGTCGAGTACCACCCGGCCTGGCACAGCCTGATGACGCTACTAATAGAACACGGCACGCACGCCTCGCCGTGGGACGCCGTCGAGGGCGGCGAGCAGGTGGCGCGGGCGGCGCGCTACATCCTGTTCGGCCAGGTGGAGAACGGCTCGCAGTGTCCGGTGACGATGACCTACGCTTCGGTGCCGGCGCTGCGTCAGGCGCCGCGCATCGCGGCGCGCTGGCTGCCGAAGATCTTGTCGCGCCAGTACGATCCGCGCTCGCTGCCGATCGAGCAGAAGCGCGGCGCCCTGCTGGGCATGGGCATGACGGAGAAGCAGGGCGGTTCCGACGTGCGCAGCAACACCACGCGCGCCACGCCGGTGCCGGGCGCCGAGGGGCGCAGGCTGTTCGGCGACGACGGCGACGCCGAGGATTTGTTCCGCATCGTCGGCCACAAATGGTTCTTCTCGGCGCCGCAGTGCGACGCCCATCTGGTGCTGGCGCAGACCGACGACGCCGGCAGCGCCGGCCTCAGTTGCTTCTTCCTGCCGCGCTATCTGCCCGACGGCGGCCGCAACCAGATCCGCGTGCAGCGGCTGAAGGACAAGCTGGGCAACCGCTCCAGCGCCTCGTCGGAGGTGGAGTTCACCGGCGCCTACGGCTGGCTGGTGGGCAAGCAAGGGCGCGGCATCCCGACCATTTTGGAGATGGGCAGCCACACCCGGCTCGATTGCGTGGTCGGCAGCGCCGGCATCATGCGCGCCGCGCTGACCCATGCGCTGCACCACGCGCGGCGTCGCGTCGCCTTCGGCAAGCCGCTGGCGCAGCAGCCGCTGATGCAAAACGTGCTGGCCGATATGGCGCTCGAATCCGAGGCGGCGACCGTCTTCGCGCTGCGGCTGGCGCGTTGCTTCGATCAATCCGCCGATCCGGCGCAGGCGCTGCTGGCGCGCATTCTGACACCGGCCGGCAAATACTGGATCTGCAAGCGCGGCCCGACCTTCGGCGCCGAGGCGATGGAAGTCGTCGGCGGCAGCGGCTATGTCGAAGACGGCCCGCTGGCGCGGCTGTACCGCGAGTTCCCCGTCAACTCCATTTGGGAGGGCTCGGGCAACGTCATGTGCCTGGATCTGCTGCGCGCCTTCGGCAAGACGCCGGCCGCGCGCGAGGCGCTGGCGGCCGAATTGGCGCTGGCCGGCGACGGCAACGTCGCCTACGCCGGCTACACGGCGACCCTGCTGGCCGACTTGAGGCTGCCGCAGTCGGACGAATACGGCGCGCGCCGGCTGGCCGAGCGCATCGTGCTGGCGGTGCAGGCCGGCCTGTTGCTGCGCCATGCGCCGGCCTGTGTGGCGCAGGCCTTCGTCGACTCGCGGCTGAGCGCCGGCGTCGGCGGCGCCTTCGGCTGCCTGCCGGCCGGCGTCGACTGCGCCGCCATCCTGGCGCGGGCGTTGGTGGAGGACGCATGAACGCCGCCGGCGTTGTCCTCATCGACAATAATCGCCGCGCCGATCTGCTGCGGGTGGCGGCGCGGCTGTTCCGCGAGCGCGGTTTCGACGGCACCACCATCCGCGACATCGCCGACGCCGTCGGCATGCGCTCGGGCAGTCCCTTCTATCACTTCAAGAGCAAGCAGGAGATCCTGGCGGCGGTGATGGAGGAGGGCCTGGTGGCCGGCCTGCCGACGGCCGAGGCCATCGTCGCCGGCGTCCTGGCGCCGCGCGACAAGTTCCGCGCCCTGGTGCGCGCCCATCTGGAGACGGTGCTGGCCGAGGGCCACGACTTCATTCCGGTGCTCTTATATGACTGGCGCTGCCTGACGCCGGAACTGCAGCGGCGCGTGCTGGTGCTGCGCGACCGCTACGACCAGCTGTGGCAGGACCTGGTGACGGAGCTGCACGGCGCCGGCGAGCTGGCCAGCGACGGCAAGGTGGCGCGGTTGCTGCTGATGGGCGCGATCAATTACAGCGTGCTGTGGTATCGCGAAGGGCAGGGCGCGGATCTGGACCAGATCGCGCAGGAGGCGGTGGCGATGTTCCTGCGCCGCGCCGCCTAGACGCGCGTTGTGGGGGTGTCGGGGATGGTGGCGGACGGGCCGGCGCGGAGCGGATTTTATTTTGCAAAACGGCTCCACAGCGCGGCGATGGCTGGGATAATGCGGCTTACCACCGAAAACAACAACGAAGGCGCCGCCCGTATCACGGTGCGCGGCCGCTTTCCTGACAGAAAAAGAGCACACCCCACCATGAAACAAGATCCGCGCTTCCCCAATCTCTTCATCACCGACCACCCGCTGATCCAGCACAAACTGAGCCACATGCGCGAGCGCGACACCTCGACCCGCACCTTCCGCGAGCTGCTCAAAGAAATCACCCTGCTGATGGGTTACGAGATCACCCGCGACCTGCCGCTGACCACCCGCCAGATCGAAACCCCGCTGATGACCATCGATGCGCCCGTCATCGCAGGCAAGAAACTGGCCATCGTGCCCATCCTGCGCGCCGGCATCGGCATGAGCGACGGCCTGCTGAACCTGGTGCCGTCGGCCCGCGTCGGCCACATCGGCGTGTTCCGCGATCCGGACACCCACCAACCGGTGGAATACCTGGTGCGCCTGCCCGACCTGAACGAGCGCACCTTCATCCTGTGCGACCCGATGGTGGCGACCGGCAATTCGGCCGTCCACGCCGTCGACGTGCTCAAATCGCGCGGCGTGACCGACGAACAGATCATCTTCCTGGCCCTGGTGGCCGCGCCGGAAGGCATCGCCGTGTTCCAGGCGGCCCACCCCGGCGTGAAGATCTACTGCGCCTCGCTGGACTCGCACCTGAACGAGCACGCCTACATCGTGCCGGGCCTGGGCGACGCCGGCGACCGCATCTTCGGCACCAAGTAAGCCCGACCGGGCCATGGCCGCGCCGCTCGACGCCCCGTTCCACGCCCAGTTGCAGGCGCTGGCCGACAAGTACGCGGCCGGCCTGCCGTTGATGCTCGACAAGATCGCCGCCGCGTTGGCCGCCTGCCGGGCCGACGGCGCCACGCCGTCGGCCGAGCACCTGCATGTATTGCACGAGCTGTTGCACGGCATGGCCGGCACGGCCGGCACCTTCGGCTTCGCGCTGCTGGGGCAGCAGTGCCGCCTGGTCGAGCAGCAGCTGCGCCAGGTGGCGCGGGCGGCGCCGGCTTGGCCGGCCGCCGCCGCCGATCTGGATAAAGTGTTGCGCTGGGCCGCAACAAATCCGCGTGCAAGCACCTATGACTAAATCTTTGCGTTATGATTCTGCCTAGGTTTGATATGTGTCAAACACAGTCAGGATTTCTTCTCTATAGTGAAATCCATGCCGCGTGAAACGGGGTGGGAAGTGCGGGTTTGTAGGGTGAAGGCAGGGTGAAAATCTCCTCTGTACATTTATTTTCACAAAGACGTGCTTTTCCTGTTTTATTCGGTATAATGCGGGATCGTTTAGATTCAAGAGTAGTGCAGTTAGGCTGTCATTTCTTTCTTGCTTCAAACGATATCACGGGCGCAAGCCCAACTTAACTGAAATAGGAATTGTAATGGCAACTGGTATCGTAAAATGGTTCAATGATTCGAAGGGCTTCGGCTTTATCACCCCTGACGAAGGCGGCGAAGATCTGTTCGCTCACTTCTCGGCGATTCAGTCCGCAGGCTTCAAGTCGCTGCAAGAGAACCAACGTGTTTCTTTTGAAGTGACCGCTGGTCCTAAAGGCAAGCAAGCTTCGAACATTCAGCCAATCTAATACGCTGAGTCAAACGAAATAAAGAAATCCTCGGAATCCGAGGATTTTTTTTCGTCTGTCGTTTTGTTGTCAGCGCCGACTGGCTGGCACTTACCCCACCCCCGAGGCAGAAACTGGGGTCGGACCCGGCGGGTCCGACCCCGGCCTTTCGCCGTCGGGGAGGGCATGGTTCCGCTGCCCCCTTACTTCCAAGCCTTGCGCCAGTAGTCCGGCTGGGCGTAGGTGTGGCGCAGGAAGTCGACGAAGGCGCGGATGCGCAGCGGCAGATGGCGGCGCTGGGCGAACACCGCGTACAGGTCGTTGCCCGGCGCCGAGTACTGCTCCAGCACCGTCATCAGCTTGCCCGCCTCGATCTCCGCGCCCACCTCCCACATCGAGCGCCAGGCCAGGCCCTTGCCGGCCAGCGCCCAATCGTGCAGCACCTCGCCGTCGTTGCAACCCATGTTGCCGCCCACCTTCACCGTGATATTCTTGCCGTTCTCGCGGAAGGTCCAGCCCCGCTGGCTGCCCTCGCTGCTGATCGCCAGGCAGTTGTGCTTGGCCAGGTCGGCCAGCGTCTGCGGTTCGCCGTGGCGCTTCAGGTAGGCCGGCGAGCCGACCAGCACGCGCTCGTTGTCGGCCAGCTTGACGCTGACCAGGTTCGAGTCCGACAGGCTGGCGATGCGGATCGCCACGTCGACGCCTTCGCCGATCAGGTCGACCACGCGGTCGTTCAGGTTCAGCGTGACGGCGACGTCGCGGTGCTCGGCGACGAAGGAGGGCAGCAGCGGCGCGACGTGCTGGCGGCCGAAGCCGGCCGGCGCCGAGATCAGCAGGTGGCCGCTGGCCTTGGCGCTGCGCTCGGCGACGGCGCTTTCGGCGTCCTCCAGCTCGGCCAGGATGCGCTGGCAGTCTTCCAGGAAGGCCGAGCCCTCGTTGGTCAGCGCCAGCTTGCGCGTGGTCCGTTGCAATAATTTGACACCCAGCCGCGCCTCCAGCGCGTCCAGGCGGCGGCCTATCATGGCCGGCGCGATGCCCTCGGCGCGGGCGGCGGCCGACAGGCTGCCGCGGGCGATGACTTCGACAAAGGTGGAGATTTGACGGAACTGACCCATGGGACTCATTTGTGATAAAAACGCATAGATGAAGTGATTTTTAGTTCGGTTTGCATAACTAAATAGTGAATATACTTCAAATCACATCACGGCGTAAGCGAGCCCGCACACTAAAGATTCAGGACGCAACACGATTAGCTGTGCTTATAATTTAGGTCGCTAGTTCATTTTTTCTAATACGGAGAGACATCCATGACGCAGTCCACCATCAACTTGCCGGCAGGCATGCAAATCTCGGGCGAGATCAAGCCCGGTTACGAACAGGTCTTGACGCCGGAAGCGCTCGCCCTGGTGGCCAAGCTGAGCCGCGCCTTCGAGCCGCGCCGCCAGGAGCTGCTGGCCGTGCGCGTCGAGCGCGCCAAGCGCCTGGATGCCGGCGAGCGTCCCGACTTCCTGGCGGAAACCGCGCACATCCGCGCCGGCGACTGGAAGATCGCGCCGATTCCCAAGGCGCTGGAATGCCGCCGCGTGGAAATCACCGGTCCGGTCGAGCGCAAGATGGTCATTAACGCCTTCAATTCGGGCGCCGACAGCTACATGACCGACTTCGAGGATTCGAACACGCCGAACTGGGACAACCAGATCACCGGCCAGATCAACATGATGGATGCCGTGCGCAAAACCATCTCGCTGGAGCAGAACGGCAAGTCCTACAAGCTCAACGACAAGATCGCCACCCTGGTGGTGCGTCCGCGCGGCTGGCATCTGGACGAGAAGCACGTGCTGGTCGACGGCAAGCGCGTCTCCGGCGGCATCTTCGATTTCGCCCTGTTCATGCTGCACAACGCCAAGGAGCAACTGGCGCGCGGCGCCGGCCCTTACTTCTACCTGCCGAAGATGGAATCGCACATCGAGGCGCGGCTGTGGAACGACATCTTCGTGATGACGCAAAACGAGCTGGGCCTGCCACAGGGCACGATCAAGGCCACCGTGCTGATCGAAACCATCCTGGCCGCCTTCGAGATGGACGAGATCCTGTATGAACTGCGCGAGCACAGCTCGGGCCTGAACGCCGGCCGCTGGGATTACATCTTCTCCTGCATCAAGAAATTCAAGCTGGACAAGGATTTCTGCCTGGCCGACCGCGCCAAGGTGACGATGACCGCGCCGTTCATGCGCTCCTACGCCTTGCTGCTGCTGCAAACCTGCCACAAGCGCAACGCGCCGGCGATCGGCGGCATGGCCGCGCTGATCCCGATCAAGAACGATGCGGAGAAGAACGACATCGCCATGGGCGGCGTGCGCACCGACAAGGCGCGCGACGCCACCGACGGCTACGACGGCGGCTGGGTGGCCCACCCTGGCCTGGTCGAGCTGGCCATGACCGAGTTCAAGAAGGTGCTGGGCGACAAGCCGAACCAGATCGACAAGCAGCGCCCCGACATCGAGGTGGCCGCCGCCGACCTGCTCAATTTCCAGCCGGAAGCGCCGATCACCGAGGCCGGCCTGCGCTACAACATCAACGTCGGCATCCACTACCTGGGTAGTTGGTTGGCGGGCAACGGCTGCGTGCCGATCCACAATTTGATGGAAGACGCCGCCACCGCCGAGATCAGCCGTTCGCAGGTGTGGCAGTGGATCCGTTCCGACAAGGGCGTGCTGGAAGACGGCCGCAAGGTCAGCGCCGACATGGTGCGCCAGATGATTCCGGAAGAGCTGGCCAAGGTGCAGCGCGACGCGCCGGGCGGCGACGGTCCGACCTATGTGCGCGCCGGTCAGATCTTCGAAGAGATGTCGACCTCGGAGTCGTTCGCCGAGTTCCTGACCCTGCCCCTGTACGAGGAAATTTAAACCGGGGAGGCGGCGCCGCCGCTTCCTTGGCGTGGCCCGTAAGCCAACCGCGCCGGAGCCGACTGATGTCGGCCCGGCGCGGTTTTTTTGCGTCGTTTGGGCGTGGCCGGGGCGGGCAAACCCCGGCGGCGGCGTGCTTGGGTTCAACCCAGCGGCGAATGCCGGGGTCAGACCCGCAGGGTCCGACCCCGGTTACTGCCTCTGGGTCCGGTTGGCGCTTAGAAGTTGTTTTTCCACAAGCGCAGCGCGGTGAACACCGCCAGCGGCGTGTCGCCCTGTTCGAGCTTGCCGGCGGCCACCAGTTGGCGGGCGATCTCCGCTTCGCGGTAACGCAGGAAGGGATTGGTGGCCTTCTCGACGCCGATGGTGCTGGGCACGGTCGGCAGATTGTGCTCGCGCTTGTCCGTCTCCACCGCCACCCGCTCGCGGGTGGCCTGGTTGTCCGGCTCGACCATGCGGGCGAAGCGCAGATTGGGCAGGGTGTACTCGTGGGCGCAAAACACCTTGGTGCTGTCGGGCAGGGCGGCGAGCTTGCCGAGCGAACTGATCATTTGTGCCGGCGTGCCCTCGAACAGGCGGCCGCAACCGCCGGTGAACAAGGTGTCGCCGCAGAACAACCACGGCTCCGCGCTGTCGGCCGCGTAGACGTAGGCGATGTGGCCGTTGGTGTGGCCCGGCACGTCGAGCACGCCCAGTTTGAGCGGCAGGCCGGGCACGTCGATGCGGCTGCCTTCGCCCACCGGCCGGGTGACGCTGGCGATGGTCTCGTTGCGCGGGCCGAAAACAGGAACCGGATAATGCTGTAATAATTCGCCAACGCCGCCGATGTGGTCAGCGTGGTGGTGGGTGAGTAGAATGGCGGTAAGCTTGAGGCCATGCTCCCTGAGCGCGGCCAGCACTGGCTTGGCGTCACCCGGATCGACCACGGCGGCGTGCACGCCGTCATGGATCAGCCACAGATAGTTGTCATTGAAAGCGGGTATGGTGAGGACACTCAGAGTGTGGATAGCGAAGATGGTCATTGGGTCACTAGGGTCTGGACATGGATAGCGCGGCATCCGATCGATCCATTATAGCGCTGGATGGCTGGCTGCAAACGCCGGCCGGCCTGTATGTGCGCGCTTGGGAGCAAGCCTGTCTCGATAATTTAACAGCCGACATCTTCGGCTTCAACGCCGTGCAGATCGGCATGCCGCAAATCGATGCGCTGGCCGCCAGCCGCATGCCCAACCGCTGGCTGGCCGACACGCGGCCGCGGCCGCGCCGCACGCCGGCCCAGCAACCATCCCAGCAACCATCCCAGCAACAATCCCAGCCGCAGCCCGGCCCGCCGCGCCAGGTCGCCGTCACGCTCGACTACGCCGAGCTGCCGTTCGCCTCGCAGAGCCTGGACCTGGTGGTGTTGCCCCATGTGTTGGAATTCGCCGCCGAGCCGCACCAGGTCTTGCGCGAGGTCGAGCGGGTGCTGATCCCCGAGGGCCGGCTGATCATCTGCGGCTTCAATCCGGCCAGCCTGTGGGGCGTGCGCCAGGCGCTGGGGCGCATCGGCGCCTCCGACTATCTGCCGCGCGCGGGCGAGTTCATCTCTATGCCGCGGCTGAAAGACTGGTTAAAATTATTGAACATGGGCGCCAGCCAGAGCCATTTCGGTTGCTACGCGCCTGCTTGTCGCACAGAAAAGTGGCTGCACCGCTACGCCTTCATGGATAATGCGGGCGCGCGCTGGTGGCCCTATCTGGGCGGCGTCTACATTGTGCAGGCGATCAAGCGTGTCAAGGGCATGCATTTGATCGGTCCGGCATGGAGCAAACAAACGGCGACGACCCCGGCGGTCGTGCCGGTAACCAACAAGAGGCGGGAACAGCAGGATGGATAAAGTCGAAATTTTTACCGATGGCGCGTGCAAGGGTAATCCCGGCGTCGGCGGCTGGGGCGCCCTGATGGTGGCCGACGGGGCCGAGAAGGAAATTTTCGGCGGCGCGCTCAACACCACCAACAACCGCATGGAGCTGCAGGCGGTGATCGAGGCGCTCAGCGCCCTCAAGCGGCCCTGCACGGTGGTGCTGCACACCGACAGCCAGTATGTGCAAAAAGGCATCAGCGAGTGGATCCACGGCTGGAAGGCGCGCGGCTGGAAGACGGCGGCCAAGGAGCCGGTCAAGAACGTCGACCTGTGGCAGGCGCTGGACCTGGCCCAGGCGCTGCACCAGGTGGAATGGCGCTGGGTGCGCGGCCACAACGGCCATCCCGGCAACGAGCGGGCCGACGTGCTGGCCAACCGTGGCGTCGAATCGGTCAAGGGCCGCTGAGCGGACGAAGCGCCTCGCCCGCGCCGCGCTTTGTTATACTGCGCGGCTCGCCTTAGCCTGAACACGAAGACCTGCCACTATGCGCCAAATCGTACTCGATACCGAAACCACCGGCATCAACCCCAAGCTGGGCAACCGCATCCTTGAGATCGGTTGCGTCGAGCTGGAAAACCGTATGTTGACGGGGAATAATTTCCACGCCTACATCAATCCCGAGCGCGACTCGGAAGAGGGCGCGTTGAACGTCCACGGCCTGACCACCGAGTTCCTCAGCGACAAGCCGAAGTTCCACGAAATCGTCGAACAGTTGCGCACCTACATCGCCGGCGCCGAAGTCATCATCCACAACGCGCCCTTCGACCTGGGCTTTTTGAACCACGAGTTCAAGCGCCTGAACCTGCCCAGCTTCAGCGAGCACATCGGCGGCGTGATCGACACGCTGGTGCAGGCCAAGGAGCTGCATCCGGGCAAGCGCAACTCGCTGGACGCCTTGTGCGACCGCTACGGCGTGTCCAACTCGCACCGCAAGCTGCACGGCGCGCTGCTCGACGCCGAGTTGCTGGCCGACGTCTACCTGTCGATGACGCGCGGCCAGAACAGCCTGGGCATGGACGTCGAGGAGGAGGTCGACGACGGCGGCGCCCTGCTCGAACCGATCCCGCTGGCCGACATCATCTTCCAGCCGGCCGACCCGGGCGAGCTGGCGGCCCACGAGGACACGCTTAGCGGGCTGGACAAGGCCGTCAAGGGCAGTTGCATCTGGCGCGCGACGCTGGCCGCGCAGGGGTAACGGAGGTTTTTGCGAAATATTGCATCCGGGGTCTTCCATTGCGCTCCGCTTGTATGCGATAATTCGCCCCGCTTCGGGAGGTTAGCTCAGGGGTAGAGCACTGCATTCACACTGCAGGGGTCACAAGTTCGAAACTTGTACTTCCCACCAAGAATTCGTTGTAAATCAAAGGCTTGCCGCTCACGCGCGCAGGCCTTTTTTTTCGTGTACTAAAAAGTACTAAAAACATGATTGGAAACGTGGCGTCAGGTCCGCAAAACTTGGCTCAGGTGGGGATGGGAAAAGGGGGGGGGGTAAACACCATGCCCTTTTGAGGATATCGAACAGCATTTCAATTTCCCAACGCGCGCGGTACCAGTCGATCAATTCAATGACCTCGTCGCGGCTAGTGGCCTGCCGGTTAGTCAGCAATCGCCATTCGACCGGCTTGGCGCCCTTCGGCGCGTCAATCTCGCGCGCGACGATGCACGTGACGGCAACCCCGCCTTTGCCGGCGGGAAGCTCGATTCGCCGCGCCCATAGCTGCTGACGCACCGGCCTGGCTTTGACACCATGCCGGGAAGTCATCGTGAACGTAATCTCACCCAAGGCGGTGCCGGCCGTGGTGTGGTCCCACAGCTTGCCGCCATCGGGCAGGCAGCGGTTATGCGCAGCACGGATCAACCAATCGGCCGGCGCTCCCAGTTCATGCGCCCGCCGCATCAGCGGCATCAAATCGGCCTCCCGATCAGCGACATAGACCAGCCGGGTATGCGGGAAGTCGGCCGCCATCTCGGCGATGCGGTCATAGCCCTCCACCCAGCGCAGGCTTTCCTTGGGGCCGCCGCGCTTGCCAGAGTCGTCCTTCTTGGTGCGTGCCCACATCCAGGCATCGAGCACGCCCAGCGCTTCGCGCGCCGGCGTCACGGCATAGGTCGGGTGCAAATACATGCCGCGCTGGGCCTCATAGCTCAACGGCCCCAAGCCCTCAGTCTCCTGTCCGTTGAAATTCAATTCAGTCGTGTCTTGCAGACACAGCATCACTGGGTGCTGCTGCATCCGCCGCCGCGTTTGCTCCCAGTGCGGCGCCATGATCTCGCGCCAATCCACCGCTTCGTTGCCCAGGAAACGGTAGGCAGCCATCGTCTCGCCCCAGCCATGGCAGGCATGCGGGATGCTGGCCGCCGGATCGGCCGCAAATCGTTCCATCAACGTCCTCGCTCGCTTGTTGAGGCGCGCGTCGCCAAGATCCAACTGTGCAAATTCCTTGGCCGCCCAGTGTGCTGATGCTATCGTCAACGCGTCACCTAAAAGGCGAGAGCAAACGCGAAACGGCGCCAGTTTACAAGGGCTGCTGTAAGCCATTGAATGTAAAGGTTTTTTCTTTGGCTGTTTTGGTCAAGTCAGACTTGTGTATAAGGGCATGCGCTAAAGGTAGGCTGCAGCGTAAAACGATTAGGCGGCTACCGCCCGGTGTACACCCAGCTTCAGCCCCGCCGCATCGAGCACGGCCAGCAGCGTCTTCACGGTCGGATTGCCGTTCGGGGAGAGGGCGCGGTACAGGCTCTCGCGCGGGATGCCGGCGCGCTCAGCGACCGAGGCCATGCCTTGGGCCTCTGCCACATGGCGCAGCGCCGCCAGTAGCGCCTGCCGGCCGCCGTCCTGATCCGCTTCTTCCATCGCCGCAGCCAGGTATTCATCGGTAAAGGCGGGGTCTTCACGCAGCAGTTCAACTACCGCTTCGTCGTGTGGTCGGGATGATTTGTTCATGATGCGTTTCTCCTGTTCCAGTCTTTCCAGTATGTGACGGCGGTGTCAATGTCGGCTTGCTGCTTGCGCTTGTCACCACCCACGAGCAGCAGTATTAGCTTCTCGCCGGCGCGGGCATAGTAGACGCGGTAGCCGGGGCCGTGATCGATGCGCAGCTCCCACACGCCATCGGTCAGTGGCTTGCAGTCGCCAAAGTTCCCGGCGCCCATGCGTTGTAGCCTGACCAAAACCCGTGCGCGGGCCTGGCGGTCGGCGAGATTTGCCAGCCAATCCTTCAGCGGGTCGCGGCCGTCCTCGGTCAGGTAGTCGATGGTTTTGTACATGTGCCTTGTGGATTATACGTTACAACTTGGTAGATTCAAGTAAATCCCGATAAACCTGGCCGCGGGAGGCTATACGCGAGGGCAGGGCTCGGGTGATTTACAATCATCGGAATATCGGCAGTGTTACCGCAAATGTATAGGGAGCCTAAAATGATTGAGAGAGAATGTGCTGTTGAAATCCAACACTATGCGCTTCGAGCTATAGCAGACCTTACGAAGTTGCTAAATCAGAGCCATGGTCATTGCTCTCCTGAAAGCTATGAAGCGATTAAAGAAGGAGTAGGTCGTTCAATCGGTTCCAGCCTGTGGACTTACGTGCGCGATGACCGGCCCACCAGCGACACCGCGCCACCAGCGGTTTGGTTTGCCTACTCACCCGACCGCAAGGGCATCCATCCGCAGACGCACCTGGCCACGTTTGAAGGCGTACTGCAAGCGGACGCCTATGCCGGCTTCCACGCCTTGTGCAACGACGGCACGATCCGCGAAGCGGCCTGTTGGGCGCACGCGCGACGCAAATTCCACGACCTGCACGAGGCGCGACCGACACCGCTGACCACCTTTGGTGCGCGTGGCCTGGTGTTCGCCGCCACCTACGTGGCGATGCAACTTGGGCGCACCGTATTTTTTCTGTGGGCGGTGGGCGGCGACGTGCCCCACCTGCGCCGCAACTTCCCGCGCGTGCTGGTTTGGCTGACTGTCTCGGCGCTGCTGTGGATCGCCGGCGGGCTGGCCGACGGCGCGGCGCGCTTCATCTGCTGGACGCTGGCCCTGCTGATTGAATTCTCCGGCCCGTGGGCCTTGTTCTGGGTGCCGGGCCTGGGCCGCTCCTCGCTCGCCGACTGGGACGTCGACGGCAGCCACATGGCCGAGCGCTGCGGCCTGTTCATCATCATCGCGCTGGGCGAATCGCTGCTGGTGACGGGCGCCACCTTCGCCGAGCTGGTTTGGACGGCGGACGTCGGCGCCGCCTTCCTGTCGGCGCTGCTTGGCAGCATCGCCATGTGGTGGATCTACTTCGACAGCGGCGCCGAGCGGGCGCACCACCGCATCAAGCACTCGCGCGATCCCGGGCGCGAGGCGCGGATGGCCTACACCTATTGCCATGTGTTGATCGTGGCCGGCGTCATCGTCGGCGCGGTGGCCGACGAGATCACGCCGGCGCATACGGCGCATGCCGACGGCGCCGGCGTGGCCGCCATCCTCGGCGGCCCGGCCTTGTATCTGCTGGGCGTGGGCCCGTTCAAATGGGTCAGCAACGAGCGCCGTGGGCCGCCGTTTTCGCATCTGCTCGGTTTGGCGCTGCTGGCCGCGCTGGCGCCCCTCGGCTTCGGCCACACTTTCTCCGCGCTGGCGCTAAGTGCGGCGACCAGCGCCGTGCCGGTCTTCGTGGCGGCGTGGGAATGCGTGGTACTGCGCCGGCCGGGAGTGCCGGCGGCGTGAACCGCGCGCAGCCAAACGCTTAGCCAATCGACGAGCTACGTCGATGGCGTGAACCCCGCGCCGCCTCACTTCAGGCTGGTGCGCGCCGCCGCGACGATTTGCCGCGACAGCTGCTCCATGCGCGGCGACTGCACCTTCCACGTGTGCCAGTACAGGGCCACGTCGGCCGGCCGGGTCGGCGCCAGCATGGCCATGCCGTCGGCCTCGGCGCTGGCGTGCAGCAGCAGCTCCGGCACCATGCCGTAGCCCAGGCCGTAGCGGATGGCGTTGAAGTGCGAGGTGGCGCCCGGCACGTAGTGGCAGGGGTAGGCGCCCTCGGGCAGCCCCAGCCGGCTTTCGAGGAAGGACGATTGCAGCATGTCCTTGCGGGTGTAGGCCACCACCGGCGCCAGCCGGGCCGCCTTGCGCGTCAGCCCCTGCGGGAACCAGCGCGCGCGGAAGGCCTCGCTGGCCACCAGCCAGTAGCGCATCACGCCCAGCGGCTCGGCCGAGCAGCCGCGCATCGGTTTCGACTCAGAGCTGATGCAGCCGATCGCCATGCCCGTCTCCAGCAGCGCGTAGGTGTGGTCCTGGTCCTCGACGGTCAGGTCGAGCAGCACGCGCTCGCGGATCAGCACCTCGGACAGGGCGGGGAAGAACCAGGTGCCGACCGAGTCGGCGTTGAGCGCCAACACCAGCGTGAGCGGCGCGTCCTTTTGCACCGCCAGTTCCGCCGCCAGGTCGGCTTCCAGCAGCTTGGCGCGCTTCAGGTATTGCAGCAGGCGCTGGCCGACGCGGGTGGCGCGGGCCGGCCGGCTGCGCATGATCAGGGCGTTGCCGAGCATGCTTTCGAGCGCGCGCACGCGCTGCGAGATGGCCGGCGACGTCAGGTGCAGCTGCGCGGCGGCCTGTTCGAAGCTGCCGGTCTCGATGACGGCGCGGAAGGCTTCGGTGTGTTTCGGGTTCAGGTTCATCGCGCGGGCCTTAAATAAGAAAAATTTAGCACTCCCAAATAATACTTACTTTTGATAATGATGTGGCTGCTGCGGTGCACAATACGTCTTTGAAACAGACCGGAGCGGCAGTCGCTGCGCCCCGGTCGGCAACACGGAAGGACGAATATGACACAGCAGACCACGCGGCCGCGGCAATCGCGGCTGGCCCGCAACCTCAAGTTCGCGCTGGGCCTGGGGCTCGGCCTGGCCTTGGCGGCCACGCTGGCGCTGGCCTACTGGGCGCAGCAAACCTGGCGCGGCCTACCCGCCGTCGACAGCTTGGCGCGGTACCGCCCGGCGCTGCCGCTGCGGATTTTCTCCGCCGAGGGCACGCTGCTGGCCGAGTACGGCGAGGAGCGTCGCGAGTTCGTGCCGATCGCCCGCATCCCGCTGGTGATGCGGCAGGCGCTGCTGGCGATCGAGGACGCCCGTTTCTACCAGCACGGCGCGGTCGATTTCTTCGGCCTGCTGCGCGCCACCTTGGCCAACCTGGCCACCGGCCACCACGCCCAAGGCGCCAGCACGATCACGATGCAGGTGGCCCGCGATTTCTTCCTGAGCCGCGACAAGACGCTGCAGCGCAAGCTCACCGAAATCCTGCTGTCGTACAAGCTGGAGCAGCACTACGGCAAGGACAAGCTGCTTGAGCTGTACATGAACCAGATCTACCTGGGCGAACGCTCCTACGGCTTCTCGGCCGCCTCCAACGTCTATTTCGACAAGCCGCTGGAGCAGCTCAGCGTGGCCGAGGCGGCGATGCTGGCCGGCCTGCCCAAGGCGCCGTCGGCCTACAACCCGGTCGCCAATCCGCAGCGCGCGCAGCTGCGCCAGCAGTATATTTTGCAGCGCATGCTGGCACTCGGCCACATCACGCGGCCGGTCTACGAGCAGGCCGTGGCGGAGAAGCTGGTGCTCAGCGCCAGCCGCCATCCCTCGGTGCGCGAGGCCGCCTACGCCGTCGAGGAGGTGCGCCAGCTGGTGCTGCTCAGCTACCCGGAGACGGCCTACACCGCCGGCCTGGACGTGACGACGACGATCCGCATGGCGCCGCAGCTGGCGGCCGACAAATACCTGCGCGCCGGGCTGCTGGACGCGCAGGGCCGGCGCGGCTATCGCGGACCGGAGGCGGCGCTGGCGCTGCCGGCGGCCGGCGTGGCCGGCCAGGCGCGCAAGCTGCTCGCCGCCTATCCGGACAGCGGCGAATTGCGCGCCGCCGTGGTCAGCGCGGTCGGCCCCAGGCACTTCGAGGCGGTGCTGCGCGACGGCGCCGCGATCCGCGTCGAGCGGGTCGACCCGCGCATCGTCGCCGACTGGAGCAAGCTGCCGGCCGGCGGCAAGCGCGCCATCGCGCCCGGTGCCGTGGTGCGCGCCTACCGCGACGACAAGCAGCATTGGCTGCTCGGCCAGATGCCGGAGATGGAGGGCGCGCTGGTGTCGCTCGACGCGCAGAGCGGCGAGATCCTGGCCGTCGCCGGCGGCTTCGACTTTTCGCGCAACCACTACAACCACGCCACCCAGGCCTACCGCCAGCCCGGTTCGAGCTTCAAGCCCTTCGTCTACTCGGCCGCGCTGGAGAAGGGCTACTTCCCCGGCATCTACGTCGACGACACCCAGCGCCTGCTGCGGCCGAGCGAGACGGGCGCGCGCGCCTGGCGCCCGCGCAACTACGCCAACAATTACGAAGGTTTCATCACGGTGCGGCGCGGCCTGATGCGCTCGAAGAACATCGTCGCCGTCAGCCTGATGCAGGCCGCCGGCGCCGACTACGTGCAGCAGTTCGCCACCCGCTTCGGTTTCGAGGCCGAGCGCAACCCGGCCTCGCTGCCGCTGGCGCTGGGCGCCGGCGCCGTCACGCCGCTGCAACTGGCGCAGTCCTACGCGGTGTTCGCCAACGGCGGCTACCGTCCGGCGCCGAAGCTGGTCAAGGAGATCCGCAGCCGCGACGGCGCGGTGCTGTTCCGCGCCGCGCCGGCCGAGGAGGCCAAGCCGCGCGTCATCTCGGCACGCAACGCCTACGTCATGGACAGCATGCTGCGCGACGTCGTCAAGGGCGGCACCGGGCGCGGCGCCCTGGTGCTGGGGCGCGACGACGCGGCCGGCAAGACCGGCACCTCGAACGACGCCTACGACGCCTGGTTCGCCGGCTACTCGTCGGGCGTGGTGTCGGTGGTGTGGCTGGGTTACGACCAGCCGAGGTCGATGGGCGCCGGCACCGGCGGCTCGCTGGCGCTGCCGATCTGGAGCCGCTACATGCAGGTGGCCCTGGACGAGCGCGCCGAGCAGGAGCGCCTCGAACCGGCCGGCCTGGCCCGGGACGACGGCGATTTGGTCTACGCCGAGTATTTGGAGGGCGACTGCCTGGACGACGGCAACGCCTTCATCCGCAGCGGTTTGAAATGCGGTCCGGCCCAGACCGCGAAAACGCCGCAAGCCCTGGATGGCGAGGCGCAGGAGCGCGCCCGCATATTGAAACTATTTTCACCTGAAGAGTAAAACGATGTTGCTACACACCATATATCTGATCGCCATCATCGCCGAGGCCATGTCGGGCGCCATCATGGGCATGCGCCGAGGCATGGACCTGTTCGGCATCTGCATGATCGGCACCGTCACCGCGCTGGGCGGCGGCACCATACGCGACGTGCTGCTGGGCCACTACCCGCTGGGCTGGATCGCCCACCCGGAATACCTGCTGTTCACCGTCGGCGCGGCCGTCGTGACGGCCTTGGTGGCGCGTTACCTGCACCACCTGCGCACCGTGTTCCTGCTGGTGGACGGCCTGGGCCTGGTGGCGTTCTGCGTCATCGGCTGCAACATCGCGCGGGCCGAGGGCATGCATCCGGCCATCGTCGTGCTGGCCGGCCTGATCACCGGCGTGTTCGGCGGCCTGCTGCGCGACGTGCTGTGCAACCAGATTCCGCTGGTGTTGCAGCGCGAGCTGTACGCCACCGTCGCGCTGTTCACCGGCGCGCTGTACGTCGGCCTGCTGTGGTTGCGGGTCGACCAGTCGTTGGCGGTGCTGGTGTCGATTGGCGCCGGGTTGGCGTTCCGCCTGCTGGCGATGCGCTTCCACTGGCAGTTGCCGAACTTCGACACCGAGCGCGTGCGCGGCTTCGAATAAGCCGAGAGCAGGGGGCGTGAACTGTGCCAAAATGACCGGCTGATGCGCCGCTCCGTTCACTTACGCAAACTCCCCCAGTCTTGATAAGGAAGCCATGTCATTCAAATCGAACGCAATTTCTCTTGCCGTGGCCATGGCCCTGGCCGGCGCGGCCGGCGCGCAAGCCGAAGACATCATCAAAATCGGCCACGTGGCGGCGACCTCCGGCCCCATCGCCCACCTCGGCAAGGACAATGAAAACGGCGCGCGCATGGCGGTGGACGAGTTGAATGCGAAGGGGGTGCGGATCGGCGGCAAGCGCTATCGCGTGGTGCTGCAGGCCGAGGACGACGCCGCCGATCCGAAGCAGGGCGCCGCCGTCGCGCAAAAGCTGGTCGATGCCGGGGTGCAGGGCGTGATCGGCCACGAGAATTCCGGCACCACGATACCGGCGTCGCGGATTTATCACGCGGCCGGCATTCCGCAGATTTCACCGTCGGCGAGCAATCCCAAGTACACGCGCCAGGGCTACAACACGGCCTTCCGCAATGTCGCCAACGACGAGCAGCTGGGCGCGGCGCTGGCCAGGTACGCGGTGCAGGCCGGCAAGGCGAAGCGCATCGCCGTGGTCGACGACCGCACGGCCTATGGCCAGGGCGTCGCCGATGAATTCGCCAAAGGCATCAAGCGGGCGGGGTCGGGCGCCAGCATCGTCGCGCAGCAGTACACCAGCGACAAGGCGAGCGACTTCAGCGCCATACTCACCGCCATCAAGGCCAGCAAGCCGGACCTGATTTTCTTCGGCGGGATGGACGCTGTCGCCGGCCCGATGCTGCGCCAGATGAAGCAGTTGGGCATCGCGGCCCAGTTCATGGGCGGCGATGGCCTGTGCTCCGATTCGCTGGCCCGCCTGGCCGGCGACGCCATGCGCGACGGTCAGGTGATTTGCGCCGAGGCCGGCGGCGTCGAGCCGGCGCAGCAAAAGGGCATGGATGATTTCAGGCTGGCCTACCGGCGCAAATTCGGCATCGACGTGGAGACCTACGCGCCGTACGCCTACGACGCGCTGCTGACCATGGTGCAGGCGATGCAGGAGGCCGGCTCGCCGGAGCCGACCAGCTATTTGCCGGTGCTGGCGAAAATCCGCCACCAGGGCGTGACGGGCAATATCGCCTTCGACGCCAGGGGCGATGTGCGGGACGGCGTGCTGACCATCTACACCTTCCGTGCCGGCAGGCGTCAGCAAGTCACCGTGGTGAAATGAGCGATTCGGTTCGACTCACGGCGATCGCCCGCCGTTGCTGGCGCTATAAAAACCGCTCAGCGCCTGCTTGACGCCGTCGAACGCCGGGGGCCTGCCAGCACGCGCCAGGCCAGCACGCAGGCGGTGGCGCTCATCGCCAGGCCCAGCAGGGACAGCAGGACGATCAGCGTGCCGCGCAGCCAGGGCCTGGCCAGCAAGGGCGCGAAGTCGAAACTGTGCAGGCCGTTGTAGAGCAGGCGTTGCCAGCGTGTCGACTGGTCGGCGCGCAGCAGCAGTCTGGCCGAAGCGGCGTCGGCATACACCGTCACGCCATCCGGCCAACTGGCCCGCCATACCGGCAGCGGACGGCTGTGGGGGGTATTCGCCGTCGTTTCGCGGGCGTAGTACAGGTCGTCGTAATGTTCGAGACGCTGCAGCAGCGGCAACGCGGCGCTCTCCTGGCGACGCAGGCCCAGCAAGGTCGCCGTCAGTTCGGCTTCCGGCACGGCGGCCAGGGCGGTTGGAGCGGCGCTGTCGGCGCGCAGCAAGCGTTGCGCAGCTGCGCCGCCGTCGCTGCCGCTGCCACGCAGGCGATACCAGGCGTGGCCGTTCAGTTGCAGCAGATCGAGCTCGCGCACCTGCATGGGCGCCGCCAGGCGCAACGCCTCGGCCGGATCGAGTTGCGCGCTGGCGGCCGCACCGCCCCATGCCTGCCGCTCGGCCGGCGTGGCGCCGCGCGCGGTGAAGACGCCGAAGGGATTCATCGACAGCAGGCCGGAGAAAATCCAGGTGAGGCTGACGACGGCGGCCGCCAAGCCCAGGATATGGTGCCAGCGCAGCCAGAATTTTCGGTAGGGAATCCAGCGCGTGCGGTTCAGGTACAACTGCCAGATGCCCAGCGCCAGTCCGCTCGCCGCCAGCAATACGCCAGGCAGCGACAGGGCGACCACCACGTTGTGCCAGCTGTCCGGCCAGCGCCGCAGCTCGGTGAAATAAATCCAGTGCGGCACCGCGCCGAGCCAGTTCCAGATCCGTTCGGCGCGCCGCGTGTCGGCCACCACTTCGCCCGATCGCGGCGACACATACAGTTCCAGACCGTCGGCGCCGTCGAGCTCCACCCGCAGCAGGGGGCGGTAGCGGTTCAGGCCCTGCGGCACGGTCCATTGATCGCGTTGCAGCAGTTCGCTGCGCAGCGCGCGGCGGCCGCTGAAGCGCTCGGCCTCGGCGCGCGCCGCCGCCTCCGACAGGGGCGGCAGCGGCCGGCCGGTGGCGGCGTCGACGGCGATCCAGCGCGCCTCCGGGTTTTTTTCGGCCAGGCGCCAGACCGGCGCGCCGGCCAGCATGCCGAGCCGCGCGTCGCCGGCGGCCAGGCCGCTGCGCTGCGCGGCCTGCTGCGCCGTCAGGCAGCAGCCGGTGCCGGCGCGCAGCGGAGCCAGGGCGGCCAGGCGTTCGGCCTGGGTCAGGCTGGGGAAGGGCACGTAATATAACACGATGCCGCTGGCGAACCAGATCAGGAACAGCAGCGCCAGCGCCACGCCCAGCCATTTGTGCGCGAAGATCAGTGCCCGCTTCATGCCGCCGCTCCGCGCCGCATCAGAAGCTGCTGCGCGCCGTCAGTTGTGCCGTGCGCGGCGCGCCCATCAGCCAGCGCGCGCCGCCGCTGCCCGACAGCGCGTAGTCGCGGTCGGCCAGGTTCTTCAGCGCCAGCGTCAAGCTCAGGCTGGACGAGTACTGATAGCTCAACGCCGCATCGAACAGCGTGTAGGAGGGCAGGTTGCTGGTGTTGGCGGTATTGCTCTGGCGCAGACCGACATGGCGCGCGCCCAGCCCGGCCTGCCATTGCGGCAGGAAGCGGTAGCCGGTCCACAGGTTGGCGGTGCGTTGCGGCACGCCGCTCGGCGTGTTGCCGCCGCGCGAGACGGCCTTGCCGGCGACGACTTCGTTGAAGTCGTCGTAGCGCGCGCGCAGCAGGGCGAGGTTGGCGTCCACGGTCCAGCCGCGCAGCGGTTCGGCGGCGAAGGCCAGCTCGACGCCGGTCGACGATTGTTGGCCGATCTGCAGCGTGATGTTCGGATTGTCGGCGTCGCGCGAGAGGATGTTGCGCTTCTCGATTTTATACAGCGCCGCGCTCCACTCGCCGCGCATCGCCGGGATGCTGCCCTTGGCGCCGGCTTCGAGCTGGCGGCCCTTGGTCAGATCGTAGCTGGTGCTGCCGTTGGGCAGGGCCAAGGCGCCGCTCAGCGGGTCGGTGCCGGTGCCGTACTGGCCGTACAGCGACAGTTGCGGCGTGACGGCCCAGATGGCGCCGAGGCGGCCGGTGACCGGGCTGTAACTTTTCGTCAGCGCGACGCCGCTGCGCAGATCCTGGTTGTCGAAGTCCATGCTGTCGCGGCGCAGGCCGGCCACCAGTTTCCAGGACGGCGTCAGGTCGAGCACGTCCTCGGCGAACAGCGCGCCGGTTTGCAGCACGGCGCGGCGGCCTGGCAAGGTCGGCACCGGGCTGATGAAGCGGCCCGGCGCGAAGTCGAATGGATCGACCACGCTGCCGCCGCCGTAGGGCGCGTTGGAGCTGTGCAGCAGCTTGCTGCGATACCAGTCGAAGCCGGCGACGAAGCGGTTGGCCAGGCCGGCGACGTGGCCGTCGACGACGGCGTCGAAGCGGTTGCCGAGCTGTTCCTGGTCGTGCAGGATCTCCAGATAGTCGCCGCGATTGACCAGGGGGCCGGCGCCGTTGAAGGCGTAGGCTTCGGCGTTGCGCCAGTGGCGCTTGCTGGTCAGGTAATAGGTCTCGTTGCGCAGGCGCACGCCGGGCGCCGCCTGGTATTCGACCCGGGCGCGCCACATGCGGTCGTTGTAGACGGCCAGCGCGTCGTCGACGTTGAAGCTGGTGCGGCGCAGGCGTTCATCGAGCTGGCCGTTGCGCAGCGGCGTGCCGAAGTAGTGGGCGTCGTCGTTGTGGCCGGCGTCCAGCGACAGCGTGACATGCAGGTCGCGGTTCGGCCGCAGCGTGACGGCGGCCGACAGGTTTTGCCGTTTGTAGGCCATGTCGCGGCGGTAGCCGTCGCCTTGTTCGGCGTCCGCATAGACCGAGTAGGCCACCGTGTCGCTCAAGGGACCGCGCAGGCCGATGCCGCCCTGCACCGCGCCGTAGGAGCCGGCGCTGAGGAAGGCTTCGCCCTGGCGGCGGTCGAAGCGCGGCTGCTTGGTGACGTAATTGACGGCGGCGCCGATGGCGCCATCGCCGTACAGCACCGAGGCGGGGCCGCGCAGCACTTCGACCGCTTCCAGCGGCCAGCTCGAAAACGGATAGGTGATGGTGCCGGAGGCGACGATCAGGCGCGTGCCGTCGACCATCTGGGCGACCGAGTTGTGGCCGGCGAAACCGCGCGCGACCAGACTGGTGCCGCCGTTGCCGGGCGCCGGCGCCTCGCTCACGCCGGGCAGGCGCACGGCGGCGTCCTGGGCGCGGGTCAAGCTGCGTTCGGCCATGTCGGCGCTGCCCAGGGTGCTGACGCTGGCCGGCGTCTCGCGCGCGCTCAAGCCCAGGCGCGAGCCGGTGCCGTTGGCGGCGTCAAGGCCGAGCGTGGCGCCGCCGCTGCGGCTGGCGGTGACTTCGATGGTCGACAAGGTGGATTGGGTTTGGGTCTGGCCGTGGCCGGGCGGGCACACGGCGGCCGTAACCGCCGCCAGCGCGCTGGCGTGTAAGGTGAACTTCTTCATGCGGGGGAGGTCTTTCTGGACGGACGTAAAATTGTATCTAAGCCAAGTTGGCTATACATGCAAGTTTACTGCATCTGGACATGACTCAGAATGAAATTAATTTACGATGGCATGAAAAATATTCATGTATGGATGAGTGGCCGACAATGCCGAGGCGCATCGTTCATACACGCGCAGCGGCGCCACACTGCTTATCGTGGATTGATAAAGAAACCCGTGGAGGGCTTTGGGCTAATAATGGTAGCGACACGAAACTATTTCTAGCTCATCATCGTGAACTGCGTACACTAGCCTGTTTGTTTCATCAATGCGACGCGACCAAAATCCGTTCAGGTTTCCCTTCAAGGACTCCGGCTTTCCGATGCCTTCAAAGGGAGAGCGCTGTGCGTCTTTAATCAGTTGGTTGATGCGCTTTAAGATTTTTCTATCTTGTCCTTGCCAGTAGACGTAATCTTCCCAGCACTCATCCGTGAATTTCAGGTTCCGCATTTGGGGCTTTCTCAGCGTCGGTGGGTTCGATTAACTCCCGATGTCGCGCTTGGCCTGCGCGTGATTGCGCAATCGATCGAGCCAAGTGCGCCGCGTTTGCTGGCGAGCTGAGTAGGTGGACCGTTTCCATCAAACTGCTGTAGTGATCAAAGGACATAACGACTGCATCTGGCGCGTCTCGGCGCGAAATGACAGTAACATCTGCGTCCTCGACCACTTGGTCAATGACTGACCGGAGGCTGTTGCGAGCATCGGAAAAATTGATGATTCTCATTTTTCACTCCATCTAAATGATCCGTGTCGTTATCAGTGGGCGTTGGCAGGTTCGGTATCGATGGCCGGGGTACGCCACATGCATTGCGACTTATTGGTCAATTGTGGACTTGTTCCATAGCTTGTACAAGTAGTTTGTCGTGCGAACTCTTAGGCGGTGTTAATTGCAGGGGGAACAGTTGATCGCTGCCACCGTTGCCTTGCCGCTGGCAGATGCAGGTCGTCCAATTTTTCAAGCAGCGAGTCGAGCAAAATCTCAATGTGCTCGTCCTGTCCGTCAATATCGGAAATGAGGGCGTCGATTTTGAGCAGGTGTCTGCGTGAGCGGTACGGGCGTAAAAAAGCCCCTAAGCGTTTGATTTCTTAGGGGCTTCTAGGCAAACTTTGTTGAGGTTTGCAATGTACTTGGTGCCCGGAGCCGGAATCGAACCGGCACGCCCTTACAGGCGGGAGATTTTAAGTCTCCAGTGTCTACCAGTTTCACCATCCGGGCAGCGAGCGCGGATTTTAGCACACGAGTGGCCGACATCGCTAGCGGCGCGACCGCCCCATTCCACTATGCCGTTTGAGCATGTGCCGCGCGGTTTGGCCTCAGCGGTGGCATGATGCCCGACGGTGCCGTGCTAGTGCCGTGTCAGCGCGCCTGCCGGTATTTCTATCGCTGTCAACTTCCAGCGCCACAGACCGTCGCGCCGCAAAGTCAGGTCGCCCTCGTTGCCATTTGCGCTGGTCGCGTGGATGACAACTTTGCTCCAGCCTTTGTACGAGAGGGCATAGCCGGAACTGGACCGCGGCGTCGACGTTTCTCCGGCTGCGTGGCGGGCTTCCGTCGAGATCGCCGCATTGTTCCTCATGAGCAGTTCAACGCCGAAATGCAAAGGAGCGAGATGTTCGCCATGTCCTGATTGTTCAGGCTTTCCATTCGGGCCGGTCGACCTGCCGGGGGCGCGCGGTGCGGCGGCGTTCGGGCGGGTCGGACAACACGCGCACGATCACGCTGAAGGGGATGCCGCGACGCACCAGAAACGCGGAGGCAAAGGCGCGGTCATGGGCTTGTAACAGCGCCAGACCTTGCTCGACGACTTTCGACATTTCGTTGTTGGGCCGTGATGATTGATTGATTTCGTACATGATATCTCGCTTCTGAATCGGCGAAAGATAACATGTTTGATAATTGTCTGCACGTTTGGGCAATTATGCGGAGCAATTTTTGCGATGCCGCCGTCGTGCGCGAGGCGGCGAAATGCGGTCTATTTCGCCGCTGGCGAAGCCGGTGCGAGGGGGACGTCGAACCCTATTTTCGATTCGGTGGCGGCGCCGGCTTCAGCGACGCTGGCCTGCGGCGGGCGGGCCTGTCGGTGCGGCCGACGGTGCCGGTGAGGTGACCGTGGGAAGCGGCAGTGAGGGAGGCGCGAGCGGTCTGGACGTGGCGTAGTTGAACAACAATGCGATGATCGTGATGGCCAATGCCGACATGGCGATCGCTGTGCCCACCATCCACCTAATCAGTTCGTTAAAGCGCTCGTGCATCTCGGCTCCGAGTTCCGCGAACTTGGTGTCTACACGGGCGAATTTGACGTCCACTTCAGCAAATTTAGTGTCGACGTTGGCAAATTGAACGGAAATTTTGGCGTTCACTTCGGCAAACTGGGCGTTAATGACGGCAAACTGAGCATTAACTCCGGCAAATTGAGCATTAACTCCAGCAAACTGCGAGTTGATTTCGGAAAACTGAGCATCAACTCTGGCAAACTGCGCATCAACTCTGGCGAACTGAGCGTCAACTCCGATAAATTTGTCCTTAATCAGCGCTTCGAACGACACAAGCTTGTTATCGACGCGGGCATCTTGGGCGTCCAGTCGCGCATCAATATACTCTTTGTCGGAAGCGGCGTTCATTGCACCATCTTGAGCCGCTTGCCTGGCGGTGTCAATTGGATGGGTAAACGCGGTTTGCGCTGCGCCAAAGTCGTATTGCCATTCCATTCCACCAGTGGTCGCCGATGTCAGCGCCCGGCGCGCGCACCGGTTTTGCTGGCGCGCCGGCTGTCGAGCCAGTCGCGGCCGCCGGCTTCGAGCGCGGCGGCGATCACCGCCGGCGGCAGGCTGTAGACGGTGGCCCAGCTGGCGCGGCCGTCGGCGGTGTTGCCGGGAAAGCTGTCGGCCTCGATGGGCCAGTGGTATTTGCGCTTGAGGATCTTGACGATGGTGGACAGCGCGACGCGGCCCTGCAACGGCTCGGCGCCGGTCTGGTCCTGGTTGGACAGCAGGACGGCCAGCACGGTGCCGCGCGCGGTCAACGGGCCGGGGAAGGTGGGCGGTTTGTTTTGCATTGCCGCATTGTAGCCGCCCAGCGCGCCAGCTTGCCAGATTGACCAGCCCGGAGCGCCGATCAAATGCGATGCGCCTATGGCCCGCCGGCCAGATGGTGTAGCATGCTGTTCGGCGATTTGGCAGGCGCACAGCCGCGCCGCCGCGCCGGTATTGGAAGGAATAACAGTATGCAAATCAAAATTAACGACGTCCTGCGCGCCTACATCGATCCGCTGACCGAGGCCGAGTACTCGGCGCTGGAGCGCAGCATCCTGGTCGAGGGCTGCCGCGACGCGCTGGTGTTGTGGCAGGACGTGCTGGTCGACGGCCACAACCGTTATCAAATCTGCCAGCAGCACGGTATTCCGTTCAAGGTGACGGAGAACACCAGCTTCAAGAGCTTGGAGGACGTCAAGCTGTGGATGATCGATAACCACCTGGGTCGGCGCAGCGTGTCGGACTTCCAGCGCGGCGTGCTGGCGCTGCGCAAGAAGGACATCATGGCCGCCAAGTCGGCCGAGCTGGCCGCGCTGGCGCTGGCCGAGGACGCCGCCGTGGCGCCGCCGGACGACGGCGAGAGCGTCGCGCGGCCGGCCGCCATGCCGCTCAGTTCGCGCGAGGACATCGCCCGCGCCGCCCGGCTGAGCAGCAACACTATCAGCCAGATCGAGAAGATCCAGAAGACCGCCGCGCCCGAGCTGGTCGAGGCGGTTCGCTCCGGCACGATTTCGATCAACGCGGCGGCCACCGTTGCCTCGCTGCCGGAGGCCGAGCAGGTGGCCGCCGTGGCCGGCGGCAAGAAGCTGTTGCAGCAGGCCGCCAAGGAGGTGCGCGAGCTGCGCGCCGCCTCGCGCACGCCGCGCGAGCCGAAGGAGGGCGAGGAGCCGCTGAGCGAGGCCGACCAGCTGCGCGCCGAGATCGTCACCCTCAAGGCGCGCAACGCGACGCTGAAGGCGGAGAACGCGGCGCTGCAGGAGCGCATCTCCGCCCTGGTCGACGCTTCCTAAGCGCGAGGCGGCCATGTCGACGCTGCGCCCCTGCTTGGCCATGATGTGCGCGGCGCCGTTTGGTGCCGCCGTCGCCGCGCCGCTGCCGCTGGCGCAGTTGCAGCCGGCGCCCGGCGGCGGCGCTGCGGCGGGCGCCGGCAATGCCGCGACCGCCGTCGACAGCGCCACCGTCCACAGTGAAGCCGCCGCCCAAGCCGGCGCCCTGCCTGCGGTCAACGCGGCCGAGGCGGCGCGCTGGCGCGCCCAGGCGCGCCGCGTCACCATCCGGCGCGACAAATGGGGCATCCCCCACGTCCACGGCAAGCGCGACGCCGACGCCGTTTTCGGCCTGATGTACGCCCAGGCCGAGGACGATTTCAAACGGGTCGAACTGAACTACATCAACGCCATGGGCCGCTTGGCCGAGGTGCAGGGCGAGGCCGAGTTGTACCGCGACCTGCGCATGAAGTTGTTCATCACCCCGGCCCAGCTCAAGGCGCAGTACGCCGCCAGCCCGGCCTGGCTGAAGAAGCTGATGACGGCCTTCGCCGACGGCCTCAATTTTTACCTGGCCACGCACCCACAGGTCAAGCCGCAACTGATCGCGCGCTTCGAGCCGTGGATGGCGCTCAGCTTCAGCGAGGGCAGCATCGGCGGCGACATCGAGTCGGTCAACCTGCAGCAGCTGGAGCAGTTGTACGGCCGCCGCGCGCCGCTGGCCGGGCCGACACAGGCGCTGGCCGGGCCGACACAGGCGCTGGCCCAGCTGCGTGGCAGCGATCTGGACGAGGAACCACGCGGCTCGAACGGCTTCGCCATCGCGCCGGCGCTGACGCGCAACGGCCACGCGCTGTTGCTGATCAATCCGCACACCTCGTTCTACTTCCGGCCCGAGGTGCAGGTCAGCAGCGGCGAGGGTTTGAACGCTTACGGCGCCGTGACCTGGGGCCAGTTCTTCGTCTACCAGGGATTCAACGAGCGGATCGGCTGGATGCACACCTCCGGCGGCGGCGACGTGATCGACGAGTATGCCGAAACCGTGGTCGAGCGCGACGGCCGCTTCTTCTATCGCTACGGCGCCGGCGAGCGGGCGTTGAAGGCGGTGGACATCGCGCTGCCCTACAAGAGCGCGGGCGGCATGGCCAGCAAGACGGTGACGGTGTACTACAGCCACCACGGCCCCATCGTGCGCGAGGCGGACGGCAAGTGGCTCGCCGTGCGGCTGATGAATGAACCGCGCAGGGCCTTGACGCAGTCCTTCATCCGCACCAAGGCGCGCAACTACGCCGCCTTCCACAAGGCGATGGAGCTGCGCACCAACTCGTCCAACAACACCGTCTACGCCGACGCGGACGGCAACATCGCCTACTTCCATGGCAATTTCATCCCGGTGCGCGACACCCGTTTCGATTGGCGCAACCCGGTCGACGGCAGCGATCCGGCCACCGAGTGGCGCGGCCTGCACGCGGTCAAGGACACCATCACCTTGTTCAATCCGCCCAACGGCTGGATCCAGAACACCAACAACTGGCCGTTTTCGGCGGCCGGCAAGTACAGCCCGCGCGCGCAGGACTACCCGGCCTACATGTCGATGAACCCGGAGAACCCGCGCGGCATCCACGCCGTGCGCGTGCTGCGAGAGCGGCGGGACTTCACCATCGACAGCCTGATCGCCAGCGCCTACGACAGCGCGCTGCCGGCCTTCGAGCCGCTGCTGCCCAAGCTGTTCGCGGCCTGGGACGCGCTGGGCGAGGATGATCCGCTCAAGCCGGCCTTGGCGGCGCAGGTGGCCGCGCTGCGCGGTTGGGACACGCGCTACGCGCTCGACTCGGTGCCGACCTCGTTGGCGATCTTCTGGGCGCAGGACATGGCGGCCAGCTTCGGCCCGTCGGCCAAGAGCGCCAAGATGCTGGTGCTCGACTACATGGAGACGCGTTTGACGGCGCGGGAGCGCCTGCTGGCGCTGCGGCGGGCGTCGGACAAGTTGGTGGCCGACTTCGGCCAATGGCAAACGCCGTGGGGCGAGATCAACCGCTTCCAACGTTTGACCGGCGACGTGGTGCAGCCCTTCGACGACGCCAAGCCGAGTTTGCCGGTGGCCTTTGCCTCGGCCAACTGGGGTTCGCTGGCGGCCTACGGCATGACCACGCCGGCCAGGACCAAGCGCATCTACGGCGAGCGGGGGAATAGTTTTGTGGCGGCGGTGGAGTTCGGCCCGCGCTTGAGGGCGCGCAGTATTCTGGCCGGCGGGCAGAGCGGCGATCCCGCCTCGCCGCATTTCGCCGACCAGGCGGAGATGTACGCGCGCGGCGAGTTCAAGGAGGTGCTGTTCTATCCGGAGGATGTCGAGCGCAACCTGGAGCGCAAGTATCATCCGGGGCAGTAACAACGGGCCTCAAGGCGCCGGGGATGCCGGCAAACCCCAGCGGCGAAGAGCCAGGGTCGGACCCGCTGGGTCCGACCCTAGATTCTGCCGGTGGGGTTTGTCGGCGGACTAGCAAACCGTATGGCCGCCCTTAAATCGCGGCCAGGGCGTTGGCCAGGTCCTGGCGCAGGTCGTCGATATGCTCGATGCCGACCGACAGGCGGATCAAGCCGTCGCCGATGCCCAGCTTGGCGCGCTGCTCGGCCGGGATGCTGGCGTGGGTCATCAGCGCCGGATGTTCGATCAGGCTTTCGACGCCGCCCAGGCTCTCGGCCAGGGCGAACACCTCGCAACGTTCGAGGAAGCGGCGGGCGCCGGCCAGGTCGGTGTTCAGGTCGATCGAGATGATGCCGCCGAAACCGTCCATCTGGCGCCGCGCCAGCTCGTGCTGCGGGTGCGAGCTCAGGCCGGGATAGTAGACCTTCCTCACCAGCGCCTGCGCTTCGAGCCAGCGGGCCAGTTCCAGCGCGCTGGCGCAGTGGCGCTCCATGCGGATGGCCAAGGTCTTCACGCCGCGCAGCGCCAGGAAGCTGTCGAACGGGCCGGCGATGGCGCCCACCGAGTTCTGCAAAAAGCCCAGCTGCTCGCGCCAGGCCTGCTGGCGCGCCTCGCCGCCGACGATGGCGATGCCGCCGATGATGTCGGAGTGGCCGTTCAAATACTTGGTGGTCGAGTGCACCACGATGTCGAAGCCGTGCTCCAGCGGGCGCTGCACCAGCGGGCTGGCGAAGGTGTTGTCGGCCACGGCGATGATGCCGTGCCGGCGGCAGATCTCGGCGATGGCGCGCAGGTCGGCCAGCTTGAGCATCGGGTTGGTCGGCGTCTCCACCCACACCATGCGCGTCTCCGGGCGGATCGCCGCCAGCAGGTTGGCCGGATTGGTCAGGTCGACGTAGGTGAAGTCGTGGCCGGCGCTGCGCCGGCGCACCCGTTCGAACAGGCGGTAGGTGCCGCCGTACATGTCGTCGCCGGCGATGATGTGCGAGCCGGCGTCGGCCAGCTCCAGCACGGTCGAGATGGCGGCCAGGCCGGAGGCGAAGGCGTAGCCTTCGGCGCCGCCTTCCAGGTCGGCGACGCAGCGCTCCAGCGCCCAGCGGGTCGGGTTGTGCGAGCGGCCGTAGTCGAGGCCCTTGTGCACGCCGGGGCTTTGCTGGACGAAGGTCGAGGTGGCGTAGATCGGCGGCATGATGGCGCCGGTGCTGGGATCGGGCGACTGGCCGGCGTGGATGACGCGGGTGGCCAGATGGCGCGGCTTGCTGGTGTCGTTTGGATGGCTCAAGATTTTGTCCTGCGAAGGTGGTTGAGGAGGTCGA
Organism: Rugamonas violacea; assembly: GCF_016461825.1. Taxonomy (GTDB): domain Bacteria; phylum Pseudomonadota; class Gammaproteobacteria; order Burkholderiales; family Burkholderiaceae_D; genus Rugamonas. The sequence continues at coordinate 11,252 of NZ_JAEMNU010000071.1, read as the reverse complement.
AGCGGGTGATCAAACCGTAGAAGACGTTGTCGTCGGCGACCACGGCGGTCAGGCCGCGGTCGAGCGTGCTGCGCAGCGCCTGCAGGCTGGCGCCCGGGTGCAGCGTTTCGAGCCGGCTGGTCATGGTGCTGCCGACCAGGCTGGAGAACTGCACGGCATGGTCGTCGAGCTTGAGCAGCAGGTCGGACTCGTCGACGATGCCGACCAGGCGGCCGCCGTCGAGCACCGGCAGTTGCGCCAGGTCGCTGCTGCGCATGCGGTTGAAGGCGGTCAGCAGGGTGTCGGAGGGCGCCACGCTGACCACGTCGCCGGCGTCGTGGCGGCGGCCGATCAGGTCGCGCAGGTCGCCGCTGGCGGTGCGCTGGATCAGGCCCTGGTCGTGCATCCAGCCGTCGTTGTAGACCTTCGACAGGTAGCGCGTGCCGGTGTCGCAAACGAAGGTGACGACGCGCTTGGGGCTGGTCTGGGCGCGGCAGTATTTGAGCGCGGCGGCCAGCAGCGTGCCGGTCGACGAGCCGCCCAGGATGCCTTCGGCGAGCAGCAATTGGCGCGCGTTGTCGAAGCTCTCCTGGTCGCTGATGGTGTAGGCCTGGCGCACGCCGCTGGTGTCGGCGATGGCCGGGATGAAGTCCTCGCCGATGCCCTCGACGGCCCAGGAACCGCTGGTGTCGTTGACCTTGCCGGTGTCGATGTACTCGGCCAGGATGGAGCCCTGGGGGTCGGCCAGGACGAATTCGAGCTTGGGCTGGACCCGGCTGAAGTAGCGCGTCAGGCCGCTCAAGGTGCCGCCCGAGCCGACGCCGACGACGATGGTGTCGACGTTGTGGCCGCTCTGCTGCCAGATCTCCGGGCCGGTGCTGGTCTCGTGGGCCAACGGGTTGGCCGGGTTGTTGAACTGGTCGGCGAAGAAGGCGCCGGGGGTTTCGCGCGCCAGGCGGGCGGCGTAGTCCTGGTAGTACTCGGGGTGGCCCTTGGCGACGTCGGAGCGGGTGGTGCGCACCTCGGCGCCGAGCGCCTTCAGGTGCAGCACCTTCTCGGTCGACATCTTGTCGGGCACGACCAGCAGCACGCGGTAACCTTTGATGCGGCCGACCAGGGCCAGGCCCAGGCCGGTGTTGCCGGCGGTCGCCTCGATGATGGTGCCGCCCGGCTTGAGCCGGCCGTCGGCCTCGGCCGCCTCGATGATGGAGCGGCCGATGCGGTCCTTGATCGAGCCGCCGGGGTTCTGCGATTCCAGCTTGAGGAAGAGCTGGCAGGGGCCGGTGTCGAGGCGGGTCACCTGGACCAGCGGGGTGTTGCCGATCAGGTCGAATAATGCGGGTTGCGCTGCGCTGTCCATAATTTCTCCGGGCTGGGAAGAGGCAGGGGGCGGATTGTGTCCGGCCGTGCTTTTTTCCTGAAAAGGAGCGGATGTTAGGCCGGCTTATTCATGCTTGGAAGGAATGTTTTCGTGCTAGCTTATGCGATAAATTGTGATTTCCGCTTTGCTGCGCGAAAAGCAAGTATGCGCTTTTTGCCGCACGGGCGGTTTATAATCCGCGCTCGCGAATGGCGCCCGGCGGCGCCGCGCTCAACGCTTCATGAATTCACAGGGCAGAAGGCAGCAGTGGCAAAACTTTATTTCCGATATTCTGCGATGAACGCAGGCAAATCCACCGCGATGTTGCAGGTGGCGCACAACTACGAGGAACAGGGCCAGCGCGTGCGCCTGTTCACCGCCGCCATTGACGACCGCTACGGCGTCGGCCAGGTGACCTCGCGGCTGGGGCCGAGCCGCCAAGTCGAGGTGTTCGACGCCGACACCGACTTCCTGCGCGAGGTCGACGAGAAGATCGCCTGCCTGCTGATCGACGAGGCGCAGTTCCTCAGCACCGCCCAGGTGCAGCAGTTGCACCAGCTGGCCCAGGTGGGCGGCGTGCCGGTGATCAGCTACGGCCTGCGCACCGACTTCCGTGGCCAGCCTTTCGCCGGTTCGGCCTACCTGCTGGCGCTGGCCGACGACATCGAGGAACTGAAAAACATCTGCAGCTGCGGCAAGAAGGCGACCATGAACATCCGCGTCGACCAGCACGGCAAGCGTCTGAAGGAAGGCGAGCAGATCAGCATCGGCGGCAACGAGAGCTACCGCCAGGCCTGCGGCCGCTGCTTCTACGCCGAGTAGGCCCGAGGCTGAGGCGGCGCGGCGCGGCGCGGCGCGGGCGCCTCAGGCTGCGACGGCGTGGCGCGGCAGGACGACGCGGAAGGCGGCGCCCTTGCCCGGCTCGCTGCGCACCTCGATGCGGCCGCCGTGGGTCTTGACGATGCCATAGGCCATCGACAGGCCCAGCCCGGTGCCGCAGCCGACCGGCTTGGTGGTGAAGAAGGGGTCGAAGACGCGGGCCAGGTGCTCCGGCCGGATGCCGGCGCCGTTGTCCTCGATCTCGATCCAGACCTGGCCCTCGTCGCGGCCGGTGCGCAGGGTGATGCGGCCGTGTTCGCCGGCGGCGTCGGCGGCGTTGCGCAACAGGTTGAGGAAGACCTGGTTGAGGCGCGAGGGCCGGCACTCGACGGCGGGGATGGCGGCGTACTCGCGGCGCAGCTCGCCCTTGAACTTGAGCTGGCCGCCGACCAGGTTGACGGCGCTGTCCAGGCCGTCCTCCAGGTTGGCCCATTGCAGCTCGGTCTCGTCGACCAGGGCGAAGTCGCGCAGGTCCTGGACGATGCGTTTGACGCGGCGCAGGCCGTCGAGCGACTCGCCGAGCAGGCTGGCGATGTCGCCGCGCAGGTAGGGCAGGTCGATGCGCCGTTTCAGTTCGACCAGGGCGGCCCGGCTGGTCTCGCTGAGCTCGCCCTCGACCGCCTCATAGGCGGCCAGCGTTTCGAGCAGGTCGGTGACGTAGGCGCGCAGCGTGCCCAGGTTGGCGTTGACGAAGCCGACCGGGTTGTTGATCTCGTGGGCCATGCCGGCGGCCAGCTGGCCGACCGAGGCCAGCTTCTCCGACTGCAGCAGCTGGCCGTGCATCTGGGCCAGCTGGTCGCTCAATTGCTGCTGGCGGACCTGTTCCTGTTCGAGCGTGGCGTGGGCCAGGCTGAGCTGGCGGCGGTCGGCCTGGAACAGCTCGACGGCGCGGGCCATCTCGCCGATCTCATCGCCCCCCAACACGGCCACGGCCAGCGCCGGCGCCGTCTCGCCGGCCTCGGCCGGGTCGCGCCGGCGCAGGCCGTCGCTGACCAGTTGCAGGCGCGACAGCACGTGGCGGCCGAGGAAGTGGTAGCTGGCCAGCCAGGCCAGCAGCAGGCTGGCCGCCAGCAGCGCGGCGACCCAGCGCTGGTGGCGCAGCGAGTCCTGGCGCAGCGTCAGGGCGGCGTCGCGGAAGTCCTGGGTGTGGCGCTCGGATTGCAGCTGGGCCGCCGCCGCCATCGCGGCGGCGTGGTGGCGCAGCTGGTCCTGGAAGGGCAGCACCTGCCGCGCGGCGGCCGGCGCCGCCTGGCCGGGCGCGGCGGCGCCTTGCAGCTCGGCCTCGCGCAGCTGGGCCACCACGTTGGCGCTGTTGCGGAACAGCTGGCCGGCCTGGCGCAGGTCGAGGATGGCGCCCTCGTCGCCGCTGGCGGCCAGGCGGTCGGCCAGCTGGTCGAACGATTGCAGGTGGGCGACGATGCCGGCGTAGCGGGCGCGCACCGCCTCGGCGTTGGCGGCGCCGGCCAGCAGGTCGGACTCGCGCTCGATCAGCAGGCTGCGGCGCACCAGGTCCTGGGCGTCCTGCATGCGCACCAGGCGCTCCTCGGCCAGGCGGTCGGTGGCGGCGCTGCCGGCGCGCAGGGCGTAGACGGCGGTGACGCCGCCGGCCAGGATCAGCAGGGTCAGGCCGGCGACGACTAGGCTGAACTGGTGCCGCAGCGAGCGCGGCAGCAGACGCAGCCAGCCGGCGCCGGCGCTCAGCGTTTCCATATGCGGCGGTAGATGTCGCGGTAGCCGTTGTCCGGGTCGTAGCGCAGGCGGGCGCCGCCGTCGAAGGCGATGTTGTCGGGCGTGACCAGGTGCACCGGCACGATGTAGCCGGAGACCGGCTGGTGCGCCAGCAGCCGGTTCAACTCGTCGACCAGCTGCCAGCCGTGCAGGTTGAGCGGCTCGGCCGCGGTGCCGACCTGGAAGATGCCGGCCTGGATGCGCTGCAACGCGGCGGCGCTGCCGTCGCCGGCCGACAGCATGCGCAGGCTGGCGCTGCTGCGGCCGGCCTTGGTCAGTTCCTGCGCGGCATAGTCGAAGTACAGGTCGTTGATGGCCAGCGCGTGGCTCCAGGCGGCGCCGTGGCGCGCCAGCAGCGCGCGCGTGACGGCCGGCATGCGCGCCGCGCTGTGCGACAGGGCGACGTCCTCGACGCCGAGCAGGCGGCACTGGCGGCAGGCGCGGATCACCTCGGCCATCGCCGCCGCCTTGGCGCTGGCGATGGTGTAATTGCTGTCGGTGAAGATGACCACGCCGGCCCGTCCGGCCGACTGCACCACCGCCGCCATCGCGGTGATCCGCGCCACGTCGAGCGGGTCGCTGGAGACGTTCATCGCCAGCGCGCCGTCGGCCTGCGGGCCGGCCCGCGGGCCGACATGCCAGCCGACCATCGGCACGCCACGGCGCGCCAGCGGCGCCAGCAGCGGCGCCGCCTGGCCGGCGTCGACGCCGACCAGCAGCAGGCCGGCGGGACGCGCCGCCAGCGCCGCCGCCAACGCGTCGGCGCGGCCGGCGGCGCTGCCGGCGGCGTCGTAGACCTTGCTGCTCCAGCCGATCGCGGCGGCGGCCTCCTTGACGCCCTGCACGACGCCGAGCACGCCGCCGTTGCGCAGGTCCTCGCTGACGATGGCGATGGCGGCGCCGGGCTGGGCCGGCGGGCCGGACTGCGGTCCGCTCCAGGGGGCGCCGTGGGCGCCGGCGCGCTCGACCAACTGGCGCATGCGCGCCAATGCGCCGCCTCGTCGTCGGCCGTGGCGGCCGGGGTGGCCACGGCCGCCGGCACGGTTGAATGGGCCGTGCCGGCGCCAAGCAGGGTGAGCAGGAGTGGCGCGCAGATCCGGAGGACGGGAGGGAGCATAGGTCGGGCCAAAGGCGAACGCAGTGCCGGCCATGCTAGCAGGTGTTGGCAGGCCGATCAACATTATCAGTCGGCCGCCGCCGCGCCCGCTCGCGAGGCGCGCGCGCCGGGGCGATTTGGCGCCGCGCGATGCTATGATGCCGCAGGACTTATTCGCTTAATTCGGGCTATTCGCACGGGACGCATGGACATCTATTCGCCACACAATCGGGACGACCTGGCGGCGCTGCGCCGGGCGGTGCGCCTGCTGAACACGCCGTCGCTGACGGTCAAGCTGGCCGAGCTGGTCGGCGCGCCGCTGGAATGGGGGCTGGCCAAGCTGTCGGCCACGCTGCGCGGCAAGATCAACCAGGGCGTCAACTCGGCGCTGCACAAGGCCGCCGACGCGGCGCTGTGGAGCATGGCCGACCGGCCGCACGCCGCCGCCTCGCCGCGCCTGCACAAGCTGGGCGCGGCCGCCAGCGGCGCGCTGGGCGGCTTTTTCGGTTTTTCGGCGCTGCTGGTCGAGCTGCCGCTGTCGACCACTATCATGATGCGAGCCGTGGCCGACGTGGCGCGCGCCGAGGGTTTTTCATTGTCCAGCCTGGAGGTCAAGATCGAGTGCGTCCAGGTGTTCGCGCTGGGCGGCAACGCCGGGCCGGAGGTGGCCGGCGACGCCGGCTACTACGCCGCGCGCACGGCGCTCAACCGCATGCTCAACCTGACCGCCGCCGAGTTGGCGGCGATCGCGGCGGAGAAGGGCGCGGCCGGCTTCGGCGCGCGCGAGGGCGCGGCCCTGCTGGCGCGCGCCATCGACGCGGTGGCCGCCCGCTTCGGCGTGGTGATCACCGAGAAGATGGCGGCGCAGATCGTGCCGGTGCTCGGCGCGCTGGCCGGCGCCACCGTCAACACCCTGTTCACCGACTACTACCAGGACATGGCCGGCGGCCACTTCACGCTGCGCCGGCTGGAGCTGCGCTACGGCGAGGCCGACATCGTCGACGCCTACAACCGCGAACTGGCCGGCCTGGCGCCGGCGGGCTAGTTCAGCGCCAGGCGGCGCGGCTGTTCCAGACGCGCCACGGCGCCGCGCTCGGCGCCGTGCGGGTCGAGTTGGAACAGGCGCACCACCTGGGCCAGCCCGGCGGCCTGGCCCTGCAGCGCCTCGGCGGCGGCGGCCGCCTCCTCGACCAGCGCGGCGTTCTGCTGGGTCACCTGGTCCATCTGGGCGATGGCCTGGTTGGCCTGCTCGATGCCGCTGCGCTGTTCCTCGCTGGCGCTGCTGATCTCGCCGACCATGGCGCTGACGCGGCCGACGCTGGCGACCACCTCGCGCATGGTGGCGCCGGCGCGCTCGACCTGGACGCTGCCGGCGTCGACCTTGCCGACCGAGTCGACGATCAATTCCTTGATCTCCTTGGCGGCGGCGGCCGAGCGCTGCGCCAGGTTGCGCACTTCGCTGGCGACGACGGCGAAGCCACGGCCCTGCTCGCCGGCGCGCGCCGCCTCGACCGCCGCGTTCAGCGCCAGGATGTTGGTCTGGAAGGCGATGGTGTCGATCACGCCGATGATGTCGACCACCTTCTTCGAGGCGCTGTGGATCGAGTCCATCGTGCCGACCACCAGGGCGACCGCGTCGCCACCCTTGGCGGCGACGCCGGCGGCGGCCAGCGCCAGTTGGCTGGCCTGCCGCGCGTGCTCGGCGTTCTGCCGCACGGTCGAGCTGAGCTCCTGCATCGAGGCGGCGGTTTCCTCCAGGCTGGCGGCCTGCTGCTCGGTGCGCGCCGACAGGTCGGCGTTGCCGTCGCTGATCTCGGCCGAGGCGCTGGCGATCTGCTCGGCGCCGTGGCGCACCTGGCCGACCACGGCGGCCAACCTGCCGCTGATGCCGTTCATGGCCTGCAGCAGGCGGCCGATCTCGTCGTCGCTGTCGACCCGCAGCGCCACCGTCAGGTCGCCGGCGGCGATGCGGCCGGCGGCCGCCTCGGCGCGCGCCAGCGGGCGCGAGACGTTGCGCCGCACCAGCAGGTACAGGGCGGCGGCGAACAGCAGCAGGGCGAGCAGGCCGAACAGGCTGGCGCGGTTGCGCAGCGTCGCCGCGTCGTGGGTGATCTCGTCGGTGTAGCTGCCGCCGGCGACGACCCAGTTCCACGGCTTGAAGTGGCTGTACACCACCATCTTCTCGCGCGCGCCGCCGCCGTCCTGTTGGTTCCACTGGTAGCGCATGCTGCCGTTTTTGCTGCTCAGCATGTCCTGGATGAAGGCGCGGCCGTCGCTGCCGCGGGTGGCCAGCAGGTTGCCGCCTTCCTGGCTCGGATGCACCAGCAGCTTGCCGTAGTCCTTGCCGGGCGTGGCGTCGAGCACGTAGACGTAGCCGCTCTGGCCGATCTTGATCTGCTTGATCTTGTCCTTCAACATGGCCAGGTTCTGGCTGATGTCGAGGCCGATGAACAGCACGCCGATGACGCGGCCGCCGGCGTCCTTGATCGGGTCGTACTGGGTGATGAAGGGCTTGCCGAACAGCGTGGCCAGGCCGACGTAGCGGGCGCCGCCGCGCAGCGGGGCGTAGCTGGCGTGGCCGTGGTCGAGCTGGGTGCCGACGGCGCGCTCGCCGTTTTCCTTCTTCAGCGAGGTGCTGATGCGGACGAACTCGGCGCCGTCGGCGGCGAACACGGTGGCCACCGCGCCGGTCTGGGCGGTGAAGCGGTCGGCGATGCTGAAGTCCATGTTGATGACGCGGCCGCCGCTGCTGAGCGCCGGCGCCGGCTTGCCGGTGACGTCGACCGGGTGCGCGGCGTCGAGCGTGAAGGGGCCGTCGAACTGGCCGGCGAACAGGCGGGCGAAGCTGCCGGCGTCGCTGATCATGGTGTGGTTGAACACCTCCAGCGTGTTGTTGACGCCGGCCAGGGCGCTGGCGACGTTGTCCTCGGCGCGCTGCTCGAGCATGCGCGCGGTGGTGGCGCTGATCAACAGCAGCAGGGCGCACAGGATGGCGCTGACCAGGCCGAAGGTGAAGATGGTGATCTTGCTGCCGACACCCCAGCTGCGGGGTTGGAAAATGGATGCGTGCATAGTTCTCTTACAAAGGTCGCGGCGCGGCGGCGCCACGGCGGGCGAGTTACGGGAACCTCGAGGAATGTCGCCGGGCGCGTAGCGCGAATGGCAATCCAGCCGCGCCGCGGGGCGCGCTGGGTCCCGCCGAGGCGGGCATGGTGTCGCTGTCGAGGTCGACTATTTGAGCCGTGTCCCGCAAGGCGGAACGGTGGGCTGAACGGCGGCCCGGGTGATACGCGCGGTGGCGTTTCGGAGGGCGTGGATGAATCAAGACGGGCATCATATCATATTTCCATAAAGAAACAAGTAGTGTTTAAAAGAAATATGAATGAATACAATGACTTGGCGACAAGCTTGTCGCCGGACGCCGCGCCGCCGCACCCTTCAGCCGCCCTTAAGCATTCGCAGGGAAACTGTGCTTCCCCGGGGTGCGCCGCTGCTGCTATCCTGTAGAATAAAGCGCAGCCGTAACACCCCCAAATACGCTGGCGGCGGCCGACCGGAATGGTCGGCGCGGCCGGCAAGTCGACAATCTACGTTCGGAGTAAGCCGATGAAGAAGCAAATGTTGTTGGTCACGCTGGCGCTGTCCCTGTCAGCGCAGGCTGGCGCGGCGCTGCCGGAAAAAGTGGCAGAGACCCCCTTGAAACCATTGGCTCAACAAACCCAGGCGGCGATCTGGGCCTCGCGCTTCCTGTCGCGCTACCACTACAAGGCGGTGCCGCTGGACGATGCCATGTCGGAGAAGATCTTCGACCGCTACTTCAAATCGCTCGACGGCGAGCGCCTGTTCTTCGTCCAGGCCGACCTCGACCAGTTCGGCGCGGCCCGTGGCCGTCTCGACGACGCCATCAACAACGAGAACCTCAGCGTTCCCTTCGCCATCTACAACCTGTACCAGCAGCGCTTCAACGAGCGCTTCGGCTACGCCCGCGAGCTGCTCAAGGGCAAGTTCGACTTCACCGTCGACGAGAGTTACCAGTATGACCGCGAAAAAGCCGAGTGGCCCAAGTCCGAGGCCGAGGCGCGCGAGCTGTGGCGCAAGCGCATCAAGAACGACTGGCTGCGCCTGAAGCTGGCCGGCAAGGAGGACAAGGCGATCCGCGACACGCTCGACAAGCGTTACGAGAACTATATGAGCCGTTCGCGCAAGCTCAACAATGAAGACGTGTTCCAGATCTTCATGAACGCCTACACCATGTCGATCGAGCCGCACACCAACTACCTGGGGCCGCGCGCCTCGGAGAACTTCGACATCGCCATGCGCCTGTCGCTCGAAGGCATCGGCTGCGTGCTGCAGACGCGCGACGAGTACACCGTGGTGCGCGAAGTGGTGCCGGGCAGTCCGGCCGGCCTGTCGGGCAAGCTCAAGGTGGGCGACCGCATCGTCGCCGTCGGCCAGGGCGACTCGGGCGCGCTGACCGAGGTGCTGGGTTGGCGCATCGACGACGTGGTGGCGCAGATCCGCGGCGCCAAGGACTCCACCGTGCGGCTCGACGTGCTGCCGGCCGAGGCCGGCGTCGACGGCAAGCACACCATGGTCGCGCTGGTGCGCAAGAAGATCAGCATGGAGGAGCAGTCGGCCAAGAAATCCATCCTCGAGGTGCGCGACGGCACGGCCAAACGCCGCGTCGGGGTGATCTCGCTGCCGACCTTCTACCAGGACTTCGAGGCGCGCCGCAAGGGCGAGCGCGACTTCAAGAGCGCCACGCGCGACGTCGCCCGCCTGCTCGGCGAGCTGAAGAAGGAAAAAGTCGACAACGTGCTGATCGACCTGCGCAACAACGGCGGCGGCTCGCTCAGCGAGGCGGTCGAGTTGACCGGCCTGTTCATCGACAAGGGCCCGGTGGTGCAGCAACGCAGCGCCGAAGGCAAGGTCGAGATCGAAAGCGACAACAACGCCGGTCTGGCCTGGGACGGTCCGGTCGGCGTGCTGATCAACCGTGGCTCGGCCTCCGCCTCGGAGATCTTCGCGGCGGCGATCCAGGACTACGGTCGCGGCCTGATCATCGGCGAGGCCAGCTTCGGCAAGGGCACCGTGCAGACCCTGGTCAACCTGGACCGCTTCGCGCCCAACGAGAAGGCGCCGCGCCTGGGCGAGCTGAAGATGACCATCGCCCAGTTCTTCCGCATCAACGGCGGCACCACCCAGCTGCGCGGCGTGACGCCCGACATCAAGCTGCCGGCCATGGCCGACGGCGACAGCTTCGGCGAGTCCAGCTACGACAACGCGCTGCCGTGGACCTCGATCAAGCCGGCCGTCTACATCCCGGCCGGCGAGCTCAAGGAGATCGTGCCGATGCTCGACAAGCGCCACGAGGCGCGCGTGGCCAAGGACAAGGACTTCCAGTACCTGCAGGAGGACATCGCCCTGGCCAAGAAGCTGCGCAAGGAAAACCTGATCTCGCTCAACGAGACGGTGCGCCGCAAGGAGCGCGACACCCAAGAGGCCCGCGCCAAGCTGCGCGAGGCGCGCCTGCTGGCCAGCGCGGTGCCGAGCGGCGACGATCCGGTGAAGATCGCCGATCCGAAGGAAGCCCTGAACCACGCCGTCAGCGCCAAGCCGGCCAGCGGCAAGGTGGCGGCGCGGGTGGCGGCGGTCAAGGGCGCGGCGCGCACCGACGACGGCCTGCAGGCCGACGAGCGCGGCCTGGCCGCCGAGCTGGACGCGGAAAAAGCCGCCAAGAACGCCAAGGACGTGCTGCTCAACGAAGCGGTGCACATCCTGGCCGACGAGGTGGGCCTGCTGAAGACCGATACCCGGCTCGCCTCGCGCGTGCTGCCGTACGCGGCCGACGTCGGCAAGTAATTCAGAGGGCGATGAAAAACCCACGGGCGCAGAGCTGGGGTCGGACCCGCCGGGTCCGACCCCGGATTTACGCCGCTGGTTTTTCTCATCTTGGCGGCGCCATGGCTTGCAATTGCTAAGTTATTCAGGAAGTTGATTTCCATCATCACCAAGATAAATTGGCTGAATATACTTCCATGCAGCATCATTGCCCTGTCTCCTCTATTCCCCTCCAAGGAAATAGATTTAGCCCGCTCCCGTAGCGGGCTTTTTTTTGGTTCATCGCGGTTTGCCGGGGAAGGCATCCTTGATTTTGAGGAAGAAGTATGCGGAGTCCCGGAAACCGTAAGCCATCCGCTTGATGACTTT
>NZ_JAEMNU010000070.1 GCF_016461825.1 Rugamonas violacea | reverse complement strand
TTGCCGGCGCTGATGTCGCTGCCGATGGCGGTGATATTGCTGTCCTTGCCGCCACCGCTGGCCTTGATGCTGACGTTGCCGCCGGCCGCGATGCTCGAACCGACGGCGACGGTGGCGCTCTGCACGGCGTTGCTCTCGCTCTTGGTGTTGCCCAGGCTGACGCTGATCTTGACGCCCGACATCATGTTCTGCGACATCGCGCCGGCGGTGTCGACCAGATCTCCCGCGCTGCGGTCGAGGTTGTACAAGGCCAGCGCCTGCATGCGTCCGTCCTTCGTCGTCTTGGCGGCCGAGGCCATGCTCGCGACGCGCTGCACCGCGTTGACGATCGGCACGCTGATCGTGCCGCCGATCGCCGTCTTGGCATACGTCGTGTGGTCGGTGCTGTCGGTCGTGCTGAAGCCGGCGTTGACCAGCACGTCACTGCCCTCGATGCTGATGTCGCCCTCGGGCGCCTTGACCTGGCTGGCCGTCTGCGTGTACCGGCCGCCTGCCTTCAACTCGACGTTGCCGCCCAGGCTGGCGATCTGGCTGCCGACCTGGGTCGTGTTGTCGTGCTTGCCGTCGGTGGTGGTCTTGACGTTGCCGTAGGCCGGCTGGAAGTTGCTGCCGATCGAGCCGGACTTCTTGCTGCTGGTGGCGTAGTCTCCCGTGTCGTGGTCGGCCGCGCTGACGATGCTCAGGTCGCCCTTGGCGGCGATGCTGAGCTTCTGGTCGGCCACCACCGTGCTGGCCTTGACCAGCGTGTCGCGTCCGCTGGTGGCCGTTACGCTCCCGCCGCTGAGCACGCTGCCGATCTGCCGCACCGTGTCGCCGTTGCCGCTCTTGTCGTCCTGGCTCTTGCTGTAGCCGATGCCGGTCGTCAGGTTCAGGCTGAAACCGCTCTGCTTGACTTCCGAGCTGTGCCGCTCGCTGCCGCTCTGCTCGGCGCTGAGCACGCTCAGGTCGCGCTCGGCGGCCAAGGTCAGCGCATCGCTGGCCGTCAGTTGGCTGGCGACGACGACGATGTCGCGCCCGGCCCGCACGGTCACGTCGGCGCCCGTCACGCTGCCGCCCACCACGTGGCTGCTCGCGCTGTAATCGGCGCTGTCGCTGCTGCCCTTTTTGAACGTGCTCTTCCGCGGTAGACCTTCGGCACCAGCACGGTTTCCGTGGTGCCGTCGGGCAGCACGACGTTCTGGTTTTCGAGCCTGACGTCGCTGGCGCCGTTCTGCGGTGCGCGGCCGGTCAGTTCGACCAGCTGCTCGCGCACCAGGCGCTGCTCGTTGAAGGCGTCGCCCGGCGCTTGTGCGTGGTTAAGTCGCCGCTAAAATCAGACTGCCGATCTCGAAATTAGCATCCCGATGACCGGCGTCTTCGAGACGTAAACCGCCGCTGTAGATGTTGTCAACAGCGTCCTAACCTTGCCTGTGCTACTTGCCCCCGTCAATTAGACGCGCACAACATTCAATTCCGCAAGAGCCTTGCCAAGAGACAGGTGCAATCCTGAATGCATCGCCTCCCAGTCATTGAGTTCAAATTTTCGCAGCAACTCAAGCAACTTTTGCGTACCAAAAAAATGCATGACATCCCAAACCAAATCAACGTCTAATCCGTTTTCTGAATCACCTTGTTGCAACAGGTCGCTGATTGTTTAGATTCGTGTGATTATGCACCTTTCCGTAGCTGGCCCCTCTTCAAGGCACGGCACGTTTTGAGTACACTTATCCATCCCAACGATTCG
>NZ_JAEMNU010000007.1 GCF_016461825.1 Rugamonas violacea | reverse complement strand
TGGGTAAGGCTTCGAGCGTGTCGGCAAGCCAGCGGTGCGGATCGAGTCCGTTGAGCTTGGCGGTGGCGAACAGGCTTTGGATGGCGGCGGCGCGGTGGCCGGCGCGCTCCGAACCGGCGAACAGCCAGTTCTTTTTGCCGATGGCGATGGGCCGGATGGCGTTTTCCACCGGGTTGTTATCGATCGGCAGCGTGCCCGAGCCGGCGTAGCGCAGCAATGCCGGCCAGCGCTTGAGGGCGTGGTCGATGGCCTTGGCCGTGCCGCTGCCGTCGGCCACCGTCAGGCGCGTGGCGCTCATCCACTGCTGGCATTGCAGCAGCAGCGGTTTGGCCTGTTGCTGGCGCAGCGCCAAGCGCACGTCGGCGGCGACATCGCCCGCTTGCCGTTCGATGGCATACAGCTGCGCGATCCGGCGCAGCGCCTCGGCCGCGACCGGGCTGCCATTGGCCGCGTGCAGGTCGAAGAATTTGCGGCGCAGGTGGGCTAGGCAGGCCAGTTCGGTGACGCCGTTGCCGAACAGCGCCTTGTAGCCGGCGTAATCGTCGACCATCAGGTGGCCGCGCCAGGCGCCCAGGAAGGTCTGCGCGTGCGCGCCGGCGCGCCCGCCCTGGTAATCGAACACGACGATGGGCGGCCCCTCGTCGAGGCTGTTGCTGCGGTAGGCCCACAGATAGGCCCGTTTGGTTTTGCCCTGCCCGGGATCGAGCTGGCGCACCGGCGTCTCGTCGGCGTGCAGCGTGGGGCGTAGCCGCAGCAATTCGCTCAGCCGGTCGGCCAGCGGCTGCAGCGCCACGCCGACCTTGCCGAGCCAGTCGGACGTCGTCGAGATCGGCAACGGCACCTGCTGGCGCGCGCCAATCTGTTCGATCCGGTACAGCGGCAGATGGTCCACGTATTTGCTGGTGGCCAGCCAGGCCAGCAGGCCGGGCGCGGCCATGCCGCCGTCGATGATGGCCGGCGCCACCGCAGCCGCCGTCACCGTCTCGCAGGCGCGGCAGGCGTATTGCGGGCGGATGTGGCGGTGCACGAAGAAACGCGCCGGCTCCACGTCGAGCTGCTCGCTGACGTCCTCGCCGATCAGGTGCAGGGCGGCGCCGCATTGGCCGCACTCGCACGAGGCCGGCTCGTGGCGGTGTTCGATCCGTTCCAGGTGATCCGGCAAAGGCTGGCGGCCGGCGCGCGGGCGCTTGGCCTTCGGCTTGTCCCGGGCCAGCGCATCGGCCTGCGCGTCGAGCTCGGCCTGCATGGCGGCTAGGTCGATGTCCCAGGTTTCGTCGAACAGGTCGCGCTGCCCGGCCGGCAGGGCCTCGCTCTTGTGGGCGAAACGGATGCGGCGGTGGTACGCCAGTTCCAGCGTCAGCGCGGCGATCTTGGTCTCGGCCGCCTTGAGCAGTTGCTCCTTGCGTTCGAGCAGCGTGGCACTGGCATCGCTGGCGGCGAGGGCCTCGTCCTTGGCCCGCAACAAGGCGCGCACTTGCGCCAGCAAGGCGGGATCGAGGTCGGTGCGGGCCAGTTCGGCAAGTAAGTCCATGCGCCGATGTTAACACGCGCGGCGCCAAGTTAACAGCCCCCGCCATG
>NZ_JAEMNU010000069.1:3599-11953 GCF_016461825.1 Rugamonas violacea | reverse complement strand
CGCCGCGCCCGGCAGCGCCACGCGCAGCGCCGGTGGCAGGTAGGCCTGCAGCGTCGCCAGCAGCGACTCCGGTTCGTCGGACTTGCTCAGGTTGCCGTTGAAGCCGGCGCTGTGCAGCGCCTCGCGCTGCTCGCCGGGCGGCAGCGCGCTGGCCACCAGCACCGGAATGGCGCGCGTGGCCGGGTCGGCGCGCAGCGCGCGCAGCACGCCGTAACCGTCCAGCCCGGGCAGTTGCAGGTCGCACAGGATCAGGTCGGGCAGCTCGGCGCGCGCCAGCGCCAGGCCCTGCTCGCCGTCGGCCGCCGCCAGCGCCTGGTGGCCGAAGGCCGTCAGCAGGTAGACCATCAGATCGCGATTGGCCTGATTGTCCTCGATGATCAGGATGCGTGCCGCCATTTGCTCCTCCGTCCCGCCGTCGCGCCGGCGTGCATGTTCGCTTGCTGCCTGACTGCCCGCCGCCGTGGCCTAATGGCGGCTCTTGAGGGTCAGCGTGAAGGTGCTGCCGTGGCCGAAGTCGCTGCGGAAGAACAGGGTGCCGCCGATCAGGTTGGCCAGGTTCTGGCACAGGTACAGGCCCAGGCCGGCGCCCTCGACATGGCGGGTCGACGTCGAGTCGAGCTGGGAGAAGGCCTGGAACAGCTTGGCCTGGTCCTCCTCGCGGATGCCGGCGCCGCTGTCGGTGACGGCGAACTCGGTGAGCAGCTGGCCGTCGTCGCGGCGCTGGCTCAGGCTCAGGCGCACCGCGCCGCGCTCGGTGAACTTGATGGCGTTGTTGGCCAGGTTGATCAGGATCTGCGTCAGCGCGCGGCGGTCGGTGTCGACGGTGATCGCTTGCGCCGCCAGCTCGACCTCCAGCGCCAGGCCCTTCTGCGCCGCCAGCGGGCGCAGCGAGTCGACCACGGCGGCGACCATCTCCTGGCACTGCACCGGCTCGACCAGCAGGGTCACCTTGCCGGCCTCGATGCGGGCCACGTCGAGGATGTCGTTGATCAGCGAGAGCAGGTGGCGGGCGCTGGTGCGGATGGTGTTGAGCTGCTTGTCCTGCTCGCCGGTGAGCGGGCCGGGCAGCTTCATCAGCAGCGCGCCGGTGAAGCCGATGATGGCGTTGAGCGGGGTGCGCAGCTCGTGCGACATGTTGGCGATGAAGGCCGACTTCATCCGGCTGGCCTCGGCCAGCTCCAGGTTCTTCAGGGCGATCTCGCGGTTGATGGTTTCGAGCTCGCCGGCGTGGTGGGCCAGCCGCATGTTCAACTCGATCACCTGGCGCTCGCGCGCCTGCAGCTCGCTGTTGACCTGCACCGCCTGCTCGTAGGTGGAGATCAGCAGGTCGAGGATTTGCTGGCGCTCGGCGTTGATGAAGTGCTTCTGCTCGCCCAGCACCAGGGCGATGCCGACCTCCATGTTCTGGCCGCGCCTGAGCTTCTGGTTCATCAGCATGTGGCCGATGCGGTTGAGCAGGTACTCCTCGGCGTAGGGCTTGCGGATGAAGTTGTCGGCGCCGCACTCGATGCCGCGGATGATGTCCTTCGGGTCGTTGAGCGAGGTCACCAGGATCACCGGGATGTCGCGCAGCCCGGCGTCGGCCTTGATGGCGCGGCACAGCTCGTAGCCGTCCATCTCCGGCATGACGATGTCCGACAGCACCAGATGCGGTTTGCGCGCGCGTATCGCTTCGAGCGCCAGGCGGCCGTTGCCGGCGACCCGGGCGCCGTAGCGCATCGATTGGATCAACCGGCGCAGGCGCTCGGCCTGGGTCGGGCTGTCCTCGACGATGAGGATCTCGATTTCGTCGGGTTGGATGTCGTAACTGCTGTCCACGGGCCGTCTCCTGGAAAGCCGGCGGGTCGCGGCCGCGTGCCGCAGAACCCCCCCGCGTCTTGCTCGATGAGTCATGTGACTATAGCGGATTTGCCCGCTCGCGGGTGGCTTTTCCGTTGCCGTGTGGATTCTAGTTCTGACCCTGGAAGGCGCCGGCGCGGTAGGTCAGCACCAGCGTGTCGCGGTGGCCGTGCCGGCCCAGCGGCTGGATCGGGGTCGACTCGTGGATCACGCTGGCGTCGTCGAGCAGCAACAGGCTCCACGGCTCGGTCAGGGTGAAGCGCTTGCCGTTCGGCCCGGCCGCCTCGAAGATGCGCGTCTCGCCGCCCTTGATCTGGTGGCGCCCGACCAGCAGCACGGCGACGAAGTCGACGCCGTCGCGGTGGGCGCCCTCCGGCGTGGGCCGGCCGATGCCGTCGGTGGTGTCGATGCGGAACTGGTGCGCCTCGATGTACCAGGGGTGGGCGGCGCCGCCGCGCGCCGCCGTGCACAGCGCGCCGACGGCGCCGATCAGCGCGCCCCAGGCGGGCCGCGCCACGGTCTCGGCCAGCACCGGCTCGAACAGCCGGTTCATGCCGCCGTGCAGGGCGTTGTATTCGAGCGGCTGCCAGTGGCTGCGGTGCGCCACCTGGCGCGGCGCGGCGCCGTCGTCCTGGACGAAGCAGGAGTGGCGGCGGCGCCGGTAACGGCCGCCGTCCTTCAGGTAGTTGTCCGGCGCCAGCTGGTCCCAGCTGGCCTCCAGCTCGGCCAAGGCGGCGAGCGGGCAGCCGGCCAGCGCGGCCACGTCCTGCGGGCGCAGCAGCGCGTAACCGTCGCCGCGCAGGGCCGCGCTGACGTGCTCGGGGGAGGTGAAGATCGGTGCGGAAGTGCTCATCGTGGCCGGGGGCTGTAAGTGGTCCGGCTATTTTACGACGCGCCGGGCATCTTTGCCGAGGCCGCCGCGCGGCCGGCGCATGGCGGCGCGGCGCCGGCGCGGCGGCGCCGTCAGAGCGCCTGGCTCAGGCTGGAGCGCAGCGCGTTGAGCTCCTCGCGCAGGGCGACCACCTGCGGCAGGCTGCACTTGGTGGCGCCGATGATCGCCTCGGGCAGCTTGGCCGCCTCGGCGCGCATGGCGCCGCCCTGCGCGGTCAGCGAGATGATCACCTGGCGCTCGTCGCTGGCGGCGCGGGTGCGGGTGATCAGTTCGGCCAGCTCCATGCGCTTGAGCAGCGGGGTCAGCGTGGCCGAGTCGAGGAACAGGCGCTCGCCGACCTCGGAGACGGTCAGGCCGTCGCGCTCCCACAGCACCATCATCACCAGGTACTGCGAATAGGTCAGGCCCAGCTGGCGCAGCAGCTTGCGGTACAGCTTGCTCATCGCCAGCGAGGTGGAATACAGCGCGAAGCACAGTTGGCCGTCGAGCTGGGGCACCTGGCGCAGCGGGTTGGCGGCGTCGGCCGGGCTGGCGGCGTCGGCGGCGGGCGCCATGGCGCGCCCTGGGGCGACGCGGTGGATGGGGGGCAGGGGATTCACGGGGTTCATGTCCGAAGTATAGGTAGTGCGCTATTGAGTTGCAAGCTATTTCCGTGAAAAATGTTCCTCGGGCAAGAACGCTCGGGTATGATGACCACTGGAAACTCGCACCGCACCGCCCGGAGAAGTCGTTTATGAATCCCCCCAGCAAGGCCTTGATTCTGCTCGTCGACCCGCTGCCCGAGCAGCTGGTCCGGCTCGGCGCGCTGTTGCAGGAGCGCTACGAAGTCAGGCTGGTCGAGCAGGCCGCCGACGCCCTGCGCATCGCCGGCCAGCTGCCGCGGCCCGACCTGGTGCTGCTCGACGCCGGCCCGGCCGGGCACGCCGCCGCCGCCCTGTGCCGGCAACTCAAGGCCAACCCGGACACCGCCGCCATCCCGCTGCTGCTGTTGCATGCGGCGGGCCAGGAGGAGGCCGAACGCGCCAGCTTCGCCGCCGGCGCCGCCGACGTGATCCGCCGCCCGTTGCTGGCCGAGACGCTGCTGGCGCGGGTCGCCGCCCAGCTCGAACTGGCCCAGGCGCGCCGCCTGCTGCGCCACCAGGGCAGCTTGCTCGAACACCTGGTCGAGGAGCGCACCCGCGAGCTCGGCCAGACCCTCGACGCGGTGGTCTGGGCCATGGCCTCGCTGGCCGAGACGCGCGACTACGAGACGGCCAACCACATCCGCCGCGTGCAGCACTATGTCGCCGCGCTGGCGCGCCAGCTGCAGCCGCAGCGCCGCTTCGCCGAGGAGCTCAGCGACGCCAACATCACGCTGCTGTACAAGGCCGCGCCGCTGCACGACATCGGCAAGGTGGCCATCCCCGACGCCATCCTGCTCAAGCCGGGCCGCCTCAACGACGAGGAGTTCGCCATCATGAAGCTGCACACCGTGTATGGCCGCGACGCCATCGCCGGCGTCGAGCGGCACCTCGGCCACAGCAACACCTTCCTGCGCTACGCCCGCGAGATCGCCTATTCGCACCAGGAGAAGTTCGACGGCTCGGGCTATCCGCAGGGCCTGGCCGGCGACGCCATCCCCGTCGCGGCGCGGCTGATGGCGGTGGCCGACGTCTACGACGCGCTGATCTCCAAGCGCGTCTACAAGCCGGCCTTCACCCACGAGACGGCGCTCGAACTGATCCGCCAGGGCAGCGGCGAGCACTTCGACCCCGACGTGGTCGACGCCATGTTGACCGTGGAGGAGCAATTCATGGCCATCGCGGCGCGCTTCGCCGACCCGGTCCACTAGGCGGCGCGGCATGGCGCACGCTGTCGTCCCCCAAGGCCAGCGCGCGCCGGCCATGCGCGCCTACGGCTACCTGGCCTTCATCGTCGGCCTGTGCCTGACGGTCTGGGTCTGCCTGTACGTGGCCGACGCGCAGCAGCAGCAGATCGGCCTGCGCTTCCAGCGCGACTGCGACAAGGTGCAGCGCGACACCGAGGTGCGCCTGCAGACCTATTTCGATATGCTGCTCAGCATCAAGGGCATGTACGCGCTGGACGACCGCATCGAGCGCGGCCAGTTCCTGCGCTTCATCGGCCAGCTCAATGTGGTCGAGCGCTATCCCGGTTTCCAGGCGATCCAGTTTGTCCGCCGCGTGCCGCAGGCCGGCCTGGCCGATTTCGTCGCGGCGGTGCGGCGGGACCGCAGCGACGGCGGCGCCGGTTATCCGCAGTTCCGCGTCCATCCGGTCAGCGCGCGCGAGGAGCACTACGTCATCGAATACACCGAGCCGCTGAAGGGCAACGAGAACGCCTTCGGCCTCGACCTGGCGGCGCTGGCGCCGCACCTGCAGGCGCTCGAACTGGGCCGCGACAGCGGCAACATCGTCGCCACCGAGCGCATCACGCTGGTGCAGGACGCCAGCGGCCAGCCCGGCTTCGTCGCCCGCGCGCCGATCTACCGCAACGGCATGCCGCTGCGCACGCTCGAACAGCGCCGCGCCGCGCTGGTCGGCTTCGTCGCCATCGTCTTCCGCGTCAACACGCTGATGCGCGAGGTGATCGACCCGGCGCTGCTGCAGCACCTGCGGGTCAGCGTCAACGACGCCGGCTATCTGCGCGACGGCGGCGCCAAGCCGGCCAGCGTGGACAACCTGATGTTCGACAGCGCCGGGCCGCTGGGCGCGGCGGCGCCGCCGCAGGCCGTGCCCGGCGTGAGCGCGCAGGGCGATCTGCGCATGGGCGAGCGGCGCTGGGTGCTGAAATTCGAGGGCCGCCCCGGCAGCCGTTACAGCCGCGATCCGGCCGCCGTCGGCCTGATCGCCGTGGCCGGTCTCATCATCAGCACCTTGATCGCCGCCCTGCTGGTGGCCTGGCAGCGCCGGCTGGAGCTGAGCGGGCAACTGGGCCTGGCGCTGGAGGAGCAGCGCGGCCTGCAGGAGAGCCTGATCACGGCCGAGAAAATGGCCTCGCTGGGCGCGCTGGTGGCCGGCATCGCCCACGAGCTCAACACGCCGATCGGCAACAGCCTGTTGACCGCCACGGCGCTGAGCGACATGACCGGCGATTTCGAGCGCAAGCTGGGCGGCGAGGGCGGCGTCAAGCGTTCGGTGCTGCAGGCCCACTTGGCCGACGTGCGCCAGGCCTGCGCCATCATGGCCGGCTCGCTGGCGCGCGCGGCCGAACTGATCATGTCGTTCAAGCAGGTGGCGGTCGACCAGGCCAGCGGCCAGCGGCGCCGTTTCCGCCTCGACGAGCTGTTGCACGACACCTTGGCCACCTACGCGGTGCAGCTGCGCCGCGCCAATTGCACGGTGCGGCAGGAGGTGGCGCAGGATCTGCAGTTCGATTCGTATCCGGGCAGCCTGGGGCAGGTGCTCAGCAACCTGCTCAACAACGCGCTGCTGCACGGCTTCGAGGGGCGCGACAGCGGCGTCATCACGATCGGCGCGCGGCGCGAGGGCGAGAGCATGGTGCGCCTGGTGCTGCGCGACGACGGCCGTGGCATGGCGCCGGCCACGCTGCGCCGCATCTTCGATCCCTTCTTCACCACCAAGATGGGGCAGGGCGGTTCAGGGCTGGGCATGAACATCGTCTACAACATCGTCACCGCCGTGTTGAAGGGGAAGATCGCCATCGAGTCGGCGCCGGGCGAGGGCACCAGCGTGGTGCTGACCTTGCCGCTGGATTTGCCGGCGGCGGCCGGGCCGACAACGCAGTGAGGCGGCGGCGCCCGCAACCCCAACACTACCCAACCGCGTGGAGCCGGGGTCGGACCCGCGGCGCCAAGGCGGGGAGTCCGACCCCGGATTCACGTTCTTGGGGTTGGCATGCGCCGCCGGCGGTGCTCAGGCGCGGTTGCGGCCGTAGCGGGCGCGCAGCAACTGCAGCATCGCCACGTTCAGCTCCCAGGCGTTGGACACCTCCTGGCCGCTGTAGGGCAGCGTCTGGGTGTAGGGCACCGGGCCGAACTCCGGCGTCAGGGTGATCTGTCTGGCGCCGGCGGCGTGGCGCAGCGCCACCACCTCGTCCCACCATTGCAGGTGGCGCGCCAGCGCCTGCTGCGCCTCGGGCGCGCGGAAGTCGGCCACCTGCGGCCCCTGCGGATGGCCGACGCGGGCGTGGATGTGGCCGACGCGCGGCAGCACCGCCGCCAGCGTCTCCGGCTGCTCCTCCAGCAGCGACTCGCAGGCGCAGCACCAGTGCGACAGGTCGGCCGTCAGGCGCAGCCCGGGCAACTGCTCCAGATAGGGCAGCAGCAGCATCGGGTGGCCGCTGAAGCGGCTGCGGTGGATCTCGTGCAGCACCGGCACACCGTACTGCGCGCCGATGGCGTCGGCCAGCTCGATCAGCGCGCGGTTCTGCGCCGGCGTGAAATAGTCCTTGCCGGTGTGCGAATTGACCAGCAGCGGACGCGCCGAGCAGGCGTTGTGCAGCAGTTCGCCCAGCGCGCCGTGCTGCGCCTCGAAACCGGGGTGGAACACCGTCTCCCACTGCTGGGCGATCAGGCCCAGGCCGGCGTCGGCGATGCGCTGCAACCAGTCGGCGCGCGCCACCGGCTCCTGCGGCAGCGACATCTCGATGCCGTCGAAACCGGCCTCCAGCACGCGCTCGATGAAAGCTTGCGGCGCCAGTTCGTTGCTGCCCCAGTGCGGGGCGAAGATCAGGATTTCCATGGCGGCCTTAGATGAAACCGCGCGCCGGGAAGGCGGCGTCGCGCTGGATCCAGTTGCGCGGCGAGTAGGTGGTGGCGCCGTCGGTGGCGTGCAGCGTGTAGGCGTGGCGCGAGACCGGCGAGCGGTTCGGCGCGCTGTAGTGCGGCAGCAGGCCGTGGAAGCAGACCAGGCTGCCGGCCTTGCATTCGAGCGGCACGGCGCCGCCGTCGTCCGGCCAGGGTGTGCTGTCGAGCTTTTCGACCGACACCTGGTCGCCGTGGCGCACGAAGCGTTCGCGCATCGGGCCGCGATGGCCGCCCGGCTCGGCCCACAGGCAGCCGTTGTCCAGGGTGGCGTCCTCCAGTGCGAACCAGAAGGTGGTGACGCTGACCGGCGTGGTCTCGAAGTAGGTGGCGTCCTGGTGCCAGCGCACCTCGCCGCCGATGCCGGGCTGTTTGAAGATGTACATCGACTGCCACACCCGGGCGTCGCGCAGGCCCAGATCGCGCGCCACGGCGGCCAGCCGGGCGTCGGCCGAGAAGGCGCGGAACACCGGGTCGAGGTCGTGCATGGCGTGGCCGATCTTGTTGATCGACAGGGATTTGTCCTGCTTCAGCTGGCCGTCCGGGCCGAAGGCCTCCTCCTCGAAGAAGCAGCGGATGCTGTTGTCGGAGCCGAGGAAGTAGTCGTCGGTGCGCTTCTCCTGCTCGCGCGTGGTGAAGATGCCGGCCGCCTCGGTTGGATCGAATTCATTGACAATCTGCGCGGCGCGTTGGCGCAGCAGGGCGATTTCGTCGAGGTTCTTAAAACCGGGCAGCACCAGGTAGCCGTCGCGTTGATAGTCTTGTTTTTGTTGGTCGGTCAGCATGGCGGCTCCAGTGGGGTGAGGTCGAGAAAACCCGACGGCGTGGATCTGGGGTCGGACCCCTCGGGGTCCGACCCCG
>NZ_JAEMNU010000069.1:0-3588 GCF_016461825.1 Rugamonas violacea | reverse complement strand
CCCCCCCCCCCGGCTCTTTGCCATTGGGGTTGGCCAGCGTGCCTGCGCCTTGGCGGAAGAACTACGGGCAAGCGGCCATTGTAGGGCGGCGGGCGGTGCCGAACAATCCGTAAACGGTTGACACATTGTCGCCAAAGTGGCGACAATCTGGGCATGGACCAATTACGCGCAATGGAGATTTTCGTCGAGGTGGCGCGCCTGCGCAGCTTCAGCGCGGCCGGCCGCCGCCTGGGGCTGACCCGCGCCATGGTCAGCAAGCAGGTGATGCAGCTGGAGGAGAAACTGCAGGCGCGCCTGCTGCACCGCTCGACCCGCGAGGTCAGCCTGACCGACGCCGGCCTGGCCTATCTGGAGCCGTGCATGGCGACAGTGGCGCAGGCGCAGGAGGCGGCGCGGGTGCTGAGCCACGCCGGCACCGAGTTGGCCGGGCCGCTGCGCATCCAGGCACCGTCCAGTTTCGGCAGCGCCTGGCTGGCCGACGCGCTGGCCCGTTTCAGCCTGCCGCATCCGCAGTTGACGCCGCAGTTGTGCGTCGACGACGCGCTGCTCGACCCGATCGAGCACGGTTTCGACCTGACCATCCGCGTCGGCGGCATCCCCAACAGCCGGGCGCTGTCGATGCGCACCCTGGCGCCGTGCCGCGCGGTGCTGTGCGCCAGTCCGGCCTATCTGGCCAAGTGGGGCCATCCGCACACGCCGCAGGAGCTGCAGCGCCACCGCTGCCTGCACTTCAGCCACCTGACCGACGGGCCGCGCTGGCACTTCACGCGCGGCGAGGAAAAGCACACGGTGCGCATCACGCCGGCCTTCACGGCCAACAACGGCCTGGTGTTGCAACAGGCCGCCGAGCGTGGTTTGGGCATCGTCTACAACACCAGCTTCCTGGCTTGGCGCGGCCTGCTCGACGGCACGCTGGTGCCGGTGCTGAGCGACTGGCAACTGCCGTTGAACCATTTGAGCGCGCTGTATCCGGCCAGCCGCCAACCGTCGCCGAAGGTGCGCGCGCTGATCGATTTCCTGGTCGCCGAGTACCAGCCGGTGCCGCCGTGGGAGCGCGCCCTGCAGGCCGCCGGGCTGTAGCCGGACGCCATGTGGTTGGCCGCCGGGGTAGCGCTGCGGGTAGAACGTTGCAGAATATTTTAGTATGTGGGTAGACCTGTCGATTCCGGCTCGACGGCATCGTCAACGCCAGACCACTCCGGCAATTTCGCTGGAGGTAGGGGCAGTACCTTGTCCAGCCGATTCAATTTGAGGTCTGGATTGATTTCCAATGCGTCGGAAATGGATTTGTAACGACGACTGCGTTCGGTATCCTGCACGAAACCCATAGCTTTCATGGCCGGCCAGTCCTCCTCGTCGGTTGTTATCCAATGTCCTTTGTCAAATAGTTGATGAAGAGCGACGGCACTTTTTTTACTTCCAAACTTCACGCCAGCATAAAAATAGTCAACAGCATCTTTGAAGTTTCTAGACGTGCGCCGATCGATGCCCAGTGCAAAAGCTGCTGGACCATGTCCTTGCTGGTATGCACACTGGACCATGGTTTCCTCATCTTTTAACCGGCCCTCATGAGCATAGGCGCTGGCCAACGCCATTTGTGCTTCCGGACTGCCGAGTTCAGCAGCCTTTAGATAATATGCCCAAGCCAGATCGGCATCGTAGTGTGCTCCACCATAGCCATGCTCGTACGCTACACCGAGGTCATATAGTCCCCAAGGTTGTAATGCCTTGGCCGCCATGCGGGCGATTTCAACCGCCTTATCGGGGTCGGCATCAAGCACATGATTGGATTCGAGCACCCCTAGTCCGTAAAGATAGAAATGGGCCATCAATGCACGCGCACCCCAGTCGCCCAAGTCGGCAGCCTTGCGGACGTCGGTCAGTATTCGCGTGGCCTCTTCGTGGGTGAATTGCCATGCAATCTTACTGCGCCATACCTTGCGCGCTTCGATATAGAGACGATAAGTCGCTGGGTCGCGGGTGGCAGGCATATGCGCCTTCCAGCGACCGCATGCGGGTGGCGGGTCGGATAAATTGAATTTTTTAAATCCATATGGCAGGGCATGCAAGGCTCTCTCCTGTAAATAATCGATAAGGAAATAGGTACCTGCCGTAAAAATGGCCAGGAGGGCGAACGAATATATCCAGCGTAGCCGCAAGTTGCTCATGGCTATACGACGGGCGAACCGGGTTTGCGGTCCACATGAAACGGCATTAATTGGCATTTCAGCCGGGCTCCCTTTTTTTTAAGAGAGTCATTGTCGGTCTGGCGCGCTTCCCAGTTGTTGAAGGTTTCAAACATATCGCCAAACTGTGCCGGCCCCGCATTCCCGGTACACTGGCTGAACAAATCGGCGCGCAGTTGATACGCCACATCCTTCGCCTGGCTCAACACGTTGAGCTCGCTGTCCAGCGCCATGCTGCGCAGGTTCAGGTTGGCCGAACCAATGGTGAACGCCGCATCGTCCACAATCGCCACCTTGGCGTGGATGTAGATTTCCTCGTAATCAGTCGGCGTCAACTTGCCTTTGATGTTTGCGCAAGTCCAAAGCGAGCCCATGACGACATTGATGCCTTGGTCGGCCAGCTCAGCCACGGATATTGGGGGCTTGATTTTATTCTTGCGCGCCTTCGCCACCGCCTCCTCGTGCTCCACCCTCATGGTCTCGCTCATGCCAACCTTGCTGGCCACGCTGTAGGTCGGCCTGTCCATGCCGTCGCTTTCCGGGGTCGAGGTGAGCAGGAAGACATACATCGGCATGAGATAGCCCGCGCTGCGCAAACGCCCCACGCATCCGATCAGATGGTCGGCCCAGTCCTGATACTGGATATATTGGTTCTGAATGAACATGTAGTGCGTCGTTTGCCGCGTCAAGTTGGCGTAACACTCCTTGATGGCCTTCTCCCCGTGCAAAGGCTGGGTGCGCAATAACTGAACGCTGTGCCTGTCACTCGCCAGGTTAAAAGCTTTCAACGGAATCTTGTTGCGCCGCGCGATGAAATCGGAATCCATTTCCGCGTGGTTCGGGTCCACCTTGGCCTTGAACACCGAATCCCGGATTTTCTCATTCAACAAGGCGGGAACGACCAGCGATGCCGCCTTGATGAGCCAGTAGTACTTTTCGAAAGTGGCGCTGGGATAGGTCGATTCCTGCCAGGCCTGGCAGAAATTATGATTCAGGTCGTAGAGTATCGGTCCGTGCAAGCGACAGGAAACGTCCTGATAGGGCTTGGTGACGCGGCTATGCTTTTCAATATACGACTGGACCAGACGCTCCTTGAACACCCGCTCTTGCTCGGTCGGCGCATAACCGGCGCAATAAGGCGAATCGAAGCGCTGACCTTCCTTCCACGCCGCCTTCTGCAAGGCCACATGGTCCATCGAATAGAAACGCTCACGGCGGATATCGCGGAACCTGTGCTCTTCGGTATCCCAAAAGTCGGTGATGGAATTGTGCCCCATCACATAGCCGATCGCCCTCTCCGGCATTTCGTAGTCGATCAACACCATTTTCTGATGGTGGCTGGCATATCGCATGGCCAAATCCACTTTCCATCCCGCCGGCGGTGTCTCCTCCTGCAGCGACT
>NZ_JAEMNU010000068.1:14231-23233 GCF_016461825.1 Rugamonas violacea | reverse complement strand
AGGGCGAACTTCGCCCGGCGCACCGCTGACGCTCAGACAGGCCGCCTTCGAGGGAGAGGTCCGCCAGCGATTAGGGTTTATGAAACATTCAGGTTAAGGGCCCCTCGAAAAACCGTCATTCCCGCGCAGGCGGGAATCTATACCCCGCATGTCCATTGGCTCAGCATGGGTTCCCGCCTACGCGGCGGTCCGCCGATGGAGAACGACGAATTCAGCTTATTCGACGCGCCTTTAATTGAACGCCTTCGAATTGTAGCCAGCAGTCGATGAAGCGCTCCAGGCGCGGTGTGCTGCTGTAGCCATCCCTTGTCCGCTCGCGCTCCTTGGCCGGTTGCGGCTCGGCGTCAGGGTTGCCGATGTCGGGAGCTGCCGTCGTTGACTTTGGGCACCCGGGGATATCTTTCAGCACATCGAATAAGCCAGGGCGAAATATGTCGATGACATTGGTCTTTTGGGGACGCTCCGTCCATGGCTTGGGATCGTCCGTGCTCAAGTCCAAGCAGACGTTGGCCGTCCAGCTTTCAATCGGACCTTTTTTCGTTCCCGCAGGACTTTATTGTCCATGCGGCTTGGCATTTTTGATGGTAAGCGTACAAGCGCGCCATGATATAGATCAACATAAATCAACTTCGTCGACCTAAAACCGAATTGCTTTCTGCAAGCAAGCGGTGCAAATTTGCTGCGGCGCACTATCGATCGTGACACCGATTTCGGCTGCAAAACTCAGGTGGAATGACACCTCCTCGCCGGCGTATTTTTTCCACTCTGACCGGCGATTTCGAGACAATTCTACGCGCCTCCAGTGCCACTGCGGTGTCGCGCCATTTGCTTAGTAAATGAAAGCTATCTGCGGACATATTTCTATTGCCGCGCAGACCCACGAAGGCGATTTCATCGCCTGCCACGGCAATCGCGCGGTGGCTATTGGATTGCAAATTCGACAAATATAAAACTGTAGGAAACCACAGGTAGGCAGGCCCGAATTTTGCCGATCGGCGTGTGTTTGCGGCAGGATTTTGCGATACCATACGCAGGCCTGTCACAGGCCCCCCAACCCCGCTGCCTGTGACGCTATTCAAGTAAAAGCGCCGGCACAATTGTGCTGTGCAGCATCGGCAAAAGGAGTTCTATGATTGCTAGTAACGCCCAAAAAACGCGTGTTCCGGCAGCTAGATGGCAACGCGGTGTGATTGAAGATTTGGCAGGCACCCGTACCCCGGACGAGATATTCGAAGTGATGTTGAGCGAGGCCGGCGATTTGGGTTTTGAATATTGCGCGTATGGCTTGCAAAGCCGGCTGCCGATGTCGAATCCCAAGGTATTTACCGTCAATAACTACCCGAGTTCCTGGCAACGCCGCTATGTGGAACAATCGTACATCCGCGTCGATCCCACGGTGAGCCGGGCCATCCGTTCCTTGCAGCCGATCTTGTGGTCGGACGAACTGTTTGTCGAGAGTCCCCAGTTCTGGGAGGATGCCCAAGCCCACGGCCTGCGCCATGGCTGGGCGCAATCGTCCTGCGACGCCAGCGGCCAGGTGGGCTTGCTGTCTTTGGCGCGCGGCCACAAGGCTTTGACGGAACGGGAAATCGACGCGGTCTCGGTGCGCGCCGCCTGGCTGGCCAATGTCGTGCACGAGCGCATTTCCGAAGCCATCGCTTTGCCCGCCCGGGACGGACCCAAGGTCCATTTGACCGAGCGCGAGGCGGAGGTTTTGCGTTGGTGCGCGGACGGCAAGACCTCGGCCGACATCAGTGAAATCCTGAATATCACCGAGCGCACGGTGACATTCCACATCAGTAATTCCCTGCTCAAATTGGGCGCGCTGAACAAGACGGCGGGGGTGATCAAGGCCCTCGTGTTACGCCTGCTGTAGTCCGGCCGCGTCCGGCGGCGCGGTGAAAATCAGGGCCGCGTTGGTGCCGCCAAAACCGAAGGAGTTCGACAGCGCATAGCGTATCGGTCGGGCGCGCGCGACGTTGGCGACCAGGTCGATCCCCTCGCACTCGACGGCCGGCTGTTCGAGGTTCAGCGTGGGCGGCGCGACCTGGTCGCGCAGGGCCAGCACGGTGATGATGGCTTCGACGCTGCCGGAGGCGCCGAGCAGGTGGCCCATGGCCGACTTGGTCGAGGAGACCGACAGGCCGCCGTTGAGGTGCGCGCCGAACACCTGGCGCAGGGCGGCGATTTCCGCCAGGTCGCCGGCCGGGGTCGAGGTGGCGTGGGCGTTGATGTAGTCGATCGCCTCGGGTGCCAGGCGGGCGCGCCGCAGAGCCGCCTGCATGGCCCGCGCCGCGCCGTTGCCGTCCTCCGGCGGCGCCACGGCATGGTAGGCGTCGCCCGACATGCCATAGCCGATGATTTCGGCGTAGATCCTGGCGCCGCGCGCCCGCGCGTGCTCGTATTCCTCCAACACCATGACGCCGCTGCCTTCGCCCATGACAAAGCCGTCGCGCGCGCGGTCCCAAGGCCGCGAGGCGCGCGCCGGTTCGTCGTTGAACGCGGTCGACAGCGCGCGCGCGGCGCAAAAACCGGCCACGCCCAGCTCGCAGATGGTGCCCTCGGTGCCGCCGGCGACCATCACGTCGGCGTCGTCGAGCGCGATCATGCGCGCGGCGTCGCCGATGGCGTGGGCGCCGGAGGCGCAGGCGGTGACGGTGGCGTGGGTGGGACCGCGCAACTGGTGTTGAATGGCGATGTGGCCCGCCGCCAGATTGATCAGGTTGGACGGGATGAAGAACGGCGACAGGCGCCGCTGGCCGCCATTCTCCAGCCCCCTGGCGGCGGCCTCGATGCCGGGCAGGCCGCCGATGCCGGCGCCGATCATGACGCCGCTGCGCTCCTGCTCGGCGACCTCGGCGGGCGCCCAGTCGGCGTCGCGCAGGGCCTCGCTCGCCGCCGCGATCGCGTAGACGATGAAGGGGTCCATTTTTTTCAGTTCCTTGCGCTCGACCCAGTCCTCGGCCCGGAAACCGCCGTCCTGGCCGGCAGCCGGCAACTGCCCGGCGATGCGCGCCGGCAGGTGGGCGGCGGAAAAACGGTCGATCGGGCGGATGCCGCTGTGGCCGGCCAGCAGCCGTTGCCAGGTCGGCGCGGCGCCCACCGCGAGCGGGGTGAGCATGCCCAGCCCGGTGACGACGACGCGGCGCAGGCCTAGCGGATGGGGTAGAACGTAGGAGGACGAGGACATCGTGTTCCTTTCGGGGCTGGGGGGCAAAGCCGGAATGTAGCAGCAATCACCCCCTGCCATTACTGTTAAAACTTACAGGGCGCGCGAGCTACTTCGCCGCCTCCGGCAGGGCCTGGCGCTGGCGGTCGAACAGCATGCACGCCACGCCGGCCAGCAGCACCAGCGCCGCCACCACGATGGGCAGCAGCGTGCCGAGCGGCTGCAAGGCGGCCGTGATCAAGGGCGCCACGCCCCAGGCCAGGGCGTTGATCGAGGAGGTCAGGCCCATCAGCTGGCCCTGGCGTTCCAGCAGCGTGCGGTTGGAGGCGATGCTGAGCAGGCAGACATAGGTGGTGGAGACGGCGACCGCCAGCGGCCCGGTCAGCAGCCACAGGGCGGCTGGCGTGGCGCCGACGGCGGCCGCCGCCACCAGCGCCGGCTGGCAGCCCAGGCTGACCAGCAGGATGCGTTCGAGGCCGAATCGGCGCGTCAGCCACGGCACGATGAACAGCATCGAAATGGCGAAGCAAGCCGAGTAGTAAGCCAGCAGCAGCGCCTGGTCCCAGGCGTCGAAGCCATAGCGCAGCAGGGCGAACGCGGCCATATAGTTGAAATACATGTAGTAGCCGACCAGAAATAGCGCCAGCAGCACCAGCGATTGGCGCAGCTCGGGACGGCGCAGGGTGGCCCACAGGCTGCGCCAGGCGCCGCCGTCGGCGCCGCCGGACAGCGCGCGCGAGTCGGCATGGAACAGCAGCACCAGCACGGCGCTGGCGGCCGGCAGCAGCGCGGCCCACAGATAGGGTTGCCACAGCGCCGCGCCTTGCTGATACATGATGCCGCCCAGCAGCGGCCCGACCACGAAGCCGATGCCGTTGGCGGCGGTGATCAGGCTGAGGTTGGCGGCCTTGGTCTCGGCCGTGC
This sequence comes from Rugamonas violacea, assembly GCF_016461825.1. Classification (GTDB taxonomy): domain Bacteria; phylum Pseudomonadota; class Gammaproteobacteria; order Burkholderiales; family Burkholderiaceae_D; genus Rugamonas. The sequence continues at coordinate 19,140 of NZ_JAEMNU010000068.1, read as the reverse complement.
TGAGGTCGATGATCGCCGCCTGCGCCACCGGCAGGCTGGCGGCGGTGATGCCGGCCAGCGCCCGGCCGCAGCAGATCAGCGGCAGGCTGCCCAGCCACACGCCGCAGGCGGTCAGGCACATGCCGCCGGCGTTGCCGGCCAGGCACAGCATGAGTATCGGTTTTCTTCCCTTGCGGTCGGACAGCTCGCCCAGCCATGGCGAGCCCAGGCACATCATCAATGGATAGATCGCCAGCAGCAGTCCGTACACGGCGAAGCGGAAGGCCGGGCCGCTGCTGCTGTCGAACACCGGCGAGGCGTCGCCCAGCAGCAGCGGGGTGAGGGTGGGGTAGACGATGCCGATGCCGGCGGCATCGGCAAAGATGGTGCTGAACAGGGCCAGATAAACCAGTTTGGATTTCATGGTGAGCAATCAAGTCGGCCGGGGGACGCGATCTGCAGGCGGCCCCGGCCGGGAAGGTTAATCGGATGGCCGGCCCAGGCGGCGCAGGCTGTCGACCGCAAAGGCCAGCAGGTCGTCGGCGTTGCGCACCGCGCTCAGCTCCAGCTGCGCCAGTTCGCGCAGGAACTCGCCGTTGGCGACTTGCCGGCGGGCGGCCGGCGCCTCGTCTTGCCGGCCCAGGTCGGCATACAGCGGCAGCAAACGGAAGAATGGATCCGTCTCCTCGGTCTCCTGCCTGCTGCGCTCGACCCAGTGCGCGGCCGGCGTCGGCCGCATGTCGCGCCGCATGCCGGCGGCCACCGCGTTGAACGGCAGCGCCCCCAGGTTGAGGTTGCGCACGCCCGAGGCGGCGGCCAGCTTGCCGCGCCTGACCACATAGCGCGCCACCAGTGCCGTCGGCAGCAGCGTGACCGGCATCGCCAGGTCGGGATAGGCCTCAAGCTGCAGGCACTTGATGGCCAGCGCGACAAAGTGGTTTTGCGTGTACAGCCGGCTGTCGCGGTCGTCGCACAGCAGCGGCAGGCGGTACACCGTGGCCGGATAGCCGAGCGCGATCGCCTGTGTTACTTGCAGTTCCGCCATCAGCTTGGACTGTTCGTAGCCGGATTGTATCGCCTCCAGGCTGCTGGCCGCCAGCGGCGCCTCCGGCAAGTCGTTCAGCTCGGTGAACTGGGTCGACATGTGGTGGACGTGGCCGACGCCGGCCTGCGCCGCGAACGCCAGCACGTTGCGGGTGGCGATCACATTGCCGTCGCGCATGGAGCTGTAATCGGCCGCATGGTTGACGTGCGCCGCCGCGTGGATCACCTGGCTGACGCGGGCGAGGCAGTCGGCGTAGTCGGCCTCGGACAGGCCCAGCGCCGGCAGCGTCAGGTCGGCCCGCAGCACCGCCAGCCGTTGCACCGGCAGCTCGGCGTCGAACAGGCTGCGGTAGCGTGTCGCCAGGCGCGCCAGGCCCTCGTCGCCGCGCAGCGGCAGCACGATGCGCGCCGTGCTCTCGGCCAGCAGGGCGTGCAGCAGGTGCATGCCGAGGTGGCCGCTGGCGCCGGTCAGCATCACCGAGTCGCCGTGGCCGGCCGGGGCGGCGCTGAAGGCCGGCAGGTCGGCCATGCGGTCGAGGTCGGCCTGGTAGGCCGGTAGCACGCCGGCTTGGGCGCCGACCGGGGCATCGAGCGGGGCGCCGGCGTCGATCAGCCCGTTGATGGTCGGCTTGCCGACGAAGCGGCCGAAATTGACGCGCAGGCCCAGCGTGCGCTCGACCGCCAACACCATGCGGGTCAGCACCAGCGAGTCGCCGCCGAGCTGGAAGAAATTCTCGTCGAGGCCGACCTGCTCGACGTCGAGCAGTTCCTGCCAGAGCGCGCGCAGGCCTTGTTGCAGCGGCGTCAGCGGCGTCGCGGCCGACGGCGCGGCCGGCAAGCGTTGCCCGCGCTCCTGTTCCAGCCGCTCGCCGAGCAGCGCGCCGAGCGCCGCGCGGTCGACCTTGCCGCTGCTGTTGAGCGGAAACGCGTCGAGGCGGAACAGTTGCGACGGCAGCATGTACTCGGGCAGCCGCCGGCGCAGTTTGTGCTGCAGCGCGCCAGCCGGCTCCTCGGCGGCGATCACGGCGGCGATGATTTGGCGTGTCGCCGCGCCGGGCGGGCCGACCTCCAGCACCAGCGCGCAGGCGTGCCGCACGCCGTCCTGCGCCAGCAGCGCGTGTTCGATCTCGCCCAGCTCGATCAACTGGCCGCGCAGCTTGACGCGGAAATCGTTGCGGCCGATGTAATCGAGCTCGCCGTCGGGGCTCCAGCGGACGATGTCGCCGGTGCGGTAGACGCGCCGTTGCGCCGACTGCAGCGGGTTGCCGTGGAAGGGATCGGGCTGGCGCACCGTGCCGATGTAGCCGCGCGCCACGCCGCTGTCGCCCAGATACAGCTCGCCGGCCACGCCGGCGGGCACCGGCCGGCCCAGCCGGTCCAGCACCCAGCAGCGCACGCCGGGGCAGGGCTTGCCGATCAGCGCGCCCGCTCCGCGCGGAATCTCGCGGCAGGCATGGAAGGTGGCGTAGATGGTCACCTCGGTCGGGCCGTACAGGTTGTGCAGCAGCGCCGCCGTGCCGGAGCGCAGCCATTGTTCGACCACCGGCCGCATCAGCGCCTCGCCGACCGAAATGATGTGGCGCAGGCTGGCGCAGGCGGCCAGGTCGGCGACCAGCAGGTTGAGCAGCGACGGCACGGTGCTCATCATCGTCACGCCGTGGGCGCGGCAGGTGGCGGCGTGGGCGCTGCCGGCATGGCCGTCCTGCAGCAGGACCACGGTGCCGCCGCAGATCAGCGGCAGGCAATACTCCGGCACCGAAATGTCGAAGGTCAGCACGGTGCCCTGCAAAAATTTGTCGCCGGGGCCGAAGCCGAAGTAGTCCGCCATCCAAGCCAGGCGTTCGCTCAGGCCGGCATGTTCGACCAGCACGCCCTTGGGCATGCCGGTGCTGCCGGAGGTGTACAGCACATAGGCCAGCCGGCCGGCGTGGTCGGCGTAGGGGCTGTTCGGCTCCAGCCGCGCGGTCGGCGGCGGCGTCGGCGTTTGCCGCGTGCGCACCGTCAGCGAGCCGTCCAGGACCAGTTCGAGCATGCCCAGTCCCGCCTCGGCCCGCAGCAGCGCCAGCAGCTCCTCGCCGGGGCCGGCGCTGCCGGTCAGCACCAGCGCGCAACGCGCCGTCTTCAGCATGTACAGCGAGCGCTCTGCTGGATGCTGCAGATCCAGCGCCACATAGGCGGCGCCGCACTGCCACAGCGCGAGGATGGCGATCACCGACTCCGGACAGGCGGCGCGCGGCAGCAGCAGGCCGACGGTGTGTTCGTCGCCGATGCCCAGCGCGCTCAGACGGCCGGCCAACTGTCGCACATGGTCGCGCAGCTGGGCGTAGCTGAGGCGGCGGTCGCCCCATTCGAGCGCCACCGCTTCCGGCGTGCGCTCGGCTTGCAGCAGGAATTGCTGGTGCACCGGCAGCGCCCGTGGCGCCGGCAGCGCGTCGTTGGCCGCCGGCGCCGCCAGCGGTCCGGCGCCGGCCAGCAAGCAGGCCTGCTCCGCCGCCGACAGCATCGACAGTTGCGCCACGGCGCCGCCGGCGCCGGCCGCCAGTTGCTCCAGCAGCGCGGCGTAGTGCGCCGCCATCCGCGTCATGCTGTCGCGGCCGAAGGCGCGGCAGCGGAACTTGAGCAGCATGTCCCAGTGGCCCTGGTACTGCGTGATCCACAGGCTCAGGTCGAACTGCGCCAGTTGCTGGGGAATGCTCAGCGGCGTCAGCTTGGCCGCGCCGGCCTCCAGATGCATTTCCGCCGCGTCGAAGAAATTGAAATAGCTTTGCAGCGGATCGTGGCCTTGCGCGGCCGCCTTGAGGCGCTCGTCGCGCACCAGATGGGCGAGTGGAACGTCCTGGTGGTCGAGCAGTTCGAACAGCGCCGTCGAGACGCTATTTTCCAGCGTCGCGCCGTCGCCGCTCTCGTCGATGTCCATGACCAGCGGCAGCACGTTGACGAAGTGGCCCACCGTGTGGCGCCAGCGCTGCTGGGTGCGGCCGTTGAACGCCAGCCCGGTCACCACGCGTTGCTGGCCCGAGTAGCGCGCCAGCAGCAGCAACCAGGCCGTCAGGCAGACGCTGGCGCGGCGGTTGGCCGGCAGCGCGTGCAGCGCGCGGGCGGCGCCCGGCGTCAGCGCCGCCGTCACGCTGTCGCCTTCGGCCGGCGGCGGCGTGGCGGCGCGCTCGTAGGGCAGCTCGAGACGCAGCAGGCTGCCGTCCTCGGTCAGCAGGAGGGGCGCGATATGCGCGACGGCGCGGGTCACCGCTTCGGCGCCGAGTTGGCGCTGGCTGGCGACGAAGTCGCGGTATTGCGCCACTTCGGCGACGGCGCCGGGCGGCGCCAGTCCGCACAAGGCGGCGGCCAGTTGCTGGCCGACGTAAAACATCGCGCTGGCATCCATCAGCACATGGTTGGAGCTCAGCAGCAGGTAGGCGGCGCCGCCGTCGCTGCGCAGCACCGTCACCCTGGTCGCGAAGCTCTGGCGCAGCGACGGCGGCGCCGCCAGCACGCGCGCCACGTGGGCCAGCGCGGCCGCTTCGTCCGCCACCACATGCTGCTGCGGGCCGGCCGTCGCCAGCACGGCCGCGACGTCGTGCACCACGTAGCCGGGACCGGCTTCCTCGTCGTCACCGTCGATGGTGGCGCGCAGCATTTCGTGCGCGCCGATCAGCGCGTGCCAGCGCGCTTGCAGCGCCGCCAGGTCAAGGCTGGCGCCGTCGATGCGCCAGCCGATCGCGCATTGATAGGCGTTGCCGGCATCCTGGCGCTGCTGCTCGTACCAGAGCGAGAACTGGCCGGGCGACATGGGGATGCGCACCGAGGTGGCGGCCGGCGTCAGGCCCGGCAGGCGTTGCCGCAGTTCGCCGAGCGTGCCGCCGGCCAGCAGCAGCGCGACAGGAATGCT
>NZ_JAEMNU010000068.1:7180-14181 GCF_016461825.1 Rugamonas violacea | reverse complement strand
GGCGGCGGCCGGCGTCAGGCCCGGCAGGCGTTGCCGCAGTTCGCCGAGCGTGCCGCCGGCCAGCAGCAGCGCGACAGGAATGCTGATTCCCAGGCGGCTCTGCAGCTCGCTGCGGATGCGGATCAGGCCGACGGAGTCGAGGCCGAGTTGTTCGAGCGTGGCCTGGTCGTCCAGCGCGGCGGCGGCGTGGCCGGTTTCGGTGGCGATCAACCGGCCCAAGACGTCGCCGTTGTCGGCCGTGTTGTCCGTATTGTCCGTGTTCGCCGTGTTCGCCGTGGCGGCGGGCGCGGCGGCCGGGCGGGCCGGCGCGACGGGCGCCAGCTCGTACAAGGCGTAGTGGCCACAATGGCCCCGGCCGCCGGCGCCGGCCAGCAGCGCGCCGAGCGTGGCGCAGGCGCGCGCGGGCGGCATCGGCTGCAACTGGCGCAGCGCGCGCGAACGCCGCGCCGGCGCCAGCGTGCGCATCATGCCGACGTCGGCCCAGGGCCCCCAGTCGATGACCGTGGCGGGCAGACCTTCGCGCTGGCGCAGCGCCGCCAGTTGCTGCAGCCCGGCGTTGGCGGCCGCATAACTCAGTTGGCCCGGCGACTCGACCAGCGCGGCCAGCGAGGAGAACAGCACGAAGTATTCAAGTTCCGCGTGGCCGGCGGCGTGCCGGTGCAGCAGCCAGGCGCCGCCCAGTTTGGCGGCCAGCACCTGTTGCAGCTGCGCCGCGTCGGTGTCGCCGATCGCCCGGTCGGCCAAGGCGCCGGCCAGGTGGAACAGGCCGTGCATGGGCGCCGTGCAGGCGGCCAGCGCGGCGTTGGCGGCGTCGGCGTCGGCCAGGTCGGCCTGCAGCAGTTGCAGCGCGACGCCGTGCGCCGCCAGTTCCTTGAGCCAGCCGCGCTGTTCGTCCGACGGCGCGGCGCGGGCGATCAGCACCAGGCTGCGGCAACCGGCGCGTTGCACCAGATAGTCGACCAGCTGGCGGCCGATGCCGCCGAAGGGGCCGCTGACCCAGTAGGTGCCGTCGGCGCGGCAGCAAGGGAGGTCGCCGTCGGCCATGTCGTTCAGGCGCACGGTCTGGCGGCGCGCCAACCGGCCGCCGCGCAGCCGCCACAGGCTGGTGGCGATGGCGCCGTTGGCGAAGCCCGCCGGCTGCGCCCGCACGGCGCGGGCGGCGGCAACGGTTGGCGCGCCGGCGGCGTCGGTGTCCAGCCAGCTGACGTCGAGCTCGGGCAGTTCGCTGCGCAGGCTGGTCGCCAGCGCCTGCCAGAGGGCGCGCCAGGTCTGCGCGGCCTGGCCGCCGGCCGCATCGCCGCTCAACTCGGCGATGCACAGCTGCAGCGGCTGTCCGGGTTGGCTGTCGAGTATGTCCTGCAGCGCCAGGCGCCAGGTACGCACCCGTAGCGCCAGTTCGGCCGGCGCGGCCGCCTGCGCCTCGGCCGCATCGGCCAGGATCAGGATGGTGCGCAGCGGCGTGGCCGCCGGCTGGGCGCCATGCAGGCGGCCGTCGGCATCCCAATGCGCGGTGCGCGTGCCGACGCCGGCCGCCTCCAGCCATTGCGCGCAGGGCGCCGGCAGCGGGCTACCGGCCGGCGCGGCCAGCAGCCAGTCTTCGCCGCCCGGCGGCGCCGCCGCCAGGTCGGCCAGCGCGCCGTGCGCGACCCAGTCGACCGTGTGCAGCGGCGACTTGCGTTGCAGCGCCGACGCGGCCACGCCGGCGCAACTGACCTCGCTCAGCACGCCCAGGCAGCGGCCCTGCGCGCAATACAGTGTCAGCTCGCCGTCCAGGAAGCCGGCCGGCGCCGGCCGCAAAACGGCGTGGCAGAAGAGCGGGCCGCTCCAGGCGGCGGCCGGGTCGAGCCAGGCGCTGCCGACCGACACCGGCACGTAGGCATGGGCCGGATCGCCGGCGCAGATGCCCAGCGTTTGCAGGCAATTGTCGAGCAGGGCGGCGTGGCACAGCGGCAGCACGGCCGCTTGCTCGTCCGGCGGCAGGATGCGGCACCAGATTTCCTGCGCCGAGACCCGGTGGCTGGCCTGCACCCGCTGGAACAGCGGCCCGTAGGCGACGCCGTGGGCGCGGTAGCGCTGGTAGAACGGCGCCGCGTCCTGCCACACCGCGTCGGCCGGCGGGCGCACCAGGTCGGCGGCCGGGGCCGCGTCGCGCCAGCCGGCGCGCACTTCGGCGTGCAGCGGCCGCGCCTGGGCGGGCGCGCTGTAGCGCAGCAAATAGGACTGTTCGGCGTCGGGACCGCTGAGTTCGACCGTCAGCTGCGTGGTTGCGTCGGCCGCCAGCGGCAACGGTTGATGGATCAGCAGGGCGTGCACGGTCAACTGCCGCGCCGGCCCGCCGTGGCCGGACTGCAGCCAGCGGCGCGCCAGCTCCAGCGCGCTGGACAGGTAGTACATGCCGGGCAGCACGGCGACGCCGTCGATCACATGCTGTTGCAGCCAGGTTTCGCCGGACTGCGGATCAAGGCTCAGTTCATGGCGCACCGCCAGCGCCGCCACCGGCGGGCCGGCCGGCGCGACGGCGCCGCCCAGGTGGGACAGGCCGCTGAGCGGCCACGAGGCCGGCTGGATGTGCTCGCGCTGGAACGGGTACAAGGGCAGGTCGCCGCGTGCCGGCGTGTCCGCCGCGGCGGCGCCGAGGCGCTGCAGCGCGGCGCGCGGATCGAGCGCGCCGTGCTCGCTCAGGCCGCCCAACGCGCGCAGCACGGCATGCTCGTCGGGGTTGTGGAAGTCGAGGCTGGGCCAGCAGGGGATGGCGCGGCCGGCCAGGCGCGCGGCGGCCGCCGTCAACGGGCTGAGCACGGCGCGCGGACCGATCTCCAGCACCATGTCGGGGGCGTCCGCCAACAGGCGCGCGATGGCGCCGGCAAAGTCGACCGGCGCCTGGATCTGGCCGACCCAATAGCCGGTTGCGGCCACCGTGCGGTCCAGCGCGGCCGGATCGTCGCTTTGCACCGAACTGTAAAACCGCACCGCGCCGTCGGCTGCGCGCAGCTCCGGCTGCAAGGCGGCGCAGGCGGCGGCGAAGCGTGCGGCCGCCGCCGCCATCAGCGGGGTGTGGAAGGCGCCCCGGGTGGCCAGCGGCGTGCAGACCAAGCCGGCGTCGGCGGCGGCCAGCGCCAGTTGCGCCAGCGCCGGGCCACGGCCCGCCACCACCAGCGATTGCGGACCGTTGCGCACGGCGATCCACAGCGCCGGCTCGGCGCCATTGACGCGCGCCAGCAGCGGCGCCAGTTGTTGCGGCGTGGCGGCGATGGCCAGCATGGCGCCGTCGCTGTCGGCGCAGGCCGCCTCCATCGCGTCGGCCCTGGCCAGCAGCAGGCGCGCGGCGGTCTCGAAGCTCATCACGCCGGCCACGCAGGCGGCGGCGTACTCGCCGACGCTGTGGCCCAGCACGGCCACCGGCCGCAGGCCCAGCGCGCGCCAGAATTCGGCCAGCGCGTACCCGACCAGGAACAAGGACAGCTGGGCGGTGCGTTGGCGGTCGCGCCCGCTCGGCTGGCGCTGCCCGGCATCGCCGACAAATATCCGTTCGAGCAGGCCGACGCCGTCGTCGGCGATGCCGTCGAGGCGGGCGGCCAGCGGCGCCAGCAGCGAACGGAACAAGGCGTTGTCCCGGTGCAGCTGGCGCGCCATGTTGGTGTACTGGCTGCCTTGGCCGGTGAAGACCAGCGCGACCCTGGCCGTGGCCGGGCGCTGGCGCAGCGGCACGGCCAGGCGCCGGCGCAGCTGCGCGGCCAGCTCGGCCGGGTTGGCGCCGCTGACCGACAGGCGGGCCTGGCTCCACAGCTGGCGGTGGAACAGCGCGTCATGGCAGATGGCGGCGGCCGGCGCGGCGTCGGGCCGCTCCAGCAGGTCGGCGTAGCGGCCGGCCATGGCGCTCAGCGCGACGGTGCTTCTGGCCGACAGTTGCAGCAGCAGGGCAGTATCGGCCGTGGCGGCCGTGGCGGCCGGCGCCGGCCCGGCTTCGCCGAGCAGGACGTGGGCGTTGCTGCCGCTCATGCCGAAGCCGCTGACGCCGCCGATGCGGCGCGTCTCGCCGGGCCAGGCCAGCGCCTGCGGCGGCAGCACCATGCTCGGCACGGCGCTGGTGATGTCGGCGTCGATATCGCCGGCGAAACAATGCGGCGCGATGCGTCGACGGTGCAGGCACAGCGCCATCTTGATGACGCCGGCGATGCCCGCCGCGCCTTCGCAATGGGCGATGTTGGCCTTGGCGGCGCCGACGAACAGCGGCGTGTCGCGCTGGCCGAAGACCTCGCCCAGCGCCGCCAGCTCGATGCGGTCGCCCAGCTCGGTGCCGGTGCCGTGGCTTTCGATGTGCGACACCTGCCCCGGCGTCAGCCGGGCGCTCTGCAAGGCCTGTTCGATGACCCGCCGCTGCGCCGTCTTCGATGGCGCGGTGATGCCGTTGCTGCGGCCGTCGCTGTTGATGGCGCTGCCCAGCACGTGGGCGTAGACCCGCAGGCCGCGCTCGGCCGCCGCCGCCGCGCTCATCAGCACGATGGCGCCGACGCCCTCGCCGCGGGCGAAGCCGTCGGCGTGGCGGGTGAAGGGCTTGCAACGGCCGTCGGCCGCCAGCATGCCGGCGGCGGCCAGGTCGGCGCTGTAGTCGTGCGCCAGGATCAGCGAGACGCCGGCCACGATGGCCATCGTGCAGCGCCCCTCGCGCAAGGCCGAGACGGCCTGGTGCAAGGCCACCAGCGAGGACGAGCAGGCGGTGTCGACCACCAGGCTGGGGCCTTCGAGACCGAAATGGTAGGACAGCCGTCCGGCCGCCATGCTGCCCAGCGCGCCACGGCTGAGGAAGCCGTTGTAGTCGCCGCTGGCGGCCATGCGGCGGCCGAAATCGCTGGTGCTGACGCCGACGTACACGCCGCACTGGCTGCCGCGCAGGCTGGCCGGATCGAGGTCGGCGTCTTCGACGGCGTGGTAGCCGCATTCGAGCAGCAGGCGGTGTTGCGGGTCCATGTACATCGCCTCCTTGGGGGCGATGCCGAAGCAGCCGGCGTCGAACAGCCAGGGCGAGCGGCCCAGGTAGCCGCCGTGGCGCGCGCTGGCCGGCAGGCCGGCCAGCGTGGCGGCGTCGAAGCGCTCGGCCGGCAGGGCGCCGGTGGCGTCGATGCCGTGCATCAGCACCTGTTCGAAGCCGGCCAGCGAGTCGGCCCGGCCCGGCAGCTCGCACGCCATGCCGACGATGGCGATGTCGCCGGTGGAGGGTTCAGTTGCAGACATCGTGGAATCCTTGGTGGTGGGATGGTGTGGCGGCGTGCGGCAGCAGCTGCAGCACGCGCTGGGCCGAGCGCAGCGCGCCCTCGAAGAAGCCCTGGAAGTCGGAATAGGCCTCGCCGCAGATGTGCACCTGCGGCGCCCGGCCGTCCGCGCCCAGCGCGAAGGCGGCCAGCGTGGCCATGACCTGTGCCGAATCGCGGCCCGGTTTCCAAAAGTGCACGCCGGCGCCGAACGGCGCCGCGCTCCAGTCGCACAAGCCCCATTCGAGCAGCCGCGGCACGTCGTCGCGGCCGAAGGTCTGTTGCAGGGTGCGCTCCAGGGCCAGGCGCAGACGCGGGTCGGCGCTGCGCACCGGCCGGTTTTTGTGGGGGAAGCGGGCGCCCGGTTGCTCGGCCAGGTTGGCCCAGTAGTGGCACCACGGGTCGTCGTTGTAAAACATCGCCAGTCCGTAGGCCCCGGGGGTGGCGGGATGGGATTCGAAATGCGCGGCGCGGATGCTGGCGCCTTCGCCGCTGCCGGGCGCCGTGTCGGGGCCCCACCATGGATCGGCCATCACGCACGAGGCCCAGACGATGGGGAAGCACAGCACCGCGTCCAGGCAGGCCAGCACCGGCGCCGGCAGCGAGGGCGCCAGCGCTTCGAGCGCGCGGCGCGGCAGGGCCAGGATCACGCGCCGGGTGCGCACCGTTGCGCCGGCGTCGCCATGGCGCAGCCGCAGATCGAGGTCGCCGTCGTCGCGTTCGACGATGGCGTCGAGCTGGTGGCGCAGGTGGATCTCGACGCCGGCGCCGCGCACCGCCTGCTCGGCGGCGTCGACCAGCGCCTGCATGCCGCCTTGCGGGATGTACGAGGGACGCTGCATCAGCCGCATGTCGAGCAGTTGGCAGATCCAGTCGGCGGCGTTGGGATTCTGGTTCTTGAAGTTGTAGAAGGCGCCTTTTTCGCGCGCGAACTCGACCGCCTCGTGGCTCAGCACATCGGCCAGCACATTCCACATGCCTTGTTGATACAGGGGGCGCCCGGCAAAGCGCGCGTCGCGGCGCAAACCGGCCTTGTCGGCGGCGCGGCCCGGCCGGTCGAGCCGGTCGCCGGCGAAGTCCCACTGATCGCCGATGGCTTGCTCGATGCCGTACCACAACAGCGCCCAGGCGGCGTCGCCGCCGGCGGCGCGTTCGAGCACCGCGCGCTCGGCCGCCGTCAGACGCTCGGCCGCCGGCAGGATCGCCGACCCGGCCTCGTGCGAGAGGATCGGGGTGACGGCGATCCCCAGCTCTTGCACAAAACGGTCCATCAAGGGCTGCAGGTCCGGTTCGATGCGCACGGCGCCGAACTCGGCGCGGAACTGGCCGTCGAGCATCGGCTCGGTCTGTACCCGTCCGCCCACCGCCTCCAGCGCTTCGAACAACTGGATGCGCAGGCCGGGTTGGCTTTGTTTCAGCTGGTGGGCCAGATACAGTCCGCTGATGCCGCCGCCGATGATGCAGATATCGCTGATCGCTTGCATCGGGACTCCTTAGGCGGCGCGGCTGGCGGCGCTGCTCAGGCGCGCGGCGACGGCCTGCGCCAGCAGCTCAAGCGTGAAGAACTCGAACAGTTCCTCGGAGCGCAGGCGGATGCCGAAGTCGGCGCCGACACGCAGCGCGAACATTTGCACGCCGAGCGAATCGAGCCCCAGTTCGGCGAACGGCAGTTCGCGTTCCAGCGTGGCGCCGGGCACCCCGAGCGTCTCCGCCAGGGCCGCCGCCAGCAGGTCGATCGGGGCGGCGGCGGGG
>NZ_JAEMNU010000068.1:0-7170 GCF_016461825.1 Rugamonas violacea | reverse complement strand
CGGCGGCGGCCGCCGGCGCCGGCGCCGGCGCCGGCGCGGCGGCGGCGCTGAACATGGCTTGCAGGGTTTTGCGGTCGGCCTTGCCGCTGAGCGCCTGGCGCGGGATCTCCCCGATCGCCAGGTATTGTTTGGGCAGCCAGGCGGGCGGCAGGGCGCGCGCGGCCGTCGCGGCCAGCGTGTCGAGCCAGCGCGCGTCGGCGTCGGCGCCGGCTTTCGGCACCAGCGCGGCCACCAGCCGGGAGCCGGCCATCAGCGCGGTGACGTCCGCCAGCAGGCCGGAGTCCAGCAGCGCCGCCTCGACTTCGGCCAGCTCGACGCGCTGGCCGTTGATCTTGACCTGGTCGTCGACCCGGCCGATGCAATGGAGCTGGCCGCCGGCGTCGACGCGGCAGATGTCGCCGGTCAGGTACAGCCGGCCGTACAACGCCGCGTCGTCCGCCGTGCGGGCCGGGTTGGGGATGAATTTGCGGCCGGTCTCGGCAACGTCGTTGACATAGCCGTTGGCCAGCGCCGCGCCGCTGATGCACAGTTCGCCTTCGCGCAAGGGGTCGAGCCCGTGCACGCCGCCGTCGGCGTCGCGCAGGTAGAAGCGGGTGTGGGTGACCGGCGCGCCGATCGGCAGCGAGTCCTGCGCCAGGCCGTCGTAGCGCCAGGCGCTGGCCATGATGGTGGCCTCGGTCGGCCCGTACACGTTGTGGATCTCGGCGCCCGGCAGCAGCGCGCTGGCCTGCGCCGCCAGCGCCGGCCGGAACACCTCGCCGCCCACGCAGACCGCCCGCATCGAGACGCAGGACGCCATCCCCGGCGCCCGCAGTATCAGGTTCAGCATGGTCGGCACGGTGGTCATGTGGGTGGCCTGGTGGCGCTGGATGGCGTCGACGATGAGCTCGCCGCTGATGTTGCGTTCGCCGCCCAGGAAGGCGATGCGGGCGCCGGTCATCAAGGGCGCCATCAGTTCGTGCATCGACGGATCGAAGCAGGGGTGGATGCTCTGCAGCCAGCAGTCGCCGGGGCCGACGCTCAGGTAGCGGACGATCCAGTCGAAATGGTTGTGGGCGGCGGCGTGCGACACGGCGACGCCCTTCGGCTGGCCGGTCGAACCCGACGTGAAGATGATGTACAGCGGCGCCGTCAGCGGCACCAGCGGCGCCATGTCGGTGTCGGCCAAGCTGGCGGCGGCGCGCTCGGCCGAGGCGAAGGGCAGCACCGTGAGCGTGCTCTCGGCGCTCATGCGGCGCTCGCTCAGCGCCGTCAGCAGCAGGCGCACGCCGGCCTGTTGCGCGATGCGCTGCAAACGCTCGCTCGGGCATTCGATGTCGATCGGCACATACACCGCGCCGCACTTGGCCAGCGCCAGCAGGATCAGCGCCCGGCTCGGCTCGTGCGCGCTGCAGACGGCGACGCTTTCCATGGGCTGGACGCGGTGCACCGTTTGCAGAAATCGCGCCAGACGGTTGGCGCGGGCGTTGAGTTCGGCGTAGCTGACGGTGCTGCCGGCCGAGCACAGCGCCGGTTGCGACGGCGTCAGGCGGGCCTGGCGCTCGACCAGCTGGTGCGGATATTCAGGGGCGTAGGAAGTGGTCATGGCTTGGTTCTCTATGCGGTTGTATAAGTTGGGCCAGCCGGCCGACATGTGGCTCGGCCAGCATTGAAAAATGGTTGCCGGGCACTTCCATGCCGGGCTGCCGGTGGGCCCGGGCGGCGGCGGTCCAGTCGGCGATCAGGGGCAGCTCGGCGTGCAGGTGCAGGCAGGCGGGGAGGTCGCGGCCGGCCGGCGTCGGGTGGTAGCGCCGCAGCAGCGCCAGGCAGGCGGCACGGTTGCGCAGGATCTCTTCGATGCGCGCCTTTGGCATGCGCTGCGCGATGCGCGCCTCCAGCTCGGCGGCGCCGACCTGGCCGCCGACCTGTTGTTCCGACATCTCCGGATAGAGCGCCAGATACAGGGTGAGCAGCTCATTGGCGGCGTCGCTGCTGCGTTCGCGCGCGGCCATCGCCAGCGAGGGGTCGAGCAGGATCACCTGCTCGACCTGCTTGCCGGCGCGCCGCAGGTGCAGCGCCATTTCATAGGCCACGATGGCGCCGAAGGAATGCCCGCCGATGCGGTAGTTGTCGGCGGGCGCGCTGGCCAGCAACTGCTGCGCGTAGTGCGCCGCCAGCGCCTGGATGCTCGGCAAATCGCAGCCCGCCCGACGCAGGCGGAAGGCGTGCACCCGGCAGTCCAAATGAGCGGCGAGCGCGCCGAACGGCGCCGCGCTGCCATCGGCGCCGTGCACCAGATACAGCGGCGGCCCGCTGCGCGCCAGGCCCAGCGCGCGCGACAGCTCGACGATGGCTTGCGCCGCCAGGGCCTGCGCCAGCGTGGCGGCGGCGAACTGCCAGGTCTGCCGCAGCGCCAGCTGATCCGTGGCGCCGGCGACGTTCCAGTCGTCGTGCGTCAGCGGGTCGCCCGGCACCAGCGCGACGCTCAGATTGCCGTTGCGTACTTCGATTCTCGCCAAGGCCAGCGCTTGCTGGGGCTTGACGGGCGCCGCGTGTGCCGGCGCCGCGTCGGCTGCGGCCAGCAATTGGCGCAGCCACGCCGCCGCGTCGTCGCCGCTGGCTGGCTTGAACGACAGGCCGGGCAGGTGCAGCACGACGTCGCCCTGGTTGCCGTAGACCTGGTGGCAGGCATCCATCAGCGCCGCCAGCAGGCCGAGCTGCGCCGGCTGGCCGTACAGTTGCGCCATGTGCTGGCGCAGCTGGCTGAGGGTGTCGCGGGAAGATTGAAGATTCATGCAAGCGTTCCAATGAAATGAGCGATGCGCGCGTTGTCGCAGCGAAATGTTCGAGTGTCCTGGACCTGCCGTTGCGGATTGGAAGTGCAAAACTTGCAATATTTAACTACAGATAATATTTCCGAAAAACTGGAGGGAATGGCAGTTTCGCCGCGTCGACGGCATTCCTATACTTTGTCGCGATTCGCCCGCCGGCGCCCGCCTGCGGCCCTGACTTTGTATTCACTGAGGAATTGAAATGGACACCCCAACCGTCTCCGCCGCTCAGGCGATCCTGGATGATGTGCGCGCCTATTTGCACAGCAAGAGCAATCTTCCTGTCACCGAGGAGCACGCCACCGTCAAGCTGCTCGCCAAGTCCTTCGACGCCGAAGAAATCCGCATGCGCCGCGCCGCGTTTTCCACCAACGGCGAGATCGACCGCACCGCCGTGCTGGCCAATTACGAGCTGCTGCATGGCGTTAAGTACCTCGACCGCCTGATCAACGACACCGCCCACGAGGTGTCGGCGCGGGCCGCCATCGCCATTTTCCGTGGTGCCGAAATCTGCCTGAACAATCTGGTGGTGCTGGCGCGCCGCGTCAGCGACGACGTCCAGCGCGGCAACCTGGGCGACGCCTCGCTGAAGATCGGCTGGGCCAATCGGTTCCAGGAAACCTTGTACAGCCTGTCGCAGTTGCTGGTGCAGATGGACCAGGGCGACACGCCGGGCGACAGCATCAGCATCCGCCATTCGGCGGTGTTCCAGGAGTACCTGCTGCAGTCCGAGCGCATGCATGCGATCCTGCGCAGCGAGGCCACCGAGCGGCACAGCGATCTGGGCGAGAAGGATCTCGACGATCCGCAGCGCTTCGTGTTCTTCCACACCTTCGTCAACAGCAATTACGAATCGATCTGGCTCAACGCGATGGAGCGGGTCCGCCTGCCCGGCGTGAAGCGGCTGGAGGCCGAGGAGGGCGCGACCTTCTACCAGCGCATCATCCAGAACGAAGAGGTGCGCGAGGCGGTGACCTGTGTCGACCTGAACGACCCGACCTGCCTGATGCAATTCCGCGCCTACCACCAGATCAGCGAAGTGCTGGTGGGCCTGGTCAACGAGGTCGCCAGCGACGTCATCGTCGCGCTGCTGGCCGACGACGAGGAAGTCTTCGCCTACCAGGCGCGCTCGCTCGGCCTGTGCAGCAAGCTGCTGCAGGTGGTGACCGACAATATCCGGCCCATCGTCCGCACGCTCAGCCCGAAAGCCTATTTCGCCATCCGTCCGGCGCTGGGGATCACCAGCGGTTCGCACTCGCACAACCTGCGCAAAGGCCTGTTCCTGACGATCTATCCCTCGCTGGCCAAGGCCCTGCGCCTGCAATTGGCGGAGATGGATGAAGCGCTGGCCGCCGACGACGGCCGCATCCAGCAGATCGCCGTGGCGCTGCTGCGCCAGAGCGGCGACCCGCGCGCCGAGATACTGCGTCACGTGGTCTACATGCACCAATATGTGCGCACCTGGCGCGATGAACACATCCAGTTCGTCAAGACGCAAATCGGCGTCAGTCCGGCCGACGTGACGCCGACGGCATCGATCTCGGGCGCCGAGAACGCGGCGGTCACCGCCAACGGTTTCCGCCAGGCGCACAAGAACGATCCGATCGCGCCCCTGTACGAAGCCTTGCTCGGCAAACCGCCGGTGCCGCCGCTGCCGATCGTTCACAAAGGCGGCTTCGACGAACACATGGCCCACTTCACCGCCGTCGCGGTGCAGGAAATGTATGCCGACGTGCAGGCGCGCGCCCAGCGCAAACGTCCGGCCGGGACGGGCTATTGAGCCGGCCGGCGCTGGTGGTGGTGAGCGGCGCCGGTTCCGGCATCGGCGCGGCGGTGGCCCGGCGCTTCGCCGCCGCCGGCCATCCGCTGCTGCTGATCGGCCGCAAGGCTGCGGCGCTGGAGGCGCTGGACCTGCCGATGTCCGTCCGCGCCGCGCTCGACGTGCGCGATATGGCGGCGGTGCAGGCGGCGGTGCGGCTGGCGGAGGAACGCTTTGGCGGCGTCGACTGCCTGGTCAACAGCGCCGGCGTGATGCGGCTGTCCGATTCGGCCACGCAGGAGCCGGCGGAGTTGAGCGAGATGTTGGAGACCAACGTGGTCGGCACCGCCAACCTGGTCCAGGGCGTCTTGCCCGGCATGCTGAGGCAGCGTCGCGGCACGCTGTTCAATGTCAGTTCGATCGCCGGCCGCCAGGCGTTCCCGATGCACGCCGCGTATTGCGCGTCAAAATTCGCCGTGCACGGTTACACGGCGGCGCTGGGTCTGGATCTGGCGGCGCACAATATCCGCGTCAGCACCGTGTCGCCCGGAGTGGTCGAGACGCCGCTGCTGCACAGCACCAAGCCGGGCACCGCCCGCACCATGTTTGAAGACTGGCTGGGCACACTCGACTCCATCCTGGCGCCGGACGACGTCGCCCAGATCATCGCGTTTGCCTATCAGCTGCCGCAAAGCGTCTGCATGCGCGAAATTTTCGTGACCTCGACCGCGCAGGGCTCGTAGGCGCCGGCGCGCGGGATGGGCGGCGACACCATGCCCATCCCCGCCCGTCGTATTCGGCATATGGTTATTTGGATTCAATCCTGTCCATGGCGGGGCGGAAGACATACAATCGATTCCTTTTGCCACACCATCAATGGAACCGGCCGCCTCCGAAACACTCGCACAATGGCTGCTCGGCAGCATAGAGCTGGACGCGGCCGCCCTGCACGTGGGGCGCTATTGCGGCCCGTGGCGCGCCTCGACCGCCGATCGCGGCCTGGCCAGCTTCCACCTGGTGCTGCACGGCGACTGCTACCTGCACGTGGCCGGCCAGGCGCCGCTCAAGCTGCGGGCGCGCGACGGCGTGTTCCTGATGCGCGAGGTGGCCCACTTCCTCAGCCCTTCGCCCGACCCCGGCGCCATCGTCGGCGGCCAGGAGATGCTGCCGCTGGCCGCTGCCGGCGCTGGCCCCGATGGCGGTGCCGGCCTGGCCTGCGGCTTCTTCCGCTTTGGCGGCACGCTCAGTTCCCTGGTCATCGATTCCTTCCCGGAGTACCTAGTGTGCCGCAGCGGCGACCCGGCGCTGCGCCACAGCGCGGCCCTGTTCGATCTGATCTTGGCGGAGGCCGGCGGCGACCCGGAGCGGCCGTCGCCGCTGATCGCCCGGCTGGTCGAGCTGCTGTTCTTCTACCTGATCCGCCATGCCGCCCAGTGCGAAACGGTGAGCGCCGGCCTGCTGGCGCTGGCCCAGCGCGGCGAGTTCGTCGCACTGCTCGACGAGATGCTGCGCCATCCCGGCGAGGACTGGAGCATCGCCCGCATGGCGCGGGCGGTGCACATGTCGCGCGCCGCCTTCTGCAAACACTTCAGCAGCGTCGGCGGCCTGCCGCCGGCGCAGTTCCTGCTGCGCCTGCGCATGACGGCGGCGGCCGGCCGCCTGCGCGCCGGCGATTCGGTCGAACAGGCCGCCGGCCACGTCGGCTACCAGTCGAGCGCCGCGTTCACCCGCGCCTTCAAGCGCATCGTCGGCGCCCAGCCCGGAAGCTACCGGCGCCAGCTGCGCGCGGCCGTATAATTGTCATTTGGTACTAGCGTTGGAGATTTTAAAGGTACTAAGGTTGTTTTTCATTGATTTCCAGAAAGTGCACAATATCCTGCATTGTTTTTGAAATTTCATGAATACCATCGGAACTCAGTAGCGAACCCGTGGATTTACCCTGAATTAGCGTCTCTATCAACTCAAGAGACTCTTTTGCGTCGGAAATAAATAGACGCAAGGCTGCTGTTGATTCCTCTGTCAAGGCATATCTGGATTCGTCAAGAGGTTCATTCATCCCACTCGGTAGAATTTCCGGAAATTTTTTCCAAATTGGAGAAACGATATTTATAAAAATTTCCATTTTGAATTTGGAGTAGAGATCTGCAAATTTGTTAATCAATTCTAGATTTTGATTGTGTTTTATAGTAATAAATGCTTTGTTGCCAATTTCATCTGAAATATCTATTCTTTTTACTATTTCATTGGCAATCTTTACGTCAAGTTTCATTTTTATCTCGTTAGTAATTTTGTTGTTTAAATTTGATCGAATATCGAAATAACCTGCCAAAAATAAATGGCGTTATTTGGCAGGTTTGGCAATGGCTAAATGCTAAGCTTTATATTTTATTTTGCAGATATTTATAATAATTTTCATGCAGATGATTGAAGGTCCTAATAACCCCAATCCTCCATGCATCGAATGTAGTACATTCTCCAGTTATTTCCATCGTTTCCTGGCGGCGTACCTGTTTAGATTCGTGTGATTATGCACCTTTCCGTAGCTGGCCCCTCTTCAAGGCACGGCACGTTTTGAGTACACTTATCCATCCCAACGATTCG
>NZ_JAEMNU010000067.1 GCF_016461825.1 Rugamonas violacea | reverse complement strand
ACTTTCGTAAGTGCTTGAATGTAGACGGATCTATCGCCCGCTCCATTGTCGGTCAGGCAAAATTCGCCAGCTGTCGAGATGTGTATAAACCTATGCTTTGAATCCGTCGAGAGAAGTGTAATGATAGATGGTGTCTTGATTAGGTTTTGATAATCTAAACAACTCAGTTTGAACTGGTCGTCGAACAACCCAACCATATGGTTCATTATCGGAAATCCAAAAGTATCGTGGAAAACCATCGCTAGCCACGAAACTTTCGCGTTTATATACCTTTTCAGCAATAACACCGAATCTGTTGTCAATGTATAAATCATCGTGGTAGCCATGGGGGCAGTCGGGCCAAGGGCACGGTAGCATTCCTCCCCCTCCAGCGAAATGAGTGCGGCAAAAATCGTTTGTGGGCATTTAAAGGTAGCTCCGTTATTAATAGAACACATCTTAGCGTAGCAATCGCTAGTGAAATGCCACAGGTTCGATTACTCAATTTGGGCCCGTGCCATTTTGCCATTTGCTCAACAACTCTGATAAAGCGCAGATGAAATAACTTCCACCGGGCCAGTTGAGGTTGCACGGCTGTTCATGGCCGAATTCTGCCGACTATTATCAATACTGCTGCTTATACGACGGGTTTACGTCCTGGCAGGGTTATTCAGAAGTCGCTTTCGGTCATGGATAAGAAGTTAGTTGGGCCAAGAGCGTCGGAAGATACCACTCCCTGCAAAGCTCTTCATACATGTTGCCAAGATTTGTCAATTTGTGCCAAATGTGCCCATTGGCAAGATGCAACATTGCAACATGCTCTCCAGATGGAACCTCGTCTGCAAGAGCACGCTCCAACGCAAGAAGGTCATGGTGCGAATCTTTAATGGGAGCCCAAAATTCATGCTTGGCCCAAATATCCAAACGCAAGGCTGCATTTACAAAGGTCTTCATCATCTCGACTTCAAGTTTGGCTGTCATTGAGTATGTGAAATTAGTGAGCTCAAGACGCCGTTTTATTTCAATGCTTTGATAATTAAAAAGCCCGAACGCAGCCAACATCTTTGCACGTTTCCCGAAGTTTCTAAGTGGGACTAAGTGATTACTATCACGTGTAATCTCATTTTGGATAGGAATATTAATCACTTTTGAACCACTTCTAAAGAATACGGGATCCTCTGGAATGATAACCTTGTCGATGTAATCGTTTAGGCAGACAAAGAACATCCGCTCGGTCGAAACGTCAGCTAGGATTAACAAAACTGGAACTGCAGTTCCCATTGATTGAACCGTTAGCAGATCAGAAATCTCTAGCTGAAACTTAACCACGTCGATGTCGACATAATCGTCTTTATCTTCACTTAACGTACCTAAAGCGACATTGCCACGGGCAAACGCCCGCCGTTTTCCGTACTCGACAGCGCTTGATGCTTTTAGTTGAACATAAAAGTTCTCACCAAGCGTCTCAGCCATAGTTTTATGGTCATCCACATAGTCGAATAATTCAACTACGCAATCAATACCATAGTCCGGGCCATACTCGTGGATTACCCAAGTTTCAGGCAACTTTTGCCGAAGAATACGATAAGAATCCTCTTCTTTAATTTGGCTAAGTGACCGGCGTTTTCTATTCATTTGAAAAAAGTTTGCAAAGATGTGAGGTTTAGCTAAAGAATTTACGCCCGACTGCTTCCGACTCTACGAAGTCTGCTTCTGGCCGATCACTGCCATTCAGGTTGCGGGCCAGGACGCGTGTAACCCCACACCCTAACGACGCCATCTTCGACTGAGTATGGAATGTTGTGGCCGCGCAGTGTCTTCCGCAGCCACTCCTGTGACGTCGATTTCAGCTCCAGCCATTCTATGTCAGCGACGGGGTGGATATGGTAATAGAATTCGCCGTCCCAATTAGTGTAAAAATCTGGTGCTGCAAATACGCTGCGAGCCCGGAACCTTCGTGCCTGCTCCCGAGGGGCCGTCAGCATTTCAGAACGAAGTTCCGCCCACTTCGTGTTATTTAGTATTGGATAAAGTTCGCCGCGTTTGATCATCCCGGTCAGACGCTTCATGTCGTGTTCGTCAGGTCGGGGCATCTCTTTTGGTCCCCAACCGAATTCGTGTTTAGCGTGCATATCCTGTTTTTTAGTTAAAAAACGGCCGCCTCCTGATGGTCGATTGCGACGTGTCCGCCTAAAGGCGCATTCCCAGCCATATCACGGACTCTGTCGCACCGGAGATTGCAGTGCTCAGCATTCGTCCGAATATGCCTGATGTTTGGTTGTGATTCGCTGCCGCATCATGATGTTCTTGTTCATCGTTTAGGATACTAGAAATTGCGGACACGGCCTCAACATCATCAGCCAGGAGCTCAGTTTGGTGACGCAGATGGCGAAGCACAGTTCGTTCGACAGCCACTGTCGTGAGTGATATTGCCTGCGCGCCAAATAGACCCGTTGCAATGCCGAGAACATAGCCGCCTGCCGCACACAGCCAGTAGCTCTTACAACGCCTTAAACCACGACGCTGGAGCTCTCTATAGAAAGTTGTCCTGTGCTTCTCCTCATCGGCCTTGAAAGCCAAGAGTTCAGGCAATAGCGACTTCGCAGTAAACCGCGCCATAAAAATCTGACCTGCATAAATGCTTACAGCCCCATGCTCTCCTGCATGGTTCACCTTCATTATTCGCCCAGCCAGCCCAATAGCATTTATCAACGTTGAAAGACCCGAAGTAGCATTAAAAAATGACCGGCGGCTTATGGCCGCTAACGCATAGGTTTACACACATCTTTTTCTGACCGTCGCACTGGCCCGCAAGAACCGCACTTTTTGAGTGTTTTTGCTTAAAAATTGAGCAAAGTCGTTGTGCGTTGACGGGAAATCCATCGGGCAGGCACTCCGGGATTGCTGTTTCTGCAACAGCTGGTGCTTTGTAAGTGTTTGATTTTATTGGCGAAAAAAGATGTGTATAAACCTATGCCGCTAACGGCATCCGGCGTCTACCAAAACGGCCACAAGGCCCCCACAAAAGCACGACGCCTAATGTTGAGTATGTCAGCTGCGGAGAATGAAAGCTCGCTTTCGCCGTTCGATGCACTTGCGTATCCCGTAATAAATCGACCACCGCGCACAACTAGATTCTTAAAGACCTGGCCATCCTTGAGGCGAACATCAACCCAGTGGCAATCCATTTTCATTTCTGGGCCAATCTTCTTAAGCAAATCGGCTGGTATTTCGAGTCGCGACAATATCTGCTCCAATTTATGAGTGGCTGTTTCTGGCCGTTTTCAGTCGGCGGCCGCTAGCCTTTTTTCCAAGAACTGAGAAAGACCTGAGGCAAACCAGGAGCGTGCATCCGTCTCGTGTTCCCAGCGATACACATCATGTTTGTGAACAATGCCGTCCCCTTGAATCGCCACTGCGAACTGGTCCCCGCCACCATCATATCCAAAGAAAAGTAGATGGTCAAAGGGCATATATAACTCTCTAAAGCTAGCCCTGTCACGAAATTCTTTGTTGCGGCTAACGATGTCAGAAATTTTCCAAATAACCTCGCAGCCATAGTCTGCAACGAGGCCGCCAGCCTCCAAAAAGAAACTTCTCAGGTCTGACGGGAATTCAATACGGAGTAGCTTTTCAGCTTCAGCAATAGTTACCTCATCCGAAGGAGGGGCAAACTCAGCGTCTGAATCGTGCGCAATAACCGTCATTTTCCAATTCATATTTTCAGCGGCACCCTTCCGACCGTCCGGTTCTGGCCGATAGCAGAAATCCGCACCTAGTCCCCTCCGCTGTGAACGGATGTCGTGGTGTATGATGTCCGACACTAGCCCACCAATGCGAAATTATTAGTCACAAAAATTTCTCGTTGGAAATTTTCAATAACAGATGTATCATAGTGCTTTAACTACAAATGTATGCGAATATGAATCCTATCCTAGCAAAAACCTTCGGTGGTCTATCCAAGCAATACTATTTCCGACAATTGTTCTTCGCGGTTCTAATGAGTGCATTTTTTATCGCTATAGGTTTTCGGCAAAAGGATGGCAGCATTGCCATTGGAGCGATTTTGATGTTGTTCGTTAGCACTTTCCTGTACCCCTATTCGCGATTCGTTTATGAAAGCATTATTGAATTCATCATTGGAAACAATACTTTTTTCGTTAATGCTATTTTCATGATGTTCGTAAAAATATTTACCATGCTTGTCTGCTTTATGTTGGCGATTTTCATTGCACCTGTTGGTCTACTATATCTTTATTTCCGCAATAGCGCTAACGGTAGCTAAGTACCGAATACTTTAGCACCCAGTACGGTTCTCATGTCAAGATAATTTTTTCACCATCCTGGCTGAAAACCGTCCTGGTGCGTCAATGGCTTTTGGCCGACAAGTGCCATGCACCACACCAACTAAAGATGACGCACTTCAGTTGGCGGCGTTTCCCAGTTATCGTTTTTACCGTCAAGATAAGTGATGGGAGCATTCACGAGTTCTTCCGGCGTCACATCGTCGAGGCAAGTTACATTGACCGCATAGAACTCGCCCCAACGAGGGGACCGGCCAATCCCGAAGGAGCGAACACCGCAGTGCCTACAAAACAGATGCGGGTCTGTCTTTGTTAGAAATTGATATTTGGTGAGTTCAGCCTCACCGGACAGCAAACGAAACGAAGCCGGCGTCACAATAGCGGGCCAAAATCTTATCTTGGCGCAGATGGAGCAATTGCAGCGGATGGTGCCTTGGCTCAGGTCGATGTCGGCTTCAAAACGAACCGCACCGCAATAACAGCTGCCATGATAAGTCTTCACTTGCACTCCATTTGACCCGGGAATGCTTAGACTTTATCAGGCGCTTGCATGTATGGCAACCATCTGGTCGCCAGCTGCTTCTGGCCAAAAATTCCCATCGCTATGGCGGAGACGCGGCAAGTATTAAGCGTCGGCGAGCCATTCCATTTCTTGCACTTGGATGTGTGGGTGGCTGTCGAGCGCCTCCCACTCCGGCAAGAACGCAAAGCCCAGCTTGCGGTAAAAGGCGGCGGCTCTCGCATTGTCGGGCGACACGCCCAACACCACGCGCCTATGCCCCTGCGCGAGCGCGTGCGCCTTGATGCCATCGACGAGGCCGGCGGCGGCGGCCGTGCCCCGGTGCTCGGGCTTGACCCACATGGCGATCAGGTTGAATTCCGCCGCCTGGCTGACGCCGCCTCCGGCGAGGCCAACCGCCACCCCATCGATATACGCCAGCAGAAAGGCCACGCGGTAGCCGGTCGCGGCGCGCTCGCGCCATTGCGCCTCGCTGTTCGCCGCCGCCGAGGCATGGCTCACGCCGAATGCGGTGGGCGCGTCGAGCAAGGCGGCCAGTCGGATCTCTTTGAGTGTGGCCCAGTCTTCTTCCGTGGTGTGTCGGATGATCATCATTGTTTGCGCATGGCTGGATTGGAATATTGCAACGAGTCTAACAGAAGCGCCCGTCCCTTCCCCACAAGCAAGAAATGCGCGGACAAAAAAACGGCGCCGAATCCGGCGCCGCTTTCATTGTCCCGCCATGCCGGCCGAAGCCGGCCGACGATCAGGCGTAGCTGCGCAGACGCAGCGAAAAGTCCTGCAGCGACTTGATGCCCGAGCCTTCGGCGCGGTTGCACCAGTCTTGCAGCTTGTGCAGCAGTTGGTCGCGGGTGAAGTGGGAACGCTCCCAGATCACGCCCAGCTCAACGCGCATATTGTGCATGGTCTCCAGCGCCTTGCTGTGCTGGAACAGTTCGCTCAGTTGCTGCTGTTGCGTCGCGGCCAGCTTGCCCGGCTCGCTCTGCAGCAATTTGCGCGACGATTTGAGGAAGCGCGCCTCCAGCTGGGCCTTGTCCTTCAGGTGGGCCAGCTCTTCCTTCCAGGCGTGCTTGACCGACTTGGCATACTTGGCCATGACGTCGTAGCGGTTGGCGATCACCGACTGCAGGGTGTCGAAGTCGGCCTCCAGCTTGCCGTGGGCGAACTTCGGCTCCGGCAGGCGTTTCTTGACCTTGGCCAGACCCAACGTTTCGAGCACGCGGATGTAGAACCAGCCGATGTCGATCTCATACCATTTCGACGACAGCTTGGCCGAGGTGGCGAAGGTGTGGTGGTTGTTGTGCAACTCTTCGCCGCCGATCAGGATGCCGAAGGGAATGATGTTGGTGGCGGCGTCGGCGCAGTCGTAGTTGCGATAGCCCCAGTAGTGGCCGATGCCGTTGATGATGCCGGCGGCGGTGACGGGAATCCACATCATCTGCACGGCCCAGACCGACACGCCGATCACGCCGAACAAGACGAAGTTGATCCCCAGCAGCAGCAGGAAGCCCAGCCAGCTGTACTTGGTGTACAGATTGCGCTCGATCCAGTCGGTCGGCGTGCCGTGGCCATACTTCTCCATGGTTTCCAGGTTCTTCGATTCAGCGCGGTACAGCTCGGCGCCTTCCCAGAACACTTTCTTGATGCCACGGGTGACCGGGCTGTGCGGATCTTCCTCGGTGTCGCATTTGGCGTGGTGCTTGCGGTGGATGGCGGCCCATTCCTTGGTCACCTGGCCGGTGGTCAGCCACAGCCAGAAACGGAAGAAGTGGCTGGGGATCGCGTGCAGCTCCAGCGCACGGTGCGCCTGGTGCCGGTGCAGGTAAATGGTGACGCTGGCGATGGTGATGTGGGTAACGATCAGGGTATAGAAAAACACTTGCCAAGCGGTCAATCCGGTGACGCCGTTTGCCAAAAATTCCAATACTGCGTTTAAACTAAAAGTCATTACTGCTCCAAAGTGGGTGTCCCAATGCGGTCGCTCCATTGCTCCAGAGGTCCGATATTCTTGCTTTTGGACGTCATTGTACGCTGAAACATCCTTGATTTGCGGAACCTTTCCCGCGAACACTGATTATTTTTTAGGCAGAACTTCCATCCCGGGGGGCCGGGAAAGTGCCGACGATGCGCATCTCCCGCTGCGGGAAGGGCACCGAGATCTGATTGTCTTTCAAGGCGCGCCAGATTGCCCGATTGACATCCGAGGTGACGCCGCCACGGCCGTTCTCCGGGTCGCTGATCCAGAAACCGACGCGCAGGTCGAGGCCGTCGGCGCCGAAGCTGAGCAGCTGGGCCGACGGCGGCTGCGTGCTGGAAACCCGCTCGACCGAGGCGGCGGCCTTTTCCAGCAACTCCAACGCGAAGTCCAGGTCGGTGTCGTAGGCCACCGAGACGTTGGTGGAAATCCATAGCATCTTGTTCGACAAGGAGGAGTTCTGCACCGCGCCGGACACCAGCATCTCGTTCGGCACGATGGATTCGACGCCGTCCAGGCCCTGCAGCACGGTGTAGCGCGTGTTGATCTGGGTCACCTTGCCGCTGTACTTGTCGACGGTGATCATGTCGCCGATGGTCAGGCTGCGGTCGAGCAGGATGACGAAGCCGGAGATATAGTTGCTGGCGATCTTTTGCAGACCCAGGCCGAGGCCGACGCCGAGCGCGCCGCCGAACACCGACAACACCGTCAGGTCGATGCCCACCAGCGACAGGCTGGCCAGCACGGCCACCACGATCAGGATGGCGCGCCCCATGCGCGCGAGCACCACGCGCAGATTGGAATTCATGCCCTGCACCTTCATCAGGCGCTCGTCCAGCGCGGTGCCGGCCCACAGCGCCAGCATCAGCAGCACCACCACCGAGACGGCGGCCTGCAGGATGGCAGCGATGGAGACCTTGTGCTTGCCCATCGGCAGAACGGTGTCGTCGAGGAAGGCGAACACGTCGACCCACAGGCCGGTGATGTAGAGCACGACGGCGAGCCAGACCATCAGCTGGAACACTTTTTCGAAGGTCAGCATGTTGGCGCCCACCTGGCCCTGGCGGGCGAAGACGCGGCGCAGCAGGTAGAAGGTGAAGCGGATCACCACCAGCGAGCCGAAGATGGGAATGGCCACCTTCATCAGGTTGACGTGGTGCCATTTGGCCAGCACGAGCTTGCTCAGGGCCAGCAGCACGACGATCACCAGCGGCACGATGACGCGGCTGAAACTTTCCACGCCGAACTGTATCGCGCCCTGGTGCGCCTCGCCGCCGCGCACGCGCCGGCTCAGACGGCGGCCCAGGCCCCAGCCCAGCAGCACGCAGAAGGCGATGGCGCCGAGTTGCCACAGCAAACTAGGATCGTTGAGGTCGCCGAGCAGGTCGGTCAGCAGATTGGCGAGGGGGAGTGAATTCATCGTGATAACAATAGTGCAAGGAAAGGGTGACAGGGTAGCGTAAACCGTCGTGAGTATGCTCAAGCTTTACAGACGGACACAGAATGGCGGGGTGAGAAAACTTGCTGGCGGCGCCGACAAAACCCAAGGGCACAATCTGGGGTCGGACCCCGAGGGGTCCGACCCCGGCTCTTCGCCGCCGGGGTTGGTGGGCCTTCCCGCGCCTTGAACAAACAAAAAGGCCGGGCTTCGTTGCGGAATCCCGGCCCCTCTTATCGCTGGCTTATCGCTGGCTTATCGCGCAGCTTACTCGTCCTCAGCCTCGTCGTCGGCCGCGTCGGCTTTCGGCGGCAGAACCTTCTTCGGCATCGGCTTGCGTTCGAACACGGCGGCGAAGAAGCCGTCGGTCTGGTGCTTGTGCGGCAGCAGCTTCAGATAGTCGCCCATCTCCAGCTCGATCTTCTGCTCGGCCAGCACTTTGCTCATCGGCACCAGCTCGAAGTCGGGATGGTTGGCCAGGAACTGCGTGGCGACATCCTCGTTTTCCTGCGTCAGGAAACTGCAGGTGGCGTAGACCAGGCGGCCGCCGCCCTTCAACAGGCGCGCGGCGCCGTCCAGGATGCCGATCTGCTTGGCCTGCATCTCGACGATGGCTTGCGGCTGCTGGCGCCACTTGACGTCGGGATTGCGGCGCAGGGTGCCCAGGCCGGAGCATGGCGCGTCGACCAGCACGCGGTCGATCTTGCCGGCCAGACGCTTGATCTTGGCGTCGCGTTCGTGGGCGATCTGCACCGGATGCACGTTCGACAGGCCGCTGCGGGCCATGCGCGGCTTCAGCTTGGCCAGACGCTTCTCCGACACGTCGAAGGCGTACAGGCGGCCGGTGTTGCGCATCAGCGCGCCCAGCGCCAGGGTTTTGCCGCCGGCGCCGGCGCAGAAGTCGACCACCATCTCGCCGCGCTTGGCGCCGACGATCTGCGACAGGATCTGGCTACCCTCGTCCTGCACCTCGATGGCGCCGCTCTTGAACAGCGGCAGGTTTTGCAGCGCCGGCTTTTGCAGCACGCGCAGGCCCAGCGGGGCGTACGGCGTCGCCGTCGAGCGGATCGGCGCCTCGGCCAGGGTGGCCATGACTTCGTCGCGGGTCGCCTTCATCGAGTTGACGCGCAGGTCCAGCGGCGCCGGCGAGTTCATCGAGTCGGCCAGCAACAGGGTTTCTTCCTCGCCCATTTGTTCGACCAGCATGTCGAACAGCCATTTCGGCATGTTCGAACGCATCGACTTGTGCATCAGCTTGCGGTCGATCTGGATGATGCGCTGCAGCCACTCGATCTCTTCCTCGCTCAGGCCGCCCATCGAATCGATGCCGACCGCGTCGGCCATGCCGAGCAGGGTCAGGCGGCGCATCGTCGCGCCGCCGCCGGCTTCGGAGAAGTCGGTGAAGAAGGTCTTGTTGCGCAGGATGTTGTAGACGCACTCGGCGATGGCGCCGCGTTCGCGGCCGCCCAGGCGTGGATGGTCTTTGAAGTAGCGCGACAGGGTGGTGTCGGCGGGCGCCGAAAAGCGCAAGATCTCGCGCAATACCTCTTCGGCATTGGCCAGTATCGCTGGTGGCAATCTCATGGAATTCCTTGGTTATTGATTTGTTGTGTGGTCCACATGGACCTGGCCTTGCTCGATCGTCAAGCGGCCTTCGATGAACCAGCGCACCGCGCGCGGATACAGCGTGTGCTCTTGGACCAGCACCCGCGCCGACAGGCTGTCGACCGTGTCGTCGGCCAGCACGGGCACGGCGGCCTGGGCGACCATGGGGCCGTGATCGAGCTCGGCAGTCACGAAATGCACCGTCGCGCCATGTTCGGCCACGCCCGCGGCAAGCGCCTGGGCATGTGTGGCCAGCCCCGGGAACAGGGGCAGCAGCGAGGGATGGATATTGAGCATGCGGCCGGCGTAGTGCGCGACGAATTGCGGCGTGAGGATCCGCATGAAGCCGGCCAGCACCACCAGATCGGGCGCGTGGCCGTCGATCGCGGTTTGCAGGGCGGCGTCGAACTCGGCCCGGGTCGCATAGTCTTTATTGGCAACGACTGCCGTCGCAATTCCGTGCTCGGCCGCGAACGCCAGTCCGGCGGCGTCGCTGCGGTTGCTGATCACGGCGGCGATACGGGCCGGCCACTGCTCGGCCTGGGCCGCGCGGATGACCGCTTCCATGTTGCTGCCGCGACCGGAAATGAGGATGACGATGTTTTTCATAGGCCGCATTGTACCCGCTACCGCGAGGCGAACCAAGAAAGCCGCAATTTTTGCTGCGGCGCAGCAGAGCCGGCGGCGGGCGCCGCCCGCCCCGTCCGGCGCGCTGCGCGGGGCGGGTGGGCGGGCCGCGCGGGGCTACTCGAAGGAGTAGAAGACGCGGAACGGCACCTTCTTTTCGGCCCAGTAGTCGGCGGCGTCGCGGAACACGTCGAGCAGGGTTTCGCGCGCTTCCTTGTCGAATTTCTGGGTGTTGGGCAATTGCTCCAGCACCACCAGGAAGCCGGTTTGCACACCCGCCTTGAACATGGTCTCGGTCAGGGTGTCGCGCAGGCCATCGAAATTCTTGCCCCCCCCTTTAGGAAACTGGAACGATTCTGCAATGATGCCGAGTACTTGTTGTTTCGTTACACCCGCCAGGCAGTGTGCATATAAAAAGTGCTGCCCGAGACGGACTGCCTCGTCTTGCAATTCGGTCACTCGAAAAGCGCGGATGGACTGGACAAGGTTGGGCGGCACGGTCATTAACAAACTCATTTTTCCCTCAAATCGACCTGTTATGTACGGTGTGTTCTTTTTCGCCTATAAGTGAGTACCTATACACTTGACACGGCAAGCGGGCCAATGCGCTTGCGGTGGATGGTTCACGTTTCTCTGTGACAATCAAATCCCATACGCATATTAGGGTAACGTGTTGTTCCTCCTGAATCAACACGAATGTGATGCCTAACGCAAGATTTGTAAGAATCGGAACATATATATCGCGATTTCCGCCGATTTCGGCCATTTTTCACTCCCCACCGCCGCCCTGCCCGCCCTGTTACAATTTGTTGCTACGGGAAACACACTGATTCCTGAGCCGGGATTACCATAGACCTGTGCATACATCAGATTCACAGATCAGACCAACAAACTACACGAGGTACAACATGAACCTGCAAGCCAAATTGATCGTTTCCGCGCTGTGTCTCGGCGCCCTGCCGCTGAGCCAGGCGGCCGACTTCGAGGAATTCGGCCGCGTCGTCCGCGTGTCGCCGCAAGTGGAGCAGATCAACCGTCCGCGCCAGGAATGCCGCACCGAATACGTCCAGGTGCAGCAGCCGCAGCAGCAACGCAGCGCCGGCGGCTCCATCATCGGCGGTATCGCCGGCGCGCTGATCGGTAACCAGGTCGGCGGCGGCACCGGCCGCACCGTGGCCACCGCCGCCGGCGCCATCGCCGGCGCCGTCGCCGGCGACCGCATCGACAACTCCAACCAATACCAGGGCGGTGGCACCACCGAGCAGGCGGTCAAGCAATGCCGCACGGTCGACCATTGGGAGTCGCGCACCAGCGGCTACGAGGTGACCTACGACTACCGCGGCCGCAACTACACCAGCATCATGTCCTACGATCCGGGCGAACGCGTCAAGCTGCGCGTCTCGGTGGAGCCAGCCCAGCGCTAAGCTCGCCCCCGGTCTCGCCAGGCACTGCCGGTCCGCGCGACCGGCAGTGTCGTTTACGGCCGGCGTTTTCGGCCGGCGTTTCGGCCAAGGTTTCCAGCCGGCGTTTCCGGCCAGATATAATAGACGGTTCACCGTCCCCCCTTCCCCCGCCCGCCATGCTGATCAAACGAAAATCCATCGAACAACAAGAATCCTCCCGCCCCGCGCGCAAGCCCAAGTACGCGCCGGTGACGCTGTCGGAACAGGATGGCGTGCGCTATCTGCACTTCGGCACGGAATGGGTGCAGGGTGCGATGCGCATCCGCAAGTCCGATTGGCCGGAGCTGGAATACGCGCAACAGATGATGGGCTGGATGTTGTGGCTGGAACAGCCGCGCCATGTCGCCCAACTGGGCCTGGGCACGGCCACGCTGACCAAATATTGTTACAAACAGTTTCCAGAAGCGAAAGTGACGGCGATCGAACTGAACCCCTCGGTGATCGCCATCTGCGCCTCGATGTTCAAGCTGCCCGACAACGACGAGCGCCTGCAAGTGCTGGAGATGGACGCCAACGACTACGTCAACGACGCCGCCAACCACGGCACGCTGGACGTGCTGCAAGTCGACCTGTACGACGCCACCGCGCGCGGCCCGGTGCTCGACAGCGCCGAGTTCTACCAGGCCTGCGCCGCCTGCCTGGGCGAGGACGGCATCATGACCGTCAACCTGTTCGGCGACCACCCCAGCTACGCGAAGAACCTCAAGGCGATGAAGTTCGCCTTTGAGCAAGTGATTTGCCTGCCGGAGGTGCATGATGGTAACGTAGTAGCGATCGCCTTCAAGACCCGCCGTGGCGCGCTCGACTTCGCCGCCCTCGATGCGCGCGCCGCGCAGATCGTCGCCGCCACCAAGCTGCCGGCCAAGTCCTGGGTCAAAGGCCTGAAGACCCTGTCCGCAGGGAAGTAGGCAAGCTCGTCGCCGGCGCCGGCCGCAAGGCCGCGCCGCTCCACAGGGAAGGTGCCGTCCGCCATGTCCGCGCCCAAAGTGCTCGATCTGCAACTGATCTTCAGCTGGCTGCTGGCCGACGGCCTGGTCGAGAAGGCCAACGTCAAGGCCAACTTCGCCCAGGCCCAGGGCATCCTGAAGAACACCATCGGCAGCATGCATCCGCTGTGCGCGGTGGCCCACTGCAAGCTGCTGTCGGCCCAGGCGCCGCACAAGCAGCTGACCCTCGACACCCTCAGCGCCTGGCTGGCCCGCCACGCCGAGCTGCCCTTCATCCACATCGACCCGCTGAAGATCGACTTCACCAAGGTGGCCGACGTCATGTCGGCCGACTACGCGGCGCGCTTCAACATCCTGCCCGTCGAGCTGAGCCACGACACCCTGGTGGTGGCCACCGCCGATCCCTTCGCCCACGAGTGGGAGGCCGAGATCGCCAAGGTGGCGCGGCGCGCCGTCCGCCGCGTCATCGCCAACCCGCTCGACATCGCCCAGTACATCTCGCAGTTCTTCAGCCTGGCCAAGTCGATCAAGAAAGCCAACAAGAGCAACGGCCAGGACCTGGCGCTGCGCAACAACTTCGAGCAACTCGTCGAGCTGGGCAAGAACAACCGCCAGGTCGACGCCAACGACCAGCACGTCATCAACATCGTCGACTGGTTGTGGCAATACGCCTTCGAGCAGCGCGCCTCCGACATCCACCTCGAACCCAAGCGCGACCTGGGCACCATCCGCTTCCGCATCGACGGCATGCTGCACCACGTCTATCAGGTGCCGGCGGTGGTGATGATCGCCATGACGGCGCGCATCAAGCTGCTCGGCCGCATGGACGTGATCGAGAAGCGGCGGCCGCAGGATGGCCGCATCAAGACCCGCACCGCCGGCGGCCAGGAGATCGAGCTGCGCCTGTCGACCCTGCCGACCGCCTTCGGCGAGAAGCTGGTGATGCGCATCTTCGACCCCGAGGTGGTGGTCAAGACCCTGCCCGAGCTGGGCTTCCCGCCCGACGACGCGGCGCGCTGGGACGCGCTGACCAAGCGCGCCCACGGCATCATCCTGGTCACCGGACCGACCGGCTCGGGCAAGACCACCACCCTGTACACCACGCTGAAGGCGCTGGCCACCTCGGAGGTCAACGTCTGCACGGTGGAGGACCCGATCGAAATGGTCGAGGCCGCCTTCAACCAGATGCAGGTGCAGCCCGGCATCGACCTGTCCTTCGCCGACGGCGTGCGGGCATTGATGCGGCAAGACCCGGACATCATCATGGTCGGCGAGATCCGCGACCTGGCCACCGCCGAGATGGCGATCCAGGCGGCGCTGACCGGCCACCTGGTGCTGTCGACCTTGCACACCAACGACGCGCCGTCGGCGGTGATGCGCCTGCTCGAACTGGGCGTGCCCTACTACCTGCTGGAGGCGACCTTGATCGGCATCATGGCGCAGCGCCTGGTGCGCACCCTGTGCCCGGACTGCAAGAGGGCCGACGGCAGCATCGCCGACGACATCTGGCAAGGCATCGGCGGCGCCTGGCAACTGCCCAAGCCGGCCGCCGTCTACCGCCCGGTCGGCTGCCCCGAGTGCCGCCAGACCGGCTATCGCGGCCGCACCGGCATCTACGAGCTGCTGACGGTGAGCGAAGCGTTCAGCAAGTTGATCCAGGAAGAGACCGACATCCACGCGCTGCGCCGGCAAAGCGTGGCCGACGGCATGAAGCCGCTGCGCATCGCCGGCGCGATGAAGATCATCGAAGGCGTCACCAGCGCCGAAGAAGTGTTGAAGGTGACGGCGGCATTGAATTGAGAAAACACGGGCGAAGAAAAGCCTTGGCGATCGACAAGGGGCTGTATATAATACGGCCTCTTTCGGGTCGTTAGCTCAGCTGGTAGAGCAGCGGACTTTTAATCCGTTGGTCGCAGGTTCGAATCCCGCACGGCCTACCACGAATACAGCAGTACCAGATCAGGCTTACCCGCTTCGGCGCGTAAGCCTTTTTTGCGT
The DNA here is from genome assembly GCF_016461825.1 of Rugamonas violacea. Taxonomy (GTDB): domain Bacteria; phylum Pseudomonadota; class Gammaproteobacteria; order Burkholderiales; family Burkholderiaceae_D; genus Rugamonas. The sequence goes on along the minus strand of NZ_JAEMNU010000067.1, from coordinate 14,732 downwards.
CCCCATATGCAGAATATTCCCCCGAGTGGAGAATATTTTTCTCCGCGCCCCGCGGTTTCGCCCCAACCTGCCTGTCGTCCTGCCTCCCCTACCGCAATGTGCCCAACGGTGGCACTGTCGGGTCATTGTCGGGTGAAATTCGTCACCGACAGTGGCAAAATCGACGAATACTCATTGCTCCCCCCGGAAGGCAGAAAATGATCCTTAAACAACTACGCATAAGTCGCCATCTATCTCAAGAACAGTTGGCCCAGATGTCCGGCTTGAACGTACGGACTATTCAAAGGATAGAAAGCGGCCAGAGCGCCAGCGTGGAATCACTCAGATGCCTCGCCGCGGTTTTTGAAGTCGATGTTTTAACCTTAAAGCAGGAGACATTCATGATAGACAAGCGGTCGGACAACTGGCAAAAACTATCACCGTGGTTAAAGGTCTGGTTTGCGTACAATTTTCTCAGTTTTCGCCTCACGAGAAATTCAGCCAAAAGAATAGAAATCCTGTCGCATGCGGCAGGCTATATTTTTTGCATGCTGGGTTACTTTAACCAGGCGGCACTCGCTGGCGGCTTGATCATGCTCTCCAACGCCTACCTGTTTTGCCTGCTCAAGTGGCAAGGCGATAAATATGGCATTTGGTATGAACCCCTTGGACAGTCAATGGGGAATAGTTGATGGCCACTCACCATGCATCGACGTCGCCGTGCCGGCAAGCAGCGCCAGTGTTGGCAATCTCGCAGCAGCAGGTCAGGGCCGCGCAACGCCAAGGTATTGCTTTACGATTGCATCATAAGTGCCGTTGGAACGAATGGTTTTCAGACCGGCATTGAAGGCGTCGCGCACGCGCGCCTCGCGAAACACCGCCTTGCGCGGGATTTCCGGAAAAATCCTGTGATAGGTCACCGCTTGCGTGGCATTGATCTGCCGTTCAAGCTTGTCGATGAAGTAGTGGAAAATCAAGCGATCGCCCACCACCACATCGACCCGTCCCGTAAAGAGCAGCTTGTTTTGTGTGATCTGGGATGGCAATTCCCTATAGTCCGAATGGCCGCTCATGACCAAGGTGAAACGCTCGCCCAGCAGCATGCTGGCGTTCTGGAATGCCGCCACCGAATAGCCGGCCAAATCCTCCACCTGGCGGAGTTTCAGATGACGGCTGGTGAGCGTGGTCGCGACGTTTTGGTAAACGATGTAAGTGTCAGTAAAGTAATCTTGGCCACCGATCCCTTCAGTCGTCGACAGCATGCCGTCGAGCTGGCCGGCGCGCAGCATCGCCAGGGCGCGCGTCTGCGGCAGCATCTGGGCAACCATCTTGTATCCGCCGGCCGCCAGGGCCTGCTTCGCGATGTCGTAATCCAGGCCCGCAGTGCCCGATTCCATGATGTAGGGGGGCTTGGGCAGCCCCATGCCGACTTGCACTTCCCGCGGCGTCACTTCTTGTGCGCGCACCGCGCCGTTCAGCGCGCCAGCGCAAGCGATGGCACACATGATGGCAAAGAGCGGCCATTTTCCCGCTGGCGCTCGCAACCGTGGTGCACGGTGAAACGGCATGCTACCCCCCAAAAAATCTATGGATGGTAGACACCACAATACACCAAACGGAGCGGGGTTTATAGTCTCATGATGGTGTTTGGCAACATCGCACTCGACGTTATGGTAGCGGGACCGAAGCAGCGCTAGTCGTGCGCGTGCCAGATGAACGGCGGCTCCACGCCACATCGCATTCAGCGAAATTTCCCATCCACATGAAAAAATCCACCGCGCGTTTAGCCCGCGCGAAGGCTTGCCGCGCGACGAATTGAGTTAGTATCACATTGGCAAGCATGCCCGCTGCGGCAACCATCCACCCACTCACTCTGGAGAACATCATGGGACTACTCGATCAATTGGCTGGCCAGGTTTTGGGATCGCTGGGCGCGCAACAGCAGGACCCGGTGCCGCAAGGCGAACTGTTGAACGGCGTGATGGCCTTGCTGAACAACGCCGGCGGCCTGTCCGGCATGGTGCAAAAGCTGCAGGCCAGCGGCCTGGGCGACCAAGTCGCCTCGTGGATCGGCACCGGTGACAACCACACGGTGTCGGGCAACCAGATCGCCGACGCGCTCGGCGGCGAACAGATCGCGCAAATCGCCCAGCAGGCCGGCCTGGAACCGGAACACGCCGCCACCGGCCTGGCGCAGCTGCTGCCGCAAATCATCGACAGCCTGACGCCGAACGGCCAAATCCCCGAGGGCGGCGCGCTGGACCAAGGGCTGGATTTCCTGAAGGGCAAGCTGTTCGGCTGAACGGCCGCGCAAATGTCTTCTGTGCGGCAAGCGGCTATAGTATAGTTTCTCGCCGCACAGGCAATCCATACCTACCATGACAAACTACACGGATAGACCATGAAAAAACTCTTCGCCGCATGTGCCCTCGCCTGCTTCGCCAGCGCCGCCTTCGCCGCCGCGCCGGAAGCCGCCTCGGCGCCGAAAACCGCGCAGCAATCCAAGATGGCCACCTGCAACGCCGACGCCGCCGGTAAAAAAGGCGACGAACGCAAGGCCTTCATGAAGGAGTGTCTGACCGCCAAGCCGGCCGCCGCCTCGGCGCCGGTCACCCAGCAAAGCAAAATGAAAACGTGCAACGTCGATGCCGCCGGCAAAAAAGGCGACGAGCGCAAGGCCTTCATGAAAGAATGCCTGAGCGCACCGAAGTAAGCTTCCCCGCAGTAAGCTTCCCTCTTCCCAAAAAACCGCCGGCCGGCAACGCCCGGCGGTTTTTTATTCCCGACGCCGCCCCACAGCTTGCCGTTGAGCGAGAGGAACACGTGGCGAGGCGCACCCGACAGCAAGGTGGCGCGTCGCGCTGAGGTAGGCCTTGGCACCGTCGTCGGACAGGCCGCTGTCGAGCCGGGCGAGGCTGCGCCGGGCGCGGCCGCTGCCGACGCTCTGGCCGACACTGACACCGGCCGTGTCGGACGGCGCCAGCGAATAGAACTGCACGCTGCCGCCGAGCTTGCTGGTCGAGGCGGTGGCCAGCGCGCCGGCCCCCTGCGAGACGACGACGCGGCCCAGGTTTTCCGCCGCGATCGCCCGGCGGATGTGCTGGCCGTTGTTGGGGCGGTAGCTCATGTCGCCCAACGGCACGCCGTCGAGGGTGAAACCGAGCTGATTCTGGTTGGCGCGAATATTCAGGCGGCTCGGCCACTCATCGGCGCCTTGGGCGTCGGACGACTGGAGGCTGAGGCGGCGATGCGCACGGAACGGCTCCTATTGCGTGGTGTCAGGGATGCTTCATGCTAGTTCGTTTTCCAGGTGAAGTAAAATTGAAGCATGTCTTGTGTTGCGGCAAAGACCCACGTTGGAGATCGAATATGCGCAAGCGGAGTGCCTTGACGCTGTTGCTATCCCTGCCCTGCGGCGCGCTGTGGGGCCAGCAAAGTGCACCGGAGCGCATCCGCATCGTGCTCGGCGAATGGGCGCCGATGCTGGGCGCCGCCCTGCCGCACTGCGGCGTGGTGGCGCAGTTGATCGAAGAGATCTTCGCCGCCGCCGGCATCGTCGTCGACTTCGAATTCCGTCCCTGGCAACGCGCCTACGCCCAAGTGCGCAGCGGCCAGTCGCACGCCTCGGCGCTATGGGGCCGCACGCCCGAGCGCGAGGCGGTCTGCGACTTTTCCGAGACGCTGTTCAGCGACGAGCTGGTGCTGTTTTTCCGCAAAGACAAGCCGCTGAACTGGGACGGCAAGACCGACAAGCTGGCGGCGTTGCGCGGCCTGACCATCGGCCTGCCGCTGGGCTCGGCCAAGGCCGAGCCACTGGCGCAGGCCGAACTGCGCGGCGAGCTGCGCTTCCAGGCCAGCGGCGACGAGCTGAGCAATCTACACAAGCTGCTGATCGGCCGCTTCGACGCCGTCGATCTGTCCCGCACCGTCGGCAACCATCTATTGCAGCAACGCTTCAGCAGCGCGGAGCGTGAACTGATCGCCCACACGCCCAGCTATCTGCAATGGCACTACCGTTTGATGTTTTCGCGCAAGCCGGCGGAGCACGCCCGCCACCTGGCGCTGTTCGACCTGGGGCTGAAACGCTTCAAGGCGAACGGCCGCTACCAGGAGCTCATGGCGCAGTTGCCGCGCGACCCGTTGCGCTGAGCGCACACGATACGCCAGCGGGCTTGCGCGAATCGGTTTTTGTTGAAATAATAGGCGACAATTTCAACAACACGGATCCTGCCATGCCACGTTCGCCCCGTCCCGCCATCAATTTCCGCGCCATCAGCGATCCCGAACGCATCAAGATCCTCGCCTCGCCGGCGCGCCAGGAATTGGTCGACACCTTGGTCGCGATGGGCGGCCAGGCCAGCGCCGCCGCGCTCGCGGCGCAACTGGGGCGCCACGCCGACGGGCTATATTATCACTTGCGCATCCTGTGCAAGGCGGGTTTGATCCAGGAGTTCGACGGCGAGCGCGGCGAGGAGCGCCGTTACCGCTTGCCGGGCGACCACACCGCGCCGCTGCGCCTGGCCTATCAGACCGGACCGGACGGCAACACCGAGGCGCTGCACAAGTTCGCCCGCGGCCTGCTGCAGGTGGCCTGCCAGGATTTCGAGCAGGCGCTCGACATGCCGGACGTGGTGGTCGAAGGCGCGCAGCGGCAACTGTGGGCTGCGCGCAACAAAGCCTGGTTGTCGGTCGAGGAATTGGCCGAGGCCAACGTGCTGTTGGAACGGCTGTGCGAACTGATGAGCCGGCCGCGCGCGCCGGGCCGCGACACGCTGATGAGCTGCGCCTTCGTGCTGGCCCCGGTGACGCCGCTGCCGCTGCGCCGCAAGGCCGACAAATAGTCCCTCACGGCGCGGCGCACGGCGCGCCGCGCGCCGCGCACGCAGCCGCGCCAAACGACACGGGGCCCCGGCGCGTCAACGCCGGGGCCCCGTGCAGGATTGCTTGGGTAGCGGCTTAGGCCTGCTGTTTGCGGCGGCGTGCCAGCGCGCCCAGCAGGGCGATGCCCGACAACATCATCGCGTAGGTTTCCGGCTCAGGCACGGCCGTCACCTGGTTGATCCAGGCGATGTGCGAGTAGGTCGCGGTGGAACCGGACAGATCGCCAAAGCTGGAGGCGTTGTTGGCACCGACGTCGCAACCGTTCAGGTTGAACAGGCTGCAGGCGCCGCCCTGCCAACCCCAGGAGTGCACCGCCGACAGCAGCCATTCCTTGCCGTTCCAGACGAAGTCGCCGCCGCCCGAATCGCCGCCGGCGATCAAGGCCTCGTTGCTGCCCAAACCGTTGCTGCTGCTCCACTTGTTGCCGGTCAGGTCGGCCATGCGGCCCAGCGTGTTGTTGGCATTGGCGCCGCTGTCGAAGTCGCTCATATAGGTCACACCCGGCGCGTAGTAGTTGGCGTCGTAGGTGCCGACGAATTGCTCGCTGGCCTTGTTGAAGGTCTGGCTGTCGACGTCGAAAGTGTTGTAACCGTAGTGGCCGAAGTTGCGGTCGTTCCAGTTGGTCGCGCCGTTCGAGCCGCCCACGCTGGTGGTGCCGTAGCCGGCCATCAGGTAGTCCTTGCCGATGTCGTTGGTGGTGCTCAGGTGGTAACCGTTGATGCCGGTCACCGGCGCGCTCAGGCGCAGCAGGGCCATATCGGCGCCGGTGTCGAGATCGCCGTTCCAGTGTGGATTGATGATGGCGTCCTTGACGGCCACGCTGCGGCTGACCTGGGCGCTGCCGTTGGCCCAGCCGAAATCGACCTTCATCGACGAGAAGCTGTCGGCGCAGTGGGCGGCGGTCAACACATAGGCGCCGCCGGCCAGCAGCGAGCCGGAGCAGGCGTACACACCGCCCGGCTTGGTGAAGGTCAAACGCGCCACGCCGTCGAGCGCGCCGGCAACCCCGTTGAAGCTCTGGCCCGGCAGGAAGTGCCAGTTCGACGGCGACGACGTGTTGCCGGTCAGCGGAGTCACGTAGTCGCCGCTGTTGGCCTGGGCGGCGCCGGCGGCGATCAGGGCAAGGGTCAGGCTGGCGAGTTTGAACGAGTTAAACTGAATGACCATGAAGCACACCTCTTTCTTTTAAGAATTGTTGATGGGTGAATCTACCGTGAAGTACCTTGTCTTATTGCTAGCGAGAAAAAATTCCGCCGAGCTCATCAGTACGTGCTTGTCAATATATCATTGCTTAATCGAAAACAAAGCTATCCGAAAAAGAATATATTTTCGACAGCTTTTTGTTGCAAAAACTTATCTTTTATATTAGCAATTTTCATCTCGCCGTGGAAAATTCGCTTGCGGCACGCGTGACGGCCTGCCATGGCAAGCACTCATGTTGTTGTTTCAAGTAAAGATGATCTATGCTCCAATAGATCGGTCGGTCGATTTCCGGCCCGGAGACTGCCATGCATTTCGCGCCCCCGCTGTCGCTCGGCTGGCACTGCTTGCTGTGTGCCGCCGCCCTGCTCGGGCCGGTGGCGGCGCAGGCGGCCGCGCCGCTGCGCGTCGCCGCCCAGGAGGGCACCGAGCCGAAGTTCATCAACGCCGAACGCGGCGACGGCATCGCCGGCCTGTGCATCGACATCTTCCGCGCCATCGAAAAGATCGAGCCGGGCCTGGCCTTCGTCGGCGACCAACGTTGGATGCCGCTGGTGCGCATCTACAGCGAACTGGCCAGCGGCGGCCAGGACGCCGCCTGCGGGGTGCAGCGCACCAGCGAGCGCAGCGGCAAATTCCTCTTCCTCGAACCGGCCCTGTTCATCATCAACTACCACCTGCTGGCGCGCATCGACGACGACATCGTCGTCGACGACTGGGACGACGTGCGTCGCCTGGGCGGCAACGGCGTGGTGCTGGCCAACCGGGGCTTCGCCACCACCACCGTGCTGGAGCAACTGGGCGGCCTGCAAATCGACGCCAGTTCGACCAGCCCGCCGATGAATCTGCACAAGCTGATCGCCGGCCGCGGCCGCCTGTTCCTGCACCGCAGCCCGGGCCTGCACGCCTTCCTCAAGCGCAACGACGCCGTCGGCAAGGTCAGGATCCTGCCCGTGGTGATGGCCACCGCGCCGCTGTATCTGGCGGTGGGCAAGCATGTCGATCCCGGCCAGGTCGGCCGGCTGCGCCATGCGCTGCAAGTGCTGGAGCGGCGCGGCGAGCTGGAGCGCCTGCTGAGGAAATGGGACCAATAGGCCCGGCCGGGGCAAATGTAATCTTGATTGACAGAAAGAGAGGTTTTGGCCAATATCGCCGCTTCCAACACCGCCCACCAGGATAGCTCGATGACCCAGCTCCACCGCCTCCCTCTCAGCCTGCTGCTGGCCGCCGCCCTCGGCGCCGGCGCCGCCCACGCCGCCGCGCCGGCCGCCGCCAGCGCCAGCGCCGCCGTTGCCCGGCACGCCATCACCCACGAGGACGTCTGGCTGATGAAGCGGGTCGGCGCGCCGGTGCCCAGCCCGGACGGCAAATGGGCCGTGTTCTCGGTCACCGACACCAGCTACGACAGCAAGGAACAGTGGTCCGACCTGTGGATCAAGTCGCTGCTCGACGACAGCGCGCCGCGCCGCCTGACCTTCTCCAAGGGCGGCGAAAGCGCCGCCGCCTGGTCGCCCGACAGCCGCCAACTGGTCTTCGTCGCCAAGCGCGACGGCGACGAGGCCGGCCAGTTGTACCGCATCGACGTCGCCGCCGGCGGCGAGGCGCAGCGCCTGACCACGCTGACCTTGGGCGCGCGCCAGCCGAAGTGGAGTCCGGACGGCAAGCAGTTGCTGTTCGTCAGCGACATCTTCCCCGGCAACGCCAACGAGGACGAGGTCAAAAAGACCTTCAAGGAACGCAAGGACCGCAAGTACAGCGCGCGCGCCTACGAAACCTTCCCGCCGCGCTTCTTCGACAAGTGGCTCGACGACAAGCAGGTGCGCCTGTTCGTCATGGACGCCCAGGCCGGCGCGACGGCGCGCAGCCTGCTGGCCGGCAGCAAGCTGGCGGCCATGCCGGGATTCGGCGGCGGCCAGGGCGACGAGGGCCAGTCGCTCAACGCGATCTGGGCGCCGGACGGCAAGAGCGTGGTGTTCGCCGCCTCGACCAACCGCGACCAGCAGGCGCGCGCCTCGGCCACCACGCAGATCTTCGCGGTCTCGCCCAACGGCGGCGAAGCCTGGAAGCTGACCGCCGACGAGCACAGCTACAACGAGCTGAAATTCTCGCCGGACGGCGCCACCCTGTTCTGCCTGACCCAGGCCGAGGAGGCCGGCAAGGTCTACGACCTGGAACGCCTGGCCGCCTTCGCCTGGCCGATCCGCTCGCCGCAGCCGCAGATCCTGACGGCCAAGCTGGACCGTTCGATCTCGCGCTACGCCCTGCCCGAAGGTGGCAAGCGGGTCTACTTCAGCTACGAACACGCCGGCCTGGAGCAACTGCATTCGATCGCCTACAACGGTAGCGACCTGCGCGCCGAAGCCTCGGCGCCGAACGGCACCATCAACTCGCTCAACGCCGGCGGCAAGGCCTTGGTCGGCGTGTGGGAGTCCTCGGTCAATCCGCCCGAGGTGTACGCCTTCAACGGCGCGCCGAAGCGCCTGACCGCCTTCAACACCGAGCAGGCCGCCGCCATCGACTGGCTGCCGCCCGAGCACTTCTGGTTCAAGGCGGCCGACGGCCGGCAGATCCACAACATGCTGGTCAAGCCGGCCAACTTCGACCCGAGCAAAAAGTATCCGCTGTTCGCCGTCATGCACGGCGGCGCCGCCAACATGTGGCGCGACCAGTTCGTGCTGCGCTGGAACTATCACCTGCTGGCCCAGCCCGGCTACGTGGTGCTGCTGACCGACTACAAGGGGTCCACCGGCTACGGCGAGGAGTTCGCCCGCGCCATCCAGTTCGACCCGCTGAAGGGACCGGGCGAGCACATCGACCAAGCCGTCGACGAGGCCGTCAAGAAATACAACTTCATCGACGGCAGCAAGCTGGCCGCCGGCGGCGCCAGCTACGGCGGCCACCTGGCCAACTGGTTGCAAGCCACCACCACGCGCTACAAGGCCTTCGTCTCGCATGCCGGCGAAATGGACTTGGTGATGCAGTGGGGCACCAGCGACAGCATCGTCGGCCGCGAGGTCAACAGCGGCGGCCCGGTCTGGGCCGATCTGCCGGTGTGGCGCGAGCAGAGTCCGGTGATGCAGGCGGGTAACCACGCCAAGGGCACCGGCTTCCTCACGCCCATCCTGATCTCGGTCGGCGAGCTGGACTACCGCGTGCCGGCCAACAACGCGCTGATGAACTTCGCCACCCAGCAACGCTTGAACGTGCCGAGCAAGCTGCTGGTGTTCCCCGACGAAAACCACTGGATTTTGAAGGGCGAGAACAGCCGCTACTTCTACAGCGAAGTGCACGGCTGGCTGGCCACGTATCTGAAGTGAGCCGCCCCACCCCCACCACAGACAAGGAGACTACATGACTATTGCTAACTGGTGCGTCCTGGCCGCCTGCACACTGCCCCTGGCCAGCGCCGGCCTGCCCAAGCTGGCCTCAAGCCGGCTGCCGCGCGGCGGCGGCCAATACGACAACCTTCAGCCGCGCGCCTGGGCAGCCGGCCTGAGCGGTTGGCAGCAGCGCGCCATCGCGGCACAGACCAACGGCTTCGAAGCGCTGCCCTTGTTCATCGCCGCCGTCATCCTGGCGCAGCAGGCGCATGCCGAACAGGGCCGTGTCGACCTGCTGGCCTTGGGCTTCATCGCCATCCGCATCGCCTACGTCGCCTGCTACCTGGCCAATCTGGGCACCTTGCGCACGCTGGTGTGGAGCGCCGGCGTGGCGGCCTGCGTCGCGCTGCTGGCGATGGCCTGAAAGGGACGCCGGCCAACAAACCACCCACAGGCAAAAAGCCAGGGTCGGACCCGCCGGGTCCGACCCTGGATTTTCGCCTGTGGGTTTTCTCAACCGAGCGGCGCCTGAGCCGGTCGCCGCCCTATCCTCCGCTTACTTCTTGATCTGCAAGCCGTTCTGCACCTCGGTCACGCCCTTGACGCCGCGCGCCAGTTGCACTGCCTTGTCGGCCTCCGCCTGCGACGGCACGAATCCGCTCAGCATCACCACGCCATTGACGGTCTCGACGTGCACGTCCATCGCCTTCAGGTCCGGTTCCTTGACCAGGTCGGCCTTGACCTTGGTGGTGATGACGGTGTCGGCCACAGCCTCGCCGGCCGAAACGCTCTTGCCGCGCGCCACGCAAGCCGCCTTGTCGCTGCCGCTCAGACGGTCGCAATCGGCGTTGGCCTGGGCGGTGTTGGCGGCGCGCTGGCCGGCCTTGGCATCGTTGACGGCGGCCGTGTGGCTCACCTTGGCCTCGCGCTGGCAGTTGCCTTTGCTCTCGCCGCTCAGCTCGGCGCATTTGGCCTTGGCCACGTCATAGTCGGCGTCGGCCACGTCGATGCGGGATTTTTGCACTTCCTTCCGGTCGTTCTTGTACTGCGCCACGGCGTCGGCATCGGCGCGCGCCCGCACGGCCTTGGCTTCCTGCACACACAAGTCCTTGGCATTGCCGCTTTGCTCGCCGCATTTGGCCTTGGCCATCTTGTAGTCGTCGCTGGACTTACTGGTCGCCTGTTTGTAGGCGGCCGTGTCGCGGGTCTGCGCCATCGCCGGGTTGGCCATGAAGCTGACACTGGTGGCGCCAGCAAGCGCAAGGAGGAGTAGTTTGTTCATGATGTGTGTCCCTTTTGTGTGGTTGACATGCCAATTAAATCCCCATGAGCGAAACCGCTCCGTGCGGGACCACACACAATCGGCGAAATCAGATCAAAAAGGCAATCGAACAACACCGGCCTTGTGGCGCATCAATCGCCACCCAGCAGACCCTTGTTCCACAGCGCAGTGACTTGTTCAAAAGGAGTGTCGGCGGCGGCGAAGGCCGTGCTGTCGCGCGCCAGTTGCAGCCAGGCGCTGGTGTCGTGCGAGGCGCCGGCCGGACCGGCATCGCGGCGCAGCTGGCTCAGCCATTGGTGCACCTCGGCGTAGGCGCCCGGATGGCGCCGCGCCGTCCAGGCCAGCGCCAGCAGGTCGGAGAAGCCTTCCTCGCGCCGCGTCTGGCGCATCTCCTGCGACAGCTCCGGCAGCTCGGGCCGCTCGGCCTGCGCGTGGCCGACCTCGACGAAACCGGTCGGCAGCACATGCCAGGAACCCTGGGCGTAGCGCCAGCAGTGGCCGACCTCGTGCGCGACGATCGCCTCGATCAGCAAGGCCCGCTGGGCCGCCGGCGCGCTGTCCAGGATGCTCTCGGCCTGCGGGTTGCCGCGCATCGACAGCACCAGCTTGCAGCGGCCGTGGTCGAAGCCCATCGCCAGCGGCACGTCGTTGGCGCCGGCCTGCGGCTGGACGATGATGTCGATCGGCAGTTGCAACTGCTTGGCGTAGGCCAGCACGGGGGCGCCGGCCGACAGCCAGCGGGTTTCGACTTCGGTCAACGAGGCGGCCGAGGCCGCTGTGCCGGCGTAGCCAAGGAGGAGGGGGAGGATGAGCTTGTGCATGGCTGGATTCCGTACATCAACTCTAGCATGCCCAACGTAAATTTTATTGCCTTGAAGCAGTAATCCCACAGTATATTTCTACGTAGAAAAAGTGGAATGATTGAGGCCGAAACAAGGCCGCCGCATGCAGCCGAGCCAAGATACAATGGCCTGCCATTGCGCCACGCGCTCTTGCAACACCTGTTCGCGCTCCTTGTTCCTCATCATCGTCCTCCTCAAAATCCTAAGGATGCGGTGTGGCCGTATCAATCAGGAATTCATAGGTGGAGCGGCTGGCCGCTCCTACCGATTCCAGCAGAGCAGCATGGCAGCCAAGCGACGGATCAAGGCACAAGAGCAGAAGCATAAGGTAGGCAGGATCGCAAGCCGAACCGTTCAGAAACGGCGAAATTTAGCATATGGCATAAATCGTTTATACCATTAATTTTTAACCAAAAACTGAAGGGGAATTCGCTGCGGGTTACGCCCTCTGCGATTCCCCTTGTTACTTGGCACACTTATCCACAGGCACCGCCTCAAAACGCGGCGTCCCGCCTTGGAGGCAATTTTCGGTCGGCGTCAACAGCCTGAGGTCAACTTCCACACGAAACGGCATAGAGCCATGTTCATCGGGGGCTCGTAAACTCAAAAAATGGCGGTAACCGACATGTTACCGATGTCAAACTCCACTGGAAACGGCATTAAGGCCATCTCTAAAAACCCACCGCTCGCCAGCCCATCTCGGTAAAATTCCAATATCGACCACGACCAACGAGTAGCCGCGATGATGAAACCTCGGATCAGTCTGTTTGCAGAACATGAGCGCGAAGATCGGCGCTCCAAGATCGGTGATCCGCTGGTCGGTTTAACCAAACATGTGGACTTCGAGGCGCTCGCCGCCAGCATCGATGCCGCCGCGCCGAGGCCATCGCGCGCCAAGGGCGGCCGGCCGCCGTATTCGACACTGCTGATGGTAAAGATCCTGGTGCTCCAGCAGCTCCACAACTTGGCTGACGACGCGCTCGAGTATCAGTTGCTCGACCGCCGCAGTTTCCTACAATTTCTGGATCTGACCGAGAGCAGCAGCATCCCCGACGCCAAGACGATCTGGCTGTTTCGCGACCGCCTGGCCCAGGCCGGTGCCGGCACACTGGTGTTCGAGCAGGTCCAACAGCAATTGCAAAAACATGGCTACATGGCCCGTTGCGGCCAGATCGTTGATGCCTCGTTGGTGTAGGCGCCGGTACAACGCAACAAACGCGACGAGGCCGACACAGTTAAAGAGGGCGCCATGCCCCTGACTTGGAAGACCCACAAACGGGCGCAAAAAGATGTCGACGCGCGCTGGACCAAAAAGCACGGCAAATCGCACTTCGGCTACAAGCTGCACGCCAGTGTGGACAAGCGCTACAAGCTCATCCGCGAAATCGCCGTCACCAACGCCGCGGTGGCCGACACCTCCGTATTCGAGGCCCCGCTCGATCCGAGCAATACCAGCAAAGCGCTGTACGCCGACCGGGGCTACCCCAGCGCCGAGCGCGAAAGCGCGCTCAAACAGGCCGGCTGGCAGGTCCACATTCAGCGCCGGGGCCACGCCACCAAAGGTATTTCGGCCGCGCAGAAACGGCGCAACCGCCGTATCGCCACGCCGCGCGCCCGCGTCGAGCATGTGTTCGGCGCGCTGGCGCAGATGGGCGGAAAGCTCGTGCGATGCCTGGGCATCGTGCGCACCACCTTCGCGTTGCACCTCAAAACGGCCAGCTACAACTTGAAGCGGCTCGTCTTCTTGAAAGAACGCGGGCTGGCACCGTTCTAAAACGGGGGAAATACGCCGGGAAGTGCAGTTTTCCGGCTGTTTGATCAGGTTGCGCGCTCACCAAAGCTTATTCCGCTCAGCCGCGTTATCTATTGTTTAGTTGCCCAAGACGTCGGCTGGCAGGTGCTTTTTCTTTCATGGCGTTGCGAAATCCAGTTATTCGAGGTGGCCTTAGTCCGCTCGCTTTTGGTTCTCATCCCCACTGGCCGTTTATACTGCCCACATGGGACAATTAAATAATCCGAACATCGCTGTTCATTAACCCAGTGTTGCGGTTATCTCTTAAAACCGTCCAACTTATTTTTTTTATTTTTAAATGATAAATAATTAATAAATGGGAGAATTGCATATAACGAAAATACTATTTGCATCGCTCCGAATATTATTTGCATAGACAGCTCTGAATCAAGAGAAGCTCGGATTCTTCCAATCGAACCGGTCAATACAAACATTAGACCAAGTGTGAAATAATCGATCCATACAATAACTGGAGCCACTTCTTCAATTATATGATTTGACTCAGATATTTTCAGTATTCTCCGTCCAAATTTTATTCTTAAAATAACATATGAGAATTGAACAAAAGTTGCAAACTCATATAATTCATCGAAAAAAAACAAACGGAAATTAAATAACAAAAATATCAACACAACACAAAGAAATATATTAAATGATGAGTACACAAAAACAAATTTCCGGTATTGTAACCAGTCAACAACGAGCAATTCCCCATTGCATTTTTTTATGAAAAATGGGAAAAAAATATTAATTCCGCACTTCCCATCTGTTTTCAATAAAATCATAGTTCCAACCCACTTTCGATTAAGTCTAATTCCGAAAAATACAAGGTTTCCTATGCGCCAAATATTGAAAAGAGGGATTTTAGAAAATCAATCCCTCTTTTTCAATTTCATTACGCTGCTAGCACGTAACACAGGCCGCTGGCCCCAGCCATTATTGCTGCACCAGTGCCACAAAATGCGCTAAACGCCTGTGCACCTGGAACGAAGGCTGATATTTCAGCAACACTCCAAAGAGCCCCGCTAATAGCAGCAAAACGATCAGAATTCTTTGTTCCGCCGCTAACTTCGTCAATTTCCATCACGGATAATTCTTGCATGATTTCTCCAATAGTAAATGTGGCGATAAAAGTTGAAATTTTCTTCTAACAATTTAGCGATAGAGAAATTTTAATAAACGCCTTAAATTATCAAAATTTCACGTAAAATTGTAGAACGAGCGATGTGCTGCCCGTATTTTTATATTAAAGTATTTTTCAATGAACATATTGCCGTACATCATGTTTCTTATGGGCATAGTAAAATACTCCCGTCAATGCAAAACGGCGCTGCAGCACCGTCTTGTAGCTCATAGGTTTATACACAAGTCACCCAGCTTCGTCGCGTAGCGCCTTAATCGTGAGCGCAGCCACGCGCACATCCTGAATGCCCTGC
>NZ_JAEMNU010000066.1 GCF_016461825.1 Rugamonas violacea | reverse complement strand
CTGCTGAATAGTGTTTCACTGCCCGTCTTTGCTCCGCCCCCTGTACGATTACGAGAAATCAGATGACGCGACAACTATCCTGACACAGGGGGCTACTGAACGACATCCGTTTGAAAATCGTGGCGACTATGATTCCGATGATCTAATCGCAAATGGTTTGCCGCCAGATGCTCAGTTCATCGATACCCCAGTAGATAGAGACGGACGCCCTATAAAGGCTAGTCCGCATCTCACGCTATCGGACGTCGGCGACTTCTTCAGCGGCAAGGCCCAAAGCACGGCGAAGAGTTTCAAGGAATTCTTCACTGATGACTTGCCGAACTTGCCATCCGCGATCGTTGATTTTGCCAAGCATCCACTCGACACATTGGAAAGAGGTGGGCTGGCTTTACAAGATAACGCGAGAAAGGCGGCGCTGGATGCTCGCGACGGAAACTTCCGTACCGCCGGCGAACTTGAAGGCAAGATGTTAGGGAAAACCGTAGCGGGAGCGGCATTTGGAACAATTGCAGGTTCAGCAATAGGATACGGAGTTGATTATCTGGGTGTCCGGAGTGGTTTTGCAATACCGACGCCATATGGACTGGCATGGCAGAGCCTTAACCCCGAAGCCCTGATTTTGCGTCAAACGATTAATTCCGGTTCATCGGTGTTCCGTGCTGGAACTACTGGATTTAGTGATGCCGTTGAAGGGCAGTTCTGGGCAATGGAAAACCCGCTCACAGCACCAAATTATGCTGCTCGGTATGGGATTCCACCCCAGAATATTGACCGGCTTAACTTTGTTGAACGTGGCGTGGTTCGCACGGACAATCCGTTTATTAGTAAGCGATCCATGAACCACAATCTTGTGGCCTGGCCCTGATTTCGCCATGCTTGCCCTTTCAATTTAAACGGGAGCAAGCATGGACGGCGATAACGAATTTTGGACATCCCACGTTGAGGCGTGCCGCCGCGACGGCGGTGCGGCGAGCGTGTATGCGCGGCGGCACGGCCTGACGCTGGCGTCGCTGTACTACTGGCGTCGCAAATTGACGCCGGCCGCCGAGGCGAGCGAGGGTGGCCGCGTAGCGGCCAAGTTCGTTGCGCTGCGGGTGGTGGCCGCCGGGACGGCCGCGGCGGACGGCCCGTGCACACTGGTGCTCGGTTCCGGCCTGCGCCTGGAGATGGCGGCGTTGCCGTCTCCGGCGTGGCTGCTGGCCTTGGACCAGGCCAACGCCCACGCCCACGCGGGAGCGCGCTGATGCACCCGGGCTGCCGCATCGACCAGGTGTTTTTATGCCGCGACCCGGTCGACTTCCGCAAGTC
>NZ_JAEMNU010000065.1:64313-83560 GCF_016461825.1 Rugamonas violacea | reverse complement strand
TCGAATGTCTTTCGCTTTCTTGTTGCCATGTATCACTCCTCAGATGGTGGATTTTCCACCTATTGAGGTGTCCAGGCAAATTAGACCACAGCAAACTGCTTTATTGTGGAGTAAGTGCCACGGTCGGAAAAGACATTACTTTACCGCATGGAAGGTACATGAGAAAGCGAAAGAGACTGTGATCGAGGGACGGTGCAATGCCATGAGTCAGAACAAACTCCGAATTTCCCACCCCACTCGCGTGCCTTTACAATAAGAACGCGCGCCGGCCGTTTTTGCTATTCAGAACTGCGTCGAAGGTACTTCCCCAGCAGCCGCTCCGAGTCGCTCTGCCGCACCTCGCGCAGCGTGTTCCAGATGCGCTGAGCCAGCGCGGGGTGTTCGTTGTGGAAGCGGTGGCTGATCTGCAGGTAGTAATCCTTGACGGCCACCGGCGGCCCGCTCTTGGCGATGGCGGCGAAGTCGCGGTTCTTCTTCAGCTTGTAATCGGCGAACTCGGTCAGGTGGACGAAGCCGTCGGCGCGGCCCGCCAGCAACATGCGGAAGGCGTCCTCCGGGCTGTTGACCTCGTTGACGGTCAGGCCCTGCTTGCGCAAGTCGTCGACGATGGCGTAGCCGCGCAGCGCGATCAGCGCCGGACTGCGCTTGCCGAAGCCGCTGCCATCCCAGGCCAGCGTCGACGGCCGTTTGGTGTACAGGCTGTAGGTTTTGCTGTCGATGCGGAAGCGGCGGTCGACCTGCCCCTTGTGCATGGGATAGACGCCGATGGCCAGGCGCTCGGGCTTGAAGCTGCTGGAGAAGACGGCGTCGACCGCGCCCACCTCCAGCTCGGCCAGACAGCGCGCCCACGGCTTGCGCGAGTAGCGCAGGCGCAGTTCGGGCAGGCGCTGCTGCACCAGGTCGACCAGCTCGACGACCACGCCGGGCTCGTCCGGCATGACGGCGCCATTGCCGGTGTGGTCGTAGCTGTCCTTGTCCTCATAGGCGACATGGAACTCGACGCCCTGCGCGCCGGCCGGCAGCAGCAGCGACATTGCCCAACACAACAGCACGGCCCTCAGCACAGTGCGCATCACGCTCCCGCCCCACAATCGACGATGGAACAGCATAGCACAGGGCTTAGCCCGCCCACGCCAGCCGGCGCCGGGCGGGCGGACATGCCGACCGCGCCGCCGCGCCAAGCGCCCGAGCCACGTCAAATGCTGTTGCGGGCGTAAATGAACACCGCGTCGCCGAGGAACTCCGCCATCTTCGGATGGTAGGCGTTGTGGAAATCGCGCATGTCCTGGTTGTCCATGTAGAACAGGCCCATGCCGATGTAGGCCTCGCGGCTCGGCTTGTAGAAGCGGCTGGCGATCTCGTAATGGCGCGCCATCAAGTCCTGCACCGCGTCGTCGCCGGGCAGCAGGTCGTCGATCAGCGGCGCGATCTCGCGGTACAGGCTGTCCCAGTCGGCGTGGGTTTGTTTGCGGTCCACATGCGCCCAATTATTCGTGTCGGCCAGCGATTGACTCTGTTCGGCCAGCATCTGATTGCGGCATTGGTCGAAATAGTCGCCATCCAGGTCTTCCATGTTCATTCTGTGCTCTTCTTTGTCTATGAGGTTAAGGGCCGGGGCGAAAGAATAGCACATGAGGCGGATTATTTTTTCCGCAATATGTCGTTGCCAACAACGCAATTCATGGTAAGCTGTAATATTGCACTGTGGCAATCACACATGGAGCCCGCTATGCCGCACCGTACCAATCTGTACTCCGCCGTTGCCGCCGAGATCGACCCGCAGCGTCAAGACGAGCTGTGGCGCGCCGACATGCTGGCCGGCATGAACGACGAATACAACCGCACCGGCAAGATCACCGATTTCTTCCGCGAGGTGCTGGCGCACTTTTCGGAGTTGCCGATCGAGGAGCAGGCGCAGTATCCGGAAGGCTACGCCGAGGACCTGCAGCAGAAGATCGCGCTGGACCACAACTACCGCGACGGCGGCGTCGGCGGCAACCGCCTGGGCCGCGATGTCGGCAAGGTCTTGTACCAGCCGCTAGCCGCGCTCAACGCGATCGCGCCGCGCAAGCCCTTGCGCAAGGCCGCCTGAGGCGCAACGCCGCAACAATAGCCGCAGCAATAGCAGCAGCAATAGCAGCAACAATAGCAGCAACAACACAACGACGGCAAACCGGCAACGGTTTGCCGTTGTCTATTCTGGGGCGTGAAATGGGCGTGAAATGGGATGCGGCGCGGCCTACTGCGCGATGTCGACCGGCGGCGCGGCGGCGGCCGGCACGGCCGCTTCGGCCTGGCCCTTGCCGACGATCTGGATGAAGATCTCGTTCTGTTTGATCATGCTCAGCTCGTAGCGGGCACGTTCCTCGACGGCGCCGGTGCCGTCCTTCAGGTCGCGCACCTCCGAATCGAGCTTGGCGTTGCGGGCGATCAGCTCGGCGTTCTTCTTGTGGGCCACGTCGACCTGGCCCTCGAAATCGGCGACGCGCAGCCAGCCCCCCTTCCCCAGCCAGAGCGGGTACTGAATCAACAGCAGCAAAGCTGCCAGTGCGAGGGTAATCAAGCGCATCGGTATGGCGGAAAAAGAGATGGCCCGGCGGGCGGGCCGAAAAACTGCGGCCGGACATCAATCCGGCCGCATCTTAGCATTACTTCAGGTTGTAGAACGCGTCACGGCCCGGGTAGCTGGCGATATCGCCGAGGTCTTCCTCGATACGCAGCAACTGGTTGTACTTGGCCATGCGGTCCGAACGCGACATCGAGCCGGTCTTGATCTGCAGCGCGTTCATGCCGACGGCGATGTCGGCGATGGTCGAGTCCTCGGTCTCGCCCGAACGGTGCGAGATGACGGCGGTGTAGCCGGCGCGCTTGGCCATTTCGATGGCGGCGAAGGTCTCGGTCAGGGTGCCGATCTGGTTGATCTTGATCAGGATCGAGTTGGCGATGCCTTTCGAGATGCCTTCTTTCAGGATCTTGGTGTTGGTGACATACAGGTCGTCGCCGACCAGTTGCACTTTCTTGCCCAGTTCCTTGGTCAGGATCGCCCAACCATCCCAGTCGCCTTCGTGCATCGCGTCTTCGATCGAGATGATCGGATACTTGTCGCACCAGGTCGCCAGCAGGTTGGTGAACTCGGTCGAAGTCAGGCTCAGGCCCTCGCCTTCCAGTTCATACTTGCCGTCCTTGTAGAACTCGGACGCGGCGCAGTCCAGGCCCAGCGCGATCTGGGTGCCCGGCTCGTAGCCGGCTTCTTCGATCGCCTGGATGATCAGCTTGATCGCTTCCTCATGGTTGGCCAGCGATGGCGCGAAACCACCCTCGTCGCCCACCGCCGTGCTCAGGCCCTTCTTGTGCAGGATCTTTTTCAGCGTGTGGAACACTTCGGCGCCATAGCGCACGGCTTCCTTGAAGGACGGCGCGCCGACCGGGATGATCATGAATTCCTGGATGTCCAGGTTGTTGTCGGCGTGGGCGCCGCCGTTGATGACGTTCATCATCGGCACCGGCAGTTGCATCGCGCCGGAACCGCCGAAGTAGCGGTACAGCGGCAGGCCGGCTTCCTCGGCGGCGGCCTTGGCCACGGCCATCGACACGGCCAGCATGGCGTTGGCGCCCAGGCGGCCCTTGTTCTCGGTGCCGTCCAGGTCGATCAGGGTGCGGTCGAGGAAGGCTTGCTCATTGGCGTCCAGGCCCATGATGGCTTCGGAGATCTCGGTGTTGATGTTCTCGCAGGCTTGCAGCACGCCCTTGCCGAAATAGCGCTTCATGTCGCCGTCGCGCAGCTCGATGGCTTCGCGCGAACCGGTCGAGGCGCCCGACGGCACGGCGGCGCGGCCCATCACACCGGATTCGAGCAGGACGTCGCATTCCACGGTCGGATTGCCGCGCGAGTCAATGATTTCACGGCCGATAATATCAACAATAGCACTCATAACATTCTCCAAAGGGTGAACAGCGAAGTCGCTCGTCGCGTCTGTTGCGCAACTTGCGGGTCAAGGCTAGGACAAACAAAATCCGGCGTGGGACACACGCCGGATTTTATCGAACTGGCAAAAACTAGTTGAAGCTGGCTTCCAGGAAACCGGCCTTCTTGGTGATGCGGTCGAGCTCGATCAAGGTCGACAGCAACTCCTTCATGCGGCCCAGCGGCACGGCGTTGGGGCCGTCCGACAGCGCGGTGGCCGGCGTCGGGTGGGTTTCCATGAACAGGCCGGCGACGCCGACCGCCACGGCGGCGCGCGCCAGCACCGGCACGAACTCGCGCTGGCCGCCGGACGAGGTGCCCTGGCCGCCCGGCAGCTGCACCGAGTGGGTCGCGTCGAACACCACCGGGCAGGCGGTCTCGCGCATGATGGCGAGCGAACGCATGTCCGACACCAGGTTGTTGTAACCGAACGAGACACCGCGTTCGCAGGCCATGAAGACGTCCTCCGGCAGACCCTTGTCGCGCGCGGCGGCGCGGGCCTTGTCGATCACGTTCTTCATGTCGCCGGGGGCCAGGAACTGGCCCTTCTTGATGTTGACCGGCTTGCCCGACTGGGCGCAGGCGATGATGAAATCGGTCTGGCGGCACAGGAAGGCCGGCGTCTGCAGCACGTCGACCACCGAGGCGACGGCCTCGATCTCGTCGATCGAGTGGACGTCGGTCAGCACCGGCACGCCCAGCTCGCGTTTGACGTCGCCCAGGATCTCCAGGCCCTTGTCCATGCCCGGACCACGGTAGGTGCTACCGGAGGAACGATTGGCCTTGTCGAACGAGGACTTGTAGATGAAGGGGATGCCCAGCTCGGCCGTCATTTCCTTCAGCGTACCGGCCGTGTCGAAGGCCATCTGGCGCGATTCGATCACGCAGGTGCCGGCGATCAGGAAGAACGGCTGGTCGAGGCCAACGTCAAATCCGCACAATTTCATGCTGCGTCTCCTTGCAAGGGTTGCTCGGCGACCACGTGCAAAGCGGGCTTGCCGCCGGCGGCTTTTTGCGCCAGCGCGGCCTTGATGAACGAGGTGAACAGCGGGTGGCCGTCGCGCGGGGTCGATTTGAACTCGGGGTGGTACTGCACGCCCATGTACCAAGGGTGGGCGTTTTCGCCGGTGCGCGGCAGTTCCATGATCTCGCACAGGTCTTCGGTCGGGGTGCGCGCCGCCACCACCAGGCCGGCCGCTTCCACGCGCGGCAGGTAGTGGTTGTTGGCTTCGTAGCGGTGGCGGTGACGCTCGGTCACCACGCCGCCGTAGATCTCCGAGGCCAGCGTGCCGGCCTTGACGGCGCAGGTCTGGGCGCCCAGGCGCATGGTGCCGCCCAGGTCGGAGTTCTCGTCGCGCTTCTCGACCTTGCCGTCCTGGCCTTGCCATTCGTCGATCAGGGCGACGACGGGCTGGTCGGTGTCGAGGTCGAACTCGGTCGAGTTGGCATTGGTCAGGCCGGCCTTGTGGCGGGCGTACTCGATCAGCGCGACCTGCATGCCCAGGCAGATGCCCAGGTAGGGGATCTTGTTTTCGCGGGCGAACTGGGCCGCCATGATCTTGCCTTCCACGCCGCGCTTGCCGAAGCCGCCCGGCACCAGGATGGCGTCGAACTTGGCCAGGCCGGCGCAACCGGTGGTTTCGATCTCTTCCGAGTCGATGTACTCGATGTTGACGCGGCTCTCGTTGTGGATGCCGGCGTGGCGCAGCGCCTCGGTCAGCGACTTGTACGATTCGGTCAGGTCGACGTATTTGCCGACCATGCCGATCGACACTTCCGACTTCGGATGCTCGAGCGTGTAGATCAGGCGGCTCCACACCGACAGGTCGGCCGGCGCCGGGTTCAGGTCCAGCGCCTCGCAGATGATCGCGTCCAGGCCCTGGTCGTGCAGCATCTGCGGCACCTTG
This sequence comes from Rugamonas violacea, assembly GCF_016461825.1. Lineage (GTDB taxonomy): Bacteria > Pseudomonadota > Gammaproteobacteria > Burkholderiales > Burkholderiaceae_D > Rugamonas. Next base: position 77,689 of record NZ_JAEMNU010000065.1, on the reverse strand, counting down.
TAGATGGTGTCGACGTCCCACACGGAGATCACGGCCTGCTCCTCGATGTTGGAGAACAGCGAGATCTTGGCGCGCTCGTCGGCCGGGATCGGCCGGTCGGCGCGGCACAGCAGGGCGTTCGGCGAGATGCCGATTTCGCGCAGCTTCTGCACCGAGTGCTGGGTCGGCTTGGTCTTCAGTTCGCCCGCGGAGGCGATGAACGGCACCAGCGTCAGGTGGACGAAGGCGGTGTTCTTGCGGCCGGCGCGCAGGCTCAGCTGACGTGCCGCCTCCAGGAAGGGCAAGGACTCGATATCGCCGACGGTGCCGCCGATTTCGCACAGGGCCACGTCGTAGCCTTCGGCGCCGCGACGGATGTAGTCCTGGATCTCGTTGGTGATGTGCGGAATCACTTGCACCGTCTTGCCCAGATACTCGCCGCGGCGTTCCTTGCGGATCACCGATTCGTAGATCTGGCCGGTGGTGAAGTTGTTGACCTTTTTCATGCGGGTCGAGATGAAGCGCTCGTAGTGGCCGAGGTCGAGGTCGGTTTCGGCCCCGTCGTCGGTGACGAACACTTCACCGTGCTGCATAGGGCTCATCGTGCCAGGATCGACGTTGATATACGGGTCGAGCTTGAGCATGGTGACTTTGAGGCCGCGCGATTCGAGGATCGCGGCGAGAGAGGCGGCGGCAATCCCTTTACCAAGGGAAGACACGACGCCGCCGGTGACGAAGACAAATTTGGTCATTGCAGATGGTGCCGAACGGCACGTGCGGGAAATTGAAATTATATCCTAAAACGGTTAATTCTTCAGCATTCCGCCGGGAAAAATCCGCTAACGGGCGTAAAATCGCCTCATCGGCGCGTGGAAAAATAGTCAGAAACCTAATCTATTTCCGTCCGGAATTGCCAATCGGACGGCAGTGTGGCGCAGCGCACCGACCGCTGCGGCGGAACCGGCCACCATGGCCTTTTCAGCAAGGAGGACAATATGAGCTACCACAGCCTCGACGCCGACGGCGTCTACGTCGATGCCGGCCAACAAGGTCCGGGACCGGACCTGATGGGCGCCGGCAGCCTGATCGGCGACCACGTGCACAACCTCAAGGGCGAACACCTGGGGCAGATCAAGGAAATCATGCTCGACATGCGCAACGGAAAAATCGCCTACGCCGTCATGTCCCACGGCGGCCTGCTGACGCTGGGCAGCAAGTTGTTCGCCGTGCCCTGGGAGGCGCTGACGCTGGACGCCGCCCACCGCCGCTTCACCCTGAACATCGCCAAGGAACGCATCACCGCCGCGCCCGGCTTCGACCCGGAGCACTGGCCCGACATGGCCAACCAGTCCTGGGCGGCGCAGGTGCACGACTACTACCAGCACCCGGCCGACCGGCATTCCGGCCAGAGTTAAAAGCACCTCGAAAAACCGTCATTCCGCATCGGCGGACCGCCGCGCAGGCGGGAATCTATACCCCGCGTGTCCATTGGCTCAGCATGGGTTCCCGCCTACGCGGGAACGACAATTTGGTGGTTTTCGAAGTGTCCTTAAGGCCGGCTGCGCCAGCACAACACGCCGCCGACCCAGGCAATGATTGTGGGGCCGGCGGCGCCGTTGAGGCTATGCGGATTCGTATAGAAACTATGCCGGTCAATTCACCCACAACAGTTGCCGCAGCATGCGCATGCCGGCCACGCTGTCGTTGCCGGCCCGCTGATCATAGCTGGCCAGCAGCTCGAACAGGGCCGACTTGGGATGGCCGGCGTCGACCCGTTGGCACATCCGGGCCTGCTGCTCCGGCCCGCCCCAGCTGAGCAGACGGCGCGGCGGCTGCTGGAACAGGCGCACCACGTTCAGGCCCTGCCCGGCCGGACACAAGCCGCCCAGACTGCCCAGCATGCCGCCCTGTTTGGCGGCCGGCACCAGCAAGGTCTTGCCCTCCATCAGCGGGATCACCTGCTTGAGCACCTCGCCCCAGACGGCGAAGTCACCCTCGTCCAGACGCAGCGGGAACACGCTGTTGCGCTGGCGCGGGTTGGCGATCCATTCGGCGGCGTCATCGGTTTCCGCCAGCAACGCGCGGCGCAGCCGTTCGGTGCTCTTGAAGCCCGCCACCAGCAGCGCGTGGGCGCGCTTGGCGGCGGCCGGGTCGAACAGCACGATCGCGCCGGAGCTATAGCTTTCGCCTTCGAGCGTATAGGCCAGCACCATCTCGACCACGGCTTCGGCGAAATAGTGGTAGCCCAGCGCCCAGGTCACGTCCGACTGGTCGACCTTGAAGCTGGCGTCGAGGCGGTACTCGTCGCGGTAGTAGCCGGGGTCGTCGGAGGCCAGGCCGACCGTCAACGGTCCGTCGTGCGGCTTCGGTATGGCGAAGAAATTGCGCTCCCAGGTGGCGATCCTGCCGTCGCCGTTCAGGTCGCGGACCCAACGCGACGGCGTCAACAGCAAGCCGTCGCCGCCGCGCAGCTTAAGGTTTTCCAACAGGCCCCGCGTCGTGCGCATATCGTCGCGCACGGACAGCAACTCCTGCCGCAGCACCTCGCTGATCTGTCGATCCGACGAGCCTCCCTTCTCCAACTGCGCCGAACCCTGGTGGATGAAGGTGGCGACACGGCGCACCAATTCGATATCCCGGCAGACCACCAGCGCCTGCCGCTGCTGCGCCGTGCGCGCCGCCTGCGGACTCGGCAAGTCGGCGCAGGCCGCCTCGCTGCCGACGCCGCCACCGGAATCGGCCACGGCCACGGCCGCCGCGACGGGGCCGCTCGCACAAAGGGACACCAACAAGGCAATAAGGCAAACATGGCGCATGGCGGACTCCTGACGGGATAAGGGGGAAGGCGAAAAAGCGAAAAACCAGCGAAAACTCAGCCCTACAGCGTAACCAATGCCGATTGGAAAACATTGGCGAAGCGCAAGCCGATACCAGCTTGCGGCTAAGCCGGCACGCCGACGGTGTCGGCTATACGATCCGCATGGGGATGTAGGCGACGCCGTCCTTCTCGGTGCGCGGGCCGGTCGCGACGAAGCCGAATCGGCAGTACATCGGCTCGGCATACAGCGACGAATTGACGGTGAAGCCGTTGACATTGCCGGCGGCGACGGCGGCCGCCCGCGCCGCCTGCCACAAGCGCCGGCCCACCCCCTGGCCATGCCAGGCGCGGGCGACGAACAGATGGTACAGATGGCCCTTGTCGCGCACGGCGACGGCGCCGACCAGCGCGTCGTCGATGAAGCCGAGCTGGTAATGGAAGCGCTCGTCACCCACGCAGCGGGCCAGCGCCTCGGCCTGCATGGTGGCGATGAACTGTTCGGCGCCGGCACCGTCCGGCGCCGGCGTCACGAAGGGCAACAGGTCGGCGATCAACTCGGCGATGGCGGGCGCGTCCGGCGCCTCGGCTTGGCGTATATGCAAATGTTTCATCCACATCATTCTGCCATAAAGAAGGGCGACGCTGCGCCCGCCAGCGGCGCGGCCAAACGGATCGACGGACTGCTGACTGTCCGCTTACTATCCGCTGATTGGCCGCTGATTGGCCGCTGATTGGCGATGGCGTCCCGCTCGCCCCGCCGTCCTCAGCAAAGTCCGGCTCAGCAGAAGTCCCGGCTGATGGTCGGCAAGCGGCCCAGCAGGTGCGACATGTCGACCAGCCTCTTGGCCACCAGATGGCAGACGATGCCCTCGCGCTGCCACACGCCGTAGACGCCGAGCAAAGCGGCGCCCAGCACCTCGCGGCGCTGCTGCTCGACCAGCGAGGGCCAGCAGATCACGTTGACGTTGCCGGTCTCGTCCTCGAGGGTGATGAACAGCACGCCCTTGGCCGTGCCCGGCCGCTGCCGCACGGTGACGATGCCGCAGGCGCGCGCCAACTGGCCGTCCTTGTAGCCGTTCAAGGTGCTGGCCGGCAGGAAGCGGTGTTCCAGCAGGCGGGGCCGCAGCAGCGCCAGCGGATGGCGGCCCAAGGTCAGCCCTTGGGCGCGGTAGTCGCCGAGGATCTCCTCGCCCTCGGACGGCGGACGCAGCAGCGGCACCTCCTCCTGCGGCGTGGTCGGCCGCAGCAAGTCCTTGTCCGGCACGGCGCCGACCGCCTGCCACAAGGCTTGGCGACGGTTGCCGGCCAGGCTGCGCAAGGCGTTTGCGCCGGCCAACGCTTCCAGATCGTGACGGTCCAGCCCGGCGCGACGGGCCAGATCATTGACGTCGGCAAAGGCGCGCTCGGCACGGGCGTCCCCGATGCGCCCGGCGGCCCCTTCCCGCATGCCGCGCAGCAGCGACAGGCCCAGCCGCACGGCCGGCTGGCCGCGCGCGCCAACCTCCTCCTCCAGCGTCGAATCCCAACCGCTGACGGCGACGTCCACCTCGCGCACCTGCACGCCGTGGCGCTTGGCGTCCTGCACCAGTTGCGACGGGCCGTAGAAACCCATCGGCTGGCTGTTGAGCAAGGCGCACAGGAAGGCGGCCGGTTCGTGGCACTTGAGCCAGGAACTGGCATAGGTCAGCAGCGCGAAGCTGGCCGCGTGCGATTCGGGAAAGCCGTATTCGCCGAAGCCCTGGATCTGCCGGCAGATCGCTTCGGCGAACTCGACCGGATAGCCGCGTTCGGTCATGCCGGCGATGATCCTGTCATGGTACTTGTCCATGCCGCCCTTGCGCTTCCAGGCCGCCATGGCGCGGCGCAACTGGTCGGCCTCGCCCGGCGAAAAGCCGGCCGCCGTGATGGCCACCTGCATCACCTGCTCCTGAAAAATCGGCACGCCCAAGGTGCGCCCCAACGCCACCTCCAGGCCGGGCGGGTAGTCGATCAGCTCGGGATGCACGCGGCGCTGCAAATACGGATGCACCATGCCGCCCTGGATCGGCCCCGGCCGCACCAGCGCCACCTCGATCACCAGATCGTAGAACTGGCGCGGGCGCAGCCGTGGCAGCATGCTCATCTGCGCGCGCGACTCGATCTGGAACACGCCGATGGTGTCGGCCTCGCACATCATGTCGTAGGTGGCGCCGTCCTCGGCCGGCACGTCCTGCATGCCGAACGGCGTGCCGCGCCGGGCGCCGACCAGCTCGAAGGCGCGGCGCAGCGCCGACAGCATGCCCAGCGCCAGCACGTCGACCTTCAGCAGGCCCAGCTCCTCCAGGTCGTCCTTGTCCCACTGGATCACGCTGCGTTCGGCCATCGTCGCGTTTTCGATCGGCACCAGGCGCGACAGCTTGCCCTGCGAAATGACGAAGCCGCCCGGATGCTGCGACAGGTGGCGCGGAAAACCCAGCAGGCTCTGCGCCAAGGTGGCCCACTGCCGCGCCAGCCGCGACTCCGGGTCGAGGCCGCATTCGGCCAGCCGCAGCAGCAGGTCGCGCTTGCCGTCGAACCAGTGGTGCGCCTTGGCCACCTTTTCGACGATGGCCAAGTCGACGCCGAGCGCCTTGCCGCTGTCGCGCAGCGCGCTCTTGGGCCGGTAGCTGATGACCACGGCGGCCAGCGCGGCGCGCGCGCGGCCGTATTTGGCGTAGATGTACTGGATCACCTCCTCGCGCCGCTGGTGCTCGAAGTCGACGTCGATGTCGGGCGGTTCGGCCCGCTCGCGCGAGATGAAGCGCTCGACCAGCAGGTTGCCGCGCGCCGGGTCGACCTCGGTCACGCGCAGGCAGTAGCACACCGCCGAGTTGGCCGCCGAGCCGCGCCCCTGGCACAGGATGCCGACCGAGCGGGCAAAGCGGACGATGTCGTAGACGGTGAGGAAATACGCTTCGTAGCGCAGCTCGGCGATCAGCTCCAGCTCACGTTCGATCTGCTGTTCCACCTTGGCCGGGAGGCCGCCGGGAAAGCGCTGCCGGGCGCCGAGATAGGTTTCCTGGCGCAAATAACTGGTCGGCGTGTGGCCGGGCGGCACCAGCTCGTCCGGGTATTCGTAGCGCAACTCGTCGAGCGAGAAGGTGCACTGCTCGGCGATGCGCAGCGTCTCGGCCAGCGCTTGCGGCGGATACAGGTTGGCCAGGCGCAGCCGGGCGCGCAGGTGTTGCTCGGCGTTCTGCGCCAGCGCGTAGCCGCAGTCGGCCACCTGCTTGCCGATGCGCACCGCGCACAGGGTGTCGTGCAGCGGCTTGCGCGAGCGCACGTGCATGCAGACGTGGCCCAGCGCCACCACCGGCATGCCGTGTTGCAGCGCCACCTCCTCGATGCTCAGGCGGTGCGCCTCGTCCAGCGCGCGCTGCAACAGGTTCAGCCCGACCCAGCAGCGGCCGGGGGCGATGGCGGCCAGCCAGGCGGCCTGGCGGTGCAGCCGGTCGATGTCGGCCGCCTGGTGCGCCGGATAGGCCGGCAGCAGGATCAGCAGGCAGTCCGGCAGGCCGCGCAGATGCTCCAGCTCGGCCGGCGGCGCGGCCAGGTCGTCCGGCGTCAGCAGATACGTGCCCTTGGCGGCGCGGGTGCGCCCCAGCGTCACCAGCTCGGACAGGTTGCCGTAGCCGTTGCGGTTCCGCGCCAGCACCAGCAGACTCAGCGCGCGGCCGCCGTCCGGCCTGCTCAGGTGGAAATGGGCGCCGATCAGCAGCTTCAGCCCGGTCCGCTTGGCCTCGGCGTGGGCGCGCACCACGCCGGCCAGCGAGCACTCGTCGGTCAACGCCAGCGCCGCGTAGTCGAGCTTGGCGGCGCGGGCGACCAACTCCTCGGCGTGCGAGGCGCCCTGCAAAAAGGAGAAGTTCGACAGGCAGAACAACTCGGCGTAGGCCGGCAGGCCCTGCGCTGGCGGCGGCTGGAAGGGGGAGGACATGGCGCGATAATAACTGTGTTTATATACAGCATTCTACCCCCATCCAAGCGGGATGGACAAGCTGCCGGAGATTCGGCGTGTTGCCGCCACAAGCGGCCGGCGCATGCCGTCCTGCCGGTTCCTGTCGTAATACCACCCCGCTTTTTCAGCAGCCTCAGCCGCTTGTGCGAAATTGTCACAATCCATGGGCAAAATTGTCACAACCCATACGTTTTTGGTATATCTCCATGATAAATCTGACTAGAATCGAATTTTTCATGGGAGACGCCACGTGTTATCACCAACAACTTTACGTAAAGCCGTCTTACTCAGCCTGTATGGCAGCACCGCGCTGGCGCTCACGCCGGCAGCCCTGGCCCAGTCCGCCGGCGAAGCCGCGACGAGCCAACCGATGCAATCGATCAACGTGGTCGGCTCGCGCCGCGCCACCAGCTCGGCCACCGACACCGTGGTGCCGATCGACGTCATTCCCATGAACAAGGCGGCCGAACAGGGCGGCAACTTCGACCTGTCGCAGACGCTGACCAACATCTCGCCGTCGTTCAACTCGACGCGGCAAAGCGGCGCCGACGGCGCCGACCTGATCGACTCGGCCGCGCTGCGCGGCCTCGGTTCGGACCAGACCCTGGTGCTGGTCAACGGCAAGCGCCGCCACACCACCGCCCTGGTCAACCTGTTCGGTGCGCGCAACCGCGGCAACACCGGCACCGACATGAACTCCATCCCGCTGCTGGCCATCAAGGACGTGCAGGTGCTGCGCGACGGCGCGGCGGCCCAGTACGGCTCCGACGCCATCGCCGGCGTGATGGACATCGGCCTGAAGAAAAGCCTGGGCTGCGAAGCGGTGGCCGGCTTCAGCGAATACTCGGCCGGCGACGGCAAGAACTACCTGACCTCGGCCTACTGCGGCCTGGCGATCGGCGACAAGGGCGTGATCGGCATCACCGGCGAGTACCTCGACCGGGGCCGCTCCAACCGCGCCGAGGCGGGCAATCCGCGCATCATCGGCGACACCGAGAGCAAGAACAAGACCCTGTACCTGAACGGCGAGCTGCCCACCAGCGCCAGCGGCAAGCTGTACTTCACGGCCGGCGCGCAGACCCGCGACGCCTCCAGCGGCGCCTTCGCCCGCAGCGGCCTCGGCAGCGACGACATCCCGCGGCGCAACTCGGCGGCCATGTACCCGAACGGCTATGTGCCCTTCATCAACGGCGACATCAGCGACCAGTACGGCATCATCGGCCACCGCAGCCAGCTGGGCGAATGGAACGCCGACGTCTCGCAGACCTACGGCTACAACAAGATGCGCTACAACATCAGCAACACGATGAACGCCTCGATCGCCAACCAGGACCTGCTGGCCGGCGGCAAGGGCGTCAGCCCGAGCCGCTTCGACGCCGGCGGCTTCTCCTTCCAGCAGCTGACCAGCAACGTCGACATCAACCGCTTCTACAGCGACATCCTGAGCGGCCTGAACATCGCCTTCGGCGCCGAGTACCGCAGCGAGGAATACAAGATCTTCGCCGGCGAGGCCGGTTCCTACATCGACGCCGACGGCATCAACTTCGGCGGCGCGCCGGGCAGCCAGGGCTTCCCCGGCTTCCAACCGGGCGACCGGGTCAACGCCAAACGCCACAGCAGCGCCGCCTACTTCGACGTCGAGGCCGACCTGAGTTCGACCGTCAAGGTCCAGGGCGCGATCCGCTACGAGAACTTCAGCGACTTCGGCTCCACCGTCACCGGCAAGCTGGCCGGCAGCGTGCGCGCCGCCGACGGCCTGCTGCTGCGCGGCTCGGCCAGCACCGGCTTCCGCGCCCCGTCGCTGCAACAGATCTACTTCTCGTCGACCTTCACCGACTTCGTCAGCGGCGTCGCCACCGACGTGGTGCTGGCGCCGAACGGCGGCACCATCGCCAACGCCGCCGGCCTGCCCAAGCTGAAGGAAGAGAAATCGACCAGCTTCACGCTGGGCACCACCTGGACGCCGAGCCAGGCGATCTCCGTCACGGCCGACCTGTACAACATCAAGATCAAGGACCGCATCGTGCTGTCGGGCCGCTTCAACGCCGACAACTACCCGGCCCTGGGCGAACGCCTGGCCAAGCTGGGTGTCGACCAGGCGCAGTTCTTCGTCAACTCGGTCGACACCAAGACCCAGGGCCTGGACCTGACCGCCTCGCACAAGACCAGCTTCGGCGCCAACAAGCTGACCACCTTCCTGGCACTGAACGTCGGCAAGACCGAAGTCACCGGCATCCACGCCCCGGCCTCGCTCAAAGGTTACGAGGACGTCCTGCTGTCGGAGAAGGAACGCCTGTACATCGAACAGGGCGGCCCGCGCTCGAAGGCCACCCTGGGCTTCGACTACATCACCGGCGCGCTGGAGACCGACCTGAAGATCATCCACTTCGGTCCGCAGACGCTGGGCACCTTCAGCGGCACCGCCGCCGGCGTGCCCAACCAGCACTACCAGGGCAAGACCTCGGCCGACCTGAGCTTCACCTACGCGATCAACAAGAACACCAAGTTCACCTTCGGCGGCAACAACATCTTCAACGCCAAGCCGAGCGCGCAGAACGTCGACGAGACCGACAACGGCTTCAAGTACGAGAGCGTGCAGTTCGGCCTGAACGGCGCCTCCTACTTCGGCCGCCTGTGGGTCAAGTTCTAAGGGTTCCGGTCCCAAGCGGGACGGATTGATCCGAACGCCCGCCGCAGCAATGTGGCGGGCGTTTTTCTTTGGGGAACGAAGGAAGGCGCGACGTGGGGGAGCGGCGACGGCACACCAAGGATCGCGGCGCCGGGTCGCCCGCCCAACCCCAGCGGCAAGGGCGGGGGTCGGACCCGGCGGGTCCGACCCCGGATTGTGCCCCGGGGTTTGCCGGCGTCCCGACCAAGCCGGGCCGGGCCGGGCCGGCCTACAAGGTGGCCGACAGCGCGCCGACCTCGGCCGGCAGGGCGATATTGTTCCGCCGCGCGTAGTCGAGCGCGCCCTTGAGCGTCTGCTTCATCTCGCTCAGCGAGCCGGGCAGCGCCTTGGCGATGTACAGCGCGACGCGCGACTTGGCGCCGCCCGCCGTGCGCAGGCCCTGCTTGACGCCGGGCAGATCCTGCGTCATCGACGAGTACGCCCGCACCGCCTGGGCCAGGCCGACCACGCCGCCGCCGAAGCGGGCGCGGCCGGCGTCGTCCAGCGCCGGCTGGCCCTGCAGCCGCTGCGTCAACGCGGCGCAACTCTCGCTGTTCAGCTTGACGACCGCCTCGAACATGCTGGGCGTGGCGTCCGATCACCGGGCGCGCCGCCGGGGTCCATGATTCTAGTTGAAAAGATTAACCATAATGTAACGAAATGTCACATCCGCCGGCCGCCGCCATTCTTGCCAGCGGTCATCGCCCTGTCATTTTGCCAAGGTAGAGTTGCCACTTTGATTTTTGGACCGTGGAAACTCGATGAAAATGAACAAGGTAATGTACGCCGCCCTGGCCGCGATCGGCCTGGTCGGCTGCGGCAGCAGCTCCAACACCCCGGAGGCGGCCAAGCCGGCGATTCCAGAAGGCACCACCGTCACCCTGGCGTTGATGGAGACCACCGACCTGCACACCAACGTGCTGAGCTACAACTACTACGCCTTGGCCGAAGACACCAGCCTGGGCCTGGAGCGCACCTCGACCTTGATCCAGGCGGCCCGCGCCGAAAATCCGAACAACGTCCTGCTCGACGACGGCGACGTCATCCAGGGCACCCTGCTGGCCGACCTGCAGGCGCTGACCACCCCGCTGCCCTGCGGCTCGACCCTGGCCGTGCACAAGGCCATGAACGCCCTCAAGTACGACGGCGGCGGCTTGGGCAACCACGAGTTCAACTACGGCCTGCCCTTCCTCAGCCAGATCAGCAACACCGACCTCGGCATCCCCGGCGTCACCAAGCCGGCCGGCAACTGCGGCGCGCCGACCTTCCCGCTGGTGCTGAGCAACGTCACCGGCGTGGCCAGCCAGAAACCGATCCTGCCGCCCTACGCCCTGCTGGCGCGCGAGTTCGCCGCCGTGGCGCCGGACGGCAGCAAGCTCAACGTCAAGATGAACATCGGCATCATGAGCTTCGTGCCGCCGCAGATCCTCGAATGGGACCAGAAGAACCTGACCGGCAAGGTCGCCGTCGGCGGCGTCGTCGAAGCCGCCAAACAATACCTGCCCGAGCTGCGCGGCAAGGGCGCCGACCTCGTCGTCGCCCTCTCGCACGGCGGCCTCGACACCAGCGCCTACAGCCCGAAAATGGAAAACGGCAGCTACCACCTGGCGACCACCGGCATCGACGCGCTGATGATCGGCCACTCGCACCTGATCTTCCCGAAAGGCAAAGAAACCGGCGCCGCCGCGCTCGACGCCTCCTTCGCCGCCATCCCGGCCAGCGCCAAGGTCGACGCCGTCAACGGCTTCGTCAACGGCGTGCCGACCGTCATGGCGCAAAGCTGGGGCCGCCGCCTGGGCATCATCAAGATGACCCTGGCCTACACCGCCGGCAAGTGGGTGGTGCAGCCGGCCAAGACCACGGTCGAATCGCGCGGCTTCAAGTACACCGACGGCAGCACCCTGGTCAAGGCCGACCCGGCCATCGCCACCCTGGTCGCCGGCGAGCACGCCGCCACCATCGCCTACGCCAAGCAGCCGCTGGGCGTGTCGACCGACTTCGAAATGTCGGCCTACTTCGCGCTGGCCGGCGACGTGTCGGCGATCCAGCTGGTCAACCAGGCGCAGCTCGACTACGTGAAGAAATTCATCGCCGGCAGCAGCGACGCCACCCTGGCCAGCTACAAGAACATTCCGGTGATCTCCTGCAGCGCGCCGTTCAAGGCCGGCCGCAACGGTCCGACCGACTTCACCGACGTGGCGCCGGGCGCCAGCGCGGCGGCGCCGGTCGGCCTGCAAGTGCGCAACCCGGGCGACCTCTACCTGTACGGCAACAACAACCTGCAGGCGGTCAAGATCAAGGGCGTCGACCTGAAAGCCTGGCTGGAGACGGCCGCCAAGCAGTTCGGCCAGATCGACCCGGCCAAGACCACCGAGCAGGACCTGGTGCCGAGCTACGGCACGATCTACAACTACGACGTGTTCTACGCCGAAGACAACGCGCTGACCTACCAGATCGACGTCACCAAACCGGTCGGCAGCCGCATCGTCAACCTGAGCTACCTGGGCAAGCCGGTCGGCGACGCCGACGACTTCATCGTCGCCACCAACGACTACCGCGCCGGCGGCGGCGGCGCCGTGCCCGGCATCGACGGCAGCAAGACCATCATCAAGTCGCCCGACGCCAACCAGACCGTGGTCAGCAACTACCTGACCGCGCTGGGCGCCAAGGCCGGCGGCGGCAAGGTCACGCTGGCCGGCAACGGCAGCGCGCAGAGCTGGAGCTTCGTCAAGACCAGCACGGCCGGTCCGGTGATCCTGCGCTCGCAGCCCGGCCACCTGGCGCTGGCCAAGAGCAGCGGCATCAAGGCGATCACCGCCGAGGGCGGCCTGGACGCCAGCGGCTTCGCCAAATACACGGTCGACCTGAGCAAATAAGCCCGGGCCGACAGTGGACCGCGCGCCGGCGGCGGCCGCGCGCGGCGCTACGCGGTGATACACGACGGCACGTCGAAGAAGCCGCAATTCGTCGTTCCCGCGTAGGCGGGAACCCATGCCGCGCCGGACCGCGCGCGACGCATGGTTTTCGCCCACGCGGCGGTCCATCGATGCGCAACGACAGGGGTATTAAAAAGTAGCCTTAACAATCTGGAGGTAGACGATGAGCGTATGCAAACCTTCCCGCCTGGCCCTGACAGTGGCCGGCGCCCTCGCCTTTGGCGCGCTGACGGCCTGCCAGACACCCGAGCCGTCGGTCAGCTCGGCGCAGATCGAAACGGTGGCGATGACGGCCAACCAGCGCCAGGACGCCGCCGCCGAGCGCCGCCTGCGCGAGTGGGCCAAGCAGGGCCTGCCGGTGGCCGAGCGCGAGCTGGGCATGCTCTACCGCGCCCGGCCGGCGCAGCGCGCCGAGACCATCCGCCTGTTCGAAAGCGCGGCCCGCGCCGGTGACGCCGAGGCGGCCTTCCAGTTGGGCGAACTGTACCGCGTCGAAGTGGCCGGCGCGACGGCCGACTCGGCCGCCGCCGCGCCCTGGTACAAGCTGGCGGCGCTGCAACACCACGCCCGCGCCGGCCTGATGCTGGGTCTGCTGTACAAGAACGGCCAAGGCGTGCGCCAGGACGACGAGCAGGCCGCCAAATGGCTGACCTTGGCCAGCGACCAGGGCAACGCCCACGCCATGTTCCTGCTGTCCTACGCCTACAACGAGGGGCGCGGCGTGGTGCGCGACCCGGCCAAGGGCCGCGAGTTGCTGGAGGAGTCGGCCGAACACGAATACCCGCCGGCGATCCAGGAGCTGGCGATGGCGGTGCAGCAGGGCGACGCCCACAGCAGCAAGGACGAGCTGCGCGCCAGCCACCTGATGAAGGAAGCCACCGAACACCGCCACAACAACTGGAACCGCTTCTAAGTTTCCAGGCCTGGCGCCAAGGCGCCGGCGGCGCCAGAAAAACCCGGCGGCAAAGAGCCGGGGGGGGGGGGGGGGGGGGGGGGGGG
>NZ_JAEMNU010000065.1:46741-64300 GCF_016461825.1 Rugamonas violacea | reverse complement strand
CCCCCACCCCGGGTCCGCGCCTGTGGGTTTAGCTAGCTCGGCTGCGCACGCAACAACATCAATCCGCGCCGGCGGCGAAGGCGCGCAGCGTCTCGCCGGCCATGCGGTAGCGCACCCACTCGTCCTGCGGCGCCGCGCCTATCGACTGATAGAACTGGATCGCCGGCTCGTTCCAATCCAGCACGCTCCACTCGAAACGACCGCAGTCGTGCTCCACCGCCGTGCGCGCCAGATGGCGCAGCAGGGCCTTGCCGGCGCCGCTGCCGCGCTGCTCCGGCGTCACATACAAATCCTCCAGATACAGGCCGTTGCGGCCCAACCAGGTCGAATAGCTGAAGAAGTAGATGGCGAAACCGATGGCTTGCCCGTCCCGTTCGCACACCAGCGCGTGGGCCTTGGCGTCGGCGCCGAACAGCGTGCGTTCCAGGTCGGCGACGCTGGCCAGCACCTCGTGGCCGGCCTTCTCGTAGACCGCCAGCTCGCTGACGAAGCCCAGCAGCAGCGCGGCGTCGGCCGGCACGGCCGGGCGGATGTGGATGGTGTTAATGCTCAAGATGGCTCCCGGGATGACGACGAAAAAGGCATTCTACGCGCCATGTTAGACTGCAGGTACTGCATTCTTCTCACCTGCCGATGAATAAACTGCATTCCGCCTTCCGCCGCCTCGACCTCAACCTGCTGCTCGCCTTCGACGCGCTGTACCGCCACCGCAGCGTGACCGGCGCCGCCGGCGAGCTGGCCATCAGCGCCTCGGCCTTCAGCCACGCCCTGGCGCGGCTGCGGCAAAGCCTGAACGACGAGTTGTTCATCCGCCAGGGCAACCGCATGCACCCGACCCACCGCGCCGACCTGCTGGCCGGCCCGGTGCTCGACGCGCTGCGCATCCTGGCCGACGGCCTCAACCTGTGGGAGCCGTTCGACCCGCGGCGCAGCGAGCGCACCTTCGTCTTCTCGGCCACCGACTACACCTCGTTCGCGCTGATGCCGGCGCTGATGGCCCAGCTGCAGCGCGAGGCGCCGGCCATCCGCCTGCGCCTGCTGCAATCGGAGCGCAAGGTGTCGAACGAGGAGCTGGCCGCCGGCCGCATCGACTTCGCGCTGGGCTACGACGAGGAGCACGAAGCGCCGCCGGCCGGCATCGAAAGCATGGATTGGTTGACCGACGACTACCTGGTGATCGCCGCCAGCGCCCATCCGCGCATCGGCAAGCGGCTCGGCCTGGACGCCTACCTGGCCGAGCGCCACGTCATCGCCACGCCGTGGAACGAGGAGCGCGGCGTGATCGACCGCGTGCTCGACGGCATGGGGCTGGCGCGCCGGGTGGCGCTGCAACTGCCGTCGGTGCTGGCCGCGCCCTTCGTGGTGGCGGCCGGCGAGCTGCTGATGACGGTGCCGCGCCACGCCGCCGAAACCCTGCGCCACGCCGCGCCGATCACGCTCTACCCGGCGCCGTTCGCCATCCCGCCCTACACGCTCAAGCTGTACAGCCACAGCAAGTACGCCCACAGCGACGCCCACGCCTGGATGCGCGAACGCCTGCGGGCCCTGCGCCCGCAACTGGCGCGCAAGGCCAAGCAGAAACCCTAAGCGAAAAAGCTAGGGCGCCGAAGGCTTGCGGCCCTTGATCTCGGTGAAGGTCCAACCCTCGTCGCGCTGGCGCACGAAGGCGACGATCGAATCGACCGTCACCGCGTTGATACGGTCGGAAAAGCGCAGCGCGCTCGGATGGTCGTCAAACGCCACGTTGGCCTTGACGATGCGCCCGCCCAAACGGGTCAGCGGACCGATGTGCATTTCCGTCGGCTGGTAGCCGGCCATCTTCAACCAGGCCTGCGCCTGCTCGCGGCTGCGGATGCGCACATCGCTCGCCTCGGCCGCCGCCAGCAGCTCCAGCACCCACTGGTTGGAGTTCTGGTACTTGGTCGAAAACGGATAGGCCACCATGTTGTACTTGGCCTCGTGCAGGCCGCGCAGCACGCCCGGCGCGCGCAGATGCTCGGCCAGTTTGGCGCGCAGCTTTTCCGGCGGCACGATCAAAATCGCGTCCAGGGTGAACGGGTCGGCCAGGAAGAAATTGGCCAGGCCGTCGATCCACAAATCCGAACTCGCCGTGCCGCAATCGTTCAACAGCTCGTACACCCGCCACGGTTGCCTGGCATCGCCGCGATAAGCCACGCCGACATGGGTGTATTTGAGGCCGTACTTGGACAGATCCTGGCCCTGCCGGCCGACGATGGCGATGTCGCTGCCGCTGGCGTTCAAGGCCGTCTGCACCGCGTGGCCGGTGGCCAGCGCGTCGCTCAGACTAGCGCTCGACAGCGGCCGCTCCTCGCAAGACTGGCCGGCCTGCGCCGACGGCACGCACAACGCCGCGCTCAAGGCCAGCGCGGTACAGGCCCAGGCCAACGGCCGCATACCAGCCGCCATCAATTGGCCGGCAGCCGGTTTTGCGACAGCAGGGCCTCGCCGATCGCGTTGGGGATGAAGGCCAGCACCTTGCCGGACGCCACCAAGATGGTGCCGGTGGTTTCCGACACCACCCGCACGGTGCTGCCAACCGACACGCCGACCGCGCTCACCGTCTTGCCGGCCAACTTGACCGACAGCTTGGCCGACGAGCCGACACCGGCCAGTATCAGCTCGACGGTATCGCCCACGCCCTGCGCCACGCCCTGCACGATGAAGGCGCTGCCGACGCCGGCCAGCGCCAGGCCGGTGCTGGCCTCGGCCGGTCCGCCGTTGAGCGAGCCGACCACGCTGCCGGCCGGGGCGACGATCACCGACATGGTGCCGATCGAAATATTCTCCGACGCGTTCATCCGGCCGGAACCGTTTTGCGCCAGCGCGGCCGAGGGGGCCAATGCGGCCAACGCGGCGAAAGCCAACGCGGCGAGCGCGACTGGATGACGCAAGGTGGTGTTGAAGCTCATGTGATTCCCCTGAAAAATGCTGCCATTGGTTCGCGCCCGCAACAAGCGGTGCCGCGCACAACCTTAGTCAAAAGGTCATATTATCCAAAGAATCATAGCATTTTTCTCGCAGCTCCCCCGGGGTCAGTGCCGACATTCGGACACGAGCTCAAGCATGGCGCCAGTCGAGGCGACGGAATTTGTCCGAATGTCGGCACTGACCCCGCTTGCTGACCCCGCTTGCCGGCGCCTATTTCCACTCGCCGTGTTCCTGCAGCACCACCTTGCGGCCGCTCTTGACGATCAGATCGCCGCCGTCGGTGACGGTGTAGCTGACGGCGCCGTTCTTGAACTCGTAGCCGATGAAGCGGCACGGTGTGACGCCGTCGGCGCAGGTGGTGTGCAGCGTCTTGCCGCTCAGGCGGATCGCCTTGCCGCTCTTCTTGCTGGTGCCGGTGTAGCCGACATTGTCGCAACCGACGCTGCCCTCGACGCAATGGGATTTGATGACGATGGTGTAGGACGGCGTCTCCAAGGTTTCGGCGCGCGCCGGCGCCGCCGCCAGCAAGGCGGCGCCCAGCAAGGCGGACAACAGGGTGGGCCGCAGGGCGGCGATGGATCGTGGTGTCATCAAAAGCTCCCGGAAAAAGGTCAGCCGGCCAGCCGGGCCATTTCGCGCTGCATGTTGTTGATGGCCCGCTCGTTGTAGTGCTCGGAAAAATAGGCGTCGCCGAACAGCAGGCCGGCCTCGGCCTTCTGGCTCAGGTGGCGCAGCACGCCGCAGCGCCGCAACACGTACTCGGCGTCGCCGACGTGGCTGAATTCCTGGCGGATGCCGCGCGCGTAGTTCTGGTAGACCTCGTCGTCCTGCGCCAGGATGGCCAGGTCGACGCTGAGCATGATGTGCTTCAGGCGGTGGTCGATGGACTGCTCCTGGAAGTGGTCGGTGGCGCGGATCAGCTCGGCGGCGTCGGCCAGATCGTGGCTCAGGCTGCTGCCCAGCCACAGCCGGGCGCTGCCCTCCTCGTTGCTCATGCCGTCGGCGGCGTGCTCGTAGATGGCGTCGTGGAACCAGAAAGCCTGCTTGACGATGTCGACGTCGCGCGGCTCGGGCCGGGTGTTGGCGGCCCAGGCGCGGATCTCGCACAGGCCGTGCACCAGGTGGTCGAGGTTGTGGTAGTGGCGCGCCGCGCCGCCGTAGGCCGTGGCGCCGGTCAGGCGGGCGAACCAGGCGTCGGCGTGGGCGGTGGCCGGCACGTCGGCGTGGGCGTAGTCCCACAGCGACTCCCACTCGGCGCGCAACCAGCTCATCACCCAGGCGTGGTAGGCCGGGCCGGGCACGAACTTCTTCATGATCCAGTTCCAGCCGATCGGCCCCTCGAGCGCCTTGACGAAGCTGGAGCTGACCGAGCCGAGATCGCGCGGCGGCATGACGAAGATGGTCTTGGCGCCCTGCAGCACGTCGACGTTGGTTTGCTGGATCAGGTTCTCGTAGTCGAAATCGGCGGTGGTGCGGATGCCGCGGATCAGGCAGTCGGCGCCGTGCTTCTTGGCCGCGCGCGCCGTGTAGTCGCCCTTGACGATGACCACCTGGACGTTGTCCCAGCCCTCCTCGGCGCAACTGAGGTCGATGATGCTCTTGCGCTCCTCGGCGGAGAACTTGGGCTTCTTCGACGAGTTCTCGGACAGGAACACCAGCACTTCGTCGGCGATGGAACGCGCCTCGCCGATCACCCACATGTGACCGTTGGTGATCGGGTCCAGGGTCCCGGAAAAACCGATTTTCTTCATTCGCCGCTCCGCCGCCATGCCAAAAATGACATTTTAGCTGGAGCCGGCCTTCACAGCGGGAAAATCGACGCGCACGCGCAGGCCGCCCAGCCGCTCGGAGCCCTCCAGCGCCAGCTTGGCGCCGTGCCGCTCGGCGATCGACTTGATGATCGCCAGCCCCAGGCCGCTGCCGCCGGCCTCGCTGCCGGGCACCCGGTAGAAGCGGCTGAAGACCCGTTCGCGCTCCTCGGCCGGGATGCCCGGGCCGCTGTCCTCGACCAGCAGGACCACCCGGCCGTCCGCCTGGCCGCCGACCTCCAGGTCGACGCTGCCGCCGGCCGGCGTGTACTTGATGGCGTTGTCGACCAGGTTGCGCAGCAGGATGATCAGCGCGTCGGCGTGGCCGGCCACGCTGGCTTGCGCGTCGGCGTGGTGCAGGCCCAAGTCGATCTGTCGCGCCTGCGCCGTGCCGGCCAGGTCGCCCAGGGTGCGCTTGGCCAGCTCGCTCAGGTTGATCGGTTCGAGCTTGACCTCGGCGGCCAGGCTGGCCTCCTGCCGCGCCAGCACCAGCAGCTGCTCGACCAGGCGGGTGGCCCGCTCGATGCCGGCGCTGACGCGGCCGACGGCGATGGCGCGCGCCGCCGGATCGGCCGCCCGCTCCAGGCTGAGCACCTGCAATTTGAGCGCCGCCAGCGGCGAGCGCAACTCGTGGGCGGCGTCGGCGACGAAGTGCTGCTGCGCGTCGAAGGCGGTCTTGACGCGGCCGAACAGCAGGTTCAACTCCTGCACCAGCGGCCGCACCTCGTCGGGCAGGTCCTCGTCGGACACCGGCGAGAGGTCGTCGGCCTGGCGCGCGGCCACCTGGCGGCGCACCCGCGCCACCGGCGCCAGCGAGCCGCTGACCACCCACCACACCACCAGCATCAGCACCGGCGCCATCACGGCGATCGGGCCGACGGTGCGCAGCGCCAGGGTGCCGGCCATGCGCTGGCGCACCGCCATGTCCTGCGCCACCTGCACCGTCTGGTTACTGGTCTGCACCGAGAAGATCCGGTAGGTGGTGCCGTTGGCCTTGACGTTGGAGAAGCCCAGCACGGCGCGCTGCGGCAGCGCGGCGCGCGACAGCGAACGGAACACCTGCACGCCGTCCGGCGTCCACACCTGCACCACCAGGTCGTTGTTCTCCGGGTCGGTGACCGGGCCGGCCGCGTTGTTGCTCAGCGGCGCGCCCGAGCGCAGCGACAGCGCCATCTGCTGCATGTGATAGTCGAAAATCTGGTCGGCATCGTACAGCGCGCTGCGGTAGGCGATCATCGCCTGGGCGATGGCCGCCATGGTGATGGCGGCCAGCAGGAACCACAGCAGGCGGCCGCGCAGCGAGTGGCTGACCGAGACGCGCGGCACCTTGGGCAGGCGCGACGTGCGCGCCGGCTTGGCGCCGGCCTTGGCGTCCGCCTTGGCGCCGGCCGTGCTGTCGACGGCCGCGTCGAGCTTCCCGTCGGCCGCTTTGCCGGCCGCGCCGGCCGGGTCGGTCAGAAGCGAGCTCACAGCTTGGGCACCATGTAGCCGAGGCCGCGCACGTTCTGGATCAGCTCACTACCGAGCTTCTTGCGCAGGCCGTGGATGTAGACCTCGACGGCGTTGCTGTTGACCTCGTCCTTCCAGCTATACAGTTTCTCCTCCAGCTGGTGGCGCGACAGCACGATGCCGGGCCGGGCGATCAAGGCCTCCAACACCGCCCACTCGCGCGCCGACAGGCTGACCGGCTTGCCCTCGGCCAGCACCTCGCGGGTCTGCGGATTGACCGACACCCCCTTGTGCTCGAACACCGGCTCGGCGCGGCCGGCCGAGCGGCGCAGCAGCGCGCGGATGCGCGCCAGCAGCTCGTCGAGGTCGTAGGGTTTGAGCACGTAGTCGTCGGCGCCGGCGTCCAGGCCGGCGATGCGCTGCTCCTTGGCGTCGCGCGCCGTGGCCACCAGCACCGGGGTCAGCTCCTTGCGCGCGCGCATCGAGCGCAACACCTCCAGGCCATCCTTGCGCGGCAGGCCCAGGTCGAGCAGCACCAGGTCGTAGGTTTGGGTTTGCAGGGCGGTGTCGGCCATGTCGCCGTCCTTGACCCAGTCGACCGCGTAGTGCTCGGCGCGCAGCAGGTCGAGCACCACTTCGCCGATCATCGTATCGTCTTCCACCAGCAGAAGTCGCATATTGCCTCTCTATTCTATCGTTGCGTTCCGCCGGCGCGGGCCGTTTAGCCCAGGCGCACCGGAATGAAAATTTTCTCGTCGCCGCGCTGGATCAGCAGGGCCACCGACTTGTCGGACTTGGCCACCACCTCGCGCACCTGCTCGACGCTGTTGACGCTGCGCCCGTTGACCGACAGCAGCACGTCGCCCGGCTGCACCCCGGCGTAGGCCGCCGCGCCGCCGGCATCCTCGATCAGCAGGCCGTTGGCGATGCCGGACTGGCGCCGCTCGACCGGGTCGAGCGGGCGCAGCGACAACCCCAGTTTGAGCTTGCCGCCGCCGGCCGTCTCGGCCCGCTCGGCCTGCGCCTGCTTGTCGGCGGCGTTGGCCAGCACGCCCGCCAGCTCGACGGTCTTGCCCTGGCGCCACACCTCGAACGCTACTTTATCACCTGGCGCGGCCAACCCCACCATCGCCGGCAAATCGCCCGAGCCGACGATCTTCTGGCCGTTCATCTTGCGGATCACGTCGCCCGGCTTCAGGCCGGCCTTCTCGGCGGCGCTGCCGCGCTCGACGTTGGAGACCAGCGCGCCCTCCGGCGTGGCCAGGTTGAACGAGTCGGCGAAGCCCTGGTTGACCTCCTGCACCGTCACGCCCAGCTTGGCGTGCACCACCTTGCCGGTGGCGACGATCTGGTCCTTGATCTTGGTCGCCACCTCGATCGGGATGGCGAACGACAGGCCCTGGTAGCCGCCGGTCTGGCTGTAGATCTGCGAGTTGATGCCGACCACCTCGCCGCGCGTGTTGAACAGCGGGCCGCCCGAATTGCCGGGGTTGACCGCGACGTCGGTCTGGATGAAGGGCACGTTGCTGTCGTCCGGCAGCGAGCGGCCCTTGGCGCTGACCACGCCGGCCGTCACCGTGCTGTCGAGGCCATACGGCGAGCCGATCGCCAGCACCCATTCGCCCACCTTCAGGTCGTTGTTGCGCGACAGCGGCACCACCGGCAGGTTTTTCGCCTCGATCTTCAGCACCGCGACGTCGGTCTTCGGATCGGAGCCGAGCACCTTGGCGCGGAATTCGCGGCGGTCGGTCAGCTTGACGGTCACTTCGCGGGCGTCGCGCACGACGTGGGCGTTGGTCAGGATGATGCCGTCCGGGCTGACGATGAAGCCGGAGCCGACGCCGTGCGTCGGCACGTCGCGCTGGCCGCCGCGCTGCGGTCCCTGGAAGCGGCGGAAGAACTCGAAGAAGGGGTCGTCGGCGAAGGGCTCGCCGCGCGAGCGGCCCTGCACGGCGTCGCCGTCGAGCGCCGTCTTGGTGCTGCCGGTGACGCTGATGTTGACCACCGCCGGCCCGTTGTGGGCGGCGATGACGGAAAAGTCGGGCAGCGCGATCATCGGCGCCGGCACCGGCGTCGGCGCCGGGTTGCCGACATTGCTGGCCGGCGCGGCCTGGGCGGCGGCCTGCGGCGCGCCGGCGGCGGCGGCCTGGCTTTGGTACAGGGCGACCGCGCCGCCTGCCCCGAGCACGCCCAGGGCGGCCAGGGCAAGCGTCATGCGCTTGATGGTCATCGATCCGGTATGAGTCTGGTTCGGCATGGCTGAACTCCTGTTGTGGTTGGGTTGTTGATGCGTTCAATATGCGGCAAAAAACTTAGATGCCGCTTAATGATGGCGTCGCGTGCGCGCGGCGCGGCCAACGCAAAAAAGGGCCAAGCCCTGCGGCTTGACCCTTGCTTGCCGGCCGCCGGCGCGCCGTTTGGCGGCGCGCTCCGACGCGGCCCATCTCACGCGCTCACCATCTCACGCGCTCAGGTACTCAGGCGCTCAGGCGGCCTGGCGCTGCTCCAGCGCGCTGACGTTGTCGCCGCCGTTGATGACGATCTTGCGCGGCTTGAGCGCTTCGGGGATCTCGCGCACCAGCTCGATGGTCAGCATGCCGTTGTCGAACGCGGCGCCGGTCACCTTGACGTGGTTGGCCAGCTGGAAGCGCTGCTCGAAATCGCGCGCCGCGATGCCACGGTGCAGATAGGTGCGCTCGACGCTGTCGCGCTGCTTGCGGCCGACCACTTGCAGGGAGTCGCGTTCGAAGGTGATGTCGATCTCGGCGCGGTCGAAGCCGGCCAGCGCCATGACGATGCGGTAGTTGTCCTCCGAGACCAGCTCGATGTTGTACGGCGGGTAGCTGGGCTGGGCATCGCCGCGTTGGGCTTCGTTGAGCAACTGGGCGACGCGGTCAAAACCGATGGCGGAACGATACAGGGGGGTCAGGTCAAAAGTACGCATGGTGATATCCTTTTCAAGTGAAGCGATATGGGTTGGCGGCCCCCGTCTGGGCAACCGCTGAGTCCAATATAGCCCCTCCCGAAGCCTTTTCAAGGCCTTGAAATTCGTCCCGGGCATCCCCAAAGCGGCGGATTTTTTTTGAATTATTTTTGCCTCGGCGGGAAATCGACGCGGCGCCATCGCAACCGACTCGCGGTTACTTTTTGAAACAATGAAACATTTCTCACATGCTAAACTCGCGCCCCTGTCCCCCTACCCTAGTCGAACCATGAGCGCTTTCCGCCCCCTTTTCCAACTGGTCCGTCTGGTCCGCCTGGTCCGCCCGGCCGCCGCGCCGGCCCTGCTGCTGTGCGCCGCCGTCGGCGCGCGCGCCGACGCGCTGCCGCCGCCGCTCGACCAGGCCTATCCCGGCACCATCGTGCTGAAGGTGGACGCCACCAACACGGCGCAGCAGATTTTCCGCATCCGCGAGAGCATCCCGGCCAAGGCCGGCAAGCTGACCCTGCTGTATCCGCAGTGGGTGCCGGGCAACCACGGCCCCAGCGGCCCGCTCAACCAGTTCGCCGGCCTCAAGCTGAGCGCCAACGGCAAGCCGCTGGAATGGCGCCGCGACACCGTCAACGTGCACGCCTTCCACCTTGAGGTGCCGAGCGGCGCCAGCAGCGTCGAGGCGGAGTACCAATATCTGTCGCCGGTCGAGCCCAACCAGGGCCGCACCACCATCACCAACGACATCCTCGGCGTGCAGTGGCACGCCATGGCGCTGTACCCGGCCGGCTACCGCACGCGCCGCATCACCGTGCAGCCCAACCTGACCCTGCCGGCCGGCTGGCAGTACGGCAGCGCGCTGGAGACGGCGGCGCGGGTCGGCGACCAGGTCGCCTTCAAGCCGCTCGACCTGGAGACCCTGGTCGACTCGCCGCTGTTCGCCGGCCGCCACTTCAAGCGCATCGACCTCGACCCGGGCGCGCCCATTGCCGTGCACCTGAACGTGGTGGCCGACAGCGCCGAGGCGCTCGACGCCAAACCGGAGCAGATCGAGGCGCACCGCGCCATGGTGCAGCAGGCCTACAAGCTGTTCAAGTCGCAGCACTACGCCCACTACGACTTCCTGCTGGCCCTGAGCGACGAGTTCGGCGGCATCGGCCGCGAGCACCACCAGTCCAGCGAAAACGGCGTCAAGCCCGGCTACTTCACCGACTGGGCCAAGTCGGAGGGCGGCCGCGAGCTGCTGCCGCACGAATTCACCCACTCGTGGAACGGCAAGTTCCGCCGTCCGGCCGACCAGGACGTGGCCGACTTCAACACCCCGCTGCAGAACAGCCTGCTCTGGGTCTACGAGGGCCAGACCCAGTACTGGGGCTATGTGCTGTCGGCCCGCTCCGGCCTGATCAAGGCGGCCAACGTGCGCGACGTGTTCGCCGCCAGCGCGGCCCGCTACGACGCCGTGCGCGGCCGCGCCTGGCGCGCCGTGCAGGACACCACCAACGACCCGATCATCAACGGCCGCCGGCCGCAGGGCTGGAACAGCTGGCAGCGCAGCGAGGACTATTACACCGAGGGCGCGCTGATCTGGCTCGACGTCGACACCCGCATCCGCCAGTTGTCCGGCGAACGCCGCTCGCTCAACGACTTCGCCGCCGCCTTCTTCGGCGTCGCCGACGGCAGCGCCGTGGCGCGCCACTACAGCTTCGACGAGGTGGTCGAGGCGCTGGCCGCCGTGCAGCCCTACGACTGGGCCGGCTTCCTGCGCGACAAGCTCGACGGCCACGGCCCCGGCGCGCCGCTCGACGGCCTGGCCCGCGCCGGCTGGAAGCTGGTCTACACGGACAAGCCGACCGACTTCCTCAAGGGACTCGAAGAGCAGAGCAAATCGGCCAGCTTCCAGTACTCGCTCGGCTTCTCGGTCGGCCACGAGGGCCGCATCGAGGCCGTGCAGTGGGACGGCGTCGGCTTCCGCGCCGGCCTGTCCGGCAACACCACCCTGCTGGCCGTCAACGGCCGCGCCTACAAGGCCGAGCAGTTGCGCGCCGCCATCACGGCGGCCAAGGGCGGCGGCCGGCCGATCGAGCTGCTGGTCAAGAAAGGCAGCCTGTATCGCACCGTCGCGCTCGACTATCATGATGGACTGAAGTATCCCCGGCTGGAGCGCATCGAGGGCACGACGGACCGCCTGGAGGCGATTTTGCAACCCCTGAAATAATTTCACCCGGCCGGCGGGCCGGCCGCGCTGCGCCGGCCCGCTCTAAGGTTATACTGGGTCGAGCCGCTTTCCCACCGCCCCGAGAGATGGACCGCCCATGTCAGCACGGATCGACGAACAGCACCCGCTGCACATCCTGCAGGAAGAGAACGCCCGCCTGCGCGACGAGCTGGCCGCCCTGCGCGATTCCGAACGCGTCTTCCTGGCCCTGCTCGACAACGCCCCCGTGCTGATTTCCACCAAGGACCTGCGCGGCACCGTCACCATGGCCAACCGCCACTTCGAGATCCTCGACGGCTACGACGCCGCCCACTTCGTCGGCAGCAACGTGTTCGAGCTGTTCCCCCACGACATCGCCGAACAACTCTGGCGCAACGACCGCAAGGCGGCGTTGGAGAAGCGCGCCGTGCACGAGGAGGAAGAGGTGTATCACGCCGACAAGACGCTGCACACCTATATGACGGTGAAGTTCCCCCTCTTCGACGACGCCGGCGAAGTGGTCGCCACCTGCGCCGTCTCGACCGACATCAGCGAGGCCAAGGCGGCCCGCATCGACAGCGTCACCGACGAGCTGACCGGACTGAAGAACCGGCGCTACTTCAACATCCGCTTCGCCGAGGAGCAAAAGCGCGCCCGCCGCGACGAGCGCATCCTGACCCTGCTGCTGATCGACGTCGACCGCTTCAAGGAATACAACGACCACTACGGCCATCCGCAGGGCGACCTGGTGTTGCAGACGGTGGCCGACGCCATGCACATCACGCTGAACCGGCCGGGCGACCTGTGCTTCCGCATCGGCGGCGACGAGTTCGCCTGCCTGTTCACCAGCAACAACGTCGAGGAAAGCGTGGCGCTGGCCGAAATGATCCGCCACTACATGGCCTCGCGGCAGATTCCGCACGAGGCCAACCGGCCCTTCGGCCAGGTCACGCTGTCGCTGGGGCTGGCCTTCGTGCCGCCCGGTTCCGAGCAGGGCCAGGGCGCCATCTACGAACAGGGCGACCAGGCGCTGTACCGCGCCAAGCACAAGGGACGCAACGCCGTGTCGTGCTGAGCGGCGCCGGCGCGGCTCTCCGGCGGCGGCCGAAAACGACGATTTGGTGTATGCTTCTGCCCATGAATAAAGACACCGACATCCAACTCAGCGGCCCCTTCAAGGCCACCGACGGCTCCGGCCGCGCCCACGACATCAAGGCGATCCGCATCTTCGACGAGGGCTATGGCGCCATCGACGTGTATGTCGACTTCGCCGCGCCGCTCGACGGCCTGCACAAGGACAAGGCCCTGATCGCCGCCATCGTCGCCCAACTGCGCACGACCGGCTACCAGGGTCCGGCGCTGACGCCGGGCGATCCCGTGCTGCAGGAAAAAAAGCTGCTGGTGCTTGAAGCGCCGGACGAGTTCAACACCTTCGCCGCCGGCAAGGGCTGGAAAGACCTGGCCGAAGAATTCGACGACGAGTAAGCCGCCTCACCGCCCACTCGGGCATGCCACCACGCGGCCCGCGCCGCGTGGCTGGCTGCGCCGCACTCGCGCGCGCAAGCGGCCGCCTTCCCGGCGCCCGCTCAGCCACTCCAATGTTGCGCCGTTTATCCGATGTAGCGTTCGCTCCAGGCGGCGATCAGATTGGCCACGTAGACCGCGTCCCCGCGCCGGGTCAGCAAATGGTCGGCGTCGTCGAGCGAAATGAAACTCTTCGGATGCTTGGCGACGGTGAAGATCTGCATCGCGTTGCCGATATCCACCGTGTCGTCGCCCGGCGCGTGCATCACCAGCAGCGCCTTGCGCAGGCCGGCGATCTTTTCCTTCAAATTCTGCCCGGCCGCGTCGGCGACGAACTGCTGGCGGATGCGGAAGGGCCGTCCGGCCAGTTGCACCTCGGCCTCGCCGTGCTCGGCGATGTGCGCCAGATGCTGCTTGAACATGCCCGTCACATACACCGGGTCGCTGGGCGCGGCCAAGGTCACCACGGCGCGGGCCTCGGCGATGTCGGCGGCCGCCGCCAACACCGCCGCGCCGCCCAGGCTGTGGCCGATCAGCAGTTGCGGCGCGGCGTGCGCGGCGCGCAGATAGTCGGCCGCCGCCACCAGGTCGGCCACGTTGGAGCTGAAGTTGGTGTTGGCGAACTCGCCCTCGCTGGCGCCCAGGCCGGCGAAGTCGAAGCGCAAGACGGCAATGCCGTGCTCGCTCAGCGCCTGGGCGATGCGGCTGGCGGCGAACACGTCCTTGCCGCAGGTGAAGCAGTGGGCGAACAGCGCGTGGGCGCGGATGGCGCCGTCGGGCGCGTCCAGCCGCGCCGCAAGCTTGTGGCCGCCGGTGCCGGCGAATTCCAGTCGTTCAGTGCGCATCGCTTGCCCGTGTCCATCGAAAGCGCTTATTGTGCACCACAATCTGCGCGGGCACCGGGCCGCTGTAAGGACCGAACCTATCCGAATGTATTGGCGATGGGCATGGCCGCAGACCGCCGCGTAGGCGGGAACCCATGCTGCGCTAGATAAGATGCGGCGGCTAGATAAGATGCGGCGTATAGGTTCCCGCCTACGCGGGAACGACGTGTTCTTAGAGCTGCCGATAACAGTCGGCATATAACTCTGAACAAATTGGCTCGCTTTTGGGTAGCCAGGTCCAAGCCATGGAAGTGTAGGTCAACGCGGCTGGAGTTGCCGTTCATCCGGCTGCAGTGCCTCAGGCGAACAGCCCCTGCAAAAACCAGCGCGGCTCGCTGAGGCCGTCGGCGCCGGTGATGCGTTCGCGGTACAACCAGTAGTGGGCATGGTCGCTCCCTTCGGCGATAAAGTAGTCGCGCGTTTGCGTCTGGCTCCACCAGCCCGCCTCGATGCGCTCGCCGGTCGACATGATGCGCAACGGCGAGCCGTAGAACGGCCGGTGGTCGCGCATCAACAAGGCGATCGGCTTGGCCATCAGCCAGCCCGGACGCGGCAGGCTGGGCAGGTCGGGCGGCAACTGGGCGCGGGCGTCGGCGGGACGGATCTTCTGCTGCACGCTGACCCAGGCGTTGGCCTGCTCGGGCCGGTAGTCGGCCTGCGGCGCCGCCTGCAGCACGTTGTCCGGCCCCAGCCGCGCCACCAGCAGTTCGAACAGGCGCTGCCTATCCTCCTTGCTGCCGCCCGGCTCGGGAAACAAGGAGTCGGACGGCGGCGCCATCGGCTGCACCTGCAAGGCCTCCAGACACAGACCGATCACCGGCGCCTCCAGCGTCAGCTTGGCCAGGCGCTCGCGCAACAGCCGCAGCAGATGCTCGTCGCGCCAGGTCGGCTCGGCCAGCACCAGCTCGATCGCCGTGGCCGGCCGCGCCACCCTGCCCCGCTCGTGTTCCAGCAGCAGGCTGATGCGCTCGACGGCGAACTGGCGCGCGCACAGCCAGCCTGTCATTTGCTGCAACAGCCGGTGCGCGCCGAACAGCAGGGCCTCGGCGTGCTCGACCCGGTCGAACAGTTCCAGCTTGGCGCGGAAGCTGGCCGGCGCGCTGATCCACTCGAACAGCTCGACGGTGCGGCCGTGGGCGTCGTCGAGCAGGGCGAGCAGGGCCGCGCCGCAGCGGCGCTGCAGGCCGGGACGCGGCAGCGCGCGCATCTCGCCCAGGGTCCGGCAACCGATGCCCTCGAACCAGTCCAGGTAGGGCCGCGCCGGCGGCAGCAGGCCGCAGGGCAGACGGTCGAGACGGCGCGCCAGGCTGTCCATGCGCAGCGCCCGGCCGGCGCCGCCGCGCGCCAGCAGCCAGGCGCCGCGCGCCGTCGGCGCACAGCTGAGCACGGTGGAGAAGCCCAGCGCGCGCATGCTCGCGTCGACCCGGCGGCACAGCGCGCGCACGCCGCCGAACAGGCGCAGGCTGGCGCCTATGTCGATCAACAAGGTGGCCTCCTCGCCCGCCGTCACCAGCGGGGTGAACTGCAGCAGCGCCATCGCCACGGCGTGCAGCGCCTCGTCCTCGCGCTGCGGCGCGCGCTCGTGCAGCAGCACCCGCGGCGCCAGCATCAGCGCGCCGCCCCGGCGCATGCCGACGCGCACGCCGGCGGCGTGGGCCGGGGCCGAGACGGCGATCACCCGCTCCTGCTCCAGCACCACGCTGCACGGCTCAGCCGACCAGCGCGGGCAGAATACTTCGAGCGGGAGCCGGGGCAGGTAGAGGCCGATCCAGAGTCGCATGGCGTTGCAGTAAGGTGGGGCTGAGGGGCAGGAACAGCGGCGCGTCGCGCTGCGGTCCCCGGCGTTTGATGAAACCGATATCGATGCCGCCCGGCGCCGGCCGCAGCGACAGGCGCAGCGGCGCTGGCGACGAGTCCTGCGCCGCGCTCAGCGGCCGCAGCATCCAGAACAGCGTCTCGCCGCTTTGCGCCGCCAGGTGCAGCCGGCGCAGCGCCTCGCCGCGCACGTGCTGCTGCCAGAACAGCAAGGCGCCGCAGCAACCGCTGCGCAGCACCTGCTCGGCGGCCCACAGCGCGTCGCCGCTTTTGGCGCCGCTGCGCAACCAGATCAGTTGCGACGGCGGCAAGCCCAGCGCGGCCAGCGCCAGCGCCTGCGGCGGGTGCGGTGGTTGCAACAGCACGATGGGGCGCTGGCCCAGTCCGGCCAGCGCCGGCCGCAGCAGGCGCAGCTCGCCGATGCCGGGCTGCTGCAGCAACAGCTCGATCAGTGTGCCGGCCGGCCAGCCGCCGCCGGGCAGTTGCGCCGACAGGGCGGCGAAGCCGGTGTCGGTGCAGCGGCTGGCCGTGCGCGCCAGTTGCGAGGCCAACCACAGGGACGGGTGCAGGGTCTCGGGCGCTGAAATGGGGGCTGGGAGGGCCATAAATTTTTGTATAGGGGAACGTCTTGTTATGCAATAAAGAATATCAGCGAGAAATATACTGTATGAATACACAGTACTATTTGACGCCGATTTTGGCAAGGCCTATCTGCCGCCACCCGGGCGACGCTGAGCCGGATCAAACCCGCGACAAATCTTGGAAACTTTATTCATGCTGTAACATGTGGCTTGGCTCTTACTATCGGGAATCCATTTGAATACGATCCAGATCATCGGCGCCGTCCTGTTCGGCCTTGCGCTGATCCACACTTTCGCCGCCAAATCCTTCGAGGTGCTGTCGCACCGCCATCCCCGCCACGCCGGACTGTTCCACCTGCTCGGCGAGGTCGAGGTGGTGTTCGGTTTCTGGGCCTTCGTGCTGGTCATCGCCATGGCCCTGGTGGCCGGCGGCGACCAGGCCATCGCCTACGCCGAATCGCGCCAGTACACCGAACCCCTGTTTGTCTTCGTCGTCATGGTGGTGGCCGCCTCGCGCCCGGTGCTCGACATCATGCAGCGGCTGTTACTGGCGGTGGCCAAGCTGGTCCCGCTGCGCACCGAACTGGTGCTGGTCTGGCTGGGCCTGGCGCTGGTGCCACTGACCGGCTCGCTGATCACCGAACCGGCCGCGATGACCCTGGCCGCGCTGATGCTGGCGCCGCAGATCTTCCGCCAGGGCATGCCGGAATGGCTGAAATACGCCGCGCTGGGCGTGCTCTTCGTCAATGTGTCGATCGGCGGCACGCTGACCGCCTACGCCGCGCCGCCGGTGCTGATGGTCGCCGCCACTTGGCAGTGGGACAGCGCCTTCATGGCCAGCCACTTCGGCTGGAAAGCGGCGATTGCCGTGCTGATCAACGCCAGCGCCGTCACCTTCCTGCTGCGCAAAAACCTGCGGCTGGCCGCCCCGGCCGACACCGCCGACACGAGCGCCAACAAGATCCCCTTGACGGTGGCGGCGATCCACCTGGCCTTCCTGGCGGCGGTGGTGGTGCTGGGCCACCATCCGGTGCTGTTCCTCGGCATCTTCCTGCTCTTCCTCGGCTTCACCCAGGCCTACCAGCGCTATCAGAATCCGCTGATCGTCAAGGAGGGCCTGCTGGTCGGCTTCTTCCTCGCCGGCCTGGTGGTGCTGGGCGGCATGCAGCAATGGTGGTTGCAACCCATCGTCTCAAGCCTGGCGCCGGTGGCGCTGTTCTTCAGCGCGCTGGGCTTGACCGCCATCACCGACAACGCCGCCCTGACCTACCTGGGCTCGCTGATCAACGGCATCTCGGCCGAGGCGCAATACATGCTGGTGGCCGGCGCGGTGGCCGGCGGCGGTTTGACGGTGATCGCCAACGCCCCCAATCCGGCCGGCGTGTCGCTGCTGCGCCGGGGTTTCCAGGACGAGTCGAGGGGG
>NZ_JAEMNU010000065.1:14415-46735 GCF_016461825.1 Rugamonas violacea | reverse complement strand
GATCGGCGCCATCGGCCTGCTGCTGGGCGCGCTGGCGCCGACCGCCGTGGCGGCGCTGGCCTTCCTGTTGTAACCCTTCCGGCAAGCCGGCGCGGCCCGGCGCGGCCTAGCGCCGGTGCCGCGCGAAAAAGTCCAGCATCATCTTGCTGGCGTCCGGCCCGGCCTTGGCGTTGAACGCCAGGTTGGGGTCGCCACCGCTCCAGGCGTGCTCCAGTCGCGCCACCTGCGCCACGCGCAGTATCAATTTCCTGCCTATGTAAAAATCGTGGATGTCCTGCCGGTTGTGGCTGTTTCCCCGGCCGGCCTTGTGCGTCACCTTGTATTCCGCGCCGGCCCGCATGCGGTTGAGCATCAGACTCTGCCGCGTCAACTGGCTTTGGTTGATGGGCCGCACCACCTGGTCGCCCATGCCCTGGATCAGCAGGGTCGGCATGGCCGGGAACTGCGGTTCGCGCAGCAACACCTCGTGGATCGCCCGCTCCACCCGCATGCCGGCGCCGTGTTGCATCACGCCCAGGGCGCCAATGGGGTTGTGGCCGGCGCCGAACGCCGGCGCCGAGTGCAGGCCGGCCGCCGCGATCAGCTCGGGATGGTTCAGCGCGACGATATAGGCCATGGCGGCGCCCGCCGAAATGCCGCAGATATAAATGCGCCGCCGGTCGATCCGATACTGCTGCGCCACCTTCTCGATGATGCCGACCAGCATACGCACATCGCCGCCGCCCTCCTGGGTCGCCTTGTCATACCATTTCCAGCAGCGCTGGGCCTGCGAGCTGAGCAGTTGCTGCGGATAGACCACGGCATAACCGGCCTTGTCCGCCAGCGCGTTCATGCGCGTGCCCTGGGCGAACTGGGTGGCGCTTTGCTGGCAGCCGTGCAACATCACCAGCAGCGGCATGCCGGCCGAGTCGGCGGCGGGCGCCTCGTGCGGCAGATACAACCAGTAACTCATGCGCTTGCCGCCCAGCGCGCCCGGCTCCGCTCGGCTAGGATAGTGCGAGGCCAGCCACTTGCCGGCCGCGCCAGGCGGCGCGTGGGTGAGCGGCGGCACGGTGGCCGGCGCCGCCCGCGCCTTCAGACCGGCGCCGCGCGGCGGCACGGCCTTGGCTTTGACGATCTTCGGTGTGGCGTTTGCGGCCTTGACGGTCTTGGCTTTGACGCTCTTGCTCTGGTTCTTGGCCGGCTTGGCCGCCGTCGTGAGCAGCTTGCTCACCAGTTTGCCCACGCTGCGCTGCTGCGCCCTGCCCGAGCGCAGCAGGCTGCGCAGCATTTTCGTGCCCAGCGTCGACCTCACCATCGCGGGCCTCCGCCGCCGGCCTTGATTGCTGCGATCGCACATCGCGCATCATGCGTATAAATCTCTAATTCAAAGCGGGTTATTCGTTGAAAAAGCCTCATGGTGACACCTCCGTGTTGCATTGCAGTATAACGACAACATGGGATGCGCTCGGTGCGCTGACGCGCCTATCGTGCGCGCCGGCGCGATTGAGATGGCTCAAACATGCAAGGCGCTCGAATGTCTACTGTGGGTGACACAGCCGATCCATTCCTGGATCAGGACACCCATCTTGGAGGCAACCATGAGCTATCTGGAGCGCGATATTTTTGGCATGTACAGGAAGTACCACAGCGCCGGCCCCGGCCCGCGCCTGATGGGCGCCGACACGCTGATCGGCGAGGACGTCTACAACCTGCAGGACGAGAACGTGGGTGACATCAAGGAAATCATGCTGGACATGCAGACCGGCGAGGTGTCCTACGCCGTGCTGTCCTTCGGCGGCATCCTGGGGCTGGGTGAAAAACTCTTCGCCGTGCCTTGGGAATACCTGTCGATCGATACCGTCAACAAGCGTTTCCTGCTCGACGTCGACAAGGCGCAGCTGAAACAAGCGCCCGGCTTCGCCAAGGACAACTGGCCGGACATGGGCGACGCCGACTGGACCAACGAGGTGCAGACCTTCTTCGGCACGCGCCCGCGCACCAGCGGCCGCAGTCCGAATGCGCCGCAAACGGGACGGCATTGAACGGGCACTGCGCGGGCAGCTAGCGGACACGACTACGAACACTGAGCAGGCACTGAGCGGGCAAGGGGCGACACCGGGCGCCGCGTGAGCGCGGCGCCGCGTTGCGTTGCATTGCGCCGCGTTGCGCCCATACATTAGCGCTGCATCGACTCCCACACCTTTTGCAGGCGCTTGACCGACACCGGCATCGGCGTGCGCAGCTCCTGCGCGTAGAGCGAGACCCGCAGCTCCTCCAACATCCAACGGAACTCGGTCATTTTCGGATCGGTGTTCTTGCCGGCCTGACGGTCCTTGCTGGCGCGCAGATACAGCGTGGCGGCCTGCTGCCACTCGGCCATCAGCTTGGCGTCGCGCGCCGGGTCGGCACGCAGCTTCTCGATGCGCACGTTGATCGCCTTCAGATAGCGCGGGAAGTGCGCCAACTGGCCGTAGTCGTTGTCCGACAAAAAGCGCTTGTTGACCAGGCCCTGCAACTGCGCCTGCATATCGGCCGCCGCCGCCGGAGGCAGACCCTGCAAACGCTTGGGCAGGCCGTGGAACTCGGTCAGCACCTGCGCCAGCAGTCGGGCGATCTCGTTGACCAACAACACCAGGCGCGACTTGCCCTCGTCCTTGCGCTTGTTGAAGCTGGCGGCGTCGATTGGCAACGGGTCTTGCAGGCAGGCGATGTCCAGCGCCTTGTGGATGATCTGGTCGCGCAACTCCTCCTGCGAGCCGAGCGCCATGAACTGCATGCCCATCTGCTGCAGGCCGGGGATGCTCTTCTCGATGTACTTGAGCTGGTCCTTCAACTGCAGCGCGAACAGGCGGCGCAGGCCGACGCGGTGGGTGCGCGCCGCCACGGTCGGGTCGTCGAACACCTCCAGGTCGCAATGCGCGCCCTTGTCGACCAGCGCCGGGAAGCCGATCAAGGTCAACTTGCCCTGGACGATCTCCAGCAGCTCCGGCAACTCGCCGAAGCTCCAACTGTTCAAGCAGGTCAAGGTGATGCCGCTGCTGGCCGTGCCCGCCGCGCCGGCGCTGGCGCAGGCATTGGCGTTGCCGCCGCCGGCACTGGCGCCATTGCCGGCGTTGCCCTGCCCGCCCTTGGCCGCGCCGACAGCGCCACCGGCAACAGCACCGACGCCGCCGGCACCGGCGCCGCCCGTGCCCAGCGCGCGCACGCTGACGCCGCCCTGCGGCGCCGACACCTCGGCCATCTTCTGGAAACTCTCGCGCGCCTGGGTGCCGAACTCGGCCTGCAAGGTGGCCAGGTTGCGGCCCATGTCGAGCTGGCGACCGTGCTCGTCGATCACCTTGAAGTTCATGAAATGGTGCGCCGGCAGGGTCTCCGGTTTGAAGTCGGTGGTCAACACCGAGACCGTGATCTGGCTGCGGATATCGGCGATGATCGCGTCGATCAGGTCGCCCCGGCCGAACACGCCGGCCTCGTGCACGCGCTCGCAGAACTTGGCCGAGTAGTCGGGCAGCGGCACGCAATGGCGCCGCAGCTTTTGCGGCAGCGACTTGAGCAGCAGATGCACCTTCTCCTTCAGCATGCCCGGCACCAGCCACTCGCAGCGCTCGCGCGGCAACTGGTTCAGCGCGTACAGCGGCACCGCCATGGTGACGCCGTCGCGCACGCTGCCCGGCTCGAAGTGGTAGGTCAGCAGCATTTCCAGGCCGGTCACCGACATCATCTTCGGGAACAGCTCGGTGGTCACGCCGGCCGCCTCGTGGCGCATCAACTCGTCGCGCACCAGGAACAACAGCTTGGGCTCCTGCGCGGTGGCGTCCTTGTGCCACTTCTCGAAGCCGGCGCCGTTGACCACGTCGGCCGGCAGCAACTTGTCGTAGAAGGCGGCGATCAGTTCGTCGTCGACCAGCACGTCGATCCGGCGCGACTTGTGCTCCAGGTTCTCGATCTCCTTGATCAGCTTATGGTTGTGGGCGAAGAACGGCGCGCGCGTCTCGTAATCGCCGCCGACCAGGGCGTCGCGGATGAAGATCTCGCGCGCCTCGACCGGGTTGAACAGGCCGTAGTTGATGCGGCGCTGGCTGTACACCACCAGGCCGTACAAGGTGGCGCGCTCGGAGGCGGTGACCTGCGCCGAGCGTTTCTCCCAGCGCGGCTCGCCCCAGGATTTTTTCAGCAGGTGCTCGCCGACCTTCTCCAGCCACTCCGGCTGGATCTGCGCGATGCCGCGCGCGTACAGGCGGGTGGTGTCGACCAGTTCGGCCGCCATGATCCACTTGCCCGGCTTCTTCAGCAGCGAGGAGCCGGGCCAGACGTGGAACTTGATGCCGCGCGCGCCGAGGAAGCCGGCGCCCGGCTCGTCCTCGCCCTTGAAGCCGATATTGCCCAGCAGGCCGGTCAGCAGCGCCAAGTGCAGGTTCTCGTAGGTGGCCGGCGCCTCGTTCAGGCGCCAGCCCTGCTCCTTGACGATGGTCAGCAACTGCGAGTGGACGTCGCGCCATTCGCGCAGGCGCAGTTGCGACAGGAAGTTGGCGCGGCAGTTGTCCTGCAACTGGCGGTTGGTCTTCTTGTGCTCGATGGCGCCCTCGAACCACTTCCAGATTTTCAGATAGCTGAGGAACTCCGACTTCTCGTCGGCGAACTTCTTGTGCGCCTCGTCGGCGGCCTGCTGGTGCTCCATCGGCCGGTCGCGCGGGTCCTGCACCGACAAGGCCGAGGCGATGATCAGCACTTCGCTCAGGCAGACGTTGTCCAGCGCGGCCAGGATCATGCGGCCGACGCGCGGGTCGAGCGGCAGCTTGGCCAGCTTGTTGCCCAGCGCCGTCAGCTGGTTGTACTCGTCGACCGCGCCCAGCTCCTGCAACAGCTGGTAGCCGTCGGCGATGGCGCGCGCCAGCGGCGGTTCGATGAAGGGGAAGGTCTCGACGTCGGTCAGGTGCAGCGACTTCATGCGCAAAATGACAGAGGCCAGCGACGAGCGCAGGATCTCCGGCTCGGTGAACTTCGGCCGCAGCAGATAGTCCTGCTCCTCGTACAAACGGATGCAGACGCCGTCGGCGACGCGGCCGCAACGGCCGGCGCGCTGGTTGGCGGCCGACTGGGCGATCGGCTCGACCTGCAACTGCTCGACCTTGTTGCGGTAGCTGTAGCGCTTGACGCGGGCCAGGCCGGCGTCGACCACGTAGCGGATGCCGGGCACCGTCAGCGAAGTCTCGGCGACGTTGGTGGCCAACACGATGCGGCGCGCGTTGCTGGTCTTGAAGACGCGCTCCTGCTCCTCGGCCGACAGGCGGGCGAACAGCGGCAGGATCTCGACGTGCGGCGGATGGTGCTTGCGCAGCGCCTCGGCGGCGTCGCGGATCTCGCGCTCGCCGGGCAGGAACACCAGCACGTCGCCCGAGCCGATGCGGCACAACTCGTCGACGCCTTCGACCACGGCGTCCATCAGGTCGCGCTTGTCGCGCGCGGCGGCGGCCTTCGGCGCCGGCTTGGCGGCGTCGGCGCCGCCGGCCGGCTGGTCGCGGTCGACCGGGCGGTAGCGCACCTCGACCTGGTACAGCCGGCCGGACACCTCGATCACCGGCGCCGGTTTGTTGTCGGCGGCGGCGAAGTGGCGGGCGAAGCGCTCGGCGTCGATGGTCGCCGAGGTGATGATCACCTTCAGGTCGGGCCGGCGCGGCAGCAGCTGCTTCAGGTAGCCGAGCAGGAAGTCGATGTTCAGGCTGCGTTCGTGCGCCTCGTCGATGATGATGGTGTCGTAGTTCTTCAGCAGCGGGTCGGTCTGCGTCTCGGCCAGCAGGATACCGTCGGTCATCAGCTTGACCGAGGCGCCGCGCGTCAGGGTGTCGGCGAAGCGCACCTTGAAGCCGACCGTCTCGCCGAGCGGCGTGCCGAGTTCCTGGGCGATGCGCTTGGCGGTCGACGAGGCGGCGATACGCCGTGGCTGGGTGTGGCCGATCAGGCCGGCCTGGCCGCGTCCCAGCTCCAGGCAGATCTTCGGCAACTGGGTGGTCTTGCCCGAGCCGGTCTCGCCGCAGACGATGATGACCTGGTTCTTCGTCAGCGCCTCGGCGATCTCCTGGCGCCGGCCGGACACCGGCAGATCCTCGGGGTAGCTGATCTCCGGCAGCGGATTGCGGAAGGTGCGTTCGGCCGCCTTGGCGGCCTGCTCCTCCGGCGTCAGGCGCGGCCGGCGCGGCTCGCGCGCCCCAGCCGGCTGATTCGGCTGGACGTCGGCGCGCGGCGCGCGCGGCGGCTGTGGCTGACCATCGGCGCGCGGTTCACGCGGCGCACGTGGCTGACCGGGTTGACTGTCGAGACGAGGCTCGCGCGGCGCGCGTGGCTGGCCGGGCTGGCCGTCGGCGCGAGGCTCGCGCGATGCGCGCGGCTGGTTCGGCTGGCCTTCGGCGCGCGGCGCGCGTGGCTGGCCGGGCTGGCCGTCGGCGCGGGGCTCGCGCGGCGCGCGCGGCTGGTTCGGCTGGCCCTCGCGGGGGCCGCGCGGCGCCTGTCCTTCCGGGCGCGCGCCCTCGGCGCGCGGACCGCGCGGCGGCCGGTTGCGCTGGTCGGCCGGGCGCGGCTGGCCCGCCGCCACGGGCGCTGCGGGCGCGTTCGGCTGGCGGGAAGGAGACAAAGGTTTGCTGCTAGGCTTGTTGCTGGCTTCTGACATTGTTTTTTACATGTATTTTGGGCGCGGAGGTCGCGCAGCGAATTATAATGCGCTTAATGGAAAATCCTACCCAATTCGTCCAATGGCTGCGCTCCGTCGCGCCCTACATCCACGCCTTCCGTGGCAAGACCTTCGTGGTCGCCTTCCCTGGTGAACTGGTCAGCGCCGGCGCGCTGCAAGTGCTGGCGCACGACCTGTCGCTGCTGCACGCGCTCGACATCAACGTCACCGTCGTCTACGGTTCGCGCCCCCAGGTGGCCGAACAACTGGCGCTGCGCAACGTCGCCGGCCGCTTCCACAACGGCCTGCGCATCACCGACATCGCCGCCATGGAATGCGCCAAGGAAGCGGCCGGCGAGCTGCGCCTCGACATCGAAGCGGCCTTCAGCCAGGGCTTGCCGAACACGCCGATGTCGCACGCGGCGATCCGCATCATTTCCGGCAACTTCATCACCGCCCGCCCGCTCGGCGTGATCGACGGCGTCGACCTGGAGATGACCGGCATCACCCGCAAGGTCGACGCCGAAACCATCCACTCCATCCTCGGCTCGGACGGCCTGGTGCTGCTGTCGCCGCTGGGTTTCTCGCCGACCGGCGAAGCGTTCAACCTGACGATGGAGGATGTCGCCTGCAGCACCGCCATCGCGCTGCACGCCGACAAACTGATCTTCATCACCGAAACGCCGATGATGACCGACGCCGGCGGCACCGAAATCCGCGAACTGTCGTCGCACCAGGCCGAAGCCGTGCTGCAGGCCGGCTTCCTGCCCGACGCCACCGCCTTCTACCTGAAGCACTGCGTCAAGGCCAGCAACAACGGCGTCGAGCGCTCGCACATCGTGCCGTTCGCGATGGACGGCTCGGCCCTGCTGGAACTGTTCACCCACGATGGCGTGGGCACCATGATCAGCCACGAGAACCTGGAAAGCCTGCGCCAGGCCACCATCGAGGACGTCGGCGGCATCATCAAGCTGATCGAACCGCTGGAGGCCGACGGCACCCTGGTCAAGCGCGGCCGCGAACTGATCGAACGCGAGATCGACTACTTCTCCGTCATCGACCACGATGGCGTGATCTTCGGCTGCGCCGCGCTGTACCCCTTCCCCGAGCAGAAGATGGCCGAAATGGCCTGCCTCACCGTCAACCCCGAGGTGCAGGCCCAGGGCGACGGCGAGCGCATCCTCAAGCACATGGAGAACCGCGCCCGCGCCATCGGCATCACCAAACTGTTCGTGCTGACCACCCGCACCTCGCACTGGTTCCAGAAGCGCGGCTTCGTGCCGACCACCGTCGACGCCCTGCCGAAGGACCGCCAGCGCATGTATAACTGGCAGCGCAAGTCCCAGGTTCTGATTAAGTCTTTATAATCATGCCTTTCACATCCCGCATTAGGAGCACCTAAGATGGCCCGCACTATTCATTGCATCAAACTCAACAAGGACGCCGAAGGTCTGGACT
Source organism: Rugamonas violacea (assembly GCF_016461825.1). Classification (GTDB taxonomy): domain Bacteria; phylum Pseudomonadota; class Gammaproteobacteria; order Burkholderiales; family Burkholderiaceae_D; genus Rugamonas. The sequence goes on along the minus strand of NZ_JAEMNU010000065.1, from coordinate 38,631 downwards.
TCCCGCCGTATCCGGGCGCGCTGGGCGAGCGGATCTACAAAGAGGTCTCGAAGGAGGCGTGGGCCGCCTGGCTCAAGCACCAGACCATGCTGGTCAACGAGAACCGCCTGAACCTGGCCGACCTGCGCGCGCGCAAATACCTGGCCACGCAGATGGAGAAACACTTCTTCGGCGACGGCGCCGACGCCGCCATGGGCTACGTGCCGCCGGCGGAGTAAGCCGCCGGGCCGGCCGGGAAAACCCAAGGACGTAAGCTGGGGTCGGACCCCTGGGGGTCCGCCCCCGGCTCTTCGCCGGTGGGGTTTGCCGGCCGCACCGGCACCTTTGCAGAGCGCAAAAAAACCAGGGCGCCCCGCCATTCGGCCGGGCGCCCTTGTCGTATGCCGGGAGTTGTTCCTACCGCATCGCGCGACACTGGCGCAGCTCGCAGCGGGCCAGGAAAACCTTGCCGTTGTCGCAAGCCATGCGGTAGACCTCGACCGGGCCGGGCTCGCTCATCAGGCCGGCGCCGGCGCCGCCGCCGCAACCCTGCAGCTTGGCCAGCTTCTCCACCGTGGCCGACGATACGCCGGGGCGGAACGGCACCTTTTCGATCTCGACGCCGCCGCTGAACAACGGCGCCGGCGGCGCCTGGCGCGCCACGGGCACGCGGGCCGCCAGCGGCGCCGGCGCCGGCGCCGGCGCCGCTGGCCCGCCCCAGCCCGCCGGCAGCAGCGAGCAGGCGCCCAGCGCCAGGCAACTGCACAACAACACAACGGCGTCACGTTTCATGGCATCCCCCGCTTGGTGGCGGCCGGCGGCGCCGGCCGTGCCGCTTAGAAGCTCAGCGTGCGCACGCCATCCGGCGTGCCGAGCAGGCAGACGTTGGCGCCGCGCTGGGCGAACAGGCCGACGGCGATGACGCCGACGATCTGGTTGATGCGCTGCTCCAGCGCCACCGGCTCGGCAATCGACAGGCCGGCGACGTCGATGATCATGCCGCCGTTGTCGGTGATGAAGGCGTCGTCCGTGCCCGGCTTGAGGCGCAGCTTGGGCTGGCCGCCCAGCGCGGCCAGTTGGCGGGTGACGGCGGCGCGCGCCATCGGCAGCACTTCGACCGGCAGCGGGAACCGGCCCATGGTCTCGACCAGCTTGGAGCCGTCGGCGATGCAGACGAAGCGCTTCGACACCGAGGCGACGATCTTTTCGCGCGTCAGCGCCGCGCCGCCGCCCTTGATCATCGCGCCGGCGGCGGTGATCTCGTCGGCGCCGTCGATGTAGACGGCGATCTCGCTGACCTCGTTGAGGTCGAACACGCTGATGCCGTGGCCGGCCAGGCGCGCCGCCGTCGCCTCGGACGAGGCCACCGCGCCCTTGATGCGCTGCTTGATCTTGGCCAGCTCGTCGATGAAGAAGTTGGCGGTCGAGCCGGTGCCGACGCCGATGATCTCGCCGTCGACCACGTAGTCGATGGCGGCGCGGGCTACTGCTTGTTTCAATTCGTCTTGGGTCATGGCGATGCTCGGTAAGGGTGGGGAAAGCGGGGCGCGCCGGCGCCGGGCCGGGCGCGCGATGGCGCTATTTTAACGGATCGCCCGCCGGCGCCGCCGCTTTCCAACGAAATTGCACCGTAGCAACACATTGCCGCGCCGGGCGGCCGGCATTGTCGCAGACTGGCACAAGGCTAGCGCTTGCGCCCCAGCGCGCGCCGCGAGTGTGCGAAAATGGAGCGGCCACGAATCGCCCCCGGGAAACGCCATGCCGAGTAAAACCGTACTGATCGTCGACGACAGCCGCGTCTCGCGCATGATGGCGCGCCAATACATCCTGCTCCTGCACAGCGACTGGCGGGTCGAGGAGGCGGCCACCGGCGAGGAGGCGCTCGACCAGGCCGAGGCCGTGGCGCCCGACCTGGTGCTGATGGACGTCAACATGCCCGGCATGGGCGGCATCGCCGCCGCCGAGCTGCTGCGCCGGCGCCGGCCGACGCTGCCGATCTCCCTGCTGACGGCCAACGTGCAGAGCGCCACGCGCGAGCGCGCCCTGGCGCTGGGCATCGGCTTCATGGAAAAACCGATCACCGAGGCACGCATCGCCCAACTGCTGGCGCCGCTGGAGGACTGAGATGTTCACCCTGACCGCACTGGAAAACGACGCCCTGGTCGAGATCTTCAACATCGGCGTCGGCCAGGCCGCCGCCTCGATGAGCGCCATCGTCAACGAGGAGGTGCGCATGTCGGTGCCGTCGATCAGCTTCATGCACCGCGCCGCCGCCGCCGGCCTGCTCGGCGCGCCCGGCGGCAAGCACGAGCGCATCTGCGGCGTCAGCCAACACTACCAGGGCGCCTTCAGCACCGAGGCGATCCTCATGTTTCCCGAGGACAAGAGCCTGGAAATCGTCCGCCTGATGGTCGGCGAAGCCGTGCCGCTGCAGGAGCTGACCGAGATGGAGCAGGAGGCGATGTGCGAGATCGGCAACATCATCCTCAACTCCTGCGTCGGCACCTTGGCCAACCTGTTCCAGCGCGAACTGCAGGGCTCGCTGCCGAGCTACCACGTCGGCACCTGCGACGAGATCCTGACCGCCTCGGGCAGCCCGGCCGACACCGTGGTGCTGATGCTGCACATCGACTTCGTGCTGGAGAAGCACCAGATTCACGGCTACGTCGCCTTCATCCTCGACATCTCCGCGCTGCACGACATGCAAGAGCAGATCGACCTGTACATCGCCCGCGCCATGGGGCAAGCATGAGCGGCGCGACGCCGCCCGCCGGCCTGCTCGACTGCGTGCTGGCGAGCATCAACCTGGGCGCCGTGGTGCTCGACGGCAGCCACCGCGTGGTGCTGTGGAACGACTGGATGGGCCGCCACGCCGGCCGGCCGGCCGACGGCGTGCTGGGCCGCGACTTGTTCGAGCTGTACCCGGCGCTGCGCGGCCAGCGCGTCCACAGCGCCGTCGAGCAGGCGCTGTGCAACGGCTTCCGCTCGCTGCTGTCGCAATCGCTCAACAAGTCGCCCTTCCCGCTGTACGCCGACGCGGCGGCGGCGGCGCGCGGCGAGCGCCTGCAGCAAGCGGTCGAGGTGACGCCGCTGACCGTGGCCGACGCCGGGCGCCACTGCCTGATCCAGATCAGCGACGTCAGCATCGCCGTCGCCCGCGAGCGCCTGCTGCGCGAACAGGCCATGGTGCTGCGCTCGCAGACCTTCGCCGACGGCCTGACCGGCATCGCCAACCGGCGCCACTTCGACGTGACCATGGAGAAGGAACAGCGCCGCGCCAAACGCGGCGGCAGCGCCCTGTCGCTGCTGATGATCGACATCGACAACTTCAAGTCCTACAACGACCACTACGGCCACCAGCAGGGCGACCTGTGCCTGATCCAGGTGGCCGCCGCGCTGGCCGCCGTGCTCAAGCGGCCGTGCGACCTGATGGCGCGCTACGGCGGCGAGGAGTTCGCCATGATCCTGCCCGACACCGACGCCGCCCAGGCCATGCTGATGGCCGAGAGCATCCGCCAGCGCACCATCGAGCTGGCCATCGCCCATGTGCCGGGCATGCACAAGGAGCCCTGCATCACGGTCAGCATCGGCATCGCCACCCAGCGTCCCGGTGCCGCGCTCGACGCCGCCGCGCTGATCGGCGCCGCCGACCGCGCCCTCTACCTGGCCAAGCGCAGCGGCCGCAACCGCGTCGAGTCGCAACCGCCGGTGTAGCCACCGTCGTAGCCGCCGTCGCAGCCAGCGTTGTAGCCAAACCACGCCGGGCGCCGCCGGCCCTCCTCAGCGTTGTATTTTCGCCATTCCCGGCGCGCCGCCGCCGCGCCGCGCGGGCTCGTCCGCAGAGTGACAAATCGAGAGAATTGGGCGACCTCCCGAGTCAACAATTCAATTCATGCAAGAAATATTCAATAGACATTCGACAATAAAAGTTCTATCTTTTCGTAACCACTTACATAAAAGGGGTTATAAAAATGAAAAATATCATGACACGCAGCATCGCCGCCGCGACGCTGGCCCTACTCACCTATGGCGCCCAGGCCGCGCCCACCGTGCTGGTCGTCGGCACCGACAATTCCGGCGGCTCGACCACCGACATCGCCGCCTGGTTGATGGCCTCCTCCCAATTCAGCTCGGTCACGGCGCTGGACACCATCTCGGTCTCGTTCGCCACCATGTCGGCCTACGACGAGGTGCTGTTCTTCACCAACCATGGCGGCGACCCGGTCGGCAACGGCGACGCCCTGGCCAGCTTCGCCTCCACCGGCCGACGCCTGGTCGTGTCGACCTTCTCCTATGCCGAACAGGGCGGCAACACGCTGGGCGGCGCCTTCATCTCCGGCGGCTACTCGCCCTTCACCTCGATCGGTTCCTCGCTGTACACCAGCGCCTCGATGGGCAGCAACGACGCCTCGGCGCTGTTCACCGGCGTCAGCACCCTGAGCAACTACTATCGCGACAATGTCGTCGCCGCCGCCGGCGCCACCCTCAACGCCAGCTACGATGACGGCGTGGCGCTGGTCGCCACCAAGGGCAACGTGATCGGCATCAACGTCTTCCCGGACGACAGTTTCGCCGGCGTCAGCGGCGACCACCGCCAGTTGTTCGTCAACGCGCTGTCGGTGCCGGCCGTGCCGGAGCCGGAAAGCTATGCGATGCTGCTGGCCGGCCTGGGCCTGGTCGGTGTCGCCGTGCGGCGCCGCCGCCAGCCGGCCGAACCGCTTGCCGTTTGAGCAAGCCGGCGGCCCCGCCGCTACGGACCACCCAAAACGACGCCGCGTGCGTCGTTTTTTATGCGCCCGGCCGCCGCGCCCGAGCGGAACCGGCGACGACGTCCTGAACGGCGCCGCCGGCGACGACATCCTGGAAGGCGGCAGCGGCAACGATGTGCTGATCGGACAGGCCGGCGCCGACATCTTCCGCTTCAACCTGCCGACCGATGGCGCCGACAGCATCGCCGACTTCGTCAGCAAGGTCGACACGATCCAGGTCGTCGGCAGCGGCTTCGGTTTGTCCGCCGGCAGCGTCGTCGTTCTGCAGACCGGGGCGACGACGCCGGCGGCGTCCGGCGCTGCGGCGCAATTCCTCTACAACGCCAGCTCGGGCGCCCTGTACTTCGACCGCGACGGCGCCGAGGCGGCGTACGACCCCGTGCTCATCGCCACGCTGACCGGCCAGAAAGCCCTGGTCGCCGGCGACATCGTCGTGATCGGCGGGTAAACAACAAGGCCGGGCTCTCGGCCCGGCCTTGTCCTGCAATCGCCGCCGCACACCGGCGGCGCCTGCCTATCCGCTTAGCGCAGGCCGCTGGCCGCCTTGGCCAGTTCGGTGATGCGGTCCCAGTTGCCGGCGGCGATGGCATCCTTCGGCGTCAGCCAGGAGCCGCCCACACAAGCCACGTTCTTCAGCGCCAGGAACTGCGACGCGGTCTCCTGCGAGATGCCGCCGGTCGGGCAGAAAGTCACGTCCGGCAGCGGGCCGCCGATCGCGCTGAGCATGCCCACGCCGCCGGCCGGCACGGCCGGGAACAGCTTGAGCTGCTGGAAGCCCTGCTCGCGCGCGGCCATCACCTCGGACGGCGTCATCACGCCCGGCAGCAGCGGCAGGCCGCTGCTTTTGGCGGCGGCGATCAGCGCGGCGGTCAGGCCCGGCGAAACGCCGAACACTGCGCCGGCGTCGCGCGCGGCGGCGAATTCCTCGGGCTTGGTCAAGGTGCCGACGCCGACGATGGCGCCCTCCACCGCGCTCATGGCGCGGATCGCCGCCAGGCCGTGCTTGGTGCGCAGGGTCACCTCCAGCACGCGGATGCCGCCGGCCACCAGCGCGCGCGCCAACGGCACGGCGTGGTCTGGATCGTCGATCGCGATCACCGGGATCACGGCCGAAGTGCGCATAATGTCGAGTAGTGTCATGGTCATGGTCAGGCTTCTTTCTTCATCGAGAAATCTTCATCGGAACCGGGCACGGTATCGCCCACGGTGGCGCCATCGTGCAGGGACACGGTGGTCGGAATCGGCGACGGCAGCGCGAAGCTGGTGGCGCCCTGCTCGGCCGCGCTGACCGAATTGCGGAACATGGCGAACAACTCGCGGCCCATGCCGACGTTGTTCGGCGACAGATCGGCCGTGGCCAGCGCGCGGGCGTGCCACACCTCCGACGGCACCAAGGCCTCCAACGTGCCGCTGGCGGCGTCGAGGCGGATGATGTCGCCGTCGCGCACCAGGCCGAGCGGACCGCCGGCCAGGATCTCCGGCGAGACGTGGATCGCCGCCGGCACCTTGCCCGAGGCGCCGGACATGCGGCCGTCGGTGACCAGGGCGACCCGGCGGCCGGCGTCCTGCAAGTTGGCCAGCGCCGGGGTCAGCGCGTGCAGTTCCGGCATGCCGTTGGCGCGCGGACCCTGGAAGCGCAGCACGGCGACGAAGTCGCGATCCAGCTTGCCGGCCTTGTAGGCGGCCATGAAGGCCTCCTGCGAGTTGAACACCAGCGCCGGCGCCTCGACCGAGCGGTGCTCGGGCTTGACGGCGGAGACCTTCATCACGGCGCGGCCCAGGTTGCCCTTGACCAGGATCATGCCGCCGTCCGGCGCGAACGGCGCGGAGGCCTTGCGCAGCACCGTCTCGTCGCCGCTTTCCAGCGGCGCGTCGCGCCACACCACGCCCTTGCCGCCCTCGCCCAGGAAGGGCTCGGCGCAGTGCGCGCGCAGGCCCTTGCCGAGGATGGTGGTGACGTCGTCGTGCAGCAGGCCGGCGTCGAGCAGTTCGCGGATCACGAAGCCGGTGCCGCCGGCGGCGTGGAAGTGGTTGACGTCGGCGTCGCCGTTCGGGTAGATGCGGGTCAGCAGCGGCACCACGGCCGACAGCTCGTTGAAATCGTCCCAGTCGATGACCACGCCGGCCGCCTTGGCGATGGCCACCAGGTGCAAGGTGTGGTTGGTCGAGCCGCCGGTGGTCAGCAGGCCGACGATGGCGTTGACGATGGACTTTTCATCCACCACGTGGCCGACCGGCAGATAGCTGTCGCTCTGCGCGGTGATCAGCGCGGCGCGCTGGGCGGCGGCGGCGGTCAGCGCGTCGCGCAGCTGCGTGCCCGGGGTGATGAAGGCGGCGCCCGGCAGGTGCAGGCCCATCACCTCCATCAGCATCTGGTTGCTGTTGGCGGTGCCGTAGAAGGTGCAGGTGCCGGCGCCGTGGTAGGACTTGGCCTCGCCTTCGAGCAGCTCCTCGCGGGTCGCCTTGCCCTGGGCGTAGAGCTGGCGCACCTTGGCCTTGTCGGAGTTGGACAGGCCGGTGGTCATCGGCCCGGCCGGCACGAACACGGCGGGCAGGTGGCCGAAGTGCAGCGCGCCGATCAACAGGCCCGGCACGATCTTGTCGCACACGCCGAGGTAGACCGCCGAGTCGAACATATTGTGCGACAGGCCGATGGCGGTGGCCATGGCGATGGCGTCGCGCGAGAACAGCGACAGCTCCATGCCCGGCTGGCCCTGGGTCACGCCGTCGCACATGGCCGGCACGCCGCCGGCGAACTGCGCCACCGCGCCCACTTCGCGCACCGCCTCCTTGATGATGGCGGGGAAGCCCTCGAACGGCTGGTGCGCCGACAGCATGTCGTTGTAGGACGAGACGATCGCCACCGAAGGCTTGCGCACCTCTTTGAGCACCAGCTTGTCGTTGGCCGGGAAGGCGGCGAAGCCGTGCGCCAGATTGGTACACGACAGGGCGCTGCGCTGCACGCCCTTGACGCGCGCGGCCTCAAGATGGGCCAGGTAGGCGCCACGCGAGGGCTTGCTGCGCTGGATGATCCGCGCCGTTACGGTTTCGAGTACTGGATGCACCGCCATGATCGTTCCTTATGAATGAATTCACTGAAATTTTACTACAAAATTTCCTCGGCACTGATTTTTTATTGCGCACAAAGCCCGATACGTGGCAAGAAACGCAACACGAATTGCCGATGAGATACGCCGCCACACCATGGCGGCACGGGGATTTTGTCAAACTGTAGTGAATTTACCTGTTTTTCATGTATTATCGAATAATATGATCGTCCTGGCGCGGCATGAGCAGTTTTTCGGCATGCGCGCCGGCCTCCATCCACCCCGCTTTTCCAACGCCGCCGACCATTATGCGCCAGCCCGCCATCACCGCCACCGCCAGTTTCCACGCCCTCGAATCCCACGCCGTCGACGCCAAACACTGGCAACTGCGCCAATTGTTCGCCGCCGATCCGCAACGTTTTCCCAAGCTGACGGTCGACGCGGCCGGCCTGTTCCTCGACTATTCGAAGAACCGCATCGACGCCAACACCGTCGGGCTGCTGCTCGACCTGGCGCGCGAACGGGGTGTCGAGGCGCAGCGCGACGCCATGTTCGCCGGCGAGAAAATCAATCTTACCGAACATCGCGCGGTGCTGCACACGGCGCTGCGTATGCCGCGCGACAAGGCGCTGCGGGTCGACGGCCAGGACGTGGTGGCCGACGTCCACGCCGTGCTCGAGCGCATGCGCGACTTCACCGACCGGGTCCGCAGCGGCGCCTGGCTGGGCCACAGCGGCAAGCCCATCACCGACGTCGTCAACATCGGCATCGGCGGCTCCGACCTGGGACCGAAGATGGCCTGCCTGGCGCTGCGCTCCTACGCCCATCCACGGCTGAAGATGCACTTCGTCTCCAACGTCGACGGCCACGACATGGACGCCGTGCTGGACCAGGTCGATCCGGCCACCACGCTGTTCATCGTCGCCTCCAAGACCTTCGTCACCGCCGAGACCATGCTCAACGCGCGGACCGCGCGCAGCTGGTTCCTGCGCCACGCAAAGGCGGACGACCTGGCGCGCCACTTCGTCGCCGTCTCCACCAACACCGAGGAGATCAAGGCCTTCGGCATCGATCCGGCCAATATGTTCCCGTTCTGGGACTGGGTCGGCGGCCGCTACTCGGTCTGGTCGTCGATCGGCCTGGCGGTGGCGCTGTCGATCGGCTTCGGCTACTTCACCGACTTCCTGGCCGGCGCCCACGCCATGGACCAGCACTTTCTTGAAGCGCCGCTGGAAGAGAACATGCCGGTGCTGCTGGCCATGGTCGGTTTCTGGAACCGCCAGTTCCTCGGCTGCAGTTCGCTGTCGATCGCGCCCTACCACCAGGACCTGAGCCGCTTCCCGGCCTACCTGCAGCAGCTCGACATGGAGAGCAACGGCAAGCGCGTCACCAAGGGCGGCGCGCCGGTCGACGTGCCGACCTGCCCGGTGGTGTGGGGCGAGTGCGGCACCAACGCGCAGCACGCCTACTTCCAACTGCTGCACCAGGGCAGCGACGTCACGCCGATCGACTTCATCGCCGCGCTGCGCCCGACCCACGACCTGCCGGGCCACCACGACGCGCTGCTGGCCAACTGCTTCGCCCAGTCCGAGGCCTTCATGACCGGCAAAACCGGCGACGAGGTGCGCGCCGACCTGCAAGCGCAGGGCCTGGCCGCCGCCGAGATCGAGGCGCTGGTGCCGCACAAGACCTTCCCCGGCAACCGCCCCAGCAACACCATCCTGATGGACCAACTGAGCCCGCCGTTGCTGGGCGCCCTGATCGCGCTGTACGAACACAAGACCTTCGTCCAGGGCGTGCTGTGGGACGTCAACAGCTTCGACCAGTGGGGCGTCGAGCTGGGCAAGGTGCTGGCCAAGAACATCCACCAGGAACTGACCGGGGAGATCGCGCCGGCACGCCACGACAGTTCGACCAACGGCCTCATCATCATGGCCAAAGCGGCCCAGCACCTCTGAACGAAAGCGCGACATGAGCAAACCCACCATCGAAACCGTCAGCGAGCAGGCCATGCAGGTCGGCGAATGCCCGCTGTGGCATCCTGAGGAACAGGCCCTGTACTGGGTCGACATCGAGGGCTTCGCCGTGCACCGGCTGGACCCGGCCAGCGGCGCGCGGCGCGAATGGAAGATGTCCAGCGAGCCCTCGGCGCTGGCGCGCAGCGTGCAAGGCGGCCTGCTGGTCGCGCTGCGCCGTGGCTTCGTCCACCTGAACACCGAGACCGGCACGCTGACCGACATCGCCGCCGCGCCCTACGACACCGCCACCACCCGCTTCAACGACGGCCGCGCCGACGCCGCCGGCCGCTTCTGGGTCGGCACCATCTTCGAACCGCGCGACCGCCAGGGCGCCGAGATGTTCGTGCTCGAACGGGGCGAAATCCGCAAGGTCTGGTCGGGCGGCATGACGGTCTCCAACGGCCTCGGCTTCAGCCCGGACCAGCGCACGCTGTACCACGCCGACACCACCGCGCACCGGATCACCCGCTACGCCTTCGACCTGGCCGGCGGCACGGTGGCCGAGCCGCGGTTGCTCAAGCAGTTCTCCACCGACAAGGCGAACAACTACGGCGGCCGTCCCGACGGCGCCGCCGTCGACAGCGAGGGCAACTACTGGTGCGCCATGTTCGAGGGCGGCCGCGTGCTCAAGCTGTCGCCCGGGGGCGAGATCCTCGACGAGATCGCCCTGCCGCTGCGCTGCCCGACCATGCTGGCCTTCGGCGGCGCCGACCTGCGCACCCTGTACATCACCAGCGCCAGCTACAAGCGCCCGGCCGAGGAGCTGGCCCGGCATCCGCTGAGCGGCCACGTGCTGTCGCTGCGGGTGGACGTTGCGGGCCGCGCCGAACCGGCCTACATTGAATGAGACCTGAGCTGACGCCAGCGCGCCGTTGACGCCCGCAGCACCCAAAAACCAAACCGGGGTCAGACCCGCCGGGTCTGACCCCGGCTGTACGGGGCTGGGGGGGGGCAGCAGCAACGCCCAAGCACACCACGCCCGCCCGCAATTTGTAGTAAATTTTCTTGCCTTACCCGCTTTCATGTAGTAAATTTACAGAACCTCTAGTAGCACTCCTCCGGCACCCACTTACTGCGATTTCATATTATGGCTCTTACCGATTTTGACCTGGTTCTGTTTGGCGGCAGCGGCGATCTGGCGATGCGCAAATTGCTGCCCGCGATGTACGCGCGCGACGTCGCCAACGACCTGCCACCGACCGCCCGCATCATCTGCGTGGGCCGCCAGGACTGCTGCCAGGAAGACTTCCTGAAAACCGTCGAGGCCACCTCGCGGCCGCACATCAAGGCGCCCGCCGTCACGCCGGCCGCCTGGGCCAAGTTCACCGCCCGCATCGTCTACGTCTCGCTCAACGCCACCGACGCCGGCAGCTACGCGCCGCTGGTCGAGGCGCTGCGCGCCGACCCGGCGCTGACCCGCGTCTACTACCTGGCCACGCCGCCCCACCTGTTCGCGCAGATCTGCGACAACCTGGCGGCCAACCAGCTGGTCACGCCGAACTCGCGCGTGGTGCTGGAAAAACCGCTGGGCCGCGACCTGGCCTCGGCCAAGCAGATCAACGCCGAGGTGGGCAAGGTCTTCGCCGAGTCGCAGATCTACCGTATCGACCACTACCTGGGCAAGGAGACCGTGCAGAACCTGCTGGCCCTGCGCTTCGGCAACATCCTGTTCGAGCCGCTGTGGCGCCGCGAGTGGATCTCCGACGTGCAGATCACCATCGCCGAAAAACTCGGCGTCGGCAACCGCATGGGCTACTACGACACCTCCGGCGCGCTGCGCGACATGCTGCAGAACCACCTGCTGCAACTGCTGTGTATCGTCGCCATGGAACCGCCCACCTCGATCGCGCCGGACGCCGTGCGCGACGCCAAGCTGCAGGTGCTGCGCTCGCTGAAAAAGTTCACCCCGACCACCCTGGCGCAGAACATCGTGCGCGGCCAGTACCGCGCCGGCCATGTCGACGGCCAGGCCGTGCCGAGCTACCGCGACGAGCCGGACGCGCCGGAACACTCGCGCACCGAAACCTTCGTCGCCATGAAGGCGGAGATCGACACCTGGCGCTGGGCCGGCGTGCCGTTCTACCTGCGCACCGGCAAACGCATGGCCGACAGCCTGGCCGAGATCGTCGTGCGCTTCAAGCAGATCCCCCATTCGATCTTCAACCAGCCGACCTCGAGCTTCCAGCCCAACTCGCTGGTGATCCGCCTGCAGCCCGACGAGGGCCTGCGCATGAACCTGATGGCCAAGACGCCGGGCGACGGCATGCGCCTCAAGCCGGCCGAGCTGGAACTGGACTTCCGCGAGTCGTTCAAATCGCCGCGCATGGACGCCTACGAGCGCCTGCTGCTCGACGTGCTGCGCGGCCAGCTGACCCTGTTCATGCGCGGCGACGAACTGGAGGCGGCCTGGGAATGGGTCGAACCGATCCTGACCAACTGGGAGCAGGACGACAGCATGCCGATCCCGTACACCGCCGGCACCTGGGGGCCGGCCGCCGCCAGCGCGCTGATCGGCCGCGACGGCCTGCAGTGGCGCGAAGAAGCGCTGCCTGAAGACTAATATGAGCAGCGCAAGGAGTCTGGCCATGCATGGCCATCCCGTTCCGCAGGCGCGGCGCAGTGCGCCGCGAAACCCCTGCGTCACCGCTGCCGGAGGACTAACCATGACGGCGCAAATCTAATGCTACTCGACTCGATCCGCACCCAGCTCGACTCGCTCTCCAAGTCGGAGAAGAAGGTCGCCCAGGCGGTGCTGGACCATCCCGACCTGATCGTCAGCCAAAACATCACGGCGCTGGCCAAGAGCGCCCAGGTGTCCGAGCCGACGGTGGTGCGCTTTTGCCGCACCCTGGGCTACGACGGCTGGCACGAGTTCAAGCTCAAGCTGGCGCAGGGCCTGGCCTTGGCCCTGCCCGGCCTGAACGAGCAGCCGGCGCAGGACGACCTGGCGGCCGACCTGGTCAACAAGATCTGCAGCCGCTCGATCAACACCCTGCTCGACCTGCGCAACAACCTCGACGCCGAGGCGGTGCAGCAGGCGCTCGACATCCTGTCGCGCGCCAACAAGATCGAGTTCTACGGCCAGGGCACCTCCGGCATCGTCGCCGCCGACGCCCAGCACAAGTTCTTCCGCTCCGGCGTGCCGACGGTGGCCTACGCCGACCCGGCCATCCACAGCATCGCCGCCGCCCTGCTGCGCAGCGGCGACGCGGTGGTGGCCATCTCGCAGCGCGGCAACAGCCCGGCGCTGGTGCGCTCGGTCAAACTGGCGCGCCGTGGCGGCGCCGACGTCATCGTGCTGGCGCCGTCCGGCACGCCGCTGGCCGACATGGCCACCGTGCTGATCCCCATCGACCTGATCTTCAACACCGACCCGTACACGCCGATCTCGGCGCGGCTGGCCTACCTGGTGGTGATCGACGTGCTGGCGGTCGGCCTGGCGCTGCAACGCGGCCCCGAGTTCCGCAAGAAGATGCAGAACGCGCAGAAGGCGCTGCAAGAGTTCGACCTGCAATTCGACTCCTTCATCGGCTGAGTAGTCGCGCCGCTGCATTTGTGTCAATATTACCAATTGACGCAACAGCACGCGGCCGGCGCCGCCCCATGCCATGCCCCCTCCCACGCGGTCGGCGAACTGCAACGCCAACGCGCCCGGTTCCTGGCGCTGTCCAGCGACGCGGTCGCGCCAATAGCCGGGCAAACGGGAGTGGTGCGCCACTGCAAAGACCAGAAAAGACCAGAACAATTGCCGGCTTGAGCCGGGCTTGAGTACAATATAAGATCGCAGTAACAAAAGACTCCTCCACCCCTCAGGCCCGCACATGAACCAGCTCGAACAGCTCAAGAAATTCACCACCGTCGTCGCCGACACCGGCGACTTCCAGTCCATCAAGGCCTACACGCCGCGCGACGCCACCACCAATCCCTCGCTGATTCTGAAGGCGGTGCAAAAGGACGAGTACAAGCCGCTGCTGCAAAAGGCCGTGCGCGACAATCCCAACGCCTCCACCGGCGACGTCATCGACCACCTGCTGATCGCTTTCGGCGGCGAAATCCTGAAAATCGTCTCCGGCCGCGTCTCGACCGAGATCGACGCCCGCCTGTCGTTCGACAGCGCCGGCTCCGTGGCCAAGGCGCGCGAACTGATCCACCTGTACGAAACGGCCGGCTTCGACCGCGAGCGCGTGCTGATCAAGATGCCCGCCACCTGGGAGGGCATCCGCGCCGCCGAGATCCTCGAAAAAGAGTGCATCCACTGCAATATGACGCTGCTGTTCTCGCTCGGCCAGGCGATCGCCTGCGCCGAAGCGGGCGCCCAACTGATCTCGCCCTTCGTCGGCCGCATCTACGACTGGTACAAAAAATCCACCGGCATCGATTACGCCGCCGACGACGATCCCGGCGTGCAATCGGTCAAGCGCATCTACAACTACTACCGCAAGTTCGGCTACCAGACCGAAGTGATGGGCGCCAGCTTCCGCAACACCGGCCAGATCCTCGAACTGGCCGGCTGCGACCTGCTCACCATCAGCCCGGAACTGCTGCAGCAACTGGCCGACAGCGACGCCCCGGTCGAACGCAAGCTCAGCGCCGACGCCGCGCCCGGCGCCAACATGGTCAAGATGTCGCTGGACGAAAAAACCTTCCGCTTCATGCTCAACGAGGACCAGATGGCGACCGAGAAGCTGTCCGAGGGCATCCGCGCCTTCTGCACCGACTCCGGCAAGCTGAAGCAGATCATCTCGGCGATGCGCTGATCCTCCCCGCGCGCCGGCCGCGGCGATGCGCGGCGTGACACAACATGGGCGGGAGCACGGCGGCGACGTCGTCCTCCCGCCTTTTTTTGGCCCGCCGGCGCAACCGGCACAAGCGGCGCAACCGTTTGCGCAAGCGGAAATGCATTGAATTGACGTACATAACGTTACATTTAAGCCTGTATTACAATGTTGCAACCTTAGCCCGCAGCCATCCCCTGGCGGACGAAGCACGTTCAACAACAATACTTTTTACGAGACTTCCATGAGATCAGTTCCTCGTTACACGGCCGTCGCCGCCGCCGCCATGACCCTCGCCCTGCTCGCCGCCTGCGGCGACAAGGCCGCCAACGGCGGCGCCGGCGGGCCGCCGCCGCCAGCCACCGTCTCGGTCATCACCATCGCCCCCGCCGCCGTCACCCTGAGCGCCGAACTGCCCGGCCGCATCGAGGCCTCGCGCGTCGCCCAGGTGCGCGCGCGCGCCGCCGGCATCGTGCTGCAGCGCGTGTTCAAGGAGGGCGGCGAGGTCAAGGCCGGCGAGGTGCTGTTCCGCATCGATCCGGCCAGCTTCCAGGCCAGCTACGACAGCGCCCAGGCGGCCGTCGCCAAGACCGAGGCCAACCTGGCCCAGGCCGAGCTGAAGGTCAAGCGCTACAAACCGCTGCTGGCCGCCCAGGCGGTCAGCCAGCAGGAATACGACGACGCCGTCACCGCGCAGAAGCAGAGCGCGGCCGACCTGGCCACCGCCAAGGCGGCGCGGCAGAACGCCGGCCTGACGCTGGGCTACGCCACCGTCACCGCGCCGATCTCCGGCCGCATCGGCCGCGCCCTGGTCACCGAGGGCGCGCTGGTCGGCCAGGGCGAGGCCACCGCCTTGGCCGTGGTGCAGCAGCTCGATCCGATCTACGTCAACGTCACCCAGTCGTCGACCGAGCTGCTGCGCCTGCGCCAGCAACTGGCCAGCGGCAAGCTGAAAAGCGCCGGCGCCGACCAGGCCAAGGTCACCCTGGTGACCGAGGACGGCCAGGTCTACCCGCACGCCGGCAAGCTGCTGTTCGCCGACGTCTCGGTCGACGAAAGCTCGGGCGCCGTCTCGCTGCGCGCCGAATTCCCCAATCCGAACCGCACCCTGCTGCCGGGCATGTACGTGCGCGCCCGCCTCGACCAGGGCGTCAGCGAGGCCGCCATCGTGGTGCCGCAGCAGGCCGTGGTGCGCGGCGCCGACGGCGCCTCGGTGATGGTGGTCGGCGCCGACAACAAGGTCGCGCCGCGCCCGGTCAAGGCCGACACCGCGCAAGGCCAGAACTGGATCGTCAGTTCCGGCCTGCAGGCCGGCGAGCGCATCATCGTCGAAGGCTTCCAGAAGGCCAAGCCGGGCGCGCTGGTCAAGCCGGTGCCGTGGGCCGGTCCCGCCGCAGCGGCATCGACATCGGCGGCGCCAGCGGCTCCGGCCGCGTCCGGCCCGGCCGCCTCGGCGCCGCCGGCCGCCTCGGCCGCGGCATCCGCCGCGTCCAAATAATCCCAGGGAGTCCAGATGGCCAAGTTTTTCATCGACCGCCCCGTGTTCGCCTGGGTGATCGCCTTATTCATTCTGCTGGGCGGCGCGCTGGCGATCACGGTTCTTCCCGTGGCCCAGTACCCGACCATCGCGCCGCCATCGATCGTGGTGACGGCCAACTATCCGGGCGCCACCGCCCAGGTGCTCGACGACGCCGTCACCAGCGTGATAGAGCAGGAAATGAACGGCGCCGACGGCCTGCAATACGTCGAATCGCAGAGCGAGGCGAACGGCGCCGTCACCATCACCGTCACCTTCCAGCCGGGCACCAACCCGGACCTGGCGGCGGTCGACGTGCAGAACCGCATCAAGCGGGTTGAGTCGCGCCTGCCGGCCGCCGTCACCCAGCAGGGCGTGCAGGTCAACAAGGCGCGCTCGAACATCCTGATGTTCGTCGGCCTGTCCTCCACCGACGGCCGGCTCGACCCGACCGCGCTGGGCGACTACCTGGCGCGCAACGTCGTCAACGAGATCAAGCGCCTGCCCGGCGTCGGCCAGGCCCAGTTGTTCGGCACCGAGCGCGCCATGCGCGTCTGGATCGACCCGGCCAAGCTGGTCGGCCTGAAGATGACCATGGCCGACGTCACCGCCGCCATCAAGGCGCAGAACGCCCAGGTCACCTCGGGCACGCTGGGCGACCTGCCCAGTCCCGAGCAGCAAACCTACTCGGCGCCCATCGTCGTCACCGGCCAGTTGTCCTCGCCGGCGGAATTCGCCAAGGTGGTGCTGCGCTCGAACCCCAACGGCTCGCTGGTGCGCCTGGCCGACGTCGCCCGCATCGAGATGGGCGGCGCCAGCTACGGCATCAGCGCGCGCCTGAACGGCGCGCCGTTCTCCGCCATCGCCGTGCAGCTGTCGCTGACCGGCAACGCGCTGCAAACCGCCACCGCCGTGCGCACCAAGATGGACGAGCTGGCCAAGTACTTCCCGCCCGGCGTCAAGTACACCATCCCCTACGACACCTCGCTGTTCGTCAAGATCTCCATCGAAGAGGTGGTCAAGACCCTGTTCGAGGCGGTGCTGCTGGTGTTCCTGGTGATGTACCTGTTCCTGCAAAACTTCCGCTACACCCTGATCCCGACCATCGTCGTGCCGATCGCGCTGATGGGCACCTTCGCCGCGATGCAGCTGTTCGGCTTCTCGATCAACGTGCTGACCATGTTCGGCATGGTGCTGGCGATCGGCATCCTGGTCGACGACGCCATCGTCGTCGTCGAGAACGTCGAACGCATCATGAGCGAGGAAGGCCTGTCGCCGCGCGACGCCACCCGCAAGGCGATGTCGCAGATCACCGGCGCGATCATCGGCATCACCCTGGTGCTGATCGCCGTGTTCATCCCGATGGCCTTCTTCGGCGGCGCCGTCGGCGCCATCTACCGCCAGTTCTCGCTGGCGATGGTGTCGGCCATGGTGTTCTCGGCGCTGATGGCGCTGACCCTGACGCCGGCCCTGTGCGCCACCATCCTCAAACCGGTCGAAGCCGGCCACCAGCATGAGAAGCGCGGCTTCTTCGGCTGGTTCAACCGCCGCTTCGCCGTCACCGCCACCGGCTACCAGGGCATGATCGCCAAGATGCTGACCCGCACCGGCCGCTACCTGCTGATCTTCGCCGCCATCCTCGGCCTGGTCGCCTGGCTGTACGCCCGCCTGCCCTCGTCCTTCCTGCCCAACGAGGACCAGGGCTACCTGATCGCCAACGTGCAGCTGCCGGCCGGCGCCTCGACCAGCCGCACCAGCGAGGTGCTGACCAAGGTCGACGCCTACTTCCGCAAACAGCCCGGCGTGGCGCGCACCATCGCCGTGGCCGGCTTCAGCTTCTCCGGCAACGGCCAGAACGCCGGCCTGGTGTTCGTGCCGCTGACCGACTGGAAGGAACGCGACGCCGAGCACTCGGCCAGCGCCATCGCCCAGCGCGCCTTCGGCGCCCTGTCGGGCATCCCGGACGCCATCGTCTACCCGCTCAGCCCGCCGCCGATCCGCGAGCTGGGCAACGCCACCGGCATCACCGCCCGCCTGCAGGACCGCAGCGGCCTGGGCCACGCCGCCCTGGTCGACGCGCGCAACCAGCTGCTCGGCATGGCCGGCAAGTCCGCCGTGCTGAAGGGCCTGCGCCCCGAAGGCCTGGAGGACGCGCCGCAGCTGCAGCTCGACATCGACCGCGACAAGGCCAACGCGCTCGGCGTCAGCTTCGCCGACATCAACAGCATGCTGTCGATCTCGCTCGGCTCGAGCTACGTCAACGACTTCGCCAGCAGCGGCCGGCAGCAGCGCGTCATCGTCCAGGCCGACGCGCCGCGCCGTTTGCAACCGCAGGACATCCTGCAACTGAACGTGCGCAGCGGCAGCGGCGCCATGGTGCCCTTCTCCTCGTTCGCCAGCTCGCGCTGGATCAACGGTCCGGTGCAACTGGTGCGCTACAACGGCTACCCAGCCATCAAGCTGACCGGCGACGCCGCCCCCGGCCGCAGCACCGGCGAAGCGATGGCCGAACTGGAACGCCTGGCCGGCCAGCTGCCGCCCGGCTTCGGCATCGAATGGACCGGCCAGTCGCTCGAAGAGAAGACCTCCGGTTCGCAGGCGCCGGCGCTGTTCGCGCTGTCGCTGCTGGCCGCCTTCCTGGTGCTGGCCGCGCTGTACGAGAGCGAATCGATCCCGGTGGCGGTGCTGCTGGTGGTGCCGCTCGGCGTGCTCGGCGCGCTGCTCGGCGCCACCATTCGCGGCCTGCCCAACGACGTCTACTTCAAGGTCGGCCTGATCGCCATCATCGGTTTGTCGGCCAAGAACGCCATCCTGATCATCGAGTTCGCCAAGGATCTGCAGGCCCAGGGCATGGGCCTGGTCGAGGCCACGCTGGAGGCGGTGCACCTGCGCTTCCGGCCGATCATCATGACCTCGCTGGCCTTCATCCTCGGCGTGCTGCCGCTGGTGGTGGCCAGCGGCGCCGGCTCGGCCAGCCAGCGCGCCATCGGCACCGGCGTGATGGGCGGCATGATCACCGCCACCGTGCTGGCGGTGTTCCTGGTGCCGGTGTTCTTCGTCGTCATCCGCAAAATCTTCAAGGGCAGCGAGCGCCAGCGCCGCCTGGCCGCACATGAGCTGGACCTGCCAGCGGAGAAAAAACATGATTAAACCCGGCTTCGAGACTCACCCGGCGGCGCCGGCCCGCGCCGGCCACGCCGCGCCGCGCGGCGGCTTGCTGGCCGCCCTGCTGGCCGCCGGCCTGCTGTCGGCCTGCTCGCTGGCGCCGACCTACCAACGCCCCGAGGCGCCGGTGGCCGCCGCCTTCCCCGGCAACGGCGCCGCCAACGCCGACAGCGGCGCCGCCGCCGTCGACACCGGCTGGCGCGACTACTTCGCCGACGAGCGCCTGCGTCAGCTGATCGGCGCCGCGCTGGAGCACAACCGCGACCTGCGCAGCGCCGCGTTGCGCATCGAGGAGGCGCGCGCCGTCTACAACGTGCAGTCGGCCGACCGCCTGCCCAGCGTCAACGCCAACCTGGCCGCGTCCAAGTCCAAGACGCCGGCCTTCCAGACCTCCAGCGGCCAACAAAGCATCGGCAAGCGCTACGACGCCGGCCTGGCCATATCCGCCTTCGAGCTGGACTTCTTCGGCCGCGTCAAGAGCCTGAACGACGCCGCGCTGGCGCAGTACCTGGCCACCGACGAGGCGCGCCAGGCGGCGCAAATCAGCCTGGTGGCCGAAGTCGCCAAGGCCTACTACACCGAGCGCGCCTACGCCGAGCAATACGCGCTGGCGCAGCAAAGCTACGCGGCGCGGGGCCGCACCTACCAGTTGACGCAACGGCGCGCCGAAGTGGGCGCCTCGTCGCGCCTCGACCTGCGCTCGAACGAGACGCTGATGGAGACCGCCCGCGTCGCCGCCCTGACCCTGGCGCGCCAGCGCGCCCAGGCCGAGAACGCGCTGACCCTGCTGGTCGGACTGGCGCCCGCCGCTCCGGCCGGCGGCGCCATGGCCGACGACGCCGCCATCGACGCGATGAGCGCGCTGCCGGCCGGCCTGCCGTCCGAGCTGCTGGCGCGTCGGCCCGACATCCGCGCCGCCGAGCAGCGGCTGAAGGCGGCCAACGCCAACATCGGCGCGGCGCGCGCCGCCTTCTTCCCGCGCGTCAGCCTGACCGCCTCGGTGGGCAGCAGCAGCCCGTCGCTGGGCGGCCTGTTCGACGCCGGCTCGGGCAGTTGGTCGTTCGCCCCGCAGTTGCTGCTGCCGATCTTCGACGCCGGCCGCAACCGCGCCAACCTGACGCTGAGCGAGGTGCGCAAGAACCTCGCCGTGGCCGACTACGAGAAGACCATCCAGGGCGCCTTCCGCGAGGTGGCCGACGCGCTGGCCGCGCGCGACTACCTGGGCGACCAGGTGGCGGCGCAGCGCGCCGTGCAGCTGGCCCAGGCCGACCGCCTGGCGCTGCTGCAGCTGCGCTTCGACAACGGCGTGGCCAGCTCGCTCGACGTGCTCGACGCCCAGCGCGAGCTGTTCGGCGCCGAGCAGTCGCTGGTGCAGGCCCGCCTGCTGCGCACCACCGGCGCCATCGACCTGTACCGCACCCTGGGCGGCGGCCTGAAGTAAGGCCGGCGGTCCCCTCCCCGCGCGGGAGGGGACCGCACATTTCCACTTGGCGCGAAAACAAAGCCGCCAACACAAGAGCCACGCCAGTACTTGGTAGAAAAGTGATACGCTTGTCCAAAACGCTACGCTAAGTCATTGAGCCAAACGTATTCGTGGCACCGTGCGCAAGAGGATGAAATCATGGCCAAATCAAACAAGAAGAAGGCCCTGTACGCGATCAGCTTACAAGCGGCCAGGCGCCTCCCCGTAGAGCTAGACAAGTCGTCACCGCAAAACCGGCAGCGGGCGCTAGCCTACTTGAACGCGACCCAAGCCCAGTTCGTCACTGACGCGGAACGCGAACACGCCCAATGGCCCGACATCGCCATTGGCATGATGGTCGGAAAACTTGCCGGTCACTAAAGAAAACCACTGCCTCCGACTCCCGCCATAACATCGCAATTCCCAAAAAACCAATGGACTCACCCATCACCATCCGCCTCGGCGCCCGCGCCCGCGCGCGCATCGCCGCCGAGGGCTTGCGCGCGGCCGACGTGGCCATCATCCCGGCCGCCGCCGGCGGTCCCAAGGGCCTGATCCTGCACGGTATCGACTGCTGGCTGTTCGGCGACTGGCTCAAGCGGGCGCCGCGCCAACGCCGCCTGGTCGGCGCCTCGATCGGCGCCTGGCGCATGGCGGCCGCCGCCTGCCACGACCCGGTCGCCGCGCAGCGCCGCCTGGCCCGCCTGTACACGGCCCAGCGCTATCCCGCCAAGGTCGACGCGGCCTATGTCAGCCGCACCTGCCGCGCCCTGCTCGACGAGCTGCTCGACGGCCGCGCCGCCGAAGCGATGAACCATCCACAACACCACCTGTCCGTGCTGACGGTGCGCGGCACCGGCGCGCTGGGCCGCGCCGGCGGCCGGCGCCGGCGCGAGATGGCCGGCTTCCTGCTGGCCGCCGCCAACAACCTGCTGGCGCGCTCGCGCCTGGCGGCGTCGATGCAGCGCGTGGTGTTCCACGACAGCCGCGACGACGCGGCCTGGCTGCGCCAGGACTTCGACGCCTTCGCCGCCCACTTCGTCGCCCTGTCCGAAGACAATCTGCGCGACGCCCTGCTGGCCTCCGGCGCCATCCCGCTGCTGCTCGAAGCGGTGGTCGGCATCGCCGGCGCGCCGCCCGGCGCCTACTGGGACGGCGGCCTGATCGACTACCACCTGCACCTGCCCTACCGGCGCGACCCCGGCCTGGTGCTGTATCCCCACTTCGCCGACCACATCGTGCCCGGCTGGCTGGACAAGTCGCTGCCCTGGCGCCGCGCCCGCGACGCCGCCCTCGACAACGTGATCCTGCTGGCGCCGTCGCCGGCCTTCCTCGCCACCCTGCCCAACGGCAAAATGCCGGACCGCCGCGACTTCAAGTTCTACGGCCAGGACCACGCCGCCCGCATGCGCGACTGGGGCCGCGCCATCGCCGAGAGCGAGCGCCTGGCCGAGGCCTGCGCGCGCTGGGCCGAGCGGCCCGACCTGCGCCTGGCGGCGGACTTTTGAGCCATTCCAACAATGAAGTATTGTTAGAAAAAAGCAACAATTCGGCTAGCGATTTCCGTGTCTTCGGGGTATTAATCGGCGCATACTAGCAAGTCACGAGCTAGCCGCCGGCTTGATCCGAACGACTCCCTGGAGGTCCTTCATGAACATTCTGTCGCATCTGCGCATCTCCACCCGCCTCGGACTGGGCTTCGCCATCGTGCTGGCGCTGTCCGTCGTCGCCACCTCGGTGGCCCTGGTCAACGCCCGCGCCAACGCCGCCGCGACCAAACAGATGATGGCCAAGCCGCTGGCCAAGGAGCGCATCGTCTCCGACTGGTATGTGCTGATCTACTCGGCGGTGGCGCGCACCGCGATGATCGCGCGCAGCAGCGACACCGAGCTGTCGACCACCTTCGCCGACGTCATCGCCGCCAGCAGCAAGAAGGGCGGCGCCCTGCTCGACACCATCCAGGGCCTGATCGACAGCGACGAGGAAAAGCAGATGTACCAGTCGGCCGTGGCGCTGCGCGCCAAGTACCAGGACGCCAAGACGGCCGTGATGAACGCCAAGAAGGCCGGCGACGCGGCGCTCGCCGAGCGCGTCTACAAGGACAGCTTCGCGCCCGCCGCCGAGGCCTACCAGTCCAAGGTGCAGGCCTTCCTGGCGCACCAGCGCAAGATCATCGACGACACCGCCCACGCCATCGATGCCGCCAACGACCGCTCCAACACGCTGCTGATGGTGCTGGCCGTGCTGCTGGTGGTGGTCGGCGGCAGCGCCGCCTGGGTCATCTCGCGCAGCATCACGGTGCCGCTCAAGACCGCGCTGGACATCGCCAGCACCGTCGCCTCGGGCGACCTGACCACCCAGTTCCACGCCAGCGCGGGCGACGAGATCGGCGACCTGATGACGGCGCTGAAGGCCATGAACGAGGCGCTGCGCAGCATCGTCAGCCAAGTGCAGGTGGGCACCCACTCGATCGCCACCGCCTCGGCCGAAATCGCCTCCGGCAACCTCGACCTGTCCTCGCGCACAGAGGAACAGGCCAGCTCGCTGGAGGAGACCGCCAGCTCGATGGAGGAGTTGACCTCGACCGTCAAACAGAACGCCGACAACGCGCGCCAGGCCAACACGCTGGCGCAGGCCGCCTCCGACGTGGCGGAAAAGGGTGGCAGCATCGTCGGCCAGGTGGTCGACACCATGGGCTCGATCGACGCCTCGGCCAAGAAGATCGTCGACATCATCGGCGTCATCGACGGCATCGCCTTCCAGACGAATATTTTGGCGCTCAACGCCGCCGTCGAGGCGGCGCGCGCCGGCGAACAGGGGCGCGGCTTCGCCGTCGTCGCCTCCGAGGTGCGCAACCTGGCGCAGCGCTCGGCCGGCGCGGCCAAGGAGATCAAGGCGCTGATCGGCGACTCGGTCGAGCAGGTCGACATCGGCGCGCGCCTGGTGCAGCAGGCCGGCGCCACCATGGGCGAGGTGGTCGCCAGCGTCAAGCGGGTCACCGACATCATGGGCGAGATCACCTCGGCCAGCAGCGAACAGAGCATGGGCATCGACCAGGTCAACGTCGCCATCGCGCAGATGGACCAGGTGACGCAGCAAAACGCCGCGCTGGTCGAGCAGGCGGCCGCGGCGGCGGCCAGCATGCAGGAACAGGCCGCCGGGCTGGCGCAGGCGGCGTCCGTGTTCAAGCTGGGTCACGAGCAGGCCTCGAGCGGGCTGGCGGCGGCGCCGCGGCGCGCCGTGCCGGCGGCGATGGTGGCCGCCGCGCGGCCGCGGGCGCAGCCGGCCAAACCCGGCGTGCCGGCACCCAAGCGCCTGAACAGCGGCGCCAACGCGCCGGCCGCGCACAAACCGGCGGCGGCCGCGCCGGCCGCGCGCAAGCCGGTCACGGCCGGCGCCGACAAGGACGAGTGGGAAGAATTCTAGGCCGGCCCCAACAGCCAAGGCGCCGCCAATTCGATCAAACCCCGAGGCCAAAACCGGGG
>NZ_JAEMNU010000065.1:11168-14407 GCF_016461825.1 Rugamonas violacea | reverse complement strand
CACCGGGGTCGGACCCCGCGGGGTCCGACCCCAGACTTTGCCTTGGGGGTAAGCCGCTGCCGTCGGCGCCCCGCCGCCACAACCCAAGCGCCCCGCTCAACCGCCTAGGAACATCTGCTGCAGGTCGTTGAGGAAGCGCTGTCCCAGCTCGGTCGGCCGGATGGTCTTGTGGTCGCGGTACAGCAACCCCTTGGCCTCGGCGGCGTTGAGCTGCTGCTCGATGGCGTTGATGCTCATGCCGGTGCGCTCGGCGAACAGGTTGGCCTCGAAGCCGGCGTGCAGGCGCAGCGTGTTGAGCATGAACTCGAAGCCCATGTCGTCGCGGCCGATCTCGTATTCCTCCTGCACCGGATTACCGGCGCGCACCGCGTCCATATACGACTTGGGCTGCTTGTAGCGCGCCTGGCGCAGCACCCGGTGCGGGAAGGAGATCTTCGAGTGCGCCCCGGCGCCGATGCCGAGGTAGTCGCCGAACTCCCAGTAGTTCAGGTTGTGGCGCGCGCGCCGGCCCGGCTGGGCGTAGGCCGACACCTCGTACTGGCCGTAGCCGCGTTGCGCCGTCATCTGCGCGATCAGGTCCTGCATGTCGGCGCTGGCGTCGTCGTCGGGCAGCGCCGGCGGGTACTTGGCGAACACCGTGTTCGGCTCCATCGTCAGGTGGTACAGCGACAGGTGCGGCGGCTGGAAGGACATCGCCGTCTCCAGGTCGGCCTGCGCCTCGGCCAGCGTCTGCGAGGGCAGCGCGTACATCAGGTCGAGGTTGAAGTTGTCGAAGTTGGCCTGTGCGATCTCGACGGCGCGGCGCGCCTCCCGGTCGTCGTGGATGCGGCCCAGCGCCTGCAAATGGCGGCCGTTGAAACTCTGGATGCCGATCGACAGGCGGTTGACGCCGCTGGCGCGGTAGGACTTGAACTTCTCCGCCTCGAAGGTGCCGGGGTTGGCCTCCATGGTGATTTCGACGTCGCCGTCGAGCGGCAGCAGGGTGCGCACGTCCGACAGCAGGCGGTCCAGGCCGGCCGCCGACATCAGGCTCGGTGTGCCGCCGCCGATGAAGATGGTGTAGATCTTGCGGCCCCAGATCAGCGGCAGCGCCATCTCCAGGTCGGCGCGCACGGCGTCGAGGTACTCGGTTTCCGGGAAGGGGCCGCCCTTGGCCTCGTGCGAGTTGAAGTCGCAATACGGGCACTTCTTGACGCACCAGGGGAAGTGGATGTACAGCGACAGCGGCGGCAGCGCCGTCAGGTTCAGCGTGCCGGGTTGCAGATACTTGAGGGCCACGCCGGCCGCGTCGGAGATGTCCGCCGCCGGCCGGGCCGGCGCCGTCCTGGACGGCGCGCCGACGACTTTGATCGGAATCATCGCAGCTTCTCGACCAGCGCGCGCAGCGCCTGGCCACGGTGCGACAACGCGTTCTTCTGGTCGGCGCTCAGCTCGGCGGCGCACTTGCCCAGCGCCGGGATGTAGAAGTGCGGGTCGTAGCCGAAGCCGCCGTCGCCGCGCGGCGTGGCGATCATTTCGCCGTTCCAGCGGCCGTCGGCGATGACCGGCTGCGGATCGTCGGCGTGGCGCACGAACACCAGCACGCAGTAGTAGTAGGCCGACTTGTCGGCGTGGCCGGCCAGGTCGGCGATCATCTTCTCATTGTTGCGGGCGTCCGACTTGGGCTCGCCGGCGAAACGCGCCGAATACACGCCGGGCGCGCCGCCCAGCGCGTTGACGCAGACGCCGGAGTCGTCGGCCAGCGCCGGCAGGCCGGTCAGGCGCGCGGCGTGGCGCGCCTTTTGCAGCGCGTTCTCGACGAAGGTGTGGAAAGGTTCGTCCGCTTCGGGCACGTCGAACTCGCCCTGGGCGTGGACGGAGAAGCCGACGGTCGAGAGCAGCTCGTTGAATTCCTTGAGTTTGCCCGCGTTGTTGGAGGCGAGGATGAGGCGTTGGGTCATGGTGTTCCGGCAAAAGGTGGCGGCCCGGGCCGCGCGGGAAGAGTCAGCGCGGCGGGCGATTGGGGTGCCGCCATTGTAAACCTTTTGCCCGGGCGTCGCCCGATTGGCGCCGCCGGTGGCGGAAAACCACCCAAGATCGGAGAGCCGGGGACAGACCCTCGGGTCTGTCCCTAGGTGTCGCCCTTGGGTCTCGCCCTCTGGTCTGTCCCTAGGTGTCGCCCTTGGATCTCGTCCTTGGATCTCGCCCGATTTTGCGGCAGGCGGGCCGGCGGCGGCCCGGCGCTGTTACGCCAGGCCGAGGGCCTGCTTCTGCAGCTTGATCAGGTCGGCGATGCCGCCCTGCGCCAGGTCGAGCAGGCGGTCCATGCCGGCGCGGTCGAAGGCGGCGCCCTCGGCGGTGCCCTGCACTTCGATGAAGTGGCCGGCGTCGGTCATCACCACGTTCATGTCGGTGTCGCAGCCGGAGTCCTCGACGTAGTCCAGGTCCAGCACCGGCATGCCCTTGTACACGCCGACCGAGATGGCGGCGACGAAGTGCTTCAGCGGCACGGCCGGCACGGCGCCGCGCGCCACCAGCTGCGAGAAGGCGTCGTAGGCGGCGACCATGGCGCCGGTGATCGAGGCGGTGCGGGTGCCGCCGTCGGCCTGGATGACGTCGCAGTCCAAGTGCAGGGTGCGCTCGCCGAAGGCTTCCAGATCGAAGGCGGCGCGCAGCGAACGGCCGATCAGGCGCTGAATCTCCTGGGTGCGGCCGGACTGCTTGCCGCGCGCCGCCTCGCGGTCCATGCGGGTGTGGGTCGAGCGTGGCAGCATGCCGTATTCGGCCGTCAACCAGCCCTGCCCTTTGCCCTTCAAAAAGCCCGGCACCTTGTCCTCGATGCTGGCGGTGCAGATCACCTTGGTGTCGCCGCACTCGATCAGCACCGAGCCTTCGGCGTGCTTGGTGTACTGGCGGGTCAGGCGCAGGTTGCGCAGGGCATCGACGGCGCGGCCGCTGGGACGGGATTCAAAGGTCATTATGGTCTTTTCGTGTCAGTAGGTTGGTGGATTTTTCTATCGCCGCGCGGATCTCCGCGATGGCTTTTTCGATCTCGGCGTCGTTGAAGGCGTCGACCTCGGGCGCGGCGGCGTCGCTGTCGGCGGCCACGCCGAGGATGGTGGTGCCGCCCTGGCCCTCGGCCAGCATCTCGGTGGAGATCACGGTCGACATGTGCTCGGCCGGCAGGCTGGCCGCGCCGCCGCTCAGCGGCGCGCCCTGCCACATGATGGCCAGCGCGGTGACGTTGTCGCGGGGGGGGG
>NZ_JAEMNU010000065.1:0-11155 GCF_016461825.1 Rugamonas violacea | reverse complement strand
GGCCAGCGCCGCCCGCAGCATCTCGGGCACCGCGCGCACCACGGTCTGCTCGCTCAAACGGCGCGCCAGCTCGTCGTCCGGCAGCATAGACCACAAACCGTCGGAGCACAATAACATCAGGTCGCCCGGCAGCATGCTGGCCGGCCGCGACAGCTCGATGCGCGGCAGCTGGGCCGCGCCCAGGCAGTTGTAAAGCTTGTTGCGGTCGGGGTGGGTGGCGCGCGCCGACGGCGGCACCAGGCCCTTGGCGATCAGGCTCTCCACATGCGAGTGGTCGCGCGTGCGCGCCAGGATCTGGCCGCCGCGCAGCCAATACAGGCGCGAGTCGCCGCAGTGCGCCCAGGTCGCCGTGTTGTGCTGCACCAGGCAGGCCACCACGGTGGTGCGCGGCGTGTCCGGCAGATTGTGCGCCTGGCTGTAGCGGTGGATCTCCTGGTGCGCCGCCAGCAGCGCCTGTTCGAGGAAGCGCTCCGGCTTCTTCACGTAGGGCTTGGCCTGCTGCTGGAACAGCGTGGAGACGGCTTGCAGGGTCAGGCCGGCGGCCACCTCGCCGAGCAGATGGCCGCCCATGCCGTCGGCCAGCACCAGCAGCAGGGCGTCGCGGGTGTAGCTGTAGCCCATGCGGTCTTGGTTGACCTTGCGGCCGCCGATTTGGCTTTCCTGGTAGACGGAGAATTGCATGGGAGGCGCCTTCGCGGTGGGGAGTCTAGGGCTGCAGGGTGTTGCCGGCCGGAGTAGGCGCGGGCGCGGGCGCCTCGCCGCGGCCCAGCAGGCCGAGGCGGCGCAGCAGGCCGCGCCAGCCGGACGGCGGCGGCGCGGCATTGGCCAGCGCCACCGGCTGCTGCAGCAGCTTCTGCAGCGCGAACAGGCTTTGCGGCCGCGCCAGCGGGTCGACCGCCAGGCACCAGCGCACCAGCTTGACCAGCTCGGGCGAATAGCCGACAGCCAGCTTCAGGAAGTGCTGCTCCATCTTGTCGTCGAGGCGGCGCTGGTCGGCCGGCTGCGGCGGCGAGCCGACCATGCAGGCGAACATCGAGGCGCCGATGCTGTACACGTCCGACCACGGCCCCAGTCCGCCGGTCCGGGCGTACAGCTCGGGCGGAGCGAAGCCGGGCGTGTACATCGGCGTCAGCGTGGGCAGGTCGTTGTTGACGGTCTGGCGCGCCGCGCCGAAGTCGAGCAGCATCGGCGTGCCGTCGCTGCGCAAGTAGATGTTGGCCGGCTTCAGGTCCAGGTGCAGCAGCTGGTTGGCGTGCACCTCGCGCAGGCCCTTGAGCACCTGGACGAAGATCTGCCGGATGAAAGCCTCGCCCAGCTTGCCGCCCTTGGCGCGCTGGCGCTGGATCTGCTCCTGCAGCGAGTGGCCGGACTCGTAGGCCATGACCATGTAGACGGTCTCGTTGGCGCGGAAGAAATTGAGCACCCGCACCACGTTGGGATGGGCGATGCGGGCCAGCGCCCGGCCCTCTTCGAAGAAGCACTTCAGGCCGATGCGGAACACCGGCAGGTGCGGCTTGGCGATGACCGGCACCAGCTCGCCCGGCTGGCGCAGCGCCAGCGAGCTGGGCAGATATTCCTTGATCGCCACCGCGTTGCCGTCGGCGTCGTAGGCCAGGTAAACAATACTGAACCCGCCGGACGCAATTTTCTTTACAATGCGGTATCCAGCAATTTCCAGACCATCGGGCAACGGGGCGTTGTTTTGAGCAGCCATAGTTTTCCTCGCCTCAACAGGTCGATTGTGTGGATAAATCACTGTTTTGTAAAGATTAAATCGGGGATATCCATTGAGCATTTCCAGCATGACAGGCTACGCGGTTGCCACCAGCGAAAGCGCGGCGGGGACACTGACGATTGAAATCAAGAGCGTGAACTCGCGCTTTCTCGACCTTCAGTTTCGAATAAACGACGATTTGCGCGCGCTCGAACCCGATTTGCGCTCAGCGATCATGGCCGCCATCACCCGCGGCAAAGTCGAATTGCGCCTCAGTTTCGGCCGCAAGGCCGCCACCACCGGAACCCAGGCGCTGAACCTGCCGCTGTTGACGGAGTTGCAACGCCTGCAACTCGAAGTCGGCCAGCACTTCGCCGGCGCGCCGATGATGACGGTGGCCGAGCTGCTGCGCTGGCCCGGCGTGATCGAGGAGGCGCAGATCGGCCAGGAGTCGCTGCAGGCCGACGTCGCCAGCCTGACGGCGCGCACCGTGGCCGCCTTCGTCACCAGCCGGCAGCGCGAAGGCGCCGCGCTGGAGGCCATGCTGACCTCGCGCATCGACGCGATGGACGTCATCGTGCGCCGCATCACGCCGCTGATCCCGCAGGTGGTGGCGGCCTTCCAGCAGAAAGCCGTCGAGCGCATGCAGGACGCGCTGGGGCTGGCCTGCCAGGGTTCGAATTCGGCGCTGTCGCGCCAGGACGCGCTCGAACGCATCCGCCAGGAGGTGATCCTGTACGGCATCCGCATCGACGTGGCCGAGGAGCTGGGCCGCCTGTCGGCGCACCTGAACGAGACCCGCCACATCCTGAAAAAGGGTGGCCAGGTCGGCAAGCGCCTCGATTTCATGATGCAGGAACTCAACCGCGAAGCCAACACCTTGGGCGCCAAGGCTTCCGTCAAGGAGCTGGCCGACGCCTCGATGGAGCTGAAGCTGCTGATCGAGCAGATGCGCGAGCAGGTGCAAAACCTGGAGTAAAGCTGGAGTAAAGCTGGAGTAAGTAAGCATCCAACCAGTAAAAAAGCGCCCGACGGGCGCTTTTTTATTGCGGCATGCGGGCAAGCGTCAGTCCGCCGCGCGCTCTGCCGGCGTGGCCATGCGCTGCTCGACGAAACGTCCAAGGCGCCCGATGCCCTCCTCGATGCGCTCCGGCGTGACGTTGCTGAAGGCCAGCCTCAGGCAGTAATCCTGCTCTTCGTCGAGGGCGAAAAACGACAGGGGCATCGCCAACACGCCATAGTCCCTGGCGCAGCTGGCGGCCTCCCCGCCCAGAAACTTGAATGGCAAGCTCAGCGTCAGGAAAAATCCCCCTTGCGGACGATTCCAACTGATGCGGCCTTCCCATTTCTTGAAGGTCTCCTCAAGGCAGGCCAGCATGGTGTCGCGGTTGTGCCGGTACAAGTCGACACTGCCCTCCACCAGCCGCTTGAGACTGCCGTTTTCGCTCAGCAGCAGGCCGCCGACGATGGCCTGGGAGACCTGGCTCGTGTTGCAGGTCAGCAGACTTTTGATCTGCGAAATCTTATGCATCAATGCCTGCGTGCGCTCCGCGCTGCCGCCCAATTGCTTGGGGAAGATGGCAAAGCCAACCCGCAAGGCGGGGCAGATGGTCTTCGAATAGGTGCCCAGATACACCACGCAGCCGGCCTGATCCAGCGCGAACATGGGCGCGATCGGCTCGCCCTCGTAGCGGAACATGCCGTATGGATTGTCCTCCAGCACGGTTATTGATTTCTCGCTGCAAAAGGCGATGAGCTCCAGCCGCGCCGCGCGCGACAACACGGCCCCCGTCGGATTGTCGAAATCGGGCACCAGATAGAGCGCCCGGGGCCGCTTGCCCTCGCCTTCGAGCCGTTCGACAGCGGCGCGCAGGAAAGCCAGCGTGTCGTCGACGGCGCAGCTCAGGCCGGCCACTTCGATGCCGTGCAACTCGGCCACGCCGGTGATGCCGATGTAGGCCGGGCTGCGCACCAGCAGCACGTCCCGCTCGCTCTCGAACAAGGCCCTCAGGCACAATTCAATCGCCTCCTGACAACCGGCAGTGACGATGATTTGTTCGCGGCCGCAGGCGATGCCTTCGTCCAGACCGACCTGGGCGGCGATCAGGTCGTCGATGATGCCGTTGGTGCGGCCATACTGGGACAGCACGTTGACCGCCGCCTCCTCGCTGAGCGAATGGGCCGCAGCGAAATGGCGGGCGAACAGGGGAAACTGCGCCATCCAGTGCGCCAGCGCAAAAAACTGCTCGGTCGGCCGGCCCGACGCGAACGAGATCGCATTGGGGAAATTTCCGCTCATTTCATTGAGAAAATTCATCACGTCCAGCCGTGACGACGATCCCTGCATGCCTTCGATTTGATCGCGCTTCATTCCCGAGTCTTTCCTTCCACAAATGCGCCTAGTCCTAGTATTTGCCGCCGCGTTCCAACTGGGCGAACAGCTCATTGACGTTTTCTTCCAAAAAATTTTCCTCGCCGCTGCGCGCGATGAATTCGAAACTCAGGCCGCTGTTCGGGTCGCGGCGCGAGAAAATCTGGCTCAGTCCGGCCCCCTGGATCAGGGTCGTGTCGAACTGCAAGCCGGTCGCCGACAAGGCGTTTTCGGCGTCTTGCGCGCTGTCGACGGCCAGCGCGATATGGGCCACGCCGGGACCGAAATTCTGCACCAGGCGCGACACTTGCGAATCGGGTTCGGTGCCCTGGCAGAGGACGAATTTGATATCGTTGTGCTCGATCTCGGCCGACACCATGCCGGTGTTCTTGCCATGAATCTCTCGACGCCGGATCAGCTTGAAGCCCAGCGTGTTGCAAAAGAAATCGATCCCCGCATCGAGGTCGATCACCGCAATGGCGATGTGATCGATTTTTTTATACCTGCCGGCGGCCGGCGGATTTACGCTCTGTATATCACGCACGAAAGTCTCCTCAAAAAAAATTGATTTGCTCGACACCAGGCCATGCCTTGAGGGCATGGCCGGCATCCACATGGCGCCGCGTTTTAGACCGCGTGCAGCACGGCGGCGTGTTGCTGGACGGCGGGCGCGTCAACATTGCCGTCGGCCAGCTTGATGATGCGGTCGGCGCAGCCGAAATAGGCATCGTCATGGCTGATGACGATGACCGTCTTGCCGCGCGCCTTCAATTCCGGCAGCAACTCCGTGTAGAACACGCGCTTGAAAGCCGGGTCCTGGTCGGCAGCCCATTCGTCGAACAGATAGATCGAACGGTCTTCGAGATAGGCGCCGACCAGGGCGAGGCGCTTTTTCTGTCCGGCCGACAAGTCGATCGTCGAGAATCTGCCGTCCACCACCTTGACCTTGTGCGTCATGTGCAACTTGTCGAGGTAATGGGCGGACTGCGCCATGATCGTTTCCGGGGCCACGCCCAGCAGGTGCTCGAACAGGTAGAAATCGGAAAACACCGCGGAGAAATTCTGCCGGTAGTGCTCGATATTTTCCTCGGTGACGCTGGCCCCGTTCATGCGCACGCAGCCGCTCTCCGGCATATACAAGCCCAGCAGCAGCATGGCCAGCGTGGTCTTGCCGCTGCCGTTGCCGCCCACAATGAACAAGATTTCACCGGCCTCCACCCGCAGGCTGACCGGGCCGAGCAAGAACTTGCTGTCGTCGGTCTTGCCCGGGTAATGGTGGCTCACCGCATCGAGTTCGATCAGGCAGGACGACTTGTGCTTGAACGGATTCGGCCTGTCGAGCACCATCAATTGCTCGCTCAGCGTGTTGTCGAGCTGCTGGATGCGGCGCAGCGCGATGCTGGCTTGGCCGAGCGAAGGCACGGCATTGATCATCGAACTGATGGGGCCGATCAAATACAGCAAGACCAGGGTCACGCTGGTCAGCACGGCCGGCGACTGCGGCAGCCACAGCGGCACGACAAACAGCAAGATGCCGATCGCGATATAGAACAGGATGTCGCCGACGTTGGATATCCAGGTATAGGCGGAGAAGCCGCGAATATAGATATCGCGAAATTGCTTGGCGTCCGGCGCGATGACCTGGTCGACGAAGGCGCGGCCGCGCTGCTTGTTGAGCTGTAGTTCGCGGCTGCCTTCGACCAGGTCGCGGAAATGCTGGTACAAATTATCCATTTTCGTGCGCACCAGGCGCAGGTGGTGGAAGGGATAGCGCTGCGCCTTGTTGAAGGCGACCAGGCAGACCACCAAGGTCAAGGTCAGCAAACCGAACAGGGGCAAGGACAGCCAGGCCAGATACGAAAAGCAGGCGACGATCACGATGCCTTCGGTGAGGATGCGCGGCACGGCTTGCAACGCCGAAGTGAAAGCGTCGATATCCTTGGTCAGGATCACCAGCAAGCCCGGCTTGCCCAGCTCCTGCAGTTTCTTGTAAGGACTATCCATCAACTTTTTGCTCAGGCTGATGCGCATGTCCATCACGGCGTTTTGCGTCAGGTGCAGGATGGAGATCTGCGAGCTGGTGCGCGCCACCAGCACGACGATGCAGAGCCCGAAAAACGACAGCGCAAAATCGGCGCCCTGGACGCTGCCGGTGATGCCGCCGGCAATCACCTTGACTAGGGCCGCGCTGGCCAGGCCACCGAAGATGGCGCAGACACAGGCCAGTATCAACAAATAGCTGGAGCGCTGGTAGAGGTACTTAAGTAGGTTCATTGAAGTTCGCCAGTGAGATTCACAAGGGGTTGTTGATACAAAACAATCCTTCGGCAAGCAGGCGGCGCACCGTTCCTGCCATCGGAAACGCAGGTAAGTTCATGGTAGCCAGCCAAAACACTGTAGCATTGTTTTGTTATCAAAATGTATTTATTTATCATCTTTTGAAATATGCATTGTTTTTACAACACTCCTTCCCCGGCGCCGGATCCGGAGGATGAAATAGGCTCACCACGTCGCTGCTGCGCATCTCAAGCTTTCTGCGCGGCGAGCGCGTGGTGCTGGGCATCGAGCAGGATCGGCCTCATCCATGCGGCCAACGCGCCGACATGGTCGGGCGCGAGCAGCGTCAAATGATTGCCCGGGGCCTGCCACAACTGCGTCTGCGGCGCATTGCCGCGCCAGCCGGCCAACACGCTGGCCGGATCGCGCGCCACATACGCGCTGTCGGAGTCGGCGTCCGGCGCCACCACCAGATGCAGGGGATGGGGGTAGGACGCCGGCGCATACGGCGTGTTCAAGTTGCTGCCGAACACACGCACGATGCCCTTCATCGTCTGCAAGCTGGTGCGCGGCGGCAGGATCTTGACGTCGATCAAGCGCGACAGCAGCAGATTCAGCTGGCGCTCCGGTTCCAGCAGCGCGAAGTCGGCCGCCTGCAGGCCCAGCGGACGGGGCAGATTCAGCTCGAACAGGTGCACCAAGCGTTCGAGGATCTCGACGCGCGTGTAGTTCGAACGGTTCTCCGCCAGCGAAGGCACGCGCGAGTCCAACACGAACACCGACGCCGGCGCCTGGCCCTGGGCGGCCAGCTGTTGCGCCATCTCACGCACGATCCAGCCGCCGTAGGAGTGGCCCAGCAGATGCACCGGCCCTTGCGGGTTGTGCTCGCGCAAGGTTTGCAGATAGAAACTGGCGGCGCTGGCCACGCTGCTGTGCGGCGCCAGTTCGCCGCACAGGCCGCGCGGCTGCAGCCCGTGCACCGGCAGCTCGGCCCCGAGCGCCATCGCCAGATGGGTGAACGAGGTGATGCTCGCGCCCGCGCCGGGGACGCAATACAGCGGCAGCTGGCCGGCCTGGCCGCGCTGGATGGTCAGGCGCGGCAGGTAGGCATGCTCGGGATGCTTGAGCGGCGTGGCCTGGCTCAGCGCGCTGGAGAGGGCCGCGCCCAACGCTTGCACGTGCGGCGCCTCGACCATGCTGTAGTGGCCGCCAGGCACGGCATGCGTGGTCAGCCGCACTCCGGCGATCTCGCCCCAACCGAGTTGGCGGTCCCTGCGCTTCTCATCTTGCGCGCTGAACAAGGTGATCGGCACCGACACGGCCGGCAAGGCGTAATTGGCCATGGCGATGGCCATGCCGTAACGCACGGCCAGATGGCGTTGCAGCGTTTCGTTGTCGATCCCGGCCGGCAGGATGCCCTTGTCCTGGCACAGTTGCAGCATG
Organism: Rugamonas violacea; assembly: GCF_016461825.1. GTDB lineage: Bacteria > Pseudomonadota > Gammaproteobacteria > Burkholderiales > Burkholderiaceae_D > Rugamonas. The sequence goes on along the minus strand of NZ_JAEMNU010000065.1, from coordinate 3,350 downwards.
GCGGGAACGTCGCCTTCGGCATGCAGCTGCCTGAGCTCGTTCACGGCGTAGCGCGCCAGATTGTCGCGCACGGCCTCGAACAGGTAGCTGGCCACATCCTGGGTCGGCGGCGTGGCGCCCGGTCCGTAACGATAGTCGCTCGTCGTGTCGAGCAGGCCGAGGAACTGCACGCTGTCGTCGGCCCCGATCAGCTGGTTGGCGATCTCGTAGGCGATCATGCCGCCCGACGACCATCCCGCGATTCGGTACGGTCCCTTCGGCTGGACCCGGCGGATGCCCCGCACATAGTCGCGCGCCATTTCCTCGACCGTCGACTTGGCCACTTCGCCCTTCAGGAAGCCGGAGGCAGCCAGGCCGTACACCGGCACTTGCGGATCGATCCACTTGGCCAGCTCATAGGCATAGGCGATCTCACCCAAGCCCGGATGGATCAGGAACAGCGGCGCTTCGCCACCCGTGGTGCGGATCGCCACCATGTTCGAGCAGTTCGCCTGCAACGCCTGCTCGGCCACCAGCCCGGCGAAACCGGCCAGGGTCGGTTGACTGAACAAGGTGCGCAAGGCGATATCGACATCGAGGGCTTGGTTCAAGCGCGACATCAAACGCACCGCCAGCAGTGAGTGGCCACCGAGTGCGAAGAAGTCGTCGTGGCGGCCGACCCGCTCGACGCCGAGCAAGGTTTGCCAGATGGCGGCGATGGCCTGTTCGAGCTCGCCTTGTGGCGCCGCGTAGCTGTGCGTGGCCATGGCCGTCATGTCCGGCGCCGGCAGGGCTTTGCGGTCGAGCTTGCCGTTCGCCGTCAACGGCATGCTGTCGAGCGTGACAAAGGCCGCCGGCAGCATATACTCGGCCAGGTGCCGGCCCAGCTCGGCGCGCAGCTCGGCCGGGCTGCCCGGCTCACCGCTCAGATAGGCCACCAGGCGCTTATCGCCCGGCTGGTCTTCGCGCGCCAAGACCACCGCTTCACGCACGCCGTCGCACTGCGCCAGGCGGGCCTCGATTTCACCGAGCTCGATGCGGTAGCCACGGATCTTGACCTGGAAGTCGTTGCGGCCCAGGTAATCGATATTGCCGTCGTCCAGCCAGCGGCCCAGGTCGCCCGTCTTGTACAACTGGCCTGCGCCAAAGGGATTGAGCAGGAAGCGCTCGGCCGTCAATTCGGGACGGTTCAGGTAGCCGCGCGTCACACCGGCGCCGCCGATGTAAATTTCGCCCACCACGCCCAGCGGCACCGGCTGCATGCCGGCGTCGACGATGTGGATCTGGGTATTCGCGATAGGCCGGCCGATCGGCACGAACTCGCGCCCGCCCAAGCCGGCGTCGACTTCATAGGTAATGCAGCCGACCACGGTTTCGGTCGGCCCGTATTCATTGATGATGCGCGAGGACGGTGAGAGCGTCCGCCACAGCGCCGCCGTGGCGGCGGGCAGCGCCTCGCCGCCGACCACGAACACGTGGGCCGGATAGCGCCGGCCGGTCGCTTGCAGGCGTTGGCCGAGCAGGGCCAAGTGGGCCGGCGTGATCTTGACCAGCGCGCCGTTCGAGCTGGCGAACAGGGCTTCGAGTCCCTCCAGCTCCTCGCCTTCCGGGATCAAATGCAGGCTGCCGCCACTCATCAGCGGCAGGTAGACGCTGGTGACGGTGGCGTCGAAGGCCAGCGGCGAAGAGACGATCGCATGGCACGCGCCGGTCGACTGGTAATGGCCATACGCCCAGTCCAGGTAATTGCACACGGCCGCGTGCGGCACCATCACGCCTTTCGGCTGCCCGGTCGAGCCGGAGGTGTAGATCAGGTAAGCCAGGTGGGATGGCGCCAGATCGGCACGCTGCGGATTGTGCGTTGCCTGTGCCGCGAGCGCGTCCAGCGCGTCCAACTCGTCCAACTCGTCCAGATGCAGCACCGGTGTCGTGCCGGCCAGGTGCGTGTGCAGGCGCCGCTCGGTGAGCAGCACCTTCGGCCCGCTGTCGCCCAGCATATACGCCAGCCGTTCGGCCGGATAAGCGGGATCGAGCGGCACGTAGGCGCCGCCAGCTTTCAGCACGGCCAGCAAGCCGACCACCATCGTTGTGCCGCGCGGCGCGCAGATCGCCACCCGCTCGTCCGGCCCCACGCCCATGGCCACCAAGCGGTGGGCGAGCCGGTTGGCGCGCTTGTTGAGCTCCGCGTAGGTCAGCGTTTCGCCCTCGAAGGACAAGGCGACGGAACGCGGCGTGCGTGCGGCCTGCTGCTCGAACAGCTGATGCACCAGTTGCGTGCCCGGCGCGGCGGTCGCGGTGGCGTTAAAGCCGCCCGTCAGCTGTTCGCGCTGGTCGGCCGCCAGCAGCTGCAAGCGGCTGACGTTCTGCTGGTCGTTCTCGACCATCGCCTGCAACAGCGTGCGGAAGTAGCCCAGCAACCTGTCCACAGTGTCGCTCTTGAACAGCGCCGTCGCGTAGACCAGGCCGCCGACCAGGGTCTGCTCCGCCTCGCTCATCGACAGCGACAGGTCGAACTGGGCCGTCGTGTGCGGCGTCGCGACCCCGCTCAGCGTCAGGCCGGGCAGACCGTAGCCATCACCGCCCGGCGTGTTGTTGAACGTGAACATGGTCTGGAACAGCGGACTGTGGCGCATGCTGCGCTGCGGCTTGACGGCATCGACCACTTGTTCGAACGGCAGGTCTTGATAGACGTAGGCGTCCAGGGTGTCGAGGCGCACCCGCGCCAGCAATGCGGCGACGCTAGGATCGGCGCCGATGTCGACGCGCAGGGCCAGCGTATTGGCGAAAAAGCCGATGAGGTTTTCCGCCTGCGCGCGCTGCCGGTTCGCAATCGGGCTGCCTATCACCACGTCCGACTGTCCACTCAGGCGCGCCATCAAGATGCCCCAGCCGGCCAGCAAGGTCATGAACAGCGTGCTGCCATGGCGTTGGCTCAACTGCTTCAAGCCGCCCGTCAATTCCGCCGACAAGGCGAAATCGACACTGGCGCCGGCATGGTCCTGCACCTCCGGACGGGGGAAGTCGCTCGGCAAGGCCAGCAACTCCGGCGCGTCGGCCAAGCGGCCCTTCCAGTAGTCGAGCTGGGCCTGCAAGGCGTCGCCCTGCAACCAGGCGCGCTGCCAGACGGCGTAGTCGGCGTACTGGATCGCCAGCGGCGCCAGCGGGTCGTCCTGGCCCTGGCTGAACGCCGTGTACAGCGCGCTCACCTCCCGCACCAGCACGCCCAGCGACCAGCCGTCGGAAATGATGTGGTGCTGGTCGATCAGCAGCATGTGCTGGTCCGCGTCCAGGCGCAGCAGCAGGCCACGGATCAAGGGGCCGTGCGCCAGGTCGAACGGGGTGTCGAAGAACTGGCGCGACAACGCCGCGCC
>NZ_JAEMNU010000064.1 GCF_016461825.1 Rugamonas violacea | reverse complement strand
TGGCTTGGCATGAAAGAGGTCTACGTTGCAGCGAAAACAATGGGAAAATTACGAGACCGGGCCAGCACCAAGAATTGTGTATAACGGCGTGACCTAAAACTCAGAACAATTTGAGGCGCAAATGTTTTACCTATTTAATCGGATCACTCTTTATCAAGGATGATGCCGTCGGGATCGGTACCTTTGCGAGTGCCACCAACATTACTGTCACTTGGCACTGGAAAGACAACATTCACATTCCCCGAAGACTGGCTTTGAGGAGAGATACTAGCCGCAGCTGCGCCAGCACCAAACATCATGCTCTAAAACCAAATATTTCGACAACGTATTTTGTGCTAATTTCTGGCGGCGATTGCCTAAATCTATTTCTGACAAAAGATGTTTTTTTTCATTTTCAATATTTAAAATTCTATGATTTAAATCATTTTTTTCGAGATCCTGAATATCGGACGCCGATGATACGGTTAAAAAAGAAGAAAGCAGGATTAACGTAAGGAATTTACATATATTAAAATATTTGCACATATATTTTCATTTTAAATTTTAGGTCTTGAGTCCCGAAAGCGAAAGAATGACACCGACAAGTGCCAGTATGAGCAAGCGCAAGGTGGGTAGCATGGACATCATGAAACCGAGCGCACGCTTTGACGGCTCGCTGACATAAGCGCGCCAGTAAACATGTCGCCCAACCACGTAAAAAATAGCCAGACCTACAAGCAAAGGGGTGGGCCAATATTTCGCGGCCAAAAACAAGCTCGGCAAAAAGGAAATGAGAATTTCCAAGGTGTTCATTTGAACCCGATACATGCGTTCAAAACCCTCGTGACCCGTAACCGCAGGTGCCTTGAGGCCGGATTGCCTGCGTGCGCGCCCCAATCCACCCAAGTTAAGAAATTTCAGCAATTTTTCTGACTCATCGCCTTGTGGGAACCCCGAAAAACCGTCATTCCGCATCGGCGGACCTCTGCGCAGGCGAGAATCCATACCCGTACGCCCATTGGCTCAGCATGGGTTCCCGCCTGCGCGGGAACGACAATTGGGCAGTTTTTCGAAGTGCCTCCAAGGCGAAGGCCGATTTTTGCCTCAGGCCGCCAGCGCGGCCAGGTCGACGCCGATGCCGCCGCAGACCACGAACAGCGGACGACGGAAGCGCGCCAGCTCGGCCACCTGTTCGTAGCCGGCCGCCAGCGCCGCGCCGCAGGCCGGCTCGACCAGCACGCGCAAATCGTCGGCGAAGCGGCGGGCGGCGGCCACCGCCTGGGCGTCGCTGACCACCACGCTGTGCACGCTGTGGCGGCCGGTCCAGGCGTAGGCCTCGGCGGCGACCCGCTTGGCGCCCAAGGTGGTGGCCAGCGAGGTGATGGCCGCCAGGCTGACCAGCGCGCCGGCGCGCATCGAGGCGCGCAGCGAGGCGGCGCCCTCGGTCTCGACGGCGATCAGCGGCACCTTACCCAAACCGTTGCGGTGCAGGCCCTGCAGCACGCCGGACATCAGGCCGCCGCCGCCGACCGAACAGACCACCACGTCGAACTCGGCGTCCATGGCGCGGCTCTGCACGACGGCCTCGTCGATCAGGCTGGAGTTGCCCTCCCAAATGTCCGGATGGTCGAACGGCGGCACGTAGACGGCGCCGGGCGCCTCGGCCAGCCGGCGCGCCTCGACGTTGGTCTCGTCCCACACCGCGCCGTGCTCGATCACCGTCGCGCCGATGTCTTCAATCTTGCGCCGCACCGCCGCCGAGGTGGTCCGCGGCACCAGGATGGTGGTGCGCACGCCCAGCGCCACGCCGGCCACCGCCGCCGCGAAACCGGCGTTGCCGCCCGACGGGCAGACCAGGTGGTTGGCGCCGGCGGCCACGGCGCGCTGGCACAGCAGGCCGATGCCGCGCAGCTTGAACGAGCCGGACGGCTGGCTGTTCTCCATCTTCAACAGCACGCGCTTGTCCAGCGCCGCCGACATGGCGCGGTGTTCCAGCAGGGGAGTGGGGATGTGCAATGGGGTCATGTCGGCAAGGCTCCTGGTTCGCGGATTTCGGTAGTGAAATTGAATTGTTACAACGCCAAGCGAGCATATCACCTGGCGCTCCGCTTTGCAGCCTAGCTTGTGAGGTGGCGCTCGGCCGCCAGGTCGGCGGCGATGGCGCGCAGCAGCGCCGGTTGGTCCGGTTCCAGCAGCTCGTTGTTGCTCAGCTGGACGACCGACAGGCCGGCCTGCGGCACGCGCAGGATCAGCGTGTTGAAGCCCCACAGGCAGCCGCTGTGGAACACATAGTCCATGCCCTCGTGGCTCAGGCATTCCAGGCCGTAGCGGTAGGAGAACGGCGCGCCGTCGTTGTCGTGCGACTCCTGCAGCAGCGCTTGCACCAGGCTGTTCGGGTCGGCGTACTGGCGGTGCCAGTCGCGTTCCAACAGCAGCAGGTCGTCGGTGCAGGAGTACAGGCCGCCGTCGCCCACCGTGTTGGCGTTGCCCAGGTGCTGCTTGTAGCCGCGCGGCCGCAGCGGGTCGGGGCTGTAGCTGCGCGCCCGGTCGGGCAGGATGGCCTGGCGGTCGATGTCGAAGTCGGTGGCCGCCATCGCCAGCGGCGCGAACACCAACCGGCGCGCGTAGGCCGCCAGCGGCGTGCCGCTGACCACCTCGATCAGCTGGGCCAGCAGTTGGTAGTTGCTGTTGCTGTAGTCGTGGCGGCTGCCGGGCGTGAAGTCGAGCTCATCGAATTTTTCGATCAGTTGCAGCGCCAGCGGATTATCGAAGTAGTTGCTTTCGTGCCGGCCCAGTTGCAGGTTCAGATAGGGCAGGTAGTCGGGGATGCCGCTGCTGTGGTTGAGCAGGTTGCGCAGCGGCAGCGGCGTGTCGATGCGGTGCATGATCGGCAGGCGGGCGCGGATGTCCTCGTCGAGTGACAGGCGGCCCTGGCGCACCAGGTCGAGGATGCAGGCGGCGGTGAACTGCTTGGATTCGGAACCCATGTAGTAGCGCGAGCGGCCGCTCAGCGGCACGCCCAGCTCCATGCAGGCGACGCCGTGGTGCAACTCGAATCGCGCCGCGCCGTGGCGTACGACGAGGGCGCTGAAGCCGGGATCGTTGGCGGCAACCTTGGATTGGACGCCATGGAAATGCTCGCGCAGAAAATCCATCGTCGATCAGCCGGGCATCGCTTGGTTGCGGTTCAGGTCGGAAATGCCCTTGATCAGGCGATAGGCCTTCCACAGCCAGGCGCCGATCCAGACCAGCCAGGCCAGCGGAATGCCGATGAAGGTGATGAACAGCACGAAGCCGACGAACATCCACACCACATACCACCAGAACGAGCGGATCTGCCAGCCGTGATGGCTGTGGACGAAGGTGCCGGCCGTCTCGCCGCGCTTGACGTAGTTGACGATCAGCGGGATGAAGGAGAAGGCGCCGAGCGAAAACAGGAAGCTGACGGCGTGGATCAGGTAGAGCCACCAGGCCAGGTTCTTGGCGGAGTCCAGGCGGGTGTCGAAAACAATCTCTTGGGACATGGTCGTATTCCTCGGTGCGGGCGGTCAGGCTTTCCAGTATAACAATGTTGGCAAGCCTGCCGCGCGGCAAAGAAGACGAACTAGCCGAGCAGCGGCAGGATGCCGTCCAGGCCGACGAAGTTGAGCGCCACGCTGGCCTGCTCGCGCACCACCGGCTTGGCGCGGAAGGCCACCGACAGGCCGGCGATGCCCATCATCTGCAGGTCGTTGGCGCCGTCGCCCATGACGATGGCCTGCTCCGGGCGGATGCCCAGCTGCACGCAGACGCGCTCGACGGTGCGCTTTTTCTCCTCGGCGTCGACCACGGTGCCGATGACGCGGCCGGTCAGCTTGCCGTCGACGATTTCCAGTTCGTTGGCATGGGTGTAGTCGAGGCCGAGGCGCTGCTTCAGGCGCGTCGTGAAGAAGGTGAAGCCGCCCGACACCAGCAGCGTCTTCAGGCCGGCCGCCTGCACCGCCGCCAGCATGTTTTCCGCGCCGAGCGACAGGCGCAGGCGTTCCTCGTAGACGCGTTCGAGCGCGCCGGCATCCAGGCCGGCGAGCAGGGCGACGCGGCGCGCCAGGCTGGCGGAGAAGTCCAGGTCGCCGCACATGGCGGCTTCGGTGATTTCGGCCACCTGCGCCTTCAGGCCCTGCATGTCGGCGATCTCGTCGATGCACTCGATGGTGATCAGGGTCGAGTCCATGTCCATCGCCACCAGCTTGAAGTCGTCCAGCTTGTGCAGGCCCATCATGTAGGTGGCGTCGAGCTGGGCGGCGTGGGCGGCCACCTCGATGGTCTGGCGCAGGCCCGGCGAGTAGCTGATGTCCTCGCAGCGCACGGCGCGCTCGCCGAGCCAGGTCAGGCGGGCCGGCGCGACCAGCGCGGCGATGCGTTCGAGGCGCGGCTTGCAGTCGTCCAGGCCTTGCAGGACCAGGTTCATGGTGGTGTTTTGTGGCGTGTTCATCAATGCTTGCTCTGAGTTAGGCGGTCAACTGCTTGATCGCGGTTTTAATCTGGTTGACGCGCGCCGCCAGGTCGGGCATGGCGACGGTGATCTTCAACTTGTCCTGGCCGTTCAGCTTGATCTGCCGGTTTTTTTGGATCAGCTCGATGATGCGCATCGGGTCGATCGGCGGCTTGGCCATGAACTGCAGGGTGGCCGCCTCGCCGTGGGCGTCGATCTTGATGATGCCGACGGTCTTGGCGGCGATGCGCAGGCGGTGCGTTTCGACCAGCGCGCGCACCGGGTCGGGCAGCTTGCCGAAGCGGTCGATCAGCTCCTCCTGCATGTCGTCGATCTTGTGCTGCTCGGCGCAGTTGGCCAGCCGCTTGTAGATCGACAGGCGCTCGTGGACGTCGCCGCAGAAGTCGGCCGGCAGCAGCGCCGGCACGTGCAGGTTGATTTCGGTGGTGCTGGCCAGCGGCGCCGCCAAGTCGGGCTCCTTGCCGTTCTTCAGCGCGCGCACCGCCTCGTTGAGCATGTCCGAGTACAGCTGGAAGCCGATCTCGTGCATCTCGCCGGACTGGTTGTCGCCGAGGACTTCGCCGGCGCCGCGGATCTCCAGGTCGTGCATCGCCAGGTAGAAGCCGCTGCCCAGCTCTTCCATCTGCTGGATCGCGTCGAGCCGGCGCTGCGCCTGCTTGCTCAGCGTCTGCACGTCGTTCACCAGCAGGTAGGCGTAGGCCTGGTGGTGCGAGCGGCCGACCCGGCCGCGCAACTGGTGCAACTGGGCCAGGCCGAACTTGTCGGCGCGGTGCATGATGATGGTGTTCGCCGTCGGCACGTCGATGCCGGTCTCGATGATGGTGGTGCACAGCAGGATGTTGTAGCGCTGGGCGACGAAGTCGCGCATCACCTTTTCCAGGTCGCGCTCGTGCATCTGGCCGTGGGCCACGGCGATGCGCGCCTCAGGCAGCAGCTCGGTCAGCATGGCCATGCGGTTCTGGATGGTCTCGACCTCGTTGTGCAGGAAGTACACCTGGCCGCCGCGTTTGAGCTCGCGCAGGCAGGCCTCGCGGATGATCGCCTCGCTCTCGCCGCGCACGAAGGTCTTGATCGCCAGGCGTTTCTGCGGCGCGGTGGCGATGATGGAGAAGTCGCGCAGGCCTTCGAGCGCCATGCCCAGGGTGCGCGGGATCGGCGTGGCGGTCAGGGTCAGCACGTCGACCTCGGCGCGCAAGGCTTTGAGCGCCTCCTTCTGGCGCACGCCGAAGCGGTGCTCCTCGTCGATGATGACCAGGCCCAGGCGGGTGAACTTGACGTCGCCCGAGAGCAGCTTGTGGGTGCCGATGACGATGTCGAGCGTGCCGTCGCTCATGCCCTTGATGGCCTGGGTGATCTCCTTGCCGGTGCGGAAGCGCGACAGCTCGGCGATGCGCACCGGCCAGTCGGCGAAGCGGTCGGCGAAGGTTTGCGCGTGCTGCTCGGCGAGCAGGGTGGTCGGCGCCAGGATGGCCACCTGCTTGCCGCCCATGACGGCGATGAAGGCGGCGCGCAGCGCTACTTCGGTCTTGCCGAAGCCGACGTCGCCGCACACCAGGCGGTCCATCGGCTTGCCCGAGGTCATGTCCTTCAAGACGTTGCGGATCGCCTCGGCCTGGTCGGGCGTCTCGTCGAAGCCGAAGCTGTCGGCGAAGCGCTCGTAGTCGTGCGCCGAGTATTCGAAGCTGTGGCCCTGGCGCAGGGCGCGGCGGGCGTACAGGTTGAGCAGCTCGGCGGCGGTGTCGCGCACCTGCTCGGCGGCCTTGCGCTTGGCCTTTTCCCAATGGCCCGAGCCGAGCGTGTGCAGCGGCGCGTCCTCCGGCGAGGCGCCGGAGTAGCGCGAGATCACGTGCAGCTGCGAGACCGGCACGTAGAGCTTGCTGTCCTTGGCGTATTCGAGGTGCAGGAATTCGGTCTCGCCTTCGCCCAGGTCCATGCTGGTCAGGCCCATGTAGCGGCCGATGCCGTGGTTGATGTGCACCACCGGGTCGCCGATCTTCAGCTCCGACAGGTCGCGCACCATCGACTCGACCTGGGTCACGCCCTCCTGCTTCTTCTTGCCGACGCGGCGGCCGGAGCCGGCGTACAGCTCGGTCTCGGTGATGAAGATCAGCTGCTCGCCGTCGACCGACAGTTCGAAGCCGGCGTGCAGCGGCGCCACGCCCAAGGTCAGCTTGGCGTCGCTGGCGAGGAAGCCGTCGTAGCCCTCGACCGGCGTGAGCGCCAGGTCGAATTCGGTGAAGTACTGCTGCAGCGTTTCGCGCCGGCCGTTCGACTCGGCGCAGATCATCACCCGGCGGCCGCTCTGCAGCAGGTAGGCGCGCAGATTGGTCAGCGGGTCTTCGCTGTGGCGGTTGACGGCGATGTTGGGCACCGGCGCCGACAGCTCGGAGGCGCCGGCCTCGGCGTCGCGCGCCAGCACCAGGCGGGCGTAGGGCTTGGCCAAGGTGAAGAACTGCTCCTCGCTGAGGAACAGCGCCTCGGGCGCCAGGATGGGCCGCTCGCGGTCGGCCTTGAGGAAGCGGTAGCGCGAGGCGGTGTCGGACCAGAAGCGCTGGATGGCGCCGTCGATGCCGCCCACCAGGGCCAGCGCGGCGCCCTCCGGCAGGTAGTCGAACAGGGTCGCGGTCTGCTCGAAGAACAGCGGCAGGTAGTACTCGATGCCGGCCGAGGCGATGCCGCTGCTGATGTCCTTGTAGACCACCGAGCGTGACGGGTCGCCCTCGAACTGCTCGCGCCAGCGGTTGCGGAAGGTGGTGCGCGACGGCTCGTCCATCGGGAACTCGCGGCCCGGCAGCAGGCGCACCTCGCGCACCGGGTACAGCGAGCGCTGGGTGTCGGCGTCGAAGGTGCGGATGGTCTCGATGGTGTCGCCGAACAGGTCGAGCCGGTAGGGCAGGGCGGAGCCCATCGGGAACAGGTCGAGCAGGCCGCCGCGCACCGAGTACTCGCCGGGCGACATCACCTGCGAGACGTGGGTGTAGCCGGCCAGGGTCAGTTGGGTCTTCAGGCGCGCTTCGTCGAGCTTCTCGCCCTGCTTGAAGAAGAAGGTGTAGGCGGCCAGGAAGGACGGCGGCGCCATCCGCACCAGCGCCGTGGTGGCCGGCACCAGCATCACGTCGCACTGGCCGTTCTGGATCTCGTGCAGCGTGGCCAGGCGCTCGGACACCAGGTCCTGGTGCGGCGAGAAGGCGTCGTAGGGCAGCGTTTCCCAGTCCGGCAGCAGGTGGCAGCGCAGCCGGCCGGCGGCGAACCAGGGGATCTCGTCGAGCAGGCGCTGGCCGTCGCTGGCGTTGGCCACCACCACGGCCAGCATGCGGCCCTGGGATTTGAGTTCGAGCGCCGACAGCGCCAGCGCGTAGGCGTCGGCCGAGCCGTACAGGGCGGGCAGGGCGAAGCGGTTACCGGGTTTGGGGAGGGATTTTTTTAAGTCGAAGGACATGCAGGCGCTGACACAGATTGAACGGTTAAGCGCACCGCCCAGAGTGGCAATGCCGCTGCGCACATTATAGACGAAGCCTCCGCGCCACGTCGGGCGACAATGTTGTCGGCCGCTACGGAAGCGACAAAACTTGGTATCATGGCCGATTGACGCGCCGCGCGGCGCCATTTTTATCGGAACCCTCTCATGACCACCGCCACTTCCCGCTTTGTAGTGACCCCATCGACCCACCAGCTGAGCGACGCCGCGCGCGCCGAACAGCTGCGTGTGCTCAGCTTCGGCCGCACCTTCACCGACCACATGGTGGTGATCCCCTACCGCGACGGCGCCTGGCAGCAGGGCGAGGTGAAAGCCTACGGTCCGCTGATGCTCGACCCGTCGGCCTCGGCGCTGCACTACGGCCAGGCCATCTTCGAGGGCTTCAAGGCCTTCTCGCAGCCGGACGGCGGCGTCAAGACCTTCCGGCCCGAGGCCAACGCCGAGCGCTTCAACCGCAGCGCGCGCCGGCTGGCCATGCCCGACCTGCCGGTCGACCTGTTCATGGAGGCGGCCGACCTGCTGATCAACCTGGACGCCGCCTGGGTGCCGAAGAACGTCGGCGAGAGCCTGTACCTGCGCCCGTTGATGATCGCCACCGACGCCTTCCTCGGCGTGCGGCCATCGAATGAATACCTGTTCGTGCTGTTCGCCTCGCCGGCCGGCGCCTACTTCCCGCAGGGCGTCAAGCCGGTCACCGTGTGGATCAGCGAGGACTACGTGCGCGCCGCGCCGGGCGGCACGGGCGAGGCCAAGTGCGCCGGCAACTACGCCGCCAGCCTGGTGGCCCAGGCCCAGGCGCAGGAAAAAGGCTGCGACCAGGTGGTCTGGCTGGACGCCGTCGAGCGCCGCTACATCGAGGAGATGGGCGGCATGAACCTGTTCTTCGTCTATCAGGAAGAGGGCAAGACCGTCATCGTCACGCCCGAGCTGACCGGCACCCTGCTGCCGGGCATCACCCGGCGCAGCCTGCTGGAGCTGGCGCGCGACCTGGGCTACGAGTCCAGCGAGCGCAAGCTCACCGTGCAGCAGTGGCGCGACGACGTCGCCGCCGGCCGCCTGACCGAGGTGTTCGCCTGCGGCACGGCCGCCGTCATCACGCCGGTCGGCAAGGCCAAGGCCACGGGCTTCGAGCTGAGCATCAACAACGGCCAGAACGGCCCGGTGACGATGGCCCTGCGCGAAGCCTTGCTGGCGATCCAGCACGGCACCGTGGCCGACCGTCACAACTGGATGCACCAGGTCTGAGCGTAACGCCGCTCTTTAGGGCGCGAGCCGGCCTCGATTGTAGGGCGCGAGTCGGCGTCGATTGAGAAAACCCACGGGCGAAATCTGGGGTCGGACCCGGCGGGGTCCGACCCCGGCGGTTCGCCTTTGGGTGGTTTTTGCCGGCGCCGCCTTACTGCGCCGCCGGCGGCGGCCGGTTGGCCACGCCGAACGGCACGTGCACCATCGGGATCGTGCCGCCGGCCGACTTCAAATGGCTGAGCTGGTCGTCGAAGAAGATGTGCGGCTTGAAGATGCGCAGCACGCGCGCCTTGTCCATGCCGCCCAGGAAGAAGGTCTCGTTGGCCGACACCCCCCAACTTTTCAAGGTCGTCACGACGCGCTCGTGCGATGGCGCGTTGCGCGCCGTGATGATGGCGATGCGCAGGATCTTGCGGTAGGCCGGATCGCGCCGCTGCGCCCGCTCCTCCAATTTCTGCATCAGCGCCAGCTTCTGGAACAAATCGGCCAGCGGCCCGGGCTGGTGCGGCACGGCCACGCGCTCGCGTTCGTGGGCGTGGAACTCGGCGACGTCGTTGTTGCGCTTGAAGACGGTCTCCGACTCGTCGTCGGCGATCACGCCGTCGAAGTCGAAGGCGACACGCAGCTCGGCGCTGTCGCCGCCATCCTTGTCCTCGTCCTCGGTGCGCGAGGGCAGCACCAGGCCGGCCGGCAGCCCGGCCGCCAGCGCCATGCGGACGTCGTCCTCGTTGGCGGTGAGAAACAGCGCGGCATTGAAGGCGGGCAGGTAGGTGTAGGGCGACTGGCCGGTGACGAAGCAGGCGCGCGAGATGTCCAGGCCGTAGTGGGCGATCGAGCGCATCACCCGCAAGCCGGTCTCGGGCGAATTGCGCGACAGCAGCACCACCTCGACCGGCGCCTGGCGGACGAAATGCTGGTTGATGCCCAGAAAGCGGCGGATGAAGGGGAAGGCGACGCCCTTGCCCAGCACGCTGTCGTGGTGTTGCTCCTGATACTTGCGGTAGGCCTCGGCACCCTGTTCGAGGTAGATGCGGTGCGACTCGGTCAGGTCGAACAGCGCGCTCGAGGCGATGCCGATGACCAGCTTGTTTTCTATCGGGTAGACCATGGATCGCTCAATCTTTTCTAAAAAGTAAGTGTACGGCATAAGCGCGGCATAAGGGCACCTCGAAAAACCGTCATTCCGCATCGGCGGACCGCCGCGCAGGCGGGAATCTATACCCCGCATATCCATTGGCTCAGCATGGGTTCCCGCCTACGCGGCGGTCCGCCGATGCGGAACGACAATTTGGTGGTTTTTCGAAGTGCCCTTAAGCGTGGCATAAGCGCGCTGCCGTCGCGCACGTCGATTTGGACGATCGGCGTCCATTTTGTTGTTGATGAGTGCCTATTGTTGGTTTTTTATCACTCGCCTATACAGCTCGTTTTCATAGGAGAAAAGCAATTTCCGGTACTGTTTTGGTATTGTCTTAGAAAAATATTTATTGTTTTTGTGAAAATACATATTGTCTTTGGGCTATAATTCGTTCTGTCAAACGCAGCAAGCCACGTGTTTCTTCCTACAAACCAGTAACAGTACCAATTAGATACCATGACCCCAAGCACTTTCGTTGCCCGTCTTCTGCCCATCTTGCTGGGCACTTCCGTCCTCTGCTCCGCCCACGCCGCCGTGCCTGTCATCGACCTGGGTCTGGCCTCCGGTTACAGCGGTTTCTTCTACGGTAACGTCAGCAATGTCGTCGACGTCGAAGGCCGTCTGGCCGTCGGCGGCAACCTGAGCACCAGCGGCATGTCGGTCGGCTACCGCACCCCTTACGGCGTGACCGGTCCTAGCCTGGTGGTCGGCGGCAACGTCAGCCTGAGCAGCGGCGACATCTTCACCGGTCCGAAAACCAATGTGAACACTAATGCCACCGTTGGCCCGATCACCGAATATACGAAAGAAAAGGGTTATGGCGTGTATGGTGGCAGCAAGACCGGCTCGTCCGGTTATCACGACCTGCGCCAGCAAACCGGCGTGGTCAACTTTGCCGCCGCCAAGACCCAGCTGACCAAGCTGTCTAGCGATTTGAACAAGACCGCCGCCAACGGTATCGTTGAACTGAAATGGGGCGGCATCTACCTGACCGGCGACAACAGCTCCGACCTGCAAGTGTTCAACGTCAGTTCCAGCGAGTTGGGCAATCTGGTGCTGCAGAACGTCAAGTCGACCGCCAACGTCGTCATTAACGTGACTGGTGGCGGCATGGTCACCTTCAGCGGCGGCCAGGACGGCCAAATGAAGTCGATGCGCGATCGTCTGATCTACAACCTGGTCAACGCCACCGACATCAGCATGTCGACCTTCGCTTACGGCACCGTGCTGGCCAACAACGCGATTTTGAGCGCCGGCGGCGGCCACCTGGAAGGCAGCATCATCGCCAAGGGCATGAGCACCAAGGTCGAGATCGGCTACGAGCCGTTCCACCCGACCTCGCCGGTGCCGGAACCAGAAACCTACGCCATGCTGCTGGCCGGCCTGGGCCTGGTGGGCTTCATGGCGCGCCGCCGCAAAGCCGCCTGAGTCACCTCGTGTCGCCGCCGGCTGCCGCCGGTTGAGTGAGGGCTCCCGCGGGAGCCCTTTTTGTTGGCCGGCCACATCATGGCGGCTTTTTGCCGCCGCGCGGCAACGGCGATTGCCTTGCCGTCGCCGCTGAGCTACATTGGGGGATCGCGTCCCAGGGACCTGCCGTGCTCAATCCAGAGACTCTTTTGCTGGTGGAAGTCTGCTTCACGCTGCTGACCACGGCGCTCTTGCTGGCCGCCGCTTTCTACACCGATTCGCTGGAGGAGCAGCGCCTGTGGGCGCTGGGCAATGTTGCGGCCTGTTGCGGCCTGGCCATCTCGGCGATGAGCGGCCTGCCGCAACTGGTCCACGGCGTGCTCAGTTACGGCGTCATGGCGCTGGGCATGGGCCTGGTCCTGCGCGGCGTGCGCCTGTTCTGCGCCGAGCCGCTGGAGTGGAACTGGGTGGCGCTGATCGTCGCCGTGCCGCTGGCGCTGGCCGGCTATTTCAGCGTGGTCGATCCCAGCCTGCGCGCCCGGCTCAGTGTCAGCGGTTTCTATTTCGGCGCCCTGTGCTGGTTGTGCGCCGCCACCTTGCTGCGCCACGCCGACTGGCGCGGCGTCGGCATCAGCGCGCTCGGCTTCGCCATGCTGGGGCTGGCGCTGTGCGCGCGCGGCGCCTATCTGGTGCTGTATCCCTTGCCGCCGCCCGGCCAGGGCGCGCTGCTGCTCGATGCCAGCCTGCTGGCGACGGCGCTGGCCCAGGTCTGCGTCGCCTTCGGCATGGTGATGATGGTGACGCGGCGTTACGCCGTGCAGTTGCGCCGCCTGTCCACGCTCGACCCGCTGACCGGCGCGCTGAACCGCAGCGCGCTCGAGCAGCAGGGCGGCCGCATCGCCGCGCGCACCCTGCACGGCGGGCGCAGCCTGTCGGTGGTGATGATCGACGCCGACCACTTCAAACAGATCAACGACACCCACGGCCACCCGGTCGGCGACGAGGTGTTGCGCCACCTGACCCGGCTGCTGCGGCTGGAGCTGCGCCCGCTCGACCTGCTGGCCCGCTACGGCGGCGAGGAGTTCGTGCTGGTGCTCGACGGCATCAACCTGGCCGAGGCGGGCGGCGTCGCCGAGCGCCTGCGCGACAAGGTCGCCCAGGCCCTGGTGGCGATCGACGGCCACGCCATCCGCTACACGGTCAGCGTCGGCGTGGTCTGCTCGGACGAGCACGGCTACGACCTGCTGCGCCTGATCGCCGTCGGCGACGCCGCCATGTACGCCGCCAAGCGGGCCGGCCGCAACCAGGTGGTGTGCCTGTGATCGGCCGCCGCGCCGCCAAGCAGCCGGCCGGCGCCGCCGGCGGGACTCAGGACAGCAGGGCGATCAGGCCGTTGGGGTGGATCGCCCAGCCGGCCAGGCCGGACAGGCCCATCAGCACGCCGAAGCCGGTCGGCACCAGCGCGGCCAGGTACAGCCAGCGTTGCTGGGTCAGCGCGGTCACCGCCAACAGCGAGATGGCGATCGCCAGCAGCGTGTCGGACAGGTCGAACTGGTCGTCCTTGAAGTTGGCGGCGTCGTAGTCCTTCTGATCCTGCTCCGCCTGCGCCTTGGCCTCGGCCTTCTTCTTGGCCTGGTCGGCGGCCAGCGCCTCGTAGTGGGCGATCGCCTCGGCGTAGCTGGCCTGCTGCGCCGCCGGCCGGTCCAGCGCGGCCAGGCGCAGCTGCACCACGGTGGACTTGGCCACTTCCTCGCGCACATTGCGCGCCTGGTAGAAGGCCCAGTGGTCGACCCGGTTGGCCTGGGCCTGCTGCATGGACTGGCAGATGTTGTCGTCCTTTACCTTGCAGATGCCCATGAAGGTGGCCAGCAGCGCCACCGTGATCGCCACCGTGGCGTTGAGGCGGCTGGCCGGTGCGGCGTCGTTCGGATTCTCGACCAAGTCTAGTGCTTCCATGTTTTTTTTTGTGCGAATGAAAAACGCTACGCTACCACGCGGCGGCGCGCGCCGGTGCGGATGATGTGCAGTTGGCTTGTGGATGCTTGCCGCCGCGCTGGCGCGGCGGCGGCCTTGTCGGCCATAATGGCGTTGCTATGGATTCGTCGACCACCACCACCAGGAGAGATGCGATGGCCAACCAGGTTGCCATGGGCGCGATGCTCAGTTGTAGTTTCGGCGCCGCGCCGTCGTCGCTGGTGGTGCTGCCGACCAACGCCGTGCTGGCCGAGGGACCGCCGGCCGCCACCATCATGGACCATGTGCCGATGCTCAACATCCTGCCCTTCGGCGTGTGCAGTTCGCCGGCCAACCCGATGGTGATCGCCGCCACCGCCGCCGCCCTCGGCGTGCTGACGCCGATGCCCTGCATCCCGGTCACCGCCGCGCCCTGGGTGCCGGGCGCGCCGACCGTGCTGATCGCCAACTTCCCCGCCCTCGACAACAACTGCAAATGCATGTGCAACTGGGGCGGCGTGGTCGCCATCAACAGTGCCGCCACGACGACGACCATGATTCCGTAGCGCCCATCCGACAGCATCTTGCAAGTCGCATACTTTCCCGTGGGTAACCCACCACAGTCTAGCGAAAAGCTGTTGACCTGTATCAACGAAACGCCCATATTCGGACTGCGGGGGATTCTCTCCAATTCTATCCGGCGGCCCAGGTGGCGCGCCGGTCTTCGGGCGGCGGATTTAGCGGGAGTGTGTCATGTTCAAGAATTTACTGATTAAGTGGAAGCTCGCCAGCCTGGTCGCCATCATGCTGGTGGCGCTGGCCGTCATCGGCGGCAGCGGCTACAGCGGCATCGCCACCGTCGGCGGCGCCGTCAACGAGATCGGCGTGGTGCGCCTGCCGTCGATCCAGGGCCTGCTGATCATGAGCGAGGGCCAGACCGCGGTGTCGGCGGCCACGCTGACCACGGCGATCTACGAGAACGACTACCATTCGCAGGACAAGTTCGGCGAGGCGATCAAGCTGCACCAGCGCGCTTGGAAGAATATCGACGTCGGCTGGAAAAAATACGAGCCGCTGCCGCAGACCGACGAGGAGGCCGTGCTGTGGAAACAGTTCGTCGCCGAGTTCGAGGCCTGGAAGGCGGTCGACGGCAAGATCGTCGGCCTGATGACTGCGCTGGCCGGCAACAAGGACGAGCAGAAGCAGAAGGACTTGTTCGTCGAGTTCTACCGCCAGTACGACGTGTCGCGGCCGCTGTTCCTGAAGGCCGAGGCGACCCTGATGAAAATCGAGGACCTGAACGACGGGATTGCCAAGGCCAGCGTGCAGCAGGGCGGCGACGCGCTGGTCCAGGCCAAGCGGATGATGGTCGGCTCGGCGCTGCTGGCGATGTTGGTCGCCGTCGTCTGCGCCGTCTACATCACCGGCACCATCACGCGGCCGATCAACCTGGCGGTCAAGGTGGCGCAGACGGTGGCCTCGGGCGACCTGACCAGCCGCATCGAGGTGCGCACCACCGAGGAGACCGGCCAGTTGCTGGGCGCGCTCAAGGAAATGAACGACAGCCTGGTGCGCATCGTCGGCCAGGTGCGCGATGGCACCGACACCATCGCCACCGCGTCCGCCGAAATCGCCACGGGCAACCTGGACCTGTCCTCGCGCACCGAGGAGCAGGCTAGCTCGCTGGAGGAGACCGCCTCGTCGATGGAGGAACTGACGTCGACCGTGCGGGCCAACGCCGACAACGCCCGCCAGGCCAACCAGCTGGCCGCCTCGGCCTCCGACGTGGCGGTGCGCGGCGGCGCCATGGTGGCCCGCGTGGTCGAGACGATGGATTCGATCAACCAGTCGTCCAACAAGATCGTCGACATCATCAGCGTGATCGACGGCATCGCCTTCCAGACCAACATCCTGGCGCTCAACGCGGCGGTGGAAGCGGCCCGCGCCGGCGAGCAGGGTCGCGGCTTCGCGGTGGTGGCGAGCGAGGTGCGCAACCTGGCGCAGCGTTCGGCCACGGCGGCCAAGGAGATCAAGGTGCTGATCGGCGACTCGGTCGGCCAGGTCGACGCCGGCAGCAAGTTGGTGGCCGAGGCCGGCGTGACGATGAACGAGATCGTCGCCAGCGTCAAGCGGGTCACCGACATCATGGGCGAGATCAGCATGGCGACCCAGGAGCAGAGCATGGGCATCGACCAGATCAACATGGCGGTCGGCCAGATGGACACGGTGACGCAGCAGAACGCCGCGCTGGTCGAGCAGGCCGCGGCGGCGGCCGCCTCGCTGCAGGAGCAGGCCGGCGGACTGGCCGAGGTGGTCAGCGTGTTCCGCATCGACGGCGCGCTGGCGGCACGGCCGGCGGCGCCCGCCATCGCCGCGCGGCGGACACAGAGCGCGCCGGCCAGGCCGGTCCGGCCGAACAAGCCCAGCTTGCGCCTGGCCGCCACGCCGAAAGCGGCCGCCGCCACGGCCGAGTGGGAAACGTTTTAAACTGTTTTAAACTTTTCTATACTGTTTCAAGCTGACGGTGGGCGCCGTCAAACACGGCCCGCGTCCAGTGGCTCCGTGCTTCCCCGGGTGGGGAGCACGGAGCCTGCTTCATCGCCCACAAGGTCTCGTGGTCCCCCTGGCGGCTCGCCGCGGCCGCGCCACCGCCACACCACCGTCACATCACCGCCACACCACCGCATCCCAGTGCGTCGGGCCTATTGCGCGGCCGCGCAGCGCTTTGATGTTTATTCCCCACAGTGTTTCCTGCTCTCCAAAGCCTAAGCGCGCCAGCGCACATACGGGCTCGGCCGTGCATGACATCGTGGATCACTTGCCTTTCGCGCACAGCGAAGGCCTTTAGTCGGTCCGCAATTTCAGCACAAAAGGAAGCATCATGAAAACCCTCCAAAGATATACCAAGACCTTGCTTTGTTCCGTCGGCTTGCTCGCCGCCGCCCTGCTGGCAGGATGCGGCGGCGATCAGGGACGCGATCCCATCCTCGGCCTACCCGCCGCGGCCCTGGTCTCGCTGGCGGTGACGCCGGCGGCGCCAAGTATCGCGCTCGGTGCAAGCCAGCAGTTCAACGCCAGCGCGACCTTCGCCGACGGCTCCACGCAAGTCGTCGCCGCCGCCTGGAGCTCCGCCGCACCGGCCGTGGCCACGGTCGCCGCCACGACCGGCCTCGCCACCGGTGTCGGCGTCGGCAGCGCCGTCGTCACCGCGACGTACAACGGAAAAACCGCCGCGGCCACCTTGACCGTGACGCCGGCCGTGTTGCTGTCGATCGCCGTCACGCCGCAAAATCCCACCGTGCTGATCGCCGCCACCCGCCAGTTGGCCGTCATCGGCAGCTATTCGGACGCCACCACCCACGACTTGACCGCCAGCTCGACCTTTGTCTCGGCCACGCCCGCCAGCGCCATTGTCAACAGCGGCGGCCTGGTCACCGCCACCGCGCCGGGCAGCGCCGTCGTCACGGCGACCAGCAACGGCAAGAGCGCGAGCACCACGGTCACCGTGCCTGCCGCCACCCTCACCAGCATCGCCGTCACGCCGGCCAGCAGCACCGTGCTGATCGGCGGCCAGCAGCAATTCGTCGCCACCGCGACCTACTCGGATAACAGCACCGCCTTTGTCACCGGCAACGCCGTCTGGACCTCGAACAGCCCGTCCATCGGCAGCGTGGCCGCCGGCGGCGCCGCCACCGGCGTCGCCGCCGGCAGCGCCACCATCACCGCCACCGTCGGCGCCCAATCCGCCAGCGCCACCTTGACCGTCAGCACCGTGGTGGCGCCGCCGCTCGCGCTGCCAGTGCCACTGGGCGGCGCCGCCAACTTCGCGGTTCTGGCCGGCACCTCGCTGACCAACAACGCCGGCGGCACCACGCTGATTCAGGGCGATGTCGGCTCGCCGTCGCAAACCACCGACCCGACGCTGGCCGCCGGCTTCACCAACTACAAGTCCGGCGCCATCCTGGCCGGCGCCCTGGCCGATCTGCAAACCGCGATCAGCAACGCCAACGGCCGCAGCTGCGACGTCAGCTTTGCCGGCGCCATCGACCTCGGCGGACAGACTTTCGCGCCGGGCGTCTACTGCTACGCCGGCGCCATCAACATCACCGGCACCGTGACGCTGAACGGTCCCGGCGTCTACATCTTCCGCACCGCGCTGACGCTGAATTCGACCGCCAATTCGATCGTCGCCCTGAGCAACGGCGCCAGCGCCGCCAATGTCAGCTGGTTGCCCGTCGGCCCGACCACCTTGGGCGCCAACAGCGTCTTCAAGGGCACGATCCTGGGCCAGTCGGCCGCCATCACAGTGGGCGACAACACGACGCTGCTCAATGGCCGCGTGCTGACCGCCGCCGCAGTCACGCTGCGCAACAATCAAATCGCCAAATAAACGCTCACCCATCAAGGACACATCATGACCGTCGCTAAAAAAATAGGCACATTGAGCGCACTTGTCTGCGCCATGCTCGCCGTCGAATTTGCCCACGCAGAGGAAACCTTCATCAATCCGGAATGGGCCAACAGCGCCTGGTACCTCGGCGCCGGCGTCGGCCGCTCGCGCGGCACCATCGATCGGCAGCGCCTGACGGACAGCTTTACAGCCAACGGCGCCAGCGTCACCGGCTTCAACACGGACGAACGGGACACCGGCTACAAGCTGTTTGTCGGCAAGCAGCTGAACCGCTACCTGGCGCTGGAACTGGGTTACTTCGACCTGGGGAAATTCGGTTTCAACGCGACCACCTCCGGCAACGGCGTGCTGAACGGCGAGGCGGGCTTTCGCGGCGCCAACCTGGACTTGCTGGGACAGTTGCCGATCACCGAACGGCTGTCGCTATTGGGCCGGGTGGGCATGAACTATGCCAAAACCAGCACGCATTTCAGCGGCAACCGTCTGGCGGCGGTGACCGCGCCCGACCATAGCGAGCGCAAGCTCAACGCCAAGGCCGGCCTGGGCCTGGAATACAAGCTGAGCGAAGCCCTGGCGCTGCGCGGCGAGATGGAACGCTATCGCGTCAACGACGCGGTCGGCAATCGCGGCGATGTCGACCTGCTGTCGGTCAGCCTGGTCTACAAGCTGGGCCGGCCGGCGCATAGCGCGCCGGTGTATGTGCCGCCGGCGGCGGTGGAAGCAGCGCCGCCAGCGGCCGTCGTGGCGCCGCTGCCGCCGCCGGCCAAAGCACCCGAGCCGACCTCGGAGAAAGCCTCGTTCTCCTCTGAAGCCTTGTTCGACTTCGACAAATCGACCGTCAAGCCGGATGGCCGCGCCGCGCTGGACGATCTGTTGGTCAAGCTGCAGGGTATGAACACCGAGGTGATGGTCACGGTCGGCCATACCGATTCGGTCGGCTCGAACGACTACAACCAGAAACTGTCGCTGCGCCGCGCCGAAGCGGTCAAGGCTTACCTGGTGAGCAAGGGTGTCGAGGCCTCGCGCGTCTACACCGAGGGCAAGGGCGAAACCCAGCCGATGGCCGACAACGCCAAGGCCGAAGGGCGCGCCAAAAATCGCCGCGTGACGGTCGAAGTGGTGGGTACCCGCAGCACCACGAAGTAAGCACGGCGGCCGGTTGCGCGCGGTGGGCGGGAGCCCGCCGGCGCACTGGCCGAAGTGATCAGCGTTGTCAAACGGCGCGCGCGTCGCCGTGTTGACTTGCTTCCCTCGACGGGACGCAAGCAGTCCACCTCATCTCGCGCTCCATCCCCTGGCGGCTCACAGCAGCCGCGCCACCGCCACGATCAGCAGCGCCGCCGGCACCAGCAGCAGCTGCGCCAGCAACGTGCCGGCCAGCCGGCTGCCCACCAGCCACACCACCGCCTTGCGGAACTGCGACTCGCTGACCCGCCCCTCGATGACGTCGTCGGTCATGCCCGACATGTGCGGATCGATGAACACCGCCATCATCACCGTCGCGCCGCCGTTGATGATCGACGACAGCGTGCTCGACGTCACCCAAACCGCCGGGTCCAGCGCGCCGGCGTACAGCGCGGCAAACACGCCGACCGTCCACAAGGCCACCGCGCCGACATTGAGCAGCGTGACCGACAGCGACACGCCGTTGCCCTTGCGCAGACCGCTCAGGTTGGCGCCGGCCGGCGCGCTGGCCATGTCGCGCACGTAGGAGATGCCGCCTTTGAACAGGCCGTGCATCAGCAGCTTGGGGATCGAGCGGTGCACCTGGAAGTGCAGCACGGCGCGGCAGAACACGCGCTGGAAGGTGGGGATCAGCAGCGCGCCGGCGATGGTGGCCAGCGAGGCGGCGATCAGCAGCCAGCGGAAGTCCATCAGCAGGTCGACGGCGCCGCCGCTCAGGTTGTTCTCGACCCGCTTGGCCATGAAGGGGCCGAGGAAGGAGTTGGAGGTGCGCGACACCAGCATCAAAATGCTGAACAGGGCCAACGAGACGGCGATGCGCTTGGTGCGCACGCCGGCGATGCGCACCGAGTAGGCCAGCGTGCCGATCAGGTGGATCACGAAGGTGAGGAAACAGATCAGTAGTAGTTGCTTGTCCATGCGGGCCTGTGGGTGGGGGAGGGGCGGCCGCGCATACTCGCATGAAATGGTCGATTCGGCAATGCCGGGCTGGCGCGGGGAACGCTGCGGCAGCGCAAACAAGGATGCGACAAAGGGCGCTACCTTGAGCTGACATCAGACGCGGGAGTCCACCATGCCGACCAATGCGGAAAATCCAGTTCCCAGCAGCCCGTCCGACGACGATCCGCCGATTGCGGACTTGGATAAGCGGGCCTATTATAAGTACATGGAATCAAGGCTCAACATCTTCGAAGCGAACCAGACCGCGATGCGGTCCGATCTGCACATCATGCAAGGCGATGTGCATTCTCTTCGGGCACAAATCACCAAGCTTGAGCTGAGCTGCACAGAACAATTCAGAAGGCTTGAGTTGAGCTGCACAGAACAAATCACCAAGCTTGAGTTGAGCTGCACGGAACAATTCAGCAAGCTTGAGTTGAACCTTGCAAAGACCCAGGCCGATATGGAACTGCTCAAGAAGGATCGCGGCAATTATGTCACCAAGGCCTATTTGCAAGAGGAATTACTTAAAATCACCTGGCGCATTATCGGTTTGCTCATCGTTACCAATAGTACTCTCGTAGGTGCAACGTTCTATATAGCCCGTCATTTTCCATAGGCATCGGAAGGTTGCGCCGCCTCATCTGGTTGGCGCGTCGTCCGTTTCGACGCCGGCCATCGCCGACCGTCACCGCGCGGCGCCGAACGCGTTGCCGTCACTCATAGGCGCCCAAGCGGCGCTGCTCCTCGACATTGAAGTTGGCATCGCGCAGCTGCTGCAGTTGCCGCTGTTGCGCTTCGGCCTGCGTGCCGGCGCTGCTGCCGAGCAGCTCCTTGCGCTGCGTCCGGTAGGCGTCGATGCGACGCTGCCAGTCGGCCTCCTCGCGGTCGAGCTCGGCCAGCCGCGCCGCCGCCTCGGGCGAGAACACCGCCGAGCGCAGGCGGTAGGCCTCGTTGTCGCCGCCGCCCTGGGCGCGCAGTTCGCGCACCGACTCCTCCAACCGCAGCACCTGGCTGGGGGCGTCGCGTTCCGCCCGCTGCGCCGCCGGCATGCGCGCGTCGAGCGCGGCCAGCCCGGCCGTGCGCTGCTCCGCCGTCAGCGTGGTGTCGCTGTTGATCTCCAGACGGGCGATGGCGTCGTTGTCGTAGGCGTCGCTGGCGCCGAACAGGCCGGCGATTTCCTGCTCGCTGAAGTAGCTGTGGCGCAGTTGCTGCATGGCGCTCAGGCGCTGTCGCGCGCCTTGTGCCATGTCCCTGCTGGCCGGCAGGCCGCGCTCCAGCACCGCCAGCGCGCCCTTGTATTTGAGGTAGTTGTCGAGCAGGCGCTTGGCCGTCGCCGCCGCGCCCGGCTTGAGGCGGCGCTCCAGCTCGCGCTCGATCTCGGTCTTGATGGCGTTCAGATCCTTCTCGCCCAGGCCGGCCAAATAGTAGTCGAACAAATGGCCCAGCTCGGCGTCGACCACCAACTGGTCGGCGCCGTTCTGGTGCAGCTCGCCGTCGGGCCGGGTGCCCTCCATCGAGCGCACGAACGCGAAATAGTTGGGGTCGGCGCGTTGCTTGACCGGCGCCGCCGCCTCCGGTTTGAAGAAGGCGAAGTACAACGCCGCCAGCAAAATCGCCAGCGCGCCCAAGCGCAGCAGTGTCGCGTTCGTGTTCATGCGTTTCCCTTTACAGTCCCAGGCCCTGCAGGCGGTTGGCCTGCTGGCGGAAGATGGTCACCGGATTGGTCTCGAACAGGTTGGTGATGCCGACCAGTTGGTTGACCTCGTCGAGGTGGTTGAGCGCGTAATCGTCGCGGATCACCTTGCCCAGATGGCTGGCGCAGCTGCCCACCAGACCGTCGTTCTTGGCGCCGTCGAAGGCGATGGCGGTCAAGGCCAGCACCGGGTCGCTGACGTCGAGCAGATTGGTGTAGGGCTTGGCGCCGCTCCAGGAGAAATAATACACGCCGCGCGCCTGGTAGGCGCCTTCGCCGCAGGCGCTGGTCGGCACGCCCTCGGGATGGGCGGCGTTGAAGGCGGCGGTGCCGGCCGTGCTCAAGGAGACGGCGGCGGCGCGCGAGTTCTGCGGCAGCGTCGGGCTGCCCGACAGGAAGCTGATGAAGCCGGACACGGCGTTGACCAGGGCGTAGCTGGCGTTCGGCACCGCGCCGATCAGCACGTCGGCCACCTTGGAGCCCTTGTTGACGCCGCCCACGCTGCTGACCGAGGCCACCAGGTCGGGCCGCACCGAGGCGACGTAGCGGCTGGTCGGGCCGCCGTGGCTGTGGCCGATCAGGTTGACCTTGGCGGCGCCGGTGGCGGCCAGGATCTGCTTGACCTGGCTCAGCAGCTGTTCGCCGCGCACCTCGGTGCTGTTGGCGGCCGACACCTGGGTCACGTAGACCTTGGCGCCGCCGTCGCGCAAGCCGGAGGCGATGCCGTAGAAATAGTCGACCGGGCCGATGTTGTCGAAGCCGAACAGGCCGTGCACCAGCACGATCGGATACTTGGTTTGCGTGTAGCCGGCGGCCCAGGACGGCGCGGGCAGGGCGCTGGCGGCGATCAAGAGCAGGGACAGCAGTTTCCAAAAGCGTTTCTTCATTTTTGTCTCCAATGGGTATTGAAATGAGATAGCTGACAGCGGACGAATTTTCCGCCCCGGCAACGCCCGTTTCCTCCCGATCTATGCCGGAAATAAAACGAGCAACTGCTCGGTTTTCGAAATGTAGCACCGCTTTTCTTGCCGCGCATGCCACACGTGCGAAAGCGCGGGCGGAATTTGCATTCCGTCCGAATCAGTTGTTTTCCTGAGATATAATTGTTCCGAAATTCAATCTTCGGGGTGACCTTGCCGGCCCAATTCGACTTCCAGCGCTTCCAACAGATGACGCCGCTCGACGGCGCCAACATCTGGGCCTTTCTGCTCGACCGCTACGCCGAACGCATCGGCGTCAAACGGCGCAAGCCGGCGTTGGAAAACCTCGAGAAAATCTTCAACGCCACCTTCCGCCTGGCCAACGACGTCGGCTTCCGCGCCATGACCTTGCGCGACCTGTGCCACGAGACGGGCATGTCGATGGGCGGCTTGTATGGCTATATCGACGGCAAGGACCAACTGGCCGAGATGATCGAGGAGGTGGTGCGCCAGGCCACCACCGAGATCCCGCGCATGTTCGGCGGCGTCGACAGCGCGCTGGACCGGCTGGAGGGCATGATCCGCGCCTCGATCTACCTGTCCGAGATCCTGCAGCCGTGGTTCTATTTCGTCTTCATGGATTCGCGCGTGCTGGCGGCCGAGCAGCGCCAGGTGGCCAAGGAGTCCGAGCTGTACGTGCAGACGGTGATCGCCGCCACCATCGAACAGATCGTGCCGCGCCCGGCGTGCGACGCCACACTGCTGGCGGCGCACTGCCTGGCCTTGTTCCAGGACTGGTATGTCAAGCGCTGGAAGTACCGCGCCGCCAAAATCAGCCCCGACGACTTTGCCGACAGCACCGTGCGTTTCGTGCGCGGCTACCTTGACCTCTCCGCCGCCTGAGCCGAGCCCGTCGTCCTCGCGCAAGCGGGGACACGTCAATTCAACGCTCCTGCGTTCTCGCAAATGGTTCTTGAAATACCATTCGCAATCCACTACTGTTGAAGTGAGTTTCGATAAGGGGCCGAGCATGGAACAACTGAATCGCATCACCCAGCAGCCCGAAGTGATGGGCGGCAAAGCGTGCATTCGTGGGATGCGCGTCACGGTCGGCATGTTGGTCGGCCAGATCGGTGCGGGCCACAGCATCGACGAAGTTCTTGCCGACTATCCCTGTCTGGAGCGCGAAGACATCTTGCAGGCGCTTCGCTACGCCGCATGGCGGGCCGAAGAACGCGAGGTCATGCTGACCATCGCATGAAGCTGCTGGTCGATATGAATCTGTCGCCGCGCTGGATCGGCGTGTTGGCCGATGGGGGAATCGAAGCCGCACACTGGTCATCGCTGGGTGCCAACAACGCGCCCGACGCCGAAATCATGGCATATGCCAACACGAACAATTACGTGGTTCTCACTCACGATCTGGACTTCGGCACGATCCTGGCCGCCACGCAGGGTAAAAAGCCGAGCGTAGTGCAAATTCGCGCTGAGGATGTCAGCCCGAACGTGATTGGCGTACAGGTCATAGCTGCCTTGCGGCAGATGGCGGAAGAACTGGAGGATGGTGCGTTGCTCACCGTGGATGTCAAACGCACCAGGTTGCGGCTGCTGCCATTGCAATGGCGGGGATGGCATGAAGTGTACATCGCCAATCGCCGGGCGACCTTGGAGGAGGATGTCAAGTATTTTTCCGCCGAGAGCAAAGCTGACAGGGAAAAATGGGTGGTTCGCGAGTTCTTGCGAATTCTTGGCGTGCAATTCAATGACGAGGAGATTGCGCCAGCAAAAAATGATCCGCCTGACGTAATTTTTCGAGGTGCCCCCTGTGTCAGGATAGTTGTCGCGTCATCTGATTTCTCGTAATCGTACAGGGGGCGGAGCAAAGACGGGCAGTGAAACACTATTCAGCA
>NZ_JAEMNU010000063.1 GCF_016461825.1 Rugamonas violacea | reverse complement strand
GGTGGCGTTCGTGTTGATTGACTGTGTTTCTAGATAACTCACATTTTATCAATCACTTACGACATTCTTGCCCTTTTTTATGAAAAATTCAGGTTAAGTGTTGATAGGTCAAGTGCAGAAGTCCAAATGGCGCTCCTGGCCGCTAGGCGACTACTTCCCACACCTCTTTGCCAACCTCCCGAAGGAAGTCGCCACCTTGTTCTCGTTGCACAACGTCAATGGAAATCTTGAACTTTGTGCCGAGCGGAAATGCATGCCGCATAGCCTTTGAACATGGAACTCGCATTGTCGTCGGAAACGCTTGCCCAGAAACTGGCCGCACACGAAATGAAACCGAAGATGGCTCACCGACGTTTAAGAAAGTTTCTACAATTATATCCATGGATGCAGCACCCGTTTTACTTACGTAACCGGCAGCTCTTAGCCGTTCACCGACTCAATGCAGCGCACTCTGACGCATTACGACTGCACAGAGAAGTACCTCTCCGCCATGGCGCTTGGCTGCTGCGGTAATCGCATCGCGGGCATCTTTAAATTTACTCGACTCAGGCTTGGCCCAGAAGCTAAATGTGGCATTTGCGCGGCCATTTGCCAGCCGCTCCACTTCAGATTTCATATTTAGATGCTGAAGCGCCATCAAGCAATACTCAGCAGATTGCGCCTCCGCGAAATTGGCAACCAGCTCAAACTCATGAGTCCTACCGGGATCAGGTCTGAGCCGGCCACTCATCAGGTAACGCGTATGCCAAATCAATCGACGCCAAAAAATGACAATTTTTTCCATATGGGCTAATGTTCAAAAAATCAAATAATCCGGGATTTCCTGTAGTTGATAAAAGCATGCCGTAGTATGAGCCAGGACATAGGATGAGTCACTTTATTCCGCGAGGTCGAGCTATCGCAGAAACGTCGGAGCTTCATATATCTCGGGTGCGCGCGCGACGGTCAGCTATTGGCCGAAAGGCGCCTGTGGCAGCTCTCGTCTCGTGCGCAGTAATTTTGTCGCCGGTTTGAGCTACCGACTCTAAGAAGCAAAGAACTGAGCAGAGTCAGCAACTTGCCATACGCCTTTAATCCGGCCCGTGTCATCTATGCCCCAAGCATGAGAAAAGCGTACCAATACCGGCAAGCCACTATTGGTTTTTGTAATTTGGTACTGACCAAGTGCTACGACCGTATCTCCACCATCGATGAATCTGTCTGGAAAAGCACCAAAGGTATGAACGCGAGCGAGTAATTTTTGATAAAAACCGCCAAATACTTCGGACATGCCTCGATATATTTCACCCTCTGGAAAGCCTGGTGAAACATCCCATACAGGTTCATCAACCAATATTTTTTGTATTAACTGTTGGTCTTTCGTCTTTAGCGCTCGATAAAGCGCTTTAACTTGTCGTATATTTTTAGAATCACTTACGACTTCATCTAACACGGAAATTTGGACATTGTTCATCCGAATCCTTTCTGAGCTGGGAGCAATACGTTAAGGGCACTTCGAAAAACCACCAAATTGTCGTTCCCGCGTAGGCGGGAATCCATGCTGAGCCAATGGACATGCCGGTAGTTGTCAACAAAGTTGTCGCGTCACTTCATGCAGCCAGCTTCACTAATTCAGGTTCAGCCCGTTCCGGATTGAGCCAAACCTCGTCC
>NZ_JAEMNU010000062.1 GCF_016461825.1 Rugamonas violacea | reverse complement strand
CGACCTGGGCTCCTACCGCGCCGACGGCTTGATCGACTTCCACGGCCGGCTCGACTTCCAGGTCAAGATCCGTGGCTTCCGCATCGAGCTGGGCGAAATCGAGGCGCGCCTGGCCCAGTGCGCGGGCGTGCACGAGGCGCTGGTGCTGGCGCGCGAGGACGTGCCGGGCGACAAGCGCCTGGTCGCCTACCTGACCGGCAGCCCGGGCGGCGCGGCCGAACTGCGCGCCGAACTGGGCCGCACCTTGGCCGAGTACATGCTGCCGGCCGCCTTCGTCGTGCTGGAGCGCTTCCCGCTCACGCCGAACGGCAAGATCGACCGCAAGGCGCTGCCGGCGCCCGACCTGTCGGCCCTGGCCAGCCGCGACTACGTGGCGCCGCAGGGCGAAGTCGAAGAGGCCGTGGCACAGATCTGGCGCGAAGTATTGGGCGTGGAACGCGTCGGCCGCAACGATCACTTCTTCGAACTCGGCGGATCGTCCTTGTCGGCCACCCAGGTGTTCGTTCGTTTGCGCAAGGACTTCGAGGTGGAGCTGCCGCTGGTCGAGTTGTTCCAGCATCCGCTCCTGGCCGACCTGGCCGAGGCCATCGTCTCTGCCGTACTCCAGACCTATGCAACAGACGATATCGCGCTGGCCAGCGCTTCGATCGAAGGCTTGTCCGACGAAGAACTGGACGCCTTGCTGGAACAGGAACGCTCGCCCAATTAAGCCGTGCCAACAGTTACGTGGTTTTTTCAGAATCGATAAATAGGAAAAATAGTGGAAAAGAATTCGTCAAAAGAACTCAGCGCCCGTCAACGCGAATTGTTAATGCTCCGTCTGAAGAAGACGGCGACCTCGAAAGCGGCATCGTCGGCGTTGTCCCCTATCGTTCCTACTGATCGCAGCCAGTCGCTGCCGCTGTCCTGGGGCCAGCAGCGCATGTGGTTCCTCGACCAGCTCGATTCTTCCGCCGGCAATGCCTATCATATGCCGCTGGTGCTGCGCCTGAGCGGCCCGCTCGATACCGGCGCGCTGCGCGCCACGCTGGACCGCCTCGTCGCGCGCCACGAAAACCTGCGCACCACCTTCGTCTTGCAAGACGGCCTGCCGGTGCAATTGGTCGGCCCGGCCGAAGGCGCCCGTTTTACCCTGCTTGAGCACGACTTGAGCGCATTGGCGGACCAGGCGCGGCAAAGCGAAATCGAGCGCCTTGGCGTCGACGTGTTCGGCCCCTTCGACCTGGCCCAAGGACCGCTGATTCGCGGCCAGTTGCTGCGCCTGGACGACACCGAACACCTGCTGCAGATTAACCAGCACCACATCATTTCCGACGGCTGGTCGTTGGCCGTCCTGGTGCGCGAAGTGCAGACCTTGTATGCCGCCCTGAGCCGGGGACAGGCCGATCCGCTGGCGCCGCTGGCGATCCAGTACGCCGACTATGCCGTCTGGCAGCGCGAGTGGTTGCAAGGGGCGACCCTGCAAGCACAGGCGGACTACTGGAAGCGGCATCTGACCGGCGCGCCAGAATTGTTGAGTTTGCCGACCGACCGTGCCCGTCCGGCGCTGCAAAGCCATGCCGGCGCCAGCCTTGCCTTCAACTTCCCGGCTCCGCTCAGCGCGGCCATCAAGGCGCTGGGCCAGCGCCACGGCGCGACCTTCTTCATGACCATGCTGGCCGGCTGGGGCCTGCTGCTGTCGCGCTTGAGCGGACAGTCCGAGGTGGTGATCGGCAGCCCGATCGCCAACCGCCAGCGGCGCGAGGTCGAAAGCCTGATCGGCTTTTTCGTCAATACGCTGGCCCTGCGTTTGAACATCGAGAGCGAATCCAGCGTGGCCGCCTTGCTGGCCCAGGTGAAGGCGTTGACGCTCGACGCCTACGCGCACCAGGACATCCCGTTCGAGCAGGTGGTCGAGGCCGTCAAGCCGACTCGCAGCCTGAGCCACAGCCCCTTGTTCCAGACCACCTTGACCCTGAACGAGGCTGTCGCCACGGGCGGTGCCGAAGTTGACCAGACCGGACTGCTGGTGCGTGGCGTGGAGCAGGCGCATACGACGGCGCAATTCGATCTTCAGTTGCTGCTCTCGGCCAGCGGCAGCTGCATCAGCGGCACGCTGGTGTATGCCAGCGCGCTGTTCGACGCCGCCACGGCCGAGCGCATGCTGGGCCACCTGCAAACCCTGATGCAGTCGATGGTCGAGGACGAGCAGCGCGAGGTGTCGCGCCTGGCCCTGCTCAGCGCGGCCGAGCACGAGCAACTGGTCAAGACCTTCAACGACACGGCGCAGGCCTATCCGGCCGATAAGCTGATCCATCAATTGTTCGAGGAGCGGCTGGCCGAACATGGCCAGGCGACGGCCTTGGAAACGGCCGAGGAGAGCCTGTCCTATGCCGAACTGAATGCCCGCGCCAACCAGCTGGCCCACGCCCTGATCGCGATGGGCGTCAAGCCCGACGAGCGGGTGGCGATCTGCGCCCGGCGCGGCGTGCCGATGGTGGTCGGACTGCTGGGCATCCTCAAGGCCGGCGGCGCCTATGTGCCGCTGGACCCGGATTATCCGGCCGAACGCCTGGCGTATATGCTGGGCGACTGCGCGCCCGCCGTCCTGCTCACCACCGACGATGTGCTCGACAATCTGCCGGCCAGCAGCCTGCTGCGCGTGCTGGTGCTCGACGCCGAGCCCAGCCTGGCGCGCCGTCCGACGCACAATCCGAACGTGGCCGGCCTGACCTCGCGCCATCTCGCCTACGTGATGTTCACCTCCGGTTCGACCGGCCAGCCGAAAGGGGTGATGGTGGAGCACCGCAACGTGCTGCGCCTGGTCGTCAACAACCCGTACGCGCGCATCACGGCGGCCGACTGCATCGCGCACTGCGCCAGCCCGGCCTTCGACGCCAGCACCTGGGAACTGTGGGCGGCGCTGCTCAACGGCGCGCGCGTGCTGCTGGTGTCGCAGGAAGCCTTGCTCGATCCGCGCAAGTTCAACGAGACCCTGCTGGCGGGGCGGGTGAGCGCGCTGTGGCTCACCGCCGGCCTGTTCAACGAATACCTCGACGCGCTCAAGCCGGCCTTCGCCAGCTTGCGCCTGCTGATGGTCGGCGGCGACGTGCTCGATCCGCGCAGCGTGGCGCGCGCCTTGCTGGCGCCGGCGCCGGGTCAGCTGATCAACGGTTA
The DNA here is from genome assembly GCF_016461825.1 of Rugamonas violacea. Taxonomy (GTDB): domain Bacteria; phylum Pseudomonadota; class Gammaproteobacteria; order Burkholderiales; family Burkholderiaceae_D; genus Rugamonas. Next base: position 2,250 of record NZ_JAEMNU010000062.1, on the reverse strand, counting down.
CGGTCCGACCGAAACGACGACGTTCGCCATCACCCATTTGATCGAGGCGGTGGCGGCCGACGCGCGCAGCATTCCGCTGGGGCGCCCGATCGGCAACACCCAGGTCTACCTGCTCGACGCCCATTTGCAGCCGGTGCCGCTGGGCGTGGCGGGGGAAATCCACATCGGCGGCGACGGTGTGGCGCGCGGTTACTTCAATCAGCCGGCGCTGACAGAGGAGCGCTTCCTGCTCGATCCCTTCAGCGCCCAAGCTGGCGCGCGCATGTACAAGTCGGGCGACTTGGGTCGTTGGCTGGCCGACGGCACCATCGAATACCTGGGCCGCAACGACTTCCAGATCAAGATCCGTGGCTTCCGCATCGAGCCGGGCGAGATCGAAGCGCAGTTGGTGCGTTGCGAAGGCGTGAAGGAGGCGGTGGTGCTGGCGCGCGAAGACGTGCCGGGTGAGAAGCGTCTGGTCGCCTACCTGACCGGCACCCCCGGCAGCGCGGCCGAACTGCGCAGCCGCCTGAGCGCGCAACTGGCCGAGTACATGCTGCCGGCCGCCTTCGTCACGCTGGAGCAGTTCCCACTGACGCCGAACGGCAAGCTTGACCGCCAGGCCCTGCCTGCGCCGGGCATGGCCGCCGTCGCGGCGCGCGCCTACCAGGCGCCGCAAGGCGAGGTGGAAGCGGCGCTGGCGCGGATCTGGTCCGAGCTGCTCGCCGTCGAGCAGGTCGGCCGCGAGGATAATTTCTTCGAGCTGGGCGGCCATTCGCTGCTGGCGGTGCAGCTCATGTCGCGCATCCGCAGCGACATGGGTGTGGAAATCGGCTTGCGCGATCTGTTCGCGCAGCCGACGCTGGCCGCTTTTGCCGGCCAGGTGGCGCAGGCGCGGCAATCGACCCTGGGCACGATTCCCCTGGCCGACCGCAGCGTCAACCAGCCGCTGTCGCTGGCCCAGCAGCGCCTCTGGTTCCTCGACCAACTCGACGCGGCGGCCGGTGCCGCCTATCATATGACGGCCGGCCTGCGCCTGTCCGGCGAGCTCGATACGGCGGCGTTGAAGGCCACGCTCGACCGCATCGTCGCGCGCCACGAAATCTTGCGCACCACTTTTGCGATCAGCGACGGCGAACCGGTGCAACACATCGGCCGCGCCGACATCGGCTTTGCGCTCGACGAACAGGACTTGAGCGAGCTTGGCGCGGCCGATCAGCAGGACGCCATCGCCGCTGCCAGCGCGGCGTTTTTCGCCCAGCCATTCGTCCTGGCGGACGGTCCGCTCATTCGTGCGCGGCTGATACGCCTGGCGGACAGCGAGCATTTGCTGTTCATTTGTAACCACCACATCATCTCCGATGGCTGGTCGCTCGGTGTGCTGGTGCGTGAAGTGAGCGCCTTGTACACGGCCTTCAGCCAGGGACGCGACGATCCGCTGGCGCCGCTGGCGATCCAGTACGCCGACTACGCGGCGTGGCAACGCGGCCATTTGCAAGGTGAGACCCTGCAAGCGCAGGTCGACTATTGGAAAGGGCATCTGGCCGATGCGCCCGAACTGCTGGCCCTGCCGACCGACCATCCGCGTCCGGCCGTGCAAAGCTATACCGGCGCCCATCTGCCGGTGCAACTGCCGGCCGCTTTGAGCGAGGGAATCAAGCAGCTGAGCGCGCGCCATGGCGTGACCGTCTTCATGACCCTGCTCGGCGCCTGGGGCATCCTGATGGCGCGCATGAGCGGGCAGGGCGACGTGGTGATCGGCAGCCCGATCGCCAACCGCCAGCGCAGCGAGATCGAAAACCTGATCGGTTTCTTCGTCAACACCCTGGCACTGCGCGTCGATAGCGACGGCGAGCCGAGCGTGGCCGAGCTGCTGGAGCGGGTCAAGACCTTGACCCTGAACGCCTATGCGCACCAGGATATCCCCTTCGAGCAGGTGGTCGAGGCGCTCAAGCCGGCCCGTAGCCTGAGCCACAGCCCGCTGTTCCAGACCATGTTCACCTGGAACCAGGCGACGACGTCGGAAGCGCATCAATTGCCCGGCTTGCGCATGGCGCCGATCGCGCATGCGGCCAGCGCAAGCCAATTCGATGTCTCGTTGTCGCTGTCGGAAGGAAGCGATGGCATCGGCGGCGCGCTGGAATACGCCACCGACCTGTTCGAGGCCGACAGCATGCGGCGTTTGCTCGGCTATTTCCAAAATATCTTGGAGGGCATGGTGGCCGATCCGGCGCAGGCGGTCAGCCGCCTGGCGCTGGTGGGCGCGGCCGA
>NZ_JAEMNU010000061.1 GCF_016461825.1 Rugamonas violacea | reverse complement strand
GGCGCCGGCGGCGCCGCCCTGGTCGCCCCCATCCTTCCCTGAGCTCGCCAGCCGGCAGCCAAGCGCCACCGCCCGTGGCGGCTTTCGCGCGCCCTTGAAAAAGCTGGTATTTGCAACATCTTGTGCATGCGGCAAGATGCGATTTCGCTTACCATGTGTTTTGCCCCCCGGCGTATGGCGCGGCGTGTTGACGCCGCTGCTCGTGTTTCCTGAACTTCCAAAAGAACGATACTTTCCATGAAAAATAACTTCTCCGCTGGTAGTAAAACCTTGTCGGCGCTGATGCTCAGCGCCGGTGTGTTGTTGGCGCCCGCCGTGCTCGGTCTGGCGCCGGCCGCCCAGGCCGCCGCCGTGGCGGGCCTGCCCGACTTCACCGAGCTGGTCGACAAAGTCGGCCCGGCCGTCGTCAACATCCGCACCACCGAGCGCCTCAAGCTGGGCCAGGGCGGCCAGGGCGGCCAGGGCGCCCCGAGCGACGAGGAAATGCAGGAGTTCCTGCGCCGCTTCTTCGGCGGCGCCGTGCCGACGCCGAATCCGGGCGGCAAGGCGCCGCGCGGCCGCCGCCAGGCGCCGCAGGAGGAGGAGGTGCAGCGCGGCGTCGGCTCCGGCTTCATCATCTCGCCCGAGGGCTATGTGCTGACCAACGCCCACGTCGTCGACGGCGCCGACGAGGTCTACGTGACCCTGACCGACAAGCGCGAGTTCAAGGCCAAGGTGCTGGGCGCCGACGGCCGCACCGACGTGGCGCTGCTGAAGATCGAGGGCGGCAAGCTGCCCAGCCTGACCATCGGCGATTCGGGCAAGATCCGCGTCGGCGAGTGGGTGATCGCCATCGGCTCGCCGTTCAACCTGGAGAACACCGTCACCGCCGGCATCATCTCGGCCAAGTCGCGCGACACCGGCGACTACCTGGCGCTGATCCAGAGCGACGTCGCGGTCAACCCGGGCAATTCGGGCGGTCCGCTGATCAATATGCGCGGCGAGGTGATCGGCATCAACTCGCAGATCGCCACCCTGTCCGGCGGCTACAACGGCATCTCCTTCGCCGTGCCGATCGACGAGGCGATACGCGTCTCCGACCAGCTGAAGAAATCCGGCAAGGTCACGCGCGGGCGCATCGGCGTGCAGATCGGCGAGCTGAGCAAGGAAGTGGCCGAATCGCTGGGCTTGAAGAGCGCGCAGGGCGCCGAGGTCTCGCTGGTCGAGCCGGGCGGTCCGGCCGACAAGGCCGGCATCCGCGCCGGCGACATCATCCTCAAGTTCAACGGCGTGCAGATCAACCGCTCGTCCGACCTGCCGCGCCTGGTCGGCGGCACCGCCTTGGGCAGCCAGGCCACGGTGACCATCTGGCGCAAGGGTGCGCAGCAGGAGGTCAACGTCGCCATCGCCGAGCTGGAAGGCGACAAGAGCGCCAAGGCCAAGGCCGAGGGCGCCAAACCCAAGGCCGAGCTGGCGGCCAATGCGCTGGGCTTGAAGGTCAGCGACTTGACGGCGGCGCAGAAGAAGGCGCTCGACCTGGACGGCGGCGTGGCGGTCGACTCGGCCGAGGGCGTGGCCGGGCGCGCCGGCCTGCACAGCGGCGACGTGATCCTGCAGCTCAACAATGTCGAGATCAGGGACGCCAAGCAGTTCAACGCCGCCGTCGCCAAGCTCGATCCGAAGAAGGCCTCGGTGGTGCTGGTGCGGCGCGGCGACGTGACGCAGTTCGTCTCGCTGCGGCCGAGCGCCAAGTAAGCGCCGCCCGCGCCGCGCCGACCCGACCCGACCCGACTGGCGGCCGGCGTGCCGCTGGCGCCGAGCAAACCCCCAGGGCAGAGACCGGGGTCGGACCCCTCGGGTCCGACCCCAGTTTTACGCCGCTGGGTTTGCTTGGCGTCGCCGGCGCCCCGACCTTCTCAACTCACCGACATGCCATGCACTTCACCCTTTACTCGCGCAGCTATTGCCACCTCTGCCAGGACATGCTGGACGCGCTGATGCTGCTGCAGACGGCCGAACGCCCGTTCACCGTCGCCGTCATCGATATCGACAGCGCCGCCGACGCCACCCTGCTGGCCCGTTTCGACGAGCTGGTGCCGGTGCTGTTCGCCGACCCGGCCCGGCCCGAGCTGTGCCACTACTTCCTCGACGCGGCGCGGGTGCGCGCCGCGCTGGCGGCGGAAAGTTGACTACTCAACAATTTTCACCGCCGCCCGCCCGCTTTTTTGCCTCAAAACATTGGTGAAAATACATTTCCCCTCCGGCCGGGCGTCATAACACGGGCTTTCCACTCTGAAATCCGGTAAAATGCGGGCTTAGAAAAGCTTCTGTTTCGCGTTTTAGTGATTGTATTCAAGGCGCTCGCCAGGGCATCACGCCCCGCTCGGAGCGCTTTTTTTGTATTGCGTGGAAAATTGCACGATCCTAGACGGTCGCCTGCAAGGTGTTTTCCGCGTGAATCTTCTGCCCCGCAGTGTCGACTCAATTCGTTTTTATATTTGTTAATGAACAACATACGCAATTTTTCCATCATCGCCCACATCGACCACGGTAAATCCACCCTGGCGGACCGCATCATCCAATTGTGCGGCGGCCTGTCCGACCGCGAGATGGAGGCGCAGGTGCTCGATTCGATGGATCTGGAGCGCGAGCGCGGCATCACCATCAAGGCGCAGACCGCCGCGCTGAGCTACAAGGCGCGCGACGGCGTGGTCTACAACCTGAACCTGATCGACACGCCCGGCCACGTCGACTTCTCCTACGAGGTGAGCCGCTCGCTGTCGGCCTGCGAGGGCGCGCTGCTGGTGGTCGACGCCTCGCAAGGCGTCGAGGCGCAGACCGTGGCCAACTGCTACACGGCGCTCGACCTGGGCGTGGAAGTGGTGCCGGTGCTGAACAAGATCGACCTGCCCAACGCCGACCCGGCCAGCGCCATCGCCGAGATCGAGGACGTCATAGGCATCGACGCCAGCGACGCCGTGCACTGCTCGGCCAAGACCGGCCTGGGCGTCGAGGACGTGCTCGAATCGATCATCGCCAAGGTGCCGCCGCCGAAGGGCGACCCGAGCGCGCCGCTGCAGGCGCTGATCGTCGACTCCTGGTTCGACAACTACGTCGGCGTGGTCATGCTGGTGCGCGTCATCAACGGCACGCTCAAGCCGAAGGACAAGATCCGCCTGATGGCCACCGACTCGCTGCAACTGGTCGAGGACGTCGGCGTGTTCGCGCCGCGCTCCTTGTCGCTGCCGCAGCTGTCGGCCGGCCAGGTCGGCTTCATCATCGCCGGCATCAAGGAATTGAAGGCCGCCAAGGTGGGCGACACCGTCACCCTGGCCAACCGTCCGGCCGCCGAGCCGCTGCCCGGCTTCAAGGAGGTGCAGCCGCAGGTGTTCGCCGGCCTGTTCCCGGTCGAGGCCAACCAGTACGACGCGCTGCGCGACTCGCTGGAAAAACTCAAACTGAACGACGCCGCGCTGATGTACGAGCCGGAAGTGTCGCAGGCGCTGGGCTTCGGCTTCCGCTGCGGCTTCCTCGGCCTGCTGCACATGGAAATCGTGCAGGAGCGCCTCGAGCGCGAGTTCGACATGGACCTGATCACCACCGCGCCGACCGTGGTCTACGAGGTGGTGCAGCGCGACGGCACCGTGCTCAACGTCGACAACCCTTCGCGCATGCCCGACCCGTCGCGCATCGAGGAGGTGCGCGAGCCCATCGTCACCGTCAACCTGTACATGCCGCAGGAGTACGTCGGCTCGGTGATCACCTTGTGCATCGCCAAGCGCGGCATCCAGCTCGACATGAGCTACCACGGCCGCCAGGTCAAGCTGGTCTACGAAATGCCGATGGGCGAGATCGTGCTGGACTTCTTCGACAAGCTGAAGTCGACCTCGCGCGGCTACGCCTCGATGGACTACGAGTTCAAGGAATACCGCGCCGCCGACGTGGTCAAGGTCGACATGCTGATCAACAGCGAGAAGGTCGATGCGCTGGCCATCATCGTGCACCGCTCGAACAGCCAGTACCGCGGCCGCCAGGTGGCCGCCAAGATGCGCGAGCTGATCCCGCGGCAGATGTTCGACGTGGCCATCCAGGCCACCATCGGGTCGAACATCATCTCGCGCGAGAACGTCAAGGCGCTGCGCAAGAACGTGCTGGCGAAGTGCTACGGCGGCGACATCAGCCGTAAGAAGAAGCTGTTGGAAAAGCAAAAAGCAGGTAAAAAACGCATGAAGCAAGTGGGCTCGGTGGAGATCCCGCAAGAGGCGTTCCTGGCAATCTTACAAGTGGACGATAAATGAACCTGCAAGTCATCTTAGGGAACTTCGCCTTAATCCTGTTCGTGTTGATGGTCGTCACCGGCGTGATCTGGTTCCTCGACGTGTTCTACCTGGCCAAGCAACGCCGCGCCGCCGCCGACCGCGCGCTGGCCGACTTCGACGCCCGCAACAGCAAGCTGACGGCCGACGGCATCAAGGTCGACCACAATAGCAGCCGTGGCGCGATCGAGGCGGCGCTGCTGCGCCAGCCGACCTGGATCGAGTACTCTGGCAGTTTCTTCCCGGTCATCGCGCTGGTGTTCTTCCTGCGCTCCTTCCTCTACGAGCCGTTCAAGATCCCGTCCTCGTCGATGGTGCCGACCCTGCTGGTGGGCGACCTCATCCTGGTCAACAAGTTCACCTACGGCATCCGTTTGCCGGTGATCAACAAGAAGATCATCGACCTCAACAACCCGCAGCGCGGCGACGTGATGGTCTTCAAGTATCCGAAGGACATGAGCCAGGATTACATCAAACGGGTGGTCGGCGTGCCGGGTGATAAAATCACCTACGAGAACAAGCGTTTGACGGTGAACGGCAAGGCGGTCGAGTACACCGCGCTGGACGATTACCTCGACGACGAGCATCTGCTGTATAACAAGCAATACCGGGAAAACCTGAGCGGCGTGGCGCACAAGATCCTCAACAACGAGCAGGCGGCGACCTTGAACCTGGGCGACGTCAAGTCCTTCCCGCACAGCGAGAACTGCAGCTACAAGTACGAGGGTTTCACCTGCGTTGTGCCGGCGGGAAATTATTTCATGATGGGCGACAACCGCGACAACAGCGCCGACAGCCGTTACTGGGGCTTCGTGCCGGACCAGAACATTGTCGGCAAGGCATTCTTTGTCTGGATGAACCTGAGCAACCTGCGGCGTATCGGCGGCATACATTAAGACCTGAGTAAGACCTGAGTAAGACCTGAGTAAGACCTGAGCAAGACCTGACTAGGGGCTGAGATGCAAAACGGCAAGCATTGCGGTATCAAGCAAGAGGGGGTTTCCCTGGTTGGCCTGATCGTCGTGCTGGCCGTCGCCGGCTTCCTCGGCATCCTGGCCCTGAAGATCGTGCCGACCTATTCCGAGTACCGCGCCGTGCTCAACGCCGTCAAGGCGGCCAAGGCCACCGGCGGCGGCGTGCGCGAGATCCAGAATTCCTTCGACGCCAACGCCAACGTCAACTACATCAGCTCGATCGGTGGCAAGGATCTGATCATCGGCAAGGAAAACGGCGAGATGGAGGTCAGTTTCGCCTACGAGAAAAAGATCCCGCTGGTCGGCCCGGCCAGCCTGCTGCTGGAGTATGCCGGAACCACCGCCAAGAGCGGCGCGCCGGCCGCCGCCAAACCCGAACAATAAACCACGAAACAACGATGAATCTTCAGTTATTGCAAACCCGTTTAGGCTATACGTTCCAGGATGCTGGCCTGTTGCAGCAAGCCTTGACGCACCGTAGCCACAGCAGTTTGCATAACGAGCGCCTGGAGTTCCTCGGCGATTCGATTCTGAACTGCGTGGTCGCCTCCATCCTGTACGAGCGCTATCAGAGCATCGACGAGGGCGACCTGTCGCGCCTGCGCGCCAACCTGGTCAAGCAGCAGTCGCTGTACGAGATCGCGCAGAAGCTCGAACTGTCGCAGTTCCTGCGGCTGGGCGAGGGCGAGCTCAAGTCGGGCGGCTTCCGCCGGCCGTCGATCCTGGCCGACACGCTCGAAGCCCTGCTCGGCGCGATCTTCCTCGACGCCGGCTTCAACGCCGCGCGCGACGTGATCCGCGCCTTCTACATTCCGATCCTCGACACGGTCGACCCGCAAACCCTGGGCAAGGACGCCAAGACCCTGCTGCAGGAATTCCTGCAAAGTAAGAAGATCTCGCTGCCGCTGTACAATGTGGTGGCGACGCATGGCGCCGCGCACAGCCAGGAGTTCGAGATCGAATGCCTGGTGCCCAAGCTGGGCGTGCAGGTCTACGGTCGGGGCGGCAGCCGCCGCGCCGGCGAGCAGGCCGCCGCCAAGCTGGCCCTGGGCATGGCCGAGCAGGCCATGCTGAAGTCGCCGGCGGCCGGCCGCAAGGCCAAGCCCCGCGCCGCCCAGCTGAAACTGGCCGGCATCGCCACCGTCCAGGGCGGCGGCAACCACGCCGGCCACGGCGAGGCGGCCCAGCCGGCCGTCGCCGACGGCAAGCTGGCCCACAAGTGAACCACCGAGCAGCACCCCCGCACATACATTGAATCGACACTAGCATGACTACCGCAACCACCCCCGCCAACTTCCGCTGTGGCTATATCGCCATCGTCGGCCGCCCCAACGTGGGCAAATCGACCTTGATGAACACGCTGATCGGCGCCAAGGTGAGCATCACCTCGCGCAAGGCGCAGACCACGCGCCACCGCATCACCGGCATCCAGACCCTGGAGGACGCGCAGCTCATCTACGTCGACACGCCGGGTTTCCAGACGCGCCACGCCAACGCGCTCAACAAGACGCTCAACAAGACCGTCACCAACACCCTGATCTCGTCCGACCTGATCCTGTACGTGATCGAGGCGGGCACCTTCGGCCCGGCCGACCAGCAAGTGCTCGACCTGCTGCCGAAGGAAGTGCCGGTGGTGCTGGTGATTAACAAGTCGGACCGCGTCAAGGACAAGGCCGTGCTGCTGCCGTTCGCCCAGCAGATCGCCGCCAAGTTCAACTTCGCCGCCATCGTGCCGGTGTCGGCCAAGCTGCGCTTCCAGCTGGACGGTCTGCAAAACGAGATCAAGAAATTCCTGCCGGAGAACAATCCGATCTTCGGCCCGGACGACATCACCGACCGCAGCGAGAAGTTCCTCGCCTCCGAGATCGTGCGCGAGAAGCTGTTCCGCTTCGTCGGCGACGAGCTGCCCTACACCAGCACCGTGCTGATCGAGCAGTTCGAGCAGGAGGGCGACCTGCGCCGCGTCTTCGCCGCCATCCTGGTCGAGCGCGACACGCACAAGTCCATGATCATCGGCAACAAGGGCGCCCGTCTGAAAGAAGTCTCGACCCAGGCCCGGCTCGACATGGAGCGCCTGTTCGGCGGCCCGGTGTATCTGGAGATCTGGGTCAAGGTCAAGTCCGGTTGGGCCGACAACGAAGCGGGTCTGCGCGCCTACGGCTACGAGTAAGCGGCAAGGACCCCGCCAGCCGCATGCCCACCGCCACGCTAGCCGACGCCGCCGCAGCGCCCCAGGCCCCGCCTGAGGCCGACGGCGTGGCGCCGCGCGCGGCCACGGCGGGGCAGGGCGGCGCCGCCCCGGC
>NZ_JAEMNU010000060.1 GCF_016461825.1 Rugamonas violacea | reverse complement strand
ATCACGTATCACCAATTCAAGCGCTCAAAGCATGGCAGAAGAAAAAGCCCGAATTATTTGTTAAACGCGTGTATAACCACACGAGTCTTGACAACTAATCAAACGGCAGACTAGTGATAGGGAAATATATGAAGCTATTTAGTGAGCGGAACGAATACGTAAAAGAAGCAATTCATCTGCCAGAGGCGGTTACGAGCGCTCTCCGTAATCGGCTCTGGAATGTCATTGAGATGTCGGTGCAATCAAAAGATTTTGGCAAGATCACGATTGCGATGTGGCACCATCTTTACAAATTGCCGATTTCCTCGCGTGTTGAGGTAACAGACTTTATGGGGCACATCGATTGGAGTCGGACGTGGGTTTTTATTCAGCGACAATTCATGGGCGGCCCCTGGCATAGTGTTTACGATCATTTGGAATTCCTGATGCAACTCGACGGCGTTGATGAAACTGATATCAACAGGGAACTGGAAGCGGAAGCTGCTCCATATCCGGTAGTTGTCAACAAAGTTGTCGCGTCACTTCATGCAGCCAGCTTCACTAATTCAGGTTCAGCCCGTTCCGGATTGAGCCAAACCTCGTCCTTCAATTTCCAGTCTCTCGTGGCGCCGGACCAGCGCTCAGGGCAGCGCTGTTTGGCCGCCTCGTAGACCTGTTCCCGGTGCCGCAGGATCGCATCGGCCTGGCCACCATGGCGCTGCGCCGGCGTCACGAATTTCAAGCCGCTGTGTTTGTGCTGGTGGTTGTACCACTGCGCAAACTGCTGCGTCCAGGCCCGTGCTTGTTCGACGCTTTCAAACGGCTTGCGCGGATAGTTCGGTCGTAAGCGCTCCACGAACCCCAACCTATTCAGCCAGGCAGAATGCTGGTTAAATCCGGGGTATGCAAATCCTTCACATTCCACGGCAGCAGCGC
>NZ_JAEMNU010000006.1:45592-65422 GCF_016461825.1 Rugamonas violacea | reverse complement strand
CCTGCGCCAGGTCGAACAGGCGCTGCTGAGCCATCCGCAGGTCAGCCAGGCGCTGGTGACCGGCTGGCCGCCGGCGGCGGCCAGCAGCACCCAACTGGCCGCCTACCTGGTGGCCGGCGGCGACGGCACGCCCGCGCCCGCGCCCGAGGCGCTGCGCCAGCACTTGGCGGCGCGCCTGCCGACCTACATGCTGCCCACCAGCTACAGCATGCTGGACGCCTTGCCGCGCCTGCCCAACGGCAAGCTCGACCGCCTGAACCTGCCCGCGCCGGACCTGCCGGCGGCGCGCGAGGACTACCGCGCGCCGGCCACGCCGGCCGAATCGCGCCTCGCCGCCATCTTCTCGGCCGTGCTGCAGATCGACCGGGTCGGCGCACATGACAACTTCTTCAACCTGGGCGGGCACTCGCTGCTCGCCACCCAGCTGATCTCGCGGATCCGCCAGGAGTTCGCCCTGGAGCTGCCGATGAGCGTGATTTTCGAAACGCCGGTGCTCGCGGCCCTCGCCGCCGAGCTGCAGGCACGTCAGGACAATGGCACCCAGGCCCCGCTCAAGCTGATTCGTCCGGTCGGGCGCGAACAGCCGATTCCGCTCTCGTTTTTCCAGGAACGCTTATGGTTCGTGCACCAGCACATGCCCGAACAACGCACCAGCTACAACGGCACCATGGCCTTGCGCCTGCGCGGCCCCTTGTCGGTGGCGGCCATGCAGGCCGCCTTCCAGGCGCTGGCGGAGCGCCACGAAACCTTGCGCACCACCTTCGCCATCGGCGCCGACGGCAGCACGCCGCTGCAGGTGATCGACCCGGCACCGCGCGTGCAAGTCGCGCTGCAAGAGTGCGACGAAGCCGGCGTGCTGGCGGCCATGGATGCTTGCGCCACACACCAGTACGACCTGGGCACCGGCCCGCTGCTGAAGGTGCAACTGCTGCGCCTGTCGGACGAGCACCACGTCCTGCTGATCGGCATGCACCACCTGATCTACGACGGCTGGTCGCAATTTACCGTGATGTCGCGCGACGTGCCGGCGCTGTACGCGGCCGCGCTGGGCCAGCGCCCGGCAGTCTTGCCGGCGCTGCCGATCCAATACGCCGACTATGCCGTGTGGCAGCGCGGCCAGGACTTCAGCGCCGACCTGGCGTTCTGGCGGCGCACCCTGGATGGTTATCAGGATGGCCTGCAACTGCCCTACGACTTCGCCCGGCCGCCCGGCCGCAACTGGCATGCCGCCACCGTCGGGATCACCTACCCGGCCGACCTGGCGGCGCGCTTCACGCAATTTCATCAAGCCAGCCAGTCGACCCTGTTCATCGGACTGCTGGCCAGCTTTGCCATCGTGCTGCACCAGTACACGGGGCGCGACGACATCTGCATCGGCACCACCACGGCCGGGCGCAACCAGCTCGAACTGGAAGACCTGATCGGCTTTTTCATCAACATCCTGCCGCTGCGCCTGAATTTGGCGGGCGACCCGGACATCGCGGAACTGATGCGGCGCACCCGCCAAGTGGTGCTGCAAGCCTTCGAACACCAGGCGCTGCCGTTCGAACACCTGTTGAACGGCTTGAACAAGCAGCGCGACAGCAGCCAGATTCCCCTGGTGCCGGTGATCCTGCGCCACCAGAACTTCCCGTCGCGCATGTCGGGACAGTGGAACGACGGCCTGTCCATCGATCTCATCGAGCGCGATGAACGCGCCACCCCCAACGAGATCGACCTGCAGTTCTACGGCGACGGCAGTTATCTGGAGGTGCATGTCGAGTATGCGGCCGAGCTGTTTTCGGCGGCGACCATCCACCGCATGATCGCGCACCACCAGCAGATCATGGAACTGATGCTGGCCACGGTGTCCGATGCCGGCTGAGCGCATGCCCCAGCCGCCGGCACGGGACGCCCTGTGGCAGGGCTTGCACGCCCTGCATGCCCGCTACCCCGCCGTGACTGCGGCGCCGGGCGGCGGCGCCGGCGCGGGCGTCCTGCTCTTGCCGCTGCGCTGCGCGGCGCCGCCGCCGGGCAGCCGGTTCGGCGCGCTCCTGGTGCACTGCGCGCATCAGGAAAAACTGGCGACGCTGGTCTGCGCCTTCATCGAGCGGCGCGCGGCGCGCGGCGCAGTCCGGGTCCGGGCCGGCTTGGGCGGCGATGTGCTCGAATTCGATGACGCCGCCGCCCTCGACGGCCCCGTCGGCACTGCGCTGGAGGCGGCGCTCGAAGCGCTGTCGATGCGGCGCTGCGACCGCCTGCTGCTGGCCGACGATGGCGCCGGCGCGCGTTTTGTCGAGGAGCGCCCGGTGCCGCCGCCGGCGGCGGAAGCAGGCGCCGCAGCGGTTGGCCGCACCCCGCTCACCCTGCTTCTGCAACCGCGCGACCTGGGCGACCTGCGCGCCCTCGACAGCAGCCTCGAAGCCTGCAGCCCCGCCCAGCTCGACAGCATGGCCGCGCTGCTGGCCGGCGTCCTGGCCCCGTTCGCGCTGGCACCGTTCAGCGTCGACGCGGGCGGCGCCGCGCTCGCGGTCACGCCGGTGTATCTCCCGCAGCCGGCCGGCGCGCCTCGGCCCAGCGCGGGTTTTGCGCTGCTGGCGCGCGCCACCCTGACGTATCTGCTACACCACTGTGGCGTGCGGCCCGCCGAGCTGAGAGTGGTGGTGACGGCGGCCGACCGGCACTGCTGTGACGGGCTGCTCGACTGGCTCGACGACATGGTCGGAACCGCAGGCTGGAGCGGGCGGATGCCGGCCACGGGCCAGGCCGACATCGTGCTCGTTTGGCCGGGCGCCGCACTGGACGCGGCCGCGCTGCCGGCCAATTGCATCGTGCTCGACTTGGCCCGCGTGCTCGACAGCGGGCCGTCCAGCTGCGCGCACCGCCGCCTGGATGTGCTCTACATCGACCGTGTCGACGCCAGCCTGGACGGGACGGCAATCGCCCCGGGCGCCGGCCTGCCGGGCGGCGCAATACTCGCGGCCTTGCTCGAAGCACTACTCGGGCTGCCGGATGAGCCGCTGGCGCGCGGCGCCGGACTGCGGATCGACCAGGTGCATGGTGTTCGCGGCCCACTCACCGCTCCCGAGTGGCGCGCTTTCGCGCGCGCGCGGGACACGTGCCACCATAGCCACCATAGCCACCATGTCCACCATGGCGACCATGGCGGCCATGGCGGCGGCGACGCCAGGAATAGCGGCGCGACGCTGGCGGTGGCGCCGCTGAACCTGCCGGCGCGGGACGGCGGCGACGGGCTGTGCGCGACGATTTTCAGTCCGGCCCACCTGGCCTCCGGGGCGCGGCTGATTGATCCCCACAGCGGCGCCTCGGTCGACTACCGCCAGTTGGCGGCGCGGGTGGCGCGCCTGGCGGCCTGGCTGGACCTGCGCGGACTGCGGCCCGGCGACCGGGTTGCGCTGATGGGCTGCGACAGCATCGCCGCCGTGGCGCTGATGCTGGCCTGCTTTGCGCGCGCGCTGGTGTTCGCGCCGATTAACCACCAGGCCGGACGCGCCAACGTGGCCAGCATGCTACAGACGATCAGGCCCGATCTGGTGTTGGCCGATCCCGCGCAGGCCCAGCAGCACGCAGAAGCGCTGACGGACTGGCAGCAGTGCCCGCTGGCGACCCTGCTGCGCCTGGCCGCGCCCGGCCAGCCGGCCGATGATGCCGACGATGACGCCGCCGATGACACCTTGCGCCGGGCGCTCGGCACGGCGCCGCCGGACAGTCCCGCGGTGATGTTGTTCACCTCGGGTTCGACCGGCAAGCCGAAAGCCGTGCTGCATACCCATGCCGACCTGATCGCCTGCTATACCAACTATGCCCCTTTCGTGCTTGAGCTGAGTGCCCGCGACACCGTCTACTGCGCCTCGCGGATGTTTTTTGCCTATGGCTTGAATAACCTGGTGATGGCGCTGTACGCCGGCGCCAGCCATGTGCTGGCGGCGCCGCCCGAAGGCCGGACCATGCTCGAACTGATCGCCGAGCATGCGGTCACGGTATGGATGGCGGTGCCGGCGCTGTTCAAGAGAGCGCTGGAGCCGCAGGCCACGGCGGCCGCGCCGGCGCTACGCTTGTGCGTCTCGGCCGGCGAGACGCTGCCGGCGGCCCTGTACCACGCGCTGCGCGCCAGGCTGGGGGTGCCGGTGCTTGACGGTATCGGCACCACCGAGGTGATCTCCACCTTCATCTCGAACCGCCCCGGCGACGCCCGGCCAGGCTGCACGGGCATGCTGGTGCCAGGCTTCGCCGTCAAGCTCATCAACGCGCAGGGCGCGGCGTGCCAGGTGGGCGAAGCCGGCACGCTGTGGGTCAAGGGGTCGACGGTGGTGGCCGGCTACCTGGACGGCACCGGGCTGAACGAGCACATTTTCGTCAACGGCTGGTTCAACACCGGGGACCAGTTCTTCATGGACGCCAGTTGCCGCTTCTATCATGTGGGGCGTTCCGGCAGCACGCTGAAGATCAACGGCTGCTGGTTTTCGCTACAGGCGATGGAACGCACGCTGCTGCTGCATCCGGCGGTGCACGAGTGCGCCGTCTGCGTGATCAAGGACGACGCCGGCCTGGCGCGCCCGAGCGCGTTCGTGGTGCTGGCCGAGGCTTACCGGCGCGCCGCCGCCGATACGCTCTGGCAGGAACTGCGGCGCTGGGCCAAGGATGCCCTCGGCAAAGACCACTATCCCCATCATTTCACGGCGCTGGAAGCGCTGCCGCGCACGGCCAGCGGGAAGGTCATGAAAGACGCGCTGGCGAGCGGCCGGCCGGGCGGCGTGGCCTTACCATAGCGAACCGCCGGGATTTCAGATTTCTATTCAAGCAAAGGAGTTCAGTAAATGCATACACAACAGCTCAGCCAAGGCGGCGCCGCGCCGGTTGCGGCAACGGCCCACCCGCGACGGCGCCTGGCCATGTTCATCCTGCTCAGCGCCAGCTTCATGAACCTGCTCGATGCCAGCATCCTCAACGTCGCGCTGCCCGACCTGCAGCGCCGGCTGGCGGCGAGCGACCGCGCGCTGGAGTGGATCGTCACCGTCTACATCGTGACGTTCGCGCTCGGCTTGCTGCCGCTGGGCCGGCTGGGCGACATCCTGGGGCGAAAAGGCATGTTCATGACGGGGGTGGCCGGCTTCACCCTGACTTCCATGCTGTGCGCGGCGGCGCCAAGCAGCACGGCGCTGATCTTGTGCCGCGCGCTGCAGGGCTTGACGGCGGCCATGCTGGCGCCGCAGGTGATGGCGATCGCGGTCACCATGTTTGCGCCGAAGGACAGGGCGCGCGCCTTCGCCTTGTTTGGCCTGATCGCCGGGCTGTCGTCGATGGCCGGGCCGCTGCTCGGCGGCATGCTGATCCAGGCCAACCTGAACGACCTGGGCTGGCGCTGGATCTTCCTGGTCAACCTTCCCATCGGCCTGCTGACGCTGGCGGGCGCCTGGTTTTGGCTGCCCAAGCCGCAACCGGGCCCGAACCAGGGCAATGACTGGGTCGGCATCGCGCTGGCCGCCGCCGCCATCCTGTGCCTGCTCTACCCGCTGATCGAAGGACGCGCCCACGGCTGGCCAATGTGGAGCATGGCGGCGCTGGCGGCGGTCGCTCCGCTGCTGCTCGGCTTTGTCGGCTGGGAGCGGCGCCAGGGCCGCCTGGGCCGAGCACAATTGCTGCCGCTAGAACTGATGGCTAGCCGCGACTACCTGCTCGGCGCCATCGGCGCGCTGGTCTTCTTCTCGGCGCTGAATGGCTTTTTCCTGGTGTTCGTCATCTGCCTCCAGCACGGCCTCGGTTTTTCCGCCATGAAGGCGGGCTTGACCAGCAGCGCCTTCCCGCTCGGCGTGCTGCTCGCCACCGGCGTTTCGGTGCGGCTCAGCAGCCTGAAGTTGAAGATCGCCGGCGGCGCCTTGCTGCTGGTGGCCGCCCACGCGGTGCTCTGGGGCGTGATGGCGCGCAGCGCCGGCATCCCGGCGGCGCTGCCCATGGCCCTGACCCTGCTGGCCGGTGGGCTGGGCAGCGGGGTGGCGGTCGCGGCGCTGTTCCAGACGGTGATGCGCACGGTGCCACTGCCCCATGCCGGGGTTGGTTCCGGCGCGCTCCAGGTATTCCAGCAGGTCGGCGCCGCGCTGGGGATCGCCCTGGTGTCGCAGCTGTTCTTCTCGGCCCTGCAGTCCGCCGAGCGGACCGGCGTGGCACCGGGGCCGGCCTACGTGCAGGCTTTCGGCCAGACCGTCTGGTATTACATCGTGGCGTATGCCCTGGTGGCCGCATCGGTGCTCTGGTTTAAATTCGGACCGCCGGCGTCCCTGCCGGGAGCGGGACCGCGACCGGTTCCAGGCCCAGGTCCGGGTCCAAGTATGGGTCCGGGTCCGGGTCCGGGTTTAGGTCAGGCTCCGGCTGCGGCACGGCCGCCGCGTTCCTAAGCGGCGCAGGCGGGCCCCGCCCGCCACCCCACACACGCCTGGCAGCAGGCAGGCACAATCTTGATGCGATGGAGTTCGAACCACATGAAAAGAAACTATATTGGGCTGGCCAATTCCTTCCACGACTCGGCATTGGCTATCGTCGACGACAGCGGCGAGATCCTGTTTGCCGAGGCCACGGAACGCTATCTGCAGAACAAGCGCTCGATCGGCATCGCGCCCGACCTGTACAAGCGCGCCGCCGACCTGGTGCAACACTACTGCGATCCGCAGGCCGAACTGGTGTTCGCCTCGACCTGGAGCGAGGCCACGCCGGCGCTGATGCAGCAGGGCTTGGACAAGGTCGCCCACGCACGGGGCCAATACCAGCAGGCCTTTGGCGCCCCGCCCCCGCTGCTGCGGCGCCAACTGGGCAGCCAGGAATTCTTTTTCCGCGCGCAGCTGGGCATGGTGAACCAATGCGGCCGGCTGCTGGAACACGATCTGGGTCAGCGCGAGGGCTGGGACGGCGTGCGTATCGTGCAGCGCAGTTACCACCACCACCTGACCCACGCCGCCACCGCTTGCCTGAGCAGCCCGTACCAGGACGCCCTGTGCGCCGTGCTGGACGGCATGGGTGAAACCAGCTCGTTCGCCTGCTACCGCTATCGGGACGGGGTGCTGCATGAACTGGATGCGCCGAGCGGGACGGCCTGGGCCAGCCTGGGCTTTTTCTACGCCATGGTATGCGAAGCCTGCGGCTTCGGCGCCATGTCGGGCGAGGAATGGAAAGTCATGGGACTGGCCCCCTACGGCCGCCACGATCCCGAGCTGTATGGCCTGCTGCGCCAGATGCTGATCGTCGATGGCTTGCGGATCTGCTTCCCGGCGCCCACCACGATGACGCGGCTGCGCCAGAAACTGTATGCCATGCGGCGCCGGCCCGGCCAGGCGGCAATCGAATTTGCCGACCTGGCCTACGCCGGCCAGCAAGTCTTCAGCGAGGTGCTGTTTGCGTTCCTGGGCAACCTTCACGGCCTGGGGGGCTCGGACAACCTGGTGCTGGGCGGCGGCTGCGGCTTGAACTCTTCGGCCAACGGCAAGATCTTGGCCAACACGCCGTTTAGCAACTTGCACGTCTTTGCCGCGCCCGGCGACGACGGCAACGCCATCGGCGCGGCCTTGCTGGCCTACCGCGAGGACCATCCGGGCGATACGGCGGCCGGCTTCGTCTCGCCCTACCTGGGCTCGCAGATGGACCCGGAGATTTTGCACAATGTCGAGCGCTTCGGCCGCCTGGCCGGCCTGCGCAGGTGCGCCGGCGATGCGCCGCAGCAGGCCGCGCGGCTTCTGGCGGAGGGGAAAATCATCGGCTGGGTACAGGGGCGCGCCGAATTCGGGCCACGCGCCCTGGGCAACCGTTCGATCCTGGCCGATCCGCGCTCGTCCGCGGTCAAGGATACGATCAACGCGCGGGTCAAGTTTCGTGAGGAATTCCGTCCCTTCGCGCCGTCCATCCTGCACGAACACGGCCCGGCCTACTTCGAGGATTACCAGCTGTCGCCCTACATGGAACGCACCTTGAAGTTCCGCCCCTCCGCCGTGGCGCGCGTGCCGGGGGTGGTGCACCACGACGGCACCGGGCGCCTGCAGAGCGTGCGGCAACAGTGGAATCCGCGCTACCATGCGCTGATCAGCGAATTTCACCGGCTGACCGATATTCCCCTGGTGCTGAACACGAGCTTCAATGTGATGGGCAAGCCGATCGCCCATTCGGTCGAGGACGCCTTGGCGGTGTTTTTCACCAGCGGCCTGGATGCCTTGTTCATCGACGATGTGCTGATCGAGAAATAATTCGGCCGATGGCGGCGTGGCGTGGGCCACGCCGGCATCGGCCGGTGTCAGCTGGTGTCAGCTGGTGTCAGCCGATGTCAGGCATTAAAGCTGTCGGCGGGGAAGCGCTCGGTAATGATGCCGAGCGGAGCGGCATGCTGCTGCAACAGATAGGTGCGCGACATCATCGGGGTATCCGCCGGCAGGCCGAAATGGCCGGCGGTGGTGGGATGCGCTCCGGCGTGGATGTCGATGATTTCACGGTAGATCTCGCTGCGTTCGAGGTCCCACAGCGAGCCGATCGGCGTGTCGGAGTCGTGCAGCCGGCGCTGGACGCTCGGCGACAGGCGCTCGACAATAAACACCGACTCGGCAAAAACCAGGTTGCGCTGTCCGTCGGCGAGCATGATCTTACGGTGCAACAAAGGGGCGTCGCTGGGACAGACCAGCGCGGCCGGCGCGCCGCCGCTGCGCACCGACTGTTCGATCCGGCGCGCCGAGATCGCTTCACCGGTGTACAGCGACAACAGTTTGGTCACGGAACCGTCGGTGGTCAGCAGGATTTTCTGAAACAGGTTCAACTGCACCGAGCGCAGGCTGTCGGGCAGATTCATCAGGCCTATCCAGGCATGGTTTGTCATGATGGCGCGGCCGCTCAGGCTGGCGACGCCAGCGCATGGGCGCGCAGGAACGCCAACACGTCGCGTTCCAGGGTGGCCAGGAAGGCGGCGCGGTCGAAACCCTGCGGGTCGCGCCCGGCGTCGCCGACGTGGCCGCGTATGGCCTCGGGGAACTGGCTGATGAAGCTGTAGTGCCCGGCGTTGGCGATCATCCTCGCCTCGACCGCCAGCGCCGGCGGCGCGCCGGCCTTGAGCAGGTCGAGCGACTCCTGCGCCCACAAGTCGTGCTCGGCGACCATCACCAGCAGCGCCGCGCTGAGCTGGTCGAGCGCGCCGGGGTGGCGGTACATGCTCAGGTCGGGCGCCAGCAGCACCAGCGCGGCGATGCGGTGCCGCCAGCGCGGCGCCAACGCGACCGGCCCGGACGGCATGCCGCGCTGCCGCACCAGCGCGGTCCAGTCCGGCGTGGCCAGGTTTTCCGGCGCATGGCAGAACTCGACGAAGGCCGACGTGTCCGGCGCGGCGCCAGCGGCGGCCAGCACCGCATAGGCGCCGACCGAATGACCAATCAGGCTGATCTGCTCGGGCCGGATCGCCGCGCCGATGCCGGGCACTGCCAGCGCGCCGTCGATCGCCAGGTCGATCTGCCGCGGCCGGTTGACCAGGTTCTCGTACGAATATTGTTGCGAGGCGTTCGCCACGCAATCGAAGGGATGTTCGAGCAGGCCGACAATGAAGCCCTGGCCGGCGAGGAATTGCGCGAGGCTGCGGAACACCATCGGCGAACTGCGCGTGCCGTGCGAGATCATCACCAGCGGATAACGGCCCTCGCGTACGGCGGCGTTTAGCGCCACCTCCAGCGTGTAGGGTCCGAAGCGCACCGGCGCGGGCGCCGCGTCGGTGGGATACAGCAGCGACAGCGCGATCGGCGCGCCGGCGGCGTCATCGACGCTGATGCGCACGCAGCCGACATGGGGCACGCCGTGGGGCAAGCCATGGCTGTCCGTGCGAACGCCGGCACGCGGCTCATGCGGCTCATGCGGCTCAATACTTACTGCAGTAGTCATAAATGGTCCTCCATGGTTGGACGAGAACGGGGCCGCGCGCGAGCTAGGCGCGCGGGCCGCATTTGGGACTGTGCTCGGCGATGAACGCGTCGGCCAGCGCGGTCAGCGTGGCGCCGGCCGGCGCGATCCATGAGGCGAACCGCTCCGGGCGCAGTTCGCGCCGCATGAGCGCCTGCACGCGGGCCAGCTCGGCCGCCGTGGGCAAGCGCGCGCCGACCTGTGCGGCCGCATCGGGGCCGAGCGCGCTGCCGTCGACATCGTACAACAAACCCTTGCATGGCCCAAACACCCGGTTGAAGCGCTCGTGCGGCAGGTACAGCGCGATGCCGGTTTCCAGGCGCGCCAGCTGAACGTTCCAGCGCTCGATCAGTTTGGCGACTTCGGCCATGTATTGGCGGCGCATGATGGCATTCATTGCCCACTCGGGCGCCACCTCTTCCTGCCGCACGCCGGCGCCGGCACGCACGTCGAGGGTGACCGGCATATGCTGGTAGTCGTCGAAGTGACGGGCGATCCGGATGCCGCCCTGGTACAGGTCGTGGGCGCGGCGCGAGCTGTCGTTGCCGAACAGGTCGAAGATGCGCGACACCCAAAAATTGAGGTATTTCTGAAACAGCGGCAAGGGAATCGCGCCGGCGTCGAAGATGTCGTGGCTGTCGGCGCGCAGGGTCGCCTCGGCACTGCGGCACAGGATGCGCTCCAAGCCCGCCGCGCCGAAACCGATGTGCAGCGGCTCTTCGAACATCATGAATTTGGCCGAGCGTGCCAGGGGCGCGAAGGCGCACTGCGTGACCGCCTGGATCTGGTACTTGCCGACCCTGTCGGCCAGGAAGCACCACATGAAGTGCGACAGCCAGTCGTCCGTCTGCAGATTAAAGGCATCGAGCAGGCGCGGCTGATGCGCGTCGCCCGAAACACGTTCGAGCAAGGCCTCGGCCTCGACCGTGCCGTCATGTCCGAAATATTCGATGAGCAGATGCACCATGGCCCAGGTATGGCGGCCTTCCTCAAGGTAGAACTGGAACAGGTTGTTGAGCTCCAATTGGCTCGGCACGCTGCCGGTCAACGTGCGGCTTTGTTCGATGGCGGCGTTTTCGACATCGCCCTGCACCCGTATATGTTCGAGCAGCAGGACGCGGTACTCCGCCGGGACGCTCTCCCACAGCGGGGCGCCACGGTGCTGGCCGAAAGCGATCGTATCCTGCCCGGTGGGCGCGGTGAACAAGCCCCAGCAGTACTGGTTCGGCGTCATGGTGCGGTACTCGGCCCAACCGTTGCCTTGCACTTGCCCCGTGGGCTGGCGCAGTTGCATGGGCTGGTCGAGAAACTCGCCCGGACCGCGCAGCGCCCACCAGCGGCGGAACTGCTGTTGATAGGCGCCTAGCTGGCGCGCCAGCGGCGCCTTGGCCTCCAGGCCGATGTTGTTTGGAATCGCGTTCATGCTTATCCCGTGGCGAAGTCCAGCGCCGGCACGGGCGCGGCGGCGCTCCTGCTGTCGATGAATTGCGTGATGAGTGATGCCAGGATTGCCGGGTCGTTAAATAGTTGCAGGTGACCGCCCTTGGGCAGCAGCTTCAACTCGACCCGGGGGTGGTGTTTGGCGAGCTGGACGGATTCGGAAAAGTGGCTGTAGGTATCGTCTTTGCAATGGATGGCCAGGGTCGGGCAGCTGGCCAGGGCGGCCCCCAGCAGGGCATGGACCTCGGGCTGGTTGCGCGCATAGGCCAGCATGTAACGCGAAAACCGGTGCGTCAGCGCGGCATCGCCCAGATGCAGCATGGTCAGCTTCTCCGCCGCATTGGCCGGGCAGAACGGCGCGCTGCGGTGCTTGTCGAGTATGACGCCGAGTTTGCCGGCGAGGGCCGCGCCGCCGCGTTCGATGTCGAGGTAAATCGGCAAGGCGCAGCGGTCGAAGTCGGATTGCACGATTGCGCAGCCGAGGCCGGCGGGTGCGATCCAGCTCATGCTCGCCGGCGCGACGGCGCCGCTGGCCACGGCATGCACCGCCAGTTGGGCCGCCTGGCACCAGCCGACAAAATGGAATTGCTGGAACCCTTCCTGCTGCAAGATACGCTGGAACAAGGCGCTTTGCCGGGCCAGCGTGAGATCGCTCTCATGCAACGGCGACGAGCTGTCCGGACAGCCGGTCGATTCCCAGGACAGGACGTGAAACCGTTGGGCCAGCAGCGCGGCCAACCTGGCGAGCAGCAAGTAGCTGACGCCATACGGCGGCAGCAAGACCAGTTTCGGCAGGGAGGGCTGGCCCAGTTTGTAGAGCACATGGCGGCGGCCGTCCTCGTCCCACAGCTCGGCGCACTGAACCGGCGCCAGCTCTTCGGCAACACCACCTAGGCCGGCGGCGCGCAGATACTCCGGCAGCTCCCGAGGCGGCGTGCCGGCCTCGGGCGGAGCGACGGCGGTGCCGGCGGCCTGCTCAGGGAGCCGCTGCATAGGGACTCGCCTCACGGTCCATGGCCTGGCGCAAGGACAATGGCCGCATGTCGGTCCATACCTCATCGATATGGGCCAAACACTGTTCCTTGCTGCCCGTGCAATGTCCGCCCGACCATCCGGCCGGAATGGCCAGCGTGGCCGGCCAGAGGGAATATTGCTCTTCGTGATTCACCAAGACCTGATATTCCTGCTGCTCATTATCGTTGTTCATTTTTACCCCAAGTTATGGCGGATGTTTCAACACCGGCCATCAAGCGCTATCGGCCGGGCCGTTGCCGGACGGGCAATCTAGAGGTCCCATGGCATAGGGTGCAAGGCTCTATGTTCACTGATTAATCCCCGCTTCATTGACTGCAGGGTTTTCTCAAGCGCTTGCAACTGGCGGGCGATCTCCAGGCGATCTTGACCGTGTTCAAGCATGCGTATCGTCGCGCCAAGGCTTTCTTCGACACAGCGCAGTGTGTCGATTTTCTGGCAATGCTGCGATTGCGAACTGCTGTTCAGATCCATCATCCCGCCCCGCCCAAAAGAAGATGTCAGTCCTTATTTTGCGCGATTCCTGCGCCGAAAAATAGTTGGAAAAGGACACCTAACTTTGTTCACGAGGGGCTTTCAAGTGCATGCGGAGGGCGGCCACAATCCGCCAAGCGACAGCCATCTGTGTCCCAACTACAACAACGATCCGCCCGTCGCGACAAGCCGGGGGCACACAGCGACGCCCGCCGTAGCGCAGCCTGGGCGGGGGTCGTCCATCGTTACGGCAAGGCAAGACCTTCAAATACTCCCAACCAGCGCGCCGGTGTCGGGACTATCATGGTGGAACAGGGAGATGAATGCTCCTTGCGGCGACGGCATATGCAGCCCGAAGGACCGCTTCGCCATGTGAAAATCAGTCGAGCCGGCGTTCTGCCATAATCAACTGACCGGAAATACAGATATACAAAGCCTGATCCCCGCTTAACGAATGAAAGCAGATCATGAGTGCCAAACTGTCAATCAAAAATATCTTTCTTGCCGTTTTCCTCATCAGTCTGACCTTGTCCGGACTCAGCCTGTTCGCGCTGTTTCGAGTGTCGGCCAAGCAAGCCGACTCGATCCAAGCCAATCGCACGCGCTATCAGTCGTATTTGCTGGCCGACGAATTGCGTCAGAGTTCGGACGACCTGACGCGGCTGGCCCGCACTTATGTGGTGTCGACCAATCCGAAGTATGAGAAGCAGTACATGGATATCCTCGACATCCGCAACGGCAAGAAGCCGCGCCCGCTTCACTACGAGCGCATCTACTGGGACTTCGTGGCCGCCGGCGTGGACCAGCCCACCGCGGACGGCGCCACGGTCGCGCTGGCCGACTTGATGAAAGACGCCGGCTTCACCGAAAAGGAATTCGGCAAACTGCATGAAGCACAGGCCAATTCCGACGCCCTGGTCAAAACCGAAGTGATCGCCATGAACGCGGTCAAGGGCTTGTTCGACGACGGCAGCGGCAAATTCACCAAGACCGGGCCGCCCGACCTGGAACTCGCGCGCAAGATCATGCACGACGAGGATTATCACAAGAACAAGGCCAAGATCATGCGGCCGGTGAACGAGTTCCTGGCCCTGTTGGACGCGCGCACGACCGATGCCGTGAACAACGCGACCGCCGGCGCGGAAGCCTCGTTCACCATCGCCTTCGTCTTGCTGCTCGTGTCGGTCGGCGTTTCCCTGCTGTCGCTCACCATGATCTATCGCCACATCAAAAGCAATCTCGACAGCGTTGTCCAGTCGGCCCGCAAGATCGCCGGGGGCGACTTGACTGCCGAGATCGACGTCGGCCGCGATGACGAAATCGGCCAGTTGATGCAGGCGGTGAGTACCATCAACACGAACCTGGCCCAGATGATCGGCAACATTCGCGCCAGCGCCAATGAAATGACGCTGTCCACCGACGAGATCGCGCTGGGCAATGCCGACTTGTCCTCGCGGACCGAATCGCAAGCCAGTTCGCTGGAGGAGACCGCCAGTTCGATGGAGGAGCTGACCCACACCGTCACCCAGAACGCCAGCAACGCCCGTCAAGCCAACGATCTGGCCGCCACCGCCTCGTCCATTGCCGTGCAGGGCGGCGATGTGGTGGCCCAGGTGGTCAACACGATGGGCGCAATCAAGCAAAGTTCGAGCAAGATTGTCGACATCATCGGCGTCATCGATGGGATTGCCTTCCAGACCAATATCCTGGCCCTCAATGCGGCGGTGGAGGCGGCGCGCGCGGGGGAACAAGGCCGCGGTTTCGCTGTTGTCGCGGCGGAAGTGCGTAACCTGGCACAACGCAGTGCGGCGGCGGCCAAGGAAATCAAGACCTTGATCGGCGATTCCGTGGAGCGGGTCGATGCCGGCAGCAAACTGGTCGACGATGCGGGCCGAACCATGACCCTGATCGTGTCGTCGGTGCAAAAGGTGGCCGGCATCATGACCGAGATCAGCTCGGCCAGCCTGGAGCAAAGCGCCGGCATCACCGAAGTCAATCAGGCGATCACGCAGATGGATTCGATCACGCAGCAGAACGCGGCGCTGGTCGAGCAAGCCGCTGCGGCGGCGGAGAGCCTGCAGGAACAAGCGCGCCTGATGGCGCAGACCGTCAGCGTCTTCCGTCTGAAGCACAGCGGCGCCGGTTATTCTTCGGGCGCCTTGACGAAGCCGCCGGCACCGAAGGCGCCACGGATGAGCGCCTTGCCGGCGGCGATCCCGCGCAGATAACTACGCCGGCCGATTCGCCCGGGCTGTTTGCCCGCTCAGTCCACGAAGGCGCGCACGTAGTTAATCGGCGAGTGGTCGGCCAGGTCGCGCACGCCGACGTTGTTACGCCGCCAGGCCTGGTCGAGCAGGTAGTGCATGCGCGCCGACACGCGGTCGCGCTCGATGGCGTCGGCGGCCGGCGGAACGGTGTGCAGCTCGCCGGCATGGTCGATGTAGGACTGCTGGTCGATATGCGCGTAGCCCAGGCCGACGTCGGGTGGCATGAACACCACCACGTCGCAGCAGTTGACATAGCGCTCGACCTGCTGCGGCTGGAAGGTGGCGGCGAACTCGTGGTCGCCCACGCGCGGCGAGCCGAAGGTCACCAGCCGCGCGTCGCCGCGGCCGGCGCGCGAGGCGGCCAGGGTGGCCAGCGCGGCGCCCAGGCTGTGTCCGGTAAACCACAGCCGCGTCGCCGGGTTGGCGTCCAGCCAGCCGCGCACGGCGTCCCAGATGCTATCGAGCGCGTTGAAGAAGCCGGTATGCACCTTGCCGCCCTGCGGCCAGGCGTGCAGGCGCGCGTCGAGGTCGGTGCCGATGTCGGTCGGGTCGTCCATCTGCGTGCCACGGAACACCACGTAGGCGTCCTGGCCGTCCGACGAGAGAACGGCGAAACCCTGGGTGCCGCTGCGCCGCGTCGAGAAGGTGTGCACCTGGCCCAGCCCGCCCAGCGTCAGCGCCTGTTGCAGCGCGGCCTGCTCGGCGTCGCCGTGCTCGAAACGGATGTAGGCAAGGCGCGACAACTCGGCGCACAAGGCCGTCGGCAGCAGGTTGTGGCGGCCGCCGCCGCCGAAGATGGTCGCCTGGGCTTCGGGATGTTGCAGGGCTTCTCGTGTCGCGTTGTAATCCATATTCTCTCCGTCTGAAATTAGTCGAAGCACAAGGGTAGGCAGTTTTCCGCCGCACATAAGCGCACTTTGTAACGTTTTCATATTTACAACAAGATCATGAATTGCGGCAACTCCGGCGCGCCGGCACGGAGCGGGACGGACGGATACAATAGCGGCCCGGCCCAGCCCGCCCGCCACGACCCATTCAACCAGCGCGACGATTTCCCTCATGCCCCACACAATCACCGCCGCCGGCCACAGCGAATTGCTGATCAAGAAGAGCCGCTTCATCGCCTGCGTGCAAGCGGTGAGCGACCGCGCCGCCGCGCAGAAGGTGGTCGCCGGATTGCGCGCCGAGCACCCCGGCGCGGCCCACGTCTGCTGGGCCTTGCTGGCCGGCGGCCAGTCGGCGGCGGTCGACGACGGCGAACCGAGCGGCACGGCCGGCCGGCCCATGCTCGACGTGCTGCGCCACCAGGACCTGGAGGGTGTGCTGGCGACGGTGGTGCGCTATTTCGGCGGCGTCAAGCTGGGCGCCGGCGGCCTGGTGCGCGCCTACACCGACGGCGTCGCCCAGGCCCTGCTGGCCACGCAGAAGGTCGCCATCGTCCGCCTGCGCCGGCTGCGCTGCGCCGTGCCCTACGCGCTGGAGGGCCTGCTGCGCCACGAGATCGAGCTGGCCGGCGCGACGCTGCACCAGGTGGCGCACGACGCCGAGGTGACACTGGAGTTCAGCCTGCCCGACGACGCGGCCGCAGCCATGTGCGCGCGGCTGAGCGAGTCGGCGCACGGCCGCCTGCGCTGGCTCGACGACGATGACGACGACGACGACGACGCCGCCGCCGCCGCCGCCGCCGCGATCTAGCCTGCGCGTCGCCGCCCAAGCCGTCCAAGCAGCCGCCGCGCGGGCGCCAGCATCACGGTGAATGCGGCATGGCGCGGCGATGTCACTGGTCGGTCACATTTTCAGGGTAGATTTGCTGCCATATCCAGGCCGGCTGCGCGGCCGCCTGACAGCCGACCACCCATCGAAGGACGCCACCGTGAACTTGCAAGACCAGGAAATACTCAGCCGCATCCACCGCGACATCGCCGACAGCTACGACGAGGAGCTTGAGCTGGAGTTCGAGGACCGCCTGGAGGACGCCTACGCCGACCCGGCCGGCGGCCGCAGCGAGGCCGACAAGGAGGCCCGCCGCGCCTACTTCCGCGAGCTGTTCCGCCTGCAGGGCGAGCTGGTCAAGCTGCAGGACTGGGTGGTCGCCACCGGCCACAAGGTGGTGATCCTGTTCGAGGGCCGCGACGCCGCCGGCAAGGGTGGCGTCATCAAACGCATCACCCAGCGCCTCAATCCGCGCGTCTGCCGCGTCGCCGCCCTGCCCGCCCCCAACGACCGCGAGCGCACGCAGTGGTACTTCCAGCGCTATGTGTCGCACCTGCCGGCCGCCGGCGAGATCGTGCTGTTCGACCGCAGCTGGTACAACCGCGCCGGCGTCGAACGGGTGATGAACTTCTGCACCGACGAGCAGTACGAGGAGTTCTTCCGCACCGTACCCGAGTTCGAGCGCATGCTGGTGAGCTCGGGCATCCAGCTGGTCAAGTACTGGTTCTCCATCTCCGACGAGGAGCAGCACCTGCGCTTCCTCGGCCGCATCCACGATCCGCTCAAGCAATGGAAGCTCAGCCCGATGGACCTGGAGTCGCGCCGCCGCTGGGAGGAGTACACCAAGGCCAAGGAGATCATGCTCGAACGCACCCACATCCCCGAGGCGCCGTGGTGGGTGGTGCAGGCGGTCGACAAGAAGCGCGCCCGCCTCAACTGCATCCACCACCTGCTGCAGCAGATGCCCTACGAGGAGGTGGCGCGCAGCAGCATCGACCTGCCGCAACGCGAGCGCCACGACGACTACGAACGCCAGCCGGTGCCGCAGGAAATCCTGGTGCCGGAAATCTACTAGCCCACAGCGCAGCGCAACGCCGCACCACCCCGCCTCTCCGCCAGCCGCCATGCGGCGGCGGCGCCGGCACGCCCCTGCCCGGCACCTGTCATGCGCCTGTCACCATCCTGCGCTACACTTGGGCCTGCCAAAATTTCACCCAATCAAAAGTGCATATGACCCGGAAACTCCCCGTCCCGCAACACCTGCTGAGCGCCCTGATGCTGGCCTCCTGCATGGGCAGCGCCAACGCCGCCAGCACCGCCGCCGACACCAAGCCGGCCAGCAGCGCCGCCGCGCAACCGAAACTGATCCTGGTGCTGGTGGTCGACGGCCTGCCGCAAGAACAGGTGGTGCGCTACCGCGACCAGTTCGGCCAGGGCGGCCTGCGCCGCCTGCTCGACCAGGGCGCCTGGTTCAGCAACGCCCACCAGGCCCACGGCATCACCGTCACCGCCATCGGCCACGCCGCCGTGCTGTCCGGCGCCTACCCTTACCAGCACGGCGTGATCGGCAACAACTGGATCGATCCCGTCACGCACGAACAAATCTACTGCACGGAAGACAGCAAGTACAACTACATCGGCGAAGAAACCAAGGCCCACGACGGCACCGCGCCGACCAAGCTGCGCGTCGACACGCTGGGCGACCAGTTGCGCTACGCCAGCGGCAACCGCGCCAAGGTGGTCGCCGTGTCGGGCAAGGACCGGGGCGCGATCCTGCTCGGTGGCAAGACCGGCACCGCCTACATGTACATGGACAAGACCGGCAACTTCGCCAGCAGCAACTACTACATGCAGTCGCATCCGGAATGGGTGCAGCGCTACCAGGCCGGCAAGCCGCAGGACCGCTACTACGGCAAGACCTGGCGCCCGCTGCTGGCCGACGCCGCCTACGCCGGCGACGCCAGCGAGGAACTGACCCAGGCCAAGCCGGGCGTGGCCACCCGCTTCCCCTTCTCCTACTACAGCGACAGCGGCCAGCTCGACGCCGACTACTACGGGCGGCTGAAGGGCAGCCCCTTCCTCGACGAGCTGACCCTGGACTTCGCCCGCGCCGCCGTGGCCGGCGAAAACCTGGGCAACAATCCGGCCGGCGTGCCCGACCTGCTCGGCGTCAGCCTGTCGGCGCACGACTACGTCAACCACGCCTTCGGCCCGGAAAGCAAGATGTCGCACGACCATCTGCAGCGCCTGGACCGCATGCTGGCCAGCTTCTTCGGCTACCTCGACCAGCGCGTCGGCATGGACAACGTGGTCGTGGTGCTGACCGCCGACCATGGCTTCCCCAACACGCCGGAGTTCTCGCAGACCCAGCACATCGACTCGCAGCGGGTCGACGGCGAGCAGATGGTGGCGGCGCTGAACACCCACCTGGACGGCAAGTTCAAGGCCGGCAAGCTGGTCGGCAGCTGGTCGCTGCCGAATCTGCACCTGGACCAGGCCGCGCTGGAGAAGGCCGGCCTGAAGCGCGAGGAGGTGGAGAACGCCGCCGCCAGCTTCCTGCTCGACAGCAAGGGCATCGCCCAGGTCTACACCCGCAGCCAGCTGGAGAGCAACGGCGCCGGCGAGACGCGCATGGGCATGCTCATGCGGCGCGCCTGGCACCGCCAGATCTCCGGCGACCTGATGGTGGTCACCAAGCCCTACTGGTACTTCGGCACCGGCGGCAGCGGCACCTCGCACGGCTCGCCCTACGCCTACGACACCAACGTGCCGCTGATCATCATGGGCAAGCAGTGGATCAAGCCGGGCGCCTACGGCCAGTACGCCGAGGTGGTCGACATCGCGCCGACGCTGGCCCACCTGCTGCGCGTGCGGCCGCCGGCCGCCGCCGAAGGCCGCGTGCTGACGGAGACGCTGCGCTAAGGCTTTCGCCGCACGGGCGCCGAGGCGCCGGGATGCCGCCCAACCCCAGGGCAAAGAGCCGGGGGGGGGGGCG
>NZ_JAEMNU010000006.1:7555-45575 GCF_016461825.1 Rugamonas violacea | reverse complement strand
GGGTCGGACCCGCCGGGTCCGACCCCGGATTGACGCCGCTGGCTTGGTTTCGCGTCCATGTCCATCCCTTCCCCCTGTCCGGTTCCGGACAGTGCCGCGCGCAAGCGGGCAATCGCGCGCCGCCGCCATTCCGCCGCGCATCGAGCTGGCGCTGCTGCGCGAGGCCGGCGGGCTGCGCCTGGCGATCAGCGACTCCGGCCGGCGCCTGGGCGACGTGCCACCGCACCAACTGTTCGCGCCCTTCTTCACCACCAAAAAAGGTGGCCAGGGCATCGGCCTGCTGTTCGTCCGCGAGGTGCTGAACCGCCACGGCTTCCCCTACCGGCTGGCGCCCGACGGCGCCGGCGACACCTGCTTCGACATCTGGCTGCCGGCGCCGGCGGCCTAAACCACTGCGCGGCGACCTGAGTCGCTGCGCGGCGGCAACAGCATTAATAGCCGCAGCGGCAACAGCAGCGGCAGCGGCGCTATTGTGCTACTGCAGGCGTTGCACGCGCGGCCGGCGGTGGGCGCCGTCGATGTCGAGGTAGATCGCGCCGAGCAGGCCGCGCTGCAAGGTCACCTTGGGATTCTGCGCATCGAGCACGTCGTCGCTGCCGTCGACCACGCGCCAGAGCTGGCCGTTGGCCAGCCGGATCGTCTGGTTGGCGACCCAGCCGTCGAAGCTGCCGACGATGTGGCTGTCCAGCGAGGCCAAGCGCAGCGGCTGCAGCGCCGGCGGCTCCTTGCCGAAGGCCTGCTCCAATTGCTCGCGGCTGGGCGCGTACTGCGGCGCGTACGGCGCGGCGGCGGCCGGCGCGGCCTGACCGGACGGCGCAGCTTGGCCGGCCTGGAGCGGCTGCCCGCCCGGCGGCGGCAACGTGGCCGGAATGGCGTCATAGCAGGACAGGCGGGCCGGGCCGTCGGCCAAAGCGCGGCAACGCAGCAGCGCGCCGTCGTCGGCCAGGGCCGCGCTCGATACGAACATCAGGACGAACAATGCTTTCATCTGGGCTTCCATCGATCAGGGATAGGGAGGATCGCGACGCGGTCGCGACTTGCCGGAATTATAAGCCGACTTCCCCGCTCGGGCGCAGCCTTGCTGGTATTCCCGCAACAATTGCTCGACAAGCAAGGCGGCGGCGGCCAGTCGCCGGCCGCTGGTCGCCGGCCGCCGGCCCCTGGTCGCGCCGATATAGCGCGGCCGGATATCCATATGCGGAAATATTCCACGGCGCGCCGTTGGCGGGCGCGCCGCCGCGCAGTACAGTGGAGGCCGCCGCCGGCGCCGTGCACGGCCGCCCGATAGGCGATAAAATGCCCGACCGCCGCCGGCCGGCGCCATCGCGCCGAGCGTATAATTTAAACAACAATATTCACCAGGGCCGCCCATGGCAATCAATGTAATCCTCAACCTGCTGGCCGCGCTGGCCGTCCTCGCCTTCCTCTACCGCCAGCAGCGGCGCCACGCCTCGTTCTCCGTGCGCGTGTTCAGCGGCCTGGGCCTGGGCATCGTGCTCGGCGCGGGGCTGCAGGCGGTCTACGGCGCCGGCGCGCCGGTGCTGGCCGCCACCGGCGAGTACCTCGACATCGTCGGCAGCGGCTATGTCAAGCTGTTGCAGATGGTCATCATGCCGCTGATCATGGTGTCGATCATCTCGGCCGTGCTCAAATTGAAGAACGCCCGCTCGCTGGGCAAGATCAGCGCGCTGACCATCGGCACCTTGATGCTGACCACGCTGGTGGCGGCCGGCATCGGCATCCTGATGGCCAAGCTGTTCGGGCTGACCGCCGTCGGCCTGACCGCCAGCGCCGCCGAGGTGGCGCGCGGCACCTATCTGCAGGGCTCGGTGGCGACCGCCAAGGCGATCTCGCTGCCCGGCATGCTGCTCAGCTTCATCCCGGCCAACCCCTTCCTCGACCTGACCGGCGGACGCAAAACCTCGACCATCGCGGTGGTGATCTTCTCGCTGTTCATCGGCGTCGCCGCCACCGGCATCCACGCCAAGCAACCGGCCGTGTTCGCCTCGTTCGAACAGTTCGTCAAGGTCGCCCACGCCATCGTCATGCGCATCGTCACGCTGGTGCTGCGGCTCACCCCCTACGGCGTGTTCGCCCTGATGGCCCAGGTGGTGTCGAGTTCGAGCTACGCCGACATCCTCAAGCTGATCAGCTTCGTGCTGGCCTCCTACAGCGCGCTGGCGCTGATGTTCGGCGTGCACCTGGCGCTGATCGCCGGCGCCGGCCTGAACCCGCTGCGCTACCTCAAGAAGATCCTGCCGGTGCTCAGCTTCGCCTTCACCTCGCGCACCAGCGCCGGCTCGATTCCGCTCAGCGTGCAGACCCAGACCCAGCGCCTCGGCACGCCCGAGGGCATCGCCAACTTCGCCGCCTCGTTCGGCTCGACCATCGGCCAGAACGGCTGCGCCGGCATCTATCCGGCCATGCTGGCGGTGATGATCGCGCCCACCGTCGGCGTCGACCCGTTCACCCTGGCCTTCATCGGCCCGCTGCTGGCCATCGTGACCATCGGCTCGGTCGGCGTGGCCGGCGTCGGCGGCGGCGCCACCTTCGCCGCGCTGATCGTGCTGTCGGCGCTGGACCTGCCGGTGGCCCTGGCCGGCCTGCTGATCTCGATCGAACCGCTGATCGACATGGGCCGCACCGCCCTCAACGTCAGCGGCTCGATCACCGCCGGCACCCTGACCAGCCGCGCGCTGGGCGAGACCGACATGGCGGTGTTCAACGCCGACGCCGAGCTGAGCGTCGACAGCGAGGGCGACGCCAGCCGCGCCGCCTGAGCGCCGCGCGCCCGGCCGCCCGGGCGCCCTCTCTCTCACGGCCGCCCGGCCGCCCTCCCTCTCTCTCACGGCCGCCCGGCCGCCCGCTCTCGCGGGCGCGCGGCCGGACGCGGTGGCAAGCACGGGCATTTCCGCGCCACATTTTTTTCTTTTCGCCTAGCATGGGCATTCCTAGCCGCACGCCGCCAAGGCGCGCGGCCCCACCCATTGCCTAGCGAAAGGAAACAACCATGTCTTCCCTCCCCCGCACTTCCACCCTCCTGCTCGGCGCCGCCCTGCTGGCCGCACTGCTGGGCGGTTGCCGCAACCGCTCCACCGACGAGGTGCCGGCCAACGCCGTCCCCAACAACAACACGCCCACGGCCACACCCGGCAACAACGTGACGCCGGCCACGCCGATCCCGGCTCCGGAGACGACGGCACCGGCACCCGACACGCCAACCGCGCCGCCCGCCTCGCCGCCGGTGGACGACAAGACCCCCGCGCCGCCGGCCAACGGCAAATAGGCCCGAATAGTCGGGCCGAATGATACGGTCACGGAGTCGGGTCAAATAAGCACCCGTGGCGGCCGCGCGCGCCGGCGCCAGACGTGAAAAAAGGGCCCGCGGGCCCTTTTTTGGATCAGACCGGAAAACCGATCAGAACTGGTAGTTGTACGCCACGCCCAGCAATTGCAGGTGGGTCTGGTAGACGCCACGGGTGGTCTCGCCGTTGCCGGTGCAGGTGGTGGCCAGCGGATTGCAGTTGTTGGTGTAGTTGGTACGCGCGTCCTTGAAGTTCAGGTAGCTGTAGGCCAGGTCGATGGTCGAGCGGTTGTTCAGCTTGTAGCTGGCGCCGAACGACAGTTGCACGCGGTCGCTGTCCGGCAGCGCTGGATGGCGCAGCTCGTCGCTCGCCACCGGCGCCTGGTCGTAGGCCACGCCGCTGCGCAGGGTCAGCGCGTCGTTGTACTTGTAGGTGCCGCCCAGCGAGACACGCACGGTGTTCTTCCAGTTCTGGCGGATCACCTCGTCGCCCTCGGTGGTGCCGGGGAACTCGATGTGCAGGTCGCTCATGCGCGAAGTGCGGGTCCAGGTCACGTCAGCCATGCCGGCCCATTTCGGGTCGAACTGGTGGAAGGCGTTGACCGACAGGGTTTCCGGCGTGCGCAGTTGCACCAGCGCGGCCGAGTTGACCTTGCGCGAAGCCTTGGCCAGCACGGTGTTGGTGATCGCGTCGGTGGTGATGCCGGTGAAGTCCCAGGTGGTGTCGCCCTTCAGCTTGTGCACGATCGACGAACGGTAGGCGATGCCGAAGCGGGTCGCCTGGTCCAGCGTGAACATATAACCCAGGTTGAAGCCGTAGCCCCAGTCCTTGCCGTTGTTCTCGGCGCGGCCATCCTTGATCGGCTGGCGCAGCACGGCGGGATTGCCGCCCAGCGCGGCGATCTGCTGGCCCAGCAAGGTGCCGGTCGGCGTGCCGGCCAGCGCGATGACGGAACCCTGCACGTCGACGGCCTGGCCCAGCTCGGCCTTCATGTGCTCGGCGGTGACGCCGAAGCCGAAGGCGTGGTGTTCGTTCAGTTTGAACGAGGCCGACGGGTTCAGCGCGATCGCTTCCAATTTGATGTTGTCCAGCGCGTAGCGGCCGGTCCAGCTGCTACCGTAGTTCAGCTTGGCGCCGTAAGGCACGAACATGCCCATGCCCAGGGTCCACTGGTCGTTCAGCTTCTTGCTGAAGTACAGCGACGGCGCGGTCACCGATTCAGGCGCGTAGTCCTTGGTGCCGGTGCCGCCGGTCGGACCTTTGGTGAAACGGGTCGAGCCGCTGTCGTTGAAGGTCGAATGCGGCACGACGACGGTCAGGCCGGCGTTGATCTGCATGCCGTCCAGGCGCGACAGGCCGGCCGGATTGTAGAAGATGGTCGAGGCGTCGTTGGCTTCGGCGGCGTTGGCGTCGGCCGTGCCTTGGCCGGTGACGCTCTGCGAACCGAAACGGTAACCGGAAGCCAGCGCGCTGGCGGACATGGCGCTCAGCGCGGCGGCGACGAGCAGGGGCAGGTATTTTTGTTTCAATTTAGTCTCACTTTATATGAATGGCTTATGTGCGCCAGGTGGTCTGATTCCAGTGTCGCGACGCAGGCTGGCGGAGCCAAGACCGGCGCTGGAGGCCAGCAGCTTACTACATCTATAAACTAAGATAATAGAGTGCGGACACTAAATATGGTTCTAGCCAGAAATAGAAAATGCTGCGCAAAAACACGCCGACGGGCTTGCCGGCACCGCGCCGCGCGCCGTCCGGGGCGGCGGCGCGACGCCGCCGCCGCCGCGTTTTCCCGCCGCGCTAGCAAGCCGCTAGCCGCGCCGGCAAAAAAAACAGGCCCGGCTAGTACGCTAGGCGGGCCTGTTGCGGTCGATGGCGGCGCGCCGCGCCGGCGTCAGCCCAAGGGCGTCATTTGCCGCCCAGCGCGGCGCCCGGCGGCAGGCCCTGGCCGCCACGACCCGCCAGCTTCAACACCACCCACTTGAGCAGGCGGTAGACCAGGCGCACCAGCACCAGCGCCAGCACCGCCTCGACCAGGGTCAGGAAGAAGGCCGGCAGCACGTGCCAGCGTTCGGCGCGGCGCTGGAACTTGGCCAGGGCGCGGTCGCGGGCGATTTCGATGCTGTCGTAGAAGGTCGGCACCACCAGCAGGGTCAGGATGGTCGAGGTGATCGTGCCGCCGATGATGGCGATCGCCAGCGGACGGTAGAACTCGCCGCCCTCGCCCAGCCCCAGCGCGACCGGGAACATGCCGGCGATCAGCGCGAAGGTGGTCATCAGGATCGGCCGCAGGCGCATGCGGCCGGCGTACATCAGCGCATCCTCGCGGCTGTAGCCTTCCTCCTCGCGCTTGCGGGCCGCGTCGAGCAACAGGATGGCGTTCTTCGCCACCAGGCCCATCAGCATGATGATGCCGATGAAACTCATCAGGTTCAAGGTGCTCTTGGTGATCAGCAGCGCCAGCACCACGCCGATCAGCGACAGCGGCAACGACAACATCACCGCCACCGGCGCCGTGAACGAGCCGAACTGCATCACCAGGATCAGATACATCAGGCCGATGCCCATCACCAGGGCGATCGCCATCTCGGTGAACAGCTCGTTCTGGTTCTTGCCGTCGCCGCCCAGGTCCAGGCCGTAACCGGGCGGGAAGTCGATGGCCTTGGCCAGCTTCATCGCGTCGCCGGTGACCTCGCCCGGCGAGCGGCCCTGGGCGTTGGCCGACACGGTGACGACGCGCTTGCCGTTCTTGTGCTCGATGGTCGACGGGCCCTTGCCCATGGTGATGGTGGCGATCTGGTCGAGCGGCACCATCTGGTTGCTGCCGCTGACGGCGATCGGCAGGCGCTCGATGTTCTCGGCGCTGACCCGGTCGTCCGGATGCAGGCGCACGGCGACGTCGCGCGACTCGCCCGTCGGGTCGACCCAGTCGCCCACTTCGACGCCGGCGAAGGCCACGCGCAGGGCCTGCGCCGCGTCGTTGACGGAGATGCCCATCGAGTTGGCCAGGCCACGGTTGAGCTCAATTTGCAGCTCGTTCTTCGGGTCCTGCTGCGACAGGCCGACGTCGACCGCGCCCGGCACCTGGCGCAGCTTGGCCATGTAGCCGTTGGTCAGCTCCATCAGCTTGCGCGAATCGGGGCCGGTGAATTCGATCTGGATCTGCTTGCCGTCGTTGCCCAGGTCGTCGACCACCGAATACTCGGCGCCGACCAGGTGGCTGAGCTTCTCGCGCAGCTCGGCGGCGATCTCGAAGGCGCTGCGCTGGCGGGTTTGGCGCTTGCCGATGTCGACATACACGCGGCCGCCGGCGGCGCTGATGTTGGAGTTGGTGTCCTTGGTCTCGCGAATCGCGCGCGCCAGTTCGGCCACCCGCTCCATCTTCAGGCGGGCGTACTCGACGCTGCTCGACGGCGGCGTGCGCACGTCGACGGCGATGTTGCTGCGGTCGGCCGCCGGCAGGAAGCTGGTGCCGCCCCACTTGGCCTGCACCGCCAGCGCGCCGACGAAGGTGGCCAGGGCGATCACGCCCATCCAGCGGCGGTGGTGCAGCGCCCAGGCGATGAGCCGGCTGTAGCGGTCGGACTGGTGGTCGAACCAGGCGTTGAAGCGGTCCAGCTTGGTGCCCAGCCAGCCCTTCTTGGCCGTGTGGTGGTCGGCCGGGTCGCCCCAGAAGGCCGACAGCATCGGGTCGAGCGTGAAGGAGATGCCCAGGCTGACCAGCACCGAGCAGGTCACCGTCAGCGCGAAGGGACGGAACCATTCGCCCGAAATGCCCGGCATGAAGGCCACCGGGATGAACACCGCGATGATCGAGAAGGTCGTCGCGGCGACGGCCATGCCGATCTCGGCGGTGCCGTTGAGGGCCGCCGTGCGGCGGTCCGAGCCCATCTGCATGTGCCGCACGATGTTCTCGCGCACCACGATGGCGTCGTCGATCAGCACGCCGATCGCCAGCGACAGGCCGAGCAGGGTCATGAAGTTCAGCGTGAAGCCGCACAGCCAGACGGCGATGAAGGCGGCGATCACCGAGGTCGGCAGGCTGAGCGCGGTGATCAAGGTCGAGCGCCAGGAGTTGAGGAAGGCGTAGACCACGAAGATGGTCAGCACGGCGCCGAACACCAGCGATTCGATGACGTTGTTCAGGCTGTGCTGGGCCTCGTCGCCGCCGTCGCGGGTGACTTCCAGCACGGTGCCGGCCGGCAGCGTCGGGTTGATTTCCTTGACCAGCTCGCGCATCTTGGCGGCCACGCTGACGGTGCTGGCGTCGCGCGCCCGGCTGATCGAGATGCCGACGTTGGGCTTGCCGCTGCGGATGCTCACGCTGTTGACCTCGGCGAAGCCGTCGGCGATGCTGGCCACCTGGGCCAGGCGGACGATCTCCTCGCCGCGCCGCTTGACGACGACCTGTTCGAACTCGGCCGGCGACTCGATGCGGCCGACCAGGCGGATGCCCTTCTCGTCCATCGCGCCGCGCACCTTGCCGACCGGCGCGTTGGTGTTCTGGTTGCGCAAGGCGGTGACCACGTCGCTGACCGAGACGTTGTACTCGCGCAGCTTCTCGGCGCGCAGCAGCACCGACAGCTCGCGCTTGAGCGAGCCGCTGACGTTGACCGTGGCCACGCCGTCGACGCCGCGGAAGCGGTCGGCCAGGGTGTCCTCGGCCAGGCGCGAGATCACGGCCTGGCTCTGCGAGGTCGACGACAGGGCCAGTTGCATCACCGGCTGGGCCGCCGGGTCGATGCGCTGCAGGATCGGTTCGCGCATCTCGGTGGGCAGCTTGTAGCGCACCGAGGCGATGGCGTTGCGGATCTCGTCGGAGGCCTCGATCAGGTTCTTCTTGAAGTTGAACTCGATGAAGATCTCGGCCGAGCCCTCGTGGGCGGTGCCGTCGAGGCGGGTCACGCCGCTGATCGCCTGCAGGGGTTTTTCCAGCCGGTTGACCACCTCGCGCTCGACCGTGTCGGGCGAGGCGCCCGGATACGGCACGCTGACGATGATGAAGGGCAGCTCGATGTCGGGGTTCTGGTTGACCCGCAGCTTCTTCAGCGCCAGCAGGCCCAGGCACATCATCGCCACGATCAGCACGATCGTGGCGATGGGCCGCTTGATACTAAAATCGGATAAGAACATGGATCAGTTTCCTTTCGCTGCGGCTGGGCCGGACTGGGCGGCGGCCGGCGCCGCCGGGCTCGAGGCCGAGGCCACCACCTTGCGCGCGCTCATTTCGATCGTCTGGCCGTCCTTCATGCCGGCGCTGGGCACGCGCATCACGGTGTCGCCGGCGGCCAGGCCGCTGCGCACTTCCCACTGGCCGCTGCGGGCGTCGCGCGCGCCGATGCTCAGCACGGCCTTCCGCAGGGTCTTGCCGTCGACGCGCCAGGTGTAGGACTGGTCGCCGCTCTGCACCAGGGCCGAGTCGGGGATCATCAGGGCGTCGGTGCTCTCGGCCTCGATGCGGCCCTCGGCGTACAGGCCGGCCACCCGTGGCAGGCCCTGCTCGGCGAAGGCGACCAGCACCTCGACCTGGCGGGTGACGGCGTTGGCCGACGGGTCGACCCGCTTGACCTTGCCCATGAAGTCCTGGCCCGGATAGCCGTTGATGCGGAAGCGCACCGGCTGGCCGAGCTTGACCAGGCCGATCTTGTCGGCCGACACCAGGCCCTCGAAGCGCATGCTGGCCGGGTCGATCACCTTGATCAGCTCCTTGCCGATCTGCGCCGTGTCGCCGTTGGAGACCTTGCGCTCGCTGACGATGCCGTCGAACGGCGCGCGCACGCCGGTGCGGTTGAGTTGCTGGCGCGCCTGCACCGAGCGCGACTTGGCGGCCGCCACCTCGCTCTGCGCCGTGTTGCGGCGCAGCTCGGCGTCCTCCAGCGCCTGGGTCGAGGCCATGCCGGAGGCGCGCAAGGTCTTCTGCCGGGTCAGCATGCGGTCGGCCTGCTCCAAGGTCTGCTGGGCGGCGCGGGTGGCCTCCTCGGCCGAGTTGACGGCGTCGCGGATCGAGGTCTCGTCCAGGCGCACCAGCAGGTCGCCCTTCTTGACGGCCTCGCCGTTCTCCTTGAGCACCTGCAGCACCACCGCGCCGACCTCGGCGCGCAGGTCGGCCTTGCGTTCCGGCTGCACCGAACCGGTGATGACCGGGCCGGAGGCCAGCGCGTTGTTCTGCACCGTCAGCAGGTCCTCGGGCGCGATCGCCAGCTTCACCGGCGCGGCATCCTTGCCGTCCTTGCCGTCCTTGCCGGTTTTGCCGGCCACGGCGCCGGCCGAGGCGCTGGCAGCGTGCTCAGTCTCCTTGGACGACTTGCCGCAAGCGACCAGGGCTGAGGCGACGGCGAGGGCTAGCAGGGTTTTGCGCAACATAAAAATCTCCAAGATGTATAGGACTGCGGTGCTATTAGAATTTTGGTAAGACTACAGGCGGCAGAGTATCCCCGAGAGCCGCCGGGGCGTCAATCCGCCTTCGACGGAACGCCGCTTTGCGGGCCTGAGTTGCGGTATCGACGGACAGAATGCAATTTGACGGCCCGCGCCAGAGGAGGCGGCACGGCGCGGATAGAGGGGTGTTGCCAATTAACAACATCGGCTGGGCGGGGGCGGGCAAATCATCCCCCAACGGCAGAGAGCCGGGGTCGGACCCGCTGGGTCCGACCCCAGATTTTCGCCTGTGGGTTGACCGCAGATTTCCGCCCGTGGGTTGACCCCAGATTTCCGCCCGTGGGCTGCCCCCAGGTATTGCCCGTGGTTTTTTACTTCGCGAACAGCGCGAACACCAGGTGGCCGATGGCGATGCCGGTGCACAGGCCGCCGCCGATCTCGATGACGGTGTGGCCCATGCGCTCGCGCAGCCAGTGGTGCTCGGCGCCGCCCTTGGCCAGGCGGTTGATCGCCGCCGCCTGCTTGCCGACGTGCTGGCGCAGGCTGTTGGCGTCGATGACGACGATGAAGCACAGCGTGACGGCGACGCCGAAGGCCGGATGGCCGACACCCTCGCGCAGCGCGATCAGGGTCGCCATGCTGGAGACGACGGCGCTGTGGTTGCTGGGGAAACCGCCGTTGCCGACCAGATTGAAGGCCCACTTGCGCGCCTTGGCGCTGTTGATGAGGAATTTGATCGGGCCGACGGTGATCCAGGTGATCAGCGGGGTGAGCAGGTAGGCGAGGTCCATCGGCGTATCCTTGTGTTCGTGTGGCGGTGGCGCTGGCCGGCTTGGGCGGCGGCGGAAATATTGAGGCGCAATTATCGCAGAAGCCCACCTTGCTGCCCAAGCAAGTAATATAAAATCAGCGCGATGACAAAAACAGGCTGTTTTGGCCACTCGGCAATCACATTCAAGGACCAAGGGATCAACTATGCATCACTTCAGAATTTCTTTCGCCGTCACGGCGATTCTTATGGCGCTGGCCGGCTGGTGGGGCTACAGCCACGGCGGTACGGCCGGCCTGCTGCAGGCCCTGTGGATCGCCGCCGTGCTCGGCGTGATGGAGGTCTCGCTGTCCTTCGACAACGCGGTGGTCAACGCCTCGGTGCTGCGCCACTGGGACGCCTTCTGGCAAAAACTCTTCCTCACCGTCGGCATCCTGGTGGCGGTGTTCGGCATGCGCCTGCTGTTCCCGCTGCTGATCGTCTCGGTCGCCACCGGCCTCGGCCTGCTTGAGGTGTGGAGCATGGCCACCACCACGCCGGCCGTCTACTCGGCCCACCTGACCGGCGCCCACGCCGAGGTGGCGGCCTTCGGCGGCGCCTTCCTGCTGCTGGTCTTCCTCAGCTTCCTGTTCCATGAAGGCAAGGAGCTGCACTGGCTCGGCTGGATCGAGAAGAAGGTCAACCAGCACGGCACCGACAGCCTGGCCGTGTTGCTGGCGCTGGTGGCCGTGTTCGGCTGCGTGGCGCTGGTGCCTGAAGCGAAGAAATACAGCGTGCTGGCGGCCGGCGTGCTCGGCGTCGCCGTCTACCTGGCGGTCGGCTGGATCAGCGAGCTGCTCGAAGAGAGCCCGGCGGAGCAGGACGCCGAGGCGGCCGACAATGCCGCCGGCGCCGGCGCGAACGGCGCCGGCAAGCTGGTCGCCAGTGTGGCGCGCGGCAGCCTGGGCGGCTTCCTCTACCTGGAAGTGCTGGACGCCTCGTTCAGCTTCGACGGCGTGATCGGCGCCTTCGCCATCACCAGCGACGTGGTCATCATCATGCTCGGCCTGGCCATCGGCGCCATGTTCGTGCGTTCGCTGACGGTGTTCCTGGTGCGCCAGGGCACGCTCGACGAGTTCGTCTACCTGGAACACGGCGCCCACTACGCCATCGGCATCCTGGCGCTGATCATGCTGGCCAGCGTCAAATACCACGTGCCCGAATGGTTCACCGGCCTGTCCGGCGTGGCCTTCATCGGCGTCTCGCTGTGGTCCTCGCTGCGCCACCGGCGCCGCCACGGCTGATTCCCAGCAAGCCCACACAACCCGGGCCGTATCCAATGCTAATATTGACGCATTGGCCACGGCCCCCAACCACCTATCCCATGACTATTCCAAAACGCATCGTCCTGTCCCTGCTGGCCCTGCTGGCCGCCGCCCTGCTGCTGTTCTGCGCCTACGCCTGGCTCACCCTGAACATGTCCTATTCCGAGGGTGAGCGGGCCGGCTACCTGCAAAAATTCTCCAAGCGCGGCTGGGTCTGCAAGACCTGGGAGGGCGAAATCCTGCTCACCTCGATGCCCGGCGCCATCCCCGAAAAATTCGAGTTCAGCGTGCGCGACGACGAGGTGGCGCGCCAATTGATGGCCGCCACCGGCAAGCGCGTGCTGCTCAGCTACGCCCAGCACAAGGGCGTGCCCGGCTCCTGCTTCGGCGAGACCGAGTATTACATCAGCCGCGTACAAATTTCACAATAACAAGATCGGATGCACCCGCAATGCGCTTCGCCCTTCCCAACACCGCCGCCCTGCCCGTCGGCGCCGCCCTGCTCGCCCTGTCGGGCGCGCTGCACGCCCAGGACGTCTCCGTCCAGGCCGGCCAACTGCGCGTCAGCGACAGCGGCGACAAGAGCTTCGCCGTCGCCGTCGCCTACGCCCACCCGGTGGGCGACTACCTGGCGCTGAGCCTGAGCTATCTGAACGAGGGCCACCCGCCCAACCACCACCGCGACGGCGCCGCCGGCCAGGTCTGGCTGCGCTCGAAGATCAACCAGGACGGCCTGTCGTTCGGCGTCGGCGCCGGCCAGGACTACTACTTCGACACGGCGCGCACCGCCACCGGCTACAGCAACGACCACGGCTGGGCGCCGATCTACAGCGTGCAGGCCACCTACCACCACCAGAACCGTTGGTACACCCAGGTGCAACTGAACCGGGTGCTGCCGCGCGAGAAGGAAGCCACCACCCAGTTGCTGGTCGGCTTCGGCTACCGCTTCGACGGCGTGCGCGGCAACAAGCTGCACCTGGAAGAAGCCTCGACCGACGACACGCTGACCCTGCTGAGCGGCCGCGCCATCGTCAACAGCCTGAACTCGGAGCAGTCGCACGCCTACAGCCTGGAGTACCGCCGCGCCGTCGGCAAGTACATCGACTGGACCGTCACCGGCCTCAAGGAAGGCACCACCGCACGCACCCGGCGCGCCGGCGTGGCCACCCAGGCCTGGCTGATCCGCTCGCTCAACAACCACATCGAGCTGGGCATGGGCTTCGGACCGTACGGCGTGCTCGACCTGCACGACGTGCCGGGCCGCCAGTCGCACCTGGCCGGCCTGCTGTCGGTGGCGACGCGCTACCACTTCAACAAGCGCATCGTCGGCCAGCTGCTGATGCAGCGCGTGATCACCGACTACCACCGCGACGCCGACGTGCTGCTGGTCGGGCTGGGCACCACGTTCTAGAGCCTGTTTTCCCGCACCCGACGGGGAGCGCAAACGACAAAGCCGGCTTCGCGCCGGCTTTGTCGTTTGCCCTGTCGCGTTCTGGCGCGGGGCCCATGCGTCAATATCCAATCCCATCTCAAAACAAATTTGTTTCGAAACAAATCCGTTTCGACACGTCGTGTCCGTCGCTCACTCTGGCCCGAGTGCCTGATCAAGCGCATCCATAAACTCGTTGATATTGATCGGCTTGGTCAGGTAGCGCAAGAATCCGGCCTTAAGACCTTCAGCGATATCGCGCGGTACCGCATTGGCCGATAGCGCCATGATAGGAATGTGCGCCGTCTCAGGGGTGGCGCGCAACAACTTTAGGGCGTCGAGTCCACTGATGCCCGGGAGGTTGATATCCATCAAGATAAGGTCTGGTAGCAGTTCGCGCGCCATTGCCACTCCGCTGTGGCCGTCAGTGGCGATCAATAATTTGAAATCGCTGCGCCGTTCAATTATCTGCTCTACTAAATTCACATTTGCGCGATTATCCTCGACGTACAATAGTCTGCGCTGCCGAGCGTTAGGTGCGCGTAAGACAGGCGCTATGGACACTGTCTCGGCGGCGCCATTTGTTGACACCGGCAACT
Source organism: Rugamonas violacea (assembly GCF_016461825.1). Taxonomy (GTDB): domain Bacteria; phylum Pseudomonadota; class Gammaproteobacteria; order Burkholderiales; family Burkholderiaceae_D; genus Rugamonas. Next base: position 31,794 of record NZ_JAEMNU010000006.1, on the reverse strand, counting down.
CAACCGAAAGAGGAAGTTCGAACCAGAAGGTGCTGCCCGCCCCCACCTCGCTATGCGCGCCGATGGCGCCGCCCATCAGCTCCACCAACTGCTTGGTTACGACCAGGCCGATACCGGTGCCTTCGATACCGCTGGCCTCTTGCCCAAGCCGATTGAAAGGTTGGAAAAGCTGCTCCAACATCGCCGGCGCCAAGCCAGGGCCGGTGTCGCTTACGCTGACGCGCATCAGGAGCTCATTGGTGATTTCACAAGCCACCGTGACCGTACCGCCCTCACGGTTATATTTGATCGCGTTTGACAGCAAGTTGATCATCACTTGTTTGATCCGAGTCTTGTCGGCGTCAATATGGAACTCATGCACCACATCCGGGAAGCGAACCGCGATGCCGCGTGTTTCCGCCTGAGGAATGATCATGAGTTCGCAATCACGCAACACCTCCGACAAGTTGATGGTTTCTTGGGACATGGTTAATTTCCCCGATTCGATCAATGCCAAATCGAGAATCTCATTGATCAGGCGCAGCAAATACCAGCCGCCCTTCAAAATCTGCTCTATTGACATCTTCTGCGCCGGCGTCGGCGATGGCGTGGCAGACTCCATCAACTGGGCAAAGCCAAGCACCGCGTTCAATGGTGTCCGCAGTTCGTGACTCATGTTTGACAGAAACTCAGATTTGGCCAAGTTCGCCTTGTCGGCGGCGTCGCGCGCGCGCTCGAGTTCTTGTTGGTTTTTCCTCAACGCATCTTCAACTTCCTTTCGCGCCGTGTTATTCGTCCCTATGAACAAGTAGCCGATGATGTCGTCCTGCTCGTTGCGCAGGGAGGTCACCGACACTATCGCAGGGAAACGAGTGGCATCAGGCCGGATATGGGTCAGCTCGACAATATCTTCCATGCCGCGCGAGGCCTTGTAGATCAGCGCATCGAGGCCCGGGGCGATTGTCGTGCCAAATTCCACGCTCAGCGCCGCCGCCCGTGCAACGATTTCGTCTGGATCGGCTAAGCCGTCCGGCGTGATTTTATTGATGACTTCGGCAGCTCGGTACCCCAGCATGCTTTCGGCGCCGACGTTGAAAATATGAATCACGCCTTGTAGATCAGTCGCGATGTAGGAGAAATTTGGATTGTTAAATATCGCCTTTTGAAGCGCATCTGTATTCAACGGTGGCACACTCTGGTTTGCCGAGGCCTGTTCAAAATGAACCATACGTTATCCTGTGGTTATGTAAGGTGACGGCTGGAAACCGGCGACCCGCTGTGTTCGCAGGGAACCGCATTGCGCGGGTCCGAAACCGTGCACTTGACCGCTAGTGTCGGTACCGACGGTAAAACAGCAGGTGTTGAAAAAAAATCTGCGGCAGGATAACACGAACTCGGCCGTCAATGTGCGTGCCGCATCGTTCCCTTGAGTGTATCCCGAATTTGAAAGGTGGCCGTCAGCGAAAGCCTTCTCCGGAGCCGCCGACAAATCGATGATTTTTCGCAGTAGCCCTGGGGGAGACCCGGCACTACCCACCGTCGCACGGCAAAGAACATGCCTTCACGCGGATACGTGTGATGGTGCCGATGCGTTCGCACAGGTGCTTGCCGGTGACACTGACCGTGTCACCAAACGTGGGCGCGGACATGTCGACGGCGCGCGGCGGCACAAGTGATTTGCGCAGGTATCGTCGGCAGGATCAAACTAGTCAATCCCAACTCAACTCAGGCGCGGGCGCGCCAGACGCCGCCGGCCGATTCGGCCACCTGGGTCAGACGGCCGATCACCTCGCGGGTGATGCTTTCCGACTGCTCGCGTTCGGCCTTGGCGCGGGCCGCCGCGCGCAGCGCGATCTGGGCGCCCTGCTCGGCCTGGGTGCAGCCGCTGTCCTCCGCCTCGACCTTGAGCTGCAAGGCGGTCAGCGCCTTCTGCGCGGCCTGCAGACGACGCGTCTCCAGCGCCAGCAGCTTGTGCTTGGCGGCCGTCATGGCGGCGGTGGTGTCGGCCACCTTGCGCTGCATGGCGGCGTACGCCTGCGCCGTTTCCAGCAGGGCCTTCTGTTCGTTCATCTTGTCGGCGGCGGCCTGCAAGGCGGCCTGCTCGGCGACGGCGCGCTGCGCCATCGCGCTGGCCTGTTCCTGTTCGACGTCGGCGCGGGCTGTCGCTGCGGCGGCGATCTGCTGCTCGGCCTCCAGGCGGCCGGCGATGGCCTTGGCGGCGCGCAGCTCGGAAGCGGTGGCGCTGCGTTGCTGCGTCAATTTCTGGTCGATCAGCGCCAGCGAGGCACGCTCGGCGTCGACGTATTCGCGCTCGGCCTGCAGCAGCACGGCGGCGGCGGCGGCCTTGTCCTGCTCGACGCGGCTGCGTTCGGCCTGCACCTCGCCCAACTCGACGGCCAGGCGGGCCTGGGCCGCCAGCGCCTGCGCGGCGGCGGCCTTCTGCACGCCCTCCAGCGCCAGCTGGTCGGCCATCATGCGGGTGGCGGCGGCCTCCTGCTCGCTGGCGGCGCGCAGCTTGTCCTCGGCTTCGCGCTGCAGACGCAGCGCCTCGATCTGCCGCTGTTCGGCGCCGACGCGGGCGTGGGCGGCGGCGGCGGCGGTCTGCTCGGCGGCCAGCTTCTCCTTCAGCGCGGCCAGGGCCTGCCGCTCGGCGCCGGCGCGGGCGCGCTCGGCGTCCAGCGCGGCCTGGGCCTGGGCGGCCTTCTGCTCGGCCAGCGCGTTGGCGTCGCGCTGGGTCTGGGTCTGCTCGGCCAACACGGCGACGGCGCGTTGCTCGACCTCATTGTGATTGGCGGCCAGTACGGCGGCCTCGCGGGCCAGCGCGGCGCGCTCCTCGGCCAGGCGGGCGGCGCGCTGCTGCTCGATGCTGTCGGCGCGGGCCGCCTCGGCGGCGGCGGCGTCGGCGCTCTGGCGCAGCTTGAGCTGGTCCAGCGCGTCCGATTCGGCTTCGACCTTGGCGTGGGTGGCCAGTTCGGCGTCCTGCTCGGCTTCGACGCGGGCCAGCGCCACGGCGCGCAACTGGCGGTCGACCTCGATGCGCGCCTCGGTGGCGGCGAGGATGCGGGCGTCGGCGTCGCGTCGCGCCTGGGCGGCGGCGGCGGCCACCATCTCCATGCGCTCGCGCTGCACGGCCGTGTCGCGGATTTCTTTTTCGGTTTGCAGGCGCAGGTGCAGCGACTGCGCCGCGCTGCGCTCGGACTCGGCCTGGGCCAGCGCGATCTGCTCGCGCTCCTGCTCCAGGTGGGCCAGCGCGCGCGCCTCTTCCAACGCGCGCACTTCGGCGGCGGCGCGGTTGAAGGCCGATTCGAGCGCGACCTGGTCGGCCCGCTCGCGTTGCACGGTCAATTCCAGCGCCTCGCCCTCGGCCTGCTCCAGCATCTGCGCGGTCTGCCGCGCGGCGTAGGCGTGGCGTTCGCGTTCGCGCGCCATGGTGGCGACGCGGGCGTCGGCGCTGGCGATGCCGACCATCTCGTCCCTGGCCGCCTGCACGGCGGCGACCCGCTCGACCGCCTGCAGGCGGGCCTGTTCGGTATGCGTCTGCAGCTCCTCGGCGGCGCGCGCGGCGCGTTCGGCCATCTCCGATTCGACGGCGATCTGCTCACTGGCGCGCTTGCGGCTTTCTTCTTCTTGTCTGGCGCGCTGCTCGGCGGCCAGGCGGATCTGGGTGTCGGTCTCGGTGCGGGCGCGCAGCTCGGCGGTCTCCAGTTTGACCGCCTCCAGCCGCGCCATGCTGGCCTGGGCGGCGGCGCGCAGCGATTCGAGGCGGTCGCGGTTGGCGACGATGGCGTCCTCCGAGACCTGGGCGCTTTCCAGCGCGGCGGCGGCGGCGGCGGCGTCCGAGGCGGCGCGGTCCTCGGCCAGCGCGCGGGCGCGCGACTCGGCGTGGGCGCGGCTCTCGGCGGCGCAGGCCGCCTTGGCCTCGGCCTCGACGCGGGCGATGCCCTCCTGGATCGCCTTCATCTCCATCGCCGCCCGGCCCGGCACCGGCGCCGGCACCGCCTGCTCCAGCAGCGGCTGCTCCGGCGCGTGGTCGGCCGAAAATGCGACTGTGAGGGTGGCGCCTTCGCGCTGGGCCAGTTGTGCTTGCATGAGGATTCTCGCTTATGGATACGCCCCGGCACGCACCGGGACTTCTGAAGACCCATTATCAAACAGAGAACAAGCGATCGGAGCCGCAAGGAGAGAGGGAAAAGGCCGCCATTTCGGCCGATGGCCCGCGCCGGACGGCAAGCCAGGAACCCCGGGATCAGGAACCCCGGGGTCAGTGCCGACATTCGGACACGGCCTCAACCATAGCCGGAGCCAGCGCAAATTTTCATTGCTGAGCTTGTGTCCGAATGTCGGCACTGACCCCGCCTACTGCGCTGACCCCGCCTACTGCGCAGCCTGACCCTGACCCCGCCGCTTTAGGGAACTTCGAAAAACCAGAAAATTGTCGTTCCCGCGTAGGCGGGAATCCATACTCCGCATGTCCATTGGCTTAGCATAGGTTCCCGCCGATGCGGGAACGACAATTTTGCAGTTTTTCGAAGTGCCCTTTAAACCGGCCACAGCGGCGCTTCGTCCATCAGCGCGACCTGCTCGCGCAGTTCGAGGATGCGGTCCTGCCAGTAGCGCTGCGTGTTGAACCAGGGGAAGGCCGCCGGGAAGGCCGGGTCGTCCCAGCGCCGCGCCAGCCAGGCCGAGTAGTGGATCAGGCGCAAGGTGCGCAAGGCTTCGACCAGATACAACTGGCGCGGCGCGAAGTCGCAGAAGTCTTCGTAGCCGGCCAGGATGTCGCCCAGCTGGCGCACCTGCTCGGGCCGCTCGCCGGACAACATCATCCACAGGTCCTGGACGGCCGGCCCCATGCGGCTGTCGTCGAAGTCGACGAAGTGCGGGCCGGCATCGGTCCACAACACGTTGCCGCCGTGGCAGTCGCCGTGCAGGCGCAGCTGGACGCTGTCGCCGGCCCGGTCGTAGCAGCGCCGCACGCCGTCGAGCGCCTGCTCGACCACGCTGGTGTAGGCGGCCAGCAGTTCCGGCGGGATGAAGTCGTTGGCCAGCAGATAGTCGCGCGGCTCGACGCCGAAGCTGGCCGGGTCCAGGCTGGGCCGCTCGCGGTAGGCCGCCAGCCCGCCGACGGCGTGGATGCGGCCGATGAAGCGGCCGATCCACTCCAACGTGGCCGGATCGCCCAGCTCGGGGGCGCGGCCGCCGTGGCGCTCGAACACGGCGAAGCGGAAGCCGTTGAACTCATGCAGGGTGCGGCCGCCGATGCTCATGGCCGGCACCACCGGGATCTCGCGCTCGACCAGCTCGGCGACGAAGGCGTGCTCTTCCAGGATGGCGGCGTCGCTCCAGCGCGCCGGCCGGTAAAACTTGGCCACCAGCGGCGCGCCGTCCTCGATGCCGACCTGGTAGACCCGGTTCTCGTAGCTGTTGAGCGCCAGCAGGCGGCCGTCGCCGCGCAGGCCGACGCTGTCGAGCGCGTCGAGCACGCAGTCGGGGCCGAGTTGGGAAAAGGGATGGGCCGCCTGGGCCGGGGGATTGTCGATAGTCATGCCGCTATTGTAAAGCGTAAGGCGTAAGGCGCGCCGCGGCGCCGTCCGTCCCGGCAGGCGAGAAACAATGACCCGCTGCGGCCCGCGCAGCGTATACTGTCGCCTTCAATCCAATAAAAAGAGCAAGCCATGCAACTCGACCAGCCTTTGAGCGAAAAAGAATTTGACGAATTAGACAACTTCCTGCTGTCCGATAACAGCCCGGAAGATGCGATGACGATGGATATGCTGCACGGCTATCTGACCGCCATCGCCATCGGCCCGGAGACCATCATGCCGGTCGAATGGCTGGCGCGCATCTGGGGCGAGGACGAGAAGGATGTGCCCAAGTTCAAGAACAGCAAGGAAGAAGAGCGCATCCTGCACCTGATCATGCGTTTCATGAACGAGGTGCTGGTCACCTTCGAAGTGGCGCCGAAGGAGTTCGAGCCGCTGTTCGTCGAGCACGAATACGAAGGCCAGACCCTGATCGACGCCGAAGCCTGGTGCTGGGGCTTCTGGGAAGGCATGGAGCTGCGTCCCGGCTCGTGGGACGAGATCTGGGAATCGGAGGCCGGCCCGCTGATGCAGCCGATCTACCTGCTGGGCGCCGACGAGATCGAGGAAGAGGAACTGCCGCTGGTGGAAGACCCGGTCAAGGCGCACAAGCTGGGCGTCGACCTGGAGGCCAACCTGCCGGGCATCCACCGCTTCTGGGTGCCGCGCCGCAAGGCCGCCGTCGCCACCGTCAAACGCGACGAGCCAAAAGTCGGCCGCAACGACGACTGCCCTTGCGGCAGCGGCAAGAAGTTCAAGAAGTGCTGCGGCGCCGAGCCGACCGAGGCGTAAGCCCGCCGGCGCGCTGAGCGCGCCACACCAGCCGCCCGGGGGGAATCGCCAGATTCCCCCTTTTTTTCGTCCGCCGCCGCCGCGCCGGCCTAGTTGTGCTCCGCCGCCGGCGCGGGCGTGCGCTCGCCGTCGGTGGCGACGAAGTGCAGCACCTGCTCCAGCGTCGGCGCCAGCCAGTGGGTCGGCGCCGCCAGCGAGGCCACCAGCGTCTGGTGGCCGACCCAGCTCGGATAGTCTTCGTTGACCCGCACGCCGCGCGCGCGCAGCAGATAGGCCAGGCCGCCGGTGTTGCGGCGGGGATTGACCAACTGGTCCTTGCGGGCGGCGATCAGCAGCGCCGGCGGCGCCGCGCGGCTGACATGGTTGATCGGCTGCGAGTCGGCCGGGGTGTGCGGATAGTGGAACACCGGCCGCGCCGCCGGATTTTCCACCGGTAGGAAGTCGTACGGTCCGGCCAGGCCGATCCAGCCGCGCACCGCCGTCGCCGGCACGCCGTGGCGCGCCAGCAGCCGGCCGTCCAGCGCCAGCATGGCGGCGTTGTAGGCGCCGGCGCTGTGGCCCATCAGGAACAGGCGCTGCGGATCGCCGCCATAGCCGCCGATATGCCGCAGGCACCAGGCCAGCGCCTCGGCCGGATCGTCCAGCAAGACCGGATAACTGACCTCGGGATACAGCCGGTAGTCGGCCACCACCACCACGATGCCGCGCGCGGCCAGCGTGCGGCCGACGAAGGCGTAGTCGGCCCGCTCGCCGGCGCGCCAGTTGCCGCCGTAGAAAAACAGCAACACCGGCTGCGGCTTGCCCCCGGCGCGCGCCGGCATATAGATGTCGAGCTTGTGGCGCGGCCCGGGACCGTAGGCCAGGCCGGCGACACGCTTGCTGCCCTCGCTTGGCGTCAGCAGGTTGAGCAGGCCCAGCGGCGCCACGTTCAGCCACGTCGCCAACAGCGCCGCCAACGCAAACGCCAGCACGAGCGGGGCCAGCCAAACGCGGCGCGGAATCTTCATATCAGGAAACCAAGTAATTTCGTCCGCCACAGTGTAATGCATTTGCCGGACTCGACAACAACACTTTCTTTAGTGACAACTGCCGGCCGGCCCCGGCCGCCCTCGACCGGACCGGGCGCCCCGCAGCGCGCGGTTTTCCGCTGGAGCGGCGCCGCCGCGCGGCGCGGCGGCGGGCCGAAATGCGCGGCGCACACGCTATCATCATGCAATGGACGACCGCCGCGACACCGCTTGGGGCCGGTTTTGGCGGACCGCCGCGGCGCCGCCGCCGGCCGCCGGAAAACGCTTCCACTTGTTGGCCGCCGGCTAGGGGGAAATGCCGAGTTTGAGCTTGAGCTTGGCGACATCGCCCGACTTGACCAGCAGGTCGATGACGACGTTCATCTCCGCCACCGAGATGGGACCGTCCCGCCTGACCAGGTTGGAGAAGTCGACCCGCGAGTCGAACCGGCCGACGATGAGCTGCTCGCGCAGCAAGGGGTCCTGGCGGTATTTCGTCATGATGACCTCGGGTATGATCCCCACGTCGGCGTGGCCACCCAGGACGAATCTGAGCACCGATTCGTTGGAGCCCAGCAGGTAGGCGCGGAAATGTTTCCTCAGATAGGCCTCGTCGGCGTTGTTGTTGAACAGTCCGTAGTGGTAGCCGCGCACGCCGGCGATGCTGCGCGCCTTCAGATCGTCAAAAACCTTGTCGCCGCCGAACGGATTGATTTTTTTCGCGAAATAGATGTCGCCGCTCGAAAAGATGGTTTTGCTCGGCAGCAAACCCAGCGCCGGATCGACCCACAGCGGCGTGCGCACGGGGTAGACGTCGGCCTCCTTGTCCAGGAAGACGCGGTCGAGCCGCAGGCGCGGGTAGATGGTCAGCTCGAAACGGAATTTGTCCTGAACCTGGTTCATCCGGCCGATGAAGTCGGCGATCACGCCCCGCGGCAGGTTGGCGCTGTCCAGGTACATCAGTTGCGCCCACGATTCGGTCGCCACCACCACCCGGGTTTGCGCCTGGGCGGCGACAGCGGCGGCGAGCATGCCCAACAGCAGCAAGGGGAGCTTCAGCAGCGTTTGGTAGCGGTTCACGTGACACCCTCGATGGAAACACCCGAGACAGCACAGAATACCACCGCCACCCCGCCCCGGCTCGGCCGGCGGCGCTGTCGAGCTCGATACCCGACACTTCGCGCAACACTGCGGCGCGGCAAGACCGCCGATAAAAAAGCCAGGCGCGAGCTGACTCGGCCTGGCTTGACTTGACTCCGCGCGGGCGGCGGGCGCCGCGCTTACAGCTTGATGAAATGCTCGCGGTAGTATTTCAGCTCTTCGATCGACTCGACGATGTCGGCCATCGCGGTGTGTTTCTGGTGCTTCTTGAAGCCGCCGACGATCTCCGGCTTCCAACGCTTGCACAACTCCTTCAGCGTCGACACGTCGATGTTGCGATAGTGGAAGAACGCCTCCAGCTTGGGCATGTAGCGCACCATGAAGCGGCGGTCCTGGCCGATGGTGTTGCCGCACATCGGCGATTTGCCCTTCGGCACCCATTTGCGCATGAACTCGATCAGCTCGGCCTCGGCCTGGGCTTCGCTCACGGTCGAAGCCTTGACGCGGTCGATCAGGCCGGAGCGGCCGTGGGTGCCCTTGTTCCAGGCGTCCATCTTGTCGAGCGTCTCGTCGCTCTGGTGGATGGCGAACACCGGCCCCTCGGCCAGCACGTTGAGGTGCATATCGGTGACGACGACGGCCACTTCGATGATCAGATCGGTATCCGGCTCCAGGCCCGTCATTTCCATGTCGACCCAGACCAGATTCATTTCATTTGGACGGGGCGCGGCGGCCGGCGTGGTCGCGGTTGCTGCGAAGTCGTTAGCTTGTGACATAATTCTCTCTTGGCCTAAACAATCCGCCATTTTCTCACAGGCATAGAATGTATTCACTCGCGTTTTCGATTTTGTTTGTATCTTTCCTCATCCTGACGCTGCTGCTGCGCTTCTGGCTGGCCTCGCGCCACATCCGCCACGTGCTGGCGCACCGCGTCGCCGTGCCGACCGAGTTCGCCGCCAAGATCCCCCTGGCGGCGCACCAGAAGGCGGCCGACTACACCGTCGCGCGCACCAAGTTCGGCCTGCTGTCCCTGCTCGTCAACAGCGCCGTGCTGATCGGCTTCACCCTGCTCGGCGGCCTGCAGTGGCTGTCGCAGGCGGTGTTCCAGCAGACCGGCCCGGGCATGCCCTACCAACTGGGACTGCTGGCCGCCTTCGCCGCCATCTCCGGCCTGGTCGACCTGCCGTTCGACTACTACAAGCAGTTCGGCATGGAGCAGCGCTTCGGCTTCAACAAGATGAGCCGCCGCCTGTTCTTCACCGACCTGCTCAAGGGCCTGCTGGTCGGCACCGCCATCGGCCTGCCGCTGGTGTGGGTGGTGCTGACCTTGATGGACCAGTCCGGCGGCCTGTGGTGGCTCTACACCTGGCTGGTGTGGAGCGGCTTCCAGTTGCTGATGATGGTGCTCTACCCGACCGTGCTGGCGCCGCTGTTCAACAAGTTCACCCCGCTGGCCGACGAGTCGCTGAAGTCGCGCATCGAGGGCTTGATGACGCGCGTCGGCTTCGCCTCCAAGGGCCTGTTCGTGATGGACGGTTCCAAGCGCAGCGCCCACGGCAACGCCTACTTCTCCGGCTTCGGCGCCAACAAGCGCATCGTCTTCTTCGACACCCTGCTGGCCCGCCTGGCGCCGCAGGAGATCGAGGCGGTGCTGGCGCACGAGCTGGGCCACTTCAAGCTCAAGCACATCGTCAAGCGCATCGCCGTCATGTTCGCCGTCTCGCTGGGCTTCCTCGCCCTGCTCGGCTACCTGAAGAACCAGCTGTGGTTCTACACCGGCCTGGGCGTCGACCCGCTGATCCTGCCCGGCCAGAACAACGACGCCATGGCCCTGCTGCTGTTCATGCTGGTGCTGCCGGTGTTCACCTTCCTGCTCGGCCCGCTGACCTCGCTCAGTTCGCGCCAGCACGAGTTCGAGGCCGACGCCTTCGCCGCCCGCCACACCGACGCCGCCGACCTGGTCTCGGCGCTGGTCAAGATGTACGAGGACAACGCCTCGACCCTGACGCCCGACCCGCTGCACTCGGCCTTCTACGACTCGCACCCGCCGGCCAGCGTGCGCATCCGCCAGCTGCGCCTGGCCGCCCAATGAAGGAGTCCGCCATGAGCCAAACCACCCCGACCGGGCGCGCCATCGATAGCGCCGAAGACCTGCTGCAACGCCGCTGCGGCCCCGCCGACGCCGCGCTGACCGCCGCCGAGGCGGCCCGCCTGCTGGCGCTGCTGCCCGGCTGGCGCCTCGAAGGCGGCCGCCTGTGCGCCGACTACGGCTTCCAGAATTACCACCACACCATGGCCTTCGTCAACGCGCTGGCCTACCTGAGCCACACCGAAGACCACCACCCGGAATTGACCGTGACGTATAAAAATTGCACCATCCGCTATGACACCCACAGCATCGCCAAGCACAGCGGCGCCGGCCTGAGCCTGAACGACTTCATCTGCGCCGCCAAGGCCGCCGTGTTGTTCCACGCCGGGGCGGCCAAGCAATGAGCGCGCTGACCGGCCTCATCATCGCCGCCCACGGCCGCCACTACCTGGCCGACGCCGACGGCGTCAAGCTGCAGTGCGTCACCCGTGGCAAGAAGACCAACGTCGCCGTCGGCGACCGCGTCAAGCTGACCCTAACCTCGCCCGACCAGGCCGTCATCAACGCCATCGACGAGCGCCAGACGCTGCTGTACCGCTCCGACCAGTACAAGTCGAAGCTGCTGGCGGCCAACCTGAGCCAGCTGTTCATCGTCGTCGCCACCGAGCCCGGCTTCGCCGACGACCTGGTGTCGCGCTCGCTGGTGGCGGCCGAGGCGGCCGGCATCACCGCCCGCCTGATCCTCAACAAGACCGACGTCACCGCCTCGCTGGCGCGCACCCGCGAGCGGCTGGCGCCCTACGCCGCGCTGGGCTACCCGGTGCACGAGGTGTCGGCCACCGCCCAGCCGGAGCACGCCGTGGCCACCCTGGCGCCGCTGCTGGCCGGCCAGTCGTCGATCCTGATCGGCCAGTCCGGCATGGGCAAGTCCTCGCTGATCAACCTGCTGGTGCCGGACGCCGACATCGCCGTGCGCGAGATCTCCGCCGCCCTCGACACCGGCAAGCACACCACCACCTTCACCCGCCTCTACCAGTTGCCGGAACTGGGCGCCGGCTCGTCGATCATCGACTCGCCCGGCTTCCAGGAGTTCGGCCTCTACCACCTGAGCGAGGGCATGCTCGAACGCGCCTTCGTCGACTTCGCGCCCTACCTGGGGCAATGCAAGTTCTACAACTGCCGCCACCTGATCGAGCCGCAGTGCGCCGTGCTGGCCGCCGTCGCCGAGGGCAAGATCACCCGCATGCGCCACACCCTGTACGGCCAACTGCTGCACGAGTCGGCGCAAACGCTGTACTAAAGCGCCGCCGGCGTGACCGGCCGCAGACCAACCGGCCGCCGCCGGCTAGCCGCGCCGGCCGGCTCGTACTACAATGCGATGAATGCCGCAAGGCAATTCCCCGCGCCGCCCCGCCGGCGCGGCCAACCAGCTGTCCCAGGGGCTGACAATGGAAATGTTCGCGCTCGACGATGACGTGGCGAGATGGGAGGTGGCCCTGGCGCCCCTGCGCGGCCAGGCCCGCCTGGCCGTGCTGCTGCCGCTGGCCTGGCACCTGCGCCAGCGCGACAGCGCGCGCGCCGACAGCCTGGCCGCCGAGGCGCTGGCCCTGCTGGCCGCCCCCGGTGCCGACACAAACACCGACACAAACACCGACACCGCGCCGGCGCTCGATCCGGCGCGCCGCCCGGCCCTGGCCGCCCGCCTGCAACTGGTGCGCGCCGAGGCGCTGTGGTTGCAGGGCGAGCTCGACGCCGCCGACGCCCTGGCCGAGCAGGCCTGGGGCGCGCTGTGCGCCGGCGCCGAGCATGCCGGCTGCGCCGACGCCCACTGGCTGCGCGCCTGGATCGCCGTCGACCGCGGCGACCACCTGCGGCGCGACGAGGAACTGGAGCAGGCCGCCGCCGCCGCCGCCCGCGCCGGCGACCGGCGGCGCCAGACCATCGCCGAGGCGGCCCTGGCGCGCTGGGCCGTGCTGCACGACCGCCACCGCGCCGCGCTGCGCTGGGCCGGCCGCTTCATCGACAACCACAACGACAACGACACCGACACCGGCGCCGCCGTCTGGATCAACGACTACCTGGGTCTGAGCGCCAGCCTGGCCAGCGACTTCGGCGCCGCCGCCGGCCACTACATCCGCTGCTACGAGGCGGCCCTGTGCAGCGGCCAGCTGCGCAGCGCGATGACCGCCGCCACCAACATCGGCGAGGACTTCATCATCCTCAACGACCTGCACTCGGCGCTCGAATGGATGCAGTGCGCGCTCGACCTGGCCCGTCCGACCGGCTGGCCGCGCAGCGTCGGCGCCTGCCTGATGCACACCGCCGACGCCATGCGCCGGCTGGGCCGGCTCGACGCCGCCGAGGAACTGCTGCAGGAGGCGCTGGCCATCCTGGCGCCGCTGGCCGGCGCGCGCAGCTACGCCATCGCCCTGCAGTACCTGGGCGAGCTGGCGCTCGACCGCGCCGACTACGCCCGCGCCCTCGACGCCTTCGTCCAGCTCGAGGGCCGCGCCGACGCCCTAAACTACCCCGACTTCGGCACCGTGGCGCGGCGCGGCCAGGCCCACGCCCTGTGCTTCCTCGACCGCGCCGACGAGGCGCAGCAGGCCGCGCTGCAGGCGGTGCGCCTGGCCAGCGAGCAGTCCAACGCCGCCAACCACATCGCCGCGCTGCGCGTGCTGTCGATCATCCACACGCGCCACCGGCTGGCGCCGCCGGCCGAAATGACCGAGCTCAACGCCACGCTGCACTATCTGCACCGGGCGTTGGCGGTGGCCGCCACCATCGACGGCTACACCCTGCCCGGCGACCTGCTCGACGCCCTCGCCCGCGAGTACGCCCAGGCCGGCAGCTACGCCCAGGCCTACGAGGCGGCGCTGGCGGCCAGCGCGGCGCGCGACAAGACCCACAGCCGGGAGGCCACCAACCGCGCCATCGCCATGCAGGTGCACCACCAGACCGAGCACGCCCGCGCCGAGGGCCAGCACCACCGCGAGCTGGCCGCCGCCGAGGCGCGCCGCGCCGAACTGCTGCAGCAGACCGGCGCCACGCTGGAGCGCCTGTCGGCGATCGGCCAGGAGATCACCGCCCACCTCGACCGCGGCGCGGTGTTCCAGACCCTCGACCGCCACGTCCACGCCCTGCTGCCGGCCACCACCTACGCCGTCTACCTGAGCGACCCGGCAGGCCTGGCGCTGAGCCGCGCCTACGCCGTCGAGGCCGGCCGCGCCCTGCCGCCCGAAGCGGTCGACGCGCAGCCGGCGCCCGGCGATCCGCACGCCGGCCCGCTGCGCTGCCTGCGCGAACGGCACGAGGTGGCGCACGACGGCGCCGACGGCGGCCCCAGCGCGCTGTGCGTGCCGCTGCTGGTGGGCGAGCGCGCGCTCGGCGTGATGACGGTGCGGGCTGCCCAGCCACGGGCCTACGGCGAACGCGAGCGGCTGATCTTCCGCACCCTGTGCGCCTACGGCGCCATCGCCCTCGACAACGCCGAGGCCTACCGCCAGTTGCAGGACGCCCAGACCCAGCTGGTGTCGCAGGAGAAGCTGGCCGCGCTCGGCTCGCTGATGGCCGGCGTCGCCCACGAACTCAACACGCCGATCGGCAACAGCCTGCTGATCGCCTCGACCCTGCAGCAAAAAACCGACGATCTGGAGAAGGCCCTCAACGGCCCCGGCCTGCGCCGCTCCGAGCTGGCCGCCTACGTCGCCGACGCGCAGAAGGCGGCCCAACTGGTGATGCGCGGCCTGGCCAGCGCGGCCGACCTGGTCAACAGCTTCAAGCAGGTGGCGGTCGACCGCACCACCGAGCAGCGCCGCATGTTCAACCTGCAGCAGGTGGCGCACGAGATCGTCGCGACGATGATGAACCGCATCCGCGCCTCCAGCCACGCCATCGAGTACGAGGTGCCGGCGGCGCTGGCGATGGACAGCTACCCCGGCCCCTTCGGCCAGGTCATCACCAACCTCATCAACAACGCCCTGCTGCATGCCTTCGGCCGCGAGCAGCCCGGCCGCATGTGGCTGAGCGCCACCACGCCGGTCGACGGCCGCGTGCAGATCACCTTCCGCGACAACGGCGGCGGCATCGCGCCGGAACACCTGACGCGCATCTTCGACCCCTTCTTCACCACCAAGCTGGGCCAGGGCGGCAGCGGCCTGGGCCTGTCGATCAGCTACAACATCGTCACCTCGCTGTTGGGCGGCCAGATCCACGTCAGCAGCAGCCGCTACGGTACCACCTTCACGCTCGACCTGCCGCTGGTGGCGCCCGAACTCGACCCGGCCAAGCCGGCCGCGATCTACCACTGAGCCGAGGGCGCCTCCCCGCCACCACCCAACGGCGAAGGGCCGGGGTCGGACCCGCCGGGTCCGACCCCGGGTTTGCGCCTGTGGGGTTTCCCAAGCGACCAGCTTGCCGCCCCACTTGTCTAGTCCAATCGAGCGCTTGAATTGTTATGGGAGGCCTGCAACGGCGGGCCTCCCGTGCCGATCGCCCGGCCAACAAGCCCGTCGGCGCGGCGGCCGCGCCATGGGCGCCCCGGGCAAGCGGGGCGCCGTTCGCCGAATTGTGCGATTGCCCTTATAATTGATTCGCTCAGCCGGCTCCGCAGGCACACCGCCCCACGCCCACGCATCTATCCGTTGTCACTATGCCTATCAAAAAACCGATCAAGCACTACCTGCAATTTTCCGATTTCACCTTGGCTGAATACGAATACGTGATCGAACGCGCCTCGCTGATCAAGCGTAAGTTCAAGAACTACGAGATCCACCATCCGCTGATCGACCGCACCCTGGTGATGGTGTTCGAGAAGAACTCGACGCGCACCCGCCTGTCCTTCGAGGCCGGCATGCACCAGCTGGGCGGCGCCGCCATCTACCTCAACACGCGCGACTCGCAACTCGGCCGCGGCGAGCCGGTCGAGGACGCCGGCCAGGTGATGAGCCGCATGTGCGACATCATCATGGTGCGCACCTTCGGCCAGGACATCATCGAGCGTTTCGCCGCCAACTCGCGCGTGCCGGTGATCAACGGCCTGACCAACGAACACCATCCCTGCCAGGTGCTGGCCGACGTCTTCACCTTCCACGAACACCGCGGCTCGATCGCCGGCAAGGTGGTGGCCTGGATCGGCGACGCCAACAACATGTTGTACTCCTGGCTGCAGGCGGCCGAGGTGTTCGGCTTCCACGTCAACGTCTCGACGCCGAAGGGCTACGACATGGACATGTCGTTGGTCTCGACCGACCGCTACACCCTCTTCGCCAACCCGTCCGACGCCTGCGCCGGCGCCCACCTGGTCAACACCGACGTCTGGACCAGCATGGGTTACGAGGCCGAGAACGCGGCCCGCATCGCCGCCTTCGACGGCTGGATCGTCGACGCCGCCAAGATGGCGCGCGCCGCGCCCGACGCCCTGTTCATGCACTGCCTGCCGGCCCACCGTGGCGAGGAGGTCGCCGCCGAGGTGATCGACGGCCCGCAATCGGTGGTGTGGGAAGAGGCGGAAAACCGCCTGCACGTGCAGAAGGCGCTGATCGAATACCTGCTGCTGGGCCGCCTCGACGCCACCCACAACGCAGCCTAAGAATTGACTTTACCTAAGAATGGAACGAGCATGAGCGACATCAAAAAAGTGGTCCTGGCCTACTCGGGCGGACTCGACACCTCCGTCATCCTGAAATGGCTGCAGGATAACTACCAATGTGAGATCGTCACCTTCACCGCCGACCTCGGCCAGGGTGAGGAGCTGGAGCCGGCGCGCGCCAAGGCGATCAAGTTCGGCATCAAGCCGGAGAACATCTACATCGACGACGTGCGCGAAGAGTTCGTGCGCGACTTCGTCTTCCCCATGTTCCGCGCCAACACCGTCTACGAGGGCGAGTATTTGCTGGGCACCTCGATCGCCCGTCCGCTGATCGCCAAGCGCCTGATCGAGATCGCCAACGCCACCGGCGCCGACGCCATCTCGCACGGCGCCACCGGCAAGGGCAACGACCAGGTGCGCTTCGAGCTGGGCGCCTACGCGCTCAAGCCGGGCGTGAAGATCATCGCGCCGTGGCGCGAGTGGGACCTGCTGTCGCGCGAGAAGCTGCTCAAGTACGCCGAGGACGCCGGCATCGACATCGACATGAAGCACAAGAACGGCGGCGCGCCCTACTCGATGGACGCCAACCTGCTGCACATCAGCTTCGAGGGCCGCCACCTGGAGAACCCGAGCCACGAGGCCGAGGACAGCATGTGGCGCTGGACCGTCAGCCCGGAGGCGGCGCCGGACGCCGCCGAATACCTCGACATCGAATACGAGAAGGGCGACATCGTCGCGCTGAACGGCGCGCGCCTGTCGCCGGCCAGCGTGCTGGCCGAGTTGAACCGCCTGGGCGGCAAGCACGGCATCGGCCGCCTCGACCTGGTCGAGAACCGCTACGTCGGCATGAAGTCGCGCGGCTGCTACGAAACGCCGGGCGGCGCCATCATGCTCAAGGCGCACCGCGCCATCGAGTCGATCACGCTGGACCGCGAAGTGGCCCACCTGAAGGACGACCTGATGCCGCGCTACGCCTCGATGATCTACAACGGCTACTGGTGGGCGCCGGAGCGCCTGGCGCTGCAGACGCTGATCGACAACACCCAGGCCACCGTCAACGGCTGGGTCCGCGTCAAACTGTACAAGGGCAACGTCATCGTCGTCTCGCGCGACTCCAAGACCGACTCCCTGTTTGATATGAACATCGCCACCTTCGACGAGGACGGCGGCGCCTACGACCAGGCCGACGCCGGCGGCTTCATCAAGCTCAACGCGCTGCGTCTGCGCATCGCCGCCAACGCCCGCCTCAAGCGCGGCCAGTAAAGCCGCACTGCGGCGCCGGCCCGCCGGCGCCGCTGTTGGACCCGAACGGGCCGCCTCGCGCGGCCCGTTGTTGCGTTGCATCGGCGCCGACATTGCTCGCGCGCAGGGCAACAAGATGATACATTGCAAACAACGTCCGTCACACCGGGAGTGCAATGTGATCACCGATATCCGCATCAAGCACAAACTGTACAGCGGCTTCGCCGCCATCCTGGTCATCCTGCTGACGCTGCTGGCGCTGGCCTACGCCAACTTCGTGCGCCTGTCCGAGGCCAACGACTGGGACCGCCACACGCTGGAGGTGCTGCGCGAGGTCGACAAGGTGAATGTGACGGCGCTGGAGATCCAGGCCAATCTGCGCGGCTATCTGCTGTCCGGCGACGAGCGCCTGCGCGACAGCGCCGACAACGAGAAGGCGCTGGCCGCGCACATGACCCGGCTGCGCACCCTGACCAGCGACAATCCGGCCCAGCAGCAGCGCCTGGCCAAGCTGGCGCAGATGCTCGACAGCTGGATCGGCGACGCGGTCCATCCGCTGATCGCGCGGCGCCGGAGCGCCGACCAGAGCGGCGCCACGCTCGACCTGGGCAAGATCGCGCCGCTGATCCAGAACGGCTTCGGCCACGTCCGAAGCGTCGCGGCCCTGCTCGGCGAGATCAGCGGCGAGGAGGAGCGCTTGCTGACGGCGCGGGCCCGGCAGTCGCAGCAGCTGCAACAGGGCATGCAACTGACGCTGAGCGCCGGCGGCCTGCTGTGCGTGGCGCTGGCGCTGCTGGTGGTCTGGCTGCTGGCGCGCGCCATCCTGGCGCCGCTGGCCCGCCTGACGCTGGTGCTCGGCGAGCTGGCCGGCGGCCGCCGCGAGGCCCGCTTCACGGTGCGCGGCGGCGACGAGTTCAACACCGTAGGACGCGAATTGAACCGCATGGCCCAGGCGATCCAGGACAATCTGCTGCGCGAACAGGCCGCCACCGAGGAACTGCGCAGCAAGGTCGACACCTTGCTGGCGGTGGTCTCGCGCGCCGCGCGGGGCGACCTGACCGGCCAGGTCGACGTCGCCGGCGACGACGCCATCGGCCAGCTCGGCGACGGCCTGGCCGGCATGCTCGACAAGCTGCGCGGCCTGATCGTCAACGTGCAAAAGGCCGGCATCCAGGTGACCACCTCGGCCACCGAGATCGCCGCCTCGGCCAGGCAGCAGGAGGCCACCGGCATCGAACAGGCCCAGACCAGCGTCGAGATCCTCAGCACCACCAAGGAGATCGCCGCCAACACCAGCGCCCTGCTGAAAACCATGGAGGAGGCCACCGCCGTGGCCGACTACACCACCAGCGCCACCGCCGGCGCGCAGGACAACCTGCGCCGCATGGACGCCACCATGCAGCACATGGTCGCCGCCACCGACTCCATCAACGCCAAGCTGGCGGCGCTGTCGGACAAGGCCAGCAACATCAACGGCGTGCTCACCACCATCACCAAGGTGGCCGACCAGACCAACATCCTCTCGCTCAACGCCGCCATCGAGGCCGAGAAGGCCGGCGAGGCCGGCCGCGGCTTTTCGGTGGTGGCCACCGAGATCCGCCGGCTGGCCGACCAGACCTCGGTGTCGACCTGGGACATCGAGCAGATGCTCAAGGAGATGCAGTCGGCCGTCTCGGCCAGCGTGATGGGCATGGACAAATTCTCCGAGGAGATCCGCCGCAGCGTCGGCGAGGTGCGCCAGGTGACCGAGCAGCTGTCGGGCGTGATGGAGCAGGTGCAGAAGCTGGCGCCGCAGTTCGACGCCGTGCTGCAGGGCATGCAGTCGCAGGCGGTCGGCGCGGCGCAGATCTCCAGCACCATGACCCAGTTGAACGACGCCACCCAGCAGACCGTCGAATCGCTCAAGGCCACCAGCGAGGCGGTGCACCAGTTGCAGTACGCCGCCGGCGACCTGCAAACCAGCGTGGCCAATTTTTCCGTTGCGGCCTGAGTCGGGCCGCCACCAGCGCGCCGGGGAGGCGACATGTCGAAGCAGCAGCGCAGCAGGCAGTTGAGCATCAAGCAGAAGCTGTACCTGGCCTTCGCCAGCATCGTCGCCATCATCCTGGCGCTGCTGGCGCTGGCCTACAACAACTTCGCCAACATGGCCGAGGCCAACCGCCTCGACAAGCACAGCATGCAGGTGCTGCGGACGATCGCCCAGCTCAACGCCGAACTGCTGCAGGTCCAGGTCGAGGCGCGCAACTACTACCTGACCGGCGCCCCGGACGCCATGGCCGCCACCCGCCGCGAGCTCGGCGACCTGCCCGCCTCGATCGCCCGGGCGCGGGCCCTGGTGGCCGACAACCCGGACCAGTCGGCCCGCCTGCGCCGCATCGCCGAGCAGGTGCCGGCGTGGATCGCCGAGGTGGTCGAACCGCAGATGGCGCAGCGCCAGGCGGCCGGCACGCGCGGCGGCGCGGCCGACGCCATCGGCCAGGCGCCGCAGATGAAGCTGGGCAATCCGCTGGTGCGCGCCATCTACCAGACGTTGGAGCAGACCACGACGGAGGAGAACCGCCTGCTCGGCATGCGCTCGCTGGCGGCGCGCGCGCTGCAGCACGACATGCTGCTGGTGCTGTCGGCCGGCGGCGCCGTCTGCGTCACGCTGGCCCTGCTGGTGGCCTGGCTGCTGACGCGCAGCCTGACGCTGCCGCTCGGCCGCCTGACCGAGGCGGTCGGCCAGATCGCCGCCGGCCGCCGTGGCGCCCGCGCCGAGGTGTTGGCGGACGACGAGCTGGGTCTGGTGGCGCGCGAGTTGAACCGCATGGCCCAGGCCATCGAGGACAACCTGGCGCGCGAGCAAACCGCCACCGAACTGCTGCGCGGCCAGGTCGACCGGCTGCTGGCGGTGGTGTCGCGGGCGGCGGCGGGCGATCTGGGCGGCCGGGTCGACGTCGCCGGCGGCGACGCCATCGGCCGCCTCGGCGACGGCATCGCCGGCATGCTCGACAAGCTGCGCGGCCTGATCGACAACGTGCAGAAGGCCGGCATCCAGGTGACCACCTCGGCCACCGAGATCGCCGCCTCGGCCAGACAGCAGGAAGCCACCGGCATCGAACAGGCCCAGACCAGCGTCGAGATCCTCAGCACCAGCAAGGAGATCGCCGCCAACACCGGCGCCCTGCTGAAGACCATGCAGGAGGCCACCGCCGTGGCCGACTACACCACCAGCGCCACCGCCGGCGCGCAGGACAACCTGCGCCGCATGGACGCCACCATGCAGCACATGGTCGCCGCCACCGACTCCATCAACGCCAAGCTGGCGGCGCTGTCGGACAAGGCCAGCAACATCAACGGCGTGCTGACCACCATCACCAAGGTGGCCGACCAGACCAACATCCTTTCGCTCAACGCCGCCATCGAGGCCGAGAAGGCCGGCGAGGCCGGCCGTGGCTTCTCGGTGGTGGCCACCGAGATCCGCCGGCTGGCCGACCAGACCTCGGTGTCGACCTGGGACATCGAGCAGATGCTCAAGGAGATGCAGTCGGCCGTCTCGGCCAGCGTGATGGGCATGGACAAATTCTCCGAGGAGATCCGCCGCAGCGTCGGCGAGGTGCGCCAGGTGACCGAGCAGTTGTCGGGCGTGATGCAGCAGGTGCAGAAATTGGCGCCGCAGTTCGACGCCGTCTTGCAGGGCATGCAGTCGCAGGCGGTCGGCGCGGCGCAGATCTCCAGCACCATGGCCCAGTTGAACGACGCCACCCAGCAGAGCGTCGAGTCGCTCAAGGCCACCAGCGAGGCGGTGCACCAGTTGCAGTACGCCGCCGGCGACCTGCAAGCCAGCGTGGCCAGCTTCGCGCTGGCGGCGTGAGGCCGAGCGCGATCGGAGCCGGGCCATGAAACTACTCCTCTTCCACATCGGCGCCGACCGCTACGGCCTGCCGCTGCGCCAGGTGGTGCGCGTGCTGCCGCTGCTGGCCCTGAAGCACCTGCCGCTGACGCCGCCGCACGTCGCCGGCCTGCTCGACTTCCACGGCCGGCCGGTGCCGGTGATCGACCTGTGCCTGCTGGCCGGACTGGCGCCGACCCGCGAGCAGTTCGACAGCCGCATCGTGCTGGTCGACTATGTCGCGCCGGACGGCGCCGCCCATCTGCTCGGACTGCTCGCCGAACGGGTGCTGGGCGTGCGCGAGCTGGCCGCCGCCGACCTGGCCGACAGCGGCGTGGCCGCCGCGCCCTTCCTCGGCCAGGTGGCCAGCGACGCCGCCGGCATGGTCCAGCTGGTCGAACTGGGGCGCCTGCTGCCGGCCGCCCTGCGCGCCATCCTGTTCGCGCCGGCGGAGGACGCGCCATGAGCCCGCAGGCATTGCTGCGCCAGGCCAGCGGCCTGAACCTGTCCGAGGCGCAGGCCGAGCGCGCCGTCGCCGCGCGCATGGCGCGGCTGGGCGCCAGCGACCGCGCCGCCTACCTGGCCGCGCTGGCGCCGGCCGAACTCGAGGCCCTGGTCGAACTGGTCGTGGTGCCGGAATCCTGGTTGTTCCGCGACCCGCAGGCCTTCGTCGCCGCCGCCGACTTCGTCGTGCGCCGGCTGGCCACGGCGGCCGGCGCGGCGCGGCCGCTGCGCATCCTGTCGGTGCCCTGCGCCGGCGGCGAGGAGCCCTACTCGATCGCCATGGCGCTGTGCGACGCCGGCGTGGCGCCGGCCGCCTTCAACATCGACGCGGTCGACATCAGCGCCGCCAACCTGGCGCGCGCCCGCGCCGGCGTCTACGGCCGCAACGCCTTCCGCGGCGACGAGCTGGGCTTCCGCCAACGCTACTTCAGCGCCATCGGCGGACAGGAATACCGCGTACTCGACAGCATCGCCCGCCAGGTGCGCTTCGAGCAGGGCAATCTGCTGGCGCCGGGCGGCGGCCTGCAAGCCGGCCACTACGACCTGATCTTCTGCCGCAACCTGCTGATCTACTTCGACCCGGCCACCACCGCCGCCGCCATCGCCCGCCTGAACACCCTGCTGGCCGACGACGGTCTGCTGTTCGCCGGCTACGCCGAAGTGCCGTCGTTCTGCCAGCACGGCTTTGTGCCGCTGGCTTTTCCGCTGGCCTTCGGCCTGCGCAAGCGCGGCGCAGCAGCAGCAGCAGCAGCAGCTGGCCGGCCGCCACCGGCCGCCGCGCCGCGTGTGCGGGCGCCCGCCCGCCCTGCCGCCGCCGCGCCAGCGGCGCCGGCGGCGCCGGCAAGCAAGCCGGCCGCCGGGACGTCGCCCGCGCCCGGCCGCGCCCACACGTCGGCCACGCCGGCTCCAGCGCCGGCGCCGGAGCAGGACGCCGAACTGCTACAGGCGCGCCGGCTGGCCGACCAGGGCCAGTTCGAGCAGGCCGGCGCGGCCTGCCAGGCCTGGCTGGAACAGCACCCGGACTCGGCCGAGGCCTACTTCATCCTCGGCCTGCTGATGGAGCACGCCGGCCAGCCGCTGCAGGCGCGCGAGCACTGGCGCCGCTGCATCTACCTGCAGCCCGACCACTACGAGGCCTTGTGCCACCTGGCCTTGCTGGCCGAACAACAACGCGACAGCGCCACCGCCGTCACCTTGAAGGCCCGCGCGGCGCGCATCTACAAGCGCCAGCAAGCCACCTGAAACGGCCACCATGCCCACCTCGACCATCACCGCCGCCCCTGCCCCCGCCGCCATCGTCATCGACGACTGTTGGAACCGCATCGGCGTGGGCGGCGACCAGAGCTGCCCCAAGCTGGTCCAGCATGTCCACTGCCGCAACTGCGAGGTCTACGCCGGCGCCGCCCAGCTCAATCTGCAACGCCCGCTCGACGCCAACTACAAGCTGGAATGGGCCGAACACTTCCGCCAGCCGCCACGCAACGACGCCGCGCTCGACGCCTCGCGCCTGGTGTTCCGCCTCGGCCGCGAATGGCTGGCGCTGCCGACCGCGCTGTTCGTCGCCGTGGCGCCGCAGACCCGGCCGCACCGCCTGCCCCATCGCAGCGGCCGCGAGCTGCTCGGCGTGGTCAATGTCGGCGGCACGCTGCATCCCTGCATGTCGCTGGCGGCCATGCTGGGCATCGACGAGAACGAGCCGCTCGCCGACACCCAGCAGGGCCGCCACATCTTCCCGCGCCTGCTGCTGCTGCGCTGGAACGAGCAAACCTTCGCCGTGCCGGCGGCCGACCTGCACGGCATCGTGCGCCACGCCAGCGCCGCGCTGCAAGCGCCGGCCGCCACCATCAACAAGGGCCTGGCGCGCTATCTGGCCGGGGTGCTGCCGCACGCCGACATGCATATCGGCTGCCTCGATCCGGCGCTGATCGGCCAGCAACTTGCGAGGGCGCTGCGATGAGCCTGGAACAGCCGGGGGATCTGAGCCAGTTTTCCATGCAGGACCTGTTCCGCATGGAGGCCGACGCCCAGTGCCAGGTGCTGACCGAGGGTCTGCTGGCGCTGGAGCGCAGCCGCGACGGCAGCGCCGCCGCGGTGGAACCGATGATGCGCGCGGCCCATTCGATCAAGGGCGCCGCCGCCATCGTCGGCCTGGACCTGGTGGTGCAACTGGCCCACGGCATGGAGGACGCCTTCCTGGCGGCGCAGTACGGCAAGTTGGCCCTGACGCCGAACCGGGTCGACGTGTTGCTGTCCGGCGTGGACCTGATCCTGCAGGTGGCGCGCCTCGACGACACCAGCGCCCAGGCCTGGCTGGCCGCCGGCGCCGAGCAGTTCCGCCAGACCATGACGGCCATCGCCAACATCGCCTTCTTGCCCGAGCCGTTGGCGCCGCCGCCGCCCGCGCCCGCGCCGCTGCCACCGGCCGCCGTCGCGCCCGCGCCGGCCGCTCCGCCGGCCGCTGCGACCGCTACGCCGGCGCCGGGGG
>NZ_JAEMNU010000006.1:0-7539 GCF_016461825.1 Rugamonas violacea | reverse complement strand
CTCCGCCGGCCGCTGCGACCGCTACGCCGGCGCCGGCGCCGCCTGCCGCGCCGCAGCCGACCGCCACCGAAGAGCCGGCGACGGCGACGCGCCAGCCGGCGCCGTCCAAGGTCGCCCACAATTTCGACCGCCTGTTGTCGCTGGCCAGCGAGTCGCGCATCAACGCCCACCAGATGCATCCCTTCATCCAGGACCTGCAACGGTTCAAGCGCAACCAGGCCAGCCTGTTCGTCCAGCTCGAACAGCTGCACGAGGCCATCGCCAACGGCAGCGACGCCGCGCTCAAGGAAAAGTCCCAACTGGCGCTGCAGAAGGCCCATCCGCTCAAGCAGTTCGTGCTCGAGCACATCGCCGCCGTCGAGTCCTACGAGCGGCGCGTGCTGGCCGTCGCCGGCGGCCTGG
This sequence comes from Rugamonas violacea, assembly GCF_016461825.1. Classification (GTDB taxonomy): domain Bacteria; phylum Pseudomonadota; class Gammaproteobacteria; order Burkholderiales; family Burkholderiaceae_D; genus Rugamonas. The sequence goes on along the minus strand of NZ_JAEMNU010000006.1, from coordinate 7,137 downwards.
TCGACGAGGTGCTGACGCTGCGCATGCGTCCCTTCCGCGACGGCGTGCAAGCCTTCCCGCGCATGGTGCGCGACCTGGCGCGCGGCATGGGCAAGGAGGTCAGCCTGCGCATCGTCGGCGAGGAGACCCTGGTCGACCGCGACATCCTGGCGCGCATCGAAAGTCCGCTCAACCACATCCTGCGCAACGCCGTCGACCACGGCATGGGCACGCCGGCCGAGCGCGCCGCCGCCGGCAAGCCGCCCAACGGCAGCATCGTGCTCGAGGCGCGCCACCGCGCCGGCATGCTCAGCATCGAGATCAGCGACGACGGCGCCGGCGTCGACCTGGAGCGGATCCGCCTGGCCGTGGTCGAACGCGGCATGGCCGGCGCCAGCATGGCCGCCGCGCTCAGCGCCGCCGAGCTGCTCGAGTTCCTGTTCCTGCCCGCCTTCAGCCTGAAGCAGTCGGCCAACGAAATCTCCGGCCGCGGTGTCGGCCTCGACATCGTCCATGAGACCATCCGCCAACAGAACGGCACGGTGCGCCTCGAGTCCGAACTGGGACGCGGCTTCCGCACCGCCATCACGCTGCCGCTGACCCAGTCGGTGGTGCGGGCGCTGGTGGTCGACATCAAACAGGAGGCCTATGCCATCCCCATCGTCAAGGTCGAGCGCGTGCTCAAGGTGGCGCAGGACGCCATCCACACGCTGGAGAACAAGCAGTTCTTCACGCTGCGGGACGAGCACCTCGGCCTGGTCTCGGCCGCCCAACTGCTCGAACTGGGCGAGATGGACGCCGGCGCCGGCGAGCTGCCGGTGGTGCTGATCGGCGGCGCCGGCCGCCGCTACGCGCTGGTGGTCGACGCCGTCCGTGGCGAGCAAAGCCTGGCCGTGCAGGCGCTCGACCCGGTGTTCGGCAAGATGCGCGACATCTCGGCCGCCGCCCTGCTCGACGACGGCGAGCCGGTGCTGATCCTCGACGTGCCCGACCTGCTGCTGTCGATCGAGAAGCTGCTGCACGAGGGCGGCCTGCACCGCCTGGCCCGCGCCGACCAGGCGGCGCGCCGCAAGACCAAGCGCATCCTGGTGGTTGACGACTCGCTCACCGTGCGCGAGATGGAGCGCAAGCTGCTACAGGGCCGCGGCTTCGAGGTCGACGTCGCCATCGACGGCATCGACGGCTGGAACGCGGTGCGCGGCGGCGGCTACGACCTGGTCGTCACCGACGTCGACATGCCGCGCATGGACGGCATCGAGCTGGTCGGCCTGATCAAGAAGGACCTGCACCTGCACCTGCTGCCGGTGATGATCGTCTCCTACAAGGACCGGCCGGAGGACCGCGCCCGCGGCTTGGCCGCCGGCGCCGACTACTACCTGACCAAGGGCAGCTTCCACGACGAGACCCTGCTCGACGCCGTGGTCGACCTGATCGGCGAGGCGCGCCGATGAAAATCGCCATCGCCAACGATGTCGCCATGGCCGCCGAGGCGCTGCGCCGCGTCGTTGCCAGCACCGCCGAACACCAGGTGCTGTGGATCGCCCGCAGCGGCCTGGAGGCGGTGCGCCTGTGCCAGGAGCAGCGCCCCGACCTGATCCTGATGGACCTCAACATGCCCGGCCTCGACGGCGTCGAGGCGACCCGCCAGATCATGCGCCTGTGCCCCTGCGCCATCCTGGTGGTCACCGGCCGGCCGCAGGACAACGTCGACCAGGTCTTCCGCGCCCTCGGCGCCGGCGCCCTCGACGTCACCGCCACGCCGGTGCTGCAGGGCCTGGCCGGCGGCACCGCCGAGCTGCTGGCCAAGATCCGCACCATGGACAAGTTGATCCGCCACAGCGGCGGCAGCCAGGCGCTCAGCCCGCGCAACGGCAACGGCCACCCGGCCGGCCCGCCGGCCGCCGTCAACGCGCTGGTGGCGATCGGCGCCTCCACCGGCGGCCCGGTGGCCGTGGCCAGGATACTCGGCGCCTGGACGCCGCCGCCCGGCTGCGCCGTGGTGGTGGTACAACACATCGACGAAAATTTCGCCGACCACTTCGCCCGCTGGCTGGGCGACCAGGTCGCCATGCCGGTGCGCGCCATCGCCGAGGGCGACGAACTGCTGGCCGGCGGCGTGCTGATCGCCAAAAGCAACGACCACTTAGTGCTAGATCAAAAGCATCGCTTGCGGTACGATGCAGCTCCCAAGGACTATGCCTACCGGCCCTCGGTGGATGTGTTTTTCCACTGCGTGGCCAAGCATTGGCACGGCGACGCGGTCGGCGTACTGCTCACCGGCATGGGCCGCGACGGCGCCGAGGGCTTGCTGGCCCTGCGCCGCGTCGGCCACACCACCATCGCCCAGGACCAGGACAGCAGCGCCGTCTACGGCATGCCACGCGCCGCCGCCGAACTCGACGCGGCGCAGCTGATTTTGCCGCTCGACCGGATCGGCCCGGCGCTGCGCGGCAGCCTGGGCGCGACGGCGGCCGCCAACAAGTGAGTCGCCGGCAAGCAGTTTTTTTGACGCCGCCCCAGCGGCCGGGCAACCCCGTGTGGTCGACGCGGCCGCCCGCCCTCCCCTTCGAACCAGCCTAAGGAAATCGCAGCATGAGTGCACAATTTGAACAAGTCAGCGTGGTCAAGAAGTCCAACATCTACTTCGACGGCAAGTGCGTCTCGCACAGCATCGTGCTGGCCGACGGCAGCAAGAAGACCATCGGCGTGATCTTCCCCTCCACGCTGACCTTCAACACCGGCGCGCCGGAAATCATGGAAGTGATCGGCGGCGTGTGCAAGGTCAAGCTGGCCGGCGCCGGCGACTGGACCACCTACGCGGCGGGCCAGCAGTTCCAGGTCGGCGCCAACAGCCACTTCGAGATCGAGACCGTCGAGACGCTCGACTACGTCTGCCACTTCGGCTGATCGGCCGCCGTCACAACCGCCGCGCCGCGCCTCAAACGAACACCGGCTCCGGCTCCAGCCGCACGCCGTAGCGCGCCGCCACATCGTCCTGGATGGCGCGCGCCAGCGCCATCACTTCGGCGCCGGTGGCGCCGCCGTTGTTGACCAACACCAGCGCCTGGCGCGGATACACGCCGGCCGCGCCCAGGCTCTTCCCCTTCCAACCGCATTGGTCGATCAACCAGCCGGCCGCCAGCTTCTCGCTGCCATCGGCCTGGCGGTGGTGCACCAGCGCGGGAAACGCCGCCAGCAGGTCGGCGCACTGCGCCGCCGTCACCACGGGATTCTTGAAGAAACTGCCGGCGTTGCCGACCACGGCCGGGTCGGGCAGCTTGCGGCTGCGGATCGCGATCACGGCGGCGGCCACCTGGCGCGCGTTTGGCTGCGCCAATTCCTGCGCGGCCAGCTCCTGCGCCAGCTCGGCGTAGCGCAGATTCGGCTGCCAGCGGCGCGGCAGCGCGAAGGTGACGTCGACGATGATGAGCTGGCAGCCGGGCCGCTTGAACACGCTGTCGCGGTAGCCGAACTGGCAGGCGGCGGCGTCCATGGCGAACGTTGCGCCGCTGGCGGGGTCGAACACGGTCAGGCTGTGCAACAGCTCGCGCGTCTCGGCGCCGTAGGCGCCGATGTTCTGGATCGGCGCCGCGCCCACCGTGCCGGGGATCAGCGACAGGTTCTCCAGCCCGCCCCAGCCCTGCCCCAGCGTCCACTGGACGAACTGGTGCCAGTTCTCGCCGGCGCCGGCGCGCACGTAGTGAAACTCGGCGTCGCTGTCGACCAGCTCGCGGCCGGCGATGGCCATGTGCAGCACCAGGCCGGCGAAGTCGCCGCCGAGCACGATGTTGCTGCCGCCGCCCAACAGCAGGCGCGGCATGGCGGCCAGCGCGGCGTCGGCCAGCACGGCGCGCAATTGCTCGACCGAGGCCAGTCGCACATAGGCCTGGGCGCGGGCGGCGATGCCGAAAGTGTTGAGGGATTGCAGGGGGAAGTTGTGCTGGAGTGGGAACTGTGGATGCATGGGAAAGCCGATCAATTTAGTCGATTATAGAGCGAAACAGGCAAAAAACCAGCGCCAATATGGGGGCGCGCGGCCGGTTGTCCGTTAAAATGTCATCCTTTGCCGCGGCGCCGTGCGCGTGCGCCGCCCGCTCCACCTTTAAGGAAATCACCATGCCGTCGTTTGATGTAGTCTCCGAAGCCGATATGATCGAAGTGAAAAACGCTGTCGAGCAATCCAACAAAGAAATCTCCACCCGCTTCGACTTCAAGGGCAGCGACGCCCGCGTCGAGCAAAAGGAGAACGAGCTGACCGCCTACGCCGATTCAGAGTTCCAGCTGCAACAGGTGCGCGACGTGCTGACCAACAAGCTGACCAAGCGCAAGGTCGATGTCCGCTTCCTCGACGACGGCGACATCAAGAAGATCGGCGGCGACAAGCTCAAGCAGATCATCAAGATCAAGAACGGCATCGAGTCCGACGACGCCAAGAAGATCGTCCGCGTCATCAAGGACAGCAAGATGAAGGTGCAGGCCAGCATCCAGGGCGAAGCGGTGCGCGTCACCGGCGCCAAGCGCGACGACCTGCAGGCCGCCATGGCCATGCTGCGCAAGGACGTGCCGGACATGCCGCTCGAGTTCAACAACTTCCGCGACTGATTCCGCCGGAGCGGGCCGCCGGCTCCTCCGCGCCCGAGCGGCGGCCGCACAGCGCGCCGCCGACGCCGCGCGCCGTCACAGAACGGTAGTCTACATGGGGTAAAATGCTGTTTGAGCCCCATGTCAGGCCCTGCTGCGCGAGCGCAACAGACCTGGGCGCGAGCGCCCAGCGACAAACCACGGTAGTTAAGGATAGCAATGAAACGTGTTGATGATTTCCGCCTGCGATTTGGCAAAAACGAGTATGTGCCCATCATGGTTGGCGGAATGGGTGTGGATATTTCGACCTCGGAACTGGCGCTGGAGGCGGCCCGCCTGGGCGGCATCGGCCACATCTCGGACGCCATGGTGGAGGACGTCTCCGACCGCCGCTTCGACACCAGCTTCGTCAAGGACAAGACCAAGCTCTACAAGTTCAACATCAACAATTCCGACAAGGCCGTGGTGCAGTTCGACCTGGGTCGCCTGGCCGAGGCGCAACGCCTGCACGTCGGCGCCACCATGGAAGCGAAACAAGGCCCCGGCCTGATCTTCGTCAACTGCATGGAAAAGCTGACCATGAACGGTCCGCGCGAGACCCTGCGCGTGCGCCTCAACGCCGCGCTCGACGCCGGCATCGACGGCATCACCCTGTCGGCCGGCCTGCACTTCGGCTCCTTCGCGCTGATCGCCGACCATCCGCGCTTCCGCGACGCCAAGCTGGGCATCATCGTTTCCTCGGTGCGCGCGCTGCAGATCTTCCTGCGCAAGAACGCCAAGCTCGACCGCCTGCCCGACTTCATCATCGTCGAAGGCCCGCTGGCCGGCGGCCACCTCGGCTTCGGCATGGACTGGGCCGAGTACGACCTGCACACCATCACCGCCGAGGTCCTCGCCTACTTGAAAGGCGAGCAACTCGACATCCCGCTGATCGCCGCCGGCGGCATCTTCACCGGCAGCGACGCGGTCGGCTTCCTCGAGGCCGGCGCCGCCGGCGTGCAGGTGGCCACCCGCTTCACCATCACCCACGAGTGCGGCCTGCCGGCCAAGGTCAAGCAGGAATACGTCAAGGCCACCGAGGACGACATCATCGTCAACGGCATCTCGCCGACCGGCTACCCGATGCGCATGCTCAAGGGCACGCCGGCGATCGGCGCCGGCATCCGCCCGGGCTGCGAATCCTACGGCTACCTGCTCGACGCCACCGGCAACTGCGCCTACATCAATTCCTACAACCGCGAAGTGGCGGCCCACCCGAACGAGAAAACCGTCGTGGTGATGGACAAGACCTGCCTGTGCACCCACATGCGCAACTTCAACTGCTGGACCTGCGGCCACTACACCTACCGCCTGAAGGACACCACGCACAAGAAGCCGGACGGCGACTACCAACTGCTCAGCGCGGAACACGTGTTCAAGGACTACCAGTTCAGCGTCGACAACGCCATCGCCCTGCCCGAAAAAGAATTCTGATTCTGTGGCGCCAATGAAAACGGCACGGTCTGCGAAGACCGTGCCGTTTTTTCATTGGCGCGCCGCCACCGCGGCCCGCGCCGGCCCGCTCAGCCCTCCGAGTTGATCCGCTGGATCAGCGCGCCCAGCACCTCCTCGGCCAGCTCGTTGTCGACCTGGCAGGTGCCGGCGTTCTCGTGGCCGCCGCCGCCATACTCCAGCATCAACGCGCCGATATTGGTTTTCGACGTGCGGTTGAGGATCGACTTGCCGGTGGCGAACACCGTGTTTTGGTTCTTCAGTCCCCACAGCACGTGGATGGAAATATTCGTTTGCGGGAACAGCGCGTAGATGATGAAGCGGTTGCCGGCGAAGATCACCTCCTCGTTGCGCAGGTCCAGCACCACCAGGTTCTTGTGCACGGTGGCGCAGCGGCGGATCTGCTCCTTGCACTTCTCGTTGTGCTCGAAGTACAACTCCTTGCGCTCCTTCACATCCGGCAGGGCCATGATCTCGGCAATATTGTGGTTCTTGCAGTAATCGATCAAGTCCATCATCAGGTTGTAGTTGGAGATGCGGAACTCGCGGAAGCGGCCCAGGCCGGTGCGCGCGTCCATCAGGAAGTTCAGCAGGTCCCAATCCTGCGGATCGAGCACTTCCTGCTCGTTGAAGCGCGCCGCGTCGCCCTTGTCGACGGCCGCCATCATCTCGTCCCACGACGCCGGGAAGGCCTTCAGGCCGCCGTAGTAGTCGTACACCACGCGCGCCGCCGACGGCGCCTCGGGATGGATGATGTGGTTGCCGCGCTCGCCCTTGTTGCGGATCGTCTCCGACAAATGGTGGTCGAAGGCCAGATGCACGCCGGCGACGAAAGGCAGGTTGGTGGTGATGTCGCTGTCGTTGATGGCGATCTTGCCATCCTGCATGTCCTTCGGATGGACAAACAGGATCTCGTCGATCATGTCCAGATGTTTCAGGAGCACCGCGCATACCAGGCCGTCGAAATCGCTGCGCGTAACCAAGCGATATTTTTTATTGATTAGCGCTGATCTTCATCTTCGCCGAACTGTCCGGCCCGCCAATGGTCCAACCTGGTGTGGCACGACGCTGCGGATACCAACGGGG
>NZ_JAEMNU010000059.1 GCF_016461825.1 Rugamonas violacea | reverse complement strand
CTCGAATGTCTTTCGCTTTCTTGTTGCCATGTATCACTCCTCAGATGGTGGATTTTCCACCTATTGAGGTGTCCAGGCAAATTAGACCACAGCATCCTTGTCGTGCGCACTCCACGGATATTTATTCGGATCGTCCTCGCGTATCGTCACATAAGGACTCCCCTGTTGCAATGCATCCCACAATTTCCCCTGTCGATACTTGTCCAACGTGACACCCAGCCCGATCACCTCCAGGACGTATTCCCGCCGTGTCTTTTCCACCTCACCCGCGTTGGGCACAACCGGCTTGCTCTGTACAATCGCGGCCTTCTGCGTTTCCGTGTGCTGCACAGCATTCTTCCAACGGGTTCCGGCGGTCAACATTACCGCCGCCACAGGTATGAGCACAAACCAAAGCAGATGGATTTTCATCGATTGCTCCTCGATAAAGTGGGTCTCGGGTTGAATGGCATAGCTCACATACATAACAAAGACAGTCCACAGGGGGATCAGGATCGCCATGGCGAGCATGGAGCCCAAGATGTAGCGAATCATGCTCGGCCGTTGCACGGCGGTCGGTTGCTTACTCATGATTTTTTTTAGGCGACGGTGTGCTCCGCTCCATGCGCCTGCCATCAAGGCTTTCGCAAACCACGTCGACCGGTAGCTTGGCGGGCAATGTGGGCAGACAGGCAGGAAGCACACCGGTACTGTAGTAGTCGCAATTTCCCTCAATCAGTTTCTGGCGCCATTCGGGTTCAGCATCAAAAAAGGTTTCGAATTGCGTCAGGAAGTTCCCCCAAAGCGCAATCGAGGGCCGTTCAGCTCCTCCTCGCCCTGGCTTTTTCAGGCGCCAATCCGCCACCGCGCACAGGTAGGCATAAAATTTCGGATCGCTCATTGCGGTTCCCTGGCCGATGGCGAGGTCATACGCGGTGACGTGTTCGTGGTTGCCGCTACTGCCGAAAATCGAACCGTGGAAGGATTTCTCAACCTCCTCGTGCTGCCAGCGTAGCCGCGCCTCATCGGGCGTCTCGGTGCGCTTGACC
>NZ_JAEMNU010000058.1:34048-37448 GCF_016461825.1 Rugamonas violacea | reverse complement strand
CAGGCGGGCGCGCGGCGCGGCGGCGCGGGCCGCGCCGGCGGCGGCGGCGGCGGCGGGAATGGGCGAGGCGGCCTGCCCGTCGGCGGGCGCCGCGGGCGTCAAGTGTTGTTCGGTCAAAATATACTTTGGTGGGGCCGGCGGCGCAGGGGGCGCCGTTCAGGCCGGGACATCGGGCACTAATTGCATTTTTAGCAAAGTGATATAGTCTTTCAGCTGCAATTTGCGCTTCTTCAGGCGGCGCAACTGCAATTGATCGTGGTGGCCGTCGAGCGTGAGCATATCGATGACCGCGTCCAGATCGCGGTGTTCCACGTCGAGTTCAATCAGGCGCCGTTGTATTTCTTGTGCATCAGTCATGGTTCTCAGTTTTCTGTTACAAATTGTTCAGTGCGCTCCGGACAGATACGCATACAATCATTTTGCAAATAGTTTCGCTTGGCCAACCTCTGCTTGCAACCAAACTGCTTACCGGTGCATAGTTTAATCTACGGCGGCCCAGCCGCCAACCAGATTGATACCCAGCGCGGCGGATCGCGCGTTCGAGCTCACCAGGACACCGCGTATTCTATGGGCAACTACAAGATCGAGGCCGGCACGGCCCAGCACATCGGCAGCCGGACCCTGCAGCAAGACCGCGTCGCCCTGTACACCGCCGCCGGCGCGCCCGGCTATGTCATGGCGGTGCTGGCCGACGCCGGCGCCGGCGGCGGCGTGATCGCCGCCGACCAGGTGTTGCTGACCAGCAAACATCTGCTCGACGAGTTCCGCCCCGGCGAGGCGCCCGGCACGGCCCGCTTGCACGGGCTGCTGCGCCAGATCGCCGCCGAGGCCCACCAGATCATCCGCATGAACCCGATCGCCGCCGCCAGCGAACCGCAGGCGGCGATGGTGGTGCTGCTGCTGACGCCGCTGGGCCAGGCGCTCTGGGCCCACGTCGGCGACGCCCGCCTCTACTATTTCGCCGGCCAGCACTGCGTCGAGCGCAGCAACGACGCCGCCTATGTCGCCCACCTGGTCGAGGTCGACCAACTGCCGCCCGAGGCGGCGGCCAAGCACCGCGCCACGCGGGCGCTGCACAATGTGCTGGGACACAGCCTCAAACCGCCCTTCGTCACCGTCGGCGGCCATCAAGGCCTGGGACCGGGCGACAGCTTCCTGTTGTGTTCGGATGGATTGTGGCAATACTTCACCGACGGCGAACTGGCGGCCGTGCTGGCGCGCAATACGCCACGGCAGGCCTCGGAATTACTGATAAACAAGGCCATCGAACGGGCCAAGGGCAAGGGCGACAATTGCAGCATGGCCATCGTCAAACTGGTGGCGCCGCCCGACGCCGAGGCCATCGCCGGGCGCAAGAACACCCGGGTGCCCTGAGCGGCGCGGCGTCGCGGCGCCCGGCCCGTGCCGGGCCGTCAGCGCTTGGCCGCCGCCGCGGCCGCCTCGGCGGCCCTCCTCTCCTCGGCCGCCGCCTGTTTCTGCCTGGCCGCCAGCTTGGCCGCCTTTTCCGCCTTGCGGGCGGCGACGTCGACCTGGCGCTGCGCCGCCACCTGCGCCTTCTTCTCGAAGGCGGCGGCGTTGGCGGCGCGCTGGCCGGCGCCGGCCGCCTCCTCGGCCTGTTGGCGCTGCACCTTGGCGTCGTACGCGGCCTGGCGCTGCTGCGGGCTGGACCCGGCCGCCGGCGCGCGCGGCGCCCCGGCCGAGGCGCCCGCCGGCGGCAGCGGCTTGGCCGGCTGCGCCTGGCGCGTGGCCAATTCGGCCTCGTCCTTGCGGATCCGCTCGGCCAGCTCCTGGTCGCGCCGCTCGACCGACTCGACGCGCTTGAAGTGGTTGGCCTCGACCTCGACCGCGCGCAGCTCGGACAGGGCGACGCGGCGCACCTCCTTGGCCTTGTCCAGGCAACGGTTGACGAAGAACAGCGTGTAGCAGAGCTGCTCCTCGGCGGCGTAGCGGGCGTGCACGGCGGCGCGGTCCCTGGCCACCTGGGCCAGCGTGGCGTCGGCCTGCTCGACCGAATGGCTTGCCGGCACGCGCGGCGCGCCGATCGGCTCCTGGCCCAAGGTCTGGGCGACGGCGGCCGGCGCCGGCGCCAGCGCGGCCAGCGCCAGCGCGACGGCCAGCGCCGTGGTGGTGATACGTTTCATCATGCTCATCCTTGTTTGCTTCAGGCCAGCGCGGCGGCGGCGCCGCGTTGCTCCTTGTCCATGTATTCACGCGACTGCATCTCGACGATGCGCGAGACGGTGCGGTGGAACTCGTTCGACAGCACGCCGTTGGTGTACAACTCCTCCGGCGCCACCTCGGCCGACATCAGCAGCTTCACGCCCTGGTCGTAGAAGACGTCGATCAGCCAGGTGAAACGGCGCGCTTCGGACGACATCGAGGCCGACATCATCGGAATCTCGGACAATATCACGGTATGGAAGCGGCTGGCGATTTCCAGATAGTCGTTCTGCGAACGCGGACCGCCGCACAGGGTGTTGAAATCGAACCAGATGATGCTGCCGGCGCGGCGCAGCGCGCGGATCTCGCGGCTTTCGATGCGCACGCAGGGGTCCTCGTCGGCCTGCTCGGCGATCTTGCCGTAGGCCTCGCGCAGCGCCTGGTCGGTGGCCGCGCCCAGCGGCGTGTAGTAGCAGTCGACCTGCTCCAGCGCGCGGCCACGGTAATCGATGCCGGCGTCGATGTTCATCACGTCGAGCCGTTCCTTGAGCAGGGCGATGGTGGGCAGGATGCGGTCGCGGTGCAAGCCGTCCGGATACAGGGTGCCCGGCTCGTAGTTGGAGGTCATGATGAAGGACACGCCGTTGTCGAACAGCGCCTTCAGCAGGTTGTACATGATCATCGCGTCGGCCACGTCGGAGATGTGGAACTCGTCGAAACAGATCAGCCGGTATTTCTTGGCGATGCGGCGCGCCACCTCGTTGAGCGGATCGGCCACGCCGGTCAGCTCGTCGAGCTCGCGGTGCACGCCGCGCATGAATTCGTGGAAGTGCAGCCGGGTCTTGCGCACCAGCGGCACCACCGAATAGAAGCTGTCCATCAGGAAGGACTTGCCGCGCCCCACGCCGCCCCACATGTAGACGCCGCGCGGCACGTCGGGCCGGTTGATCAGGCGCTTGAAGCTGTTCGAACGCTGGCCCTTGTACTCGACCCATTCGTCGTAGCCGCGTTGCAGCCGGTCGACGGCGCGCCGTTGCGCCTCGTCGGCCTTGAAATCGCGTTGCTCCAACGCGTGCTGATAAAACTCTTGGACGTTCATGTGGTTCAATTCTGTGCGACGACTGCGCAAAAAAAATGGCGGGCCAGGCCCGCCCTACGGCAATAATGCTGGATCGGAAAAGCTCCCGATGCCGGCGGCGCTATCACAAACCCGGGGCGCAGAGCCGGGGGGGGGGGGGGG
>NZ_JAEMNU010000058.1:2482-34029 GCF_016461825.1 Rugamonas violacea | reverse complement strand
GCGGGTCCGACCCCAGGTTCACGCCCCAGGGTTTTGCGTGGACAACGGCGCTCGGGCTTCCTTCAAACCACCTTAGAAGTTCAAGGTGCGCTTGTCGATCGCCAACGCGGCTTCCTTGGTCGCTTCCGACAGCGACGGGTGGGCGTGGCAGATGCGCGCGATGTCCTCGGCCGAAGCCTTGAATTCCATCGCCACGACGGCCTCGGCGATCAGCTCGGAAGCCATCGGTCCGATGATGTGCACGCCGAGGATCTCGTCGCTGGTGGCGTCGGCCAGGAACTTCACCATGCCCGAGGTGTCGCCCAGCGCGCGGGCGCGGCCGTTGGCCATGAACGGGAAGGTGCCCGCCTTGTAGGCGATACCGGCGGCCTTGAGTTGCTGCTCGGTCTGACCGACCCAGGCGATTTCCGGCGAGGTGTAGATAACCCAAGGAATCGTGTTGAAGTTGGTGTGGCCGTGCTGGCCGGCGATACGCTCGGCCACGGCAACGCCCTCTTCTTCCGCCTTGTGCGCCAGCATCGGGCCGCGCACCACGTCGCCCACCGCCCACACGTTCGGCAGGTTGGTCTTGCAGTCGCCGTCGACGGCGACGAAGCCGCGCTCGTCGAGTTGCAGGCCGACCTTGTCGGCGGCCAGGCCGTTGGTGTTCGGCGTGCGGCCGATCGAGATGATCAGCTTGTCGAACACGGCGGTCTGCGCCTCGCCCTTGGCGTTCTCGTAGGCCACCGAAACGTTGTTCTTGCCCGGCGTGATCTGGCCGATCTTGCAGCCGAGGTTGATGTTCAAGCCTTGCTTGGCGAACAGCTTGCCGGCTTCCTTGGCGATCTGCTCGTCGACCGCGCCGAGGAACACCGGCAGGCCTTCCAGCACGGTCACGTCGGAACCCAGGCGGCGCCAGACGCTGCCCATTTCCAGACCGATGACGCCGGCGCCGATCACGCCCAGCTTGGCCGGCACGGCGTCGATCGCCAGGGCGCCGGTGTTCGACAGGATCAGTTTCTCGTCGAACGGCGCGCCCGGCAGTTCGCGCGCGTTGGAACCGGTCGCCACGATGACGTGCTTGGCGCTGATGGTTTCATTGGCCGGCGCCGAGACGCTCAGCGGATAGCCTTCGGCGGTGGCGGCGCCGGCGAAGCTGGCGCGGCCGTGGAAGAAGGTCACCTTGTTCTTTTTGAACAGGAAAACGATGCCGTCGTTGTTCTGCTTGACGATGCTGTCCTTGCGCTTGAGCATCTGGCCGAGGTTCAGCTTGAGGCCGGCGACGTCGATGCCGTGGTCGGCGAAGGAGTGGCCGGCGTGCTCGTAGTGCTCGGACGATTGCAGCAGCGCCTTCGACGGGATGCAACCGACGTTGGTGCAGGTGCCGCCCAGGGCCGGGCCGCCCTTGGCGTTTTCCGCCGCGTCGACGCAGGCGACCGAGAAGCCCAGCTGGGCCGCGCGGATGGCCGCGATGTAGCCGCCTGGGCCGCCACCGATGACGACGACGTCGAATTGTTTAGTTGTGCTCATTTTTTAGTTCCCAATCAGTTCTTCGTCCGGGACGAAGATCCATAACAGTAGGTAAATCACCAGTCCGAAGCCGAACGACAGCGTGAACAGCACGAAGATCAAGCGCCAGATCCACGACTCCATGCCGGAGGCCAGCCCCAGGCCGCCGCAGACGCCGCCCAGCCAGCGGTCGCGCGCGGAGCGGCGCAGGCGCTTGAATTCCCGCGCCAGCTCGCCGCCGCCGCCGGTATCGCCGCCCTTGTTCAGCGCGGGACCGTTGAGCAGGCGCGCCTTGGCTTGGGCGAATTCCTCGTCCGACAAGGCGCCGGCCTGGTTCAGTTCGTGCAAACGTTTGATTTCTTCGGAGACGTTCATGCTTGACCTCTCTTGAAAAGCCACGCCGCGCGGCGCGCGGCGGACCCGAAGGCCCGCCGCGGCGACGGCGGCGCTGGTTGGACTGATGACGACGTCGAAATTACAGGTCCAGCAGCAGGCGGGCCGGATCTTCCAGCGCTTCCTTCATGGCGACCAGGCCCAACACGGCTTCGCGGCCGTCGATGATGCGGTGGTCGTAGGACATCGCCAGGTAGTTCATCGGGCGGATGACGATCTGGCCGTTTTCGACCACGGCGCGGTCCTTGGTGGCGTGCACGCCCAGGATGGCCGACTGTGGCGGGTTGATGATCGGGGTCGACAGCATCGAGCCGAAGGTGCCGCCGTTGGAGATCGAGAAGGTGCCGCCGGTCAGGTCGTCCAGCGTCAGCTTGCCGTCCTTGGCCTTGGCGCCGAATTCACCGATCTTCTTCTCGATTTCGGCGATCGACATCTGGTCGGCGTTGCGCAGGATGGGCACCACCAGGCCGCGCGGCGAACCGACGGCGATGCCGATGTCGAAGTAACCGTGGTAGACGATGTCGTTGCCGTCGACCGAGGCGTTGATGATCGGGTATTTCTTCAGCGCCGCGACGGCCGCCTTGACGAAGAAGGACATGAAGCCCAGCTTGACGCCGTGCTCTTTCTCGAACTTGTCCTTGTACTTGTTGCGCAGTTCCATCACCGGCGCCATGTTCACTTCGTTGAACGTGGTCAGGATGGCGTTGGTCGATTGCGACTGGATCAGACGCTCGGCGATACGGGCGCGCAGGCGGCTCATCGGCACGCGCTCTTCCGGACGCTCGCCCAGGCTGGCGGCGCTAGGCGCGGCCACTTGCTGCAACGCCGGTTTGGCGGCCACCGGCGCCAGCGGCGCCGGCGCGGCGGGCTTGAGCGCCACGGCGGCCAGGGCGTCGCCCTTGGTGACGCGGCCGTCTTTGCCGGAGCCGGCCACTTGCGCGGCGCTCAGGTTGGCTTCCGACAGGATCTTGGCGGCGGCCGGCATGGCGACGTCGCCCTTGTTGGCGGCGGCCGGGGCGGCGGCTGGCGCGGCGACCGGCAGGGTCGACACTTCCATCGGGCTGACCTTGGCCGAACCTTCGGTGTCGATGATGGCGATGATTTCGCCGGCGACGACGGTGGCGCCGTCACCCTTGATGATTTGCACGATGACGCCGGCGACCGGGGCCGGCAGTTCCAGCACCACCTTGTCGGTTTCGATGTCGATCAGGTTCTCGTCGCGGGCGACGGCTTCGCCGATCTTCTTGTGCCAAGTGAGCATGGTCGCTTCGGCGACCGATTCCGACAACTGGGGTACTTTAACTTCGATTTGTGCCATGTAAAACTCCGTGTTTGTTTTGTAATCGCGGCGCCGCGTCAGCCTGGGCTGCGCGGCGCTCCGTCGTTATTTGGTGAGGATGAAACCCTTGAGCTTGGAGAACGCCGTTTCCAACAGTTCCTTCTGCTGCGCATAGTGCTTGTCGTAGTAACCGACCGCCGGCGAAGCCGACGCCGGGCGACCGGCGTAGGCCAGGCGCTGACCGGACTCCATGCTCTCGAAGATGTTGTGCTGGATCTGGAACCATGGGCCCTGATTCTGCGGCTCGTCCTGCGCCCAGACCACTTCGGCCAGGTTGGGGAACTTCTTCAGCTCGGCGGCGAACGACTTGTGCGGGAACGGATACAGCTGTTCGACGCGGATGATCGCCGTGTCGGTCTGGCCGCGCGTTTTGCGGGCGTTGACCAGGTCGTAGTAGACCTTGCCCGAGCAGGCGACGACGCGCTTGACCTTCTTGGCGTCGATCTTCTCGTCCACTTCGCCGATGACGGTGTGGAACACGCCCTTGGCCAGGTCGGTCAGCGGCGAACCGGCGTCCTTGTTGCGCAGCAGCGACTTCGGCGTCAGGATCACCAGCGGCTTGCGGAACTGGCGCACCATCTGGCGGCGCAGCACGTGGAAGATCTGCGATGCCGAGGTCGGCTGGACCACTTGCATGTTGTTGTCGGCGCACAGTTGCAGGAAACGCTCGGGACGGGCCGAGCTATGCTCCGGACCCTGGCCTTCGTAGCCGTGCGGCAGCATCATCACCAGACCGCAGGCGCGGCCCCACTTCACTTCGCCGGAGCTGATGAACTGGTCGATCACCACTTGGGCGCCGTTGGCGAAATCGCCGAACTGGGCTTCCCAGATGGTCAGGGTGTTCGGTTCGGCGCTGGCGTAGCCGTATTCGAAGGCCAGCACGGCCTCTTCCGACAGCACCGAGTCGATCACGGTGAACGGCGCCTGGCTGTCCGACACGTTGCACAGCGGCACGTACGAACCGGCATCCCACTTCTCGCGGTTCTGGTCGTGCAGCACGGCGTGGCGGTGGACGAAGGTGCCGCGGCCGGCATCCTGGCCGGTCAGGCGGATGGCGTAGCCGGACGACACCAGCGAGGCGTAGGCCAGGTGTTCGCCCATGCCCCAGTCCAGGTTCATTTCGCCGCGGCCCATGGTGGCGCGGTCGCCCAGCACCTTCTCGACCAGCGAGTGGACCTTGAAGTCTTCCGGCACGGTGGTGATGCGGGTGGCCAGGCGTTTCAGCTCGGTCATCGGCACGGCCGTGTCGGCGCTGTCGGTCCACTTGCGGTTCAGGAAAGGCAGCCAGTCGACGGCGTACTTGTTCTTGAAGTTGGAGATCACCGGGTCGACCGTGTGCTTGCCGGCGTCCATGGCGTCGCGGAAGGCGGCGACCATTTTCTCGCCGCCGTCGGCCGGGATCACGCCCTGCGCCACCAGCTTGTCCGCGTACAACTTGCGGGTGCCCGGGTGCTGGCCGATCTTCTTGTACATCAGCGGCTGGGTCAGCGCGGGGGTGTCCTGTTCGTTGTGGCCCAGTTTGCGGTAGCAGATGATGTCGAGGACGATGTCCTTCTTGAACTCCATGCGGTAGTCGAGCGCGATCTGGGTCGCCAACACCACGGCTTCCGGATCATCGGCGTTGATGTGCAGCACCGGTGCCTCGATCATCTTGACGACGTCCGAGCAATACAGGGTCGAGCGCGAATCGCGCGGGTCCGAGGTGGTGAAACCGATCTGGTTGTTGATGACGATGTGCACCGTGCCGCCGGTGCCGTAGCCGCGGGTCTGGGCCAGGTTCAAGGTTTCCATCACCACGCCCTGGCCGGCGAAGGCGGCGTCGCCGTGCACCAGGATCGGCAGCACTTGCGCGCCTTCCTTGTCGCCGCGACGGTCCATGCGGGCCTTGACCGAGCCTTCGACCACCGGGTTGACGATCTCCAGGTGGGAAGGGTTGAAGGCCAGCGACAGGTGGACCGGGCCGCCGGCGGTGGAGATGTCGGAGGAGAAACCTTGGTGGTACTTGACGTCGCCGGCCGGCAGGTCGTCGCCGTGCTTGCCTTCGAACTCTTCGAACAGCTCCTGCGGCGCCTTGCCCAGGGTGTTGACCAGCACGTTCAGACGGCCGCGGTGGGCCATGCCGATGACGATCTCCTGCACGCCTTTTTCGCCGGCGCGCTGGATGGTTTCGTCCATCGAGGCGATGAAGGTCTCGCCGCCTTCGAGCGAGAAGCGCTTCTGGCCGACATATTTGGTGTGCAGATAGCGTTCCAGGCCTTCGGCGGCGGTCAGGCGGTCGAGGATGTGGATCTTCTTCTCGGGGGTGAAACTCGGGGTCGAGCGGATCGATTCCAGCTTTTCCTGCAGCCAGCGCTTTTCGGCCGGGTCGGAGATGTACATGAACTCGGCACCGATCGAACGGGTGTAGGTGTCACGCAGGAAGTTGATCAGGTCGCGCAGGGTCGCGGTTTCAGGACCGAAATAGGTGTTGCTGATGTTGAAGACGATGTCCATGTCGGCATCGGTGAAGCCGTAGAAGCTCGGCTCCAGTTCCGGGATCGACGGACGCTCCTGGCGTTGCAGCGGGTCCAGATTGGCCCAGTGGGTGCCCAGGTAGCGGTAGGCGGCGATCAGCTGGGTCGCGGCGACGCGCTTGCGGCCCATTTCGGCGTCGGCGGAGGCGACCACGGTGCGGATCGGACCGGCTTTGGCGCGTTCGGCGAAGGAGGCGATGACGTTGGCGTGGCCGACGTCCGGCTTGTTGGAACCATCGACGGCCGGCACGTGTTGCATGGCGTCGAAGTAGGCGCGCCAGTTGTCTGGCACGGAACCCGGGTTGTTGAGATACGCTTCGTACAGGTCTTCGACGTACGGTGCGTTCCCACCAAACAGGTAGGAGTTGGACGAATGTTGTTGCATCATATTGCTCACCTTTCTTCGCGCTTCGCGAGATTAGCGGGTTAATCTAACCTTCCGCGACACGGCCTGACCGGTTAGCGGATTGCACATCAAGTTGTGGGGAAGGGCTATGTTTCGTTCAATACTATAAATACGGTCATTCAGGATAGCACGCGGTATTGTATCCCAACAACCAATTGTGCGAACACATTGCACCGATAATTGTTTTGCCGAGGCCGCCAGCAGGCGCGCTTTCAGCGTCAATATTGGCATGGATTCAATGAATCGTGCGCCGCCCCCCACACCGCCCCATACCACCCCATACCACCCCCTATCACCTCCCATCACCCGCCCGCCCCGCCGCTGTGCGCCAGCCAGCTCGGATGGCCGGCGAACCAGGCCAGCAGATGGTCGAGCATGGCGCGCAGCGCCGGCGGCAGGTGCTGGCGCGAGGTGTAGATGCCGTAAATGCCCATCTGCTGCGGCAGGTGGTCGGGCAGCAGCGCGACCAGCCGGCCGCCGGCGATCAGCGGCGCCGCCGAGTACAGCGGCTGCAGCGAGACGCCGGCGCCCTCCACCGTCGCCGCCAGCAGCACCAAATCTTCGTTGGCCGACAGGTTGCCGCTGACCGGCACCGACAAGCTCTCGCCGGCATGGCTGAACTGCCACAGGCTCTTGCCGAAATAGCTATACGTCAGGCAATTGTGGCCGGCCAGGTCCGCGGCCCGCAGCGGCGTGCCGCGCGCCGCCAGGTAGGCCGGCGCGGCGCAGACCACCGAGGCGCAGTTGCCCAGCTGGCGGGCGATCAGGTTCGGCTCCAGCGCGTTGGTGATGCGCAGCGCCAGGTCGATGCGCTGCTCGACCAGGTTGACGGCGCGGTTGTTGACCTGCAAGTCGATCGAGGTGTGCGGGTAGCGCCGCAGATAGTCGCTGACGGCGCCGGCCAGCGCCGCCTGCGCCAGCGACTGCGAACAGGTGATGCGCAGCAGGCCGCGCGGCGTGTCGGCTTCGTCGCTGGGGCCGACCTCGATGGCGTCGGCCAGTTCGAGCATGGCGCGGCAGCGCGCCAGGGTGCGCTCGCCGGCGTCGGTCAGGCTGAGGCGGCGCGTGCTGCGGTGCAGCAGGCGGGCCCCGGCCCAGTCCTCCATCTGCGCCAGATAGCGCGTCACCATGGCGCGCGACATGTCGAGGGCGTCGGCGGCGGCGATCATGCTGCCGCGCTCGGCGATGGCGACAAACACCTGGGCGGAAGTGATGCGGTCCATGATTCATCCGATCCATGCAATTAACTTGGTCGGATTATCCCCTTTTTCTATCGGATTAAGAAATTTAAGATACGTCCATACCAACCTCATGCGAAAGAAAACATCATGTTCAAGCACACCATCCTGTCCGCCGCCCTGGCCGCCACCTCCACCCTGGGCATGCTGCCGGCCTCGGCCGCCGGCGCCGCGCCGCTGACGCTGGAAGTCTTCAACCCGGGCGAAGCGGCGATCTTCCCGGTCGCCTCGGTGCTGGTCAGCGGCAAGAAGGACGCGGTGCTGATCGACGCCCAGTTCTCCCGCGGCGAAGCGCAGAAGCTGGTCGAACTGATACGCGCCGGCGGCAAGCGCCTGACCACCGTCTACGTCAGCCATGGCGACCCGGACTTCTACTTCGGCCTGGACGTCATCCAGGCCGCCTTCCCCGAGGCGCAGATCGTCGCCACCGCGCACACCGTCGCGGCGATGGAGAAGAAGGCCAAGGCCAAGGTCGGCTACTGGGGGCCGATCCTGAAGGACAACGCGCCGCAGGGCATCGTCATGCCGCAGGTGTTGCGGGGCGACACCATCAAGCTGGAAGGCCAGAGCCTGAAGATCGCCAGCCAGCACGGCGTGCCGGTCGAGCGCAGCTATGTGTGGATTCCGTCGATCAAGGCGGTGGTCGGCGGCGTGGTGCTGTTCAACGACCTGCACGTCTGGACCGCCGACACGCAAACGCCCGCGTCGCGCCAGCAGTGGCTGGGCACGCTGAAAGAGATTCAAGCGCTCAAGCCGAGCACCGTGGTGCCGGGCCACTTCAAGGTCGGCAGCCCGCTGACGGTCGACAGCATCGCCTTCACCCGCGACTATCTGCTGCGCTTTGAACTGGAAAGCGCCAAGGCCGCCGACTCGGCCGAACTGATCGCCAGCATGAAGACGCTCTACCCCGGCGTCGGCCTGGCCGGCGCGCTGGACACCAGCGCCAAGGTCGCCAAGGGCGAGATCAAGTGGTAACTCCCGACGCCCGCCCGGCGGGCGCTTGGTTCAAGCGGAAAAGCTGAGCCAAAGTCAAACCAGGGCGGCGCCAACAGGGAACGGGCGCCGCCGGCGCATGTCTATCCTATTGCGCCCGGATGCGGGCGTAGGCATGTACCGGGGGAGAACATGATGAACGACATGAAGGACCAGGACGAGGCGGCAGTCGCCAGCAATCCCGCCTTTTTGGTCAGCTCGACGGGCAAGATCGCCACCTGGAACTCGACTTGCAGGAGCATGCTCGGCTATACCGAGCAGGAGATCCTGCACCACCCTTTGAACGATCTGATCATCGCGGCCGACCGCGCCGCCGTGGCGGCCCATCTGGAGCAGGCCCTGCCGCAGCCGCTGGAAGTCGACCTGAGCCTGCGCCAGGCCGACTACGGCGAGATCGCCTCGCGGCTCACCCTGCTGCCGCAGTTCGGCAAGTCCGGCCGCCTGATCGGCTATGTCGCCCTGATCATCCGCGACGGCCACATCGAACGCATGGGGCTGGCCGACGAGGTCGGCAACATCCCGCTCAAATCGATGATGAACCTGATCGCCGGTCCCTTCCTGATCAGCAACGCCGACGGCCGCTTCGTGCTGTGGAACGAGAGCATGGCGGCGGCCACCGGCAAGGACGCCGAGCAACTGGGCGGCATGCATCTGACCGACCTGTTCCGCGCCGAGGAATGGCTGCGCCTGCAGCCCGACCTCGAGCAGGTGATGGCGCACGGCGTGCGGCTGTGCGTCGAAACACAAATCCGCAGCCGGGGCGGCTGCGCGGTGCCCCACCTGGTCAGCGCCATGCGCCTGGCCTACGGCGGCAAGCACTACCTGTGCGCGATGGGCTTCGACATCAGCGAGCGCCGCCGCGAACAGCGCAGCCTGCTGGTGCGCGACCGCGCCCTGCACGCGGTCAGCAACGGCATCGTCATCTGCCGCAGCGACGGCCGGGACAGCCCCATCGAGTACGTCAACCCGGCCTTCGAGCGCATCACCGGCTTCAGCGCCGCCGAGTCGCTGGGCCGCGACCCGCGCTTCATGGCGGCGCCCGGCCTCGACGACGACGAGCGGCACCGCCTGCGCGCCGCCATCGACGCGCGCCTGGAAATCAACGTGGTGTTCCGCAACCTGCGCAAGGACGGCGAGCTGTTCTGGAACGACCTGAGCATCACCCCGGTGCGCGACGAGCAGGGCGAGGTGAGCCATTTCATCGGCCTGGTCAACGACGTCACCGCCCTCAAGCAGCGCACCGCCCACCTCGAACACGAGGTCAACCACGACCCGCTGACCGGACTGGCCAACCGCAACCTGTTGTGGGACCGGCTCGAACAGGCCCTGCAGACGGCGCAGCGCAACAAGTCGCTGGTGGCCACCATCCTGCTCGACCTGAACAAATTCAAGTGCATCAACGACACCATGGGCCACGAGGTCGGCGACGAGGTGCTGAAGGTGGTCGCCAAGCGCCTGCAGGCCTCGGTGCGGGCGACCGACACGGTGGCCCGCCTGAGCGGCGACGAGTTCGTGCTGGTGCTGGCCGACCAGCCCTCGCTGCGCTTCGCGCTGCGCATGATCGAGCGGGTGCGCGGCGACCTGAGCAAGCCGATCCAGTACAACGACAAGGAGATCCCCGTCTGCGGCGCGATCGGCGTCAGCGTCTACCCGCACGACGGCCTCAACGCCTACGACCTGGTGCGCGCGGCCGACACCGCCATGTACCACTCCAAGGAGGCCGGCAAGGGCGACGTCCACTTCTTCTCCGTCGACATGAAGTCCAGCACCGACGCCAAGCGCGCGCTGGAGGCCGAGATGCGCGAGGCGCTGGAGGGCGGGCAACTGTTCCTGCTGTTCCAGCCGCGGCAGAGCCTGAGCACCGCGCGCGTCACCGGCGTCGAGGCGCTGCTGCGCTGGCGCCACCCGCAACAGGGCGTGCTGCTGCCGGCCGCCTTCCTCGGCGACGCCGAGGAGAACGGCATGATCGTGCCCTTCGGCGAATGGGTGCTGCAGCAGGTCTGCCTGATGCTGCTGCGCTTCAAGGCGGCCGGCCGGGTCGACCTGCCCATCACCATCAACAGCTCCTACCGCGAGTTTTGCCGGGGCAATTACATCAGCCATATCGCCGCCAAGCTCGACGAGTTCCAACTGGCCCCGGCCAGCCTCGAACTCGACATCCGCGAGGAGACCCTGCTGCGCAATCCCCACCTGAACAAGCCGGTGCTCGAGCAGATCCGCCAGCTCGGCGTGTCGCTGGCGATCGACGACTTCGGCGCCGGCCTGTCCAACCTGCGTTATCTGCAGGAGCTGCCGATGCAGCGCCTGAAGATCTCGCGCGGCTCGGTCGGCAGCATCTGTCCGGTCACCAACACCGGCGACCTGGCGCGCACCCTGATCGGCATCGGCCGCTCGCTGCACCTGCCGGTGGTGGCCGAGGGCGTCGAGAGCCTGTCGCAGCAAAACTTCCTGCGCCAGAACGGCTGCGATGAAATGCAGGGCAACTTCTTCCGCGAGCCGATGACGGAGGCCGAGCTGCGGCTGATGCTGGAAATGGCCTGAGCCGCCCATAAAAAAAACGGGCCGCGGCCCGTTTTTTGTTGTCGCCGCGAAAAGCCCGCTTACGCGCGCTTGTCCAGCGGCAGCACGTCGCGCGTGGTCGAGCCGACGAACAGCTGACGCGGACGGCCGATCTTTTGTTCCGGATCGGAGATCATCTCGTTCCATTGGGCGATCCAGCCGATGGTGCGGGCCATGGCGAAGATACCGGTGAACAGCGAGACCGGGATGCCCAGCGCCGACTGCACGATGCCCGAGTAGAAGTCGACGTTCGGATACAGCTTGCGCGAGACGAAGTATTCGTCGTTCAGCGCGATCTTTTCCAGTTCCATCGCCAGTTTGAACAATGGGTCGTCGTGCAGGCCCAGTTCGTTCAGCACTTCGTGGCAGGTTTCACGCATCAGCTTGGCGCGCGGGTCGAAGTTCTTGTAGACGCGGTGACCGAAGCCCATCAGCTTGACGCCGGAGTTTTTGTCCTTGACCTTGGCGATGAACTCGGGGATCTTGTCGACCGTGCCGATTTCCTTCAGCATGTTCAATGCCGCCTCGTTGGCGCCGCCGTGGGCGGGGCCCCACAGGCAGGCGATGCCGGCGGCGATGCAGGCGAACGGGTTGGCGCCGGACGAACCGGACAGGCGCACCGTCGAGGTCGAAGCGTTTTGCTCGTGGTCGGCGTGCAGGATCAGGATGCGGTCCAGCGCGCGCACCAGCACGTCGTTGACCTTGTACTCTTCGCACGGGTTGCCGAACATCATGCGCATGAAGTTGGCGCTGTACGACAGGTCGTTGCGCGGGTAGACGAAGGGCTGGCCGATCGAGTACTTGTACGACATGGCGACCAGGGTCGGCATCTTGGCGATCAGGCGGATCGCCGACACTTCGCGGTGGTGCGGGTCGTTGATGTCGAGCGAGTCGTGGTAGAACGAGGCCAGCGCGCCGACCGTGCCGACCAGCACCGACATCGGGTGGGCGTCGCGGCGGAAGCCACGGAAGAAGAACTGCATCTGCTCGTGCACCATGGTGTGGTTGGTGACGGTGTCGACGAACTTTTCCTTCTGCGCGGCGTTCGGCAGTTCGCCGTTCAGCAGCAGGTAGCACGATTCCATGAAGTCGGCGTTGACGGCCAACTGCTCGATCGGGTAACCGCGATACAGCAACTCGCCCTTGTCGCCGTCGATGTAGGTGATCGACGAGTTGCACGCCGCCGTGGACATGAAGCCCGGGTCGTAGGTGAACTTGCCGGTGCCGGCGTACAGTTTGCGGATGTCGATGACGTCCGGACCGACGGTGCCTTGGTAGATCGGGAATTCAATCGATGGGCTGCCATCGGAGAACGACAGTGTGGCTTTGTTATCAGAGGTGTTCATGGACTCTTCCTTCTTGGAGAGATGCGACAAATAAAAAAAAGGCAAAAAATTCTGGACATGCTGCCCTTCGGCGGTGGACGCGGCGCGAACGCGTCGCCCGGCCGCCGGGGCGGGCATTCATGCCTGGCGCAGTCTTTGCAGCAGTGCTTGCACGTGCGGCAGATCGACCTCGCCCTCCGGCTCTTTACGAGCCAGCAGCAGATCCATCAGCGTATTGTCCGACAAATCGAGGAGCCGCGTGAAAGCGTCGACTTCTTCGTCGGTCAATTCAGTTTCATGCGCATCGAGGAAACGGCTCAGGATGATATCGTTTTCCAGCAGTCCGCGGCGGGCGCGCCAGCGCAGGCGCGCGCGGTTGGCCGGGTCGGACTGGTGCGCAAGGGTGTTCTGTTCTGTCATGTCGAGCTACTTTGTTCTGCGCGCCGCCAGCCGGAGCGGCGGCGGCGCGAGTGGCGGGCGGCGACGCCGCCGCCCGCTGGGCGCCGTGATGACGGCGCCGCCGCGCTTAGATCGCGCGACGTACCATCAGTTCCTTGATCTTGCCGATCGCCTTGTTCGGGTTCAAACCCTTGGGGCAAACGTCGACGCAATTCATGATCGAGTGGCAACGGAACAGGCGGTACGGATCCTCCAGGTTGTCCAACCGCGCGCCGGTGGCCTCGTCGCGCGAATCGGCGATGAAGCGGTAGGCTTGCAGCAGGCCGGCCGGACCGACGAACTTGTCCGGATTCCACCAGAACGAGGGGCAGGACGTCGAGCAGCAGGCGCACAGGATGCACTCGTACAGGCCGTCGAGCTCCTCGCGCTCGACCGGGCTTTGCAGGCGCTCCTTCTCCGGGCGGATCGAATCGTTGATCAGGTAGGGCTTGATCGAATCGTACTGCTTGAAGAACTGGGTCATGTCGACGATCAGGTCGCGGATCACCGGCAGGCCGGCCAGCGGACGCAACACGATGGGCTCGGTCAGCTCGTTCAGGTTGGTGGTGCAGGCCAGGCCGTTCTTGCCGTTGATGTTCATCGCGTCCGAACCGCACACGCCTTCGCGGCAGGAGCGGCGCAGCGACAGCGAATCGTCGACGTCGGACTTGATGCGCTGCAGCGCGTCGAGCAGCATCTTGTCGGTGTCCTTCAGTTCGACGGTGACGTCCTGCATGTACGGCTTGGCATCCTGGTCGGGATCGTAGCGGTAGATTTTGAGTTTGATAGTGCGTGCCATGTTCTGACCTTTAGAAAGTACGTGGTTTCGGCTTGAAGGTGTCGACCGTCAGCGGCTTGGTGACCACCGCCTTGTAGTCGAGGCGGTTGCCTTCGGAGAACCACAGGGTATGCTTCATCCAGTTGTCGTCGTCGCGGTTGGGGAAATCGCTGTGGGCGTGGGCGCCGCGCGATTCCTTGCGCGCCACCGCCGAGGTGATGGTCGCCTTGGCCGTTTCGATCAGGTTGTCCAACTCCAGCGCTTCGACGCGCGCGGTGTTGAAGACCATGGATTTGTCCTTGTACGCGACGTGCTTGCGGCGCTCGTCGAGCTTCATGATTTCGCTGTAGCCCTGCTTGAGCAGCTCGTCGGTGCGGAACACGCCGCAGAATTTCTGCATCGTGGCGCGGATGTCGTTGGCGACGCCCTGCACGGTTTCGCTGCCGGTCGAGGTTTCCAGCTTGTTCAGGCGGCCCATGGCGAACTCGGACGCGTCCTTCGGCAGCGGCTTGTTTTCCTTCTGCTTCAGGTTCGAGGCGACCACGTGGTTGCCGGCGGCGCGGCCGAAGACCAGCAGGTCGAGCAGCGAGTTGGTGCCCAGGCGGTTGGCGCCGTGCACCGAGACGCAGGCGCATTCGCCGATCGCGTACAGGCCGTTGACCACCTTCTGGCCGCCGTCGGCGCCGGGGGCGACGACCTGGCCGTGGATGTTGGTCGGAATGCCGCCCATCTGGTAGTGGATGGTCGGCACGACGGGAATCGGTTCCTTGGTGGCGTCGACGTTGGCGAACTTGTGGCCGATTTCCAGGATCGACGGCAGACGCTTTTGGATGGTGTCGGCGCCGATGTGGCGCAGGTCCAGCATGACGTGGTCCTTGTTCGGACCGCAGCCGCGGCCTTCCTTGATTTCCTGGTCCATCGAACGCGAGACGAAGTCGCGCGGCGCCAGATCCTTCAGGGTCGGCGCGTAACGTTCCATGAAACGCTCGCCTTCGCTGTTGATCAGGATGCCGCCCTCGCCGCGCACGCCCTCGGTGATGAGCACGCCCGCGCCGGCCACGCCGGTCGGGTGGAACTGCCAGAATTCCATGTCCTGCAGCGGCAGGCCGGCGCGCGCCGCCATGCCCATGCCGTCGCCGGTGTTGATGAAGGCGTTGGTCGAGGCGGCGAAGATGCGGCCGGCGCCGCCGGTGGCGAAAATGGTGGTCTTGGCTTCCAGGATCATGCATTCGCCGGTTTCCATCTCCAGCGCGACCACGCCGACGACGTCGCCTTCGGCGTCGCGGATGATGTCGATCGCCATCCATTCGACGAAGAACTGGGTGCGGGCGCGCACGTTGCGCTGGTACAGGGTGTGCAGCAGGGCGTGGCCGGTGCGGTCGGCGGCGGCGCAGGCGCGCTGCACGGCTTTTTCACCGAAGTTGGCGGTGTGGCCGCCGAACGGACGCTGGTAGATGGTGCCGTCGGGGTTGCGGTCGAACGGCATGCCGAAGTGTTCCAGCTCGTAGACCACCTTCGGCGCTTCGCGGCACATGAACTCGATGGCGTCCTGGTCGCCCAGATAGTCGCCGCCCTTGACGGTGTCGAACATGTGCCAGAACCAGTTGTCCTCGGCCATGTTGCCCAGCGACGCGCCGATGCCGCCCTGCGCCGCCACGGTGTGCGAGCGGGTCGGGAAGACTTTCGACAGCACCGCCACGTTCAAACCGGCTTCGGCCAGTTGCAGGGATGCGCGCATGCCGGAACCGCCGGCGCCGACGATGACCGCGTCAAAGCGGCGGGTGGGAATTGCAGATTTGATAGCTGCCACGATTAAACACTCCAGAGAATTTGCACTGCGTAGAACGCGCAAGCGATCAGCCACAGCATGGTGGCAATTTGCAGGGTCAGACGCAGACCGACGGACTTGACGTAATCCATCCAGATGTCGCGCACACCTACCCAGGCGTGGTAGAACAGGCCGAACAGGGTGACGGCGCTGAACAATTTGAACCATTGCTGGGCGAACAGGCCGGCCCAGCCTTCATACGTGAAGTTGTTTCCGGTGAGAAAAGCGGCCAGCAGGACGACGGTGTAGGCCACCATCAGCACGCCGGTGATGCGTTGCGCCAGCCAGTCGCGCAGGCCGTAGTGGGCGCCCACCACCAGGCGTTTTGGGCCGATATTATTATTAGCCATCAGAACACTCCAAACAATTTGAGGGCGACCAGTGCGGTCAGAGCCAGGCTCAACACCAGCACGCTGGCGGCCGATTTACGCGCCGAATCCTTGTCCAGACCGTAGTGCAGGTCCATGAACAGGTGGCGCACGCCGGCGCAGAAATGCTGCATGTAGCCCCAGACCAGCGCCAGGATCACCAGCTTGCACAGCGGGTGGGAGGCGATGCCCTGGAAATAGGCGAAGGAGATTTCCGAACGGATCGAAAGTTCCAGCATATACAACACCACTGGCAACAAGGCAAACATCATGAAGCCGCTGACGCGGTGCAGGATGGATACGATGCCGGCTAAGGGCAAGCGGTAATTCGACAATTCCGTGACATGAATATTCCGAAATTCCGGCCGCTCTTTTTTTGGTACTTCCCTTACGGCTTCAGACATAACAAGACCTCCCTTAAGCTTTAACAAATATTGAGACTGCGATTTTCGCCTATTTTCACAGTTCAGACCAATATCTATCGTTACATATAACGAAAATAGTGTTTTGCAACACTCGGCGCGCGCTACTTTCTGTAGTTCAACGTATATTCAGCACAACAACACTTTACAAAACAACAAGTCAGCGCTGCGGACGATGTGCCGCGCCGGCGCTGCGCGCCGGCGGTCTCTTTTTCTGTCGCGGTGCCGGCGCCGGCCCCGCTTCGATGTATTTCATGTCGATGCTTAATTCAGATCGTTTTGGTAATGGTGGCGCTCGGTCGAATACAGGCCGCGGCGCAGCTCGACCGGCTTGTCGCCGTAGGTGAACGAGACGCGCTCGGAGCACAGCAGCGGCG
Organism: Rugamonas violacea; assembly: GCF_016461825.1. Lineage (GTDB taxonomy): Bacteria > Pseudomonadota > Gammaproteobacteria > Burkholderiales > Burkholderiaceae_D > Rugamonas. Next base: position 17,564 of record NZ_JAEMNU010000058.1, on the reverse strand, counting down.
TGCCCTCGGCCAGCTGCAGCAGCGCGGCGGCGCCGGCGTCGGCGCAGACGGCGCGGATCTTCTCGGCGGCGCGGATCATGCGGGTGCCGAATTCGGATTCGAACAGGCCGTACATCGGCCCCTTGTACTCGACCAGGCGCTCGGCGGTCAGGCCCTTGAAGGTCAGGCCGGGCAGCCACAGCTCCTCGACGATGGTCGGCACGCCGTCGAAGTACTGCACCCGCTTGATGAAGATGACGGCGTCGCCGGATTTGAGGTCGAGCAGGCGCGCCACGTCGGCCGGCGCGCGCATGCGCTTGACCTCGATGAAGCGGCTTTCCGGATAGTGCGGCACGCCCTCGTCGGGCATCAGGCGCAGGAAGCGGAAGTGGGCGCGCGCCTCGTGGTGGGTCGAGACGAAGGTGCCCTTGCCCTGGCGCCGCATGACCAGGTTCTCGGCGGCCAGCTCGTCGATCGCCTTGCGCACCGTGCCCTGGCTGACCTTGAAGCGGTTGGCCAGCTCGACCTCGCTGGGGATCAGCTCGCCCGGCTTCCACTCGCCCGACTGCAGGCTCTGCGTGATGAGCGCCTTGATTTGCTGGTACAGTGGGGAGAAGGTTGGCGAGCTCGACGGGCCTGCGGCCGCCGTGGTCGGACCGACCGCCGCGCCGGTGGCGGCGGCGGCGGGATTCTGGCTCGGGTTGGGCGGGACGGGATTCATAGGGCGAGATTTCAACACAAAAGCCCCTTCCCGTCCAGCGAAATGACTTCTAACTTATCTGTCTTATATAAGACATAAGATACGATTGACAGATGGTTTCAAGGAGCCTACACTCGCCAACCATGCGGTTTCCGGCATGGCGGCGCGGCCGCCAGGAGCAAGAAAAGCATAGTCCCTGTCGCAACAAAGGTCAACGCAATGCATCCGCCGCCGGCCGCCGCGCCGGCGCCGGCCCCGGCCGGACGGCGCGGCCGGCGCGCAAACGCCTGGGCGCGGGCGCGAATATCGGCCCGACTAGGCCGCCGGTTTTGGTATCATTACTGTTTTCCCGAATAAGCGTAGGCCCAGCTTCAAGACGTTTTTATTCCCACTTTGGAGATTCATCATGGCTAAAACCCCAATGCGTGTTGCCGTCACCGGCGCCGCCGGTCAGATCGGCTATTCCCTGCTGTTCCGCATCGCCAACGGCGACATGCTCGGCAAAGACCAGCCGGTCATCCTGCAACTGCTGGAAATCAACGACGAACGCGCCCAGAAGGCCCTCAAGGGCGTCATGATGGAAATCGACGACTGCGCCTTCCCGCTGCTGGCCGGCATGAGCGCACACGCCGATCCGCTGACCGCCTTCAAAGACGCCGACGTCGCCCTGCTGGTCGGCGCCCGTCCACGCGGCCCCGGCATGGAACGCAAGGACCTGCTGGAAGCCAACGCGCAGATCTTCACTGTGCAAGGCAAGGCGCTCGACGCCGTCGCCTCGCGCAACGTCAAAGTGCTGGTGGTCGGCAACCCGGCCAACACCAACGCCTACATCGCGATGAAATCGGCGCCTTCGCTGCCGGCCAAGAACTTCACCGCCATGCTGCGCCTGGACCACAACCGCGCCGCCTCGCAAATCGCCGCCAAAACCGGCAAGCCGGTCGCCTCGATCGAAAAACTGTTCGTCTGGGGCAACCACTCGCCGACCATGTACGCCGACTACCGCTACGCGGAAATCGACGGCCAGTCGGTCAAGACCATGATCAACGACGACGCCTGGAACAAAGACACCTTCCTGCCGACCGTCGGCAAGCGCGGCGGCGCCATCATCGAAGCGCGCGGCCTGTCGTCGGCGGCGTCGGCGGCCAACGCCGCCATCGACCACGTGCATGACTGGGTGCTCGGCACCGGCGGCAAGTGGACCACCATGGGCATCCCGTCGGACGGCTCCTACGGTATTCCGGAAGGCGTGATGTTCGGCTTCCCGGTGACCACCGAAAACGGCGAATACAAGATCGTCCAGGGCCTGAGCGTCGACGCCTTCTCGCAAGAGCGCATCAACATCACGTTGAACGAGCTGCTGGAAGAGCAAAACGGCGTGAAACACCTGCTGGGCTAATCCACCAGCGACGTGGAACCGGTCAAGCCACCGATCCGCCGCACCCGCCGCGCCGCCGAGAGCAGCGCGGCGGAGTCGCATGCAGCCGTCCCCGCGGCGACTCCGGCCGGCCCGGCCGGCGCCATCCCCCCGGCCGCAGCCGCGACCGCCGCAACAACCGCAACACCGAGCCCATCCCGCATGCATCCATCCGAGGTTTTATTCCAGGGCAATCGCCAGCCGCTGTTGCTGCCGGCCTGCGACCACTACGCCGGCACCGAAAAGCCGATGCGTAAATCGATCGCCTTGCAACAAGAGCTTGGTCCCCTGTTCGACATCACCCTCGACTGCGAGGACGGCGCCAGCGCCGGCAACGAGGAGGCCCACGCCCGCCTGGTGGCCGAACTGGTCGCCTCGCCCGACAACAAGTTCTCGCGCATCGGCGCGCGCGTGCACGACGTCGCCAGCCCGCACTTCGCCAGCGACGTCGCCATCATCTGCGGCGCCGCCGCCAAACTGGCCTACATCGTGCTGCCCAAGGTGCACAGCGCCGCCGAGGTGGTCGCGGCGATCGCCCTGATCAACCGCCACGCGCTGGCCGCCGGCCGCGCCGACCTGCCGGTGCACGTGCTGATCGAGACCCACGGCGCGCTGCGCGAGGCCTACGCCATCGCCGCCCTGCCCCAGGTCGAATGCCTGTCGTTCGGCATCATGGACTTCGTCTCGGCGCACTACGGCGCGATCCCCGGCAACGCCATGCGCACGCCGGGCCAGTTCAGCCACCCGCTGGTGGTGCGCGCCAAGCTGGAGATCGCCGCCGCCTGCCACGCCCACGGCAAGGTGCCCTCGCACAACGTGACGACCGAGATCAAGGACACCGCCGTGGCCGCCAACGACGCCCAGCGCGCCGCCGCCGAGTTCGGCTTCACGCGGATGTGGAGCATCCATCCGAACCAGATCAAGCCGGTCATCAAGGCCTTCACGCCGCGCCTGTCCGAGGTCAACGAGGCGGCCACCGTCCTGCACGAGGGACAGCAGGCGCGGTGGGGGCCGATCGCGCAGAACGGCCGCTTGCACGACCGCGCCAGCTACCGATATTATTGGACCGTTTTGCAGCGCGCCAAACTGGCCGGCCTGGCTTTGCCGGAATCGGTCGTCGCGCTCATCAACGGCAGCTCCAACGACCACCCACAGGAAACACAATGATGTCCATCTCCAAACTAGTCCTCGCCTGCAGCCTCGCGCTGGCCGCCCTCACCCTGGCCGCCAGCGCCCAGGCCGAAGTCAAGAAACCGGTCAAGCACAAGAGCGCCAAGCCGGCCAAGGCCGCCGAGGCCAAGAGCGAGTCGAAGGAAGCCAACGAGGAGGCCGACGAACCGGCCATCGCCGGCTCCGCCGTCACCGACTTCCACTGCGAACTGGGCAACAAGGTCACCATCTTCAAGAACCTCGACGACGACAACCACATCGCGCTGCGCTGGAAGAAACGCCTGCACCGGCTGACCCGCGTCGGCACCGAGACCGGCGCGCTGCGCTTCGAGAACAAGCTGTACGGCCTGATCTGGATCGGCATCCCGGCCAAGGGCATGCTGCTCGACTCCAAGCTGAACCGCCAGCTGGCCAACGAGTGCCGCAACGCCGAGCAGCTGGCCCCGGTCGGCGCGGCGCCGGCGGCGCCGGCCGACGCCAAACTTTGATGTACCCGGCGCCCGCCGACGGGCGCCGCGCAGCACCGCTACCACCCTGAACATCAATAATTCCAGACGATACCCACTGAAGGAGAGGTCATGTCCCGCAACACTCTGAACACGCTCAAGGATTTCACTATTTCGGCAGGCAAGAAGGGCCAGTTCTACTCGCTGCCGGCGCTGGAGAAAAGCCTGGGCCTGAAGGTCTCGCGCCTGCCGGTGTCGATTCGCCTGGTGCTCGAATCGGTGCTGCGCAACTGCGACGGCAAGAAGGTCACCGAGGAGCACATCAAGCAATTGGCCAGCTGGGCGCCGACCGGCGAGCGCACCGACGAGATCCCCTTCGTGGTGGCGCGCGTGGTGCTGCAGGACTTCACCGGCGTGCCGCTGCTGGCCGACCTGGCGGCGATGCGCAACGTCGCCAACAAGATGGGCATCGACGCCAAGAAGATCGAGCCGCTGGTGCCGGTCGACCTGGTGGTCGACCACTCGGTGACCATCGACCACTTCCGCGAAAAGGGCGCGCTGGACCTGAACATGAAGCTGGAATTCTCGCGCAACAACGAGCGCTACCAGTTCATGAAATGGGGCATGCAGGCCTTCGACACCTTCGGCGTGGTGCCGCCGGGCTTCGGCATCGTCCACCAGGTCAACCTGGAATACCTGGCGCGCGGCGTGCACAAGGCGGCCGACGGCGTCTACTTCCCCGACACCCTGGTCGGCACCGACTCGCACACCACCATGATCAACGGCATCGGCGTGGTCGGCTGGGGCGTCGGCGGCATCGAGGCCGAAGCCGGCATGCTGGGCCAGCCGGTCTACTTCCTGACCCCGGACGTGATCGGCGTCAACCTGACCGGCGTGCTGCGCGAAGGCTGCACCGCGACCGACCTGGTGCTGACCATCACCGAACTGCTGCGCAAGGAAAAAGTCGTCGGCAAGTTCGTCGAGTTCTTCGGCGAAGGCACCGAGACGCTGTCGCTGACCGACCGCGCCACCATCGCCAACATGGCGCCGGAATACGGCGCCACCATGGGCTTCTTCCCGGTCGACGACGCCACCATCGAATACTTCGAGGGCACCGGCCGCAGCAAGGCGGAAATCGACGCCTTCGCCAGCTACTTCAAGGCGCAGGGCCTGTACGGCGTGCCGCAAGCCGGCGACATCGATTACACCCGCGTGGTCGAACTCAACCTGACCAGCGTGACGCCGTCGCTGGCCGGCCCCAAGCGGCCGCAGGACCGCATCGAAATCGGCAACGTGAAAAACAACTTCACCGAACTGTTCTCGAAACCGACCACCGACAACGGCTTCAACAAAAAAGCCGAGGACCTGAACCGCACCTACACCACCAGCAACGGCGTCGACGTGAAGAACGGCGACGTGCTGATCGCCGCCATCACCTCCTGCACCAACACCTCGAATCCGAGCGTGCTGCTGGCCGCCGGCCTGCTGGCCAAGAAAGCCGTCGAAGCCGGCCTGAGCGTGGCGCCGCACATCAAGACCTCGCTGGCGCCCGGCTCGCGGGTGGTCACCGAGTACCTGACCGCCGCCGGCCTGCTGCCCTACCTGGAGCAACTCGGCTTCGGCGTCACCGCCTACGGCTGCACCACCTGCATCGGCAACGCCGGCGACCTGACGCCGGAACTCAACGCGGCCATCAGCAACAACGACATCGTCGCCTCGGCCGTGCTGTCGGGCAACCGCAACTTCGAAGCGCGGATCCACCCGAACATCCGCTCCAACTTCCTCGCCTCGCCGCCGTTGGTGGTGGCCTACGCCATCGCCGGCAACATGACCGTCGACCTGATGACGCAACCGGTCGGCAAGGGCAAGAACGGCCAGGACGTCTACCTGGGCGACATCTGGCCGACCTCGAAGGAGATCGCCAAGCTGATGAAGTTCGCCATGAACTCGAAAGTGTTCAAGGCCAACTACGCCGACGTCAAGGGCAACCCGGGCAAGCTGTGGGAGGACGTCTCGTCGACCGAGGGCCAGGTCTACAACTGGCCGGCCTCGACCTACATCGCCGAGCCGCCGTTCTTCGACGGCTTCACGATGGAACCGAAGGCCGCCGCCACCGGCATCCAGGGCGCGCGCGCGCTGGGCGTGTTCGGCGACTCGATCACCACCGACCACATCTCGCCGGCCGGCTCGATCAAGGAAGACGGCCCGGCCGGCCAATGGCTGCTGGCCAACGGCGTGCTGAAGGCGGACTTCAACTCCTACGGCTCGCGGCGCGGCAACCACGAGATCATGATGCGCGGCACCTTCGCCAACGTGCGCATCAAGAACAAGATGATTCCGGCCAAGGCCGACGGTTCGGCGGTCGAGGGCGGCATCACGCTGCACCAGCCGAGCGGCGAACAGCTGTCGATCTACGACGCGGCGATGAAGTATGTCGCCGCGGGCACGCCGACGATGGTGTTCGGCGGCGAGGAGTACGGCACCGGCTCGTCGCGCGACTGGGCCGCCAAGGGCACCCAGCTGCTCGGCGTGAAGGCCGTGATCGTGCGTTCCTTCGAACGCATCCACCGCTCCAACCTGGTCGGCATGGGCGTGCTGCCGCTGCAATTCATCGGCAACGACAGCGTCGAGTCGCTCGGCATCAGCGGCAAGGAAGTCTACGACCTGAAGGGCCTGGAGGGCGAGATCAAGCCGCAACAGCTGGCCACGCTGGTGATCCACCGCGCCGACGGTTCCAGCCAGGAAGTCAAGGTGCTGCTGCGCATCGACACGCCGATCGAGGTCGATTACTACAAACACGGCGGCATTCTGCCCTTCGTGCTGCGCCAGCTGCTGGCCGCGTAAGCGTCCGGCGCCGCCCCGCCAGCCCAAAAGCGCCGGACTCGTCCGGCGTTTTTTTTGCCCTCGGCACGCCGTGCAGGCGGCCGGCGGCGGCGCAAACGGCCATCGACGTGCCGCAGTGCGCGCGAATCCACTACAATACGTCACATAAGGCCACTTCGAAAAACTAGCAAATTGTCGTTCCCGCGCAAGCGGGAACCCATACCGAGCCAAGGGGCATGCGGGGTATGGATTCCCGCCTGCGCGGGAATGACGGTTTTTCGAGGTTTCCATAAGGATTATCATTTGCTTGACTGATCCGCTTTTTCCACTTTTACCGAGACTCTTATAGCCGCTATGCGTCGTCCATCCAAAGATTCATCCCATAAATTGTCCGCCGAGAGCCAACGCCTTGTGACCTTCTCCCAAGCCGTCGGGCAAGCGGCCAGCCGCGTCGAAGAGCGGGCCTGGGAGCACAGCCTCGATGCGCAGCTTCAGAAACTCCTCAAGACCGGCCACCAGGACACCATCGACACCACGCTCAACAGCCTGTTCAAGGAAGACTTGAACGCCTACGACGTGCTGATGGACGGGGTCGAGGCGGTCAGCGAATCGACCACCGTCAGCATCGACGTCGACGGCGTGCCGACCCAGTACGACGTGCTGCTGGTGGCCGCGCCCATCCTGGCCTGGACGCGTTTCTCGATCGCCTCCGGCGCCATCCCCGGCGAGCTGTTGAGCACCTTGTCGGCCCACTTCGCCGCCCACCTGCTGGCCGACGGCACGCAGGTGGCCATGTCGCCGGCGCTGTACTCGATCGACCAACTGCCGCGCAGCCACGTCGAAACCTACGCCAAGACCAACAAGCTGGCCCAGGCCGCGCTGAAGGGCACGGCGCTGAAGGCCGACAACAAGGCGCCGGAGACGGCGCCCTTCCTGGCCGACACGCGCTACCTGCTGGCCGCCGTGGTGGCGCCGGCCGGCGGTCCGCTGTTCCGCTGGCAGATGCCGGCCAACCAGGCCAACTTCATCGGCGAGCGCAGCAACGCGCTGGAGCAGTGGCGCAGCCAGGCGACGCCGACGGTGGCGCGCCTGCTGCCCGGCTGCGGCATCGAGCTGCTGCTGCCGGAGGCCTACTACATGGCCTGCCGCGAGGCGGACAAGCTGATCCGTCCGGTGTCGATCCGCGCCGCCGTGCACTACCTGACGCACACCTTGGGCGTCGAGGCGTCCGAATTGCGCGCCGTCATCGCCGGCTTCGGCGAGGAGTCGGCCGACGGCCAGATCGACGAGTACCGCATCGGCTTCACCCAGCGCCAGGCGCCGGACGTGATCTACGGCGTGGTCTGGCCGCTGTACGGCCAGGAGGACGAGGAAGGCACGCCGCCCGAGGGTGGCGTGCAGGGCGGCGCCGACGCCGCGCCGGGCAAGCCGGTCACGCCGGTCGACGAGATCGTCGGCCACCTGAACGAGGCCGGCGTCACCGCCATCAAGAAACACAGCGAGCGCTACGTGGCCGAGTTCTGCGACGACTGCGGCGCGCCGCTGTTCGCCGACCCGGTCGGCGAACTGGCCCACGCCGAAATGCCCGAGGACGCGCCGAGCGGCACCGAGCACTTCCATTAAAGAGAACCTCGAAAAACCGTCATTGCGCATCGGCGGACCGCCGAGCAGGCGGGAATCCATACACTGCGTGCCCATTGGCTCAGCATGGGTTCCCGCCTGCGCGGGAACGACAATTTGGTAGTTTTTCGAAGCGACCTAAACAGCCGCGCTGGCGGTAGTGACAAAGAAAGGCCCCCGTGCATGTGTGAGCGGGGGCTTTTTACTATGTCATGGAAATGTTTTCAGACCTGTCTTCGGCGGCGTCGCGGAAGGCATCCAGAATGGCCGGGACCACGCCGGACGCGCCATGGACATAGGCCATGTGTAGAAAACGCCGATGACCTGCATGACCCTGGCGCTCGCGTCCGCCGGCAGAATGGATACTTTGAACTTGAGATCGAGCTCGGCGTACACGAGTTCCTCATCAACATATGGGACGGGCGCTGGTGGGCGGCATTCTTGAGGAAGGACAAACTTCAATGATCGTATATCACTTGAAATCGCCGCTCTTGGCACATGCCAGCAAGAGGGATCGCCTGCGCATACAAAAACCTCGCCGAAGCGAGGTTTTTTACTTTTGCGGTGCAGGCTGGCTTGATGGCGTGGCAGGCGGCGCGGGCAGATAGATCACAATAGGCGCGATGGACTGCGCCGGCTGAGCGGGCATAGGCGCCGGATGGGGCGCCCTCGCCGCTGTATTCGAAGCGAAATACAAGCCGCTGAAACCGAGGAACATGCCGACCATCGAAGCGAGCATCCACTTGTGCAGCTCGCTCGACATTTTGTACATCTCAACGCGCAGGGACTCAATATCCGCCTTCGTCGCCAAGGTTGGCAGGATGGTATTGAAATGCGTTTCCAACGCGGTTAACCGTTCGTCCATGTCTCCAGCTTAGTACACCTCGCGGCCGACTACCAGAGCGAATACGGCTTGCGGATCAGGTTGGCGTTGAAATAGCGGGCGTCGTCGCTGACCTCGTCGCCGATCCAGTCGGGCCGCTCGAAGAGCTGGTCCTCGCTGCTCAGCTCGATCTCGGCGACGACCAGGCCGTCGTTGGCGCCGAGGAACTCGTCGACCTCCCAGACGTTGCCGGCGAACTCGATGCGGCGGCGGTACTTCTCGATCAGCGGCCGCTCGCACAGGCCGTCGAGCAGCTGCTCGGCGTCGGCCAGCGGAATCGGATACTCCCACTCGCCCCGGCTGGCGCCGACGTTGGCGCCCTTGATGGTCAGCATGGCCTGGCCGTTCTCGATGCGCACGCGCACCACCCGCTCGCGCTGCGACGACAGGTAACCCTGGCGCAGCAGCACCGGCTCGCCCAGGCCCTTCCAGGCGTCGCCGCGCAGCAGGAACTTGCGTTCGATCTCGACGCCCATGCTCAGTCCAGCGACAGCAGGATCGGTTGCAGGATCGCCGCGCCCAGCGCCGCGCTGCGCGCGCCGTTCCAGCCGACGTAGGCGTCGGGCAGGTCGGCGTTGTCCTTGAACGGCATCTCCAGGGTCAGCGACAGGCAGCCGAAGTGGTGGCCGACGTACTTCGAGGCCAGGGTCAGCATGTCTTCCTTGTACTTGCTGGCGGCGTAGCCGTAGGTGTCCTGGAAGTCCGGGCTGGACTGCTTGTAGCGCTCGATGAAGGCCTTCTGGCCGGCCGCCTGCTCGGGCGTGAAGTTGGTCAGCATCTCGTTGCCGGCCACGAAGTTGTACGGCAGCGCCTCGTCGCCGTGGATGTCGAAGAACATGTCGATGCCGGTCTCGTGCATCTTCTGTTTGACGTACAGCACTTCCGGGCTGCGCTCGACGGACGGCGTCATCCACTCGCGGTTCAGGTTGGCGCCGCTGGCGTTGGTGCGCAGGTTGCCGCGCACCGAGCCGTCCGGGTTCATGTTCGGCACGATGTAGAACACGCAGCGCTGCAGCAGCTTGCGGGCGATCGGGTTGGCGTCGTCGAGCAGGGAGTCGAGCAGGCCCTCGACGAACCATTCGGCCATCGACTCGCCGGGGTGCTGGCGGGCGATGATCCAGATTTTCTTCTCCGCTTCCGGCTTGCCGATGACCACCAGGTTGAGGTCGCGGCCGTCGACGGTGCTGCCCAGGTCGAGCACGCGGGCCAGCGGGTTCTCCGCCACCTCGCCCAGCAGGCGCAGGTGGCGTTCGAACGAATACGGCTCGAAGTAGGCGTAGTAGACGCTGTCGAGGTCGGGCGTGTGCTGGATCGTCATCACTTCGCCGTCGAAGCTGGTCGGCACGCGGAACCAGTTCTCGCTGTCGTAGCTGGCGACCGCCTGGTAATCCTCGTAGCCCTTGGCGTAGGTGGCCTGGCCGGCGTTGAGGAAGCGCATGGTGCAAGCCTGGCCGCGCGCGCCCTGCAGGCGGAAGTGGAACCACTGGTGGATGTCGGCGTGCGAATCCTTGCGCAGGTTCAATTCGATGGCGGCGGCGTTGTCGGCGCGCAGCACCTCGATGGCGCCGGAGTCGAAGTTTTGGCTGATTTTGATGGTCATTGCTGGTCCCGTAAGAATGGAGGTTGCCGATGCCGCTATTTTCCGCGTTTTGCGCCGATTCGCAAAGCGCCATACGGTCCAGTTTGCGCCGGCGGCGGAATTTTCAATCGACAAAACGGCAAAAAGCCCGGCATTTCTTCAACGCCGGGCCGGTCTTGAAAAAATCACATCAGCTAGCGGGCCACCAGAAGCGGGGTCAGCAGAAGCGGGGGCAGCAGCAGAAGCGGGGTCAGTGCCGACATTCGGACATTCATGCGCTGAATGTCCGAATGTCGGCACTGACCCCGGCGGCGCTGACCCCGGCGGCGGCTGACCCCGGCGGCGGCTGGCGGCACTGACCCCGGCGTTTTTTTCGACGATTGTTTAGGCGGCGGGTCGCAGCATCGTGCCATCCGTTTTATAGCGGGCGTGCCAGGACAGGGCTTGCTCCAGCACGTGCGGGGTGTGGCCGCCGCCGCGCAGGGCTTCGGCGTAGTAGGCGCGCAGCTGGGGACGGTAGTCGGGGTGGGCGCAGCGTTCGATGATCAGCGGGGCGCGCTCGCGCGGCGCCAGGCCGCGCAGGTCGGCCAGGCCCCATTCGGTGACCAAGACGTCGACGTCGTGCTCGGTGTGGTCGACGTGGCAAACCATCGGCACGACGCTGGAGATGGCGCCGCCTTTGGCCACGGACTTGCTGACGAACAGGGACAGCTGGCCGTTGCGGGCGAAGTCGCCGGAGCCGCCGATGCCGTTCATCATATGGCTGCCGCCGACGTGGGTGGAGTTGACGTTGCCGTAGATGTCGAATTCGAGCGCGGTGTTGAGGGCGATGATGCCGAGCCGGCGCACCACCTCGGGGTGGTTGCTGATCTCTTGCGGGCGCAGCACGATGCGCTGGCGGTATCGTTCCAGGTTGTCGATGAAGTGCCGGTGCATCTTGGCCGACAGGGTGATCGAAGACGCCGAGGCCATGGCCAGCTGGCCGGAGTCGAGCAGTTCGATGGCGCTGTCCTGCAGCACTTCGGAGTACATCGTCATGTTGCGGAACGGCGAGTCGAGCAGGCCGTGCAGCACGGCGTTGGCGATGGTGCCGATGCCGGCCTGCAGCGGCAGCAGCTCGGGCCCCATGCGGCCGGCGTCGACTTCGCCGGCCAGGAAGGCGATGACGTGGCCGGCGATGGCGTCGGTCTCGGCGTCGCCCGGCAAGGCGTTGGACGGGCTGTCCGGGCTGTCGGTGATGACGATGGCGGCGATGCGCGCCGGGTCGACCTGGATCGCCGTCGAACCGATGCGCTGCCAGGCGTTGATCAGGGGGATGGCGCCCCGGCGCGGACGCGGCGCCGGCAGGTAGATGTCGTGCAGGCCTTCCAGCGCCAGCGGCGCGGCGAGGTTGATCTCGACGATCACCGTCTTGGCCTGCAGCACGAAGTTGGCCGAATTGCCAACCGACATGCTCGGCACGATGCCGCCGTCGGCGGTGATGGCCACGGCTTCGATGACGGCGACGTCGATCGCCTTCAGGTCGCCCGAGCGCAGTTGCTCGGCGGTCTCGGACAGGTGCTGGTCGATGAACATCACCTCGCCGCTATTGATTTTGCGGCGCAGCGCGGCGTCGCTCTGGAACGGCAGGCGGCGCGCCACCACGCCGGCCTCGGCCATCAGGCCGTCGCTGTCGTTGCCCAGCGAGGCGCCGGTGATCAGGGTCAGGCGCAGCGGCTCATGGCGGGCCCGTTCGACCAGCGCGGCCGGCAGCGCCTTGGCGTCGCCGGCGCGGGTGAAGCCGCTCATGCCGACGGTCATGCCGTCGGCGAACAGCTTGGCGGCCTGCTCGGCGCTCATCAATTTTTCCATCAAGGCCGGGCGGCGGATGCGGTCTGCGTACATGTGTGCTCCTGATTGTTATACGGATTATGTGAAGCAGTATAAAATTGGCGAATCATTCGTTGTATGACTTAAATTCCCCACTTCCAGTCGTATTTCTCATACATTAGGACAACCATGGACCTGCGCTCGCTGCGCTATTTTGTCGAGACGGTGCGCTTGAGCAGCTTCACCCAGGCGGCCGAGGCGCTGCATGTGACGCAGTCGACCATCAGCAAGATGGTGCGCCAGCTGGAGCAGGAGGTCGGCGCCCAGCTGCTGCTGCGCGAGGGACGCAAGCTGACGCTGACCGACACCGGCCGCGTCGTCTTCGCGCGCGGCGAGGACATGCTGGCCACGCTGCGCCAACTCAACCTGGAGGTGCGCGACACCCAGGCGCGCACGCGCGGCAGCCTGACGGTGGGCATTCCGCCGATGATCAATCTGCTGTTCACGCCGGTGTTGAAGGCCTTCCGCGCGCGCCATCCGCAGATCGCGCTGACGCTGCAGGAGGGCACCGGCCAGGCGATCGAGCGCCAGGTGGCGGCCGGCGAGCTGGAGATCGGCATGACGGTGCTGCCGGTGGCGCCGGAACTGGCATTGGAGACGCTGCGGATCGCCAGCTATCCGCTGTGGGCATTGGCGGCGCCGGGCAGCTTCCGCCAGGGGCAGACCACGCTGCGTTTCAAGGAATTGGCGGCGCTGCCGCTGGTGCTGTTGAAGGATGATTTCGCCTTGACGCGCAGCCTGCGCGCCGCTTTCGCCGCCGCCGGTTTCGCGCCGCAGGTGGCGGCGCAGAGCGGCCAGTGGGACTGGCTGGTGGCGATGGCCTCGGCCGGCATGGGGGTGGCGTTGCTGCCGCAGCCCTTCGTCGACCGGCTGGCGATCGGCCGCATGGACGCGCTGCGCCTGGTCGAGCCGGAGCTGCAGTGGCAGGTGGCGCACGTGTGGAACGGGCGCTACCTGTCGCACGCGGCGCGCGCCTGGCTGGAGGTGTGCCAGGAGGTGCTGGGAACGTCGTTCAACTAGGCGACGACGCGGCCAGCGGCCTTTCTAAGGCCGAGGCCGTGTCCGAATGTCGGCACTGACCCCAATTCCCCTAAGGCCGAGGCCGTGTCCGAATGTCGGCACTGACCCCAATTCCCACGAATGTCGGCACTGACCCCAATTCCGCAATTCCGTGTCCGAATGTCGGCACTGCCCCCAATTCCCACTGCCCCCAATTCCCAATTCCCCGGCGGCGACCAAAACCACCCAACGGCGGGGAGCCGGGGTCAGACCCGCCGGGTCTGACCCCAGATTTGCGCCTGTGGGTCTTCATCCGGCGCTGACCTCGCTGCTTCTGGAATGTCGGCACTGCACCCGCTGCTTATGCCCCGGGGCGCCGCCTACAATGGCGGCAGCTCGTGGATCAGCACGCCCTCGATCGGGTCGACCTCCTGCTCCCACGGCCGCTGGTCGATGAAGCGCCGGGCCTCGGCCTGGCCGGCCTGCCAGCGCTGGCGGATGCCCTGGGCGCTGAAGTCGATGTCCTTGGTGTGGTCCTCGTTGCCCAGGCGGGGCGCCTTCAGCGAGACGATGTGCATCGTCGTGCCGCAGCCCCAGGAGGCCAGTTCGCGCAGCTCGGGCGAGGCGGCCGCCTCGTCGGACAGGTGCAGGCTGAGCTGGCGGATGACGTGGCGCAGCCGGTGCAGCTTGCGCTGCTGCTCGATGTTGCCGGCGCGGCTGGCGTATTGGATCTCCTTGTGCTTGTCGAGCACCTGCAGCACGCTCTGCGGCTCGCTGCCGTCCGGGTTCCACACCTGCACCGAGAAGATCACCGAACTGCGCCGTGGTTCGTCGTCGAGCACCGCCTCGATCGGCGTGTTGGAGTAGATGCCGCCGTCCCAGTAGGGCTCGCCGTCGATGCGCACCGCCGGGAAGGCCGGCGGAATGGCGCCGGAGGCCATCACGTGGGCGGCGTTGAGCGTTTCCTTGCGGCTGTCGAAGTAGCGCATGGCGCCGTTGCGGGCGTTGACGGCGCCCACGGTCAGGCGGGTGTGTTGGGCGTTCAGGTAGTCGAAGTCGACCAGGGTTTGCAAGGTGCTGTGCAGCGGCGCGGTCTGGTAGAAGGAGGCGCGCTCGGCGCCGACGCGGGCGTCGAGGTTCCACCAGGCGGCCAGGTTGGGTTCGAAGAAGGCGGGGATGCCCTGGCCCATCGTCATGGCGTTGGCGAAGGCGCGCGGCATGCCGGCGAAGCCGAGCGGGTTCTGCTCCATGCGTTGCCAGAACTGGCGCAGGCGGTCGAGCCGTAGATCGATGGGGTTGCCGGCGATGATGGCGGCGTTGATGGCGCCGATCGAGGTGCCGATGACCCAATCCGGCTCGATGCCGGCCTCGTGCATGGCCTGGTAGACGCCGAGCTGGTAGGCGCCCAGCGCGCCGCCGCCCTGCAACACCAGGACGACCTGGCCCGACACGGCGGCCTTGCTGCTGATGGTTTTTTTCAAACGACCTCCGCGAAACACAATCTGGCTAGTGGTGGGTTGCTAGCCAGATTGTAGTGCAGTTCCGCGTGGCGCAGGCGAAGGGGCGAAGGCCGGCCAGGCTCGGCCAGGCGCCCTGGTGG
>NZ_JAEMNU010000058.1:0-2475 GCF_016461825.1 Rugamonas violacea | reverse complement strand
GCGCCGGGCGGCCGGCGCCGGCTTAGCGGGCGCGCGCCTTCAGGGCGGCGCGCACGCCGTCGCCGTAGGCCGGGTCGGCCTGGTCGAAGTGGCCCAGCTGGCGCTGCACGATCTCCTCGCTGACCTGGCTGAGCGGACCGGCCAGGTTGTCGAACAGGTTCTGCCGCTGCGGCGCCGTCATCAGGCGGAACAGGTTGCCGGCCTGGGTGTAGTCGTCCTCGCCGCCGCGACCGTCGTAGCGGCCGGCGCCGCCCTGCAGGGCCAGCGCGGGCTCGCCGTGGCCCAGGCCGGACGGCTTGCTGCCGGCCGCCTCGACGGTGGCGTAGTTCTGCGCCATGCCGCCGTTGGCGATGGCCATGGCGCCGTCGCGCTGCTGGTTGTGGAAGGGGCAGCGCGGCGCGTTGACCGGCAGGTGCTGGTGGTTGGTGCCGACCCGGTACAACTGCGCGTCATGGTAGGCGAACAAGCGGCCCTGCAACATCTTGTCGGGCGAGTAGCCCATGCCGGGCACCACGTTGGCCGGCGAGAAGGCGGCCTGCTCGACCTCGGCGTGGTAGTTGTCCGGGTTGCGGTTCAGTTCGAACACGCCGACCGGCTGCAAGGGGAAGTCCTTGTGCGGCCACACCTTGGTCAGGTCGAAGGGGTTCCAGCCGGTGCGCGCCTCCCAGGCGGCCAGTTGCTCCTCGGTGGCGACCTGCAGCTTGACGTCCCAGCGGGGGAAGTCGCCGCGCTCGATGGCCTCGAACAGGTCGCGCTGGGCGTGGTCGGGATCGGCGCCGGCCAGACGCACGGCCTCGGCGGCGCTGAGGTTCTTGATGCCCTGCTGGGTCTTGAAGTGCCACTTGACGTAGACCCGCTCGCCGGCCTCGTTGACCAGGCTGTAGGTGTGGCTGCCGAAACCGTCCATGTGGCGGTAGCCGTCCGGCGTGCCGCGGTCGGAGAACAGCATGGTGACCTGGTGCAGGCTCTCCGGCGCCTTGCTCCAGAAGTCGAACATCATGGTGGCCGATTTCAGGTTGCTCTGCGGGCAGCGCTTTTGCGTGTGGACGAAGTCGGGGAACTTGATCGGGTCCTTGATGAAGAACATCGGCGTGTTGTTGCCGACCAGGTCCCAGTTGCCTTCCTCGGTGTAGAAGCGCAAGGCGAAACCGCGCGGGTCGCGCTCGGTGTCGGCGCTGCCGCGCTCGCCACCGACGGTGGAGAAGCGGGCGAAGGTGACGGTGCTCTTGCCGATGCCGTGGAACAGCTTGGCCTTGGTGTAGCGCGAAATGTCGTGGGTGACGGTGAAGCTGCCGTAGGCGCCGGAACCCTTGGCGTGGACCACGCGCTCGGGGATGCGCTCGCGGTTGAAGTGCTGCAGCTTCTCGATCAGGTGGAAGTCCTGCAACAGCAGGGGGCCGCGCGGACCGGCGCTGGCGGAGTTCTGGTTGTCGGCGACGGGAATGCCGGAGGCGGTGGTGATGGGCGGCTGCTGGCTCATTGCTTGCTCCTGTGGGGGTGAACGATGGAATCATTCTAACTAGCCAAACCAATTAGACAAAGGTAATTAATTATATTGAATTAATAGTCGTTGCCTATCTCCCATTTGGCCAATGTACAGCGGCCGCAAGCCCGCGCCGGAAAACCGGGCGTCGGCCGCGTCCTGCCGCGCCGCCCAGGCGCCGACCGGCGCGGCGCGCGGAGGCGTGCCGAGACATTCGGTGTGGTGGGGGGCGCCGCCTGCCGCGTTGCCGCTCAGGTCGCTGTTGCCGTCCAACGCCTGGGGGAAAGCGTTGTCGTCCATCCGATTGTAGCGCGGCTGGAACTCAGCGGTTGCGGCAGTGCCTGCCGGCAACCTGCCGAGTCCGCTTAAGTGTTGTACCTACGCACTAAATCGAAGCGCGCCGGCCGCCGCCGTGCGGCGGCAACCGGGCCGAGCCGGGCCGAACCGAACCGGGCCGGTCGGCGCCGGCGCTAGACCAGCCACAGGCCGCAGCAGCAAGGCTATGGGAAGGGACAGTCATCGGTAAAATATTTCCGAGAAGACCACAGCGCGGAGACTGATCGGCATGGTTTCGAGGGCAGGCACCAGCACCAGGACAGCGACCGAATTGTGGCCATAGTTGGCAGTTAGCGTGGCGCCGTGGTCAACGCCGTTCAACGCATCAACTCCAAGTCCCATTGTTTTGCAGCCGTCCAACAAAAAAGGCTGCAATACCAATGAGCAAGTAAGAAACCAAACGGATGTAAAGCCAAATTATGCACGGTGAAAATGCATTGCAACCTACGGCTCAGCGCTGGTTGAATCTTTGCTCGCATCAAACATGGCCTCCCCACTCCTCACGCTCACCAGAACCCAAGTACCGTTTGTTTTTTTTCGCTTTCACATCAAGCTCAATGATTTTATTGATTAGCGCTGATCTTCATCTTCGCCGAACTGTCCGGCCCGCCAATGGTCCAACCTGGTGTGGCACGACGCTGCGGATACCAACGGGG
>NZ_JAEMNU010000057.1 GCF_016461825.1 Rugamonas violacea | reverse complement strand
CCCCCCCCCCCGGCTCTTCGCCGGTGGGTGGTTTTTGTAGCCGCTGGCGCCTTGCGCCTCAGCGCCCCGTCTCGTCGAGTTTGAACACGCTGACCACCTCGGCCAGCTTGGCCGCCTGGTCCTGCAGCGACTTGGCGGCCGCCGCCGCCTGCTCCACCAGCGCGGCGTTCTGCTGGGTGGTGGCGTCGATCTCGGTGATGGCCAGGTTGACCTGGCCGATGCCCTCGCTCTGCTCGTGGCTGGCGGCGACGATCTCGCCCATGATGCTGGTGACCTGCTCGACCGAGGCGACGATGCGGCTCATGGTGGCGCCGGCCGCGTCGACCAGCGCGCTGCCGGCGTCGACCTTGCCGACCGAGTCGCCGATCAGCTCCTTGATCTCGCGCGCGGCGGCGGCCGAGCGCTGCGCCAGGTTGCGCACCTCCGAGGCGACCACGGCGAAGCCGCGGCCCTGCTCGCCGGCGCGCGCCGCCTCGACCGCCGCGTTGAGCGCCAGGATATTCGTCTGGAAGGCGATGCCGTCGATGACGCCGATGATGTCGGCGATCTTGCGCGAGCTGTCCTTGATCGAGACCATGGTGTCGACCACCCGGCCGACCACCTGGCCGCCCTCGCGGGCGATGCCCGAGGCCGACTGCACCAGCTCGTTGGCGCTGCGCGCGTTGGCGGCGTTTTGCGCCACGGTGGAGGTCAGCTGCTCCATCGCCGAGGCGGTCTGCTCCAGGCTGGAGGCCTGGTTCTCGGTGCGGGCCGACAGGTCGAGGTTGCCGGCGGCGATCTCGGCCGAGGCGGTGGCGATGGTCTCGGTGCTGCCGCGCACCTCGCGGATGGTGTGGTTGAGCGAGGAGACGAAGCGGTTGAAGCCGTCGGCCAGGGCGCCGATCTCGTCGCTGCTCTCGACCGCCATGCGGCGGCTCAGGTCGCCGTTGCCGTCGGCGATCTCGCCGAGCATCTGGGCGGCGCGCGCCACCGGCGCGGCGATGGCGCGGCTGACCAAATAGATGACGAACATGCCGATGCCGCCGCCGACCAGGCCGGCCAGCAGCGCCGAAATGGTCACCGAGCGGGTCACCTGGCCCAGCACCTCGGCCTCGGGCACCTCGGCGATCACGTACATGTTCAGCTCCGGCACGAAGGACGAGGCGACGATCTGCTTGCCGCCCGGCGCGGCGTAACTGGCGTGGGCGAACTTCTGGCCGCCCAACAGCTGGCCGACCAGGGCGGCGTCGAAGCCGGGCAGCTCCTTCATGTTGTGCTTGCCGTCAGCCAGCTTGGCGTCGCGGTGGATCAGCAGCGTGCCGTTGGCGCGCGCCAGGTAGACGTAGCCGGAGACGCCCACCTTGTAGCTGCGGATGGTCTCGACCAGCTTGTCGACCGACAGGCCGAGGCCGGCGGCGCCCAACTTGCCCGCGCCGGCGTCGAAGCGGGTGTTGATGAACAACATGTAATTGCTGGAGCCGGGCTCGCGGTCCAGGTCCAGGGTGTAGGGCTTGCCGCCGGCCAGGAAGCCGTAGAACCACTGGTCGGCGGCGGCCGACTGGCTCAGCGTGCGGCTCTGGCCGCCCTCCGAATAGTACTTGCCGCTGCTGCCGGAGACCCAGAACACGGTGGCGGCGCCGACCTTCTCGCGCACCTTCTTGGCGTACCTGAGCCAGGCCTCGTTGCCCGCCTCGGGCAGGCCGGCGGCCTCCCAGTCGAGCAGGAAGGTGTTGTTGGTGACCGCCTGCGAGGCGGCCAGCGGCTCGGTGATCTGGCGCAGGATGTCGTTGCGGATCTCGCCGACCACGGCCGGCAGCTCCTGCTCGACGACGCGCTGGCGGATGCCCTTGCCGGTCATGGTCACGCTGAGCGTGGCGGAGATCAGCAGGAACAACAGCAGGCAGAAGGCCATGCTCAACATCAGTTTTTGCTGGATCGACAGGCGGCGCAGGAGATTCGACATGGTATTCCTTCAAGGGTGGGGCGCGGCGGACACGGTCCAGCGTAATCGAATAGAGCGGGCGGGCGCAAGGGGAAAGTTGCCTTGGAAACAGCAAGTCCGCCCGCCGCGCAACAGGCGCCGGGCGCGCCGACGGCGCAGCGGCAATTCTGCCCGTTTGCCGATACGAATGTGCGGATAGTGGCTATCGGCGCCCACCACTATCGCCGTGGCGCGCCGGCGGCTATCAAACCACCCAAAGGCGCAGAGCCGGGGACGGCCCCCTCGGGTCCGTCCCCAGGTTTGCGCCTTTGGGTGCTCTCACTGACCTGGCGGCAACGGCGACCGGCAGCGGCGGTGCCGGCCAATCGGGCGCGGTCCCGGCCGCTTTTCCCCTATCATCGCGGGACCGGCGCAGGCGCCGCCCCTCCCCCCTTTCCCATGATGATGCCTTCGAGACTATCGTTTCGCCAATTACTGCTGGGCGTGTTCCTGCTGATCGCGCTGCTGCTCAGCGCCGCCTCGCTGCATGCGCTGTGGACGCTGGACCGGCTGGCCGCGCACAGCCGCGACGGCGCCCGCCACGCCATCGCCCTGAGCGAGCAGGCGCAGCGCCTGACCGAACGCGGCCTGGCGATGGAACGCAGCGCGCGCCAGTACCTGGTGCTCAACGACCCGGCCTTCCGCAGCCGCTACGCCGACGCCTGGCGCGAGGCCGGCGCCGCCCTCGACGCGGTGGCCGCCGGCCTGCCGGAGGCGCCGCCGGCGCTGTTCGCCGATTGGCGCCGGCAGACGGCGGCGGCCTGGGAAGTGCTGCGCGGCGGCGGCCCGCGCGCCGCCCGCCAGCAGGCGCTGAGCCGCGCGCTGGCGCCGCTGCCGGCCATCCACGTCCGCCTCGAAGACGAGGTCAAACGCGAGGTCGAGCGGCGCAACGCCGCCCTGCTGGCCGAGCTGGAGCAGCGCCGCGGCGTGCTGACCGGCCAGGTGCTGGCCTCGATCATGCTGGCCGCCGCGCTGGCGCTGGGCTTCGGCGCCTGGCTGTCGCGTCCGCTGGCGCAGATCGAAACGGCCATCGACCGGCTCGGCGGCGGCGCCTACGACGCCGCCATCGAGGTGCGCGGCCCGGCCGACCTGCGCCGCGTCGGCCGCCAGCTCGACTGGCTGCGCCTGCGCCTGGCCACCCTGGAGGAGGACAAGGCGCGCTTCCTGCGCCACATTTCGCACGAGTTGAAAACCCCCCTGGCGGCGCTGCGCGAGGGCGTCGCCCTGCTCGAGGACGGCGTCGCCGGGCCGCTCTCGGTCCAGCAAGGCGAGATCGCCGCCATCCTGCGGCAGAACACCGCCTCGCTGCAATACCAGATCGAGGACCTGTTGCGCTACAACGCCGCCGCCTTCCAGGCCCAGCATCCGCAACGCGCCGCCACCGACCTGGCGCCGCTGCTGGCCCAGGTGATCGCCGGCCAGCGCCTGCAGTGGATGGCCGCCGGCCTGACGGTGACGGCGGCCGGCAGCGCGCCGCCGCTGGCGCTCGACGCCGACCAGCTCGGCGTGGCGCTGGGCAACCTGCTGTCGAACGCGGTGCGCTTCAGCCCGCCGGGCGGCGCCGTCCGTTTCGAGCTGGCGCAAGTCGACGGCCGGTTGCGCATCGACTGCCTCGACCAGGGGCCGGGCGTGGCGCCGGACGACGCCGCCCGCATCGTCGAACCGTTCTACCAGGGCCAGCGCCAGCCGCCCGGCGCGCGCCGGGGCAACGGCATCGGCCTGTCCATCGTGCACGAATACATCGCCGCCCACGGCGGCCAACTGCAACTGCTGCCGTCCGCGCGCGGCGCCCATTTCCGGATTGAACTCCCCTATGACACCGACACACTGGCGCTCGCCGCCTGACATGAGTACCGCCAATTCAAGCCAACCCACAGGCGTGAATCTGGGGTCGGACCCGACGCGCCAAGGCGGGGGGCCGACCCCGGCCCTCCGCCCTTGGATGGTTTTCAACCGGCGCCGGCGCCCTCACTCAGCGGCAAGCCGCACCCGCCTGGCGCTGCGCCTGGCACGCGCCTGCACGCTGGCCGCCCTGGCCGCGCTGGCCGGCTGCGCCATCAAGCCGGCCGCGCCCGCCACGCCGCCGCCCGCCCACATCGTGGTGGCGCCGGTGTTGCTGGCGCCACCGCCGCCGCCCGACCCGGTGGCGCCGCTGCTCAACTACCACCAGGCGCTGCGCCGCATGAGCCAGGGCGAGTTGCTCAAGGAACTCAGCGGCATGGGCGCGCTGCCCAAGTCGGCCAAGCTGTCGCTGCAAACGGCGATGATCCTGATGCTGACGCGCGGCAACGGCGACCTGCCGCGCGCCCAGTTGCTGCTCGACAGCGTGGCCGCCTCGGCCGAGCCGGACGCCGAAGCGCTCAAGCCGCTCAGCCAGGTGCTGGCCAGCAACTGCGCCGAGGCGCGCCGGCTGGCCGAGCACGCCGACAAGCTGGCCCTGCAGTTGAAGGATAGCCAGCGCCGCAACGAGCAGCTCAGCGACATGTTGGAGGGCCTGAAAGCGATCGAGCGCAGCCTGCCGACGCGGCCGCCTGCCAACGCGGCGGCGGCGACCAAATGAGCGCCCTGCCCGCCTCATCCGCGACAGCGGCGCCGCGCGCCCACCTGCTGCTGGTCGACGACGACGCCGACCTGCTGCGCCTGCTCACCATGCGCCTGGGCGCCAGCGGCTACCGCGTCAGCACCGCCGCCAGCGCCGAGGCGGCGCTGGCCCGGCTGGCGGTCGAACTGCCGCAACTGGTCATCAGCGACATCCGCCTGCCCGACCGCGACGGCCTGGCGCTGTTCCAGGCCATCCGCGCCCAATACCCGGCGCTGCCGGTGATTTTGCTGACCGCCCACGGCACCATCCCCGACGCCGTCGAGGCCACCTCGCTCGGCGCCTACGCCTACCTGACCAAGCCCTTCGACGCCAAGGTGCTGCTCGAACGCATCGCCCAGGCGCTCAGCCTGTCGGCGCCGGCGCCCGGCCAGGAGGCCGGCGACGAGCAGTGGCGCGCCGGCCTGATCAGCCGCAGCCAGTGCATGGCCGAACTGCTGGCCGAGGCCAAGCTGGTCGCCGTGTCGGACGCCAGCGTGCTGATCCGCGGTGAGAGCGGCAGCGGCAAGGAGCTGCTGGCCAACGCCATCCACCGCGCCAGCCGGCGCGCCAAGGCGCCCTTCATCGCCGTCAACTGCGGCGCCATCCCCGAGGCGCTGCTCGAATCCGAGCTGTTCGGCCACGTCAAGGGCGCCTACACCGGCGCCGCCACGGCGCGCGAGGGCCTGTTGCAGGCGGCCGACGGCGGCACCCTGTTCCTCGACGAGATCGGCGACATGCCGCTGCTGCTGCAGGTCAAGCTGCTGCGCGTGTTGCAGGAACGCATGGTGCGCCAGCTCGGCTCGGACACCGCGCGGCCGATCGACGTGCGCATCCTCTCGGCCACCCACCGCGACCTGGAGGCGGCCATGCTCGACGGCCAGTTCCGCGAAGACTTGTACTACCGCCTCAACGTCATCACCCTGACCCTGCCGCCGCTGGCCGAGCGGCGCGAGGACATCGCCCTGCTGGCCAGCCGTTTCCTGCAAACGCTGGCGGCCAAGTACGCCAAGCGGGTCAACGGCTTCGCCCCCGGCGCGCTGGAGGCGCTGACCACCGCCGCCTGGCCGGGCAATGTGCGGCAGTTGTACAACGTGGTGGAACACGTCTGCGCGCTAGCCACCGCGCCGCTGGTGCCGCTGTCGCTGGTGCAGCGGGCGCTGCGCGTGCCCTCGCTGGAAGTGCTCAGCTACACAGAGGCCAAGCAGCGCTTCGAGCGGCACTATCTGGTGCAGCTGCTCAAGCTGACCGACGGCAATGTCGCCGACGCCGCCCGCCTGGCCGAACGCAACCGCACCGAGTTCTACCGCCTGCTGCAGAAGCACGAGCTGGACGCCAGCCTGTTCCGCGCCGAGCCCGCTGTCGCCCCCGAGCGACAGGATGAATCCCTTTGAAATCAAACACTTGAGTATGCAAGCGGTTTATCTGTCGCCGCCACACGACAAAAACCCGGGGCGGCGACGGGCCGTATCGGCCGCCAACCGCGACCGGCCCGGCAGGAGTTCGTTAAGTGCTTGATATGCTTGATGTTTTTATAGCTGGCACGGCGTTTGCTATGAGGTACGTAACGCCAAAGCGTTGCCACCTTCAACTAGCAAAAGGAAACACATCATGACTAACTCGAAACTGATCACCCGTCTGCTGGCTGCCGCCGCCCTGTCCACCGCCGCCCTGGGCGCCGCACCGGCCTTCGCCGTGCCGCAAGCCGAAGCCGCCATGGCCGGCGCCACCAAGGCCAGCAGCGACAGCACCGACGCCGCCATCACCGCCCAGATCAAGTCGGCGCTGGGCGAAAAAATCGGCGTCAGCACCAAGGAAGGCGTGGTCGTGCTGAGCGGCACGGTCGCCAACACCGAAGTCGGCACCAAGGTCATCCAGGCCGCCTCGGCGGTTCCCGGCGTCAAGGAAGTCAAAAGCGAGTTGACCGTCGCGTCGAAGTAATCCCCCGCGCCCGGCTATGCCGGGTAATAGCACCATGTAAGACTCTTTCCGGGCCTCAGCAGTGAGGCCCGTATTTTTTTTGAGGGGGGAGTTCGCGGGGTGCCAGAAATTCGGGCATCCCGCTCAAGTTCGGCATAGTGCTGACCACGCACAAGACAGTGGCGGTGTTTATGCGCTATATCCACACTGTAGATGCGCCAGTGCATCAGGTGGTGGAACTGGTGGCGGATCGGCGAAAGTCGGTGGTGGGAGCACAGCACGATCAGGAGGCAACAGCATGACCCGACGCAAGATGGCAACGCCATCCGTACCGGCCTCTGCTGCGCTGCTGGGTGACATCCGGGAGCTGATTGATACCGCGCGCCAGCGCGCGGCGGTCGCGGTGAACAGCGAATTGTCTATGCTGTACTGGCGCATTGGCCAGCGTATTCACTCGCAGGTGCTGACAGGCCGGCGTGCAGGATACGGCGAGGAAATCGTATCGACACTGGCGGCGCAGTTGGTCCGGGACTATGGCGCCAGCTTTGCGGAAAAGAATTTGCGCCGAATGGTGCAATTTGCCTGCACCTTCCCGGATGAGCAGATTGTCGTATCACTGGTACGACAATTGAGCTGGACCCATTTCATCGCTCTGATCCCACTGAAAAACCCATTGCAACGAGAATACTACACGCAGATGTGCAGCCTCGAAGGCTGGAGCGTGCGCACCCTTCGGGAGCGAATCGACTCAATGCTCTACGAGCGCACGGCGCTATCACGGCAGCCCCAGGAAATGATAGAGCAGGAACTTGCAACACTGCGCGACGCGCAGCGCATGTCACCCAGCTTGCTCATGCGCGATCCCTACGTCCTCGATTTCCTCGGCCTACGCGACACGTGGCACGAAACCGATTTGGAGTCAGCCATCATTCGGGAAATGGAATCCTTTTTGCTGGAGCTTGGAGCGGGTTTTACCTTTGTCGCTCGCCAAAAACGAATTCAGCTCGATGGTGAAGACTTCCACCTCGACCTATTGTTCTTTAACCGCAAGCTACGTCGACTGGTGGCGGTGGAATTGAAAGTCGGCGAGTTCAAGGCGGCCTACAAGGGACAGATGGAGCTATATTTGCGCTGGCTCGACCGGTTTGAACGTGAGCCGAACGAGGAGTCACCGCTGGGCATCATTCTGTGCACAGGTAAAAAGGCTGAGCAGATCGAGTTACTAGAATTGGGTAAGTCGGGCATCCATGTTGCCGAGTACCTGACTACCTTGCCGCCGCGTGAGCTGTTGGCCGAGCGGCTACAACAGGCCACGGCCCGCGCACGCTTACAGATGGAACAAAATGTCAGTCCGTAGTAAAGTGGCCCCGTCAGTCAAGACACTCTGCCAGTTAATTTAAGCTGTGCCCATTTCCACTTCATCAGCTGCTCGGCGCTGCCCTGTACTACTTTTTTCCTGTGGCGTCTCGCCGTCATCGCCGTACCTGTCGACGAACAACACACCGCCGCCAATCCCATCGCGATGGACTTGATCGGGCGTCTGATAACTCAGCAACTGGTGCGGTCGCTGCGCGTTATAGAACGCGAAATACTGCGCCAGGCCCACCATCAATTCCGCCATGTTGGCGTAGCCCCTCAGGCACACGTCCTCGTACTTCACGTTGCGCCACAACCGCTCGACGAAAATATTCGTCCAGCGCACGCCCGCGCCCGTCCATGCTGATGGTGACTCTCAAATTCGGGATCCACTATACAATAAAAAAAACCGGCCTCGGCCGGTTTTTTTTGCTACGACGAAAACACCTCAACCAATCAGCTCAGGTTTTCCAGACGGATCTTGGTGACGCTGCCGACCACGCTCGGCAAGGCTTCCATCTTCTTGATCGCCGCCTCGACGTTCTTTTCCTGCGTCTGGTGGGTCAGCATGATGATGTCGGTGTGGGTCTCGTTCTCCGCCGGCTCTTTTTGCAGCATGGCGTCGATCGAGATGGTGGCGTCGGCCAGGATGCGGGTCAGGTCGGCCAGCACGCCGGGACGGTCGGCCACGTGCATGCGCAGGTAGTAGCTGGTGGTCACCTCGGACATCGGCAAGATCTCGATGTCGGTCATCTCGTTGGGCTGGAAGGCCAGGTGCGGCACGCGGTGCTCCGGGTCGGCCGTGGCCAGGCGGGTGATGTCGACCAGGTCGGCGATCACCGCCGAGGCGGTCGGCTCGGCGCCGGCACCCTTGCCGTAGTACATGGTGGCGCCGATGGCGTCGCCCTGCACCAGCACGGCGTTCATCGCGCCTTCGACGTTGGCGATCAGGCGCTTGCTCGGGATCAAGGTCGGATGCACGCGCAGCTCGATGCCCTCGGTGCCGTTGACCACGGCGCGCTTGGCGATGCCCAACAGCTTGATGCGGTAACCCAGTTGCTCGGCGTAGCGGATGTCGATGGCGTCGAGCTTGGAGATGCCCTCGACGTAGGCCTTGTCGAACTGCACCGGGATGCCGAAGGCGATCGCCGACATGATGGTCGCCTTGTGCGCGGCGTCGACGCCTTCGATGTCGAAGGTCGGGTCGGCTTCGGCGTAGCCCAGCTCCTGCGCCTGTTTCAAGGCGGTGTCGAAGTCCAGGCCCTTGTCGCGCATTTCGGACAGGATGAAGTTGGTGGTGCCGTTGATGATGCCGGCCAGCCACTCGATGCGGTTGGCCGTCAGGCCTTCGCGCAGCGCCTTGATGATCGGGATGCCGCCGGCGACGGCCGCCTCGAAGGCCACCATCACGCCCTTGGCCTGGGCGGCGGCGAAGATCTCGTTGCCGTGCACGGCCAGCAGCGCCTTGTTGGCGGTGACCACGTGCTTGCCGTTGGCGATGGCCTGCAGCACCAGCTGCTTGGCCAGGTCGTAGCCGCCGATCAGCTCGACGATGATGTCGATGTCCGGATGGTTGACGATCTCGAAGGGGTCGGCGACCACTTGCACGGTGCCGCCGGTGCGCTCGCGGGCGCGCTCGATGTTGCGCGCCGAGACCATGGTGACTTCGATGCCGCGGCCGGCGCGGCGGCGGATCTCTTCCTGGTTGCGGCGCAACACGTTGAAGGTTCCGGAACCGACGTTGCCGACGCCGAGCAAGCCTACTTTGATGGGATTCATAAATATCGTTTCATTTGTCGTGACTCGGCGGGCGGCGCGCCTCGTGCGCGCACCGTCCGCCCGGTTGATCGGGGGTGGGGCGGCCGCCTAGTAGCCCAGGCTATGGCGCTTGCGATAGCCTTCGAGGAAGCGGGCAATCCGCCCGAAGGCTTCGGTCATGTCGTCCGAGTTCGGCAGGAAGACGACGCGGAAGTGGTCCGGCGCGATCCAGTTGAAGCCGGTGCCCTGGACGATCAGCACTTTTGCTTCTTCCAGCAATTCGTAGGCGAACTGCTGGTCATCGACGATCGGGTAGATCTTCGGATCGAGGCGCGGGAACATGTACAGCGCGGCCTTCGGCTTGACACAGCTGATGCCCGGGATGTCGGTCAGCAGCTGGTATGCCAGGTCGCGTTGCTTGAGCAGGCGCCCGCCCGGCTTGACCAAGTCTTGTATGCTTTGGTAGCCGCCGAGCGCAGTCTGGATGGCAAACTGGCCCGGCACGTTGGCGCACAGACGCATCGAGGCCAGCATGTTGAGGCCCTCGATGTAGTCTTTCGCGTGTTTCTTCTCGCCCGAGACGACCATCCAGCCGGAGCGGTAGCCGCAGGAGCGGTAATTTTTCGACAGGCCGTTCATGGTGATGCACAGCACGTCGTCGGCCAGCGAGGCGATCGAGGTGTGCTGCGCCTCGTCGTACAGCACCTTGTCGTAGATCTCGTCGGCGAAGATGATCAGCTGGTGCTGGCGCGCCACCTCGACGATCTGCTGCAGCACCTCGACCGGGTACAGCGCGCCGGTCGGGTTGTTCGGGTTGATCACCACGATGGCCCGGGTGTTCGAGGTGATCTTGCTGCGGATGTCCTCGATGTCGGGATACCAGTCGGACTGTTCGTCGCAGATGTAGTGCTTCGGCGTGCCGCCCGACAGGCTGACGGCGGCGGTCCACAGCGGGTAGTCGGGCGCCGGCACCAGCACCTCGTCGCCGGTGTTGAGCAGGGCGTTGACGGCCATCACGATCAGCTCGGAGGCGCCGTTGCCCAGGTAGATGTCGTCGATGCCGACGCCGGCCACGTTCTTGCTCTGGGTGTAATGCATCACCGCCTTGCGCGGCGCGAACAGGCCCTTCGAGTCGGTATAACCGGCCGAATTGTGCAAATTCAGGATCATGTCCTGCACGATCTCGTCGGGCGGATCGAAGCCGAACACGGCCAAGTTGCCGATGTTCAACTTCGTGATCTTGTGGCCCTCGTCCTCCATCTGCTTGGATTTCTCCAACACCGGACCGCGGATGTCGTAGCAGACATCGGCCAATTTGTTCGATTTCTGAATCGGTCGCAAAGTAAATCCCTGTCGTGGTGAAACAAACGCACAAACGCGCGGCCGCGCCGCGTCGCGCCGGAGCGGCGACGGACGGAGGCCAATGCTGCATTGCGAAAAGACCCATTCTGCCGAAAGCATCCCATTTAATCAACCTTTGCGGGCGGCGCGGACGGGAAAAACGCTACAATGGCGCTTCTTTTTGCCGCCCCGGCCACGCCGGGGGCGCCGTAAGCGATCACGACACTATCGCGCAACAACATTGCAAACACGACACATGAAGCTCCATCCCAGCGTCACCAGACAATACCAGACCGTCACCGGCTACGATCAGAGCGGGGTCGAAATCAACGCCCGCCACTACGACCACAGCCTAGTGGTGATGCCCGAGAGCGCGCCGCGCGCCTGGGGCGCGCCGACCTTCGAGGCCCTGACCGAGCAGCATTTCGCCGACATCCTGGCCGATGCGCCGGACGTGGTGATCCTCGGCACCGGCGCGCGCCAGCGCTTCATCCATCCCAAGCTGACCGCCGCGCTGACCATGCGCCGCATCGGCGTCGAGTGCATGGACAGCCAGGCCGCCTGCCGCACCTACAACATCCTGATGGGCGAGGGCCGCAAGGTCACCCTGGCGCTGATCATCGACCGCGCGCCACCGGCCAACTGATGAACGACCTGTACAACTCCCGCAAACTGGTCTGGTCGCTGCTGGCGGCCTTCGTCATCGTCTGGCTCTACGTGCTCGGCGTGCGCACCCTGGTGCCGCCCGACGAGGGCCGCTACGCCGAAATGGCGCGCGAGATGCTCGCCAGCGGCGACTGGGTCACCACCCGCCTGAACGGCATCAAATACTTCGAGAAACCGCCGCTGCAGGCGTGGATGAACGCGCTGTCCTTCGCCGCCTTCGGCCTGGGCGACTGGCAGGCGCGGCTGTGGACCGGCCTGTGCGGCCTGAGCGGCGTGCTGCTCACCGGCTACGCCGGCCACAAGGTGTTCGGCCCGCGCGCCGGCTTCTACGCCGCGCTGGCGCTCGGTTCGAGCCTGTTCTGGGTGGCCTGCGGCCAGATCGACTCGCTCGACATGAGCTTGTCGGGCATGACCACGATCGCCCTGTGCGCCCTGCTGCTGGCCCAGCGCGACGACGCCGGCGCCGCCGCGCGGCGCAACTGGATGCTGGTCTGCTGGGCCGGCATGGCGCTGGCGGTGCTGGCCAAGGGCCTGATCGGCCTGGTGCTGCCGGGCGCCGTGCTGGTGCTCTACACCCTGGCGGCGCGCGACTGGGCCATCTGGGCCAGGCTGCACCTGGTCAAGGGCCTGCTGCTGTTCTTCGCCATCGCCACACCGTGGTTCGTGCTGGTGGCGCTGCGGAACCCGGAGCAGCCGCACTTCTTCTTCATCCACGAGCACTTCGAGCGCTTCCTGCTCAAGACCCACCACCGCGAGGGCGCCTGGTATTACTTCTTCGTCATGCTGATCCCCGGCATCATGCCGTGGCTGGGCGTGCTGCCGCAGAGCCTGTTCACCGCGCTGCGCCGCGAGCGCGGCACCTTCCAGCCCAAGCTGATGCTGCTGGTGTGGGCGGTGTTCATCTTCTTCTTCTTCAGCTACTCCAGCTCCAAGCTGCCCGGCTACATCCTGCCGGTCTTCCCGGCGCTGGCCCTGCTGGTCGCCGTCTACCTGGAAAACGCCTCGCGCCACCAGCGCATGCTGGCCGCCGGTCTGCTGATCGCCGTCGGCCTGGGCGGCCTGGCCTTCGTGCCCGGCATGCTCAACATCGAGGTGCGCCACCCGTCCGAGACGGCGCTGCTGGAGGCTTACCAGCCCTGGGTGCTGGCCGCCGCGCTGCTGGCCGCCGGCGGCGGCGCGCTGGCGCTGATGCACGCGCGCCATCTGCGCCGCGACGCCACCGTGCTGACGCTGGCCGTGGCCGGTTTCCTGGCCACCCAGCTGATCCTGGCCGGCTTCGAGCCCTACGGCAAGATGCGCGCCGGCGCCGCGCTGACCCCGGCCATCCAGGCCGAGCTGGCCGCCGACACCAAGATCTATTCGGTCTCGACCTACGAGCAGTCGCTCACCTTCTACCTGCGCCGCACGGTGATCCTGGTCGACTACTGGGACGAATTCACCTTCGGCCTGGAGCAGCAGCCCGAGCTGTCCATCCCCACCGTCGACGGCTTCGTCGAGCGGTGGACCGAGGCCGCCAACGCCGGCGTCAAGGCGCTGGCCATCATGGAGCAGGACACCTACAAGGAGTTGAAGGAACGCGGCGTGCCGATGCGCGTCGTCGCCGAGGACACCCGCCGCATGGTGGTCGCCAACCTCTGATCCGGCTTATCCTGGCCAAGGCGCCGGCGGCGCCGGCCCGACCCCGGGACACCCCCTGGGGTCGGACCCGGCGGGTCCGACCCCGGCTGCACGCCGTGGGGTTCCACCGCGTAACCGGCGCCCATGCCGCCAACCCACACCACACCACACCACACCACACCACACCACACCACACCACACCACAAGCAAACAATATGAACATCGCAACTTTTAGTTTCATCGTCAGCGGCGTGCTGCTCAACGCCCTGGCCCAACTGCTGCTGAAAGCCGGCACCCGCAACGTCGGCGCCATCCACCTGACGCTGGACAACTGGTTCGGCATCGGCCTGAAGGTGGCGACCCAGTTGCCCATCATCGGCGGCCTGGCCTGCTACGTCGCCTCGGTGGTGCTGTGGATCATCGCCCTGTCGCGGGTCGACGTCTCGATCGCCTACCCCATGCTGTCGCTCGGCTACGTCGTCACCGCCGTCGGCGCCTGGTATCTGTTCGGCGAGGCCTTGAGCTGGCAACGCCTGCTGGCCATCGGCATCATCCTGCTCGGCGTGGCCCTGCTGGCGCGCAGTTGAACCATTGCTCTTTCAATAAGCATTACTGACAGGCGATTAACAATTTCGCCCCTCAAATCGATAACGCTTTAAAATATGCGCTGCCCCGGGGCTGCCCAGCCGGCCGACCGACCCGAATTTACCTGTGAGTGACCCCAGAATGAGCCCTGCCCTGCCTTTCCTGCCCTTCTCCAAACCCTCCATCGACGAGGCCACCATCGCCGCCGTCGGCGAGGTGCTGCGCTCCGGCTGGATCACCAGCGGCCCGAAAGTGCAAGCCTTCGAGGCCCAGTTGTCCGAGTACTTCGGCGGCCGGCCGGTGCGCACCTTCAACTCCGGCACCTGCACCATGGAGATCGCGCTGCGCGTGGCCGGCATCGGCCCCGGCGACGAGGTCATCACCACCTCGATCTCCTGGGTCGCCACGGCCAACGTCATCATCGAAGTCGGCGCCACGCCGGTGTTCGCCGACATCGACCCGGTGACGCGCAATATCGACCTCGACAAGGTCGAGGCCGCCATCACGCCGCGCACCAAGGCGATCATCCCGGTCTTCCTGTCCGGCCTGCCGGTCGACATGGACCGCCTGTACGCCATCGCCAAAAAGCACAATCTGCGCGTGGTCGAGGACGCCGCCCAGGCCTTCGGTTCGAGCTGGAACGGCAAGCGCATCGGCAGCTTCGGCGACTTCGTCTCGTTCAGCTTCCAGGCCAACAAGAACCTGACCACCGGCGAAGGCGGCTGCCTGGTGCTCAACAACGCCGACGAGGCCCGCCTGGCCGAGCGTTACCGCCTGCAGGGCGTCAGCCGCAGCGGCGTCGACGGCATCGACGTCGACGTGCTCGGCGGCAAGTACAACATGACCGACATCACCGCCGCCATCGGCCTGGGCCAGTTCGCCCACATCGAGGCGGTCACCGCCCACCGCCGCGCGCTGGCGCGCCATTACTTCGCCCGGTTCGGCGACCAGTTCGAGGCGCAAACCGGGGCCCAGCTGCCGCTGGCCGACTTCGACAACAGCAACTGGCATTTGTTCCAGATCATCCTGCCGGACAAGGGCCCGGGCACCCGCGCCGAGTTCATGCGCCGCATGGCCGAGGAGTTCAACGTCGGCACCGGCTTCCACTACGCGCCCATCCACCTGTTCACCCTGTACCGGGAACGCGGCTTCACCGAGGGCATGTTCCCGGTGTCCGAGAAGATCGGCCGCCTGACCGTCACCCTGCCGATGTTCTACGCCATGACCACGGCCGACGTCGAGCGCGCCGTCG
This sequence comes from Rugamonas violacea, assembly GCF_016461825.1. Taxonomy (GTDB): domain Bacteria; phylum Pseudomonadota; class Gammaproteobacteria; order Burkholderiales; family Burkholderiaceae_D; genus Rugamonas. Next base: position 11,557 of record NZ_JAEMNU010000057.1, on the reverse strand, counting down.
CCGCCGTCAAGGCCATCCTGACCAAGTAAAGTCTTCGCAATGAAACCAGAATTATCCGTCGTCATCCCGATCTACAACGAGCAGGCCGGCCTGCAGGCCCTGTTCGACCGCCTGTACCCGGCGCTCGACGCCCTCGGCGCCAGCTACGAAATCGTCTTCGTCAACGACGGCAGCCGCGACAACTCGGTGTCCATCCTGGCCGAGCAGTTCCGCGCCCGGCCCGACGTCACCCGCGTGGTGCTGTTCAACGGCAATTACGGCCAGCACATGGCGATCCTGGCCGGCTTCGAGGCCTCGCGCGGCGAGATCATGGTCACCCTCGACGCCGACCTGCAAAACCCGCCCGAGGAGATCAAGCACCTGGTCGCCAAGATGCGCGAGGGCTACGACTACGTCGGTTCGATCCGCCGCAAGCGGCAGGACTCGGCCTGGCGCACCTACGCCTCGAAGGCGATGAACCACCTGCGCGAGAAGATCACCAACATCAAGATCACCGACCAGGGCAACATGCTGCGCGCCTACGGCCGCAACGTCATCGACCTGGTCAACCAGTGCGGCGAGGTCAACACCTTCGTGCCGGCGCTGGCCTACCGCTTCGCCCGCAAGCCGACCGAGATCCTGGTCGAGCACGAGGAGCGCTCGGCCGGCGAGTCGAAATACTCGCTGTACAGCCTGATCCGGCTGAACTTCGACCTGGTCACCGGCTTCTCGCTGGTGCCGCTGCAACTGTTCTCGATGATGGGCATGCTGCTGGCGATCGGCTCCGGCCTGCTGGTGCTGGCCCTGTTGATACGCCGCGTCTTCCTCGGCGCCGAGGCCGAGGGCCTGTTCACCCTGTTCGCCATCGCCTTCTTCTTCATGGGCGTGATCTTGTTCGGCATCGGACTGCTGGGCGAATACATCGGCCGCATCTTCCAACAGGTGCGCGCCCGGCCGCGCTACGTGGTGCAAACCATCCTGCAACAGCCGGCCCCGGGCCAACCGCCCGCCGCCGCCGAGGCGGTGGAAAAACGCACGGTGGGCCGATGAGCGGCGCGACCGTGCGGCCGGCGGCGCGGCGCCAACGCGCCGTGGTGTTCGCCTACCACAACGTCGGCGTGCGCTGCCTGAAGGTGCTGCTGGCCGGCGGCGTCGACGTCGCCCTGGTGGTCACCCACGAGGACAGCGCCGACGAGAACATCTGGTTCGAGTCGGTCATTGCGCTGTGCCGCAGCGAAGGCATCGCCTACCTCACGCCGGCCGACGCCAAGTCGGCCGAGCTGCTGGCCAGCGTGCGCGCGGCGCAACCGGACCTGATGTTCAGCTTCTACTACCGCAACATGCTGCCGGCCGAGCTGCTGGCGCTGGCGCCGGCCTACAATATGCACGGTTCGCTGCTGCCCGCCTTCCGTGGCCGCGCGCCGGTCAACTGGGCGGTGCTGCACGGCGCCGACGCCACCGGCGCCACCTTGCACGAGATGACCGTCAAGCCGGACGCCGGCGCCATCGTGGCGCAGACGGCGGTGCCGATCCTGCCCGACGACAGCGCCTTCGAGGTGTTCGGCAAGGTCACCGTGGCGGCCGAGCAAACCCTGTGGACGGTGCTGCCGGCGCTGCTGGCCGGCCGCGCGCCGCGCCTGGTCAACGACCTCAGCCAAGGCGGCTACTTCGGCGGCCGCAAGCCCGAGGACGGCCGCATCGACTGGAGCCAGCCGGCCCAACAGGTCTACAATCTGCACCGCGCCGTGGCGCCGCCCTACCCGGGCGCCTTCACCGACCTGGCCGGTGTACGCTACGTCATCGAGCGGGCCCGCCTCGGCAAGCAGTCGAGTGAACAGATAAGCAACGTTGCCGCGCTAAGTTTGCCAGCGGGCTTGGCAGTAGTGGATAATTGCATCTTTGGCGTGTGCGGCGATGGCCGCATGCTCACGATTTCAGCCTTGTCGGCCGACGGCGCCGCCGTCTCGGCCCAGCAGTTGCACACCCGCCTGGCCGCATCCGCCAGCGGACAATGAACATAACCAGAGAATATCCCATGAAAAAAGTCCTCATCCTCGGCGTCAACGGCTTCATCGGCCACCACCTGTCGAAACGCATCCTGGAAACGACCGACTGGCACGTCTATGGCATGGACATGAGCACCGACCGCATCACCGACGTGCTGGAGAACGAGGCCTACAAGGCGCGCATGCACTTCTTCGAGGGCGACATCACCATCAACAAGGAATGGGTCGAGTATCACGTCAAGAAATGCGACGTGATCCTGCCGCTGGTGGCGATCGCCACGCCGTCGACCTACGTCAAGCAGCCGCTGCGCGTGTTCGAATTGGACTTCGAGGCCAACCTGCCGATCGTCCGCTCGGCCGCCAAGTACGGCAAGCACCTGGTGTTCCCGTCCACCTCGGAAGTCTACGGCATGTGCCACGACGCCGAATTCGACCCGGAGAACTCCGAACTGATTTGCGGCCCGATCAACAAGCCGCGCTGGATCTACTCCAACGCCAAGCAGCTGATGGACCGCGTGATCTGGGGCTACGGCATGGAAGGCCTGAACTTCACCCTGTTCCGTCCGTTCAATTGGATCGGCGCCGGCCTCGACTCGATCCACACGCCGAAGGAAGGCTCGTCGCGCGTGGTGACCCAGTTCTTCGGCCACATCGTCCGTGGCGAGAACATCTCGCTGGTCGACGGCGGCGCCCAGAAGCGCGCCTTCACCGACATCGACGACGGCATCGACGCCCTGATGGCGATCATCGCCAACAAGGACGGCGCCGCCTCCGGCAAGATCTACAACATCGGCAACCCGGTCAACAACTACTCGATCCGCGAACTGGCCGGCATGATGCTGGAGCTGGCCCACCACTACCCCGAGTACGCCACCGGCGCCAAGCAGGTCAAGATCGTCGAGACCACCTCGGGCGCCTACTACGGCGCCGGCTACCAGGACGTGCAGAACCGCGTGCCGAAGATCACCAACACCTGCGAAGAGCTGAACTGGGCGCCGACCACCAACATGGCCGACGCGCTGAAGAAGATCTTCGACGCCTACCGTGGCCAGGTGGCCCAGGCCCAGGCCTTGATGGATTGATGATTTGACCGCAGACCTGCAACCCGGCACACAGCAGCGGCGGGCGCCGCTGCTGGTGCTGAAAATCGACGTCGACACCTACCGCGGCACGCGCGAGGGCGTACGCAACCTGGTGCGCACCCTGTCGGCGCACGGCGCCCACGCCACCTTCCTGTTCTCGCTCGGCCCGGACCACACCGGCTGGGCGCTGCGCCGCGCGCTGCGGCCCGGCTTCTTCAGCAAGGTCTCGCGCACTTCGGTGGTCGAGCACTACGGCCTGAAGACGCTGATGTACGGCACCCTGCTGCCGGGACCGGACATCGGCAAGGACTGCGCCGCCGAGATGCGCGAGGTGCGCGACGCCGGCTTCGAATGCGGCATCCACACCTGGGACCACGTGCTGTGGCAGGACAACGTCGCCGACAAGGGCGCCGACTGGACCGTCAAGATGATGCGCAAGGCCGCCGCCCGTTTCAGCCAGGTGTTCGGCACGGCGCCGCTGACCCACGGCGCGGCCGGCTGGCAGATGAACGCCGCCGCCTTCGCCGAGCACGACACGGCCGGCTACGCCTACGCCTCGGACGGCCGCGCCGTGCTGCGCGAGGACGGCCGGCTGGCCGATCCGGCCTCCGGTGCGCACCGCCTGGCCGACGGCGACAAGGTGCTGTCCTGCATCCAGTTGCCGACCACCCTGCCGACGCTCGACGAGTTGCTCGGCCGCGAGATCGACGGCCTCACGATCACAACCGGCAATATCGCCGCCTTCCTGCTCAAGTTGACCGAGGGCGCCGCGCGCGACCACGTGTATACTTTGCACGCCGAACTTGAAGGACAAAAACTCGCCCCCATCTTCGAGCAGTTGTTGGCGGGGTGGAAGGCGCAAGGCTACCAACTGGCCTCGATGGCCGATTTGTACCAGAAGGTCAAGGACCAGCCGATGCCGGTCTGCCCGATCACCTGGGGCGAGCTGCCGGGACGTTCCGGCCGGCTGATGGTGCAGGGACCGGCGTCGCCAACCTTGAGTTAAGGACCCGTCATTCCCGCGAAGGCGGGAATCCATGCGGCGCTGGACAGCCTGCGGCGTATGGGTTCCCGCCTTCGCGGGAACGACGGTGTGTTGACGCACCAGCCGCCCCGCCAACGAGTTTCGCCTGCTTGCGCTGCAGGCCCCCGACAGCGCTGATGTTCACCGTTCAGGAGAGAACCTGTGGCTGATAGCCAATCCGTAGCACCCGACACCCCGGTCAGCGATTTTTCCGCCGCCATGACCAGCGGCCAGACCTTTAGCCTGGGCGGCCGGCCGGCGCGCCACACGGTGCTGTTCTTCTACCCGAAGGACAACACGCCCGGCTGCACCACCGAAAACATGGCCTTCCGCGACCTGCACCCGCAGTTCGCGGCGGCCGGCGCGGAAGTCTACGGCGTCAGCCGCGACTCGCTGCGCTCGCATGAAAGCTTCAAGGCCAAACTCGGCCTGCCCTTCGAGCTGATCTCCGACCCGGACGAGGCGCTGTGCCTGCAGTTCGGCGTCATGAAGATGAAGCAGATGTACGGCAAGACCGTGCGTGGCGTCGAGCGCAGCACGTTTATCATTGACGCCCAGGGCCGATTGGTGAAAGAATGGAGAGGCGTGAAGGTAGCAGGTCACGTCGACGAAGTGCTGGAATTTGTAGCGCGTCAGGACTAATGCGCGTTGCAGCCTTTCCAGAAGAGTTGCCCAACCGCAGCAGAACTTTGAGTGCATCAGCCTGATTTTGAGTCAACACTGTACCTCTCCCTACCCTCCCTGGCGGCCAGCCGGTCGCCACGCGGTACTTTCCCCGGGCCAGATGAGCGCCCGTTGGCAGCCTTATATTCCGTTTTACCTCGCATCCACCCCATTCGGCGACCAGGAGCACGCAAGCGCGTGTGCCTCGCCCATGGGCGGATTCTTCCAGATATTTTTTGATTGAGATCCTGATGCCACTGCCAAAACTACCAAGTAAGCCAGCGACTATACTGCTGGCGAAAGATTACCCAACATCGACAGGGACGCGTCCAGCGTCCGTGGTGGACGTAGCGCCCGCGCCGAAGAAAGCGGCGTCTGTCAAAGCCGCGCCGGTCAAGGCCGCCGCGGTCAAGGCGACGCCGGCCACCAAGGCGCTCAAGCCGGCGCCGGTCGCCGTCGTCGCCGCCGCCAAGGCCGCGCCGAAAAGCGCCGTCAAGGGCAAGCCGGTGGCCGCCGTGCTGAAGGCCGCCGCGCCTGTCGTCGTCGCCGCCGCGCCGGTGTCGGTGTCGGCGCCGGCAGCGGTCAAGGCCAAGGCCACCCCGGCCGGCCGTGGCAAGCTGACCCCGGTGGTCGCCGAGGCGCCGCACCCGGCCAAGCACAAGCCGAACGAAGTGCCGTTGAAGTCGTCCACCAGCCGCCACGCCGACCAGACCGGCCAGACCAAGCTGTTCGTGCTCGACACCAACGTGCTGATGCACGACCCCTCGTCGCTGTTCCGCTTCGAGGAGCACGACGTCTACCTGCCGATGATGACCTTGGAAGAGTTGGACAACCACAAGAAGGGCATGACCGAGGTGGCGCGCAACGCCCGCCAAGTCTCGCGCACGCTCGACGGCCTGGTCTCCAACACCGACGACGACGCCATCGAAAAAGGCATCCCGCTGTCCAAGCTGGGCAACAAGGACGCCAAGGGCCGCCTGTTCTTCCAGACCCGCCTGCAAAGCGCCGACCTGCCGGTCGGCCTGCCGGTCGGCAAGGCGGACAACCAGATCCTCGCCGTGGTGCGCTCGCTCGAAGCGGAGCAGGCCGGCCGTCCGGTGGTGCTGGTGTCGAAGGACATCAACATGCGCATCAAGGCGCGCGCCCTGGGCCTGCCGGCCGAGGACTACTTCAACGACCACGTGCTGGAAGACACCGACCTGCTGTACTCGGGCATCGTGCAGCTGCCGGACGACTTCTGGAACAAGCACGGCAAGGACATGGAGTCCTGGCAGGAGAACAAGGGCGGCCAGAGCGCCACGTTCTACCGCGTCACCGGCCCGTTCGTGCCGTCGATGCTGGTCAACCAGTTCATCTTCCTCGAACCGAAAAACGGCGAAGCGCCGTTCTACGGCCAGGTCAAGCAGATCAACGGCAAGACCGCCGTGCTGCAGACCCTGCGCGATTTCAGCCACAACAAGAACAATGTGTGGGGCGTGACGGCGCGCAACCGCGAGCAGAACTTCGCCTTGAACCTGTTGATGAATCCGGAATGCGACTTCGTCACCCTGCTCGGCCAGGCCGGCACCGGCAAGACCCTGCTGGCCCTGGCGGCCGGTCTGGCGCAGGTGCTGGAAACCAAGCTCTACAACGAAATCATCGTGACCCGCGTCACGGTGCCGGTCGGTGAGGACATCGGTTTCCTGCCGGGCACCGAGGAGGAGAAGATGTCGCCGTGGATGGGCGCCTTCGACGACAACCTCGAAGTGCTCAACAAGTCGGACTCCGACGGCGGCGAGTGGGGCCGTGCGGCGACGCAGGACCTGATCCGTTCGCGCATCAAGATCAAGTCGCTCAACTTCATGCGCGGCCGCACGTTTGTGAACAAGTTCCTGATCATCGACGAGGCGCAGAACTTGACGCCGAAGCAGGTCAAGACCCTGGTCACGCGGGCCGGTCCGGGCACCAAGATCCTTTGCCTGGGCAACATCGCGCAGATCGACACGCCTTACCTGACCGAGGGTTCGAGCGGTTTGACCTATGTGGTCGACCGCTTCAAGGGCTGGTCGCACAGCGGCCACGTCACCCTGGCGCGCGGCGAACGCTCGCGCCTGGCGGACCACGCCAGCGAAGTGCTGTAAGGTTGTAGCAGGCAGACGCCGGCCGCGTGCCGGCAACGCCCAGAAAGCCCCGCGCGCAGCGCTGCACGCGGGGCTTTTTTACGTCGCCAGCAGCCCGCGCAGGAACACCAGGATCAAGCGGCCCGACGGGTCGGGCCGCCCCGCCCCTCTTTGCAGCGCCAGGCCGTGCGCCAGCGCCATGAAGCCGGCCGCCAGCTCGTCGGGCGCGGCCGGCGGCGTGCGGCCCAGTTGGCGGAACAGCGCGGCGATCACGCCGCCCAGCGCGGCGCGGTGGCGCTGCCACACCCGCTGGTACTCGACGGCGAAGACCGGGCTGCGGCCGGCGTGCAGTTGCAACTCGATCGACAGCATGGCCCAGTCGGCGTCGTGGTTCAACGTGGCGGCCCAGGCCTCCAGCCCGGCCAGCATCTGTTCGGGGCTGCGCCCGTCGTCGCCGGTCAGGCCGGCCAACTGGAGCGCCTCGGCCTCCATGTGCCGGCGCAACAGTTCCAGCAACACCGCCTCCTTGCCGGCGAAGTTGGAGTAGAACGCCCCCTGCGAATAGCCGGCCTGCTCGGCGATGTCGCGCAGCGAGGTGCCGCCGTAACCGTTGGCGACGAACAGCTGGCGCGCCGTCTCGATCAAGCGCTCGCGGGTGCGCGCCTGGCTTTGCTCGCGGCTCAGGCGCGGCACGGCGGACGATGGGATGGATGGAACGGCGGTGCTTGGTTTCATGGGCGTAAAGATATCACACGCGTCCTGGAGTTCGGCCGAGTTTCGGATTCGATGGCGCGGCCGGATGCCGCGCTTTTCAAATATCACTTGATATTCGAAATAGATCGCGTTACATTCGCATATCATATGAACTTTGAAAGCGTCCCATGCCCCAAACCCACACACTGAAGCGCGCCTTCGTCACCGGCGCCACCGGACTGCTCGGCAACAACCTGGTGCGCGAGCTGCGCGCCCGCGGCGTGCTCGTCAAGGCCCTGGTCCGCTCGCCGGCCAAGGGCGAGCAGCAATTCGCCGGCCTGGCCGGCGTCGAGCTGGTGCGGGGCGACATGGCCGACGTGGCCGCCTTCGCCCCGGCCATGGTCGGCTGCGACGTGGTGTTCCACACCGCCGCCTACTTCCGCGACAACTACAAGGGCGGCAGCCACTGGCCCGAGCTGCAGCGCATCAACGTCGACGGCACGCGGGCGCTGATCGAGCAAGCCTACCTGGCCGGCGTGCGGCGCCTGGTGCAGACCTCGTCGAGGGGCNCGATCGCCGTGCTCAACGGCGAACCGGGCCGGCCCATCGACGAGGCCTGTTTGCGCGCGCCGGCCGACGCCGACGACTATTACCGCAGCAAGATCCTCGCCGACGAGGCCGTGCTGGCGTTCCTGGCGCGCCACGCCGACATGCACGCCAGCCTGGTGCTGCCGGGCTGGATGTGGGGACCGGCCGACATCGGCCCCACCTCGTCGGGCCAGTTCGTCAACGACGTGGTGCTGGGCAAACTGCCCGGCCTGGTGCCCGGCAGCTTTTCCGTCGTCGACGCGCGCGACGTGGCGCTGGCGCAGATCGCGGCGGCGCAGCGGGGACGGCGCGGCGAGCGCTACCTGGCGGCCGGCCGCCACATGACGATGGGCGAGCTGGTGCCGCTGCTGGGCCGGCTCGCCGCCGTGAAGACGCCGACGCGCCGGCTGCCGCTGCCGCTGCTGTACGCGCTGGCCGCCACGCAGGAGCTGTACGCCCGCGTCAGCGGCAAGCCCGTGCTGCTCAGCCTGGCCACGGTGCGGCTGATGGTGAAGGAGGCCGGACGCAGCCACTTCGACCACGCCAAGAGCGAACGCGAGCTGGGCCTGCGCTTCCGTCCGCTCGAACAAACCATCGCCGACACGCTGGCCTGGTATCGCGGCCACGGCTGGCTGCCGCAGCCGCCGGCCGCCCTGGCCTAGGGCGCCGGCCGCCGGTCGAACAGCACAGCGCCGCGGCGGCGGCGGCCGCGTACGGCGCGCGGCCGGCACGGTGGTCGAAAAACTGCCGCGGGAAGCCGCCCGGCAGCGCCGGGGCTGGCGCGGCGGCCTGACTTTCGGGAAATAGCTAGCAAAAACAAAGCATTGGCAGCCTTGCCAGCGTTGGTTCCGCAGGGTAATCAGCGGAACCAACGCATGCGGCCCCAAGCACGAAAGTGCTTGATACCGGCGGCAACCTGTATGACACTACAGTCAACGCAGGAATTTTCACCGCTCAGACTAGCCATCGCAACCGAGGTAAGACCATGGACATCCCTATCCTGATCCAGGCCGACAGCGAGAGAGATAGCCGCCGCAAGTACGGGGTGACGGTGCCTGACATTCCCGGTTGCACCTCGTCCGGCGACACGGTCGACAACGCCATGCGCAACGTCACCCAGGCCATCTACGGCCATGTCGGCACCATGCTGCGGCTGGGCCGCGCCTTTGAGATCCGGCCCTCGCCGTTCGAGGAGCTGTCCAAGGAGCCGGACTATGCCGGCGGCATCTGGGCGCTGGTCAGCGTCGACCTGTCCAAGCTTGACGTCTGAAGCAAGGCCCTTCCCCACCGATTCCTTTCGCGATGACGCTTGACCTTCCCATGGCGGGAAGGGCTACAGTGACGCTATCGAAACTATTTAAGGAGTCGGACGATGTACCAACTACAAGTGGAAAACATGAGCTGCGGTCACTGCGTCGGCACTGTCACCAAGGCCGTCCTGGCGGTCGACGCCGGCGCGACGGTGCAGGTCGACCTGGCCAGCAAGCAGGTCAGCGTGGAATCGGCCAGCGCGCTGGCGCGGATCAGCGAGGCCATTGTCGCGGCCGGTTTCCCGGTCAGCAGCGCGGCCTGAACGGGCGGACGATTCGTCCATGGGGTAGCGGCGAAAGATGCCGTCCCCGTTGAAGGGAATGCGCCACGTCGAGTTTAGGACACTTCGAAAAACCACCAAATTGTCGTTCCCGCGCAGGCGGGAACCCATGCTGAGCCAATGAGCGTGCGGGTATGGAATCCCGCCTGCTCGGCGGTCCACCGATGCGGAATGACGGTTTTTAGAGGTGCACTTTAGGTAGGCGGCGACACCGGGCCGCTGCGCGCCACGCTCGCGCAGCGTCAACCACCGCGCATGGCCATGCACCAAACGCACCATGGCGCGCGGGAAAGCGTAGTATCAGCCTTCGATCCACTGGAACAGCGACAAACCCCCATACAACAAACGGGCGGCGCGAGTCAGAGCCTTTGCCTGGACGCTGTGAGTATGTGAAAATGGTCAAGCGAAATGCTTAACAATGGCAGCATTCCAAACAATTCTTTAGATTGAGGAGCCACCAGCTTGGATTCCACCTATGCCAAATGGTTTGACAATGGCAGCGTTGTGGTTGATGTCCAGCTTGAGGACAGTGACGAATTTCTTTCTGAAGAAGAGATAATCATGCTTACCGGCGCTCCCAAAGGGAGCGAAATATTGGTCGTGAGTAAGGATGGGGCAATTGAGTTTAGGGTAAAGAATCCTATGTTCGTCAGCGATATGGTCAGACGCCTGATTAGCATAGACGACACCACGTATTCATATCTATTATCCAATGATGCATTAGAGTTAAAGAATGAGTTTTCCGCTCTTGGGATTGGAACCAGATGCGTAATACGAGAGATATTTGCGGCCAAGAAGGCGTTGGAAGAATACCCTATCGAAAGCATAGAGGTATACGCGATCGGGAATTATGAATCTTTTTACTCGAAAGATTACCCGATGCGCGGATATTACGTTTGGGCCACCATGGGCTTCGACGCCCTCATACCCATGAATGTAAGGCCTAAGCTATCACAAGAATTTAAAGATTTTCTTCTTATTAGCGAATTGGTTTTTACAGAAAAAGGGCGCGAGGAGTGGATGAAAAAAGGGGAGTCGGTACATCTGTCTTTCAAAACAAAATCAGATTCGACTAGCTGGGCCTTACTCGAGCGCTATATGGCAGAAAAGGAAATTGAACTATGAAACGCAATATTCTTAAGGTTTTGCAAAAAAATACCACCCCTATTTCGCGCGAAGACTTTAATAAAACCTTTTCTCTGCGTCAAATAGGGATGCGAGAAAATGCAAGCGCCGACCCTACAGCGTTAGACAAGGTAGGGTCCAGAATTGTTTCTGCCCACGATTCCGCGGCAGCCGCCACAAACGATGGAAACTCGTTAAAAATAGACGCGGCAAGCGAAAATCACAACAGCTCGTCCGTTACCATAAAGAAACAAAATAAGTCTGAAAGCTTGCAAAATAAAACTAATTTAGTTAAAAAATCGAATAATCGGACAAAAAATTCGACCTTATCTCAACATAAGAAAAAAGCGCTTTCTTCAAAATAATTGCAAATTTACTTCATCGATTCATCCGCGAACACCGGCGGCAACCACCTACAGCGAATTGATGAAGACCAGCAGCGCGTCGCGCTCCTTGGCCGACAGCCGCACATAGCGCCGCTGCGCCGCCCCGCCCTCGCCGCCGTGCCACAGGATGGCCTCCTGCAGATCGCGGGCGCGGCCGTCGTGTAGATAACCGACGCGCTCGTTCATCTGGCGCAGTAGACCGGCGCCCCACAGCGGCGCCGTGCGCCATCCCCCTGTGTCAGGATAGTTGTCGCGTCATCTGATTTCTCGTAATCGTACAGGGGGCGGAGCAAAGACGGGCAGTGAAACACTATTCAGCAG
>NZ_JAEMNU010000056.1 GCF_016461825.1 Rugamonas violacea | reverse complement strand
GCCCCCGTTGGTATCCGCAGCGTCGTGCCACACCAGGTTGGACCATTGGCGGGCCGGACAGTTCGGCGAAGATGAAGATCAGCGCTAATCAATATTCCTTTTGTCACGCCCATGAGCAGGATGCTGCCAATGAACATCAACACGCCCCACTGCCACAGCAGCGACTGCACCGGGTCGGCGATCAGGCTGCTGAATGCCGCCTCCGTCACCAGGCGATCGCTACTGAGGATAGAGCCGCCAACGGCCTTGACCACATAGGCAAAGACCCAAGCCACTACTTCGGAGTAGAAAGACAAAATCAGAAAGGATGCCAACATGCCGGCTGCGCCGAGCAGCCACCACGGCTGCCCCTTGGGACTGAGCTTTTGCAGCGCGGTGATGGGATTGGCTTTGGCGCTGCGCCCGATGGTGATCTCCGCGATCATCACCGGTAAGCCGATGACCAAGGTGGCCAGCAGGTAGACCAGCAGGAAGCCGGCACCACCGTTGGCGCCAGTTAAGTAAGGGAATTTCCAGATATTGCCGAGACCAACTGCGGAACCCAGCGTTGCCGCCAGTACGCCGAAGCTGGAACTGAAGCCGCCGCGCTTGGTTGTATTGTTACTGCCGTGCTCCATCACACCTCTCCTGATCGACCTGCCATATATGGCAAAAGGCCGCGATTGTAGCAGCAAGGCAGGTTTGAGAAAAAAGCCTTGCGGAGGATAGGTGGCTTTGCTATAGTTCGCCTCCCCGCAAACGGAGCACGCAAAACAGCGCAGTGCAGAGTCAGCGGGGTAGAAAAAGAAGGTTGACGAAATGGCCG
>NZ_JAEMNU010000055.1:66704-115859 GCF_016461825.1 Rugamonas violacea | reverse complement strand
CTGCTGAATAGTGTTTCACTGCCCGTCTTTGCTCCGCCCCCTGTACGATTACGAGAAATCAGATGACGCGACAACTATCCTGACACAGGGGGGTGTTTTGTGACTACCATGCGATTCTCATAGAGACATGAAACAACTACGATAGTTCAACACGATGCTGCTATCTGGCACCTTCGGCCATCTTTCGTGACTGAAGATGACACTTTGGGCAGCTTGCTGTGGTCTAATTTGCCTGGACACCTCAATAGGTGGAAAATCCACCATCTGAGGAGTGATACATGGCAACAAGAAAGCGAAAGACATTCGAGCCCAGCCTGAAGCTGGAAGTGGTTCGGATGATCAAAGAGCAGGGGCAGAGCATCCTGAACGTGAGCGAAAGCATGGGTATTGGGCAGACCGCGATCCGCCGTTGGCTGGCGCAGTACGGTGCCGAGCAGAGCGGACAGTCGGGGATCCCCCCTGTGTCAGGATAGTTGTCGCGTCATCTGATTTCTCGTAATCGTACAGGGGGCGGAGCAAAGACGGGCAGTGAAACACTATTCAGCAGAACGCAAGGAAGCCATTTTGCGGCAGATGACTTTATTGTTCGTCCATAGGCGGGGATTCATGCGCCGTATGGATTCCCGCCTGCGCGGGAATGACGGCTTGTCCGACGTGCCCCTAAGCCAGTTGTGGTCAAGGCCTTGAACCGGGCGGCGGCATGCTCACTTGCCGGCGACCCTACTCGCATCCTCCTCCAGCAGCAGCGTGCGGATGTCGTTGTAGATCATGTCCGGCTGGAGGAAGGCCGAGCTGTAGATTTCCCGCACCCGGCCCTGGCGGTCGAACAGGAAGAGTTTCAGCATGTGGTAGTACAGCCGGGCCGGCTTGCCCTCGGCGTCCAGTTGGATGGCAACGGGCTGGCCCAGGTCGGCCAAAATAGGTTGCAACTCGGCCACCGAGCGGCCGGTGAGGAAATCCCAACGCACGGGCTTGTCGGTGCGCGCCAAGGAGCCGCCGTAGCGCGCCATGGTCTCCGGCGTGTCGTTGACGGGGTCGAAGGACAGGCTGACCAGGCGCACCCGGCGCGCCAGATCCGGCGTCGCCTGCAGCCGCTCGTGCAAGCCGTACATGGTGGAGAACAGCAGCGGGCAACCGGTCGGGTCGACGCAGTAGGTGTACATGAAGCTGAGCAAGGTGACGCGGCCGCGGGTGTGCTCTTGCAGCGGCACGGCGCGGCCGGCCGTGTCGAGCACGGTGCCGGCCGGACCCAGCTGGATCACCGGCAGCACGTAACTGCCCGGCGCCGGCGCCACCAGGCGCGGCGGCCGCGCAACCCTGCCGGCCGGCGCGATGTCGCTGGCCGGCGCCGGCGCCGGCCGTTGGCTTTGCGCGGCGCTGGCGATCATCAACACCACCGTCAGGCCGGCCAGCGGCACGGCGGGCAGGCGCGCCAGCCTCCGTCCCAGGCGCCGGCTGCCGAGCATCCGGCCGCAGCGCAGGGCCAGCTTAACGCAGCGACGCCACATTCGTTGCCGCTTTGGCGCTGAATTTCATGTGGTGCGGACGGCCCAGCTTTTCCTTGTAGAAATCGACCTTCCACTGTTGTTGCAGCTCGCGGCCGTCCCAGTGGTAGAGCTTGAGGAAGTGGTCGTCGTTGTCCAGGTCCCAGTGTTCGAGCAGGCTGGTGGTGATGTAGATGCGCTTGCCGTCCCAGCTCTGGCTGACCATGTTGACGTGCTTGCCGGTGACTTTTTCGTAGACCTGGCGCGGCGCCTCCGGATTGCTCAGGTCGAACAGGCGGGTCTTGCCGTCCATGAAGGTATTGACCCACAGGCCCTTGCCGTCGGCGGTGATGGACATGTCGACCGGCAGCGGCGTTTGCGCCGGGTCGCCGATCGGGCCGACGTCGCGCGCCTGCCAACGGCCGGCGGCGTCCGGCTTGATCAGCCACAGCTTGGAACCGAGCGCGGTGGCGGTGATGGCCCAGTTGTCGCCCTCGGCCTGCGACCAGCGGATCTCCAGCGGCGCGCCCGGCGTGTTGAAGATCTGCTGCGGCTTCATCGCCTTGAAGTCCCACAGCACCATGGTGTTGCCGAATTTTTGCATCGCCGCCGGGTCCTTGATCAGCTTGGGCAGCTCGGTGCGGTAGTTGGTGTAGCCGGTGAAGCTGGAGGTCAGCATGGCGTTGCGGCCGGGGTTGATGGCCAGGTCGTAGCCGTAGCCGTCGCCCTGGACATCGCCGATCTTGCCGGTCGGATTGTCGTAGGTGGAAATCAGGTCGCCCTTGTTGTTGTAGACCGCCATGCCGGTGGCGCCGCCCATGTCGCGCTTGTTCGACAGGAAGCCGACCAGCATGCGGCCGGGCAGGGCGTAGAAGGTGTGCGGGCCGACGAAGCCGCTCTTTTGCACCACGTCGTGCATGGTCTTGACCAGGCGCGGCTTGGCCGGATCGGTGCCGACGTCGAAGACGAAGATCTTGCTGTCCTGCAGGCGGCCGGCCCACAGGTATTTGCGGTCGTCGGTGAAGCCGACGTGGTGGGCGTCGCCACGGCCGCCGACGGAGAGCGAGGCGATCACCTTGCCGAAGCGGGGCGAGCCGGGATTGACGTCGAGGGTGACCAGCTTGTCGCTGCCGTCGCCGATGCCTTTGATGCCCAACGTCCAGACATGCAGGTAGTCTTCCTGGCCCTTGATCAGGTTGGCCATATACGGCGAGTTGCACGTTTCGTCGGCCTGGCTGGCGCCGGCGATGAGCGAGAGGGCAAGACAGGCGGCGGACAATATTTTCATATTTGAAACTCCGAAGGGGCGGTAAGCGGATGAGCTTATCCCCGGCGACGGCAGTCAGTTTGATTTATATCAACTACGGGCGATCTTTGTGCGCGCGGTCAAGGCGGGCCGACAGGACAAGAGTACGGCGCCTCACGGGAAGGTCACCACCTTGCGTTCGACGAAGCCGACTTGGCCGTCGGCGCCGCGCACCGCCTCGAGGAACAGATAGGTGCCGGCGGTCGGGTCGCCGGCCGCGTCGAAGTCGATGCGGCCGCCGGCGCCCTGGTAGTCGATGTCCGCGCCCTGTTTGATCGCCGCCAGCGCCTTGGCGAACTCGCCGGGATGGATCTCGACCGCCTGCGCACCGTCCGGCCGCGATACCTGGCGCAGCGAGCGCATCACGGCGGCGCGGCTGTTGCTGCCGGACTGGGCCAACGCCAGCGCGATCAGGTACACCGAGTCGTAGCCGGTGAACGAGGTGCCCTCCGGTTCCAGGCCCGCCTCGCGCAGGAAGCTGGCGCGGTAGGCGGCGTAATCGACGGCATTGCGCGGCGCCGTGGGCGAGACGACCTGCATGCCGACGCCGGCGTCGCCGGCGTTGCTGAGGAAGGCGGCGCCGAAGTTGCCGGCGCCGAAAAGTTTGGGCATCCGGCCGGCCAGCCGTTCCTGGAGGGCGCGCGCGATGCTGGCGCCGTCGAGCGCAAAGCCGACGATCAGCACCGCCTGCGGCGTGCCATTGGCCAGCAGGGCGGTCAGCTCGGTCTCGAAGCCGACCGTTTTGCTGGTCGGATAGCTCACCCTGACCAGCGGCGTGACGCCGCGCGTCGCCAGGCGGGCCCACACGGCCTCGCTGGCGCCTTGGCCGAAGGCGTCGTCGACGTGGATGATGGCGATGTTGCGCAGGCCCTGTTCAAGCATGAAGTCGGCCAGCGCGGCGCCCTGCAGCGTGTCGGAGGCGACCGTGCGCCACACCGTGTTGTTGTCGTCCAGCGCGGTGAGCAGCGGCGAGGAGCCGCTCACCACGAAGGGCATGCCGGCGGCGATGGTCACCTGCTGCGCCACCGGTAGCGCCACCCGGCTTGAGAAGGGGCCGATGATGGCCACCGGGTCGAGCGCCAGCAGCTCGCGCGCGCCGGCCACCCCGGCCAGCGGGTCGAGCTTGTCGTCGCGCAGCAGCAGTTCGAGCTGTTGGCCGTTGACGCCGCCGGCCGCGTTGATCTCGCGTACCGCCAGGCGCGCCGCGTACTCGACGAACAGGCCCTGGTTGGCGGCGGCGCCGGTCTTGGTGGTGAGCAGGCCGATTTTCAGCGTGTCCGGTGCCGGCCGCACCGGATCGCAGTCGACTTTGGTGCCGCCGCAGCCGCCCAGCAGCAGGCTCAGGGACAGGGACAGGGAGAGGCTCAGGGACAAGGCGAACGCCCGCGGCGGCAGCGGCGTGCGGGTCGGCGTGAAGCGGCTAGGCATGGCGCGAGCTCCGGGCTAGAAATGGTAGGTGTAGCTGAGCACGACGCTGCGCGCGGCGCCGGGCAGGTCGACGCCGCCGTAACCCGGCTCGGCGTAACGGCGGTCGGTGAGGTTGGCGACACGCAAGGCCAGTCCGTGCGGGCCGAAGTCGCGCCGCCAGTTCAGGTCGAGCAACTGGTAGGCGTCCAGCTGATAGGGCTTGAGCAGGTTTTCCTGGCTGTTGATCTTGCTGGCCCGGCGCGGCGAAACGTGGCGGGCCGACACGGCCAGCGCGCCCCAGCGTGGATGCAGATACTGCCAGCTCAAACGCAAGGTCAGGCGCGGATAGCTGGCGGTCGGCGCCACCAGCAGCTCTTGCAGGCGCGGCTGGTCCTCGTTGTTGGTGTCGGCCCAGGCGAACTGGGCGCGCACGCGCTGGGCGCCGGCCTGCCACAACAGCTCGCTCTCCAGCCCGTGGCCCTTTTGTTGACCGCTGTTCTGCGGCTGCAGGTTGATGCCGGCCGGCAGCAGCTCGGTCTTGTCCTTGACCGTCAACAGGTAGGCGTTGGCCGACCAGGCCAGCGAGGGCGCCAACTGCCAGTGCAGACCGAGCTCGCTGCTGCGCGAGGTCTCCGGCCGCAGCCGGGGATTGCCCAACACCTCGCCCGGATACAGCGGCTGGGCGTACAACTGCAGCGCCGACGGCGCCTTGTAGGAGGTGCCGTACAGCAGCTTGTACGACAGGTCGGCGCTCAGCTCGCCGACCAGCGCCAGGCGGTAGTTGCTGTTGTCGCCGAAGACGGAATGGTGGTCGCGGCGGGCGTTGGCGGTCAGCCCCAGGTAGGACCAGGGCCGCACGCTGTATTGCAGATAGACGCCGCGCTGGCGCGTGTTGCGGACGCTGCCGTCGCCGGCCAGCAGGACGCGCTGGCCGCTGGCGAGGTCGACGTTGTAGATGCGCAACTGGCGCTCGCGGTCGTTGCTGGCGTCCAGCCCGACGGCGATGCTCTGGTTGGCGTCCAGGCGGCGCTCGACGTCGACGCTGGCGCTGCGCTCGACAAAGCCGAAGTCGCGCTGCGGATAGTTGCCGGCGGCGCCCAGGCTGAGCCGTTCGCGGCCGTCCGGCCCGCCGCTGGTGCTGGCCAGGCTGGCGCGCAAGGTCCAGTCGGCCAGGCCGCGGTACTCGTGCGTCAGGCGGGCGGTTTTCTGCAGCACGGCCAGGCGGTTGTTGTGGCTGAGCGTGCCGAAGTCGAGGAACTCGGCGTCGCTGTCGACGCGGTAGGCGTGCAGCAGCAGCTCGCTGTCGCTGTGGCGGCCTTGGTGGCTCAGCTTGGCCAGCAGGTTGCGTGGCCGGCTCAGGTCGTCCTGCGAGGCGGCGCCGCCGGCCGCCGCGCGGGCGTACAGGGGCGAGGAGCGCGGCAGTTCCAAACCGCTGCGGTCGGCCGTGGCGCCGCTGGCCGACAGCAGCCATTGCAATTCCGGCAGCCGTGCGCTGCGGCCGGCGCTGAACAAGGCCAGGCCGTTGCCGGCATCCTGGCCGGCGCCGCGCCGCAGCGTCACGCTGTGTTCGGTTTGCTCGGCGCTGCGGGTGATGATGTTGACCACGCCGAGGAAGGCGTCGGCGCCGTACAGGGCCGAGGCCGGGCCGCGCACCACCTCGATGCGTTCGATCGCCTCCATCGCCAGCAGGGCCGGGCCGAGGAAGTTGCCGGCGTCGGCGCGGAAGGCCATGGCTTGGCCGTCGATCATCACCTTCAGGATGCGCGAATAGGCGCGCAGGCCGGCGTTGACGCCGCGCACGCCGACGTTCGGGCTGACCTGGTCGTCGATGGCGTACATGCCGGGCACCTGCGCCAGCGCCTCGGCCACCGAGCGGTAGCCGAACTGGCGGATGTCGTCGGCGGTGACCACCGAGATGATGGCCGGCGCCTCGCGGCTGCCCTGCAGATGGCGGCTGGCGGTTTCGATCGGCAGGTTGAGCAGCTCTTGCACGCTGATGTTGAACAGGTCGTCGGCGGCGCCCGCCGCGCGGGCCGGCACGGCGGCCGGCAGGGCGGCCAGCAGGCCGGCGGCGATGGGCCAGGCGGCATGGCGGCGTAGTCTGGGCATCAACACCTCCTGACGGGTGGAAATGGGTCGGCGCGGCGCGAAAAAACCGCCGTCCGGGCGCGTGGCGGCGGGCGCCGCCGCCGCGCCATCTGGCCGATGGTAGACCAGTTTCGGCCGGCCGTGTCGGGTTTTGCATTTTGTTCACACCCGCTTGCATGAAGCCACTTTCCCGGCGGAACTGGTCTATACTTTGTCCGATTCCAGCACGCAAGTCTTGCCGACACCGCCATGCAGAACACCGACCGCCCGCTGCGTTTTGGCCAGTGCCGCCAACGGCGCTGCGGGGCTTTGTTGCTGCTGGCGGCCTGGGCGCCGACGCTGACGCTGACGGCGCAGGGCGTGGCCGCCACCGCCGAGGTGAAGGCGGCGCTGGTCTACAACTTCCTCAAGTTCACCGAATGGCCGGGCGAGGCCGCCAGCGACCCGCTGGTGCTGTGCGTGGTCAATCCCGACCGCCGCACCGAGGCCGCCTTCGCCGCCGTGCACGGGCGCGCCATCGCACAGCGCCCGATCCAGGTGCGCACCCTGGCGGCGGCCGACAGCACGACGCGCTGCCACCTGTTGTATCTCCACGACGGCAACGCCCGCGAGCTGCAACAGCTCAGCGCCGGCCAGCCCGCGTTGCTGACGGTGGGCGACCGCGAAAATTTCGTCGACGCCGGCGGCGCCATCGGCCTGGTCGAGCTCGACGGCCGCATGCAGTTCAAGGTCAACCTCGACGTGATGCGGCGCGGCAGCTACAAGGTCAGCGCCCAATTGCTCAAGCTGGCGATCAACAACCGATAGGAGGGGACGGCACGATGCGGATCTGGCGACAACTGCTGCTGCGACACAAGATCACCGCGATGGTGGTGGCGGTCTGCGCGCTGGCCCTGGTGCTGTTCGAACTGGTGTTTCTGAGCATACAGTTCGCCACCCTGCGCAGCCAGGCCCAGCACGGACTCAGCAGCCTGGCCGAGACGCTGGCCATCAACAGCGCCGCCGCGCTGACCTTCGACGACCGCCAGTCCGCCCTGCAGACGCTGGAATCGCTGCAGGCCGTGCCGGAGGTGGCGCGCGCCAGCATCGTCGCGGCCGACGGCCGCGAGTTCGCCGCCTACCACGGCGCCGCCCTGGCCGACACCGGCGCCGGCGCCGGCAGGGACACCCTGGCGGCGCGCGCGCCCATCGTCAACCGGGGCGCGACGATAGGCGCGGTGGAGCTGCTGGCCTCGCTCGACCAGTTGCGCCAGGCGCAGTACCGCGCCATGCTGCTGGCCGGCGGCCTGGGCCTGGGCGCCCTGGCGCTGGTGTCGGCGCTGGCCTGGCTGGCCGCCACCCGGCTCAGCGCGCCGCTGCTGCGCCTGGCCGAGCTGGCCAACCAGGTCGGCCGCCAAGCCGACTACGCGCTGCGCGCCGCGCCGGGCGAGGGGGCCGACGAGGCGGCGCAACTGGCGCGGCGCTTCAACGACATGCTGGCCCAGATCGAGACGCGCGAGGCCGAGCTGGTCGGCCACCGCGACCATCTGGAAGAGCAGGTGGCGCGCCGCACCGCCGACCTGGTGCGCGCGCGCGACGCGGCCGAGGCCGCCAACCGCGCCAAGAGCGAGTTCCTGGCCATGATGAGCCACGAGATCCGCACCCCGCTGAACGGCGTGATCGGCATGACCGACCTGCTCGGCAACACCGGTCTCGACGACGGCCAACGCCGCTACGTGCGCATCGTCCGCCGCTCCGGCGAGGACCTGCTGGCGATCCTCAACGACATCCTCGACTTCTCCAAGATCGAGGCCGGCAAGCTGGAGCTGGACGCCGCCGTGTTCAGCCTGACCCTGCTGCTGGAAAACATCGCCGAGCGCTTCGCCCCGCTGGCCCACGGCAAGGGCCTGGCGCTGCACCTGAAACCGCCGACGCGCCCGCTGATGCTGCGCGGCGACAGCAAGCGCCTGGGCCAGGTGTTGACCAATCTGGTGGCCAACGCCATCAAGTTCACCGAGCGCGGCCAGGTGATGCTGCGCGCCGAGCTGCAAGCCGAATCGCCCGAGCGGTACCGGCTGCGCTTCGCCGTCAGCGACAGCGGCATCGGCATCGCGCCGGCCCAGCTGGCCGCACTGTTCCAGGCCTTCACCCAAGCCGACAGCTCGACCACCCGGCGCTACGGCGGCACCGGGCTGGGGCTGGCCATCTCGCAGCGCCTGGTCGGCCTGATGGGCGGCCGCATCGAAGTCGCCAGCACGCCCGGCGGCGGCAGCGACTTCCACTTCGTGCTGGAGCTGGCCGGCGCGCCGGCGGCCGAGGCGCGGCCCGACGCGATGTTCGAGGCGATGGGCATCCTGGTGGTCGACGACAACCAGATCAACCTGGAGATCCTCAGCGAGCAGCTGCGCTCCTGGCATTGCCGGGTGGTGACGGCGGGCGACGTGGCCACCGCGATGGCGCTGCTGGGCCGGCCGGACCACGGCTTCGAGCTGGTGCTGACCGACATGATGATGCCCGACGAGGACGGCCACGGCCTGCTGGCCCGGCTGCGCGCCGAACCGATGCTGGCCGGCCTGCCGGTGATTATGCTCAGCTCGGCGGGCGACGCCGGCGCGGCCGATCCGGATGGTCCGCTGCGCCTGGTGCTGAGCAAGCCGGTGCGCCAGTCCGAGTTGTACAACGCGCTGTGCGCCGCGCTGCGCAAGAGCGCGCCGGCCGGCGCCCAGCCGGCGCCAAGGGCGGCGCGCCGGCTGGGCGGGCGGGTGCTGCTGGCCGAGGACAACCTGACCAACCAGGAGGTGGCACTGGCCATGCTGAAGAACCTGGGCGTGGCCAGCGAGGTGGCCGCCAACGGGCTCGACGTGATCGCCCTGCTTGAGCGCGAGCGTTTCGACCTGATCCTGATGGACTGCCAGATGCCGCAGATGGACGGCTACCAGGCCACGGCGGCGATCCGCGCCGGCGAACCCTGCGGCCACCTACCGATCATCGCGCTGACCGCCAACGCCATCGCCGGCGACCGCCAGCGCTGCTTCGACGCCGGCATGGACGACTACCTGGCCAAGCCCTTCACCCAGGACCAGCTGGGCGACCTGTTGGCGCGCTGGTTGCCGCTGCGGCCGGCGCCGCCGGCGCCGGCCGNNCCCCCCCCCCGCCGCCGCCGCCGCCGCCGTTACTGCTGCCTCTGCTGCGGCCGGGACCAAGGCCAAGGCAGGGACGGCGACGGCGACGGACGGCGCGGCCAGCATCGACGCCGGCGCCATCGACACCATCCGCAAGCTGCGCCCGGGCCTGTTGCTGCGCGTGCTAGACGCCTGGCTGCTGGAGTCGCCCGGCCTGCTGCGCGACATGCAGGCCGCCGTCGACGGCGCCGACTACGCCGCCCTGGTGCGCGGCGCCCACTCGCTGAAAAACGGTTCGGCCAACGTCGGCGCGCGCCAACTGGCGCAGCTGTGCATCGAGCTGGAGCAGCGCGGCCGCAACGGCCAGACCGAGCAGATCGGCGAGGCCATGGCCCAGGCCAGCCTGGCCTTTGCTCGGGCGCAGGACGAGTTGCGGCTGCTGCGCGAAGAGGAACCGGCATGAGGCGGGCGGCGCCGGCGGCCCGCGCCCGGCCCTTGATCCTGATCGTCGAGGACGAGCTGGCGGCGCGCCTGCTGATGCGCGCCACGCTGGAGGAGGGCGGCTTCGACGTCGTCGAGGCGGGCAGCGTGGCGCAGGCGCTGTTGCAGTTCCAGCAGGCCCAGCCGGACCTGCTGCTGCTCGATGTGATGCTGCCCGACGGCGACGGCGTGGCGCTGTGCGCCCACCTGCGCACGCTGCCCGGCGGCGACGTGCCGATCGCCATGGTCACCGGCCTCAACGACGCCGAGTCGATCCTGCTGGCCTACCAGTCCGGCGCCACCGACTTCATCGCCAAGCCGATCAGCTGGGACACCATGGCCTACCGCATCCGCTACATGCTGCGGGCGCGCAAGGCCCTGCTCGACCTGTCGCTCAGCGAGCGCGAGATGCGCCTGTCGGCCAAGGTCTTCGACGCCTGCAACGAAGCGATCATGATTACCGACCAAGCCAACCGCATCATCTCGGTCAACCCGGTGTTCGCCAGCATCACCGGCTTCAGCGCCGCCCAGATGCTGGGGCGCGATCCGCGCATCCTCGCCGACGGCGCCGCGCAACGGCGCCATTTCGGCGCCATGTGCGCCACGCTGCGCCAGTCCGGCTCCTGGCAGGGCGAGCTGGCCTGCCGGCGGCGCGACGGCGGCGGCTATCCGGCCTGGTTCTCGCTGAGCCTGGTGCGCGACGCCGACGGCCGGCAGGAGCACCTCATCGCGATCTTCTCCGACATCAGCGCGCGCAAGGCACAGGAGCGGCGCATCGCCCACCTGGCCTACCACGACGAGCTGACCGGCCTGGCCAACCGCACCCTGCTGGCCGACCACGCCGGCCTGGAGATCGCCAAGGCCAGACGCGAGCAGGGCATGCTGTCGCTGCTGTTCGTCGACATCGACCGCTTCAAGAACATCAACGACTCGCTCGGCCACAACGCCGGCGACGAGCTGCTCCGCCAGGTGGCCGGCCGCCTGTCCACCGTGGTGCGGGCCGGCGACACGGTCAGCCGCATGGGCGGCGACGAGTTCGTCATGCTCTGCCCCGGCACGGCCGACGGCGCCCAACTGGCGGCCCGCGCCGACGCCATCCTGCGCGAGTTGGCGCGCCCCTTCGAGATCTTCGGCATGGCGCTGCACGTCAGCGCCAGCATGGGCATCGCCTGCTTCCCGGCCGACGGCGAGACCTTCGAGCTGTTGATACGCAACGCCGATGCCGCCATGTACCTGGCCAAGGACTGCGGCCGCAACACCTTCCAGTTCTACACCCCCGAGCTCAGCGTCAACGTGCTGGAGCGCCTGCAACTGGAGATGGACCTGCGCCGCGCCCTGGCGCAGCAGGAGTTCGTGCTGTACTTCCAACCCAAGCTGGACGCCGTCAGCGGCGCGCTGAACGGCGCCGAGGCGCTGATCCGCTGGCGCGACCCGAAGCACGGCCTGATCCCGCCCAACCGCTTCATCCCGGTGGCCGAGGAGGCCGGCCTGATCGAACCGATCGGCCAATGGGTGCTCGGCGAGGCCTGTCGCCAGTTGCTGCGCTGGCAGGCGCTGGGCATCGCCGGGCTGACGCTGGCGGTCAACGTCTCGGCGCGCCAGTTCAAGCAGGCCGACTTCGTCGCCTCGACCGAGGCCCTGGTGCGCGCCGGCGGCGTGGCGCCGGCGCTGATCGAGCTGGAGCTGACCGAGAGCATGCTGATGAGCGACGCCGGCCAGACCGCCGAAAAACTGCGCGAACTCAAGGGCCTGGGCTTCTCGCTGGCCATCGACGACTTCGGCACCGGCTTCTCCAGCCTGCACTATCTGCGCCACTTCCCGGTCGACGTGTTGAAGATCGACCAGTCCTTCGTGCGCGAGATGTTCGACGACGCGGCGGCGCTGGCCATCATCGACGCCGTCATCGCCCTGGCCAACGCGCTGGGCATGGCCTCGGTGGCCGAGGGCGTCGAAACCGAGGCGCAGCGCACCACCCTGCGCGAGCACGGCTGCCGCACGGTGCAGGGTTATCTGATCGCGCGGCCGATGCCGGCCGACGAGTTCGTCGACTGGGTGCGCGCCTACCGCGCCGGACGGGCCTAGTCTGGCTGCGGGACGGCATTTGAACGTGATAAGCTAGCGCCCCCCTGTTTTGGAAGGCATCATGAGCGAGAAGTTGAATCAAGACGGCGGCATGCACAAGGGCGTGTTCTACGGGCTTCTGGCCGCCGCGCTATTTGGTGCGAGCACACCGTTCGCCAAACTGTTGCTGGGCCATGTGGCGCCGGTGCTGCTCGCCGGTATCCTCTATATGGGCAGTGGACTGGGCCTGCTGACGTTTTATCTGCTGCGCGCGCTGGCGCGGCGCGGCGGCAACACAGCGACGGCCGGGCTGACAGGCAAGGATTTGCCTTGGCTGGCCGGAGCGATCGCCGCTGGCGGTATCGCCGGTCCGGTAATGCTGATGTTCGGACTGATGCTCACACCGGCATCTTCAGCGTCGTTACTGCTCAACATGGAAGGCGTGCTGACCTCGATTCTGGCCTGGTTCGTGTTCAAGGAAAATTTCGACCGTCGCATCTTTGTCGGCATGTTGTTGATTGTCGCGGCCGGCCTGTTGCTGTCGTGGGAGCAAATCCCGGCGTTTGGCGTGCCGTGGGGCGCCATTTCGATTGTCGGCGCCTGCCTGTGCTGGGGTATCGACAATAATTTGACGCGCAAGGTGTCGGCCAGCGACGCGGTGCAGATCGCCGGGGTAAAGGGACTGGTGGCCGGCTCCGTCAACTTGATCATCGCGCTCGCCTTGGGTGCGCAACTGCCACAGATGAGCACCATCCTTGCCTCGGGTCTGGTTGGCCTGGGCGGCTACGGTCTGAGCCTGGTGATGTTTGTGCTGGCCTTGCGGCATCTGGGCACCGCGCGTACCGGCGCATATTTTTCCGTCGCGCCTTTCGTGGGTGCCGTCATTTCGCTGGCGATGCTTGGCGAACAGCCGGGTTGGCTGTTCTGGACGGCCGCCGTATTGATGGGCGGCGGGATCTGGCTACACTTGACCGAGTCACATGAGCACGAACACCTGCACGAGCCGATGGAGCATGCGCATGTCCATACTCATGATCTTCATCACCAACACGGCCACGATTTTCTCTGGGACGGCATGGAACCGCACGTACATCCGCATCAACACCGAACGATGCGGCATGCCCACAAACACTACCCAGATATCCACCACCGCCACGTTCATCCTTGATCGTGTTCGGCCTCGACTGCCTAGTCGTTCTTCTCGACGAAACTCTTGATGCGTGCCAGCGCCTGCTCCCACTTGCGGGCTATCGATTCCAGGCTGCGCTTGGCCTCGTCGATGCGCGCCGGTTCCAACTGCCACAGGCGTTCGCGGCCGATTTTGACGTCGCGCACGATGCCGGCCTCGGCCAGCACGCCGAGGTGTTTGGTGACACCCTGGCGGCTGATCGCGGTGTTCTGGGTCAGATGGGCGATCGAGTAGGCGCCGCCGGCGCACAATTCGCGCACCAGCTTCAGCCGGACCGGATCGCCGAGGGCGGCGAACACCGGGGCCAGCGATGGCGCCGGCGCGGGCAAGTCCGCCGCCGGGTCGCCGGCGCCGCCGCGCGGTGCCGCGCTAGTTGCTGCCGGCATAGCGCGCCACGTTCTGCAACTGGGCCACCCAACCCCGGCCGTGCATCTCGAAGGCCAGGGCGCGGCGGTGTGCCGGCACTTGGTCGAAACCGGATTCGACCACCGTCAGCAGGACCGCGCTGCCGGGCGCGTCCTTGAGCGTGAAGGTCACCAGCGTCGGCGTCTCGGTCGAGTAGTCGATGGCCTTGTCGAAGGGCAACCATTCGGATGCTTATTTTTTGCTCAGGCTGGTAGCGCACAGATCTCCAGCAGCAAGCCGCGCAACCAGCGATGCGCCGGGTCGGCATCCATTCTCGGGTGCCAGAGCATGGAGACGGTGAATTCCGGCACGGCCAGGGGCAGGGCGAAGCTGTACAGGCCGGCGCGCAGATTGCCGCTGTGGCGTTCCGGCACCGTGGCGATCAGGTCGGAGCTCCGCGCCAGCGCCAGCGCGCTGGAGAAGCCGGCGACGATGCAGGCGATCTGCCGCTCCAGGCCAAGCGGCTGGAGCGCCGCGTCGATCGGGCCGCCGGCCAAACCCTGGCGCGAGACGTTGATGTGGCGGCCGGCCGCGTACAGGGCCGGCGTGATCTCGCCCCGGCTCAGCGGGTGCCCCGCGCGCACGACGCCGATGAAACGGTCGCGGAACAGGGCGCGGCTGCGCACCTCCGGCCCGGTGGCCTTGCCGACCACGCCGGTTTCCAGGTCGACGCTGCCGTCGCGCAGGGCGGCGCTCTCCTTGTTGTCCTTTTGCAGGAAACACAGGCGCACGCCGGGCGCCTCGGCGCCGACGCGGGCGATCAGCTCGGCGCCGAAGTTCTCCACCAAGCCTTCGCGGGTGCGCAGCGTGAAGGTGCGCACCAGATGTTTGAGCTGGAGCACGTCGGCAGGGCGCAGCACCGCCTCGGCCTCCTGCACCAGTTGACTGACCCGGCCGCGCAGCTCCAGCGCGCGGGGCGTGGGCACCAGGCCCCGTCCGGCCCGCACCAGCAGCGGATCGCCGGTGGTTTCGCGCAAACGCGCCAAGGCGCGGCTCATCGCCGACGGGCTCAGTCGTAGACGCCGGGCGGCGCGGGCGACGCTGCCCTCGGCGAGGACGGCGTCGAGGGCGATCAATAAGTTGAGGTCGGGAATGGCCATGCGCCGAACTCTAAGACCCTTCGCGGCAACTGTCAATCTATTGGAGAGCGCCAGCGGGCACGCCTTTGATGTGGCGTCAGACGCATGAACACAGTGCAAATGCTGCGTCTTCCGCCATGTATGGCCAGCGGGTAAGGTGTGAATAGCTCCATGTGGCGAGCGATTCAACCAGGAGTTCATTTTGAAAACACTCGATGCAAAACCGGCCGACGCGAGCGCAGGGCCGGCGCCGCTCAGTCCCTCGGTGCGCTGGGCGCTGGCCGGCTTGGCGCTGTCGATGTTGCTGTCGGCGCTGGGCACCAGCATCGCCAATGTCGCCTTGCCGACGCTGGCGCAAGCCTTCCACGCCACCTTTCAGCAAGTCCAATGGGTGGTGCTGGCGTACTTGCTCGCCATCACCAGTTTGATCGTCAGCGTCGGTCGGCTGGGCGACCTGGTCGGCCGCCGCCGCCTGCTGCTGGGCGGTATCGCGCTGTTTACGCTGGCCTCGGTGCTTTGCGGCGTGGCCCCCACGCTTGGTCTGCTGATCGGCGCCCGCGCGGTGCAAGGCTTGGGCGCCGCCGTCATGATGGCGCTGACCATGGCGTTTGTCGCCGAAACGGTGCCGAAAGCGCAGACCGGCAGCGCGATGGGCTTGCTCGGCACCATGTCCGCCGTCGGCACGGCGCTTGGCCCGACGCTGGGCGGGGTGCTGATTGCCGCGCTGGGTTGGCCGGCGGTGTTCTTCGTCAACGTCCCGCTCGGCGTGTTGGCGCTGCTGCTGGCCTACCGCTTCCTGCCGGCCGACCGCCGCGTGGCGGGGGCGGCGCGGCCCCGCTTCGACCATCTGGGCACCCTGTTGCTGGCCCTGACCCTGGCCGCCTACGCCCTGGCCGTGACGACCGGGCACGGCAGTTTCGGCCGGGTCAACCTGGCGCTGTTGTTGATGGCCTTGGTCGGCGTCGGCATGTTCGTGTTGGCCGAAAGCAAGACCGCCTCGCCGCTGATCCGCCTGTCGATGTTGCGCAATCCGCTGCTCAGCGCCGGGTTTGCCATGAGCGCGCTGGTCACCACGGTGGTGATGGCGACGCTGGTGGTCGGTCCTTTCTACTTGTCCGGCGCGCTGGCGCTCGACGCCGCCCGGGTCGGCCTGGTGATGTCGTCCGGCCCGATCGTCGCCGCGCTGAGCGGCGTGCCGGCCGGCCGCCTGGTCGACCGCTTCGGCGCGCAGCGCATGAGCATGGGCGGCTTGTTCGGCATGCTGGCCGGCTGTGCCGCGCTGCCACTGGTGCCGACCGGCGTCGGCGTGGCCGGTTATGTCATTCCGCTGGTGGTGGTCACCGCCGGCTATGCCTTGTTCCAAGCGGCCAACAACACCGCCGTCATGACGGATGTGGCGGCGGAACAGCGCGGCGTCATCGCCGGCCTGCTGAACCTGTCGCGCAATCTCGGCCTGGTCACCGGCGCCTCGGTGATGGGCGCCGTGTTCGCCTTCGGCGCCGCGACCGGCGATATGACGATGGCCGGTCCGACGGCCGTGGTGGCCGGCATGCGGCTCACCTTCGCCGTCGCCGCCGCGCTGATCGGCGGCGCGCTCGCCATCGCGGCCCTCAGCCAGGCGCTGGCGCGCCGTGCCGCCGCTGCAAAGGGTGTGAAGGAGGGCGGTTGTGGTCGTGAATAAATTCTGCGCCGGGGGCGCCACTGCGATGGTTCTGTTAGCCTGGACGGCCGCTGCGTTGGCGCAAACCGCGCCGCAGGGCGGCGCGGCGCCGAACAAATGCGAAGGTAGCGAGCTGGCCGGCGCGCATGCGGCGACGCCGGTCGATCCCTATCCCCTCAACGCGGCCGGCTGGGGGCCGGAAATCGGCCAGGGCTTGATGGCCAGCCGTTGGGCCGAGGATTGGAGCGGCATGCGCGCGGCCGGCCTCGCGCCGTGGTGGAAGGCGCTGCCGCTCGCCGGCGCGGCCTCGCTGACGCTGAGTGCCGAGGCCCGCCTGCGCTACGACAACTATGGCAATGGCCAACTGACACCTGGCAACGACTATCGACAGGGCCTGTTGCGCGCCGTGCTGGGCGCGGATTTGCGGCTGCATCCCCAGTTGCGCGTGTATGCCGAGCTGGGCAGCGGCCAGGTGGCCGGCCGCCGCGCCAGCGCCAGCGCCAACTTCCAGAACGACGCTTCCTTGCAACAGTTGTTCGTCGACGTCAGGCGCTCTGCCGGCGGTACGCTGGTCGGCGCCATGCTGGGGCGGCAGGAGTTCGCCGACGGGCCGCGGCAACTGCTCAGCCTGAGCGACGGGCCGAACATGCATCGCAGCTGGAACGGCGTGCGCCTGTATGCCCACGGCGAGGGAATGCGCGTCGGCGCCTTCGAGCTGCGCGCCACCCGTCTGGCCGCAGGCTTCTTCGACGAGGAGATCAATCATGCCGAGCGCCTGAGGGGGCTGAATGCCAGCCTGATCGTGGACTCCGGCAACGGACCCAACACCTACCTGGACCCGTTCTGGATACACAGCGACAATCCGGCCTACCGCGCCGCCGGCAAGCTCGGCCGCGATGCGCGCGACACCGTCGGTGCCCGCCTGTGGGGCCGGCGCGGCGACCTGCGCTTCGACTGGACGCTAGCCCACCAAAGCGGTAGGTCCGTCGAGCGCGACGTCGACGCCTGGGGCTTGTTCGCCGTGCACAGCCTGGCGCTGTCCGGCGGCGCCTGGAAGCCGAGCCTGACGGCGCACGTCGACATCGCCTCCGGCGGCGCCAGTGCCGGCGGCGGCAGCCGGGGCTTCAACCAGTTGTACGCCAGCTCCAACTATCTGGGCGAGGGACAGTTCCTCAGCCTTGCCAACTTGTTGATGATCGCGCCGGGCATTTCCTTTACGCCGACGCCGGCGAGCAAGCTGGCGGTGGAATACGGTTTTGCGCGACGGCTCAGCGAGAGCGACGCGGCGTATGCCGGCGGTATGCGCGCCTATGCGGGCACGCAGAAGGTGAGCGGGCGGCGGATCGGCGGCCTGTTACGCATCGTCGGCAACTGGTCGGTCAGCGAGCGGCTGAGCCTGGTCGTCAACTACGAGCGTCTGGTCGCCGGCGACGTGCTCACACGGGCTGGCCTGCCGTCCGGCCGCTACGCCTATATCGGCGCCACCTTCCGCTATTGAGCGGAAAGCGGCCTGGGGCGGGGGGCGGGGGCGTCGGCGGCGAGGCCGGTCGGCGGCTGCGGCCGGCGGCATCTAGCCGTCCGAGGCGCGGCGCTGGTCCACCCGGCGGTCCGTCATCGGCACCACGTTGCTGGTTTTTTGCGCCGGCGGCGGCGGTGCCGGCTGGCTGAGCAGACGGCAGATGTAGCTGATGCGCCACTTCCGCTGCGCGCCTTGCCAACGCGGATGGGCCGACCTGGCGGCGACCTGGCGCAGCGCGGCAAACGCGATCTGGTAGCCCAAGGAACGGTAGCTCTCGAACTGGTCCTCGTCGAACCACTGGTCGGCCGTGCTCTGGTGCGGGAACTCGGGGTGCATCTTGCTGTAGTTGAAGATGTCGGCGTTTTCGTCGCCGACGATGGTCGGCTTGATGTACAACAGCACGCCGTCGCGCGCCTTGCCGTCGGCCTGCTTGTAGTGGATGCGGCCGCTGACGCAGCTGGCGCCGAAGGTGTCGCCGTCGCCGACCTTGCGGATCTTGCGCGCGTCGAGCGTGATGGCGACGTTCAGGTCGGTGGCGCACTTGCGTATCGCGTTGCCCAGGTCTTCGAAATTCTGCTTGTCGTCGCAGCCGGCATCGACCACCACAATGAGTTTGCAACGCCGCCGCACCAGCTCGTACAGGGCCAGGTTTTCGAAGTGGCCGCCGTCGGACAGGTAGAGGAAGTCGGCCTCGGCGTCGGTCAGGCCGAACAATTCGGACAGGATGCTGAACAGGCCGATGCCCGGCGACGACTTCATCCAGCTCTTTTCCTTCATTGGATTGGGCGACCAGCGGCCCAGCCGCAGGTTGAACAGCGTCATCAGGAAAGTCAGCTGCGGCGAGGAGTGGTAGCCCATGTTGGGGCTGGCCGCCGCGCCCGACACGGCGACCGCCGTGCCCAGTTTGACGACCGAGTCGTCGTCCTTGAACAGCGTCGAGGTCGAGGTCGAGGCATAGCTGGCGGTGGGGCGGAAGGCGCCGCGCTGCGGACACACCGCCAGGCGGTCGGCGCCGCGCATGGCCGGCATTTCGAAGCCGCAAAACGCCGGCGTGAAGCAGAAGTTGGCCGCCTTGCGGGTCTGCCAGGCCAACTCCTTGCCGTTGACCAGGTTGATGGCGGCGCTGATCAGGTGGTAGGGTCGCTGCAGCTTGGGCCGGGCCGGCGCCAGCTCGGCTGCGGCGCCAGCCGCAGCTGCCGCTGCTACCGAAGCTGCCGTTGGTGCCGCTGCTGCCGCCGTCGGCCCCGAGGTGGGGGCGGCGCCGGCTTGGCGCAGCAGGGACTCCAGCGGCGGATCGTCGTTGGGGTCGAAACCGGTGAAGGGATGCGGGCTACGGCTGGGGCTGCTGGCGCCGAAGTAGGCGCGCACCAGGCGCATCCGGTACATCATGTACAGCGAGAACTTGTTGATATCGACCCGCCAGCCGAGTATCAGCGCGACCGCCAGAAGCTTGAGGAAGAGGGTGCCGATGTCGCCGATCTTGACTTCGCTACTGGCGGCCAGATAGCTGTCGAAGTAGACCACCACGCCCGACTCGGCATGCTGCACCAGCGGCAGAGTGGCCACCACATATTGCAGACCCGTGGTCAGCGCGGCGATCGCCAGCAGGCTGAAGGCGTAGGGCGCGACCTGCGCCGCCAGATCGAGCTTGCTGCTCGCGCCGGGCTTGCCGGTGGCCTTGTCGCTGCCCGATTTCAGGCCGAAGAAGGTCACCGCCGAGGTGATGGCGGCGCCCAGCGTGGTGGTCGCGGTGTAGTGTTGATAAGCCCAGTCCAGCAGCGGCGGCAGATAGAAGGTGCAGGCGAACAGCGCCAGCCAGCCGATGGCGAAGATGAAGGTCCAGGCGCCTTGGCGCGCCCACCATTCGCGGCTCTGGTCGAGGTACATGCGGCCGATCAAGCCTATCATCAGCGTGATGGTGAGGCCGAACAGCGCCAGCATCAGCGGCATGCCCATGCAGGCCAGTTGCACCGCGTCGAAGGTGGCGAAGGACGAACGACTGGCCAGCGACAGCCCCTTCAGCAGCAGCACGGTGCCGACCGCCAGCGCACCCAAGGCGCAGAGCAAATGGCCCAGGCCCTCCATCAGCACTTTTTGACGCGACTCGCGGCGCGGCAAGGGTAGTGCGGTCTCGGCCGCCGCGGCCTTGGCGTCGCGACGGTTGAGCAACTGCGCCGCGCCCCAACCGAGCGACCATGCCAGGAAATACAGGAGGCCCGGCAGCAGCAGCCAGCGGTAGGGATAGTCGCTCAGCGTGGCGGGAATGGCGTCCCAGAACGCCACCAGCTCCTCGCTCTTCTCCCACACGGCCAGGCTGCCGAGGAAGCCGGACAGCATCAAGGGCAGGCAGATGTACAACAGGATCTTGCCCTGGGTCTGGCCGAGCAAGCCGGCGCCGACCTTCGGCCCCTTGCGCGAGATGCTCAGCGCGATGAAGGCGACCGTGGTGAGGAACAGTGCGGCGGCGTAGGGCCAGGCGTCCGCCGTCGGCGTGCGCATTTCGCTGTGCACGGCCGACACCACCATGCGCGGCAACAGGAACAGCGCCGACAGCCAGGCCACCAGCATGGTCAGGTTGAGCAAGGTGTTGCGGCTGTAGGTGCAGATCAGGGTCCAGGTGTCGGCGCTGAACAGGCCGGTCTTCGGCGTCAGATAGTTGCTGTACTGGCGCAGGAACTGCACCGGCGCCGGCTCGCTGCGCGGCCGCCGGACGTCGTTGGCGGCGATCAGCTCCTCCTCGACCGCCTCGACGCTGCCGCCCTTTTCCTTGATCCACTTGGACAGCCAGCCGCCGATGTAGCCGCCGCCGGAGACGGTCGACAGGTAGTCGAAGTCGCGCAGCAGGCGCATTTCCGCCAGCGCCTGCAGCACGCCGAGGTTGAAGGTCGCGCTGCGGATGCCGCCGCCGGAGAACGCCAGCCCGGACAGTTTCTGTCGGTGGGCGCGTTGGTTGACCTCGGCCAGGCTGACCGGCCGGGTGCCGTCGGGCACGCCGTCGGCCAGCGCGTCGAGCTCGAACTGGAAGACTTCGCTGAACACGCTGCCGGCCTTGACGTTGAGCACCTGCCACAGTTCCTCGTCGGACAGTTTCCGGCCCGGGCTGAAGGCCAGTCGCGCCTTGTCGAAGTCCTTGCTGGCGTCGAAGCCCAGGCTGTCGAGCTTGCGGGTCAGGTTGCCGCGCAACTCCTCGGCGTGGCTGGGTACGTTCGCATCGGCATCGGCTGGCATGGTTCCTCCGGCAGTGGCGTTCGGTGGCAGGGGTGGCAACTCACCAATATAGACAGTTTTATGCGGCGAAAGATCACACATTGTTGCGCCCAAGAGGTCCGCAAAGAATATTTCCAACATTCATTTTTTATCTGGCACGGGATTAAGATTGATGTTAAAAATACACCGGTCGCCGCTCTGCCCTTGACCGTGCGCGGCCTTCTCCTCATGCCGATAAGGTGCTTACTCAATGATGAACATGAACGACAAGATCGATTACGTGGTCATGGTGATGCTCGAAAACCGCTCGCTCGACAACGTGCTGGGCTGGCTCTACCAGAAGGACCGGCCGGCCCGCTTCGTCGGCGCCGACACCAGGCCGCGGTATGACGGACTGCAGACCGGCAAGTACAGCAACACCTACGGCGGGAAGACCATTCCGGCCAGCATGGGAACGGCGGGCAAGACCGGCCACGACATCGCGCCGCAACCGATGCGGGTGCCCGGTTTCGATCCCGGCGAAGCCTACGCGCACGTCAACCAGCAATTGTTCGGTTCGCCGAGCCAGCCGACGAACAGCAATCAACCGGCGGGCACGCCGGCCGGCATGGCCGGTTTCGCCTACGACTACGACGCCAGCTACGAGAACTGGTCCCAGCTCGACCAGATCATGGAGGCCTACTCCCCGGCGCAGTTGCCGATCCTGAACGGCCTGGCCAAGGCCTACGGCGTCAGCGACGCCTGGTATGCGTCGGTGCCAACGCAAACCAACCCCAATCGCGCCTTCTCGTTGTGCGGCACCTCGCTCGGCCGGGTCGACAACTCGTGGGACGCGGTGGAGCAGTACCACACCCGGACGATCTGGAACGCGCTGCCGCCCGGCACCTCCTGGGGCATCTACTACCACGACATCTGGAACGCCGGGCAGTGCTACACGCAGTACACTTTCCCCCGTTGCAGTGAGGCGCTGGCCGACGGCGAAATCGAAGCGATCGACACCTTCTACGCCAAGGCCAAGGCCGGAAAATTGCCGCGCTTCAGCTACCTGGAGCCGAAATGGGGCTACGGCCTCGGCTACGAAGACGGCGGCGGCTTCTACTGCGGCAAGGTGTTCGGCAAGACGCTGGGCGCGCAAGGCAACGACTACCATCCGCCCACCTGGGTCGGTCCGGGCGAGGCCTTCGTCCAGCGGATCTACGCCGCGCTGACCGACAACCCGGCGGCGTGGCGGCGCACCTTGTTGATCATCACCTTCGACGAGCACGGCGGCACCTACGACCACGTCGACCCCGGCTGGGGAGCGATTCCGCCGGACCAGCACCTCGGCCCCGACGGCTTCGCCTTCAACCGCTACGGCGTGCGCGTGCCGACCCTGCTGGTGTCGCCGTGGATTCCGGCCGGCACGGTGTTCCGCTCGCCCAGCCCCGATGTGAAATTCGACCACACGTCGACGCTGGCCAGCGTGTTGCAGTGGTGCGGGGTGGCGCCGGACCAGGCGGGGCTGGGGGCGCGCGTTGCCGCCGCGCCGAACTTCGAGGCCGCCCTGGCCGACACCTGCCGCAGCGACATACCGGAGTTCCAGCTGCCGGCCGGCTATGCCGAGCAGGGCAAGAGCTGCTGGAACGCCGGCGACGCGGAGCCGCTGCCGGCCGGCGTCGCCCGCCTGCTGGTCGCGCAGAGCAAGACCGTCGGCGAGCTGGAGGCGCGGGTCAAGGCCTGGCTGGATCAGCAGGCGCCGCCGGCGGGCCTGCGAGACTGAGCAGGTTTTTGGTCGCACGAAACTAGACAGTTAGGGACCTGGCTGAACATGCCCAATGATTTAACCGGAGGAAGCAAATGTCGAAACGTTTTCTATTGACACTGCTGTTGTGCTGGTGCCGGCTTGCTACCGCATTCGACTCTTGGGAACACAAACGAATGGGTGACCTTGCGTAACTGCGATGGTGAGCGACCAGCGGGCGTCACCATGGCGCTAATTTTTCTCTATTGAGTGTCTGTCGCGCGCACCTCGTCACATACACTATGTCTTGAAAAATGTCCGCGGCATGGCGTACCATGCACAAGTCGATACCAATGCGCGACTTTGTCAACAATGCCGTCTGTTTGTTCGATGTATTCATTTGCTGCGGGATTGTTGGGGTTTAAAGAAATCGCAAGCTCACCGTCCTGCATCGTTGCTTGTTTTGCAAGGTCACCGAACGACAGCGACGTCGCGGCTGTACATCTCCAATTGTCGTTGTCGATATAAGTCAAATGGTGGCCCGGAATAAATATGGATTCGGATGAGTCGACCTTTTTATACAGCATGGCGCAAGTGTTGCTCGCCTTTGATAAAGTCACCTTATAACTTCCATTCACTTCTGACGACAAACACTTACTTTTTGAAAACTCACTGCATCGCATAACGTCAGCATTGACGGATGCAACTGGATCGTCGCATCCACTCATGCAGAGTACCAAGGCCAAGGAAAAACACGCTCGCAGCAACTTCATTCAGTCCCTCCGTGGTCATTCATCATCATTGATTCGCGCCAGTTCCGTACGCCCAGCCTCGGTTATGGTCAGGACGCCAGCGTGGTCGGTCGCAAGTCCAGTACTGGTCAACTCGGCGGCAATCGTCATGTCCGTTTGCGCTGAACCATGCGCGATGCTCGCAAGCACGGATTTTGCCGCAGGTGTCAGGTTGTAGCTCATGCGAATTTTCCTATCTACGTAAATTTCTTTTTATGATCCATCTGTGTTGGCTCTGACACTGATTCGACCCAGGCCGCTGGAAATCATTGACCCATCCAAAATCCGCGTAAACGCTGGCCCGGTGCGGGTTTGAGAATGCATAGCCTTGGGCAGTAAAAATCAGCATCCGGGGTCAATTCGGCGTCAGCATCAACATACTACACCTGCAAGAGCTTCGAGGCTTGGCTGGAAGGGCCGCACGAAGCGGTGCTGAACCATCTCATGCAGAACCGTGAGCGGCTCCTCAAGTCCTCCGACAAGCGAATCGCCTCCATCAATGACAGAACCATCTTCGCCGTCGCGGCGGTCATCCAACGGTGCGCGGAGTTACGGCCGGAGCAATCCGCTTCCTGGAATCGGACACCGCCGTCGAGCGATAACCAACCCTGCATGTTTTTCAGCGTATCGTAAGTGTTCATCAGCCCCCAGAGCGCATCCACGGCGGCGGTCTGGCCATTGGGGCCTTTGGTGTTGCCACCGCTGTAGGGTAGGCCGTCGCCCCAGACGTTGGTGGCGTTGGTGTTAATAGTACGGGCATTGGGGGAGCTGAGCGGGCTGTGTGCGGCGTCGCTGACGGCCATGCCGCCGAAGTAGCCACCCGTGCTGCGGCCTGGGTCGAGCATCTTGTACAGGCCGCCGGCGAGGGTGGTCTGGATCGGAACGTCACCCGAATACAGGCCGTGGCCGACGCCGACCTCGGCGGTCTGAAGCGCATTCTATAGGGCCAGCGTGCGGCCATCCTTGACACTGACGATGGCGTCGCGAAACACCAGCTTGCTGCCATCGACCATGCGGGTTTTGATCAGCCAGGCCAGCTCGTAGCCGGTGATCCGGTCTTCCCGGTCGAGCGCGTTCAGCCGCGCCTCCGGTTTGGTTTCCGCACCAGCCGCGCGCACGCGCGTGACGATGGGGGGGATCACCGGCTCGGAACGTGGCGCGTTGCGATGTAATCCGCGCGGCGCGGTGGCACGGACCACCGCGTCAATCGCCGCCTGCGCGGCGATGGCCGGCTCCACGTCGAAGCCGCGGGTGTTGGCCAGTTCGTTGGCCGGGCCTTGGCTCAGGCCGGCGCGGCGCTCGGATGCCGAGGTGCTGAGCAGATTGCCATGCGTATCGGTCACCACCTCCGAGAATGAGACATGGGTGGTCGAATTGTCTAATTTAATATTTTTTCAACATGATTGAAATTTCCCCCGCCGCACTTGCCATATCTGGCGGCATCTTTAAAACCCGGCCGCTCCCCCTGCGCCGCAGTTCGCCGATGCGCAACGAGCGGGCTGAGCGGGGCTGTTGCATATCGCGGGAAAAGATGCGAAAAGGTAACAAACCGGGGCGCCGATTTGCTACACTTATTTTCACCTCAGCCGGCGGCCCAGCCATCGGCGCAGGTCCCCCAACCGCCGACCGCAGGGTGCCAAGATGATGGAATTCACGCCGCAGCAGGAGGGCCGGGTGCTGGTGTTGAGTCCATTGGGCCGCATCGACCAGGCCCACGCCGACGATTTCCAGCGCGCCCTCGGCGCCTTTCTGCCCGGCTGCACCGGCGCCGGCGATGCGCTGCTGCTCGATTTGTCCGGGGTCGACTTCATCAGCAGCATCGGCCTGCGCGCGCTGATGATCGCCATCAAGCAGGTCAAGGCGCAAGGCGGCCGCATGGCGCTGGCGGCGTTGTCGCCGCTGGTGGGCGAGGTGTTCAGCATCAGCCGCTTCGACATGCTGTTCGAGATCCATCCCGACCGGGCCGGCGCGCTGGCCGCGCTGAATATGCCGAACGGGCAGGGCGGGGCGGCATGAAGGCGCGGATCTGGGGCGCGCGCGGCTCGCTGCCGGTGGCGCTGAACCACAGGCAGATCCGCGCCAAGCTGGAGGCGGCGCTGCGCGGCGCCATCGGCCGCGATCTGGACAGCGAGGTCAAGATCGCCGCCTACATCGACGACGAGCTGGGCTTCGAGATCAGCGGCACCTACGGCGGCAATTCCAGCTGCGTCGAGGTGGAGGTGTGGGACCCGGCCAGCACGCGCGAGCACGTCATCCTCGACATGGGCTCGGGCGTGCGTCAACTGGGCGGCGCCAAGCTGGCCCGCTACGGCGCCGGCGCGCCGCAGACCTACCACGTGTTCATGTCCCACCTGCACTGGGACCACATCATGGGCTTCCCCTTCTTCACGCCGGCCTATATTCCGGGCAACCGCATCATTTTCTACGGCTGCCACGGGCAGTTGGAGGCGGCCATGCGCCGCCAACAGGAGGCGATCAGCTTCCCGGTCGACTTCGACCAGTTGGGCGCGACCATCGAGTTTCGCAGCATGCTGCCCGGCGTGCCGCTGGAGATCAACGGCCTGCGCGTAACGGCCAAGCTGCAGCTGCATGCCGGCGACTCCTATGGCTACCGGCTCGAACACGGCGGCTGCGCGATGGTCTACAGCACCGACTCCGAGCACAAGCTGGGCGACCTCGCCGCCGGCGCCGCCTTCGTCGACTTCTTCCGCGACGCCGACCTGGTGATCTTCGACGCCATGTATTCGCTGGCCGATTCGATCTCGGTAAAGGCCGACTGGGGCCATTCCAGCAACGTGATCGGCGTTGAACTGTGCCAGCTGGCCGGCGTGCGCCAGCTCTGCCTGTTCCACCACGAGCCGATTTACGACGACGCGCAGATCGGCCGCGTGCTGGCCGAGACGCGGCGCTACGCCCAGATCACCGGCGAGGCGCCGTTGAAGATCGTGTCGGCCTATGACGGCATGGAAATCGACCTGTAGGCGCGCATGCCGCGGCGCCTGATCCGCTGGACCACGCGCGCCTTGGACGCGCTGCGCGCCGGCCGGGGCCGGCCGCTGGCCGCCGCCTTGGCGCTGCCGCTGGCGGCGGCGCTGGCCATGCCGGACGACGGCGCGCTGCCGGCCGCGCGCCTGGCCCTGTTCGACAGTTACCAGTTGCTGCTGCCGCGCCAGCGCCTGTCCGGCCCGGTGCAGATTATCGCCGTCGACGAGGCGGCGCTCAAGCGCTACGGCCAGTGGCCGTGGCCGCGCACGCGGCTGGCCGAGTTGATCGACCGCGCGGCGGCGCAGCGGCCGCTGGTCATCGGCCTCGACCTGCTGATGCCGGAACCGGACGGCGCCTCGCCCGAGGCGCTGGCGGCGCAGTTGGCGCCAGGCCCGCTGCGCGACGGCCTGGCGGCGCTGCCATCGAACGACCAGGCGCTGGCCGCAGCCATGCGCCGCGTGCCGGTGGTGCTGGCGGCGGCCGGCTTCGACGACGCCGCCACCAGCAGCCGGGACGTGTTGCGCGCCTGGCCGGTCAGGCTGGCGATGGCGGGCGCCGGCGGCGCGCCGGCCGGCATCCCTGGCGCAGCTTCCGCCGGCCGGCCGGCGCCGCTCAGGTCACCCGCCGGCGCGCTGCCGCCTCAGGTGCCGCCTCAGGTGCCGCGTTATCGGCGTGCGTTGGGCAGCCTGCCGTTGCTGCAGGCGGCAGCCAGCGGCCAGGGCATGGTGTCGGCCGAGTTGGAGAAGGGCGTGGTGCGGCGCGTGCCGTTGCTTGGCGCGGTCGGCGGCACGCTGCTGCCGGGCCTGTCGCTGGAGCTGCTGCGGGTGGCCACCGGCGCCGAGGCGATCGAGGTCGACGCCGGCGCGGGCGGCGTGCGCGCCATCGCGGTGGGCGACCTGCGCGTGGCGACCCGGCCGGACGGCGCGGTATGGGTCAACTACTCGGCGCCGGCGCCGGCGCGCTACGCCTCGGCGCTGGACCTGATGCAGGGCCGCCTGGCGCCGGACGCGCTGCGCGACAAAATCGTCATCGTCGCGTTGACGGGGCTTGGGCTGGCCGACTACAAGACCAACGCGCGCGGCGACCTGCTGCCGGGCGTCGACGTGCACGCCCAGTTGATCGAAGGTTTTTTCGACGGCGCCCAGCTGCGCCGGCCGGCCGGCATGCGCTGGGCCGAGGCGTTGTGCTTCGCGGTTTTGGCGGGCGGTGTGATCTGCTTGCTGCCGCGCCTGCGTCTGCTGCGCGCGCTGCCGCTCAGCGCCACGCTGGCCGCCGCCCTGTTCGCCGCCGGCCTGGCGCTGTTTCGCGCCGGCTTGCTGTTCGACGCCGCCGGCGTGGCCGCCGCGCTGGGGCTGGTCTGCCTGAGTCTGTGGGCCAGCCTGTTCGGCGCCGCCGTGCGCGCGCGGCATCGCAGCGAGCGTTCCCTGCGCGTCGCGCGCGAGGCGGAGGCCACGCTGGCCGGCGAGTTGAACGCGGCGCGGCGCATCCAGATGGCCAGCCTGCCGCAAGCGGCGAGCGCCTTTCCCGGCGAGCTCCGCTTCACGCTGGACGCGCTGTTGGAGCCGGCGCGCCAGGTGGGCGGCGACTTGTACGACTTCTTCATGCTGGACCGGCGCCGCCTGTTTTTCCTACTCGGCGACGTCTCCGGCAAGGGACTGCCGGCGAGCCTGTTCATGGTGGTGGCCAAGGCGTTGTCAAAGAGCGTGGCGCTGCGCGACGAGGCGGGCATGGCGGCCATCATGTGCCAGGCCAACCGCGAGCTGCTGCGCGAGAATCCGGAGAACTTGTTCGTCACCTGCGTGGCCGGCATCCTCGACGCCGACAGCGGTGAAGTCATGTTGTGCAACGCCGGCCACGATGCGCCCCGGCTGCTGTCCGGCGGTGGCGTTGAGCGGCTGCGCGGCGCCGACGGGCCGCCGCTGTGCGTGATCGAGGAGTTCGACTATCCGGTGCAGCGCTACCAGCTGCGGCCCGGCGACTGCCTGTGCCTGAATACCGATGGTGTCACCGAGGCGATGGATGCGGCCGGCCAGGTGTACGGCAACGCGCGCCTGGACAGCTTGTTGGCGGTGCATAGTGGCCAAGGCGGCACGGCGCCAGGCGCGGGCGCGGGCGTGGGTGAGGCGGCGCTCACGGCAGGCCACGTCGTGCCGCCGGGCGGCGGCGTTACGCCGGCGGACGTGGTGCGCGCCGTGCGCGAGGACGTGCGCGCGCATGTGGGCGCGGCCGAGCCCTCGGACGACCTGGCGCTGCTGGTTCTGCGCTGGAACGGGCCGGCAGCTTAGCGCGGCGCGGCAGGCCGGATAATTAGCCCGGCGTGGCACCGAGGTTGCGATGGCTCCGCTTGACTGAGGAGCGGTGAAATAAAGGCTGAACCAAGGAGCGAACCAAGTGCACCGCTAAACCCCGTCGTTCCCGCGTAGGCGGGAACCTATACGCCGCATCCTGTTTAGCGCAGCATGGGTTCCCGCCTACGCGGCGGTCCGCCGATGCGGAACGACGAATTGAGGGTAATTCGATGCGCCGTTAAAGGGCCGAGCCCTCGCCGGCGCGGCTCAGCGCACGCGGATCTCGACGCGACGGTTGCGCGGCTCGTCGACGCGGTCGCGGGTCGGCACCAGCGGCTCGCGCTCGCCGCGCCCGCTGGCGCTGATGCTGTCGGCGGCTATGCCCACTTCCACCAGCATCTGCTTGACCGCCAAAGCCCGCCTGAGCGACAGCTCGTCGTTGTAGGCGCTGGTGTCGACGGTGTCGGTGTGGCCGATGACGATGATCTCCGGCGCCGGCCGTTTGGCCAGCTCCAGCTTGATCTGCTCCAGCCGCGCGGCCGACTCAGGCACCAGCGCCTCGGTGGCGGTGTCGAAGTACAGCAGGAACACGGCGGCGCGCTGCGGCAGCGCTGCCAGCGTCGCGGCGTAGCGCAGCTGGACCGTGTCGGCCGTCTCGCTGGCGGTGGTGACGGCGCCGTCGCGGGCGATGGCGGCGCTCAGGTAGGGTTGCTCCAGCACGGTTTGGCCGGCGGCCGAGACGATGATGACGGCACTGGCGCGGCCGTCCTGGCTGGGCAGCAGCACCACCCGTTCGGGCGGCGCGCGCTGCGACTGCGCCACGGCGGCCAGTGCGCAGATGATCCAGATCAGCGCCGCGCCCATGCTAGGGTTGGCCCGCGCCGACGTCGATCAGGAACTCGGTGCCGCGCACGCCCAGCACCGAGCTGGGGGTGCGGAACTGCACCGCGCCGGGCGACTGCTTGGACAGCTTGCCCGAGATGACGCCCATGGTGCCGCGCTTGACGGTGGCGTCCAGCGCGCCCTCGTGGGTGGTCGGGTTGAAGGCGAACTTCTCCAGCCAGACATGGCTGTTCGGTCCCACCGACAGCAGCGTCTCGTCGCGCAGCGTGACGCCGACGCTGCCGTCGGCGCCGGTGACGATGCGGTCGCTGCTCATCAACGCGGCGCCGGGCAGGGCCGGCGACGGCTTGCCTTCGTGCTCGATGACGGCTTGGCCCTTGCTGGTCTTGACCATGCCGGCCGGGAGTTCGGCG
Source organism: Rugamonas violacea (assembly GCF_016461825.1). Lineage (GTDB taxonomy): Bacteria > Pseudomonadota > Gammaproteobacteria > Burkholderiales > Burkholderiaceae_D > Rugamonas. The sequence goes on along the minus strand of NZ_JAEMNU010000055.1, from coordinate 85,833 downwards.
GCCAGTGTCGGTGCCGACAGCGCCAGCAGCGTGGCTGCCGTGATGCAGATTTGCCGCAATCGGATCATCGTTGTTCTCCTCGGGTGAGCATTCCGATAATATGCTTCTATGAGCGGAATGGGAACCGAATTGGACTCCGATAGTGGCGCAAACGGCACGCCGGGACGGCGCTTTGCCGCCCGCCTGGAGCTGCTGCCGCAGGTGCAGGCCTATGTGGCCGAGGCCTTGCGCGCCGGCGGGCTGGCGGCGCAGCGGGTGGCCTGCGCCGAATTGATACTGGAGGAGCTGTTCCGCAACAGCGTTTTGCACGGCTACGCCGGCGTGGCCGATGGCGCGGTGTGGCTGGTCGCGGATGCCACCGGCTTCTCTTTCGAGGACGCCGCCGCGCCCTTCAATCCTTTGCGCGACACGCCGCCGCCGGCTGCGCCCGTGGCCGGGCTAGCCATCGAGGCGCAACCGGTCGGCGGTGTCGGCTTGCTGTTGATACGCGGCCTGGGCCGCGCCGTCTCTTATGCCCGTGTCGCCGGCCGCAACCGGATCGTGGTCGATCTGGGACTGTGAGCCAACGGTCGAAGCGCCCGGCGTCAGACGTTCGGGCGCTTCGGCTGCGGCGCCGGCTTAGGCGGTGCGGGCCGCCAATGCAGGCTGTTTGACCCGGGCATCCAGGCTCAGCGCGCCGGCGCCGAAGGCGGCGAACTGCAGCAGGCCGCCGGCCATCGCCAGGTTTTTCAGCAGGTGGATCAGCTGGTTCTGGTCGCCGATGGCGTGGTGGAAGATCAGCCCTGTGACCACCGAGAAGGCCGCCAGCGCCAGCGCCACGGCGCGGGTTTGCAGGCCGAAGGCGAGCAGTAGGCCGCCGCCGATTTCGATGCCGATGGCGCCGATCAGACCGAGGGTGGGGAAGGGCAGGCCCATGGCGGCGATGTAGCCGACGGTGGCGGCCGGCGCGGCCAGTTTGCCGACGCCGCTGAAGACGAAGATGGTGGCCATCAGCAAGCGGCCGATCAGTGGCAGGGTGGACGGGGTGTGGTTTGCGTGGTTCATGACAGCTCCTTGCTAGATTAATAAGTTAAAGGCACCTCTAAAACTCTGTCGTTCCCGCGCAGGCGGGAACCTATACGTCGCATCTTATCTAGCGCAGCATGGGTTCCCGCCTGCGCGGCGGTCCGCCGATGCGGAATGACGGTTATTCGATGTGCCCTTAAGTGTGGTTGGCTGGCGTTGTCGCGTCATCCATGTGAAGCATCTTAGCGATTGGAGATGTATCGGTGAAGCCTATATAATTAGATGTTATATATCTATAGGAGCGATACATGCTTGACGCAATGTCGATGGACCAGCTGCGCACCTTCATCGCGGCGGCCGACGAGGGCAGTTTTTCCGCCGCCGGGCGCAAGTTGCGGCGGGCGCAGTCGGTGGTCAGCCAGACGCTGGCGAACCTGGAGCAGCAGATCGGCCTGTCGCTGTTCGACCGCAGCGGACGCTATCCCCAATTGACCGACGCCGGCCGCGCGCTGCTGGCCGACGCCCGCCTCGCCGCCGCCAGCATGGACGGCTTCAAGGCCAAGGCGCGCACGCTGGCCGAGGGGCTGGAGGCGGAACTGGCGGTGGCGGTCGACGTGATGTATCCGATCGCCGCGTTGACCGAGGCGGTGCGCTCCTTCCACCAGCAGTTCCCGCGCACGCCGCTGCGGCTCTACGTCGAGGCGCTGGGCGCGGTGGTCGAGCCGGTGCTGGACGGCCGTTGCCGCATCGGTGTGATCGGCTCGTTCCCGGACCTGCCGGCGGAATGTGGCGTCGAGTATCTGCTGACGGTGCCCGCCGTGGTGGTGGTGGCGCCGACGCATGCGTTGGCGGCGCTGCCGCAGCCGATCTCGCGCGTCACGGCGGCCGAGTACGTGCAACTGGTGCTGACCGACCGCTCGCAGTTGACGGCGGGACGCGACTTCGGCGTGATGTCGCCGCAGGTGTGGCGGCTGGCCGACCTGGGCGCCAAGCACGCCTTCCTGCGCGCCGGCCTGGGCTGGGGCAGCATGCCTTGCCACATGGTGGCCGACGATCTGGCACGCGGCGCGCTGGTGGCCATTGAGCTGGAGGCCAGTCCGGTTCGCGGCGCCGCCTTCTCGATGCATGCGATCTACCGCAAGGACGCGCCGCCCGGTCCGGCCGGCCGCTGGTTCGTCGCGCAGCTAAAGGGCAAAGACCAAGGCTAGGGTCGGGGCCAAGGCCGCAGCCAGGCCGGATGGGGGCTTTCACTGGCGCGCGCCCATCGCATACAATGCTTGCAACCGAAGATCAACACCGACAGAGGCAAGCCATGAGTGAATTTTCCGAAGACGTCTACACCGAGCCGTCCAATATCGACACCAACACCCTGAACAATCTCGGTCCGCTGCGGCCGATGGCCGGTGTGTGGGAGGGCTCGCGCGGCCTGGACATCAAGCCGAAGGCCGACGGCCCGCGCAAGCAGGCGTATGTCGAGCGCATCGAGCTGCAACCGATCGACCCGGTCACCAATGGCCCGCAGTTGTTCTACGGCCTGCGCTATCTGATCCTGATCACCAAGCCGGACCAGGTCAAGACCTACCACGAGCAGGTTGGCTACTGGCTGTGGGAGCCGGCCACCAACACGGTGATCCAGACGCTGGCGATCCCGCGCGGGCAGATCGCCATGGCCTCGGGCGTGGTTGCGCCGGATGCGAAAAACTTCGAGTTGGTGGCGTTGCGCGAGTCGGAGACCTACGGCATCCGCTCCAATCCCTTCCTGGAGTTCGGCTTCAAGACCGTCGAGTACCGCATCAAGGTCAGCATCAACGACGACGGCACCTGGGGCTATGAGGAGGACACCGTGATGCTGATTCGCGGCAAGGAGGACGAACCCTTCCACCACATCGACCGCAATTTGCTGAGCAAGGTCGAGGAGCCGACGCCGAATCCGATGGTGCGCTGAGATATCGGTTTAGTGCCGGCTTAGTGCCGGCTTAGTGCCGGCTTATTGCCGGCGCAATGACCGGTTGAACGGTTTGACGCCGCGCCGGCACTATTTTTTGCATACACCGAGCCGGCAGCGCCGATTGCACCGGGTTCGCCAGGGAGATTGAGTGGAGATACGACTTGCACCGGTAACGGAGGAGAACTTCGAGGCCATCATCGATTTGCCCTTGCTGAAGCAGCAGGAGGACTACCTGGCCAGCAACGCCTATTCCATCGCCCAGGCATCGTTCTATCCGGACTTCCAGGCCCGGGCGATCTACGACGGCACCGAATTGGTCGGCTTCTTGATGTACGACCGGCGGTCGAACGACCGGGTCGGCGAGTACGGCATCTACCGCTTCATGGTCGACCATCGGCGCCAAGGCGGCGGCATAGGCCGGCGCGCGATGGAGCTGGTGTTGGCCGAGATCCGCGCCTGTGACGACGTCGAGCGCATCACCATTTGCTACCACCCGGAGAACCCGGTGGCCAAGGATTTCTACGGCAGCTTCGGTTTTGTCGAGGTGGGGCTGGACGACAGCCACGAGATGATCGCCGAAATCATGGTTGCCGCGTCGGACGCGCCGGCGGCGCAAGCGACGCCGTGACGGCGGCCGTGGTCAGCGGCACCGAGGGCTACGCCGAGCAGGCAGCTGTGCTGATCGAGCGTTGGCGCGGCGTGAGCTTCGTGGAGGAGCACGGCGTCGTCGCCCATTTGCTGCCGGACTTGCCGGGCCGGGTGCTCGACATCGGCGCCGGCATCGGCAACGACGCGGCGGCCTTCGCCGCGATGGGGCACAGCGTGGTGGCGGTGGAGCCGACCAGCGAGTTGCGTCTGGCGGCGATCGCCCTGCACCCGTCGGCGCGCATCGAGTGGCTGGACGACAGTCTGCCTGAGCTGGCCGTGCTGCGGACCAGGAGCGAGCGGTTTGACGTGGTGGTGTTGCAGGCGGTGTGGATGCACCTGGACCAGGCGCAGCGGGCGCGCGCCATGCCGTTGGTGGCGGCCCAACTGGCGGATGGCGGTACCTTGCTGCTGTCGCTGCGCCACGGCCCGGTGCCGGCGGGACGCCGCATGTTCGCGGTGACGGCGGCCGAGACGATCGCGCTGGCGGGCGCGCAGGGCTTGGCGGCTGTGCTGAACGTCGTCACGCCGTCGGTGCAGGCGCTGAACCAGTGCGACGGCGTGAGCTGGACCCGGCTGGTGTTTCGCCGGGCGCCTGCTCAACTGGACTGAACCCGGCTGAACCTGCGGCCGGCGGCCGGCGCCACCGGGAGGGCTGCGCTGCGGGCTTGCCGCGTACCTGAGGCAGGCCGCGTCAGAGTTCCTCCCATTCTTCTTCCGCCGTGGCGAGCGCCAGGCGCCGGGCCTTCGCTGCGCCGCCGCCGGCGTTGCTGGCGCCGCTGCGCCGCGCCGCTTCGGCCCGTTCGGCGGCAGTGCCCGCGACGTGTCCGCCGCCGACATGTCCGCCGGCCTTGCTGGTGACTTTGCCCGCGACCTTGCCGGCCACCCGGTGGGCTTGCCGGTCCGGCGTGGGTGCCAGCGCTGCGTGCGGAGCGGCCGCCGGCACAGGCGCGGCGCGGCCGCCGCCTTCGAGTTTGAACACGCCGACCACCCCGGTCAGGTGGCCGGCCTGCTGTTGCAGCGAGCTGGCCGCCGCCGCCGCTTGTTCGACCAGCGCGGCGTTCTGCTGCGTCACCTGGTCCATCTGGTTGACGGCCTGGTTGATCTGCTCGATGCCGGCGGTCTGCTCGCTGCTGGCCGCCGCGATCTCGCTCATCACGTCGGTGACCCGCTGCACGCTGGCGACGATCTCCTGCATCGTCGCGCCGGCCTGGTCGACCAGGCGGGCGCCGGCGCCGACCTTCTCGACCGAGTCGACGATCAGGTCCTTGATCTCCTTGGCGGCGGCCGCCGCCCGTTGCGCCAGGTTGCGCACCTCGCTGGCGACGACGGCGAAGCCGCGCCCCTGTTCGCCGGCGCGTGCCGCCTCGACCGCCGCGTTCAGCGCCAGGATGTTGGTCTGGAAGGCGATGCCGTCGATGACGCCGATGATGTCGGCGATCTGCTTGGACGAGTCGTTGATCGAACTCATCGTCTCGACCACCTGGCCCACCACGCTGCCGCCCTGTTGCGCGACGGCGGTGGCCGACTCGGCCAGTTGGCGGGCCTGGCGCGCGTTGTCGGCGTTTTGTTTGACGGTGGAGGTGAGTTGCTCCATCGACGAGGCGGTTTGCTCCAGCGAGCCGGCCTGCTGCTCGGTTCTTTGCGACAGGTCGAGGTTGCCGGCGGCGATCTGGCCGGCGGCGGTGGCGATGGTGTCGGTGCTGGCGCGCACCTCGCCGACGATCTCGGCCAGGCGGTCGCGCATCGTGCTCATGGCGAACAGCAGGCTGGCCCGGTCGTCCTGGCGCAGCTCGATGGCGAAGGCGAGCTGGCCGGCGGCGATGCGGTCGGCCACGGCGGCGGCGTAGGCCGGCTCGCCACCAAGCTGGCGGCGCAGGCGCAGGAACACCAGCAGCAGCGCCACGCCGAGGCCGCCGCACAGCAGCATCGACAGCGTCAGGGCCAGGGCGAAGACGCGCTCGCTGGCGGCCACCGCCGCGTCGACGCCGGCCCGGGTGCGCTGGTCGAGCAGCACGAAGAACTCGTCGATGGGCGCCATGATGCTGGCCTTGTACTGGTGGTAGTTCTTGTCGTGCATCAGCTTGCGGGCCAGCTCCAGGTCGGGCGCGTCCTTGCGGCTGAAGCCGCCCTTGCCGTCGTCGAACTGGCCCTTGACGGCGTTCATGGCGACGATCTCGGTCTTGACCAGCGCGTCCGAGTTGGCCTGGGCCTCCTTCAACTTGGCGAACTCTTGCTCGGAGAAGCCGGCCTGTTTCATCAGCTCGGCCAAGGCCACGCTGGCGCCGTCGGCGCGCGGCTTGGCCTTGCCGGCGGCGACGAAGTCCCAGTAAATGCGCTGGTACTGCAGCGGCCGTGGCTTCCTGCCGTTGCGGATGTCGAGGATGTCGAGATACTGCTGCTCGTAGGCCGCGTCGGCGGTCACCACGTAGGTGCGCGCCAGCCGGGTCAGGTCGTCGGAGCTCTGGCGCAGCTCGTCGGCCAGCAGGTAGGACTGGTAGCGCGTCTCGTTCACCCTGGCCAGCTGGTCCTGTTTCTGCGCTATCTGGTGCAGCGTCGCCAGCAGGCAGACGCCGATGGCGGCGGCCAGGCCGAACAGGTAGGCGAACAGTTGCTTCAGTGTGAGGTTTTTTCCCACGGCGTTCTCCGAGAGTGGACAGGAAGGGTGGACATTCTTGCAATGCCGCATCTATCGTCGCCCGCCGGTTGGCGGCCGATATTGAGCGGAATCATCATTCGCCCGGGACGGCGGTGTTTGCCGGCGATATCGCCGCCACGGCCGGCCGCGAGTGTGGCGTGGCGGCCGCGGCGGCGCGGCGGCTGTACGCCGGCCTTGCCTTGGGAGTAAGATTGCGCCTTTCGACTTTGGCGCCGGCCGCGCGGCCGCCGCGCCGGTCCGCACTCACGAGGTTTTTTTTGACAATTCCGGCAGCTGGTCCACTTTCCATCCTCAGTTTTTGGCGCGACCTGGAGATCTTCAACATCCCCGCCGCGCCCGGCTCGCGTGAGGCGACCGCCAGCAGCCATATCCTGACGCTGCGGCGCGGCGAGGTGCTGCCCTGGCGCCGCCGCGAGTATGCGCCTGGCGCCACGCACGGCTGGGTCCACCTGGTCTACCTGGGCGTGGCCGACACCGAGCGGCTGGAGGGCCTGCTGCTGACGGCGATGGCGCCGCACGGGGAGGCGGCCGGGTCGACTCGGTTGGGCGAGCGTGAGCGCGAGCGCTCCGGCGGCACCGGCTGGTTGGGCGCCTTCGTCGTCGACGAGGACGGCGCGGCGAAGTTGGACAGCTATCTGGCGGCCAGCTATGTGTACGGCGTCGACCTGTTGCGCAAGGCGGAACCGTTGGAGGGCTTGAACGCCAGGCTGGCCGGCGCGCGCGAGGAGTTCGCCCAGCGCCGCCAGCGGCCGCAGCCGCAGCCGCAACCGGGCGGAGACGGCGGCGGCGAAGGCGAAGCGCCGCCGGCCAAGGCCAAGGGTCTGGGCTGGGTCGAGCTGGACGAGGAGCTGGGCCTGCTGCTGGAGCGGCTCGGCGCCGCTGCCGACGACGTTCGGCTGGACTGGCGCCTGGTGGTGCGCTCGACGCGGGTCAACCGCAAGTACATGGAGGCCGACCTGCAAAACGCCGGCGACTTCCTCAACTCCTTCTATCTCGACGATCTGGACCGCCTGATCGGCCAGGCGCAGCGCGGCGAGGCCTTCGGACCAGCCTTGGGCACCTATCTGGGCGCGCCGCTGGCGCCGGCGGCGCGGCGCGACATCCTGACCGACAACGCGGCCATGACCGGCCTGCTCAGCGTGGCCCATCTGCCGCGCGCGCGCTGGCCGGCGCCGGCCAAGTTGCCGCTGGTGCTGGCGCAGCAGGCGGCGGTGGCGCAGATCCTGCGCGCGCTGGGGCCGGCTGCCGGCGTGGTCGGCGTCAACGGTCCGCCGGGCACCGGCAAGACCACGCTGCTGTGCGACGTGATCGCCGACGTGGTGACCCAGCGCGCGCTGCGCTTGATGGACTTGCGGCGGCCGGCCGAGGTCTTCGGCGACACCGTCGAGGTGGCGGGCAAGAACGTCTTCCCGCTGCGCGCCGAGATCATGGACGGCAGTTCCATCGTCGTCGCAAGCACCAACAACAACGCGGTCAAAAACATCACGCAGGAGCTGCCGGCGCGTAAAAAAGTGTCGACCGAATTCGGCCCGGCCAGCTATTTCGACGAGGTGATCGGCGCCGTGTTCGCGGCGCAGAAGGTGCTCGACGAGGACGGCGCGCCGATCGCCTGCTGGGGCATGGTGGCGGCGGCGTTGGGCAACGCCGGCAACCGCCGCTCGTTCGCGCAGGGCTTCTTCCGCGACGAGTTCGTCAAGCCGGAGGCCAAGCCGGCCACGGCGGCGGCCAGCGGCCAGCTGTTCGACACGCCGGCCGCGCAAGCCACGCCGGCCGCTGCGGCCGCTGCGGCCGCCGAGCCGGCCAAGCCGGCGCCGCCGCCGTCGATGAAGCAGCTGCTGGAGGCGGCCACCGCCGACTACGCCCGCTACCAGGACGAGTGGCAGCAGGCGCGCCAGGCCTTGCGCGCGCTGGTCGAGGAGTTCGACGCCAAGCGGGCGCTGCTGCTCAAGGCCGAGCAGGCCGCGCTGGGGCTGGACGCCTGCCGCGCGCGGCTGGCCGCGCAGTTGGCCGGTTTGCAGGAATGGGACCGGCAAATCGCGGCGGCCAACGCCGAGCTGGCCGCCAGCCGCGAAGCGATGTCGGTGCAGCGCACGCTGATCGACGGCCGCCGCGCCATGTTGGAGCAGTTGCGCGAGCGCGCCCGGCCCGGCCTGTGGGACCGGCTGATGGCCTGGCTGGGCCGCGAGACGGCGGCCATGGCGGCGCGCCGGCGCAGCCTGGACCAGCCGACCACGGCGCTGGCCGAGGCCAGCGAAGCTTTGGCCGAGCTGGCCCGCGCCGCGTTGTCGCACGAGGCGGTGGCGCAGACCAAGGGGCGGCGGCGCCAGGCCGACGCGGCCGAGAAGCAGAAAACCGAGGCGCAGTTCCGCCAGCACCAGTTGGACCTGCAGGCCGGCTACCAGATCGGCGTGCGCCATTTCCCGGACGCCGGCTTCTGGGCGCTGCCGGCCGAGCAGCGCCACCGCCTGTCGGTCGGCGTTTGCGCCGCGCTGGACACGCTGCGCGCCAAAATATTTTTGCAGTCGATGGAGCTGCACCGGCTCACCGTGCTGGCCAACGCCGGCCGCTTCATCGGCAACCTGCGCGCCGTCAGCGCCATGCTGACCGGCGCCAGCCGGGGCAAACTGCTGGCGGAACAGCGTCCCATCCTGTGGGACATCCTGTTCTTCATCGTGCCGGTGGTGTCGACCACGATGGCCTCGTTCGACCGCCTGTTCCAAGGCATGGGGCAGGAGTCGCTGGGTTGGTTGCTGGTCGACGAGGCCGGCCAAGCGACGCCGCAATCGACCGCCGGCGCCATCTGGCGCAGCCGGCGCGCCGTGCTGATCGGCGATCCGCTGCAGATCGAGCCGGTGTTCACGGTGCCGCTGGCGGTGGCCGAAGACCTGCGCCGGCGCCGCGCCGTGGCGGCCATCTGGTCGCCGGCCGAGCAGTCGGTGCAGACCTTGGCCGACCGCGTCACCGCCTTCGGTTCCTGGGTCGCGCAGGACGACGGGCCGGGGCTGGAGCCGCGCCGCATCTGGACCGGTATGCCGCTGCGCACCCACCGCCGGTGCGACGAGCCGATGTTCTCGGTGGCCAACCGCATCGCTTACGGCGGCCAGATGGTGCAGGGCCGGGTCGACCCGCAGGGGCAGGGCGAGGCGGTCGATTTCCGCTGCGTGCTCGGCGCCAGCGCCTGGTTCGACGTGCGCTCGACCGTGGCGCAGCACCCGGTGGTGGACGCGGAGCTTGAGGTGTTGGTCGATCTGCTGCGCCGCCTGCAGGACCAGCCGGCCCATGTGGCCGGCGAGCGCGGCGCCGACGGCAAGGTGAAGGCGGCGAAAATTTTCGTGATTTCGCCGTTCCGCAAGGTGAAGGAGGCTTGTGCCCGCCAAGTGCGCGCGGCCGGCATCAAGGGCGTCGAGTGCGGCACCGTGCATACCTTCCAGGGCAAGGAGGCGGAGATCGTTTTTCTGGTGCTGGGCACGGCGGCGGGCAAGGCCGGCGCCGGCGCGCGCGCCTGGGCGCTGGACCGGCCGAACCTGCTCAATGTGGCGATCACGCGGGCCAAATGCCGGCTGTATGTGATCGGCAGCGTCGGATCGTGGGGACGGCTGAATCACATGGCGGTGCTGCACGGCGAGCTGGCGCGGTTGCGCCGCGTGTTGCCGTCGGGTTCGCAAGACCCAGAGGCGCAAAGCTAGGGTCGGACCCGGCGGGTCCGACCCTGGCTCTTTGCCGTGGGGTGGTTCTGGCATCCGCGGCGGACTAGCCGCCGCCTGGCTCTTTGCCGTTGGGTGGTTCTGGCACCGCCGGCGGATTAGGCGGCGCCGTCCATCGCGTAGCCGTCGCGGCCGTTGCGCTTGGCGCTGTAAAGGGCGCTGTCGGCGCGCGCCACCAGTTCGGCGGCGATCTCGCCGTCGAGCGCGTGTAGCGCGATGCCGATGCTGGTGGTGATGCGCATCGGCGCGCCGGCCACGCTGAAGTCGCAGCGTACCGCGTCGACGATTTTGGCGGCCAGGCGCAGCGCCTCGTCGCCGTTGTGCACCTGCTCGTAGATGATGACGAATTCGTCGCCGGCCAGGCGGGCCACGGTGTCGGTGGCGCGCACGTTGCCGACCAGGCGGGCGGCGAACTCCTTGAGCACCTCGTCGCCGGCGCCGTGGCCCAGCGTGTCGTTGATGGTCTTGAAGTTGTCGATGTCGAGGTAGGCCAGCGCCATCGGCTGGCGGTTGCGCCGCGCCCGGCCCAGCGCCAGTTGCAGGATCTCCTCGAACATCAGGCGGTTGGCGATGCCGGTCAGCGTGTCGACGCGGGCCAGCTGGATCAGGCGCTCCTCGATCTCCTTCATGCGCGTGGTGTCGTGGGTCAGCGAGTAGACGCCGGCCACGCTGCCGTCGGCGCGCTGGTCGGGCACGAAGGTGGTCTCCAGGGTGTGTACGCCGTCGCTCAGGCGCGCCTTCAGCTCGTAGGTGACGCGCTGGCCCCGGTAGGCCTGCTCCAGATGGTGCTCGGCGTCCTGGTAGTGCTCGGCGCCGATGCCGTCGACCAGGCGCTGGCCGATCAGCCGCGCCGGGTCGAGGCCGAACCATTGCTGGAAGGTGGCGTTGACGAACTGGAAGCGGCGCTCGCCGTCGAGGTAGGAGATCAGCACCGGCAGGTTGTCGGTCAACAGCTTGAGGCGCTGCTCGCTGGCGGCCTGGGTCAGTTCGGCGTTCTTGCGCTCGGTGATGTCCATCACCATCAGGTACAGGCCGACCACGCTGCCGTCGGCGCCGACGTCGGGCAGCATGTCGCCCATCAGCTGCACCACGCGGCCCTGGTTGACGCCTTCGCGCTCGTAGTGCACGCGCTCGCCGCGCAGCACGGCGTCGAGCTTCTCCTTGAGCATCTGGTAGAAGGGCTCGCCGAAGGTTTCGGCGATGGTGCGGCCGATCATGCTGTCCGGTTCGACCTGCATCATGTCGCGGAAGTGGGCGTTGGTGAAGCGGTAACGCAGGTCGCGGTCGAGGTAGGCGATCAGCGCCGGCATCGAGTCGGCGATCATGCGGGTGCGCTCCTGCGCCGCCTCGCGCTCGGCCATCAGCTCGTGGAAGGCGGTGCTCAACTCGCCGATCTCGTCGCGCCGGCGGCGCTGCAGCACGCCGATTTCGGCGCGGCCGCTGCGGATCTCGGTGATGTGGCGGCGCAGCCGGCCGAGCGGGCGCAGCAAGGTCATGATCACCAGCCAGGCCACCGCTCCGGCCACGGCGGCCAGCAGCGTGGCGGCCAGCACGGCCTGGTGGCGCATGGCGATCATCGGCGCGAAGGCCTCGTCGGTGGGGAAGCGGGCGCCGACGATCCAGTTGATCGACTTGAGCCGCTTGTACGAATAGATGCCGGGGCTGCCCTCCTTGTTGTTGGCCTCGGTCCAGCCCTCGAAGCCGCGCAGCGCCATCTCGGTGGCGTCGTTGCGGCCGGCGCGCGCGTTGATGTGCTGCAGCAGGCGGGCGCGGCTGGGGTGCTGCACCAGGATGCCGTCGGCCGTCATGATGAAGATGAAGCCGGTCTTGCCGGGTTTTTGCGCGCTGATCTGCTCGAAGAAGGTGGCGTTGTCCAGGTCGATGCTGCCGGCCAGCAGCAGCGTCACCTCGCCGCGCTGGTCGAAGATCGGCTGGGTGATCAGCACCACCGGCATGTTTGACAGCTGGCTGCGGAAGGGCGCCGAGATGACGCCGGCCTTCAGGGCCAGCGTGTCGTCGAAGTACTGGCGGCCGGCGACGTTGAGGCCGGCGCCGGCCTCGTGGTGGCGCTCGTCGTGCACCAGCTCGCCCTTGGCGTCGAAGACCACCAGGTTGTAGAAGGCTTTGCGCGCCGTCGGGTGGCGGTCGATGAACTCCTGCATGCGGCCGGGGTGGTCGCGCACGTCGCCGGGCACCGACTCGGCCAGCGCGGCGAGCATTTGGCGGCGGGCGTTGAGCTGCTCGTCGATGTTGGCGGCGGCGCCCGACAGCAGCGCGTACTGCTGGTCGCCGATGATGGCCTTCATGTCGTGCTCGGCGAGCATCAGCGCGACCCAGGTCACCACCACGGTGGCGGCGAGGACGAGCAGGACGACGACGCCGGTCATGCGGAATTTCAGACTGCGGTGGGCAAATGCTGTAACGGCCATATAGCTGTGATTATCGGAGCACAGCGTGGAGTATTGCACACACGGCAAGCGAAGGCCATCAATGCTTGCCGCGCCGGGTACAATGGCCGTTTTTGCCATGCGCTGGAAGGGATGCGGCTTATGTTGGCTGGCTTAGCTGGGGTTTTATGGGACAACGACGGCGTGCTGGTCGACACCGAGAGGCTGTTCTACGAGTCGAATCGGGAGCTGTTCGCGCACCACCGGATCGCGCTGAGCGAGCGTCAGTTCTTCGATTGGTATTTGGTCGACAATTGCGGCGCCTGGCATCTGTTGGAGGCGCGCGGGATCACGGCGGCGCAAATCGCCGCACTGCGCGACGGCCGCAACCGCAAGTACAGCGAGCGCCTGGCGGCCGAGCACATTCCGGCCATCGCCGGCGTGGCCGAGCTGCTGGCGGCGCTGGCGCCGCGCCTGCGCATGGGCGTGGTGACCAGCTCGCACGCCGAACACTTCGACATCATCCACCGCCGCCTGTCGCTGCTGCAGCACTTCGAATTCGTGCTGACGCAGGAGTGCTACGTCAACAGCAAGCCCTCGCCGGAGCCGTATCTGCTCGGCCTGGAGCGGCTCGGGCTGGCGGCGGCGCAGTGCGTGGTGGTGGAGGATTCGCCGCGCGGCCTGCAGGCGGCGCGTGCCGCCGGGCTGCGCTGCATCATCCTGCGCAACGCGCTGACGCGGCATTACGACTTCCCCGGCGCGCTGCGCGTGGTCGACGACATGGCGCAGCTGCGCGCCGCGTTGGAGGAGTTGATGTAGGACGGCGGGATTGGAACGGCGATTGGCGCGGCGGGCAAGACGCGCCGGCGGCCGTTTCGGGCGCGCCGGCGCGGGCACTCTCAGCGGCCGTCGCGCCGGCGGCGGCGCGCGGCCAGCACGCCCATCAGGCTCATGCCGCCCAACAGCATGGCGTAGCCGGTCGGCTCCGGCACCGGCGTCATGGTCAATTGGCCAAACGTGTTGCTGCCGCCGTTGACGTTGAAGTTCATGTTGTGGTCGGCCAGATGGACGCTGAACGGATCGCCCGAGCTGGCGTGCGAACCGCTGACGTCGCCCGGCAGCCAATGGCCGTCGGTGTGGACGACGTCGCCGGGGCCGACCACGCAGCCGTCGCCGTTGGTTGCGGCGGCGGCCATGCCGCGGGTGCAGCCGTCCCAGTTATACCAGCCCTCGGGCACCACGAAGTCGCTCGGCGGCACCCAGCGGTCCGCGCCGGCGGCGCTGTAGCCGCTGGCGGAGGTGGTGAGGGTGTAGGTCAGCTTGATGGTCTGGCCGGCGGTGATGACGCCCAGGTCGATGTCGCGCGACTGGCCCAGCACGTTGTACAGGGTGCCGCCGCCGGCATACAGCGAGGTGTCGCCGAAGACGCCGAAGCGGCTGCCGGAGGCGTCGCTGTGCAAGTAGCCGCCGCTGGCCCACACCGAGGTGTCACCGAGCCTGAGGTCGAAGAGCAGGCCGGACTCGACGTAATGGTTGCCGGTCAGCGCGCTGCCGATGCTGTTTTGCAGCATGCCGGGGGTGATCTGGAAGTGGTAGCTGCCGAACTGGGAGACGGCGCTGGTGTTGGTGATCCACTGTTCGACGCGGAAGCCGCCGTAGACATTGTAGACGCCGGAGCCGGAGGCGCGGCTACCGAAGTTGCCGCTGGTGTCGCCATAGCTGTGCAGGCCGGTCTGGCTGCCGTTGGCGCCGCTGAAGTCGAGCACGTCGACCGAGGTGCCGGACAAGCCCAGGCCGCTCGAAAGCGGGGCGCTCTCGTTGCCGTTGACGCCGTAGTTGGCCCAGGCTTCCATCGAGACGATCGTGGCCGACGCGGCCGGGCTGAGGCAGCTCAGCGCGGCGCCGACGGCCAGGCAGCCCAGACGGGCGCTGGTGAGGGGGTGGTTGAACTTGGTTTTGCCAGTGCGCATGTGGATCTCCATGTGGTGAATGACTATCGGCGTGCCGGCACGGCGCGGCGGCGGCACGTGAAATTGCCAATATTATATCGATTGCCACATGATTACGCTTAAGAAAATGCTAATTAAAAGCCGCCTCCTTGTTTTTACACAAGTGGGCGGCCGGCAAACCTAGGCCGGGTAGCAGCGCGGTCGGCGCCGCCGCAGGGCGGCCAGCGTGCAGACCAGGCCCAGGCTACTCAGCAGCAGGGTGAAGCCGGAGGGTGCCGCCGCCGGCGCCTGGCTCAAGTCGTCGACGGTGTTTGGCCCGCCGCCGAGATAGACGCGGGCGTCGGCGACGCTGCTGTGGCTGTAAGGCTCGGTTCGGTTGTCGTAGGAGAACAGCGTCACGGCGCCGTTGGCCGGGGTCCAGTTGTCGACCAGCGTGGTGGCGCTGGCGCCGTCGACGGCGTAGTCGCCGAAGGTGCGCATCGACGTCACTTGGGCGGCGGCGCTGGCGCCAAGCAGGGCGAGCACCGCGCCCAGCGCCAGGCGTGGCGGGTGGCGGCGCGGCGTCGGCGCCGGATTGGCAAGCAGGTAGTGCGATTGACGGTGAAACATGGTGATCTCCGGATGTGGTGGGAGAGTTGATCGTGCCATCGGTGAAAATGGCCATCATGAAAATTGTCAATAGGAATTGAAAATTACATGATGGAAATTTAATTATTCGGCGCCATTGGCGCGCTGGCGTGGCGGGGCGGCTGCGGCCGGCAGTTGCTGCCGGCCACGCCGGCTTCGCAGCGGCGTCACGCTGGCGACGGCGGGGGGCGCCCGCTCGGTGCGCGGCGCGCCGGCCCGCCCGCCGCCCCGGTCGGCGCCGAGCTTGAACACGCCGACCGCGCCCAGCAGGTGGGCCGCCTGCCGCTGCATCGTCGCGGCGGCCGCCGAGGCCTGCTCGACCAGCGCGGCGTTCTGCTGCGTGGTCTGGTCCATCGAGGCGATGGCCTGGTTGACGTGTTCGATGCCGGACAGTTGCTCGCGGCTGGCGGCGGCGATCTCGCCCATGATGCCGGTGACCCGCGCCACGCTGGCGACGATCTCGTCCATGGTGCTGCCGGCTTGGTCGACCAGGCGGGCGCCGGCGTCGACCTGCTCGACCGAGTCGGCGATCAGCGCCTTGATCTCGTGGGCGGCGGCGGCCGAACGCTGGGCCAGCACGCGCACCTCGTTGGCTACCACGGCGAAGCCGCGACCCTGTTCTCCGGCGCGCGCCGCCTCCACCGCCGCGTTGAGCGCCAGGATGTTGGTGCGGAAGGCGATGCCGTCGATGACGCCGATGATGTCGACGATCTTGCGCGAGGCGCCGTTGATGCTGGCCATGGTGCCGACCACCTGGGCCACCACGGCGCCGCCCCGGCCGGCCACCGCCGAGGCCGAGCGGGCCAGCGCGTTGGCCTGTTCGGCGTGGGCGGCGTTCTGCTTGACGGTGGCGGTCAATTGCTGCATCGACGAGGCGGTTTCCTCCAGTTCGCCGGCCTGGCGCTCGGTGCGGGCCGACAGGTCGAGGTTGCCGGCGGCGATCTCGGCCGAGGCGGTGGCGATGGTGTCGGTGCCGCCGCGCACCTCGCCGACGATGCCGACCAGGCTGGCGTTCATCTCGCGCAGCGCCTGCGACAACTGGCCGATCTCGTCTTGCGAGCGGACCTCGATCAGCGAGCTGAGGTCGCCGGCGGCGACGGTGCGCGCCACCCGCACGGCGTGGTTGATCGGGCGCACGATGCCGCGCGTGATGTACCAGGCGGTGAGCAGGCTGAGCAGGCCGCCGGCCACGCCCAGCGCGAGCATCGCCGCGCCGAAGGTGCGCGCCTGTTGCGCGGCCTCGGCGCCGCCCTCGCGCATCTGCTTGACCTGGACGGCGATCAATTCGTCGAGCGCGGCCATGGCGGCGGCGTGGGCCGGCCCGGTTTGCTGGTAGAGCTGGGCGATGGCGCGGTCGCGCTCGCCGCCGCGCAGCAGGGCCAGCAATTTGTCGCGGCCGGGCAGGTAGCGGGCGCGCGCCTCACGCAGTGCCGCTTGCGGCGCCGCGCTGTTTATCTGTGCCGCTTGCGGTGCCGCGTTGTCGAAAGGCGCGGCCGACGGCGCGGCGCGCGCACCGGCGCCGGACGGGGCCGCCAGCGCGTCGAACTGGAGCAACAATTGCTCGACCACCTTGCCGCTCTGCTCGATGCGGCCCAGCTGCTCGGCCTGCTCGGCGTCGCCGGCCAGCAGCAGGTCGCGCAGTCCGGCCGCCTGGCTCTCCAGCGCGTCCTTGAGCTGGTTGAGCAGGCTGATCTGGTCGTAGCGCTGATGCACCGTTTGTTCGATCTCGGCGCCGGTACGACGCAAACCGGCCGCGCCCATGCTCACGACCACGGCCAGCATCAATGTTGTAAGGGAAAAGGCGATGGTCAGCCGGTAGCCGATTTTGATGTTTGCGATATTCATTAGGCACTTATTGTTGTTGTCTCTTGTCGTCGCCATCGCCGGTTCAGGCCGCTGATTGGCGTTCCTTGTGCAAGCCGGTGTCTCCTCCGGGCCGGCCAAGTGTAGCAGCGAGCGCCGTGCAGATCTAGCAATATTTCTTTGTAGAGTTGCAACACTAGTTGCAGTGCTTGACTGTCTTCTTTTTTTCTGAAACGCGCCGGCGGCAAGGCTGGGCGGGCAGGCGTGCGCCCGCCGGCGCGCCGCCTTTGTAAGATGGTCCGACTATTTAAACGAGTAGGGAGACCATCATGCCCAAAGGAGCCGATGCCGAACGGGAGCGCGAGTACCGCGAGTTGCAAAGCAAATTCAAGGAGGAGGGCCGCTATCCGGGCCGCGAGGAGGAGGTGGCGGCGCGCATCGTCAACAAGCAGCGCGCCGAATACGGCGAAACCCAGGGCGGCCACGCGCTGGAGCAGGGCGGCGCGACGGCCGACCACGATCTGCCGATCGCCCGCTACGACCATTTGACCGTGGAGGAGGTCGGCACGCGGCTGGACCGCCTGTCGCGCTCCGACCTGCGCGCGCTGCGCCGCTATGAAACGGCGCACAAGCGGCGCCAAGGCGTCGTCGAGTTGCTCGACGCCCGGCTGAACGCGCGGCCCGTCTAGGCGTCGCGTTGGTGTCACGCCGGATGGTGTCGAAGCGCCGCGTGCGCTTGCCGGGTAACATTGCCGAATTGTCAAAGTTTTTACATTCTGTTATGGTGAGTCATACGCCTGACATACCGCTTGCATACGCTGGGGTGGCGTCAACGACAGAGTTCAATCATGCCTTCGGCAGAAAACATTGCAATGAGCTTAAAAGCCAGCCAACTCGCCAGCGCGGCCGCGCGGCCCACCCTCAACGCGGCGCCGTGCGCGCCGGCCCGGGTGACATTGTGAGCGCCGACCAAGGCCGGCGCCGCTGGCTGCGCGCCGGCGCCTTGCTGCCCCTGGTTCCATTGGGCGCGCGTGCCGCCGCGCCGTCGCTTGATCCGGCTGCCACGCTGGCCCAACTGGCGGCCAGCGTGCCGCGCGCGCCAGCCGGAGTGACGCCGGCCGCGCTGGCGAGCGACCGGCGCTACTGGTCCGACGTGGCCGCGTTGTACGACGTCACCGACCGCGTGGTGCAACTGGAGAACGGCTATTGGGGCGCGATGGCGCGGCCCGTGCTGCAGAATTACCAGGCGTTGACGGCGACGGTGAACCGCGATTCTTCCTGGTACGCCCGGCGCGATTACCCGGCCGAGTTTGAGGCGGCGCGGGCCGGCGCCGCCGGCGCGCTGGGTGTCGAGGTGGACGAGATCGTGCTGACCCGTGGCGCCACCGAGGCGTTGCAGGCGCTGATCGGCGGCTACAACCGCCTGGCGCCGGGCGATGTGGTGCTGTGCGCCGACATCGACTACGACGCCATGATCGCCGCCATGCGCTGGCTCAAGCAGCGCCGTGGCGTCGAGGTGGTGTCGATCAATCTGCCGGAGCCGTTCAGCCACGACAGCGTGATCGACTGCTACGCCAAGGCGATGGCGCGGCATCCGCGCTTGAAGCTGCTGCTGATCACCCAGGTCAACCACCGCAACGGCATGCAACTGCCGGTGGCCGACATCAGCCGCATGGCGCGGCAACGCGGCATCGACGTCATCGTCGACGCGGCGCACGGCGTCGGCCAGCTCGACATGCGCATCGCCGACCTGCAGGCCGACTTCGTCGGCATCAATCTGCACAAGTGGATCGGCGCGCCGGTCGGCGTGGGTGCCGTCTACATCAAGCGCGGCCGGGTGCGCGACATCGATCCCTACATGGGCGAGCAGGACGGCGACGACGTGCGCACGCGCGTGCACACGGGCACCGCCAATTTCGCCGCCTTCCTGGCGCTGCCGCTGGCCTTCGAGGTGCACCAGCGCATCGGCGTGGCCAACAAGCAGGCGCGCCTGCAAGGGCTGCGCAACCGTTGGGTCGAGCCGGCGCGCGAGATCGCCGGCATCGAAGTGCTGGCCTCGGCCGACCCGCGTTTGAGCAGCGCGATCGCCGCCTTCCGTTTGAAGGGACAGGCGACGCTGGCGCAAAATGTGGCCCTGGCCAAGCGGCTGGTGGCGGAACACGGCGTGTTCACCATCCACCGCGACGGGCTGGCCTCGGGCGCCTGCGTGCGCGTGACACCGTCCTTGTTCACCACGGAGGCGCAGGTCGACCGGCTGCTGGCCGCGCTGCACAAGGTGGCGAAGCAGGGCTGAGCACGGCGGCCGGCGTCGGGCAAAAAAAACCCGTCGGATGACGGGCATGGCGTTCAGTTTGGGCGCCAGCGGCTTTCAAAACCACCCAGCGGCAAAGAGCCGGGGGGGG
>NZ_JAEMNU010000055.1:54169-66689 GCF_016461825.1 Rugamonas violacea | reverse complement strand
AGAGCCGGGGTCGGACCCTGAGGGTCCGACCCCAGATTTGCGTCTGTGGGTTTTTTGACCGATCGGCATTGCCGTCGGCAAGTGCTAGACGCCGCAGTAGGCGGTTTTGACGGTGGTGAAAAACTCCGCCGCGTAGGTGCCCTGCTCGCGCGAGCCGAAGCTGGAGCCCTTGGTGCCGCCGAACGGCACGTGGTAGTCGACTCCGGCGGTGGCCACGTTGAGCATCACCATGCCGGCCTGGGCGTGGCGCTTGAAGTGGGTGGCGTACTTCAGCGATGTCGTGCAGATGCCGCTCGACAGGCCGAACTCGGTGTCGTTGGCCAGGGCCAGCGCGTGCTCGTAGCTGTCGGCCGGGATCACGCTGGCGACCGGGCCGAAGATCTCTTCGCGGCTGATGCGCATGTCGTTGCTGCAGTCGGTGAACAGGGCCGGACGCAGGAAGAAGCCGGGCGTGGCGCAGTCGACCCGCTCGCCGCCGAAGGCCAGCGTGGCGCCCTCGTCGCGGCCGATGCGGATGTATTCCATGTCCTGTTCCAGCTGGCTGGCGTCGACCACGGGGCCGATGTCGACGCCGGCGGCGAGCGCGTCGCCGATGGTCAGGGTCGCCAGTTTCTCCTTCACGGCGGCGACGAAGGCCGGGTAGATGCCTTTTTCGACGATCAGCCGGCTCGACGCGGTGCAGCGTTGGCCGGTCGAGAAGAAGGAGCCTTGCACGGCGCAGTTGACGGCGTTGGCCAGGTCGGCGTCGTTGAGCACGATGAGCGGGTTCTTGCCGCCCATTTCGATCTGCACCTTGGCCATGCGGCCGATGGCGGCCTGGGCCACCTTGGCGCCGGTGGCGGCCGAGCCGGTGAAGCTGATGGCGTTGACGCGGCGGTCGTTCAGCAGGGCCTGGCCGACCACGCTGCCACGGCCCATGACCAGGTTGAACACGCCGGGCGGCAGGCCGGCGCGGCTGATGATCTCGGCCAGGGCCCAGGCGCTGGCGGGCACCAGTTCGGCCGGTTTGATCAGCACGCAGTTGCCGTAGGCCAGGGCCGGGGCGATCTTCCAGGCCGGGATGGCGATGGGGAAGTTCCACGGCGCGATGATGCCGACCACGCCGACCGGCTCGCGGGTGATCTCGACGTCCAGATTCGGCCGCACGGAGGGCAGCTTGTCGCCGCGCAGGCGCAGGCATTCCTGGGCGAAGAACTTGAAGATGGCGCCGGCGCGGGCCGCTTCGCCGATGCCTTCGGGCTTGGTCTTGCCTTCCTCGCGCGACAGCAGGATGCCGAGCTCTTCCTTGCGGGCCAGAATCTCGCTGCCGATCTTGTCGAGGGCGTCGGCGCGCATCTGCACGTTGGACAAGGCCCAGCCGGGCGCGGCGGCGGCGGCGGCGGCGATGGCCAGTTGGGCCTGCTGCCCGTCGGCCTGGGCGTAGTGGCCGATGACGTCGTCGGTGTTGGAGGGGTTGATGTTGGCTGCCGCCGTTGCGCCGTCGACCCAGGCGCCGTTGATGTAGTTCTGTTTCATGGTTGTCCGCTTTTCTTGAAGGAAGTGGGGGTGTCGGCATTATCCACGTTTTGCGGCGTTTGGCGAGATGAAAGCTTGCAAAAACAGTCAGACCGGCCCGGCTGTGGCGCGACGGTGACGGTTTTCTCTTGATGAATGGAATATGTTAGAGTTTTGATAGCTTATTGACTCGGGGGAATGGAATGCGCGTATGGAAATGGATCTTGGGCGCCGCGATCGCCGTGCCGGTGGCCGCCACCGGCTTTGTGTACGCGATGCCGGAGCAGGCGGCCCGTTTGGCCATCCAGGCGGAGCGGCAACGCGCCGGCCTGGTGCGCAAGGAGGTCGAGCTGCCGGGCGGCCTGCACAGCGTGTATCTGGAGGGTGGCCGGGGCGAACCGTTGATCCTGCTGCACGGCTTTGGCGCCAACAAGGACAATTTCCTCCGCGTGGCGCGCCAGTTGACGCCGCATTTCCGCGTCATCGTGCCCGATCTGACCGGCTTCGGCGAGTCGGCCCATCCGGCCGAGGCCGACTATCTGCCGGCGGCCCAGGCCGAGCGGGTGCGCGCGCTGGCGCAGGCCTTGGGGTTGCGCCGCCTGCATTTGGGCGGCAGTTCGATGGGCGGCCAGATCGCCATGAGTTACGCGGTGCTGCATCCGGATGAGGTGGCCAGTCTGTGGTTGCTCGATCCGGCCGGGGTGTGGAGCGCGCCGCGCAGCGAGCTGGGCGACATTTACGTCGGCACCGGGCGCAATCCGCTGGTGGCGCACAACGAGGAGGAGTTCGCCGAGACCTTCGCCTTCGTGATGAGCGATCCGCCCTTCATCCCCGGCCCCATCGTCAGGGCGCTGGCGCAGGAGCCGATGCGCAACGCGCCGCTGGCCGAGAAGATCTTCAAGCAGTTCACCGCCGATTCGCTGGAGGGCCGGGTCAAGGGGCTGGCCACGCCGACCTTGATCGTCTGGGGCGATCAGGACCGGGTGATCCACGTCGGCAGCGGCGCGGTGCTGCAAGGACTGCTGCCGCGCTCGCAGTTGATCGTCATGCCCGGCGTCGGCCATTTGCCGATGATCGAGCGGCCGCGGCAGAGCGCCGACGACTATTTGCGCTTCCGCGCCACCCTGTAATTGGCGGTGGACGGCATTGAGGTGCCAGCGGCTATAGAAGCACCCAAAGGCGGCGAGCCGGGGTCGGACCCCGCGGGGTCCGACCCCAGGTTTGCGCCTGCGGGTGGTTTCAATTGCGCCCGGCTTTGCTCCTTTTGCTGCCTTGTGACGCCACGCCTACTGCCGGACTGTGGCGCGGGCGCGTCGCTTGCGCAGCCAGATGATGATGCCGGTCACGCTGAGCATCGCCACCAGCACGCCCAGGGTCGACATGACGATGCGGCCGGGCAGGCCGATGATGCGGCCGGAATGCAGCGGGAACTGGGCCTGCATGAAGATGTCGCCGGCGCTGCCGCTGCCGGGCACGCTGTCGCCGGCCGCGCTGCCGTCCCTGCCGTCGAAGTAGAGCCAGGAGTTGCCCAGGCCGCTGTCGCCGTGGTCGTTGCCCGGCGCGAAGAAGCCGACGCCGTAGACGCCGTAGGCCGAGGCGTAGAAGATGCCGCCGGCGGGCTCGGTCCAGCCGCGCTTGCGCGCTTCGGTTTTGGCCAGGGCGAGGATCTGCTCGCGCTTGAGCACGGCTTCGATCGGCTTTTCCGGCGGCTGCGGCAGGCGGCTGTCGAAGGCGCTGGCGCTCAGCGTGGAGAAGGCCGACACCAGCGGGCGCATCACCTGGCCGTTCAGGTTCATCGACACCGACGTGATGGCCACCATCAGCAGCAGCGCCCAGATCCACACGGCGCCGGAGCGGTGCAGGTCGAAGTTGAGCTTGTGGCCGCCCTGGCTCCAACGGAAGGCGAAGGACTTGCGCCAGCTGCGCCAGTTGGGGAAGGACAGCCATAGCGCGATGAAGCAGTCGAGCACCCAGACGATGGCGATCAGGCCCATCAGCCAGACACCGAATTCGATGCCCCAGCCGGGCGGGATGTGCATGGTGTAGTGCAATTTGTAGAGGAAGGGCAGCAGGTTCTCGCGGCTCAGCGAGATTTCGCCCCATTGCCGCCGGCCCTGCACCTGGCCGGTGACGGGGTCGACGGCGACCTGGTTGTAGCCCAGCTCGTAGGGCTGGCCGCTGGCCGGGTCGACGCGGCCTTCGACCGACAGCAGCGAGGTGTGGCCGGGCTCGACCTCGGTCAGCAGGTAGCCGACGCGCAGACGCGGTTCGGCCGCCTCCAGCCGGCTGGCCAGTTCGCCGCCGGGGATCTGCGCCAAGCCGGCGTTGCCGCTGTGGGCGCTGAACAGTTGGGGATTGAGCAAGGCGTCGAGCTCGTGGTCCCAGGAGATCAGCGCGCCGGTGGCGCCGGCGATGAACAGGAACAGCGCCGCCGCCAAGCCGAACCAGCGGTGCACGACGACCAGGGCGGGACGCAGTGATTTGATCGCCGGCATTTCAGTAGGTCCACTTCACGCTGACGCTGGCGCTGCGCGGCGCCGCGTAGTAGGCCTGGTTCCAGTACAGGCTGGCCAGGTATTTTTTGTCGGTCACGTTGTCGAGATTGAGCGCGACGCTGACGTTGTAGCCGATTTCATAGTTGGCCATCAGGCCGAGCACGGCGTAGGCCGACTGGCGGGCGACGAAGCCTTCCTCCGGCGCGCGCTTGGCCTCGCTTTGCCAGTTCAGGCTGGCACCCAGCTTGAGCGCCGGCAAGGTCGCCAGGCGGTAGGTGGTGCTGGCGCGCAGCAGGGTGCGCGGCACGTAGAGGCGGCTGGCCTGGCCGGCATCGTCCTTGATCGACAGCCGGGTCAGGCCGGCGCTGGCGGTCCAGCCCTTGGCCAGTTGGCCGGACAGTTCCAGCTCGACGCCGGTCGACTCGGCGTTGATGCCGCGATAGTAGTTGCGGCCGTCGATCATGCCGGCCTGCTCGGCGGTGTTGTTCTGCTTGACGCGGAACACGGCGGCGGTGGCCGACAGCTTGTGTTCGAGCAGGTCGGCTTTCAGGCCCAGTTCGGCATTGCTGCCCATCACCGGCGCCAGCGGCTGGCCCCGGCTGTCGATCTCGCTCTGCGGGTTGAAGATCTTGGTGTAACTGGCGTAGCCGCTCAGATTGCTGCTCAGGTCGTAGACGGCGCCCAGGTAGGGCGTGGTCTTGCTGGCCGACTTGTAGGCGCTGACGCCGTAAGCGGTGCCGCTGGAGTCGGCCTTGGTCGAGTTGAAGCCGGCCAGCAGCTTGAGCTGGTCGGCCAGGTTCAGGCGCAGCGCCGCGTAGACGGTCTTGCGCTTGTCCTCATATTGGCTGCCGGCCGTGCCGGCGTCGAATACCGGCTCGGGATAGGCGCCGGTGAAGTCGTCGGCGCGGCTCAGCGCGGTGCCGATGCCGCGGCCGTACAGCGAGACGTCGTTCAGGCGCGAGCGCGACCAACTGGCGCCGAGCGCTACTTCATGCTGGCGCCCGCCCAACGCGACTTCGCCGCTGGCGTTGACGTCGAGCACGGTCTGGCGGTTGTCGGCGCGGTAGATCGACGGGTAGGAGAACAGGCCGGCGCCGGTGGTCTTGTCGGGCACGCCGTAGACGTAGAACATCTTGCCGCGCGAAGCCATGTTGCTGTGGCTGAGGGTGGACTTGAGGTTCCAATCGCCGCCCAGGCCCTGGTTCAGCTCGACGAAACTGGTGTTGTTGCGGGTGTCCCAGCGCGACCAGTCGGCCGAGGTGTTGGTGCCGACGGCGTAATCGGTGCGGCTGCCGTCGGTGTAGTACAGCGGCAGCGCGCCCCACATGCCGCCCTTGGTCTTGTTGTCCTGGCTGATGTGGCCGATGCTGAGCACGGTGTCGGCGGCCAGCTTGGCCTCGACGATGGCGTAGCCGACGGTTTTTTCGGCGTGGTAGCGGTCGAGGTGGGAATCGGCCTGTTGCTGCACCAGCACGGCGCGGCCCTTGACGCTGCCGCTGGCGTTGAGCGGCGCGGAGATGTCGGCCTCGGCGCGGCGTTTGCCCCAGCTGCCGACATTGAGCTCGGCGGCGGCCTGCAATTGCGCGGTGGGGCGTTTGCGCAGGTAGTTGACGGTGGCCGAGGGATTGCCGGTCGAGGCGCTCAGGCCGTTGGCGCCGCGCACCACGTCGACGCGCTCGTAGACGGCGGTGTCGAGGTCGCCCATGACGTTGCCGAAGACGAAGGGAATGCCGACGCCGTCGTACTGGAAGTTGATGATGTCGAAGCCGCGCGCGGTGTAGTAGGTGCGGTCGGTTTCGACCTTTTCGACCGTCACGCCGGTGGTGTTGGCGAGCACGTCGTTGACGCTGTCGAGCTTGAAGTCGTCCATCCGCGCGCGGCTGATTTGCGAGATCGATTGCGGCGTTTCGCGCAGGGTGATGTCGAGCTTGCTGGCCGAGGCGCCGCTGCTGGCGTAACGGGCGCCGTCGCCGTTGCTGCCGCTGACGGTGACCATCGGCATGGCCGCTTCCGGCGCGGCGCCGACGTCGGCGCCCAAGTCGGCGGCGTGGGCGTAGACGCCGGCCTGGGCCAGCGCCAGCGACACGGCCAGGGTGAGTGCTTGCCGGCGCGGCGGCTGGCGGAAGGGGGCGAAGGATAGGGCGGAAACGGACGAGCGGATACGGCGCGACATGCAAAACTCCTGGCGTGGGGTGGCGTCTAAAGATGAGGCGTCACTGGCTGGGAGATTGCGACCTGGCTGGGACCGATACTGCGTGCATTCATTTGCGAATGCGAACTATTCTCATTATAACTACTCGCCATGCATGTTGCAATGCACTTTGTTTCAGGCAAGGGCGGCTTGGCGCCGGCTATTTGTTGTCGTTCGCCCCGGATTGAGCCGCCTTTATTCCGCTGCCGCGAAGCGTGGATCAGACGGCTTGGCTGACGCTGAGCGCCGCCGTCAGCAGCAACAGCGCGCCCATCACGCGGGCGGTGACGACGGCGGCGCCGGGATGGGCGGCGAACCAGCCGTTGGCCTGGCTGGCGGCGACGGCGAGCGCGCCGTAGACCGCCGTCTGGGTCAGCGCGGTGATGCTGCCCAGCACGCCCGATTGCAGCCACAGCGGGCCGTGGTCGGGTTTGAGGAACTGCGGAAACACCGCCAACATGAAGATGTAGGCTTTGGGATTGAGCAGGCTGGTGAGCATGGCGCGGCGGAAGATTTGGCCGCGCGGCAAGATGGCGTCGCCCGCCGCGCTGTTGCCGCCCGGATGGAAGGCGTCGGCGCTGCGCAGCAGGCCCCAGGCCATCCAGGCGATGTAGGCGGCGCCGGCCAACAGCATCAGTTTGAACAGGGGCGGCCACAGGCGCAGCACGACGGCGACGCCCAGGGCGCCCATGGCCAAATGGCAGACGCCGCCGGCGACGATGCCGGCCACCGCCGCCAAGCCGGAGCGGCGGCCGCCCAGCATGGCGCTGCCCATGACAAAGGCCATGTCCAGGCCGGGCAGGGCGACGACGCCGAAGACGACAATAAAATACAGCCAGAGATTGGCGGTTTGACTCATTTGATCTACTCCAGGGGATGATTTGAGACGTCGGCGGGCGACTTGGAGCCAGCATAACGGCGATATAGGGCGGATTCCGCCCTGTTTTTTGCTTTGCTGTCGCCATGTTCTTGCTTTGAATAGGTGAAAGGCCATCAAAGCGGTCATAATTTGCGCTTTGGCCATTGCCGGCGCGCGCGCCGCCGCTTTGAACCGCCCCAATACAGCCGAACACATGACACTCAAAATATCCAGAATTCTCCACGCCGGCTACGTTTTCGAATGCGAGCGGACGCTGATCGCCTTCGACACGATTTTCGAGAATCCCTTCAGCCGCAATTGCCACGCCTTTCCCGACGTGCGCTTCGACCACGCGCAGATCCGCGAGCTTAAGCTGGCGGCCGTGTTCATCTCGCATTTCCACGATGACCATTGCTCGCTGGAGAGCCTGGATTTCCTGCACCGCGAAACGCCGATCTATATCTACTGCTTGTTCGAGGAGTTGTTCGCGATGGTGCGCGAGTTGGGTTTCATCAACGTCCAGTCCTTGCGGGTCAACCAGGCGGTGCAGGTCGGGCCGTTCGAGGTGATTCCGCGCGAGGCGCTCGATTCGGACGTCGATTCGATGTTCCAGATCAAGGCGGCCGGTTTGAACGTGCTCAACGTCGTCGATTCGTGGATCGCGCCCGACGCCTTGACCGAGCTGGCCAAGTACGCGCCCTGGGACATGGTGTTGTGGCCGTTTCAGACCATGCGCGAGATCGCCGTGCTGTCGCCGTCGCGGGCGGAGCCGGCGGCGCCGACCTTGCCGGAGGATTGGATCGAGGAGCTAACGGTGCTCAATCCCCGCTATGTGGTGCCGAGCTCCTGCCAATTCGTGCAGGAGCCCTGGTCCTGGTACAACCAGGCCTTCTTCCCGATCAGCTATGCGCAGTTTCAGCGCGAGATCGAGGCGGCGCTGCCGAACACGCGGGTGGTCAGGTTGAATCCCTCGGTGTCGATGTTGTTGGCGCGTGACACCATCGAGCCGGCCGCGCCACTGGCCTGGGTGCTGCCGGTCGGCGAGCAGGATCTCGACTACCGGTACCAGGCGGACTTGGCGGCGCCGGGCACGGCGTCGATCGCGCGGCGTTTTCCGACCTTGTCGGCGGCGCAAACCGAGCTGGTGCTGGCCTACTGCCGCTCCGGCCTGCTTGAAAAATACCGTGAGATGGAGTTGCCGGAAGACAGCTATTTCGAGCAAGCGCGGCTGTGGCGTTTGTCGGTCTACGACCACGCCGGCGAAGGCCTGCATTTCCACTATCGACTGGAGGGCGACGGGATCGAGCGCCTGGCCGAGGCGGCGGAGCCGCTGGCCTGGACCACCGAGATTCCCATGGCGAAATTGTATGCCGGATTGGCGCTGGGCGAATCGCTCACCTCGATGTATATGCGCATCAACGACGTGGAGTTCGACGCCGCGATCGAGGCGGAAATCGCGGACGCCGACGTGGTCGACGATCCCTTGATCCGTTGTCTGTTCAATGAGGGCTTCGGCGCCTACCAGGCGGCGCAGCTGCGCCGCTTGAAGGCGCGCGACCAGCCCGCCGCTTAGCCGGCCGGGCGCAAGCGCTCATGGCGCGAGCGCTCAGGTCGGCCGGCCGATGAACAGCTTGCGTTGAAGCGGGGGCAAGTCCTTTTTCAGAAAGGTGGGCACGTAGGGATCGCTAATGAATTGCCTGGCGGTGTAAAAGGCCTCGGTGCCCGCCTCCGGCCGCAACAGCAGGCGTTTGATGCCGTGGCTGTGAACAAATTGCTCGATCGCGCCAAGGAACCAGCTGCCGATACCGCGCTGCCTGAACTTGCTGGCAATAATCAGGTCGGCGACATAGCAGAACTCCGGCGGCGCCAGCTCCAGCCGGGCGATGCCGGCGCGTTGTTTGCCCGCCACGACACTGACCCATTGCACTTTGCCGTTGGGATGTAGCGGTTCGTCGCGGGAGGCCGGGCTGGCCCAGCCGGCGTCCTTGCGCCAGGCGAGCAGGGCTTTGCCGCTGAGGGCGCTGGGTAGGGGTAAGAATTGTAGATTCGGATGCGACATGGGTGGTGTTTTCGTCTGGAAATAGGGATGCCCGGGCGTGGCCGCATGGCGACGCCTTGGTCAGACTAGACGGTGGCGGCGCGCACAACAAGCATCGATTTGTTTCAATTGTTTCTGGCGCAAACGTCGGATTTATCAATTCATTAAGGACAATGTCCTGACGGCAGCTATTTCCGCGCGCCTAAAATTGGCTTCGGTACCGGCTTCGATATCGGCTTCGATACCGGCTTCAATCCGGCGGCGATGGCCCATGTGTCAAAATGGCGGGATCAAGCTGTTGTCGACGCACACTGCCGCGGCAACAGGTCTGACTTTAAGGAAATAGATGCAAAAATTGATTTCGGAATTGACCCGCCTGTATCTGCCGGCGGACGCGCCGTCGGCGGCATCGCTGGCGCAGCACATGCTGGGGCAGAGCAGCCGTGGCATCAGTCTGAGCACGGCCGACGGCCTGACGCGTGGCATTGTCATTGCCTTCGACAAAATGGTCGAGCGCGAGGAGGCGGAGCATTGGAGCCGCCTGTGCGAGGTGGCGCACGCCTTGCAGGCCCAGCTTGGCTTGCCGGCGCCGGCGGTGAGTATTTCCGGCGCCAACGGTTACGCTCTTTGGCTGTCGCTGGCGACGCCCACGCCCGTGGCTGAGGTACAACAATTCCTGGAGTTGTTGCGCGTGGCCTACTTCCCGGACATGCCGCTGCGGCCCGACGCCGCCAGCGCGGCGGTCGAGTTGCCGCCTTGCCTGCACCAGGGCACCGGACGCTGGGCGGCATTCATCCATCCGGGCCTGGGGGCGTCCTTCGCCGACGAGTCGGGCTTGGAGATGGCGCCGCCGTTTGCCGCGCAGAGCGCCTTCCTGGAGGGTTTGCACAGCATCGGCGCGGCGCAGTTCCTGCACGCCGTGCAGACGCTGCGGCACTTGCACGGCACGGCGCCAGCGTCGGCGTCGGCATCGGCGGTGAGCGTGGCGCCGCTCGGCGCGCCCTCGGCCGAGCGCGCTTCGGCGCCGGATGGCTTGCTGCTGCGGGACGCGACCCTGGAGGACATCGTGCGATTCCTGCATGCGAAAAATATCGAGCCGACCTTCCGGCATCTGCTTGCGCAGTGATCGATCGCCGCCTGGCTGACGCCGCTTAGCCGGGCCAGGTTTTCCTCTCCCCTGGACGTGCCGCCACATGTACCACCCGACCACCCGCGTGCTGGCAGTGCTGGAGCTGCTGCAAACCCATGGCCGCCTGAGCGGCGCCGAGATGGCCAGGCGACTGGCGGTGGACGGCCGCACCTTGCGCCGCTACATCGTCATGCTCGACGAGATCGGCATCCCCATCGTCAGCGAGCGTGGCCGGCACGGCGGCTATTCCCTGGTGGCCGGCTTCAAATTGCCGCCGATGATGTTTACCGACGACGAGGCGCTGGCCTTGGCGCTGGGCCTGCTGGCGGCGCGCAGCCTGGGCTTGGCCGAGGCGGCGCCGGCGGTGGCCAGCGCGCAAGCCAAGCTGGAGCGGATCATGCCGGCCGGGCTCAAACAGCGGGTCGGCGCCATCGACGGGGCGGTCAAGCTGGACTTGTCGCGGCCCGGCGGCGCGCCGCACAGCAACGCCGCGCTGGTCGGCCTGAGCGCGGCGGCGCAGACGCGGCGGCGGGTGCGGCTGCATTATCGGTCCGGCGGGGTCGACAGCGCGCGCGATTTCGATGCCTACGGCTTGGCCTGGTATGGCGGCTGTTGGTACGCGGCCGGCATGTGCCATCTGCGCGGCGCGCTGCGCACCTTCCGCCTCGACCGCGTGGTGGCGGTGGTGCCGCGGGCCGGCCAGTTCACGCGGCCGGACGATTTCGATGTGCTGGCCCATCTGCGCCTGTCGGTGGCGGCCTTGCCGCGCCAGTTCGCCGCCACGGTCTTGCTGAAGACCGAACTGGCGACGGCGCGGCGGCATTTGCCGGCGACGCTGGGGGTGTTCGAGCAGGCCGCCGACGGCGTGTTGCTGCACAACCAGTCGGACGACCTGGCTTGGTTGGCGCGGCAACTGGCCGGCCTGCCGTTCGACTTCGCGGTGCTGGCGCCGCCGGCCCTGGCGCTGGAAGTGGGAGCGGTGGCGCGGCGTTTGCTTGCATCGAGCGGCCTTGCCTAGATTGCGGCGGCGCCCGACGCGGCGGCGCCCGACGCAACGGCGCCCGATCCATTTCAATCGCGCGGGGTTTGTTGCAAATGACTAGTGTCCCTTAGAATGCCGCTGCGTTGACCTGAATCAATAGGCCACGCGCACCATCAACGCGACATCCAGGGACTTATGATGCAAAAAACTATCGCCGCCGCCATGTTGGCGTGCGGCTTGCTGGCGGCCGCCGTGGCCGCCGCCGGCGACTGCCCGGCCCACTACGTCGAGGGCCGCCTGCCGGAGATCCGCAACCAGAAGATGGCCAGCGCCACGACCGAGCTGTGCTACGGCGTGTTCGGCGTCATGCATTCGGGCTTGACGCGCACGCCCTTGTGGTCGGCCGAGCATTTGACGGCGGGCAATCTGGCCGCCGCGCAGGAGCTGTCGCGCGAGAATTCCTTCCACGCCGAGGCGCAACTGCCGTCCGGCCAGCGCGCCGAACTGTCGGACTACGCCCGCAGCGGCTTCGACCGGGGCCACATGGCGCCGAACGGCGACATGCCGGACCGCGAGAGCCAGCATCAGAGCTTCACCTTGGCGAACATGGTGCCGCAGGACGGCGACAACAACCGCCACATCTGGGCCGGCATCGAGGGCGCGGTGCGCAAGATGGCGCTCAAGGAGGGCGATCTGTATGTGATCACCGGGCCGGCCTTTATCGGCGGCAATCTGCAAAAGATCGGCAAGGTGTTGGTGCCCAGCCATTTGTACAAGGTGGTGTACAGCCCGCGCCAGCGCGCCGGCGCCGCCTTCTTCATCGAGAACAAGTCGACCACCGAGTATCAGGTGTTGAGTATCGCCGAATTGGAAAGCAAGGTCGGCATCAATCTGTTACCGTCCTTGTCGGCGCAACAGAAGGACACGGTGCTGCGCTTGCCGAACATTCGTCAACGCAAGGCCAAGAGCTAAGGGGAGGGGAGCATGCGTAAATTCGTACCGTTTGCCAATGAGGCCGATGTGCTCAATGTCGGCAAGTTGATGGTGGAGAACCGCGTCGACCGCGTCACGCTGAGCGGCGATGTGGATCTGACCATGGACCAGGTCGGCCTGGCCCACGCCCGCGCCCTGCATCAGTTGCTGGGCGCTGTGCTGGCGACACTGGAACAGGCCGAGTTGCCGGCCACGCTGGCGCCGCCGGTGGTCAGCACCGTCGCCAATCCTTTCGATTGACGGCTTGAGGCGCTGAAATAGTCGCGGGCCGGCGGCTTGCCGTAGGTTGCGGCGCCGGCGGCGATCAAACCACCCAAAGGCGCAGAGCCGGGGGGGGGG
>NZ_JAEMNU010000055.1:38030-54151 GCF_016461825.1 Rugamonas violacea | reverse complement strand
TGCGCTTGTGGGCTTGCTTAACTTGGCGCCATCTTGACCTGGCTTACTCGGCGAAGGCCTTGGCGGCCGGGGTGATGGTGACCGCCTCGGGTGCGATGTTGAGCTTGCGCGCGCCGATCAGCTGGTCCTCGTCGAGCAGTTCCTTCGGCTTGTTGCCGTCGTACTTGATGGGCGAGAAGGCGTCCGACACCAGCTTGTCCTTCAGGCCGGCGGCGTCCTTGGTGATGATGACCACCGACAGGTCCCGCGCCGACAGGTGCTTGCGGATCGCCGCGTTGACGTCGGCCACCGTCAGGCGCGCCAGGCCGTCGCGCATCAGGCTGGTGAACTCGGGCGTGCCGTACCACTGGGCGTCGAGGGCGTAGCCGAGTTGCTGGTCCTGGGTCGCCGTCATCACGAAGACGTTTTTCATCAGGTAGTCGCGGGTGGCCTCGAATTGCTCCTGGTTCAGGCCCTGGGCGATCAGCTTGTCGAGCTCGGTGAGCGCGACGCGCAGCGCGAAGTGGCCGTTTTCAGGCGCCACCGGACGGATCCACACCTCGAACAGCTGCGCCTTGCGGCCCAGGTTGGGGTTGGGGAAGAACTGGTACATGCCGCGCGGGAAGGCTTCGATGTAGGCGTAGTCGCCGTAGTTCATGCCGCGCAGTTCGCGGATGCGCTGGTACAAATAGGCGCTGGAGGCGCGGTGCTCGCCGAGCCAGGTCTTGGCCAGCCACAGGGCCGGGAAGTCCGGGTGGGTGCGGGTGACGCTGAGCGGCAGGCCGAAGGAGATGGCGGTGGCGCGGGTCTGCTTTTCGATGATCTCGATCTGCAGGCCCTTGGCGGCCTTGCCGACCGGCACGGCTGTGCTCGGCAGGCCGGCGCCGGCCGGCAGCGCGGCCAGCGCCTGCTTCAGCTCGGCGCCCATGGCCGCGCTGACGTCGCCGGAGATGCCGGCCCGCAGCGCGCCCCGGGTGTAGGCGCTCTTCCAGAAGGCCTTGACGTCGTCGAGGGTGATGGCGTCGATGCCTTTCAGCGTGCCCAGCACGGGGTGGCCGTAGCCGCTGCCGGCGTAGACGTTGGCCTGCAGGCGCTCCTTGCCGAACTCTTCCTCGTTGTTGTCCTTCAGGTCCAGCTGCAGGGCGTTCTTCTGCGCGTCCTTGAGGCGGCGGAAGTCCTCCTCGCGGAAGCCGGGCGCCAACAGCAGCGGCAGGGCGATGGCGTTGAAGCGCTTCCAGTTGTCCTTGTGGATGTTGGCGGTGAAGGTGGTCATTTCCTTGTCGACCTGCTCGCTGAAGCTGCCGGCGATGGGGAACAGGGCCTTGGCGACCTCGTCGATCTTGCGTTCGCTCGAGCCGGCCGAGCCGACCATGGCGGCGGTCAGCGCGGCCAGGCCCTCCTTGCCGGCCGGATCATGCGCCGAGCCGGCCGAGAACAGCAGCTTGTAGCGGATCTGCGGCAGCGCCGATTGCTGCACCAGCAGCGGGAAATCGGCGGGCGCCGACGGCGGCGCCAGCTCGGCCAGCTTGGGCGGGGCGGCGATGGCGGCCGGCATGGCGTCGTGCGACAGGGTGGCGACCAGCATGCCGTCGTCGACCAGGTAGGTGCGCGCGGCGGCCA
The DNA here is from genome assembly GCF_016461825.1 of Rugamonas violacea. GTDB lineage: Bacteria > Pseudomonadota > Gammaproteobacteria > Burkholderiales > Burkholderiaceae_D > Rugamonas. The sequence goes on along the minus strand of NZ_JAEMNU010000055.1, from coordinate 52,552 downwards.
GCAGGTCGGCCGGGGTCAGGCTGTCCATCAGGCGGTAGTATTGGTTGATGGTGCCGTAGGCGCGCTGGTAGTGGACGAAGGAGGCCAGGGTGCCGGCGATCTGTTCGGTGTTGTCGAGCGAACGGACGAGGCCGTATTTCAGCGCCGACTTGGCGTCGGCCAGGTTCTGCTCGCCGACCGGGGTGCTGCGCAGCTGGGCGACGGTGCGCAGGATGGCGTCGCGGACGTAGACGGTGTCGTCGATCTTCTTGACGCGGGCGCCGATGGTGGCCAGGGTCGGGTCGACCCGGCCCGGCGTGTAGTCGTACAGCTGGTCGACTTTTTGCTCGTCCTGCACCAGGCGTTTGTAGAGCGGCGAGGTGCGGCCGAAGGAGAGCGACAACAGCAGGCTCAGCGCGGCCTGGTCCTTGGCCTTGGTGGAGAAGGCCGGGGCGTGGAAGGACACCGACAGCAGCGGCAGGGTCGGCGTCGGCCATGGCACGTGCCGGTACAGCGCGCCCTTGGCCGGCGGTTCGGCCGGCACCGGCGCCTGGGCCGTGCCGCGCCGCCATTTGCTCCAGTACTTGCGCACCAGGGCGACGGCCCGGGCCGGCTCGACGTCGCCGGCGATGATGATGGTGGTGCGTTCGGGGCGGTACCAGCGGTCGAAGAACACCTTGGAATAGGCGTACTGGTTGGGCATATCCTCGATGTCTTTGATGAAGCCCATGGTGGTGTGCTTGTAAGTGTGCTTCTCAAAGGCGGCGTCGCGCATCACTTCGAACAGCTTCGACTGTGGATTTGCGCTATTCTTATTGTATTCGCCGAGCACGGCGCGCGATTCGGTCTTGAAGGCGTCCTCGCCGTAGGACAGGTGTTGGAAGCGGTCGGCCTCGACCTTGAGCACGGTTTCCAGGTCCTGCTTGGCGAAGGTGGTGTAGTAGTTGGTCAGGTCGTCGCTGGTGTAGGCGTTCTGCCGCGCGCCGGCTTTGGTGATGATGGCCTGGTACTTCTCGGGCGGATAGTCCTTGGTGCCGCGGAACATCATGTGTTCGAAGAAATGGGCGAAGCCGGACTTGCCCGCTTCGACCTCGTTGCGCGAGCCGGTCTGCACCGGGATCTGCACCGACACCAGGTTGGGGAAGCCGGTCGGCACGACGATCACCCGCAGGCCGTTGGGCAGGGTGGTTTCGCTGGCCTTGAAGGGCAGCAGGTCGGCCGGGGCGGCGGCCGGTTCGGCCGGCGCGGCATGGGCCAGGCCGGGTACGGCCAGCGCCAGGGCGCAGATACGGATGAAAGTTGACACGCTTGCTCCTTTGTTGGGAAGTGCCCGCCCGTCGACGCGGGCGAGTCGGCCGCCAGAATAGAATATTCCGCCCAGAAAGAACAGGGCGGAACGTGTGTTATTATCCCCAAAGTAACTATTTCTCCTGGGAAAGCATGATGAGTTTAACTACCGGCAACAACGCGATCGATGCGCTGGTCTACAGCAGTTGGAACCAGCAGGCCCACACGCCGGTCTCGCTGGGTTATAGCTTCATGCAGTACGCGCCCTACGACGCCAGCGCGGGCGACCGCGCCGGTTTCGTCGCCATGTCGACCGGGCAACAGGCGGCGGTGCGCGACGCGCTGGCGCAATGGGCGGCGGTGGCCAACATCACGTTTACCGAAAAGACCTGGTTGCTCGGCGATATACAGATCGGCACCAACGACCAGGGCAAGACCAGCGGCGGCTACGCCTACCTGCCGAACGGCCACGGCCCGGTCACCCTGTACACCAACAACGCCGACCGTTACAACGCGGTGTTCACGCCGGGCAGCTACGGCCCGACCGTGCTGCTGCACGAGCTGGGACACACGCTGGGGCTGAAGCACCCGGGCAACTACAATTCGACCGGCAGCAGCATCGGCGGACCGTACCTGCCCGGCGCGTTCGACAACACCGACTACACCTTGATGGCCTATTCGGACGGCAGCGGACACGAGATGAGCGGCCAGTACAATGTCACGCCGATGCTGTACGACATCCAGGCGATCCAATACCTGTACGGCGCCAACACCACCTACCACGCCGGCGCCGACGTCTACCGCTTCGACGACAGCAGCGCGCTGCAATGCGTCTGGGATGCGGGCGGGGTCGACACCTTCGACTTCTCGGCCTGCCGCGACTACGTGACGATCGACCTGCGCGCCGGCCACTTCAGCTCCAGCGGATATGATTACGGCAACATCTCGATCGCCTACAACGTGGTGATCGAGAAGGCGCTGGCCGGCTCGGGCGGCGCGCTGATCTACGCCAACGACGCCGGCGACACGCTGACCGGCGGCGCCGGCGGCGACACCTTCTACCAGGGCGGCGGCGACGACGTCATCGACGGCGGCGCCGGGCGCGACAGCGTGGTGTTCGGCAAGGCCATGGCGGCCTACCTGCTGTTCGACGCGGGCGGGGTGTGGCGCGTGCTGGGCGAGGGCAACGACCGCCTGGTCGGCATCGAGCAACTGCGCTTCGCCGACCGCAGCGTCAACCTGGGCGACCTGCCGCAGCAGGCGGCGCCCATCGCCGACCAGCGCGTGCAGATCGGCTACGGCTTCAAGCTCGACCTGGCCGCCGTCGGCTACACGCAGAGCGACGGCCAGCCGGTGCACCTGAGCGCCAGCCAGGTCGGCGGCGGCGCGCTGCCGGCCTGGCTGGGCTTCGACGCGGCCACCGGCGTGTTTTCCGGCAAGCCGGCGAGCGGCGACGCCGGCGTGCTGGCGTTGCGCGTGGTGGCCGACAACGGCGTCGGCGGCATCGTCGACGATTTCACCCTGCAGATCGACGCCTTCGGCAATGCGCTCGTCGGTGGCGCCGGCAACGACCTCCTGCGGGCCGGCGCCGGGGCCGAGGTGGTCGACGGCGGCGCCGGCATCGATACGCTGGTCTACGCCGGTCCGCGGGCCAACTTCTCGGTGGCGCGCGGCGCCGGCGGTTTCGTCGTGGGCGACAACGTCGGCGACGGCGGTGTCGACACGCTGAGCGGCGTCGAGCGGCTGCGCTTCGCCGACGCCGCCCTGGCGCTCGACGCCGACGGCCACGCCGGCCAGGCCTACCGGCTGTACGGCGCGGCGTTGGCGCGGGCGCCGGACGAGGTCGGACTGGGCTTCTGGATCGCCAAGCTCGACGCCGGCATGCCGCTGACCTCGGTGGCGCTGGGTTTCATCAACAGCCCGGAGTTCCAAACCCGCTATGGCGGCAACCTGGGCGACGAGGCCTTTGTGACCCAGTTGTACCAGCACGTGCTGAACCGCGCGCCCGACCCCGCCGGCCTGGCCTGGCAGGTGCACGCGCTGGCCATCGGCGTGTCGCGCGAGGCGCTGCTGGTGAACTTCTCCGAGTCGGCCGAGTACGTCGCTTCGCTGGTCGGCGTGATGCCCGAGGCGCTCAACTACGTGCCCTGGGGCGCCTGATGTGGCGCTTTAGACCGCTTCGCTGACGGGCAGGCTGATGCGGTTGCGGCCCATGTGCTTGGCGCGGTAGAGGGCGGCGTCGGCGGTGGCCACCAGCAGGCAGGGCTCGGTGTCGGGCGCCGCCAGCGCGGTGGCCGCGCCTATGCTCACCGTCACCACGTGTTGCGCGCTGCCCAGGTTGGGCAGGTGCAGCTGTTCGACGCGTTGGCGGATCCGTTCGGCGACGATGGCGGCGCCCTTCAGCGACTGGTTGGGCAGGATCACGGCGAACTCCTCGCCGCCGTAGCGCGCCACCAAATCGTTGGCGCGCATCTCGCCGGCGACGGCGTTGGCGATGCGTTGTAGGCACTGGTCGCCGCCGAGGTGGCCGTAGGCGTCGTTGTACTGCTTGAAGTTGTCGACGTCGACCATCAGCAGCGACAGCGGTTGCCGCTGGCGGGTGGCGCGCTGCCATTCGGCCAGCAGGGTGTCGTCGAAGCAGCGCCGGTTGGCCAGGCCGGTCAGGCCGTCGCGCGTGGCCAACTGTTGTAGCGCCGCCTGGGCGTTCTTCTCGTCGGTCATGTCGCGCAGCGTTTCGACGACGGCCATCAGCTGGCCGTCGGCGCCGCAGATCGGGCTGGCGTCGACCGCCAGATAGCGCCGCCGCCCCGCCCGTGGCATGTCGCACCAGTTCTCGGCGCACAGGTTGTCGCCGCCCTCGCTGCGGTGGGCCTGGTGGTCGTACATGGTGTGGATCTCGCCGGTGCGGCCCTGCGCCACCAAGTCGGCCAGGGTGGGGCGCTGTTCCTGGTAGAAGCTGCGCCAGTGTTCGCTGGTGCCGAGCACCTCGGCGGCGGCGACGCCGGTCAGGCGCTCGCAGGCGCGGTTCCAGATCAGCACGCGGCAGTCGGTGTCGATCACGAAGGTGGGCACCACCAGCAGCTCCATCAGCCTCAGGGCGAAACCGTGCTGCGAGTCGGCCGGCGCGAACGGGGTCGTGGGCTGGACCTGCTGTCTGTTGTTCATTCTCAATCCTTGTGGTGGGCGGCCGCCGGCGCCCGGACTGTGGGCGGGGGGAACAAAGTTGGCGGGCCAGAACAAATTGTGCTGTCGACCGCCTTGCCCAGACTTGAGGTGTCGCAAGGCTTCGCCACCGCGGCGTATCAGTGCGCGCCGACTTCGGCCAGCGGCAGCGACAGCGACAGCGCGGTGCCCTGGCCGGGCTGGCTGGCGATGTTGAACTGGCCGCCGGCCTGGGTGATGCGGCGCTGGATGCCCAGCAGTCCACGCGCCGGCGCGCCGGGCATGCCGATGCCGTTGTCGCTGACCGTCATGGTCAGGCTGCGCGCCTGGCGGCACAGCGCGATGTGCACCTGGGTGGCGCGGGCGTGGCGCACGATGTTCGACAGCGATTCCTGCAGGATGCGGTAAAGCATGGCGTCGACCTTGTCGTCGGGCACGGCGTCGAGCGCCGCCTGGTCGGCCTGCAGTTGGCAGTCGATGCCGCTCAGCCGGCTGAATTCGTCCACCTGGTGCCGCAGCGCCGTCGCCAGGCCGGCCTCCAGGCCGACGGGGCTGAGTTCGTTGATGATGGCGCGCATCGACTGGATGCTCAGCTCCAGGTGCTGTTCGATGCGTTGCAGCTGCGGCGCCAGCGCGGCCTGGCCGGCGTTGGCCTGGCGCAGCGCGGAGACCTCCAGCTTGAGCGTCAGCAGGTTCTGGCCGAGGTCGTCGTGGATGTCGTGGGCGATACGCTGCCGTTCGCTCTCCTTGATGCACTCGGGCAGGGCGGCGCGCTGCCATTGCTGGTTGTGGGCGGCGTGCAGGGCCTGCTCGGCGATGGTGCGGCAGTGCAGCTCGTGGGCCAGCTTGGCGCGCAGCGCCGCCAACGTGGCGGCTTGGTGGCGGTGGCGCCACAGCATGGCCATGGCGACGAACAGCAGGGCGGTGGCGCAGATCAGCAGCAGCTCGCCGAGCGCCTGCGGCGCGTCGAGCTGCTCGGGCAGCGGCGTGGCGGCGTGGGCGGCGGCGCCGCAGGCGGCGAGGAGGGCGATGGCGCGCGCCAAAACTGCCGAGTGCGCTGTGTCTGTCATGATGGCATCTCCCGATGTGAGCGCGGGACGGGGCGCCGTCCACTGTGTGACCATAACGTGATTGCTTTTTGGCAGCATTGCGCAATGTCAAACCGGCCGGTCTGGCCGCCATTTGGCGGCCCCCGCTGTGGTGAAAATGCGCCGATTCCCTGCCGCCGGCCGGCACGGCATATAATAGAGGGTTGTCAATCGGGTTTTGCCTGCTTGCCCAGGCCGACCCGCTACCAGGAATCACCGTGACTTATAGCATCAAAGAGAGTTTCTACACGCTGCAGGGCGAGGGCGCCCATGCCGGGCGGCCGGCCGTGTTCTGCCGTTTTTCCGGCTGCAATCTGTGGACCGGCCGCGAGAGCGACCGCGCCAGCGCCGTCTGCCGGTTCTGCGACACCGACTTCGTCGGCAGCGACGGCGACGGCGGCGGCAAGTTCGCCACCGCCGCCGCGCTGGCGGCGCGCATCGACGGCCTGTGGCCGGCCGCCTATCCGGCCAACAAATACGTGGTGTTCACCGGCGGCGAGCCGCTGCTGCAGCTCGACGCGGCGCTGATCGCGGCGATGCACGCGGCCGGCTTCGAGATCGCCATCGAGACCAACGGCACCCTGCCGGTGCCGGCCGGGGTCGACTGGATCTGCGTCAGCCCGAAGATGGGCGCCACCCTGGTGGTCCACAAGGGCAACGAACTCAAGGTCGTGATCCCGCAGACGGGGCAGGATCTGGCGGCCTACGAGGGATTGCAGTTCGATAATTTCTTCGTGCAGCCGATGGACGGGCCGCTGGCCGCGTTCAACACCACCCTGGCGATCGAGACCTGCAAGCGCAATCCGACCTGGAAATTGAGCCTGCAAACCCATAAACTTTTACAAATACCTTAACCATGCTGACCATCACACGCAAGCTAGAATTCGACGCCGGCCACCGGATCCCCGACCACAAGAGCCAGTGCCGCAACCTGCACGGCCACCGCTACACGCTGGAGATCACCCTGACCGGCCAGGTCATCTCGGTCGAGGGCAACTCCGACAACGGCATGATCATGGACTTCTCCGACATCAAGGCGCTGGCCAAGGAACACCTGGTCGACGTGTGGGACCACGCCTTCCTGGTCTACGAGAAGGACGCCGTGGTGCGCGACTTCCTGGCCACGCTGCCGGGCCACAAGACCGTCACCATCGACCGCATTCCGACGGTGGAGAACCTGGCGCAGATCGCCTTCGACATCCTCAAGGCGGCCTACAAGGACCGTTTCGGCACCGGCCTGCATCTGCATAAGCTGGTGCTGCACGAGACGCCGAACTGCTGGGCAGAGATCACCGATGCCTGAGATGGACGGCCGCGCCGACGCTGAGCCGGTGCCGGTGCCGGTGCAGCTACCGCTACCGGCCACCGTGGCGCCGCTGGACCTGGCGGCGCCCGCAGCGCCAGGCGCGGCGCCGGCTTGCCCGCTCATTGCCGCGGCCATTACGCCGGCCACTTGCCAAGCCACTTACCAGCCCACGGCGCAGGAGCAGGCCTTCATGCGCGAAGCGCTGGAGCAGGCGCAGCACGCCTGCGACTTGGGCGAGGTGCCGGTCGGCGCGGTGGTGGTCAAGGACGGCGTGGTCATCGCGCGCGGCTACAACCAGCCGATCGACAAGCACGACCCGACGGCGCACGCCGAGATCGTCGCGCTGCGCGCCGCCGCCGAGGTGCTGGGCAACTACCGGCTGCCCGGTTGCGAGTTGTATGTGACCTTGGAACCCTGCCTGATGTGCTCGGGCGCGATGATGCATGCGCGCCTGACGCGGGTGGTGTTTGGCGCCAGCGACCCGAAGACCGGCGTGTGCGGCTCGGTGCTCAACCTGTTCGAGCCGAGCCAGCTCAACCACCACGCCGTGGCCGTCGGCGGCGTGCTGGCCGACGAATGCGGCGCCATGCTGAAGCGCTTCTTCGCGGCGCGCCGCACCGCCGCCGCCGAGGCGCGCCGGCGCGCCAATGCCGCCGCAAACACTGGTGCCGCCGCGCTTGGTGGTGTCGCCGGCGTCGCCGGCGCCGCTGCCGACGCCACGCCCAAGCACGACAACGAGGCGAGTTCGCCGGGCTGCCGCGGCTGAATCGCCAGGTGCGTGGTGGCGCCCGCCGGCCGCCGCACAGGCGGCAAAAATGGTATGCTCGCCCATCTATTTTGAGGAGCGCCGCTATGGCAAGTGTGCAGGCAAACGGCATCCGCATCGTCTACGAGACCAGTGGCGATCCACGCGGTACGCCGGTGCTGCTGATTATGGGCTTGGGGATGCAGCTGACCTCGTGGCCGGACGACTTTGTCGACGGCCTGGTCGAACAGGGCTGCTTCGTGATCCGCTTCGACAACCGCGACAGCGGCTTGTCGAGCAAGTTCGACCAGTTCAAGCCGCCCAATCTGCCGCTGGCCTACTTGAAAAACCTGGTCGGCTGGCCGCAGCGGCCGGCCTACACCTTGGCCGACATGGCGCAGGACGCGCGCGGCCTGCTCGACGCCCTCGGCGTGGCGCGGGCGCACGTGATCGGCGCCTCGATGGGCGGCATGATCGCGCAAATCTTCGCCGCCCGTTACGCCGAGCGCACGCTGAGCCTGACCTCGATCATGTCGAGCAGCGGCCGGCGCGGCCTGCCCGGACCGACCGGCGCGGCGCGCGCGGCGATGCTGCGCCGGCCGGCCAGTCCGGCCGGGCGCGAGCAGGTGATCGAACACATGGCGGCGGTGTTCCGCGCCATCGGCAGCCCGGCCTTTCCGACGCCCGAGCGCCAGCTGCGCGCCTTGATCGAGCGCTCGCTCGACCGCAGCGTGTATCCGGCCGGCGTGGCGCGGCAGATGGTGGCCATCGTCGCCGACGGCGACCGCACGCCGCTGCTGCGGCGCATCGCCTGTCCGGTGCTGGTGATCCACGGCGCCGCCGATCCGCTGGTGCCGGTGGCCTGCGGCGTCGACACCGCGCATGCCATCGCCGGCGCGCGGCTGCAAGTGATCGAGGGCATGGGCCACGACCTGCCGCCGCAGCTGATTGAGCGCCTGCTCGCCTTGATCGACGGCCATCTGCACGGTAAGATGGCGGCGCAGGGCAGAACTCCGGCGGCGCAGGCGCCAACCGGAGGCCGGGACATCCACCTTTGATCGAGACATTTTGAGCACATCCAATATCGGCATCGCCATCGCCGCACCGGGCGGCTACGCAGCGGACCAGGCGGCACTGGACATGGGCATCCGCCGCCTTGAGGCGCAGGGCTTCCGGGTCCACAACTACTACGACCCGGCGCAGAAATTCCAGCGCTTCGCCGGCAGCGACGCCGGCCGGTTGGCGCAGCTGAACGCCGCCGCCGCCGATCCGCAGGCGCAGATCGTCATCGCGCTGCGCGGCCAGTACGGCATCAGCCGCATCCTGCCGCAGATCGACTTCCGCGCCATGGCCGACAGCGGCAAGCTGTTCGTCGGCTACAGCGACTTCACCGCCTTCCACATGGGCCTGATGAAGGAGACCGGCCGCATCAGCTTCGCCGGCCCGATGATGTGCGACGACTTCATCCGCGAGGAGCCGGTCGAGTACACGCTGAAGCAGTTCTGGGATTGCCTGCGCGGCCCGCGGCACACGGTGCGTGGCACGGCGGCCGGCAACCCGCTGGTCGATGTGCGCGGCAAACTGTGGGGCGGCAATCTGTCGATGCTGGTGCATCTGCTCGGCACGCCGTACTTCGCGCCCATCGAGGGCGGCATCGTCTTCATCGAGGACACCAACGAGCATCCCTACCGCATCGAGCGCATGGTGCTGCAACTGCTGTACGCCGGCGCGCTGGACGGCCAGCAGGCGCTGGTGTTGGGCGACATTTCCAACTACCGCCTGACGCCGGCGGACAACGGCTACGACTTCGACGCCATGCTGGCCTATTTGCGCGAGCGGCTGCCGATCCCGGTGTTGACCGGGCTGCCGTTCGGCCACATCAAGGTGCGGGCCACGCTGCCGTATGGCGGCATGGGGCATCTGCTGTCGGACGCCGAGGGCTTCGACCTGAACATCAGCGACTATCCAACGCTGGCGCATGGCTGAGGCCCTGCCGGAGCAGAGCTACTACCGCGCCACCGCTGGCGGCGAACGGTATGCGGCCCTGTCCGGCAAGGAGGAGGCGGCGATCTGCGTGATCGGCGGCGGCTTCGCCGGCCTGTCCACCGCGCTCGCCTTGCTGGAGCGCGGTGAAAACAATGTCGTGCTGTTGGAGGCGCGGACGGTGGGGCACGGCGCCTCCGGGCGCAACGGCGGCTTTGTCTTCGGCGGGTTTTCGCTCGGCGAGCGCGGCTTGCTGGCGGCGGCCGGCGCCACCGCCGGCGCGCAGTTGTATCGGCTGACGCTGGACGCGGTGGAGTTGATCCGCCGCCGCATCGAGCGCTACGCCATCGCCTGCGAGGCGACCAGCGCCGGCATCTATCTGGCCAACTGGTTCGACGACCAGCGTATTTTGGATCAGCAGCGCCGCTTCATGGCCGAGCGGCTGGGCGTCGAGTGGCAGCATGTGGGTCGCGTCGATTTCGCCGAACTGGCGCGCAGCGAGCGCTATTTCGGCGCGTTGTTCGAAGCCAACGCATTTCATTTTCATCCGCTCAAATATGCCCAGGGCCTGGCGCGCGCGCTGGTGGACGGCGGCGCGCGCGTGCGCGAGGATAGCCGCGTCACGCGCATCGAGCGTGACGGCGCCGGTTGGCGCGTCAGCACCGCGCATGGCGAGGTGAGGGCGCGCGAGGTGGTGGTGTGTTGCGGCGGCTACATCGAAAAACTTTATCCGAAACTGGCCGCCGCGATCCTGCCGATCGCCACCTATGTGATGATGACGGAACCGCTGGGCCGGCGCTTGCCGACGGCCTTGTCGACCCAGGCGGCGATCTACGACACCCGCTTCGCCTTCGATTATTACCGTCCGCTCAAGGACACGCGCCTGCTGTGGGGCGGCCGCATTTCCATCCGCGAGCGTTCGGCGCCGGACGTGGCGCGCCTGCTGTATCAGGACATGCTGAAGGTGTATCCGCAACTGGCCGGCGCGCGGGTCGACTACGCCTGGAGCGGCATGATGAGCTACGGCCGCCACAAGATGCCGCAACTGGGCCGGCTGCCGGAGGGGATTTGGTACGGCATGGGCTTCGGCGGCCACGGCGTGGCGCCGACCACCCTGTCGGGCGAGGTGCTGGCGCGCGCCATCCTGGGCGACGGCGCGCCATTGGCGCAGTTTGAACAGTGGGGCTTGCCGCGTACCGGCGGCCCGGCCGGCCTGCTGGCCGCCCAGCTCACCTACTGGTACTACGAGCTGCGCGACTGGATGCGGCAGTAGTCAGCGGGCTGACAGCAACAGGAGGGCGTGGGCGTCGCCGCGTCAACGGAAATGCCATCGCGGCGTGCGGGAAAATGGCGCCATTTGCCGCGCCAAAATTTCGCTGAGAAAATCATGACGCCGCCGCCGAATAGGTGCTGCCGGTGTTCGTTCTGGACCTCTCGCTCTTTCGTACTCTTTTGCCCTACTCTTCCTGTCTCTTTTCGTCTTTTTTGAACTCGGCGGCGCCCGCCCAGTCTAACAGACAGGAAGAGGCGAAAAGAGACAAATCCGACAGGAGAAAAAGCATGGAAGAGCGAGAGGTCTGTACGGCCGTCCCCAACGCCGCGCTCGCGGAGTTGGGAAATTTTTTGCGCCAGTGTGGCAGCACGTTGTCGCCGACCGAGGCGGTGGTGCACGCGCTCAAGCTGTGGATGGACACGCAGCAGAAAGCCAGCGAGCCGCCGCGCGGCTATCAATGGAAATGCCTGTTCTTGCCGCACGGCAGCCAAGTGCGCATGTTCTACCAAGGCGCCTGGGAATACGCCAGCGTGCGTGGGGACGAGCTGTTCTTCCGGGGCTACCGCGTGTCGCCCCACCAAATGGCCTTGGAGGTCGGCGGCAAAGGCCGCAACGCCTGGCGCGATTTATGGGTGCAGCGGCCCGCCGATCAGCAATGGCGGACCGCCACCGAACTGCGCAACGAGCACCGGCGCCGTCTGGCGGCCAAACCCAATTCGCCGATGGAGGCGATGACGGCCGCCGCCAAATGCATGAGCGACACGCTGAAAAGCGCGCTGCTGCTGGTCGAGCAGGCCAACCACCAGACCGCGCGACAGTTCGACCGGCGCCTGCCCAAGCACCGACGCTTCGACGACCACATGATCGACGCCTGCATGGAGGACTGAGACGGCGCGCGCCCAGCCCGGCCGGTCTCGTGTGCCGCGTGCAACAATTGAAGTCTTAGACCGCGCCCAGGGCGATATAGCCCTCCGGAATCGGCGCCGCCGCCAGCATGGGCGCCACCTTCATCACCTGTTGCAGCAGGAAACCGTTGCTGTCGCCGGCTAGGCGGGCGGCGTCCGAGTCCCACAAGGTGATCGACATGCCCTTGCCGCTGGCCGGGTCGGTCAGCAGGAAGGTGCTGTGGAAGCCGTCCTGTTGCTCCAGCAGGGGAATGACGGCCTCCTGATACAGGGCGACAACTTCATCGAGCTTGCCGGGCTTGGCCCGGACGTGGGTGACGCGTGCGAACATAGACTTCTTCTCCATTGTGGATCTTGAAACGGGCCGGCGCGGTGCCGACATCGGCATACCGAAGAGCATTCCATACGGTATGTATGGTTTACTATACGTGCTACTTGCCTGGCTTGCAACACCTAAGGCATCGGCTATAATTCCCGGCCCGGATCCCTTCCTCGTCTTTGGAGTCGCCATGCATGCCCAGTTCCCTGCCGGGAAACAACGTCTGTCGCGCGAGGACTGGCTCGACTTCGGCCTGACCGTGCTGCGCGACGAGGGACCGCAAGGTTTGAAGGCCGAGCCGCTGTGCAAGCGGCTGGGCGTCAGTCGGGGCAGCTTCTACTGGCACTTCGACAGCGCCGGCGCCTTCATGCTGGCGGTGGTGGAGCGCTGGGAGGCGCGCGCCACCGAGCAGGTCATCCTCGCCGTGGAGCAGTGCGCCGGCGGCGCGGCGGAGAAATTGCGCTTTTTGCTGCGCAAGGTCGGCGAGCTCGACGTGCGCCTGTACGAGGCCATCCACAATCTGGAGGCGCGCCTGCCCGAGCTGGCCGGCGTGCTGCGCCGCGTGCACGAGCGGCGCCTGGGCTTTCTGGCGGACTTGCTGGTGGCCCAAGGTTTGGTGCCGGACGAGGCGGCGCTGCGCGCCCGGATGACCTATGCCTGGGCGATGGGCGAGTTGTTGACCCGCGATCCGCAGCAACAAGCCTATACTGAAGCACAGATCGCCGCCGTCGAACGGCTGCTGCTGCGCCCCTGATTCCCCTATGGCGGGGTGGGCGGTGCTGTATAATGTCGCCTTTCCGCTTAACAGCATGATTTTATTCAGTAAAGTACACACCTAAGATGCTATCTACAGCCAACATCACCATGCAGTTCGGCGCCAAGCCGCTGTTCGAAAACATCTCCGTCAAGTTCGGCGATGGCAACCGTTACGGCCTGATCGGCGCCAACGGCTGCGGCAAGTCCACCTTCATGAAGATCCTCGGTGGCGATCTGGATCCGTCGGGCGGCAACGTGATGTTGGACACCAACGAGCGTCTGGGCAAGTTGCGCCAGGACCAGTTCGCCTTCGAAGAGATGCGCGTGCTCGACGTGGTGATGATGGGCCACACCGAGATGTGGGCGGCGATGCAGCAGCGCGACGCCATCTACGCCAATCCCGAGGCGACCGACGACGACTACATGGCCGCCGCCGACCTGGAGGGCAAAGTGGCCGAGTACGACGGTTACACGGCCGAATCGCGCGCCGGCGAGCTGTTGCTGGGCGCCGGCGTGGCCATCGACCTGCACCAGGGTCCGATGAGCAACGTCTCGCCGGGCTGGAAGCTGCGCGTGCTGCTGGCCCAGGCGCTGTTCTCGAATCCGGACATCCTGCTGCTCGACGAGCCGACCAACAATCTGGACATCAACACGATTCGCTGGCTGGAAGACGTGCTCAACGAGCGCAACTCCACCATGATCATCATTTCGCATGATCGCCACTTCCTCAACCAGGTCTGCACCCACGTCGCCGACATGGATTACGGCACCTTGAAGATCTACCCGGGCAACTACGACGAGTACATGTTCGCGTCGACCCAGGCGCGCAACCAGCTGCTGTCGAACAACGCCAAGGCCAAGGAAAAGGTCGCCGAGCTGCAGGACTTCGTGCGCCGCTTCGCCGCCAACAAGTCCAAGGCCCGCCAGGCGACCTCGCGCGCCAAGCAGATCGAGAAGATCAAGGTCGACGACATCAAGCCCTCGTCGCGCGCCTATCCCTTCGTCCGCTTCGAAGGCGAGAAGAAGTTGCACCGCCTGGCCGTCGAGGTCGAGAACATCTCGAAAGCCTACGACCGCCAGCTGTTCAAGAACTTCAGCATCATGGTCGAGGCCGGCGAGCGCATCGCCATCATCGGCGCCAACGGCGCCGGCAAGACCACCATGCTGCGCTGCATCGCCGGCGACGTCGCCAAGCTGCAGCCGGACCAGGGCCGCGTCAAGTGGGCCGAGAACGCCAACGTCGGCTACATGCCGCAGGATCCGACCGAGGAGTTCGCCGACGGCGCCATCCTGACCGACTGGATCGGCCAGTGGACCAAAGAAGGCGACGACGACCAGGCCGTGCGCTCCATCCTGGGCCGCCTGCTGTTCGGCGGCGACGAGGTGAAGAAATCGGTCAAGGTCTTGTCCGGCGGCGAGAAGGGCCGCATGATGTACGGCAAGCTGATGCTGGGCCGCCACAACGTGCTGTTGCTCGACGAGCCGACCAACCACATGGACATGGAATCGATCGAGTCGCTCAACGTGGCGCTGGAAAAATACGCCGGCACGCTGATCTTCGTGTCGCACGACCGCGAGTTCGTTTCCTCGCTGGCCAACCGCATCATCGAGATCAAGGAAAACGAGATCGTCGATTTCCGCGGCAACTACGAAGACTACCTGACCAGCCAGGGCATCGACTAAGGCTAGCAGCTGCGACGGCGGCGGCGGCCAGGCCCC
>NZ_JAEMNU010000055.1:0-38004 GCF_016461825.1 Rugamonas violacea | reverse complement strand
CCCCCCCCCCGCCGCCGGCATCGGCAAACAATGCCGCAATGTGCGATAGTGTAGGTCCTCTGTACGTCGCCAACACGTTACCGAACACCATGCAAACTTTACTGATCAAGTCCGTCGAGTACGAACATCCTCAAGACGGCGCCAGCTGCACCGCCCACGCCTGGGCGCGCACGCCGGCGACACCTTCCCCCGCCGAAAAAATCGCCCTCAAGGAACGCATCAAGCGCCTGCTCAAGGAGCGCGAAGCCGTTTTGGTGGCCCATTATTACGTCGACGCCGACCTGCAGGACCTGGCCGAGGAAACCGGCGGCTGCGTCTCCGACTCCCTCGAAATGGCCCGCTTCGGCCGCGACCACGCGGCCAAGACGCTGGTGGTGGCCGGCGTGCGCTTCATGGGCGAGACCGCCAAGATCCTGAGTCCTGAAAAGCGCATCCTGATGCCGGATCTGGACGCCACCTGCTCGCTCGACCTGGGTTGCCCGGCCGACGAGTTCGCCGCCTTCTGCGACGCCCATCCGGACCGCACGGTGGTGGTCTACGCCAACACCAGCGCGGCCGTCAAGGCGCGCGCCGACTGGATGGTGACGTCGTCGATCGGGCTGGACATCGTGGCCCACCTGCACGCCCAGGGCAAGAAGATCCTGTGGGCGCCGGACAAGCACCTGGGGTCCTACATCCAGCAGCGGACCGGCGCCGACATGCTGCTGTGGCAGGGCTCCTGCCTGGTGCACGACGAGTTCAAGGGCGTCGAACTGGACCTGCTGAAGGCCGAGTACCCGAACGCCAAGGTGCTGGTGCACCCCGAGTCGCCGGCCAACGTGGTGGCGCATGCCGACATGGTCGGCTCGACCTCGCAGATGATCGCCGCCGCCGTCGCGATGGACGCCGACACTTTCATCGTCGCCACCGACAACGGCATCCTGCACAAGATGCGCGCCGCCGCGCCGGGCAAGCGCTTCATCGAGGCGCCGACCGCCGGCAACAGCGCGACCTGCAAGAGCTGCGCGCATTGTCCGTGGATGGCCATGAACGGCCTGCAAAACCTGGCCGAGGTGCTGGAGAACATGGGCAACGAGATCCATGTCGAGCCGCAGGTGGGCCAACTGGCGGTGCGTTCGATCAATCGCATGCTCGACTTCGCCGCCGCCAAGAAGGCCAAGGTCCAGCCGGGCGCCGATCTGGCAAAAGAAGCCAAACTGTTTTCGGGAATAGGTCCAGCATGAGCACCCTGCGCAATACATTCGCCCCCTTCGACGCGGCGCTGACCGCCGCCTTCCAGGCCAATCTGCTGGCGACGCTGCTGGAGGATGTCGGCAGCGGCGACCTGACCGGCAAGCTGGTGCCGGCCGGCGGCCGCGCGCTGGCCCGCGTCACCGTGCGCGAGGACGCGGTGCTGTGCGGCGCGCCCTGGTTCGAGGGCGTGATGCACTGCCTGGACGGCAGCATCGGCGTCGACTGGCACTACGCCGAGGGCGAACGCATGGCCGCCGACAGCCTGGTCTGCACCATCGAAGGACCGGCGCGCGCGCTGTTGACGGCCGAGCGCAGCGCGCTGAATTTCCTGCAACTGCTGTCCGGCGTGGCGACGGCGACGCGGCGTTATGTCGACGTGGTCGAAGGCACGGCGGCGGCGATCCTGGATACGCGCAAGACCTTGCCCGGCCTGCGCCTGGCGCAGAAATACGCGGTGCGGGTGGGCGGCGGACAGAACCAGCGTCTGGCGCTGTACGACGGCATCCTGATCAAGGAGAACCACATCGCGGCGGCCGGCGGGGTGACGGCGGCGGTGGTCGCCGCCAAGCGTCTGGAGGCGGGCGTGACGATCCAGGTCGAGGTGGAGACCATGGCCGAGCTGGAGGAGGCGCTGGCGGCCGACGCCAGCTCGATCCTGCTGGACAATTTCAGCACCGAGCAGATGCGCGCGGCGGTCAAGCTGAACGCCGGCCGCGCCCTGCTGGAGGCCTCGGGCGGGATCAACTTCGACACCGTGCGGGCGATCGCCGAGACCGGCGTCGACCGCATCTCGATCGGCAGCCTGACCAAGGACATCCGCGCCACCGACTACTCGCTGCGCATCGTCGGCTGAGGCCGGTGAGCGCCGCCCGCTTGGCGGCGCGGCGGCGCCGCTTCTGTTGGGCCGCCGGCCCGGCCTCAGGCGGCGGGCGCGGTCGGCGCGATGGCCTTGCGCATGCGCGCCAGCGGCACCCGCACGTCGCCGGCCAGGGCGATCTCGAACTGCTCCACCAGGGCGAAGCCGCAGGCCAGGTACAGCGGCACGCCGGGCATGGTGCCGGCCAGTTCCAGCGCGTGGAAGCCGGCGGCGCCGGCCTGCGCGCTGCAGTGCTCGAGCAGGCGCCGGCCCAGTCCCTGGCGGGCCACCTCGGGGGCGACGAAGAAGGCGCGGATGCGGGCCGCCTCGTGCTCGGGGTCGAGCAGGGCGTCGACGCCGCTCTTGGCGCGGTCGGCGCCGAACAGGGTGCGGCGCCGGCTCCAGCCGCCGCAGGCGATGGCTTCGCCGTCGCGCTCGATGATGAAGTAACTCTGGTCGGCGATCAGTTGGCTGTCGACGCCGAACACGTGCTCGGTCACCGCCTTGGCCTGGGCCTCGCTGTAGAAGCCGGCGCTGAGCGCCAGGCCGGAGCGGCGGATCAGGGCCTCCAGGCGGGGAATGTCGGTGGTTTGCGCCGGCCGCAGGCTGGTGCTGGAGCCGCTGATGAACCAGGCGCGGGCGATGCGGCCGTCGCGCACCTCGTAGTTGGCGACCAGCTCGGTGCTGCTCCAGCCGTCGCCGCTCCAGGCGTCGACGATCTCCTGGTCGATCACGTGGTTGCCGATGGCGATGCGGTGCAGCAGGCGGGCGTGCGGCCGGGCGGCGGCGAAGCGGGCGCGGAAGCGCGCGCCGATCGCCTCGGCGCCCCGCGCCAGCAGGGTGTCGGGATGCTGGTACAGGCCGGCGTCGGCGGCGTAGATGGCCAGCAGGGCCTCGACGTCGTGGCCGTTGAAGGCGTCGAGCTGGGCCTGCACCAGGGCTTGCGGCTGCTGCCGCGCTTTGATCGGGGGCGTCATGGCCGGGCCGCTCAGTGCTTGCCGGCGCGCGGCGGACGGTTCGGCGTCAGCACGCTGGGCAGCGCCTTGGGCAGGGTGTCCGGATAGTCGCGGCTGAAGTGCAGGCCGCGGCTTTCGCGCCGCTGCAACGCGCTGTTGACGATCAGCGAGGCGACATCGACCAGGTTGCGCAGCTCCAGCAGGTCGTGGGTGATGCGGAAGTTCTGGTAGTACTCGTCGATTTCCCCCTTGAGCAGGGCGATGCGGTGCTGGGCCCGTTCGAGCCGCTTGGTGGTGCGCACGATGCCGACGTAGTTCCACATGAAGCGGCGCAGCTCGTCCCAGTTGTGGGCGATGACCACCTCCTCGTCGGCGTCGGTGACGCGGCTCTCGTCCCAGTCGGGCAGGTAGGGCACTTCGGCCTTTTCCGTGGCGACGATGTCGGTGGCGCAGGCGCGGCCGATCACCAGGCATTCGAGCAGCGAGTTGCTGGCCAGCCGGTTGGCGCCGTGCAGGCCGGTGCAGGCGGTCTCGCCGACGGCGTACAGGCCGGCCAGGTCGGTGCGGCCGGCCAGGTCGGTGACCACGCCGCCGCAGGTGTAGTGGGCGGCCGGCACGATCGGGATCGGCTGCTTGGTGATGTCGATGCCCAGTTCGAGGCAGCGGGCGTAGATGGTGGGGAAGTGCTCGATCAGGAAGGCGGCCGGCTTGTGGCTGATGTCGAGGTGGACGTAGTCGAGGCCGCGCTTCTTGATTTCGAAGTCGATGGCGCGCGCCACCACGTCGCGCGGCGCCAGCTCGGCGCGTTCGTCGTGGGCCAGCATGAAGCGGCTGCCGGCCGCCGCGCCGGCCTCGGGCGGCAGCTTGAGCAGGCCGCCCTCGCCGCGGATCGCCTCGGTGATCAGGAAGGACTTGGCGTAGGGGTGGTACAGGCAGGTCGGGTGGAACTGGATGAATTCCATGTTCGAGACGCGGCAGCCGGCGCGCCAGGCCATGGCGATGCCGTCGCCGCTGGCGGTGTCGGGGTTGGTGGTGTACAGGTAGACCTTGCCGGCGCCGCCGGTGCACAGCACGGTGTGCTCGGCGGCGAAGGTGAGCACCTGGCCGCTTTGCTCGTCCTGCACGTAGAGGCCGTGGCACTTGGGCTGGGTGTGGCGGGTGTCCTTGGCCAGTTGCAGCTTGTCGGAGGTGATCAGGTCGATCGCGCAATGGTGCTCGAACAGGCTGATGTTCGGATGGGCGCGCACCTTTTCCTCGAGCGTCATCTGCACGGCGTGGCCGGTGGCGTCGGCGGCGTGGATGATGCGGCGCTGGCTGTGGCCGCCCTCGCGGGTCAGGTGGAAGCCCAGTTCGGCGGTGTCGTCGCGGGTGAACGGCACGCCCTGCGCGATCAGCCATTCGATCGCCTCGCGGCCGCCCTCGACGATGTAGCGGGTGGCGCCCTCGTCGCACAGGCCGCCGCCGGCCACCAAGGTGTCGTCGATGTGCTGGCGGTGGCTGTCGCCGGAGTCGAGCACGGCGGCGATGCCGCCCTGGGCCCAATTGCTGGCGCCGTCCTGCAGGGCGCGCTTGGAGATGATCGCGACCGTGCGCGTTTCGGCCAGGTGCAGGGCGACCGACAGGCCGGCCAGTCCGCTGCCGACAATAGCAACATCAAATTTCATGGTGTGGGATGAATTCTGTAAAGAAGCATGACTATAGACCATTTGTCACGCCGCTGTCATGCGACGAGCGATTTGCAAGCGTATTGATCTGGCGCGCGGCGGCCATTGTGGCGCCTCAAGGCGGCGGCGGGAACAGTCCGCCATGATGGACGCACCCGCAACGGGCGGGGGCGGGGAGGCGGTCGTGATCAGGATTTTCCATCATTATGTGTCCAGAATGGCCTTCACCCTGCTGTTGCTGGAGCTGTTGATCCTGCTCAGCGCGGCCAGCGGCGCCTCGTTGGCGTGGCTCGACGGCCGCCACGCCGTCGCGGCGGGCAATCCCTATCTGTCGTCGCTGGCCTTCGCCCTGGTGCTGCTGTTCAGCATGAGCACGCTGGGCATGTACCAGCACCATCCGCGCGAGGAGCTGCGCCATACGCTGATCCGCATCATGCCCTCGTTCGCGCTCGGCTTCGCCCTGCTCAGCGTGCTGGTCCACCTGGTGCCGGCGATCCACTTCGGCCGCGCCGGCAGCCTGGTGTTCGGCCTGGGCGCGCTCGGCGTGCTGCTGGCCCGGCTGGTGGTGTACACCTCGGCGCAGTCGGGCATGCTGGAGGAACGGCTGATCCTGGTGGGCGACGGCGCCATCGCCCGCGAATGCGTCGAGCTGGCCGCCGACCGCCTCGGCCTGCACCAGTTCAACGTGGTCGGCTGCGTCGCGGTGGCCGGCGAGCCGCGCTGCGTGGCGCAGGGCTTGCTGCTGCCGGCCGAGCTGTCGCTGCTGTCGCTGGCGCGCCAGCACGAGGCGCGCGAGATCGTGGTGACGGTCGGCGACCGGCGCAACGGCGCCTTTCCGGTGCGCCAACTGCTCGAATGCGCGCTGGGCGGCGTGGCGGTGACCGACGCGGCGGCCTTCTTCGAACGCGAGGCTTGCCAGATCCGCATCGATTCGCTGCAACCGAGCTACCTGATCTTCGGCGGCGGCTTCGACCAGAGCTTCCTGCGCGCCGGTGTCAAGCGCTGCTTCGATCTGCTGGCCAGCGGCGCCATCTGCCTGCTGAGCCTGCCAGTGATGTTGCTGACGGCGCTGTGCATCCGCGCCGAGGACGGCGGGCCGGTGTTCTACCGGCAGGAGCGGATCGGCCTGCACGGCCGCGTCTTCCGGGTGCTGAAGTTCCGCAGCATGCGGGTCGACGCCGAGGGCGACGGCAAGCCGGCCTGGGCCGCCAGCGACGATCCGCGCGCCACCCGCGTCGGGCGCTGGATACGCAAGCTGCGCATCGACGAGCTGCCGCAGATGCTCAACGTGTTCCAGGGCGAGATGAGCTTCGTCGGGCCGCGGCCCGAGCGCGGCTATTTCGTCGAGCAACTGTGCCGCGACGTGCCGTACTACAACGTGCGGCACAGCATCAAACCGGGCGTCACCGGCCTGGCCCAGGTGCGCTACCAGTACGGCGCCTCGGTCGACGACGCCGTGCGCAAGCTGCAATACGATTTGTACTATGTGAAGAACAACAGCCTGTTCCTTGACCTGTTGATCCTGATCGAGACGGTGCAGGTGGTGTTGTTCGGCAAGGGCAGCAGATAATGGGAGCGCTACTGGCGAGCTGGCCGGCCGAGCGGATCGCCGCGCTCAGCCATGGCGTCGCCGCCGCCGCCTTCCTGGCGCTGGCCGCCGCGCTGCTGAGCCATTGGCGGGCGCGGCGCCACGCCGGCGCGCTCGGCGCCGCCTGTGCCCTGACAGTGCTGTGGGCCGCCGTGGCGGCGGCCGGCGGCGGCGCGGCGCTGCCGGGCGCGCCGCTGCAGGTGCTGCCCGAACTGCTGCGCTCGGTGGCTTGGTTGTTGCTGCTGCTGCGGCTGCAGGGCTGCGGCGGCCTGCGCCTGCGTGCCTGGCTGGGGCTGATCGCCCTGTTGTCGGTCTGGCAGCTGGGCGCCGGCCAGTTGCCGGCGTGGCCGGCGCATCCGCAGGCCCTGGTGCAAGGCGCGATCGGCGCCCGGCTGCTGCTGGCGGTGCTGGGCATGCTGCTGGTCGAGCAGTTGTACCGCAACACCGATCCGCGCGAGCGCTGGAGCATCAAGTTCGCCTGCCTCGGCATAGGCGCCTTGTCGGCCTATGATTTCTACCTCTACAGCGACGCCTTGCTGTTCCGCCAGATCAATCCGGAGATCTGGGCGGCGCGCGGCGTCGTCGACGCGCTGACGGCGCCGCTGCTGGCCTTGGCCGCCGCGCGCAATCCGGCCTGGACCACCGGCCTGGCGTTGTCGCGCCAGGTGATCCTCGGTTCGGCGGCGCTGGTGGGCGCGGCCGCGTATCTGCTGGCGATGGCGTCGAGCGCCTACTACCTGCGCTACGTCGGCGGCGCCTGGGGGCCGCTGATGCAGCTGGCCTCGCTGTTCGGCGCCGCCATGTTGCTGGCCGGCGTATTGTTTTCCGGCGCCGTGCGGGCGACCTTGAAGGTACTCATCAGCAAGCATTTCTACCAGGGCAGCTACGACTACCGCCAGGAGTGGTTGCGCATCACCCGCGCGCTGGCCGAGGACGGCCCGGCGCTGGCCGAGCGCAGCATCCAGGCGGTGGCGGCCTTGGTCGAGAGTCCGGCCGGCGCGCTGTGGTTGCGCCGCGACGGCGCCGACTTCGAGCCGGCGGCCGGCTGGAACATGGCGCCGCAGACGGCGCGCGAGCCGGCCGACGGCGCCCTGTGTCGCTTCCTCGAGGCGCGCCAGTGGGTGCTGGAACTGCCCGCCTGCCGCGCCGAGCCGGGGCGCCACGGTCGGCTCGAGCTGCCGGCCTGGCTGGACGCGGCCCCCCGGTTCTGGCTGCTGGTGCCGATGATGTTGCACGGCCGCCTGTTCGGCTTTGTCGCGCTGGCGCCGCCGCGCACCCGCATCGCGCTGGACTGGGAGGTCAGCGACGTGCTGAAGATCGCCGCCAACCAGGCGGCCAGTTATCTGGCCTACCGCGAATCGGCCGACTCGCTGGCGGTGGCGCGCCAGTTCGAGTCCTTCAACCGCATGTCGACCTTCATCGTGCACGACTTGAAGAATCTGGTGGCGCAGTTGAGTCTGCTGCTGAGTAACGCCGAGAAGCACCAGGGCAAGCCGGAGTTCCAGCGCGACATGCTGGCCACGCTCGGCTACTCGGTCGACAAGATGAATCTGCTGCTGCGCAAGCTCAGGCGCAGCGAGACGCAGGAGCTGCCGGCGCCGCTGGCGTTGGACCGGCTGCTGGCGCAGGCGGTGCGGGCGCGCGCCGGGCAGGAACCGCAGCCGACGCTGGAGGTGGCGGCGCCCGGCTTGTGCGTGCTGGCCAACTGGGCGCGGCTGGAGCGGGTGCTGGGCCATCTGATCCAGAACGCGGTCGAGGCGACGCCACGCCAGGGCAGCGTCGCCGTGCGGCTGCGGCGCGCCGGCGGCTCGGCGTTGATCGAGCTGAGCGACACCGGCCAGGGCATGAGCGAGCAGTTCATCCGCGAGCGCCTGTTCAAGCCCTTCGAGTCGACCAAGGCGGCCGGCATGGGGATCGGCGTGTTCGAGAGCCGCGAGTACATCCGCGAGGTCGGCGGCGAGCTGGAGGTGGTCAGCGAGGCGGGCCGCGGCACCACCTTCCGCGTGCTGCTGCCGTTGCACGCGCAGGCGGCAGCGGCGGCCTGAGCGGGTCGGCCGCCGTCGGGCGGCGCACCGGGAGACGAGCGATGACGAAGAAGAAACTGCTGGTGGTGGAGGACGACTGCGGCCTGCAAACGCAGCTGCGGTGGAGTTTCGACGCCTACGAGGTGGTGCTGGCCGACCAGCGCGAGACGGCGTTGGCCCAGTTGCGGCGCCACCAGCCGGCGGTGGTGACGATGGACCTGGGCCTGCCGCCCGAACCGGACGGCGCCGGCGAGGGCCTGGCGCTGCTGCAGCAGATCCTGGCGGCGGCGCCCGACACCAAGGTCATCATCCTGTCCGGCAACCAGGAGCGCGCCAACGCGCTCAAGGCGATCGCCATGGGCGCCTACGACTTCCACCAAAAACCCTTCGACGCCGACCTGCTCGGCCTGGTGGTCGAGCGCGCCTTCTTCCTCCACGCGATGCAGCAGGAAAACCGGCGCATGCTGCAGATCCAGGCCGACTCGCCGCTGGCCGGCATCGTCAGCCGCGACCCGGCCATGCTCAAGCTGTGCCGCAGCGTCGAGAAGGTGGCGCCGTCGTCGGCCAGCGTGATGTTGCTGGGCGACTCGGGCAGCGGCAAGGAGCTGGTCGCCCGTGGCCTGCACAAGCTGAGCAGCCGGCACGACAAGCGCTTCGTGGCGATCAACTGCGCGGCGATCCCCGAGCAGCTGCTCGAGAGCGAGCTGTTCGGTTACGAGAAGGGCGCTTTCACCGGCGCCGTGCGGCAAACGCTGGGCAAGATCGAGCTGGCCCACGGCGGCACCTTCTTCCTCGACGAGGTCGGCGACATGGCGCTGGGCCTGCAGGCCAAGCTGCTGCGCTTCCTGCAGGAGCGGGTCATCGAGCGGGTCGGCGGGCGCAGCGAGATCAGCGTCGACGTGCGCATCGTCTGCGCCACCCACCAGAACCTGAAGGCGCTGGCGGCGGCCGGGCGCTTCCGCGAGGACCTGTTCTATCGCCTCAGCGAGATCGTGCTGGCGATCCCGCCGCTGCGCGACCGGGTCGGCGACGCGGCCCTGCTGGCGCACCATTTCAGGAACAAATTCTGCGCCAGCGAGGCGCGCGGCCATCTGCATTTCAGCCCCGACGCGCTGGCCGCCGTCGAGGCCCACCACTGGCCGGGCAATGTGCGCGAGATGGAAAATTGCGTCAAGCGCGCCGTCATCATGGCCGAGGGGCCGTTGATCGGGGTCGACGACCTGGGCCTGCTGGACCTGCCGGCGGGCGAGGAGAGCGTCAACCTGCGCCAGGCGCGCGACGCCGCCGAGTACCGCGTCATGGTGCGGGCGCTGGCGCGGGTCGACGGCAACATCGTCAAGGCGGCCGAGCTGCTGGGCGTGAGCCGGCCGACGCTGTATGACTTGATGGGACACCATGGCCTGAAATAGCCCACGCATGCCCGGCCGGGCCGCCGCCGAGGGGCGGCGCCGGCCGGGACGGCCGGGGACGGCTAGGGCTTGGGCGGCTCCTGCCACTGGCCGGCGGCGCTCAGCTGGTTTTTCAGGCCGAGCAGCGGAAAGCCCAGCGCGTAGGCCCGCTCGGCCGCGGCGCGGGCCGGGGCGTAGTCCTTCTGCTTGAGGTAGAGCAGGCCGAGATTGTAGTGGGTGGTGGCGTTTTCCGGCTCCAGCCGGGCCGCCTCGCGCAGTTGATCGAGCGCGGCCGGGGCCTGGCCGATGGCCAGCAGGTAGCCGCCGAACACCGAGCGGACCTTGGCGTCGTCCGGTTTGAAGCGCAGCGCGCGGTCGAAATAGCAGTCGATCGTGTAGCGCGCGCCCTGTGGCCGGCTGTTCTTGCCGCGCAGGGCCAGCCGGGCCATGGCGGCCAGCGCGCGGTGGTGGTTGGGAAAGTGCTCCAGCGTGTAGGCGATGTCGCCGCCGATGGTGTCGGTGGAGCCGCGCACCAGGCGCTCGACGTCGGGCGTGAAGTGGAATTGTTCGACCAGCTGCAGCCCTTGGCGGTCGTTGGCGTTGGTGTAGTCGCCGCCCGGTTCGTGACGGACCAGTTCGCCGCAATCATGCGCCGGCGGCGCCGCTGCGGCGCCCAGGCCGGCGAGACAGAGCAGGATGGCGGCGCCGCCGCGGGGGAATGTCATGCTGGCCTCCTCAGGGCCGGTGGCGCCGGCTTCATTTGGCCGCCAGCGTCTTGGCGGCCGCCTGCTGCTCGGAGGTGGCCAGCAGGCGGTCGAACAGGCCGGCCAGATCCTGCGCCCGCGCCGCACGTTGCTGGCGCGCCACCAACGCCGGCCGCGCCGACGGCGCCTGGCCTTGGCGCGCCAGGCGCAGGAAGCGTAACAACGACGAGGCGATGTCGGCCGAGCTGTCGAGCATGCCGATGGTGTCGATGCCGACCTGGCGCAGCGCGCCGGCGGTGTCGCCGGCCGGGTCGGCCAGCGCCAGCACCGGGCGCGCGGCGCGCAGGTATTCATACAGCTTGGCGGGGATCCGCGCGTTCCAGCTGGAGGCCTGCAACAGCAACAGGCCGTCGGCGGCGAGCATTTCGGCCAGCGTCTCGTGGTAGGGCAGGGGCGGGGCCAGTTCGACCAGCGAGGCGATGCCGAAGCGGGCGATCAGCGGGCGCAGATAGTCGTCGTGGCCGCTGCCGCGCAGCACCAGGCGGAAGTTGGCGGCGCCGAGTTCGCCGTCGGCCTGCAGCCGCTCGAGGGCGGCGAACAGGTAGCGCGGATCGCGCCCGGACGGATAGATGCGGCCGCTGTGCAACAGGCGGAAGACGGCGCCGCCGCCGGCCGGGCGCAAGGCCTGGGCGGCGGCGAAATCGGCCTCGTCGTAGCCGTCGGCGATCAGCGCCAGGCGCTCGGCGGGCAGTTCGGGAAAGCGGCGCTGCTGGTCGCGCAGGGCGCCGGGCGCGCTGCAGACGATGGCGGCGCAATGGCGCGCCAGTTGGCGCTCGAGCCAGAGGTGGATGCGGCGGGTGCGTTCGTCTTGCGGCTCGGCGCCGCCGTCCAGTGCGACGCGTTGGTCGGCCACCCAGGGAATGCCGGTCAAGCGGTGCAGCGCCAGCGCGACCAGATGGGCGCTGGTGATCGGATGGCTGGACCAGAGCAACTGCGGGCGGTGGCGTTGGATCAGGCGCAGGCCGGCCGGCACGGCGCTCAACCACCAGGAGATCCAGCGGTCGGGCTGGGCCAGCCAGGCGGCCGGCCGGCCGGCCAGGGCCAGGTGGCGCGTGGCGTCGAGGGCCAGGCTGCGGCGCACCAACAGGGCCGGGTCGAGGCCGGCCAGCAGCGTCTCGTCGCGCTCGGGATAGGCGCCGGCGCGGGCGCTCAGCACCAGCGGCTGCCAGCCCTGCGCGGGCAGGTGGCGGGCGAAGTTGAGCGTGCGCAGCACGCCGGAGTCGCCGCCCATGGGCGGGAAGTGGAAGGCGACCATCAACACGCGTTTCACCATGATGTGATCCAGTCGTGGCTGTGGTTGGCGACGGCGGCGCGCCAGTCGGCGCGCGCGAAGGTGTGGTTGGCGCCGGCCACGCTGACCTGGCGCACGCGCGACGAGGCCAGCAGCGCGCGCCAATCGGGGTCGCGCTGGGGCAGGGCGGAGAATTCGCGCGCGTCCAGGTCGGCGCCGGCGAGGATGAACAGGACGCGGCCGGGAAAGCGTTCGAGCGCCCGGCGCAGGCGCTCCGGCAGTCCGTTGTCGTGGCGCGCGTCGGCGGCCTGCCGCGCCAGCTCGCGCAGCGAGGCCAGGCTGGCGCGCAGGCCGAAGCCGCCGCCGGCCAGCTTGCGCCAGAACGCGCCCTCGCCCAGCCGCTCCAAATAATAGTGGCGCAGGGTGGCGCGGGCCTGGCCCTGGGGGGTGCGCACCCAAGGATTGAGCAGCACCAGGCCGCGCACGCGCGGGTCGGCCGGGGCGTAGAAGGCGGCCGCGCTGGCGCCGTCGCACAGGCCCCACAGCACCAGCTCGCGCAGGTCCGGCACGACGCGGCAGAAATGCAGCACGGCCGCCGCCAGGTCGTCGTCGACCGCCTCGAAGCCGCGCGGCGCGCCCTCGCTGTCGCCCATGCCGCGGTAGTCGAAGCGCATCACGGCGGTGCCGGCGGCGGCCAGTTGGCGCGCCAGCAGGACGAACTGGCGGTGGCTGCCGGCGCGGTACTGCGGGCCGCCGGTGACGATCAGCAGGCCGCGCGCGGCCGGCCGCGGCGGCAGGTGGACCACGCCGACCAGCCAGCAGCCGTGGCAGAGGAAGCGTTCGGCGCGCGCCTGCGGGCTCATCGCGGCCCCGCCCGGCGGCCGTCGCGGCGGCGCCTCATCCGGCCAGCTTCCCGCGCACGAAGGCGCTCAGGCTGCCGAGCGTGGCGAAGTGGCGCGCGCTGATCTCGTCGTCGTGCACCTCGATGCCGAAGTGCTGCTCGAGCGCGGTGATCACGCCGGCCACGGCCATCGAGTCGAGCTCCGGCACGGCGCCCAGCAGCGGCGCGTGCTCGTCGAGGCGCAATTGGCCCAGCCCCAGCGTGTCGCTGAGGATCAGACGGATTTGTTCGATTGGCATGGCGGCTCCTGGAGGGGGCTGTCGGCCATCGCGCCGGTATGCAGCCGCAGTTGGGGAAACGAGCTGTCGCTGCGCGACAGGTGAACGTAGGGCGCCAGGCTGGCGAGCATCCATTGCCAGCGGCCGCAGCGCAGGAAGGTGGCGCTGCCCAGGCGGCGCGCGCCGAGCCGGGCGTGGGCGCGCAGCGAGCCGGCGTTGAAGGCGGAGATGCGGCTGCAGCTGCAGCGCACGCCGCGCGCGCGCAGCAGGCGCTGGGCCTCCTCCCACAGCCGGCGGAAGACCCAGCCGAGACGTTCGGCCGGGCGCACGTGGACGTCGAAGTCCCAGGCGCAGGCGGCCGGCAGCAGATAACGGGCGCGCACCTCGTCCTCCTGGTAGGCGCCGGCGCAGAACCAAAGAAAACCGACCAGCTCGCCGTGGCGGTAGGCCGCCAGACTCTGCGCGCCTTGTTGGTAGCGCAGTCGCAGCACCTCGGGCGGGCGCGGATAGTCGGGCGGGATCTGTTCGAGGGCGGCCAGCAGGCGCACCTCGATGTCGCCGCCGCGCCCCGGGCACAGCGGCGCCGCCGCGAGGGGCTGGGCGACGAAGTGGTAGCGATACAGCGCCCAGCCGCCGCCCGACAGCAGGGCCAGCAGGCGGTCCAAGGCGTACAGCGCGGCGTTGCACCAGCCGAGTTGCACGACGCAATGGTGGAGGCGGGCGGTGATCGACATGGCGGTCTGCTGGGCTGGGCGTAGGGACGTCTCGATTAGACACCCCGGCGCCGACGCGGGGCTTGAGCAAGCTCAAGACGGGATGTTGCTTGATCAACATCAAGGCCGCGCCGTCGATTTGTCCCAATCTTAGACCTTAGCGGACTTCGCGGCGCCGTCCCGGCGCGCGGCCGCATGCCGCCGCGGCTTGCAACGCGGTAGTCATCGAGGAAAGACCCATGGCGCAGTTCATCCCACCCCCCTTGGTCCAGGCGCAACTGGTGCAGGACTTCATCTTCGCCGCCGCGCTGCGCGCGCCGGCGGCGCCGGCCTTGTGCTATCAGGGCGTGACGTCGAGCTATGCCGAGCTGGCGCGGATGGTGCGGGCGCTGGCCGGCGCCCTGAGCGCACTGGGGCGGGGCGAACGCCTTGCCGTGTATCTGGAGAAACGCGAGGAGGCGGTGGTGGCGATGTTCGGCGCGGCCGCCGCCGGCGCCGTGTTCGTGCCGGTCAATCCGCTGCTCAAGCCCGGGCAGGTGGCCTACATCCTGGCCGATTGCGGGGTGCGCGCGCTGGTCACCTCGGCGGAACGGCTGGCCACGCTGGCGCCCGCGCTGGCCGGTTGTGCGGAATTGCGCACGGTGATCCTGTGTGGCGGCGCGGCCGCCGCCGCGCCGTTGCCCGCCGGACTGCGGCTGCTGTCCTGGCGCGACTGCATGGAGGAGGCCGCGCCGTGGTCGGCGCCGGCCGGCATCGACAGCGACCTGGCCGCCATCCTGTACACCTCCGGCAGCACGGGCAAGCCGAAGGGCGTGGTGCTGTCGCACCGCAATCTGGTGGCCGGCGCGCTGAGCGTCGCCGGCTACCTGGAGAACCGCGCCGACGACCGTATCCTCTGTCTGCTGCCGCTCAGCTTCGACTACGGCCTGAGCCAGCTGACCACCGCCTTCTGCAGCGGCGCCTGCGCCGTGCTGATCAACCATCTGCTGCTGCGCGACGTCGTCGAGACGGTCGAACGCGAGCGCATCACCGGCCTGGCGGCGGTGCCGCCGCTGTGGGTGCAACTGGCACAGCTGAGCTGGAGCAAGGCGCAATGGCTGCGTTACATCACCAATTCCGGCGGCACGCTGCAGCGCCCGACCGTGCAGGCGCTGCGCCGCGCGCTGCCGATGGCGCGCATCTATCTGATGTACGGCCTGACCGAGGCGTTCCGTTCGACTTATCTGGCGCCCGAGCAGATCGACCGGCGGCCCGACTCGATCGGCAAGGCCATCCCCAACGCCGAGGTGCTGGTGTTGCGCGGCGACGGCAGCGCCGAGCGCTTCCGGCCGCTGCCGGGCCGTCCGTCCGGCCTGCCGTTCGCCGAGTTGGCCGTTTGGTCGGGCGATACCGTGCGGCGCGACGAGGAGGGCTATCTGTACTTCGTCGGCCGCGGCGACGAGATGATCAAGACCTCCGGCTACCGGGTCAGTCCGACCGAGGTCGAGGAGGTGCTGTACGCCAGCGGGCTGGTCGGCGAGGCCGTCGCGCTGGGCGTGCCGCACGCCGTGCTGGGCCAGGCCATCGTGGTGCTGGCGACGGCGCCGCCGGGCTGCGAGCTCGACGGCGAGGAGCTGCTGGCGGCCTGCAAGGCCGCCTTGCCCGGCTATATGGTGCCGAGCCGGGTCGAGGTGCGGCGCCAGCCGCTGCCGCGCAATCCGAACGGCAAGATCGACCGGCGCGCCCTGGCCGACGGCCTGGCCGAGCTGTTCACGGAGCCGCGCTGATGGAGACGCCACGCCACGCGCCGCAGCGCCAGTTCGCCGTCGCCGACGATTGCCTCCGGTTGGGCGGCCTGGCGCTGACCCGGCTGGCCGAGCGGGTCGGCGCCACGCCCTTTTTCGCCTATGACCGGGGCGCCGTCGCCGCCCGCGTCGCCATGCTGCGCGCCGCGCTGCCGTCCGGCGTGTTGCTGCACTACGCCTTGAAGGCCAATCCGATGGCGGCGCTGGCGCAGCACCTGGCCGGCCTGGTCGACGGCATGGACGTCGCCTCGGCGGCCGAGTTGCGCATCGCGCTGGACGCCGGCGTGGCGCCGGCCGCCGTCAGCTTCGCCGGCCCGGCCAAGAGCCACGCCGAGTTGCGCTGCGCGGTCGCCGCCGGCGCGCTGCTGCACCTGGAGTCCGAAGGGGAAATGGAGCGGGTGGCCGAGACCGGCGCCCAGCTCGGCCTGACGCCGCGGGTGGCGGTGCGCATCAATCCGAACTTCGAACTCAAGCACGCCGGCATGCGCATGGGCGGCGCCGCGCTGCAGTTCGGCGTCGACGAGGAACGCGTGCCGGCGATGCTGCAGCGGCTGGGCCGGCTGGCGCTGGACTTCGTCGGCTTCCACCTCTTCGTCGGCGCGCAAAACCTGTCGGCCGGCGCGATCGCCGAGGCGCAGTCGCACAGCGTGAACCTGGCGCTGCGGCTGGCGGCGCACGCGCCGGCGCCGCTGCGCCTGCTCAACATCGGCGGCGGCTTCGGCGTGCCGTATTTCCCCGGCCAGTGCGAGCTGGAGCTGGCGCCCATCGCCGCCGGGCTGGAACGCGCGCTGGCGCTGTTGGCCGACACCGCGCCGCAGGCCCGCCTGGTGCTCGAGCTGGGCCGCTATCTGGTGGCCGGGGCCGGCATCTACGTCTGCCGCGTGCGCGAGCGCAAGTTGTCGCACGGCCAGGTCTTCCTCTTGACCGACGGCGGCATGCACCACCACCTGGCCGCGTCGGGCAACTTCGGCCAGGTGATCCGCAAGAACTATCCGGTGGCGATCGGCAACCGCATGGCCGGCGGCCCGCGCGAGACGGCCTCGGTGGTCGGCCCGCTGTGCACGCCGCTGGACCTGCTGGCCGACCGCGTCGAGCTGGCGCGCGCCGAGGCGGGCGACCTGGTGGTGGTGTTCCAGTCCGGCGCCTACGGGCCGAGCGCCAGCCCGGCCGCCTTCCTCGGCCATCCGCCGGCGCTCGAGGTGTTGGTATGAGCGGCCTGTGCGGCTGGCTGGGCGCCGGCCGTCGGCGCGCCGGCTTGGGCGCGCCGGCCGGCGCGCCGACGCTGCGTCTGCTGCGCATGGCGCGCGAGCTGCACCGCTTCGACGGCGCGCCGCTGCAGACCCTGCTGGCCGCCGGCGGCGCGCTGGCCGTCGCCGCCCACGCCGGCAGCGCCCACCTGTACAGCCGCGACGGTCTGCTGGTGGCGCTGTGGGGACGTCCGCTGCTGGCCGGCATCGGCGTTGGCGGCGACGTCGCCGCCGCCGTCGCGCAACGCTGGCAGGAGCGCGGCCTGGAGGTGTGCGCCGCGCTGTCCGGCCCGTTCGCCCTGTGCCTGCTCGACAGCGTCAACAGCCAGGCCCTGCTGGCGGTCGACCGGGCCGGCAGCCAGCCGCTGTATTACCAGTGCGGCGACGGCGACCTGCTGTTCGCCTCTTCGTTGAGCGGCTTGCAGGCCCATCCCCAGGCGCGGCGCGAGCTCGACCCCCAGTCGCTGTACAACTACCTGTATTTCCACACGGTGCCGGGACCGGCCACGGTGCGGCAGGACTGCCGCCGCCTGCTGCCCGGCGAGTATCTGCACGTCCGCCGCGGCACGGCGCGCCGCGGCCGCTACTGGCAGATCGACTTCGACGAGGCGCCGGCGCGGCCGTTCGCGCCGCAGCGGGCCGAATTCCTCGGCCTGCTGGAGGCGGCCGTGCGGCGCGCCGCCGGCGGCCACGCGGTCGGCGCCTTCCTCAGCGGCGGCACCGACAGTTCGACCCTGGCCGGCATGCTGGGCCGGGTCGGCGGCGCGCCGGCGCGCAGCTATTCGATCGGCTTCGACGTGCCCGGCTACGACGAGATGGCCTACGCCCGCCTCGCCGCGCGCCACTTCGGCACGCTGCACCATGAACACTATGTGACGGCCGACGAGGTCGTCGCCGCCGTGCCGCGCATCGCCGCCGTGTTCGACCAGCCCTTCGGCAACGCCTCGGCCGTGCCGGCCTTCTACTGCGCCCAGATGGCGCGCGCCGACGGCGTGCACCGCTTGCTGGGCGGCGACGGCGGCGACGAGTTGTTCGGCGGCAATGAGCGCTACGCCCGCCAAGCCGTGCTGGCCCGTTACGAGCGCCTGCCGGCGGCGCTGCGCCAGGCGCTGCTCGAACCCCTGCTGTTCCGTCTGCTGACGGGCGAGCGGCCGGCGCTGCTGCGCAAGGCGCGCCGCTATATCGAGCAGGCCGTGATGTCGATGCCGGCCCGGCTGGAGAGCTACAATCTGCTGCAGGGTTACGGCCCGCGCCTACTGCTGGAGCGCGAATTCCTCGCCCAGGTCGACGCCGGCGCGCCGCTGGCCCAGCTGGCCGAGGCGTATTCGCGCAGCGATGGCCTGAGCCAGATCAACCGCATGCTGGCGCTCGACCTGCGCTTCACCTTGGCCGACAACGACCTGCCCAAGGTCAACAAGGCCTGCGAGCTGGCCGGTGTCGAGGTCGGCTATCCGATGCTCGACGACGCCCTGGTGGCGTTCGCCGCGCGCCTGGCGCCCGGGCAGAAGTTGCACGGCACGCGGCTGCGCCCCTTCTTCAAACAGGCGCTGCGCGAGTTCCTGCCGGCCGCCATACTGCGCAAGAAAAAGCATGGTTTCGGCCTGCCGGTCGGCCACTGGTTGCAGCGGCACGGCGGCCTGCGCGGCCTGGCCTTCGACAGTCTGAGCGACCTGAAGGCGCGCCGCATCGTGCGCGCCGACTTCATCGACACCCTGCTGGAGCGCCAACTGCCGCAGCATCCCGGCTACCACGGCACCATGGTCTGGGTCCTGATGATGCTGGAGCAATGGTTCGTGCAACGCGAAGCGGCCAATCAACCACCCGAGGAGGCCCATGATGAGCTCGAAATTCGCCAAGGATGAAGCGGCCTGGAACACCGGCGGGCACGCGGACTTCTACAGCTATTACGAGAAGCAAAGCGGCGGCGCGCTGGCGCGCCAGCGCTTCCTGACCATCCAGAGCACGCTGTTGCGCGCGTTGGGGACGGCGGGCCGGCCGCTGGACGTGGCCGACATCGGCTGCGGCGCCGGCACCCAGGCCCGGCTGTGGGCCGACAAGGGCCACCGCGTGCGTGGCGCCGACATCAACGAGGCGCTGATCGGCCTGGCCCGCCGCCGCGCCGAGCAGTCCGGCCTGGCGATCGACTTCAGCGTGGCCTCGGCCACCGCCTTGCCGTGGGAGGACGGCTCGGTGGACCTGTGCATCGCCCCCGAGCTGCTCGAACACGTGGCCGACTGGAGCGCCTGCCTGGCCGAGATGGTGCGCGTGCTGCGTCCCGGCGGCGCGCTGTTCGTCAGCACCAGCAACCGCCTGTGCCCGCGGCAGGAGGAGTTCACCTTGCCCCTGTATTCCTGGTATCCCGCCGTGCTGAAGCATCGCTTCGAGCATTTGGCGCGGACCACGCGGCCGGATCTGGCCGGCTATGCGACCTATCCGGCGGTCAACTGGTTCACCTACTACGGCCTGCGCCGCCATTTGGCGCGGCTGGGCGTGCGCAGCATGGACCGCTTCGACATGATGGACCTGGCCCAGCACGGCCGCCTGGCGGGCGCGGCGATTCGGCTGCTGCGCAGGGTGCCGCCGCTGCGCTTCCTCGGCCATGTGGTGACGCCCTACACGGTGGTGCTCGGCGTCAAGGCGGCCTGAGGCGGGTGACGGCGCCCGGCGGCGCCGCCCGGTGTCGCGTCCCGTCACACCGGGACTGGCCTCAGGTCTCAGGTCTTGGCCGCGCGCCGGGTGGCGAGGAGCGGCCGCCGCAGCGGCCGCTCCCCGCGCATCAGCACGCGGATGGCCGCCAGCGCCGCCAGCAAATAATAGGGCACGTCGTAGTAGACCAGGCTGAGGAAGGCGCCGCCGACGGCGAAGCCGATCAGGCTGGCCTGGATCATCGTCGCCAGGCTGACGGCCCAGCGCCATTCCGCGCGGCCGGCGCCTTGGCGGGCGATGGCCGCCGCCGTGCGCCAGGTCAGCACGCCGAGCAGCAGATACAGCCCCAGGCCGATGAAGCCGTGCTCGCCGAGCACCTGGAAGTAGATGCTGTGGGCGGCGTGGACGTCGGCCGGATTGGGCGCGTACTGCAGGAAGGTGGACGGTTCGGCGATCTCGAAGCCGCCGCCGAATAAGCGGTCGCGCGCCAGGTTGTAGGCCATGTGCCAGGCGTTGATGCGGCCCTGCGCCGATTCGTCGGCCTGATAGTCGCCGATGCTGTCCATGCGGCTGGCCCAGCGCTGCGGCATGAACACCAACAGCAGCGGCACGGTCAGCGAGACGATGCTGCCGAGCACCAGCTTGCGGCCGCTCTTGATCCACATGAACAGCACCATCGCGGCGATGGCCAGCAGTCCGCCGCGCGAGTAGGAGCCCAGCGCGGCCAGCGCCGACAACAGCATGGCGCCGGCCAGGGCGTGGCGCAGCCAGCGCCGTGCGGAGTTCTGGTGCAGGTAGTACATCAGGGGGATGGTCATGATCAGGGCCAGGGCGATGGCGTTGTTGTCGCCGATGAAACTACCCTCCGGTCCCCAGACCCGCTCGGTGCCGCCGCTGCGCACGGTGAATATGCCGCCCTTGACGCCGTAATAGCCGAGCGAAACGACCAGCACCCAGATCAGGCGGTGCACGTCGCGGCGGCTGCGGATGGCCATCATCGTCACCAGGCTCATCAGCATGATCTTCATCACCTTGTTCCATTGCGCATAGGCGGACGCGGGGAACAGGGCGAACACGGTGGTGACGTTCATCCAGGCGATGAAGGCCAGCAGGACCCAAGTGCAGGGCAGCAAGGGCAGTCCCTTGGGGCCGCGGGCGACGAACAGGCTGAGCAGGGTGGCGACGGCGATCACGTAGGCGAAGGGGAAGGTCTGGGCGTAGCCCCAACCCTGGGTGTGCGGATTCATCACGCTGATCCACACCCACATCAAGACGCCGACGGCCGGTTCGCGCAGGATGAGCGGTAGGCTGCCGAAGACGATGAGGGTGACCAGGATGTCGCGCATGGGGTGGTGGTTGTTGATGACGCTCAACGGAGTGGTGGCGCCGCTCAGTACACTGGACTTGCGGCCGCCCAGCCATTTTATGACAGAGGAGTAACGCGCTTGTTGACCGTTCTCATAGCCAGCCACAACGGCGCGGCGACCCTGCCCGCCGTGCTGGACGCCTATTGCCGCCTGACCGCGCCGCCCGGCGGCTGGTCGCTGCTGCTGATCGACAACGACAGCGACGACGCCACGGCGGCGCTGGCGGCCGCCTACGCGGCACGGTTGCCGCTGCGCGTACTGCGCGAGGGGCGGCGCGGCAAGAACGCGGCGCTCAACACCGGCCTGGCGGCGGCCTTGGCCGACGGCGCCGGCAGCGATCCGAACGGCCTGCTGGTGTTCAGCGACGACGACGCCGCGCCGGCGCCGGACTGGCTGCTGCGGCTGAGCGAGGCGGCGGCGGCCCAGCCCGGCTTCGCCGTGTTCGGCGGCGCCATCGTGGCCGACTGGGGCGCGGCGCCGCCCGACTGGGTCTTGCGCCAGGTGCCGCTGGGGCTGACCTACGGCCTGACCGCGCCGGAACTGGCCGAGGGGCCGGTGTTCCCCGGCCTGGTCTGGGGCGCCAACATGGCGGTGCGCCGCGCCGTGTTCGAGGCCGGCCACCGCTTCGACGAGGGCATCGGCCCGAACGGCGCCTCCTACGCGATGGGCAGCGAAACCGAGCTGACCCGGCGCCTGCACGCGGCCGGCCAGCGCAGCTGGTTTTGTCCGGCCGCCGTGGTCGCCCACCACATCCGCCCGGCCCAGCTGCGCGTCGACGACATCCTGCGGCGCGCCTGGCGCTTCGGCCGCGGCAAGTTGCGTCAGGACCCGCCCGGTGTCTTCCCGCAATTGCTCGGCGTGCCGCGCTGGATGTACAAGCGGGCGCTGCTCGAGGCGCTCGGCTGGCTGCGCGCCGGCGCCGACACCGAGCGGCGTTTCCGCCACCGCTGGGAGTTGGCCTTTCTGCGCGGCTATATGCGCGAGGCCTGGTTCGGCCCGCCGCGGGGCGGCAAAAAGATCCTCATCACCAGTTATTCGGGCGGACTGGGCGGCATGGAGCTGCGCATGGCGCAGGAAAGCCGCTTCCTGGCGGCGGCCGGCTACCGCAGCGCGCTGGCGCTGCGGCGCTTCGCCGGCTTCGAGCGCTGGGCCGGGACGCTGCGGCGCGAGGGGATGGAGGTGTCGGTGTTCGCGCCGCCCTGTTTCTTCGAGCAGTGGGAGTGGCGCCGGCTCAACCTGTGGCGGGCCCGTTGCTGGGCCTGGCTGGCGCTGCGCCGGCGCCGCGCCGACCTGGTCCACGTCGCCTTCTGCTGGACCCACTACGGCGCCTCGGCGCTGTGGCTGGCCCAGCGTTGCGGCCTGGCGGCGGTGATCAGCGTGCACAACGCCTTTCCGCCGGCCAAGGTCAGCGATTGGCACCGGCCGCTGCTGCGCCAGGCCTTCGGCCGCGTGCGCGGGGTCTACGCCGTGTCGGACTCGGCCATGCAACACTTCCTCGCCCTATACCGCGACTATTTGCCGGCGACGGCGCGGCTGGCGGTGATCCCCAACTGCGTCGACACGGCGCGGTTCCGGCCGTCGGCGGCGCTGCGGGCGACGGCGCGCTTGCGCCTGGGGCTGCCGGCCGGCGCGCTGTTGCTGGGCAGCGTGGCGCGGCTGGCCGAGCAAAAGCGGCCGCAGGCCCTGCTGGCGCTGCTGGCCGCCTTGCTGCCGCAGTTCCCCCAGCTGTATCTGCTGCTGATCGGCGACGGTCCGCTGGAGGCCGCGCTGCGCCGCCAGGCCGAGCGCGACGGCCTGACGGCGCGCGTGCTGTTCGCCGGCTTCCAGACCGAGGTCGAACAATGGCTGCCGGCGCTGGACCTGCATCTGCTGCTCAGCCGCAACGAGGGCTTCGGCATCGCCACCATCGAGGCGATGGCCTGCGGCGTGCCGGCGGTGGGTAGCGACGTGCCCGGCACGGCCGACGTGCTGCGCGGCAGCGCCGGCGGTCTGCTGGTGCCGCTCGACGACGCGCTGGCCACGGCGGCGGGCGTCGCCGCGCTGCTGGCCGATCCGCAGCGGCGCGCCCGCATGGGGCGGCTGGCGCGCGCCGAGGTCGAGGCGCGCTACGCGGTGGCGCTGGTGGGCGAACGGGTCGCCGCCTTCTATCGCGGCCTGCTGTGACGCGGCGCGACGAGCGCGCCGCGGCGCTCGACGCGGTAGGCGTGCTTCGGCTTGCCCGGCGTGATGGCCGAGGTGTTTGCCGGACCTGTTATACGGGCCGCAATCGCGGGCGGCGGCGCCTTTGATACGGCGCAGGTGTTTTTCGTCGGCGTTCTATAGCATGTTCAGCATGGCCCGCCACTTGTTTGTCGGCGTCGCTGTTGTGGTTGCTTGCCGTCGGCCTGTTGCGCCATCCGCCGGCGGCCGAATTCGCGCCGGCGCGGCGCTGTGTCTTGGCGCTGCTGGTCAAGTGAGGGAGGGCGGTGATGCGTATCGGCATATTGTCGTATCCGATGCTGTTCCAGCGCGAGGGCGGCCTGCAGATCCAGGTGCGCGAAACCATCGGCGCGCTCAACCGTGTGCGCGACGACGAGTTGCCGCGCATGGAGGTCGAGCTGGTCGACCCCAACCGCAGCCGGCTCGCCAGCTACGACCTGATCCATGTCTTTTCCGCCATCAACGGCAACCACCGCATCGTCGAATCGGCCAGCGAGGCCGGCGTGCCGGTGGTGTTGTCGCCGCTGCTGTCGCCGGCCTGGAGCCGCGCCGCCGGCTGGCGCGCCCGCCTGGCCGACCGCCTGGCCGGCCGCCTGACCGACTGGAACGTGCAGACCAGCTACGCCCAGACCAAGCGGGCGCTGCAGCTGGCGCGGCTGGTGATCGCGTTGGGCGGCCCCGAGCGCGACGCCATCCGCAGCGGCTTCCTGATCGACGAGGCGAAGATCCGCGTGCTGCCCAATGGTATCAGCCCGCATTTCTTCCACGCCGACGGCGCCCTGTTCCGCCGTCACAGCGGGCTGGACGGCCCCTTCGTGCTGATGGTCGGCGCCATCTCGCCGTACAAGAACCAGCTCGGCCTGGCGCGCGCGCTGGCCGGCGCCGGCCTGCCGGTGGTGCTGATCGGCAGCGCCCAGCGCGCCGACCAGGGCTATCTGCAATCGCTGCTGTACACGCCCGGGGTGCGCTGGCTGGGCCAGATCGGGCACGACGATCCCTTGCTGGCCAGCGCCTACGCCGCCGCCTCGGTGCTGGCGCTGCCCAGCCAGGGCGAGGTGCTGCCGTTGACCGTGCTCGAGGCGCTGGCCAGCGGCACGCCGGTGGTGATGACCGACCAAAGCGCGCTCGAGCTGCCCGGCGGCGGTTTCGCGCTGCGCCAGATCGGCTGGAACGACGGCGCCGGCCAACGCCGCGCGGTCTGCGCGCTGGTCGACGCGCCGCCCGAGCGCGCCGCCGTGCGCGCCCTGGTGGCCGAATACAGCTGGCCCAGGGTGGCGGCGGCGATTGCGCGCTGCTATGTCGAGCTGCTCGAACTGCCGGAGGGCGTCGATTGTGCTGTTTAACTCCTTCAGTTTCCTGCTGCTCTACCTGCCCGCCGTGCTGGCCGGATATTTTCTGCTGGGCCGGCTGGGCCGGCTGGGTGGGCTGGGCGGGCGCTGGCCGGCCGCCTGGCTGGCGCTGGCCTCGCTGTTCTTCTACGGATTTTGGGACTGGCGCTACCTGCCTTTGCTGCTGGGCTCGATCATCTGCAACTTCGCCGCCGCGCGCGCCATCGGCGCCGCGCCCGGGGCGGGCCGCAAGCGCCGGCTGGTGCTTGCCGTGGCGGCCAATCTGCTGCTGTTGGCCTACTACAAATACGCCAACTTCTTCATCGACTCGGCGCAGGCGCTGGGCGCCGACTGGCGCGATTGGAACATCGTGCTGCCGATCGGCATCTCGTTTTTCACCTTCACGCAGATCGCTTTCCTGGTCGACTGTTACCACGGCCAAGTGCGCGAGTACCGCTTCATTCACTACGTCCTGTTTGTCAGCTACTTCCCCCACCTGATCGCCGGACCGGTGCTGCACCACAAGGAGATGATGCCGCAGTTCGCCGACCCGGCCCTGGTGCGGCCGCAGGCCAGCCATTTCGCCGTCGGCCTGTCGATTTTCGTCATCGGCCTGGCCAAGAAGATCCTGCTCGCCGACCAGCTGTCGCCGCTGGTCGGGCCGGTGTTCGCCAGCGGCGCCCAGCCGGCGCTGCTGGAGGCCTGGATAGGCGCGCTGGCCTACACCTTCCAGCTGTATTTCGACTTCTCCGGTTACTCCGACATGGCGATCGGCCTGTCGCGCCTGTTCGGTGTCAAGTTGCCGCTGAACTTCAACTCGCCCTACCAGTCGGCCGATATCGGCGAGTTCTGGCGGCGCTGGCACATGACACTGTCGCGTTTCCTGCGCGACTACCTTTACATCCCGCTGGGCGGCAATCGCGGCGGCGCGAAGCGGCGTTGCCGCAACCTGATGCTGACCATGCTGCTCGGCGGCTTGTGGCACGGCGCCGGCTGGACTTTCGTCGTCTGGGGCGGCATGCACGGCGTCTATCTGGTGCTGCACCAAGGCTGGCGCAGGCTGGCCGGGGCGCGGCCGGCCAACTGGCGCGGCGGCGCGCTGACCTTCCTGGCGGTGATGCTGGCCTGGGTGGTGTTCCGCGCGCCCGACCTGCACACCGCCGGCAACATCCTGGCGGCCTTGGTCGGCGGCAACGGCGTCGGCCTGCCGCATGGCTTGGCCGGCTTGGCGCCGGTCCTCGCCCACCTGGGCCTGCAGCCGGCCTTCGACGGCATCCGCTGGATCGATTTCGGCGCGCTGGGCGTGCCGACCTTGGCGTTTGCGGCGCTGCTGGCCTTTCTGGCGCCAAATACCCAAGAAATATTCTTTCAATATGAGCCCGCAATTGAAAGAATATTTCACCGCGTCCGCTGGCCAGCCATTGCCTGGCAGCCCGGCGCGGTGTGGAGCCTGGGCATGACGGCGCTGTTCGTCTACTGCCTGTTCAGCATGAACAAGGTCACCGAGTTCCTCTACTTCCAATTCTAGCCATGCACGCTCCCGACCAACCCCAATGGCGCACCTATGTGACCATCTTCTGTGCTGGCAGCGCGCTGGTGGTCGGCGCGGTGATGGCGCTCAACTACGTCGTCGATCCCTATCTGACCCACCAGTGGGACACGCCGCAGGTGCAGCGCCTGCGTCCCACGCGCGAAAAACTCAGCGCTTGGGGCAAGACTTACGCGGTGGCCAAGTTCAAGCCGGCCGTCGTCTACCTGGGTAATTCGCGCACCGAGATGGGCTTGCCGACCCGGGTCGCCATGTTCGCCGGCAAGGACGTGTTCAACAGCGCGCTGTCGGGCGCCTCGATCGGCGACGCCATCGCCCTGGCGCAGCACGCCAGG
Source organism: Rugamonas violacea (assembly GCF_016461825.1). Classification (GTDB taxonomy): domain Bacteria; phylum Pseudomonadota; class Gammaproteobacteria; order Burkholderiales; family Burkholderiaceae_D; genus Rugamonas. Next base: position 12,013 of record NZ_JAEMNU010000055.1, on the reverse strand, counting down.
CGGGTCAGCCGGCTCGACGTGGTGGTGTGGGGCATCGATCCGCCCTCGTTTTCCATGGCTCAGGGCAACAACGACCTGGACCGCGAGTTGATCGCCGGCGGGCCCCATTACCTGTGGCGGCGCGGCCTGCTCAATCTGCGCCGGGCGCTGGCGATCGACATGACGCAGGACTCGATCCGCCTGCTGCGCGGCGCCTTCGGCGCGGTTTGCCATTCCAGCCTGGCGTTCCACGGCCAGCGCGACGACGCCTGCGTCGACCTGCGCATCGGCGGCTGGAGCGGCACCGAGGCGGCGATCCTGCCGCGCACACGCGAGTACATCCGTGGCCCCGGCCCCACCGCCGAGGCCTTCAGCGCCTTCGAGGCCAGCGTCGATGCGCTGTGCGGCGACGGCGCCAAGGTGCGCCTGTACATCAATCCGACCCACGCGATGATGCTTGATGCACTCTACTGGGCCGGCAAATGGGCGCCGCTGGAGGCTTGGCAGCGCGGCTTGGCGGCGCTGGCGCAGCGTCAGCGGGGGCGCGGCTGCGATGTGCGGGTCTACGACTTCTCCGGCTACAACAGCATCACCACCGAGACGGTGCCGCAGGTGAGCCAGCGCAACAAGATGGAACATTACTGGGAGACCTCGCACTACCGCAGCAACGTCGGCCGCATGATACTGGGCCGCATCTTCGGCGCGACCGAGGCGGCACCGCCGGACGATTTCGGCGTTGAGCTGTTGCCGGCGGCGATGGATGGACATCTAGCCTTGCTGCACGAGGGCCGTGAGCGTTACCACCGCGAGCATATGGTCGAGACGGCGCTGGCCAGGGCCGTGGCGGCCGAGCAGGGCGGCGTCGAGCGCTGAGGGTTCAACGCTGAGGGCTGAGCGCGGCGCCGCCACGGTTGCCGTTGCCGCCACACGCCCGACCGCTTTGCCGCCCGCGATTTCCGCTCAATTTCCGTTCAATTTCCGCTCAAATTCCGCTTAATTTCCATTCAATGTCCGCTCAATCCCGGCTTAGCACCGCGCAGCCCTTCTCGCAGGGCCGGCTGCTTTGCTGCAGCTCGGGGAATTCGACGCGCCAGCGGCGCAGGATCGCCTGCTCGTCGGCGCGGCCGGCATCGTCGAGGAAGACGCTGGCGCGCGGCGCCAGACGGGGGAACAGCGCCGGTCCTGCCGGATAGCGGGCCAGCGCGCCGGTGGCCTGGGGCGGCCCGTCGATCACCAGCAGGGCGATGGCCAGCCCGGCCGGCAGGCCGGTGGTGGCGTACCAGGGCCAGTTCTGTCCATCGATGGCCTGCGGCAGCAGTTCGGCGTCGATCACTTCGGCCCAGTCGGCCAGGCCGTGGCGGCGCAGTTGCTGCCGGGTTTGTTCGGCGTAGCGCGGTTCGTGCTCCAGGCTGTAGACCTTGCCGGCGCCGTTGAGCTGCATGCAGCGCGCCAGCACCAGCGTCGAGGTGCCGCTGCTGCACTCGACGACGACGGCCGGCCGCTCGGCCAGGGCGTGGCGCGCCAGCTCGAGCAGGAAGTCGGGCGAGGCGGCCCAGCCGCGCGTGCCGGGCAGGCTGTGGCGCAGGTCGAGGTCGATGTAGAGCGCCTGCAGCGCCTCGATCTGGCGGAACAGCGCGGCCGTGTCCTGGCGCGACTGGTCGCGCGATTCGTACAGCAGCAAGTGGACGTGGCGCAGCTTGTGCAGCGCGTACAGGCACAGCAGGAAAATGGCGGTGCTCAACAGGGACGGGGCGTAGGACGGCATGGCGACTCCTTTTTGGTCTCAGCGAAAGCGGCTCCAGGCTTGCTCGGCGACCCGGCGCAGCGAGTTGAACCACATGGCGTGCACCGGCGTCTGCGGCGGCAGGTCCGGCATGGCCTGCAGCGGCAGCTCGGAGAACAGGCTGGTGCGGAAGCGTTCCTGGTGCTCGCCGAGGAAGGCGCACAATTGTTCGAAGCGGCGGATGTTCAGGCGGTGTGGCGTCGGCGCGCGGCCGGCGCCGCGCTTTTTGACCAGCTCGAAGCTGTGCAGGACGATGACGAAGGCGTACCAGCCGGCCTGCCAGGCGCCCTCCAGCGCGTCGCGCATCTCGCCGAAGGAGCAGGCGCACAGCTGGGCGTGGCGGGCGTGGCCGGGGTAGTCGCCGAAGGAGGCGATGGGGAACTCCCAGACGCCGTCGATGGCCTGCGGCTGGCTCAGCTGGCGGCCGCCCCAGTCGCCGTTGACGAAGGCGGCGTTGTAGCTGCTGTCGACGGCGATGCCGTTGAGGGCCAGCGCGCGCAGCGTGTCGAGGTTGCCGCCGTAGCTGCCGGCGCGGAAGGCCTGTATTCGTGGCACGCCGGCCGCCGCCAGGTTGGCCAGGCCCTTGCGGATGAGCATGGTCTGCTGCTCCAGCGGCAGCTCGCTCAGGTACTGGCAGTAGTCGGGCGGCAGCTCAGGATCGTCCAGCTCGCCGAGCCACTCGGTGTGCAGGTGCAGCTGCACCTCGTGGCCGCCGGACTGCACCAGGGCGGCGATCTGCGCCAGCGGTTCCGGGCCGGCGCGGGCGGCGAACAGGGCCTCGACGAAATAGGTGGCGCGCAGGCCGTGGCGGTTCAGGCAGTCGATCTGGAAGGGCAGCCCGAAGGCGCCGGCGCTGGTGCGGCCGTGCACGTCGGCGGCCATCTCATCGGCGAAGTCGGCCTTGTCGGCCGGCAGCGCGTGCGCGGGCCAGCCGGGCACGGTCGGCCACAGCTCGGTGTCGACGGTGAGAAAGACTTGCAGCACGTGTCCGGCGCTCATGGCGCGCTCCCGCCGCCGACCGCGCGGCCGGCCGCTGGCCGGCCGCGCGGCATCGCTGTGGCCGGCCGGCAGGGCGGGGCATAGCGCCGGCGTGCGGGGGGCCGCCGCGTGGCGGCGCGGTGGCACGGGGCGGCTGAGGCGGCTGAGGCGGCGCTGGCGCACATGATGGCCCCGTCAAGGCCGGCGGCCGGCGCCGGGCCGGGCCGTCAGCGCGTCGTAGACGGCGAGGTAGGCGCCGGCCATGGCCAGCAGGCTGTGCTCGGCCAGCACCAGGCGGCGGGCGCGGCCGCCATGGCGCTGGGTCAGGCCGGGGTTGCGGTAGTAGTCGGCGATGGCGTCGGCCAGCAGTTGCGGCGCGCGCGGCGGCACCAGGGTGCCGGTGCGGCCCGGCTGCACCAGTTCGGCGTTGCCGCCGACCGCCGTCGCCACCACCGGCAGGCCGCTGGCCATCGCCTCGAGGATGCTGTCGCGGCCGCCCTCGACCAGCGCCGGCTGGACGAACAGGTCCATCGCCCGCATCAGTTGGGCGACGTCGTCGCGCGCGCCGGGCAGCCAGGCCAGCTGGGCCACGCCGGCCAGTTCGAGCAGTTCGACGCAGGCGGCGCGGCAGGGGCCGTCGCCGACGATCAGCAGGCGCAGGCGGGCGCGCGGCGATTCCTCCTCGGCCAACAGCAGCAGGAAGGCGCGCACCAGGGTGGCGCAATCGCGCGTCTCGACCAGGCCGCCGACGGCGCCGACGACGAAGGCGCCCTCACACAGGAAGCCGGGCGGGCCGACCGCCGCCGCCGGGCCGAGGCGGGGGTGGAAACGCAGGCTGTCGACGCCGTCGCCGATGTGGCTGACCCGCGCCGGCCGGGCGCCGATGCTGTCGACCAGCCAGCGCTCGAGCTCGCGGCTGACGGCGATGAATTGGCCGACGAAGGGGCGCAGCAGGCGGCGCAGCAGGCGGTAGCGGCGGGCCCGGGCGCGCGGTTCGGGCGCCGTGCCGGCGTGTTCGCCGTGCACGCGCAGGCGGATGCCGGCGGCGGCGGCGAGCAACTGGCCCTCGATGCCGGCCAGGTTGCGGGTGTGGATCAGGTCGGGGCGCAGCCGGCGCAGGACGTGGAACAGGCGCAGGTAGTGGCCCCAGTCCTTGCCCTCGCGCTTGTGCAGGCTGATGACCTCGACGCCGGGCCGGCGCAGCGCCTCGGGCAGCGTGCCCGGGTCCTTCATGCAGACGATGGCGTGGCGGTAGCGCTCGGGCGGCATGTGCTTGATCAGATGGAGCAGGCCGTTGTCGGCGCCGCCGGCCTCGAGGCGGTGCACCAGGTGCAGCACCAGCGGCGTGGCGCGGCGGCCGTCGCGGTCGTGGTCGTGGTCGTTATTATCGGGCGGCATGGCGCAGACCCTCGTCTATGCTCGGCAGCATCGCCTCGAGCAGGCGGCGCAGGACCGCTTCGGCCTGCTCGGGCCGCTCGTCGAAGGGCGCGGCGACGGCGATCTCGGCGCCGTACTCGGCTTCGCCGAACAGCTTGTTCTTGGCCAGCATCAGCTTGAGCAGTTGCGGGCTGCTGAGGTCGACGTCGGTCTGCCGATACCAGCGCCACACCAGCAGGCGCTGTTCGGCGGCCTGGACGACGGTGGCGCGCACGCGCAGCGCGCGCCCGCCCAAGCGCAGCGCCTGCACGCTGGTGCTGATCTCGTGCCACTGCGGCAGGTCGGCCTCGACCTTGCGCCGCACCGGCGTCAGCAGCTCGGCGTCCTTGACTTGGCGGCCGTACCAGGTCAGCTGCAGCGTGGCGCTGTTGGCGCCGTCGCTGAGTCTGGCGGCGTAACGTCGCGGCCGGCCGGCGTGCAGCACGTGCCAATCGGCCGGCGCCAGCGGGCTGGCGCGCCAAGGGAGTGGCGGCGCAAACTCCAGCTCCAGCTCCAGCTCCGGCACCGTCGCGGCGCCGGCGGCGGAGGCCGACCGCGCCAGCAGATGCGCGGCCAGCGGCGGCCAGATGGCGGCCAACAGTACGCAGGCGGCCGCCGCGCGCGCTGTGGCGCTGCCCCGGCGCGGCGCGGCGGCAGGGCGGAACGGCGCGGCGGCCGGACGGGCCGGGGCCCGGGCTTGGGGCGGGGCGGGGGCGGGCGCCTGGCGCCAGAACGCGCCGCACCAGAACAGTAGCAGCGAGACCAGGCCGAAGAAGATCCAGCCGTAGATCAGGTGGTCGATGCCAACCGCCAGGCGCATGTCGCTGAGGTAACCGATCAGCACGATCAGATAGGCGCGCACGCCGTTGGCCAGCACCGGCAGCAGCAGGGCGACGAGCATGAAGGTCAAGCGGCGCCGCAGGCTGCGGTAGTTCAGGTGGGCGTACAGCGCGCCCAACGCGACCGAGGCGATGACGTAGCGCAGGCCGCTGCAGGCCTCGACCACCGACCAGTTGCCGCCCGGCAGGCTCAGGTAGTTGTTTTCGTGGAACACCGGGATCTGGCTCAGGCGCAAGGCGGCGACGGTGAAGCGGGCGGTGAAGTCGATCAATGGCGGCACGAAGATTTCGCCGAAGGGCACGGCCAGCAGCAGGTAGGCCAGCGGGAAGGCCAGCGCGCGGCTGACGGCGGGGCCGAACAGGGCCAGCACGGCGGCCGGCAGCATCGCCACCATCAGGTATTGCTGCAGCACCTGTACATTGGCCACGGCGGCCAACAACCAGGCCGCGCCCAGCAGCGCCTGCGCCGCCAGGCCGGCGAGCGCGGGTCGACGCGGCAGTGCGGACAAGGCGGCGCGCTGGCGCCAGACCAGCCAGACGCTGATGGGGGCGATGGCGAAACCGTGGGTGAAGGTTTCCGAGCGCAGCCACAGGGCGACCATCGCCGCCGCCGTTTGCCGGTGCAGCAGCAGCAGCGCCGCCAGCACGGCCAGCAGCAGCACCAGGTCGCGCCGGCCGCTCCGCTCGGCGAGCGGTTGCGGGGTAATGGCCGGCAGCGCGGCGGCCGGCGCGTTCATGGCCAAGGCTCCGCCGCCCGCGCGGAATCGGCGCCGAGGGGCGGTGGCGGCACGGCGTGGCTCGATCCTGCTTGCATCTTGCGCTCCCAACAAAGGTCTGTTCGAGGCCGCCTCGCTGGACGTGGCCTCGGCCCCGGCCGCGTGCGTCTCGGCGGCTTGGTCCGGCCCGGCGCCGCCGCGACGCCGGCATGGCGCGGGGCTTGAAGATAGGATGCCAGCCCCGCGCACCATCGGGTTGAGGCCGCACAAGGACGGGCCGGGCCGTACGCGGGCCGCCCGGCCGCGCCGCCGGCGGCGTTCATCTGGCGTGGGCGTCGCGCCGCTGCAGCCAGGCGCCGACCACGCCGGCGATGCGGCCGGCCGCCTGGCCGTCCCACAAGGCGGGTGGATGGCCGGTCTTGCCGCCATGCCGCAGGATGTCTTCGCACAGGGCCAGGATCACCGCCGGGTCGTGGCCGGCCAGGGTGTTACTGCCCTCGCTGACGGTGATCGGCCGCTCGGTGTTGTCGCGCAGCGTCAGGCAGGGCACGCCGAGCGCCGTGGTCTCCTCCTGCACGCCGCCCGAGTCGGTCAGCACGACGCTGGCGTCGCGCATCAGGCCGAGCATCTCCAGGTAGTCGGCCGGCGGCAGGCAGGCCACGCCGGGCGAGTCGGGCGGCGGCAACAGGCCGCCCTCGGTGAGGCGGGCGCGGGTGTGCGGATCGACCGGAAAGATCACCGGCAACTGCTGGCTGATCTTGCGCACCGCCGCCATCAGCTTGCGCAGCCGCGCCGGATGGTCGACGTTGGCCGGCCGCTGCAGCGTCAACAGGGCGTAGCGCTGGCCCGGCGCCAGCAGGTCGCGCCGGCCGCCACGGGCCAGCACGGTGGGCGTCGGCACCGCGCGCGGCAGCTGGGCCAGCAGCGTGTCGATCATCACGTTGCCGACGAAGTGGACGCGGTTGGCGGCGATGCCTTCGAGCAGCAGATTGTTGAGCGCCACCGGCTCGCTGGTGAACAGCAATTCGGACAGCTGGTCGGTGAGCACCCGGTTGATCTCTTCGGGCATGCGGCGGTCGTAGCTGCGCAGGCCGGCCTCGACATGCAGCACCGGCACGCCCAGCTTGGCCGCCACCAGCGCGCAGGCCAGCGCCGAGTTGGCGTCGCCCACCAACAGCACGGCCTGCGGCGCCAGGCGGCGCAGCGCCGGTTCGAAGCGGCGCATCACCTCGGCCGTTTGCTGGGCGTGGCTGGCCGGGCCGACGGCCAGGTTGAGCTGGGGCGGCGCCAGTCCCAGCGCGCCGAACAGGCGGGCGTCCATCGCCGCGTCGTCGTGCTGGCCGGTGTGCACCAGGCTGACCTCGACGGCCGGCCGCAGCCGCGCCAACGCGGCCAGGATGGGGGCCATTTTCATCAGGTTCGGCCGCGCCGCGACGACGCAGAGCAGGTGGGGGTGGTGCGCGGGGGCGGTGTCGGGCATGGCGGGCTCCGGGCAAAGTGTTGGACGGCGGCGGGCGCGGCGGCGCCTCAGAACAGGATGGAGAGGGCGGCGGCGGCGCCGTTTTCGCGGTAGCCGCCACCGGCGTTGCTGCTGTGCCAGCTGTGGCGCAGGTCGACGCTGGCGCCGAGCTTGGGCCGCAGTTGGCGGCTCAGACCCAGCGCCAGCGTGCCGCTGCGGTCGCGCCGGCCGGTGTCGAGCGCGGTGGCGATGGCGTAGCCGGCGTTGACGTTCAGGTTGTTGCGCGCCGACATGCGCCAGGCCCAGCCGGCATGCAGGCCGGTTTGCCGCGTGCGCTCCTGCTGGCCCAGTTCGCCGGGGCCGAGCAGCGGGCTGTCGATGGCGCTGCGGGTCTGGGCGTCGCGCCGGGTGCCGCTCAAGCCCAGCGCCAGCGTGCTCTTCGGCATGGCGTGCAGCGCCGACAGGTTCCACTGCTTCTGCAGGAAGTAGTTGTGGCTGAAGTAGTTGACGTTGCCGGCGTTCGGCCCCTGCAGCTGGGCGTAGCGCAGGAAGGCGTTGATGACCTGGATGCGCAGGAGCGGGTCGGGGATGCGGCCGGCCCACAGCTGGTAGAGGAAGTTGCCCAGCTCGGCCGGCGGCAGGCGCTGGAACTGCTGCTGGCTGGTGGTGATGTCCTCGCTGTAGCTCAGGCCGAGGAACAGGTGGCGCATTTGCTGCTGGACGTCGAGGCTGTAGGTGTTGCCGAAATAGCGGCGGCCGACGCTGGCGGCCACGCTGCCGCGCGACGACGGCGTCCAGCTCAGCCCGCTCGACCAGTGGCGCCCGCCGGGCGCGCCTTCCAGCGCCTGGTAGTCGCTGCCTTCCCAGCCGGCGCTGGCGAACCAGGACAGGCGCGGCAGCAGCGCCAGGCGCAGCGTCAGCGTGGCGTCGCGCATGGCGACCGGGGCCGGGCCGGCGCCGTCGTCGCGGCGCCGATTGAGGGCGGCCTCCCAGTTCCAGCCGCCGGCGCGCCGCTCGCCGACCAGACGCAGGGCGGTTTGCTGGCTGCGGCCGCGCAGCAGGGCGCCGCTGCCGCTGGCCTGGTAGGTGTGGCGCAGTTCGGCGTCGGCCAAGCCGCGGAAATGGTGCTTCAGATAGGGGCTCAGGCTGATGCTGCGCACCGTGCTGCTGTTGCCGCCAAACTGGGCCGGGTCGCTCTGCTGCGGACCGAAGGCCGAGACGTTCTGCTGGCTGATGCTGGCCTGGCCGTCGACGAACAGCCAATCGGTCAGCGGCTCGGCGTGGCCGACGGCGGCGAGCTGATGGTTGAGGCGGCTCGGCGAGCGGCTGTAGTCCAGGCGCTGCAGCGAATAGTCCAGCGTCAGCCTCAGCCGCGGGCCCTGCGCCTGGACCGCCAGGCCGGGCGCGATTTCGCTGCTGAATTCGGCGCGGGCCCGGGCCGGCGGCGCCAGCGCCAGGTTGTCCGAATAGCCCTCGCGCAGCCGCAGCGTCGGCGTGACGCGCCACTCGGCGGCGGCGGCCGGCCAGCAGCAGGCCAGCGCGGCCAGCGCGGCCAGCGGCGCCAGCAGCCGGCTAGTCGTAGTAACCATAGTAGTCGTTGCCCGGAAAGGCCTTGGTCTTGTTGTAGATCAGGTTGACGTTGGCGCAGGGCTCGAGCTGGCGCAGCGCCTCGCGCACCGCGTGCTGGGTGGTGGTCTCGGCCTCGACCACCAACACCACTTGCCCCATCTGCGCCGCCAGCACGCTGGCTTCGGTGGTGATCAGCAGCGGCGGCGAGTCGAAGATGACGACGCGGTCGGCGTAGCGCTCGGCGATTTCCTTGAGCAGGCGGCGCATGCTGCGGCTGGCCAGCAGCTCGGTGGCGTGCTTGTTGGCGCGGCCGGCCGGCAGCACGCTGAGGGTGGCGACGTTGGTGCGCAGGATCACGTCGGCCAGCGCCAGTTGGTCGTTGAGCAGGATGTCCATCAGGCCCGGCTCGGCGGCCAGGCCGAGCACCTTCAGCACCGACGGCCGGGCCACGTCGGCGTCGACCAGCAGCACCGTGATGTCGCGTTCCATGGCGATGCTCATCGCCAGGTTGACGGCGCAGTAGGTCTTGCCCTCGCCGGGCAGCGCGCTGGTGACGACGATCAGGTTGCCCTGCGGGATGGCGACGCCGCCCTCGCCGCGGGCGCCGCGCAGCAGCGGCCGCTTGATCAGGCGGAAGTCCTCGGCCGCCGGCGTGCGGCCGCCCTCGTGGGTGACCATGCCGAGCTGCTGCAGCCGGTCCAGGTTGATCTCGACGTGGCGCGGCGCCGGCGCGCCGTCCGCTGCGGGCGGCGCGCCGGGGACGTCCGCCGGTGCCTCGTTGAGGGCCATCGCCAATCTCCTATTTGAGCACGGCGGCGGCCATCACGCCGCCGTAGGACAGGAACAGGCCGGCCAGCGCGGCGGCGAAGCCGTAACGGCCGCGACGCTGCTTGACCAGCTCGGCGCGGGTCCAGTTCATCGACACCGTGCCCAGCACCGGCAGGCCGGTCGCCTCGCGCAGCTGGGCCGGGCTGAGGAAGGTCGGCCGCACCTGGCTGATCAGCAGCGCGGTGGCGGCGCCGACCAGCAGGGCGCCGACCAGCACGGCGGAAAACAGCAGCGGCCGGTTGGGGCCGACCGGGGTCAGCGGCACGGTGGGCGGGTCGATGATCTTGAAGCTCATCATCTCGGTGGTCGAACTCAGGTCGCCCGACAGCTTGGCCGCCTCGCGCCGGCCGATCAGCTTCTCGTAGTTGTCCTTGTTGATCAGGTAGTCGCGGTTGAGCTGGGCCAATTGCGACTCGACCTCGGGCACGGCGTTGCTCTGCGCCAGCAGGCGGACGTTGCGCGCCGCGTACTCCTGCACCCGCGCCTTGATCGAGGCGACGCGGGCGTCGGCCTCGGCCAGCGCCACCTTGAGCTGTTGCAGCATCGGGCTGAAGTTCTTGCCGGGGTCGGCGTTGGCGCCTTTGAGCTTGCTCTCCTCGACCTTTTTCGCCTCGAGCTGGGCCACCAGGCGCTTGGCGGCGATGATGTCGGGGTGCAGCTCGGTGTATTGCATGCGCAGCGCGTCGAGGTTCTTGTTGAGGGCCGCGATGCGGCCGTCGATCTCGGGGTTGTCGATCGCCGCCGGGTTGAGGTCGGCGCCGAGGATGGGCTCGTCGCCGGCGATCTGGCCCTGGATGGCCTTGCGCCCCTGCTCGGCCTCGAGCAGATCGAGCTGGGCGGCGTTGAGCGCGTCGGCCGACATCAGCAACTGGGCGCCGTAGTCTATGCCCTGGCGCGGCAACAGGAAGTTGTTCTTCAACTTGAATTCCTTGACGTTGTTCTCGGCCGCCACCAGTTTCTCCTCGTAGTTGCGGATCTGGTCGTCGATGAACTGCACGGCCTTTTGCGAGTCGCCCTTCTTGCCCTTGAAGCTGCCCTCGACGAAGATGGTCAGCAGCGACTGCACGACGTCGCGCACCAGCTTGGGATTGCGGTGGTTGTAGCTGATCGTGTAGATGTCGTAGCTGCTGGTGCCGCCGATCTTGATGCGGCTCATCAGCTCGTCGAGCTGGCCCTCGTGCTCGCGCGGCGTGTTGGCGCTGATGTCGAGGTCGACCATGCGCATGACCCGTTCGACGTTGGGCCGGCTCAACAGGGTGCGGCTCATGATCGAGACCTGCTGCTCGACGTTGGGCACGCTGGTCATGCCCGACAACAGCGGCTTGAGGATGCTCTGCGTGTCGACGAAGACGCGGGCCGTGGTCTGGTAGTCGTCCGGCAGCAGGGCCACCTTGGTCCAGCCGGCGAGCGCCACCAACCACATGACGGCGAGCCCGTGCCAACGGTATTTCCAGATCCCCTTCAGGCTGGACAACAACTGGCTGATGGTCTCCTCCATGTCCAGGCTCTCCAGGTCGGTGGGTTGGGGATGGGCGCGGCGCCGCGTTTCGGGGCGGGCCGTGCTGGAAAGTATAGGGCGCGGCGGCGGCCGTTTCGCTTGAACCGGGCTCGTGCTTGAGCCGTGTCAAGGCCGCTCGGCCGCCTTTTCTGAATCATGAATGGCGGGCGCCGCGGTACCGCCGCGCGCCCGCGCCACCCGTCCACCCCTGCCACCCATACCACCCAAGAGGCCAGCCATGAACGTCATCCGCCGCCATTTCCTGCAACGCGGCGCCTGCGCCCTGGCCGGCGCCGCGCTGCTGGCCTGCGCCGGCGAGCGCGCGCCGGCGCCGGCGCAGACGCCGCCGCCGCTGGGCGACTACCTGATCGGACCGGGGGACATGATCAGCATCAACGTGTGGCGCAACCCCGAGGTGTCGCAAAGCCTGCCGGTGCGGCCCGACGGCAAGATCACCACGCCGCTGGTGGAGGACCTGCAGGCGGCCGGCAAGACCTCGACCGAGCTGGCGCGCGACATCGAGAAGGCCTTGGAGAAATATATCCAGCAGCCGGTGGTGACGGTGATCGTCACCAGCTTCGTCGGCCCCTACGCCGAACAGATCCGGGTGATCGGCCAGGCGGCGCGGCCGCAGGCGCTGGCCTACCGCCAGGGCATGTCGCTGATGGACGTGCTGATCGCCGTCGGCGGCATCACCGATTTCGCCGCCGGCAACAAGGCGCGCATCGTGCGCCGCGTCGACGGCCGCCAGGTGCAGCTGGCCGTGCGGCTGCAGGACCTGCTGCGCGACGGCGACATCTCGGCCAACGTCGCCATGCGCCCGGGCGACGTGCTGGTGATCCCGGAGAGCTGGTTCTAGCAGTCTGTCGGACTATCGTCTAGAAAGAAGCGAGGTGAGCCGGTAAAATGGATGCCGACGACGATTTGATTTGCGAGAGGGCCGGATGA
>NZ_JAEMNU010000054.1 GCF_016461825.1 Rugamonas violacea | reverse complement strand
TGCAACCAGTGTGAAAGTAGGTTATCGTCAGGCTAGTTATATAGTAGTAGTGAAAACCCCCATCCGCCTGAACGCGCTCAAGACCGCGTTCAGTGCAGATGGGGGTTTTTTTACGTCAGTATCTTGGGGGAATTGTTCAGTGACGGCTTACTCGGCGGCGCGGCTGTCGTTCTTGCTGGCCTGGACTAATGCCTGGCGCCGGTAGGTTTCAATCAAACCTTCGCGCTTCATAGCCGTCAACGCCACCGCCAGACGGGGTACCAAGGCGACATTTTTTTTATGCAAGAAAGCATAGACAGGGATCGCCCCCATGATCGCCACCTTGTGAATTTTGGCCAACTGGAATTCTGGTGCCAGTAAGGCTTGTTCGACGGCATCGTCGCTGTCGATATAAATGTCGGTTCGGCCGATGGCCAGCTTGCGCAAGCCTTGCAGGGTGGTGCTGACGGAAGATAGATAGGCGGGGTCGACCCGGCCCGGCAGGATATTTTCCGAAGTGTTGACGCCGGCGCGGTATTCGATGCGCAAGCTGGCGTGGGGCAGGCCGCCCCAATTGTCCCGCAATACCAGCGCTTGCGTCGCATAGGCCGCCAGACTCGCCGAGATGGGGGCGATGTCGACACGCAGCAGATTTGGGTGGGTCTGGGCGTAGTTGGCGGGGCGGGAAATTTCGCCGTCGACCTGACCATGGTCGGACATCGCGCTGGACCGCTTGGCGGGCAGACCCAGCAGTTCAAATCCCAGGCCGAGGCGACGGAAAGCCTCTTCGTAAATCAAGGTAAGCCAGATCCCCTGCATGGATTTCTGCATATCGGCGGACGCGGTCAGCACGATCGTGCGCCGCGGCGCAGCCATGGCGCCCGAGCAGGCCGGCCACAGCGATAGCAGCGCCAGGCCGAATTTGCGCCTGGAATGCATAGTCCGGATTTCTTGCCATACCGATTTTGTCATGTGAGCATCAGAACTTGAAGGTCGCACCGAGTGTGACATAGCGTCCCACGACATCATAGTTTTGCGGGAAAGTATTTCCGCTATTGGTAGAAGTGCTGCCGATCGTACCACCAATTATAGGCGGCAGCCGGTTGAAGGCATTCGCCAGCGACAGGTGGAGATGGATATCCGGGCGGACCTGCCAGGCGAGGCTCAGGTCGAGGTAGTGATAAGCGGGAATGCTCGAATAGGCGGGCAGGTAGGCGATGCCGCCCGGCTCTTCGATAACGCCACTCAGATAGCGCCAGTGATAGCCCAGTACATAGGGGCCGATACTCCAGTTGCTACGCTGGCTGAACTTGCGCCGGTAGTTGGGGCCGCCGCAGGCGGTGCTGTAATAGCCCAGGCACTGGCGCTTGACGGCATCGGGCGTCGCCTGGAAATTGAATGACTGCACCTGATTCAGCGCGAACTGCAGGTCCAGACGCCCCCAGTCGCCGGCGCCGCCGATGGCGCTCAAGGATATGTTGTGGCGCAGGTTCAGATCGAAACCGCTGGTACTTTGTCGCCCCTGGTTTGACAGGGGGCTGACGATGCCGATGGCATCATTGCCGTTGAAGCCGCCATTTGCCTGACTACGCCGCACCAGCGCGCAGGCGGGCGTGACGGACAGCGCGGGGTTGAGCACGGTGCCGTAGCAGGCGTCCAGCACGTCGGTAACGCTGGGGCGTGATATGGCATGGGCGATATCGATACGGTAGTAGTCGAGCGAGAGTTGGAGTCGGGGGATGGGTTGCCACGCCGCGCCCAATGTCACGGTTTTTGCCCGCTCCGGTTCGAGGGAGGGATTGCCGCCGCTCTGGCTGTTGATCTGGCCTGCCGACGGCCGCGCCAGGCTGCCCAGCGCGGCGAAGGGCACGCCGGTCTGCAGGCACAGATGGGACAGGGTGCCGGCGAGGTTGGCCTGGCTCTGGCTGACCAGATTCAACTGACAGGGATCGATGGCCAGGTTGGCCGGTGAGGAGCTGGTCTGGGGCGCGAACAGTTCGTCGATATTGGGGGCGCGCACGGCTTGCTGAAGCATGCCGTGAAAGCGTAGCGATGCCAGCGGCGCCCACTCGCCGCCGTACTTGAAACTGGTGTAATGCTGTCTGGTTTGCGATGTGGAAAACGTCGTGTAGCGATAGCCGGCAGTCAGATGCAGGGAGTGCAAGGCGGGGCGTTGCTGAGCCAGGGGAAGGAGGGCTTCCAGTGACACTTCCTGCGTGGTGAAGGCGCCCGAGCGGTCTGGCGTCGGCGCGCCGGAACCGATGACCTCGCCCGGCAACTGCGATGCCGCATCCGATGCGGTGTCGGCTGACATCTTGCGCCGCTCGGCACCGAAGGCAATATTGAGCGGCTGCCTGGCCCAGGGGCTGGCGACGCCGGCGAGGTCGCCGGAGACTGTGGCCGCGATCACGTCCTGGCTGACGGACTGGTGCAGCAGGGCATCTTGGCGGATGTATTCGATCATGGCCGGCGTCAGCGAGCCGGCCGGCCCAAACACATTCAAGGGGACGCAGCCGCCCGCCGGGTCGATACAGGTGTTGGTGTCGAGTGCGTTCAATGCCTGGTTGAGTCTGGACAGTGAGCTAAAGTTGCGGCGGCTCAGGGTTTGCCGGGAGCGGCCATGGCTCCAATAACTGTCGTAGCGCCATCCCTGCGGCAGACTTCCTTTGACGCCCAGCGTGGCCTGCAGGCTACGGTTGTCGAAATCGCTATGGCGGTATGGCATTTCCGTGAAGCGCCGACCTATCGTCACCGGCACCACCGTTGCCTCGCCTACGGCGCAAAGAGCCAGGGGAATGCCGCGACGCGCGCATAACTGCTGGCGCATCGCATCCGGTATGAAGGGATTGCCGATCGGGACATTGTAGATATTCAAGGCCGTGCCGCTCTCGGCCAGCGTGGTGAGCACGGTGCTGTTGGTGTGAAACAGATCGGCATATAGCTCGGCCTGCTCGTTGATGACATAGCTCGCCAGCGCCGTGGACTGCAAACGATCCAGCCCCGTCATATAGTAATTTTGCGGATTGAAGTTGTAATTCGCCACAGGTTGGATTAGTCGGCCCGTGGCGGGGTCGATCTGCCAATTGCCGGCCAGGGCGTCGCTACCGCCGGCCCCCTTGCTGACGCTGATCAACGCGGGAATGGTAATGCCGGAGCCGGATGGCAGGCCGGTCACCGAGTCAAACGAGCTGGCGCCGGCGACCCTGTCGCCCTGAAAGAGGGGATAGGCGCGGGTGCTTTCCAGGCCCAGGACGAGGTTGGCGCGGCCTTGATCCAGTTCGGTACCCCAGGTCAGTGCGCTATGTGAGCGGCCCGTGTCGCCGCTGCCGGATTTGCCGTAGGAGCTACGCAGTTCCAGTCCTGGGGCCTTGCGTTTGAGGTTGAAATTGGCGACACCGGCGACGGCATCGGCGCCGTAGACCGCCGAGGCGCCTCCCGTGACCACATCCAGCCGGCTGAGCAAGGCAAGCGGAATGACGTTGCTGTCCACTGTGCCGCTCAGATTAAAGGGGACGACGCGACGGCCATTGATCAACACTAGAGTGCGATTGGAGCCCAGGCCGCGCAAGTCGATGGTGGCGCCGCCGATGTTGCCGTTATTGGTGGCGCGGCCTATGGCGGGCGCGGCAGCTGGCAGGTTCTTGAAAAACTCCTCCACGGCCACGGGCTGGGCGGCCTGGATTTCCTCTGCCGTGATTGATCGGGGCGGGCTGGCTGCCGTTGCACCAAGGCCGGTGAGGCGAGTGCCAGTAATGTGGATGATCTCTGACGCTGCTGCGCCCCGGTCTTGCGCCGATGCTGGAGCGGATACAAGAAGCAGGCATGTCAAGGTGCTTGAGCATGCCATAGACAGCAGGTTTGCAGGCGTGAGGCGCGCCAAGGTCATGCTCGCTCCGTTGTGATGAAGCCCTTGATGCGAATCAGAATGGAGGAAAAGGGAAGGTAAGTCAATTAGCGGCCAGAACTCTTGTAAAAGCCGAGAGTCTTTGCTATAGTTCGCCTCCCCGCAAACGGAGCACGCAAAACAGCGCAGTGCAGAGTCAGCGGGGTAGAAAAAGAAGGTTGACGAAATGGCCG
>NZ_JAEMNU010000053.1 GCF_016461825.1 Rugamonas violacea | reverse complement strand
ATCACGTATCACCAATTCAAGCGCTCAAAGCATGGCAGAAGAAAAAGCCCGAATTATTTGTTAAACGCGTGTATAACCACACGAGTCTTGACACCTAAGAGGCACCTCTAAAAACCGTCATTCCGCATCGGCGGACCGCCGCGCAGGCGGGAATCCATAGCCCGCATGTCCATTGACTCAGCATGGATTCCCGCCTACGCGGGAACGACGAATTCAGGGTTATTCGATGTGCCCTAAGGCGAGGTGAGATTAGATAGCAGAAAAACAAGCGAACTGTAGTATGCTGACAACTGCTTATTTCTCTTAAAATCCTGCGCTCGCAGGCAAGGCTTGAGCTACGGCAGAACGCAGTAGCCGCATACTGGGTTCGAGCATAAAGAACATCCTGGGAGGGCTCCTGATGGCAGAAGCAACGTCGCTGAGTGACTTAAAAATCCTGTTGGACATGTATACAAATCAATACACTGGCACGGATAAATTGTGGACATATTTTTCCACTGTCACCTTGGCCGTAGTGGGATTCACCATTGCAAGCGATAAAATATCCCAATCATTTATCGAGGCGCTAGTCGTAGCCATCGCGTATTTGATTTTTTGCTTTGGGAACTACAGGGCACTAAAACTCTCGCAAGAACAGTTGATTGAGTTCGCGGGAATTGTCCGGCCTATCGCCGAAAAAACCACATCCCATTAACTACCCTGAAACCGCTCAGCGTGCGTGAGATTCAAGCCTTCTACGTCGTAGTGGTCCTTGCCGTCTCCAGCGGAATTATGATAATCACCTGGTACCGCCTTTGCCATCGATAATCGGCCAAAACTAGCCAACGCGGACACGCCCGAGATGAGCGGCGCGCCGGTTTTAAACCCTGAGCCGCCATCTTATCGGCAGAGTGCGGGGTAAAAAACCGCTGCGCAAGCGCGCCTCCGCCGGCCATGTTACATTGAGACTCGATGCTTTCTGGTAAGCCAAGGTCATCGACTACACAGCACAACCGGAGCTAGTAATGATTATCGCCGTTACCGCGTTCACTTTACCCAATCCTATCACTCGCGAGGAAGCGCGCAGCATCTTCCTCAGCACCGCGCCCACCTATCAGGGCGCGGCGGGCTTGTTCCGAAAACACTATGTGCTGTCCGAAGACGGCAAAACCGCCGGCGGCATCTACTTTTGGAATTCGAAGCAAGAGGCGGAAGCCTTGTTCAGCGACGCATGGCGCGGCTTCGTCCGGGAGAAATACGGCACCGACCCAACCGTCAGCTACTTCGACAGCCCGGTGCTGGTCGATAACGAGGCCCAGCAAGTGTTCACCGACGAGTAAGCCAGCGCCGCCTGTTGCGATGCCTCGGCGGGCCAAGCCGCGCCGCCGCTAGGCCTGCGTGTCGATCACGCTGCCGACGGTGGCATACGGCGAGCGGCCTTGCGCCGTGGCGGTGGCCGTGGCCGGCGACGCGGCCGCGCCGGCGCCGCTCGACTGGCTGCTCTGCGCCAGCGCCGCCTTTTGCGCGGCGGCCGCCTGCAACTGGGCGATCTGCGCCTGGATTGCCTGCACCTGCTGCGACAGCAGATCGGTCTTCTGCTTGCCGGCGTCGGAAGTGTCCTTGGCCGCCTCGCTCAACGCCTTCCGCGCCGTCACCAACTGCTTTTGCAGCGCCGCGATGGCGCTGCTGTTGTCGGCGCCGCCGCTCGCGCCCGCCGTTGCCGTACTCGATCCGACCGCCGTTACCATATCGCCCCCGTCATCATTAAAGTTCACACAATGATGTTAACGGCACACGGCCCGCCGTATCAATGGCGGGCCGTGTAAAGCCAGGTAAAGCTAAGTAAAGATCAGGCCTTCGGCAGCGTGACGCCGCTCTGCCCCTGGTATTTGCCGTTGCGGTCCTTGTACGAGGTCTCGCACTCCTCGTCGCTTTCGAAGAACAGCACCTGGGCGCAGCCCTCGCCGGCGTAGATCTTGGCCGGCAGCGGCGTGGTGTTGGAGAACTCCAGCGTCACATAGCCTTCCCATTCGGGTTCGAACGGCGTGACGTTGACGATGATGCCGCAGCGGGCGTAGGTCGACTTGCCCAGACAGATCGTCAGCACGCTGCGCGGAATGCGGAAGTACTCGATGGTGCGCGCCAGCGCAAAGGAATTCGGCGGGATGATGCAAACGTCGCTCTTGACGTCGACGAAGGAGTTCGAGTCGAAGTTCTTCGGGTCGACGATGGTGCTGTTGATGTTGGTGAAGATCTTGAACTCGTCGGCGCAGCGGATGTCGTAGCCGTAGGAGGAGGTGCCGTAGGAAATCACCTTGCGACCGTCGGACTCGCGCACCTGGCCCGGCTCGAACGGCGAGATCATCCCATGTTGTTGCGCCATCTGGCGTATCCATTTATCGCTTTTAATCGTCATCGCTAAGGCATTTTCTAAAGAAATTCGGGGAAAGGCCAGACCGCGCGCGGCGCGCAACGCCGACCTTGGGACGCGATTTTACGCGAAAATCCCCGTTTTTCAGAGTCTTTTCGACATGCCCTAGGCGCTCCGCAGGGCCTTCTGCTCCTGCGCGCAGTGAAATTCCTCACCTAGCAAATCGGCCAGCATCGCGCGCGTGGCCTCGGCCGCCAGCGCCGGCGACTCCATCGGGAACAGGTGGCCGCCGGGCAGCAGGCGGAAATGCCGGCCCACCAGCGCGCGCGTGTGGCCCAGGCCGGACTGGCTGGTCTCCCACGAGTCGGTGCCGCCGATGAAACCGATCGGCACCGGGAAGCGGCCGCGCACCAGCCGGCCCAGGTGGTGCGGCAGGCTGCGGTAGACCGCCGTTTCGGCCTCGCGGGTGAAGCGCAGCTGCACCCCTTCCGGATGGGGCGCCAGGCCGGCCGCCATGTAGTCGGCCAGCACGCCGGGCGCCCAGGCGGCGAACAGGTCCTTGGCGGCGAAGTGGGCGTGGGCCGCCGCCACGCTGGGCCAGATTGTGCGCCGCCGCGCCGAGAACTTGGCCGGCGAGAACTTGTCGGCGCCGCCGGTCAGCTTCATCAGGCGCCAGAACAGCGCGCGCCAGCCCGCCACCACCGGCGCGTCGAGCATCAGCACGCAGCGCACCAAGTCGGGCCGCTGGCTTGCCACCATCAGGCTGAGCATGCCGCCCAAGGAATGGCCGAGCAGGATCACCGGTTCGCGGTAGCGCCGCTCCAGCTCGGCAATGTACTCCTGCACCAGCGCCTCCCAGCCGTCCTCGACCGGAAAGCGGGGATTGTGGGCGTGCATGTCAAGCGAGGAAATGGCGTAGTCCCGCTCCAGCAGGGCGAAATACTGGCGGTAGACGCCGGCCGGATAACTGTTGGCGTGGGCGAAATGAATCTGCGGTTTTGTCATGTTTTTTTATGGCGCCGGGCACCGCGCGGCTTGTAGCGTCGCGGCCGGCGTGTCTCCGTGGATGGCAAAATTGTTCCCAATTGTAATGCGGCATGCCGGCCACGATTGGTGGAAACGCTCTAATTCGGCGGCGGCGCCTCGCCCGCCGCCTTCTTGCCCAAATAGGCGGCCTGGCCCAGCGTGAAGATGGCCAGCAGGGTGGCGTCGACGTCGGGCATGGTCACCACGCGGCGGAATTCGATGCGCTCCATGAATTCGACCGTGGAGACGGCGTAGATCAGCACCGCCAGCGCGGTGATGACGACCATCTGGAAGTCGCCCAGGTCGGTGCGCTCGGCGTTGTCCTGGACCAGGTCGGCCGCCCGCGGCGCGGCGGCGGCGTTGCGGGGGACGTCCGCGTCGGCCGCCTTGCTGCGGCTGATCAGCTTGGCGCTGGCGAAGGTCAGCACGCTCACGCCGGACAGGATCAACAGGTTGGACGGGATATCGACCCCGCCCACATAGCTCCAGCCGGCCGAGGCCAGGCGGTGGAACACCAACGCCATGTAGGCACTGATGACCACCCAGAACCACAGCACGGTCTGGAACTGCGAGGAACTGTAGCGGTTGTCGACACCGAGGATCAGCTGCGCCGGATGGAAGCCGGTCAGCAGCAGCGCCACCAGAAACAACAGCCCGGCGGCCGCGCCGAGCGAGACCCAGCGCTGCCAGCGCGGCACCGGCTGGTACTGCCACTCCAGCATGCGGATGCGGTTGACGCCGTCGATGCTGCGGTACACCGCCGTCACGCCGTCGCCGGGCCGCATCGCCGCCACCAGCGGCCAGAACGGCGCGTCGGCCTGCAGCGGCACGTTGACCTCGTTGTCGGGCTGCTCGGGCAGCCGGCTGCGCACGATCAGCCAGGTCTTGTCGGCGGCGACCTCCTTCAAGGTGCCCACCAGCGTGGCGCCGACCAGTTGCGCCGAGGCCAGCGTTGTGGCCGGCGTGCCGGCCACGCCGGCGGCATAGTTCAGCAGCAGCAGATCGCCTTTTTTCAAGCCGGCGACGGCGCCCGCGCCGGGCGCGAACTGGCTGACCGTGCCGCTCAGCGTCTTGACCTGTAGCGGCGCGGCGACCACGACGATCGCCTCCACCGGCGCGGCGGCCGGGGGCTGGGCCGACGCCGACGCCGACTCCGGCGGCTGCGCCAGCGCGCCAGGCGCCGCCAGCGCTAGCGACAAGGACAGAATGGACAATATGAGCAGGCTCGACGCGCGCATGGGGCTGACCTCCAGGCCGGGCCGCCGGACGGTAGTTGTCAACAAAGTTGTCGCGTCACTTCATGCAGCCAGCTTCACTAATTCAGGTTCAGCCCGTTCCGGATTGAGCCAAACCTCGTCC
>NZ_JAEMNU010000052.1 GCF_016461825.1 Rugamonas violacea | reverse complement strand
CGAATCGTTGGGATGGATAAGTGTACTCAAAACGTGCCGTGCCTTGAAGAGGGGCCAGCTACGGAAAGGTGCATAATCACACGAATCTAAACAATTAGTTTTAAGCCCAGAATTCTCATTTCCCTATCTTCTTTTGGCCGGAAGCTGGCGAGTGTAAGCCTCCGCTGCGATATGTATCGATGTCAATTGTCGCACCAATTGACATGCTGACGATGAGATTCTGATGGTCAGGGTTTATTCGTTCCCATAGTTTTTGCAAATAGTGTCCCTGCCGGTCATTTTGGGGCGCAGTAGGATTATCTGAGTTGTCGAGAGTTAAAAAAACTTTAGAAATAGTTCAATGGCAAAACTAGAGCAGACCATCGCTGGAAATGCGAACTCTAATCGTTCAGTTTGAGCTGCATGGTTGTTAAGCAAACCACCTGAGTGAGCGTAGGCTGCGGCTATTGCATAAATAGAGGAGAAATCATGCGTACTGCCGGGAACAACTACTAGAAAAGGAATTGCTGGTCCTGTGCTCATATTATTTCCTTTTTAGCAATGCATTTTGAATGCCGGGAGTTTAAAGCATGTGTCAGCTATTGGCCGAAGGCAAGCGGAGTAGACTGACGCAAAGCCTTCAATTTCCGAAGAATTTCCGCAGTCCCCACAGCATGGCTGTCGCAACGATGACGCCAATCAAAGTCGCCCCGATGTAGTGCATCGCGAGTGGATTCACTGTACTGCCAGATGTGTCTGAGACATTTCCTGTGCCGCCGATATTGGAGAAGGTCGAACTGACACACACAGGCTTTATCACGTACATCCCGAGTAAGCTTATCGAGGCAAACCACCAAGGGCTTGTAATCTTCTCTCGCCAAACATACCAGAAGCCTGCTACTTGAACTAGCGGCAGCACTAGGCTGATGACCATCGCGTTACCTAGCATAGAACCCATCATACAAAAAACTTCTCCCGGTTTACTATGACGCTGGAGGCTCGATACGACGAAAGGCGGCTACTGGCCGATATCGAAATCTTAGCGTTTAAGTGGTTCAGTTACATAATAGCGAAAACAACTGACTGCCCATTTTTCGGGCTCTATGCCGTTTCCTGTGGAAATTGACGTCAGGCGAAATGCCGGGTAACGCCGTATTCCCGAGGCACGGCGGCGCGCAGCGGACTGGACG
>NZ_JAEMNU010000051.1:25639-105045 GCF_016461825.1 Rugamonas violacea | reverse complement strand
CGCCGCCGCCGTTGCCGCCGCGCCGCCGCCGCCGGCCGCCGCCAGCTCCAGCGCGCTGGTGCTGAAGGTCAACCAGGACTCCTGGGTCGAGATCCGCCGTCCCGGCGCCACCGCGCTGATCGCGCGCCTGGTCAAGGCCGGCAACACCGAGACCTTCGACATCAAGGACCCGGCCTTGCTGATCGTCGGCAAGCCCTCCGCCGTCGAAGCGACGCTGGGCGGCACGCCGCTGGCCTTGCCGCCGGTGGCCGGCGGCACCATCTCCCGCGTCAACATCAAGTAAGCCCTAAGCCAAGATTATGTCTTCTACGCATACAGCCATCCCTTCCGGACCGTCCAACCGCCGCGCCAGCCGCCGCGTGCTGGTGGCCCACGGCGCCCGCCAGATCTGGGTGGGCGGCGACGCGCCCGTGGTGGTGCAGTCGATGACCAACACCGACACGGCCGACGCCGTCGGCACGGCGATCCAGATCAAGGAGCTGGCCCGCGCCGGTTCCGAGCTGGTGCGCCTGACGGTGGACCGGCCCGAGGCCGCCGCCGCCGTGCCCTACATCCGCGAGCAGCTCGACAAGATGGGCGTCGACGTGCCGCTGGTCGGCGACTTCCACTACAACGGCCACACCCTGCTGAACGACTATCCCGACTGCGCCCGCGCGCTGTCGAAGTACCGCATCAACCCGGGCAACGTCGGCAAGGGCGCCAAACGGGACAGCCAGTTCGCTCAAATGATCGAAGTGGCGGCGCGCCACGACAAGCCGGTGCGCATCGGCGTCAACTGGGGCAGCCTGGACCAGGCGCTGCTGGCCCGCATCATGGACGAGAACGCCGGCCGCGCCGAGCCGTGGAGCGCCCAGGCCGTCATGTACGAGGCGCTGATCACCTCGGCCATCGAGAACGCCGTGCGGGCCGAGGAACTGGGCCTGGGCCGCGACAAGATCATCCTGTCGTGCAAGGTTTCCGGCGTGCAAGACCTGATCGCCGTCTACCGCGAACTGGCCCGCCGCTGCGACTATCCGCTGCACCTGGGCCTGACCGAGGCCGGCATGGGCAGCAAGGGCATCGTCGCCTCGACGGCGGCGCTGTCGGTGCTGCTGCAAGAGGGCATCGGCGACACCATCCGCATTTCGTTGACGCCCGAGCCGGGCGGCGACCGCTGCAAGGAGGTGGTGGTCGGCCAGGAGATCCTGCAGACCATGGGCCTGCGCAAGTTCACCCCGATGGTGATCGCCTGCCCGGGTTGCGGCCGCACCACCTCGACCACCTTCCAGGAGCTGGCCGACAACATCCAGACCTATCTGCGCGAACAGATGCCGGAGTGGAAGAAGAGCTATCCGGGCGTCGAGGCGATGAATGTGGCCGTCATGGGTTGCATCGTCAACGGCCCCGGCGAATCGAAGCACGCCAACATCGGCATCAGCCTGCCCGGCACCGGCGAGTCGCCGGCCGCGCCGGTGTTCGTCGACGGCCAGAAATTCGCCACCCTGCGCGGCGAGCGCATCGTCGAGGAATTCCAGGCGATCGTGCTGAACTACGTGCAAGCCAATTACAGCAAGACCGTCACCGCATAAAAAGAACAGAAGAGAACGCTATGTCCGAAACCAAAAAAGCCGAGAAGATTGTCGCCGTCAAAGGCATGAACGACGTCCTGCCGGGCGACGCCCACCTGTGGGAGCTGTTCCAGAACACCGCCCAGTCGGTGGTGCAGAGCTACGGCTTCCAGCAGATCCGCACGCCCATCGTCGAGAACACGGCGCTGTTCGCGCGCGCCATCGGCGCCGTCACCGACATCGTCGAGAAGGAGATGTATTCCTTCACCGATGCGATGAACGGCGACCAGCTGACCCTGCGTCCCGAGGGCACCGCCGGCGTGGTGCGCGCCGTGTTGGAGCACAACCTGGTCTACGAGGGTCCGAAGCGCCTGTGGTACACCGGCCCGATGTTCCGCCATGAGAAGCCGCAGCGCGGCCGCTATCGCCAGTTCTTCCAGTTCGGCTGCGAGGCCGTCGGCTTCAACGGCCCGGACATCGACGCCGAAATGATCATGCTGTGCCGCCGCCTGTGGGACGACCTGGGCCTGGAAAACATCCGCCTGGAGCTGAACTCGATCGGCGACGCCGAGGAGCGCGCGCGCCACCGCGTCGACCTGATCGCCTACCTGGAATCGCACGAAGCGCTGCTCGACGCCGAGGCCAAGCGCCGCCTGCACACCAATCCGCTGCGCATCCTCGACACCAAGAATCCGACCATGCAGGAGATGGTCAACGGCGCGCCCAAGCTGCTCGACTACCTGGGCGAGGAGTCGCTGGCCCACTTCAACGGCGTGCGCAAGATCCTCGACCACAACAACATCCCGTACGTGATCAACCCGCGCCTGGTGCGCGGCATCGACTACTACAACCGCACCGTGTTCGAGTGGGTCACCGACGAGCTGGGCGCCCAGGGCACGGTGTGCGCCGGCGGCCGCTACGATCCGCTGATCCAGATGTTCGGCGGCAAACCGACGCCCGCCGTCGGCTTCGCCATGGGCATCGAGCGCCTGATCGAGTTGATGAAGGCGGCCGGCGAGCCGGACCAGCCGAACCAATGCGACGTCTACCTGGTGCACCAGGGCGAGCAGGCCCAGTTGCAGGCCTTCGTGCTGGGCGAGCGCATCCGCGACGCCGGCCTCGACGTGGTGATGCACGCCTCGACCGCCAACGGTCCGGGCAGTTTCAAGACGCAGATGAAGAAGGCCGACGGCAGCGGCGCCGCCTTCGCCGTCATCCTCGGCGAGGACGAGGTGAACAACCACTCGGCCAGCGTCAAGGCGATGCGCGCGGCCGAAGGCGAGCAGCAGCAATCGACCGTGCCGTTCGACGACGTGGTCGACTTCCTGGTCGACCAGATCACCGGCGGCGACAACCACCACTATCATGTGCACGACGAGCACTGCAAGCACTAGGCAGTCCGGCAGTCCCGTAGTTCCGCAGTCGTTTTAACCCAAGCACGATCCACTAACCTTTACCTGACCAATACTCATGGCATACGATCTCGAAGAACAAGAACAACTGGCGACCCTTAAAGCGTGGTGGAACCAGTATGGCAACCTGACTTCCTGGGTGCTGATCGCGGGCATGGCCGCCTACTCGGGCTGGACCGGCTGGAACTACTACCAGGGCAAGCAGGCGAGCCAGGCCTCGGCCTTGTACGACGAGGTGCAGCACGCCATGCAGGGCAAGGACAACGCCAAGGTGCAGCGCGCCGCCGGCGACATGCAGAGCCGCTTCGCCGGCACCGCCTACGCGCCGATGAGCGCGCTGACGGCGGCCAAGAGCGCCTTCGAGGCGGGCGACATGAAGGTCGCCAAGGCCCAGCTGCAATGGGCCGCCGAGCACGGCGAGGAAGAGATCAAGGCGGTCGCCAAGCTGCGTCTGGCCGGCGTGCTGCTCGACGAGAAAGCCTACGACGAGGCGCTGAAGGTGCTGGCCGGCGACACGACGGCGCAGTTCGCCGGTGCCGTGGCCGACCGCAAGGGCGACATCCTGGTGGCGCAGAACAAGCTGGTCGAGGCGCGCGCCGCCTACCAGGCCGCGCTGGCCGCGATCGACAAGAAGAACCCGGGCCGCCGCCTGATCGAGTTGAAGTTCGAAGCCATCGGCGGCAGCGTGCCGGCCGACAAGGCCGCCGCGTAATCCAAGTCAAGAACAAGGTTAAATTTATGCGTATTACCGGAATAGTTGTTGGTGCAGGCCTGCTGGCGTTGACGGCGGGTTGCGGTTCGCTCAATCCGTTCGCGACCAAGGATCCGAAGACCCAACCGGCGCCGCTGGTCGAGCTCAAGTCCAGCATCGCCGTGCGCACGGCGTGGAAATACTCGGTCGGCAAGGCCGGCGTGGCGGTGTTCTCGCCGGCGCTGGCCGGCGACAGCCTGTTCGTCGCCGACGCCGACGGAGCCATCGCGCGCCTCGACGCGGCGAGCGGCAAGGAACAATGGCGCATCAAGGCCGGCGTCGACCTGACCGCCGGTGTCGGCAGCGACGGCAAGGTGGTCGCGGTCGGCGGCGTCAAGGGCGCCATCCTGGCCTTCGACGGCGGCGGCAAGGCCTTGTGGAAGGCGCAGGCGTCGAGCGAGGTGCTGTCCTCGCCGGTGGTGGGCGGCGGCGTGGTGGTCGTGCGCAGCGTCGACAACCGCATCACCGCCTACGAGGCCCAGACCGGCGTGCGGCGCTGGTCGGTGCAGCGCACCACGCCGGCCCTGACCCTGCGCAACGCGCCGGGCATGGTGGTCGACGGCGCCAACGTCTATGTCGCCCAGCCGGGCGGCAAGCTGCTGGCCTTGACGCTGGCGGCCGGCGTGCCGCGCTTTGAGGTGGTGGTCGGCGAGCCGCGCGGCGCGACCGAACTGGAACGCGTCACCGACATCGCCGGCACGCCGGTGGTGTTTGAAAAAGACGTTTGCGTGGTCTCCTACCAGGGCCGGGTCGGCTGCTTCGACGCCGCCACCGGCGTGGCGCGCTGGACCAAGGACACCTCGTCGGACACCGGCGTGGCCGTCGATCAGCGCTTTGTCTTCGTCGCCGACGACAAGGGCGCCGTCTCCGCCTACAGCCGCGAAGGCGGGCAGAGCGCATGGAAAAACGACAAGCTGGCCCTGCGCCGCTTGTCTACCCCGCTGTCGTACGGTCGCGCAGTCGCGCTCGGCGACTACCAGGGTTACATCCACTTCCTGTCACGGGAAGATGGAGCTTTAATAGGTCGCGTCAGCACCGACGGCAGCCCGATCCAATCGGTACCCGTCATCGCCGGCACGAATTTGATTTTTCAAACCCAATCAGGGACAGTGACCGCTCTCGCGGTCGAGTAATACAAAATGAAGCCGGTAATCGCACTAGTGGGTCGACCCAATGTTGGGAAATCGACCTTATTCAATCGTCTGACCCGCTCGCGCGACGCGCTGGTGGCGGACTTGCCTGGGTTGACGCGTGATCGTCACTATGGCGAGGGCCGTGTCGGCGAACGTCCCTTCCTCGTCATCGACACGGGCGGCTTCGAGCCGGTCGCCAAGGAAGGCATCATGTTCCAGATGGCGCTGCAGACCAAGCAGGCCGTCGCCGAGGCCGACGTCGTCGTCTTCCTGGTCGACGGCCGCCAAGGCCTGACGCCGCACGACAAGACCATCACCGACTTCCTGCGCAAGAGCGGCAGGCCGGTGCTGTTGGTGGTCAACAAGTCGGAGGGCATGCGCTACACCGCCGTGGTGTCGGAGTTCTACGAGCTCGGCCTGGGCGACCCCTACGCCATCTCGTCGGCCCACGGCGACGGCGTCACCGACCTGGTCGACGAGGCGCTCAACCTGGCCTTCGCCCAGCGTCCGGACGAGCCGGAGGAGCTGGAGAAGGTCGACCGCGGCATCAAGATCGCCCTGGTCGGCCGTCCCAACGTCGGCAAGTCGACCCTGATCAACACCCTGCTCGGCGAAGAGCGCGTGATCGCCTTCGACATGCCGGGCACCACCCGCGATTCGATCGAGATCCCCTTCGAGCGCGAGGGCAAGCAGTACACCCTGATCGACACGGCCGGTATCCGCCGGCGCGGCAAGGTGTTCGAGGCGATCGAGAAATTCTCGGTGGTCAAGACGCTGCAGTCGATCTCCGAGGCCAACGTGGTCGTGCTGCTGCTCGACGCGCAGCAGGACATCTCCGAGCAGGATGCCCACATCGCCGGCTTCGTGCTGGAGACCGGCCGCGCGCTGGTGGTGGCCGTCAACAAGTGGGACGGCCTGCGCTCGGACGAACGCGACGAGATCAAGATCGACATCGACCGCAAGCTCGATTTCCTCTCCTTCGCCAAGACGCACTTCATCTCGGCGCTGAAGTCGCAGGGCATCGGTCCGCTGATGAAATCGCTCGACGCCGCCTACGCGGCGGCCATGGCCGACCTGTCGACGCCGAAGCTGACGCGCGCGCTGATCGAGGCGGTGGAGAAGCAGGAGCCGCGCCGCAAGGGTTCGATCCGACCCAAGCTGCGCTACGCCCACCAGGGCGGCATGAACCCGCCCGTCATCGTCATCCACGGCAACGCCCTGGACGCCGTCGGCGAGCCCTACAAGCGCTACCTGGAAAAGCACTTCCGCGACACCTTCGCCCTGGTCGGCACGCCGCTGCGGATCGAATTGCGCACCGGTAAGAATCCATTCAATAAAACGCAGAAATAATATGATTTATGCAGGTGCGCCCTGCAAAGATGGCGAAAACAGGTTACAGTAGCCTCAAAGCATCACTCTCCCGGTGGGAGGGTGGTGTTTCTGCACTAGGAAGCACTTGAAATCGAGCGAATCGCCTCCAATTCCTACACAACAACATAAAACGGAGCTGTTATGAGCAACAAAGGGCAACTGTTACAAGACCCATTCCTCAATGCCTTGCGCAAAGAGCATGTTCCTGTCTCGATCTACCTGGTCAACGGCATCAAGCTGCAGGGACATATCGAATCCTTCGACCAATACGTCGTTCTGCTGCGTAACACCGTCACCCAGATGGTCTACAAACACGCCATTTCGACCGTGGTGCCGGCCCGCGCCGTCAACCTCAACATCGAATCCGAAGCGGAATAAGCGATTGCGCCATTCGCTCCACCGCCTCCCAGCCTCCCGTCTGAACGCCTTATGCGCGCAGCTCTAGTCGGCGTCGACTTCGGTCAAGGCGACTTCGCCGCCAGCGTCGAGGAACTGCAGTTGCTGGCCCGCTCGGCCGGGGCCGATCCGGTCACGACCATCACGGCCAAGCGCTCCAGTCCCGACGCCGCGTATTTCGTCGGCAGCGGCAAGGCCGACGAAATCGGCCTCACCGTGCTCGACCATGGCGTCGAGATCGTCATCTTCAACCACGCCCTGTCGCCGGCCCAGCAGCGCAATCTGGAAAAGCGCCTGAACATCCGCGTGCTCGACCGCACCAGCCTGATCCTCGACATCTTCGCGCAACGCGCCAAGAGCCACGAGGGCAAGCTGCAGGTCGAGCTGGCCCAGTTGCAGCATCTGGCCACCCGGCTGATCCGCGGCTGGACCCACCTGGAACGGCAAAAGGGCGGTATCGGCCTGCGCGGTCCCGGTGAAACCCAGCTGGAGACCGACCGCCGCTTGATCGGCGAGCGCGTCAAGGCGCTGCGCGCCCGTCTCGACAAGCTGCGCAAGCAGCACGAGACGCAGCGCCGCGCCCGTGGCCGCAACCAGACCTTCTCGGTGTCGCTGGTCGGCTATACCAATGCCGGCAAGTCGACCCTGTTCAACGCGGTGACCAAGGCCGGCGTGTACGTCGCCGACCAGTTGTTCGCCACGCTCGACACCACCTCGCGCCGCGTCTACATGGGCCAGGAAGTGGGCAACGTGGTGATCTCCGACACGGTCGGCTTCGTGCGCGAATTGCCGCACCAGCTGGTGGCGGCTTTCCGCGCCACGCTGGAGGAAACCATCCACGCCGATCTGCTGCTGCACGTGGTCGACGCCGCGTCGCCGGTGCGCATGGAGCAGATCGAGCAGGTCAACCTGGTGCTCAAGGAAATCGGCGCCGATCACATTCCGCAGATTTTGGTGTGGAACAAGATCGACGCCGCCGGCCTCGAACCGCTGGTCGAGCGCAACGAGGAGGGCGGCCTGTCGCGCGTCTTCATCAGCGCCCACACCGGCGCCGGCCTGGATTTGCTGCGCGACGCCATCGTCGAATCGGCCAGGAAGGCGCCCGCCGCCCAGCACCTGTATGCCGACGGCGACGGCGCGGACCTGCAACGCGAGTGGCAGGACTGGCAGGACCAGCAGGATCAGCAGGATCAGCAGGACCAGGATTTGACGGACCAGCGCGACCCGGACCAGGCTGACGACGCTGGCGGGCCGGATAGTATTCCAACCTTCACTCATGTCGGATCACATTAGCATGCTTGTCTCCTCTCTCATGAAAAGAATCGGCTTGAAGCTGTCGCTGAACGACCCGCGTTGGGGTTCGGGCAACAAGGACGGCAACAAGCAAGCCCAAGAAGGCAAGAAGCCAGGCGAGGGACCTCCCGACCTGGATCAGCTGTGGCGCGATTTCAACCAGCGCCTGAACGGCCTGTTCGGCCAGAAGAACCGTCCGGACAACTCCGGCGGCGGTGGCGGCGGACGTCCCGACATGAAGGGCGCGGGCATCACCGCCGGCGCCGTCGGCGCGGTGGCCGCGCTGATCTGGCTGGCCAGCGGCTCGTTCATCGTGCAGGAAGGCCAGACCGGGGTGGTGTTCACCTTCGGCAAGGTCAGCCACACCACGCCGGCCGGCTTCAACTGGCGTTGGCCCTACCCCTTCCAGCACGACGAGACGGTCAACGTGTCGCAGGTGCGCACGGTCGAGGTCGGCTATCGCTCGAACATCAAGAACAAGCAGGCGCGCGAATCGCTGATGCTGACCGACGACGAGAACATCATCGACATCCAGTTCGCCGTCCAGTTCAAGCTGAAGGACCCGGTGTCCTGGCTGATCAACAACCGCGACGCCGAGGAAACCGTGCGCCAGGTCGCCGAGACCTCGATCCGCGAGATCGTCGGCAAGAGCAAGATGGACTTCGTGCTTTACGAGGGCCGCGAAAAGGTCGCCTTCGAAACGCAGCAGCTGATGCAGCAGATCCTCGACCGCTACGCCTCCGGCGCGCAGATCACCAACGTCACCATGCAGGGCGTGCAACCGCCCGAGCAGGTGCAGACCGCCTTCGACGACGCCGTCAAGGCCGGCCAGGACCGCGAGCGGCAGAAGAACGAAGGCCAGGCCTACGCCAACGACGTGATTCCAAAAGCGCGCGGCGCCGCCTTCCGCCTGGTGCAGGAGGCCGAAGCCTACCGTTCGATGGTCACCGAGAACGCGGTCGGCAACGCCAACCGCTTCAAGCAGGTGCTGGCCGAGTACCAAAAGGCGCCGGCCGTGACGCGCGACCGCATGTACCTGGAAACCATGCAGCAGATCTTCTCCAGCGCCAGCAAGGTGATGGTCGACGCCAAGTCGGGCAGCAACCTGCTGTACCTGCCGCTGGACAAATTGATCGCCCAGGCCGCCGCCAGCGACGCCGCCAGCGCCTCGGCCAAGGCCGCCGCCGCCGCACCCGCCGCGACCGGCGTGTTGCCGCCGGAGCTGATGCCGACGGTCGAGATGTCGCGTTCGCGCGACGGTCGGGCGCGCGAATCCTCACGTGATCGGGAGAGCCGTTAATGAATCGTATAGTCACCACCCTGATCGCCGGCTTCATCGCCTTGATGCTGCTGTCCTCGACCGTGTTCGTGGTCGACCAGCGCCGCTACGCCATCGTCTTCGCCTTGGGCGAGGTCAAGGAAGTGATCAGCCAGCCGGGCCTGCACTTCAAGCTGCCGCCGCCGTTCCAGAACGTGCTGTACCTGGACAAGCGCATCATGACCATCGAGTCGCCCGAGGCCGACCGCTTCATCACGGCCGAGAAGATGAACATCCTGGTCGACGCCTTCGTCAAATGGCATATCGTCGAGCCCAAGCTGTACTTCGTCAGCTTCGGCGGCGACGAGAGCCGGGCGCGCGACCGCATGTCGCAGATCGTCAAGGCGGCGCTGAACGACGAGATCACCAAGCGCACCGTGCGCGAAGTGATCTCCGGCCAGCGCGGCAAGGTGATGGAGGCGATCCGCGGCAAGGTCGTGCTGGAAGCCAAGCAGATCGGCGTCGAGATCATCGACGTGCGCCTCAAGCGGGTCGACTACGTCGAGCAGATCAACAACTCGGTGTACGACCGCATGAAGGCCGAGCGCGTGCGCGTGGCCAACGAGCTGCGCTCGACCGGTTCGGCCGACTCCGAGAAGATCCGCGCCGACGCCGACAAGCAGCGCACGGTGATCCTGGCCGAGGCCTACCGCGACGCCGAGAACATCCGCGGCGAGGGCGACGCCAAGGCCTCGCAGACCTATGCCGAGGCGTTCGGCAAGAACCCCGAGTTCTACAAGTTCTACCGTAGTCTGGAAGCCTACCGCGCGACGTTCAAGAACCATGGCGACGTGATGGTGATGGATTCGAGCTCCGACTTCTTCAAGTACTTCAAAGGTTCCGGCGCCGCCGGCGGCGCCGCTCCGGTCAAAAAGTAAGCCCCCGCGGGCCGGGGCGGCAGCGCGGTTTTCCACGAGAAAGCCGCCGCTGACGCCGCCGGCCCGCGGCTTTTTGCCGGCTCCCCACGCGAATTTATCCATTCGCTTTCCGTTTTCGCGTAAAATATCAGGTTCGGCCTTCCGCTTGACGGTCGCGGCCACGCGCCTCATGTTCATTTTTTAATCCTTTTCCGTATCCAGTTTCCCCATGCCGAATTGGCTTTTGCCCGAGAATATCGCCGACGTTTTGCCGTCGGAAGCACGCAAGATCGAAGAACTGCGTCGCCTGATGCTGGATAATTTCCGTCTGTACGGATATGAACTAGTGATGCCGCCGCTGCTCGAATACCTGGAGTCGCTGTTGACCGGCGCCGGCCAGGACACCGATCTGCGTACCTTCAAACTGGTCGACCAGATTTCTGGCCGCATGCTCGGCCTGCGCGCCGACATGACCACCCAGGTGGCGCGCATCGACGCCCACCTGCTCAACCGCGATTCCGTCACCCGCCTGTGCTACGCCGGCAGCGTGCTGCACACCCGTCCGTCGGGCCTGCACGCCACCCGCGAGCCGCTGCAGATCGGCGCCGAGATCTACGGCCACGCCGGCCTCGAAGCCGACGCCGAGATCCAGGAACTGGCGCTGGCCTCGCTGGCCCTGGCCGGCTTCGACGAGGTGCGCCTCGACCTGTCGCACGTCGGCGTGCTGCGCGCCATCATCGGCGCCGACCCGGCCGCCGCCAAGGACGAGGCCGCGTTGTACCTGCTGCTGCGCGCCAAGGACGTGCCCGGCCTCGACCGGCTGACCGCGCGCTACGCGGCGCCGGTGCGCGCCGCGCTGCTGGCCCTGCCCAACCTGTACGGCGACGTCGAAGTGCTGGCGCGCGCCCGCGCCGAGCTGCCCGAGTTGCCCGGCATCGGCAAGGCGCTGGCCGAGCTGGCCGCGTTGGCGGCCTCGGCCATCGGCCGCGCCGAAGTGGCGATCGACCTGGCCGACCTGCGCGGCTACCAATACGAAAGCGGCGCGATGTTCGCGCTGTACGTGCCCGGCCTGCCCAACGCGGTGGCGCGCGGCGGCCGTTACGATCACGTGGGCGAAGCCTTCGGCCGGGCCCGTCCCGCCACCGGCTTCTCGCTCGACCTGCGCGAACTGGCGCGCCTGCTGCCGACCGCGGAGCGCAAGCATTCGATCCGCGCGCCGTGGGGCAATGCGCCGGAATTGAAAGAAAAAATCGCCGAGCTGCGCAAGTCCGGCGAAGTGGTGATCCAGTCTCTGCCGGGTCACAGCAACGAGCAAGACGAGTTCGAGTGCGACCGCGCGCTGGTACTCGCCGACAATGGTAATAACTGGATTCTTAAAAACTTAGGTTAGTGTGATGTCAAAGAAAAATATGGCTAAAAACGTCGTCGTCATCGGTACCCAATGGGGCGATGAAGGTAAGGGCAAGATCGTCGATTGGTTGACCGATCATGCGCAAGGTGTGGTGCGCTTCCAGGGCGGCCACAATGCCGGCCACACGCTGGTCATCGGCGGTGTCAAGACGGCGCTGCAACTGATCCCGTCGGGCATCATGCGTCCGGGCGTGGCCTGCTACATCGGCAACGGTGTGGTGGTGTCGGTGCCCGACGTGCTGCGCGAGATCGACAAGCTCGAAGGCGTCGGCGTCGAAGTCGCTTCGCGCCTGAAGGTGTCGGAAGCCTCGCCGGTCATCCTGCCTTACCACACCGCGCTCGACGCGGCCCGTGAAGCGGCCCGTGGCGCCGCCAAGATCGGCACCACCGGCAAGGGCATCGGCCCGGCCTACGAAGACAAGGTGGCGCGCCGCGCGATCCGCATCGCCGACCTGCTCAACGAGAAGCGCTTCGCCGAGAAACTGGCGGAGAACCTCGATTACCACAACTTCGTGCTGGAAAACTACCTGAAGGCACCCAAGGTCGACTACCAGAAAACCCTGGACGACGCGCTGGCCTACGTGCCGCGCCTGCGGCCGATGGTCACCGACGTGTCGAGCGCGCTGTACGCCGCCCACAAGGCCGGCGCCAACCTGCTGTTCGAAGGCGCCCAGGGCTCGCTGCTCGACGTCGACCACGGCACCTATCCCTTCGTCACCTCGTCGAACTGTGTGGCCGGCAACGCCGCCGCCGGTTCCGGCGTCGGCCCGAACATGCTGCACTACATCCTGGGCATCACCAAGGCCTACACCACCCGCGTCGGCTCCGGCCCGTTCCCGTCGGAACTGCCGACCGATGCGGGCGTCGGCCACCACCTGGCCCAGGTCGGCCACGAATTCGGCACCGTGACGGGCCGCGCCCGCCGCTGCGGCTGGTTCGACGCCGCCCTGCTGCGCCGCTCGGTGCAGATCAACGGCGTGACCGGCATGTGCCTGACCAAGCTCGACGTGCTCGACGGCCTGGAAACGCTCAAGCTGTGCACCGGCTACAGCGTCGACGGCAAGCATGTCGACATCTTCCCGGCCGGCGCCGAGGAAGCGGCGCGTTGCGTGCCGATCTATGAGGAAATGCCGGGTTGGACCGACAGCACCGTCGGCGCGAAATCGCTCGCCGCGCTGCCGGCCGCCGCCCGCGCCTACATCAAACGTATCGAAGAGTTGGTCGGCGTGCCGGTCGACATGGTATCGACCGGTCCCGATCGCGAAGAAACGATCGTGCTGCGCCACCCGTTCGAGTAATTCAGTAATAAAGGAAACATCAGCATGACGAACCCACAAACCAACGAAAAACATCTCTGGGTGTCCTGGGACGAGTACCACCGCCTGATCGAGCGTCTGGCGTTGAAGGTGCACGAATCGGGTTGGAAATTTGACCAGGTGCTGTGCCTGGCGCGCGGCGGCGTGCGTCCGGGCGACGTGTTCTCGCGCATCTTCGACGTGCCGCTGGCGATCCTGTCGACCAGCTCCTACCGCGAAGAAGCCGGCACCGTGCGCGGCGACCTCGACATCGCCAAGTACATGACGATGACCAAGGGCCCGCTGCAAGGCAGGATCCTGCTGGTCGACGACCTGGCCGACTCGGGCGTGACCCTGGTCAAGGTGATGAAGCATTTGACCGACAACTTCGAAGGCGTCACCGAGGTGCGTTCGGCGGTGATCTGGACCAAGGGCAGCTCGGTGTTCAAGCCGGACTACCAGATGGAAGAACTGCCGCACAATCCGTGGATTCACCAGCCGTTCGAAGACTACGACGGCATCCGTCCGCACCAGTTGGCGGCCTGGATCAAGAAGGGCGAGAGCGCGGCGTAAGCTGGCTCAAGCAACAAAAAAGCGACCTTCGGGTCGCTTTTTTATTGCCGGGGGAGGGCTTGGCGGCGCCGACCCGGCCTCAGCCGGCGATCACCGTGTTGTCGGCGGCGCCGCTGGCGTCGGCCGGCACCGTCACGGTGGCGCCCGGCGTGGTGCGCACCGTGTTGAGGTGGCCGTTGACGGTGATGACGGTGTTGTTGGTGCCGCGCACCACCGTGCCGGCCGGCACCATGACGGTTTGGCCGGCGTTGAGGATGATGCTCTTGCCCGCCGTCAGCGCGGACGGCGTGCCGGGCGCCGTTGAGGCGGGCAGGCCGGCGGCCGGCCCGGCGTCGTAGCCGCCGCCGCAGGCGGCCAGGCCGGCGCAGGCGAGGGCGAGCAGGAATTGTGCGGATTTCGTCATGTCTGTCGTCTCTTCTTGTGAATTTTGTAATGAGGCAGGATAGGACGGGCCTGCTTCTTTGTCCATAGAGGAAAACCTCGAAAGGACAGGCGCGTTGTGGCGCTGTTGTTGTAATTTTGGCTTGTGTTGCTAATAAAGCCATTCCGGGGAATACAATGGCTTGGCGTCCATCGGGAGATGGTCGGCGCCGCTTCACTCCGGGAGAAGAGCATGCAGGGTTTGACGCCCATGACCGTCTCGATGAGTCCGTCCCATGGGCGCCCTTGCGCGTCGTGCCGCATCTGCTGGCCCGCCGCCGGCGCTGTCTGCTTGTCGGCGGCGCTGCTGCTGCCGGCCGGCCCGGCCCGCGCCGTCGAACACGGCGGTAACGATTTGACCGAGCTGTCGCTGGAGGAGTTGGGCGCGATCGACGTCAGCGCCGCCTCGCTGCTGGGCACCGGCCTGCTCGATGCCGCCTCGTCGGTGAGCGTGGTGCTGCCGGAACAGTGGCAACGGGCCGGCGCCCACCGCCTGCTCGACGCGCTGGAGGGCCAGCCCGGCGTGTTGGTCCTGCCGCACACCAGCGGCAACCAGGTGCTGGCGGTGCGCGGCTATGCCCGCAGCACCTCCTACACCGGGGTGGCCAGCAGCTGGGACGGGGTGCCGTTGAGCGACCTGTTCCGCGCCGCGCCGCAATTCAACCTGCCCAACATCAGCCTGGGGGCGCTGAGCCAGATCCAGCTGATCGCCGGCCCCGGCTCGGCGCTGTACGGCAGCGACGCCTTCCACGCCCTGGTGGCGCTGCGCGGTTACGAGGCGGCGTCCGACCAGCGCAGCCTGCGCGGCACGGCCGGCAGCAACGGTTATTACGACGCGGCGCTGCAGCTGAGCCAAGGCCTGGAGCAGGCCGGCCGCGTCAACCTGGCGCTGGCCGCCAACGGCCAACCGGGGCAAGACCGGATCGCCCGCGCCGTCAATCCGCTCAACGGCCAGCCGCTCGTGGTGGTGCGGGCCAACCGTTATGCCACGCAGACGTTGTCGCTGAAGTATTTGTCCGAGCCGGAGCGGCCGCTGTCCTGGTTCGCCAACCTGGCGCTGCACCACGATACGGCCGACGCCTTCCAGGGACTGGGCACGCGGCTGTCCGGCGGCGACGACCTGGGCTGGCTGGACAGCCGCTTCCTGCTGGGCCAGGCCGGCGTGCGGCGCCAGCTGGAGCGTGGTGGCTGGCTGGAATGGAAGGCGTATTACTGGCGCATCGACAACGACCTGGCCAGCCATTTGCGACTCGCCAGCGGAGCGGTGCGGCGCGACCTGCGCACCGAGCAGTTTCGCGGCGGCTGGCAAGCCACCTATCGCGCCGAGTACCGGCCCTGGCGCACCGACTGGGCGCTGGCCCTGGGCGACGAGTGGCTCGGCGTCAACCGCGCCCGCGCCGGCCTGGCCACCTTGGCCGGCGCGCCGCTGGACGAGGTGCGCAATCCGGCCGAGGGGGCGCGGCGCCGCGTCCACAGCGCCACGCTGGAGGTCAACACCCACTGGGCCGAGCGGCGCTGGGGCTTGGTCTATGGCGGCCGGCTGGACGACTATTCCGACTTCGGCCGCCACGTTTCGCCACGCCTGGGGCTGGTCTACCGGCCGCAGGACGACAGCGCCATCAAGCTGCTGTACGGCCAGGCTTTCCGCGCGCCGTCGGCGGTGGAGCTGGGCGGCGCCCAGGGCAGCGTGCTGGGCAACGCGTCCTTGAAACCGGAGGTCATCGACAGCTACGAGCTGGTGGCGCTGCGCCAGCGCGCCGACTCGCTGCTGCAGTTGACGCTGTTCCGCACACTCTGGCGCGACGGCATCGCCGCCATGTTGCTGGCGCCCAACAAGCTGTCGCAATATCTCAACGTCGAGCGCAACGACGCCTACGGCGCCAGTGCCAGCCTGCACTGGCAGGGCGGCGGCTGGCTGCTCGACGCGGCCGGCTCCTACGTGCGCAGCCGCAATTCGCGTAGCGGTGCCACCTACAATTTGTTTCCCACCACGATGTTCAGCGTCGCCGTCGGCCGCGCCGTGTTCGATCCCTCCTGCCAGCTGTATGTGAGCCAGCGCTGGCAGGCGGCGACCGACGACGTGCCGACCACCGAGGGTTTTCCGGCGCAACGGTTGCGCCCCTATGCGCGCACCGATGTGACGCTGAGCAAGCTGCTCTCGCCACAGTTGAGCGCATCTTTACAGCTGCGCAACTTGTTCGACCGCGACAACCGCCTGCCGTCGCCGCCCGCCTCGCTGGGTGGCATTCCCGACGAGCGCTTCGGCGTCAACCTGAGCTTGCAGTATCGTTTTTGAGGGCCGGGCGGGCTTGCCGGAGGAGGGTTGATTTTTGAGGAAATAGGCTGCTCTGTAGTAACATTGTGGAAATGGCGTCATCGTCGTCGTCCACTATTTCAGACCAGGCCCGCAATGACCCAGAATTTCTTCCAGACCTTTATCCTGTTGCTGCTGGTGACCGATCCCTTCGGCAACGTGCCCTTGTTCGCCAGCGTGCTCAACCCGGTGCCGCTGGCGCGCCGGCCGCGCATCGTGATCCGCGAGTGCATGATCGCCTTCGTCTTGCTGCTGACCTTTATGTTCTTCGGCCGGCATTTCCTGACCGCGCTGCAATTGTCCGAGGTGTCGCTGCGCATCGGCGGCGCCGTGATCCTGTTGCTGATCGCCATACGCATGATCTTCCCGCATCCCGACGGCGTGCTCGGCAAGACCGATGGCGGCGAGCCCTTCATTGTGCCGCTGGCCATTCCGGCGCTGGCCGGGCCGTCGGCGCTGGCCACGGTGTTGCTGTTCTCGCGCGAGAGCACCGGCGAGATCCTGGTGCACGTCGCCGCGCTGACCGCCGTGCTGGTGGTGTGGCTGGCGGTGTTCCTCGGCGCCGAGCGGCTGCAGAAGGTGCTTGGCCCGCAGGTGATGACGGCCTTCGAACGGCTGATGGGCTTGATTCTGACGGCGATGTCGGTCGAGATGCTGCTGGGCGGCATTCGCGAGTTCATCAAGTCCCTGTAGCGCGCCCTGGCGTTCCGCGTCGGCGGACCGCCGCGCAGGCGGCAGTCCATACCCCGTATGCCCATTGGCTCAGCATAGGTTCCCGCCTGCGCGGGAACGACGACGGGGCCTGCGCGGGAACGACGACGGGTTTTGAGGGGGGCGCTTAAGGTGCGGCGATGGCGGCCAGGTTGTCGGCGCCGGGCGCGCCGAACAGCTGCTGCTTGAGCACGTGCAACTGGTCGCGCACCTGCGCGGCCTTCTCGAACTCCAGGTTCTTGGCGTGGTCGAGCATGGCCTTTTCCAGCCGTTTGATCTCCTTGCTGATCTGCTTCTCGCTCATCGCTTCGTACTTGGCCTGTTCCTGCGCCACCTCGCGTTCCTCGCGCGCATCCTGCGGGCTGTAGACGCCGTCGATCAGGTCGCGGATCACCTTGGTGACGCCGCGCGGCACGATGCCGTTGGCGGCATTGAAGGCGATCTGCTTGTTGCGGCGCCGTTCGGTCTCGTCGATGGCGCGGCGCATCGAGTCGGTGACGCGGTCGCCGTACAGGATCGCCACGCCGTTCAGGTTGCGCGCGGCGCGGCCGATGGTCTGGATCAGCGAGCGCTCGGAGCGCAGGAAGCCCTCCTTGTCGGCGTCGAGGATGGCCACCAGCGACACCTCGGGCAGGTCGAGGCCCTCGCGCAGCAGGTTGATGCCGACCAGCACGTCGAAGGTGCCGATGCGCAGGTCGCGCAGGATTTCGACCCGCTCCACCGTTTCGATGTCGCTGTGCAGGTAGCGCACCTTGATGCCATGGTCGCCCAGGTACTCGGTGAGCTGCTCGGACATGCGCTTGGTCAGCGTGGTCACCAGCACCCGTTCGTTCTTGGCGATGCGGTCGTGGATCTCCGACATCAGGTCGTCGACCTGGCTGCTGGCCGGCCGCACGATGATCATCGGGTCGACCAGGCCGGTCGGCCGCACCACCTGCTCGACCACCTGGTCGGCGTGGCTGTTCTCGTAGTCGGCCGGGGTGGCCGAGACGAACACGGTCTGGCGCATCTTGGCCTGGAACTCCTCGAACTTGAGCGGCCGGTTGTCCAGCGCCGACGGCAGGCGGAAGCCGTAGTCGACCAGGTTGGTCTTGCGCGAGCGGTCGCCGTTGTACATCGCGCTCAATTGGCCGATCAGCACGTGCGACTCGTCGAGGAACATCAGGGCGTCGGGCGGCAGGTAGTCGATCAGGGTCGGCGGCGGCTCGCCCGGCAGCGCGCCGGACAGGTGGCGCGAATAGTTCTCGATGCCCTTGGTGAAGCCGATCTCGGCCATCATCTCCAGGTCGAAGCGGGTGCGCTGCTCGATGCGTTGCTCCTCGATCAGCTTGGTGTCGCGGCGGAAGAATTCGAGCCGCTCGCGCAGCTCGTCCTTGATGGTCTCGATGGCGCGCAGCACCGTCGAACGGGGCGTGACGTAGTGCGAGCCGGGGTAGACGGTGAAGCGGGGAATCTTCTGCTTGACGCGGCCGGTCAGCGGGTCGAACAGCTGGATCGATTCGAGCTCGTCGTCGAACATCTCCAGGCGCACCGCCAGCTCGGCGTGCTCGGCCGGGAAGATGTCGATGGTGTCGCCGCGCACGCGGAAGGTGCCGCGGCCGAAGTCGACCTCGTTGCGGGTGTATTGCATCTGGATCAGGCGGGCGATGATGTCGCGCTGGGCGACCCGGTCCTTGGCGCGCAAGGTCAGGATCATCTGGTGGTACTCTTTCGGGTTGCCGATACCGTAGATGGCCGAGACGGTGGCGACGATGATGACGTCGCGCCGCTCCATCAGGGACTTGGTGCAGGACAGGCGCATCTGCTCGATGTGCTCGTTGATCGACGAGTCCTTCTCGATGAACAGGTCGCGCTGCGGCACGTAGGCCTCGGGCTGGTAGTAGTCGTAGTAGCTGACGAAGTACTCGACCGCGTTCTCCGGGAAGAACTCGCGGAACTCGCTGTAGAGCTGGGCCGCCAGGGTCTTGTTCGGCGCGAAGACGATGGCCGGCCGGCCCATGCGGGCGATCACGTTGGCCATGGTGTAGGTCTTGCCGGAGCCGGTCACGCCGAGCAGGGTCTGGTAGGACAGGCCGTCGCTGATACCCTCGCACAACTGGGCGATCGCGGTCGGCTGGTCGCCGGCGGGCGGGAAGGGCTGGTGCAGCTTGAACGGGGAATTCTCGAATGTAACCACGTTGGGCGCGGAGTTGTCTACTATTGGTAATTCTGCCATGTTCTCAGCCATATCCTCAGACCTTTGTTAAAATATTGGCCTGCCAACGGCCCTGGCGCGGTAACTCAGGGCTACTGCGCACAACCCGCCGCGAACCGCCTCCAATCGAATCGAATCTTATCATGACGAACCCCTCCGTTTCAGCCAGCCTGTTCAGCGCCATCGAGATGGCCCCCCGCGACCCTATCCTGGGTATCACCGAAGCCTTCAACGCGGATCAGAATCCGGCCAAGATCAATCTTGGCGTCGGTGTCTATTATGACGACAACGGCAAAGTGCCGCTGCTGGCGTGCGTGCAAAAGGCGGAAGCGATACTGATCGAACAGGCCGCGCCGCGCACCTATCTGCCGATCGAGGGTCTGGCGGCCTACGACAAGGCGGTGCAGGAGCTGGTATTTGGTGCCGACAGCGCCGTGATTCAAGAGCGCCGCGCCGTCACGGTGCAGGCCATCGGCGGCACCGGCGCGTTGAAGATCGGCGCCGACTTCCTGCAGCGCTTCGCGCCGGGCGCCCAGGTCTACATCAGCGATCCGAGCTGGGAAAACCACCGCGCCCTGTTCGAGAGCGCCGGCTTCGTCGTCAACAACTACGCCTACTATGATGCCGTCACGCACGGCGTCGATTTCGCCGGCATGCTGGCCGACCTCAAGGCGATGCCGCGCGGCTCCATCGTGCTGCTGCACGCCTGCTGCCACAACCCGACCGGCGCCGACCTGAGCGGCGCGCAGTGGGACGAAGTGATCGCCGCCGTCGGCGCCGGCGGCCTGGTGCCCTTCCTCGACATGGCTTACCAGGGCTTCGGCGCCGGTATCGCCGAGGACGGCGCCGTGGTGCGCCGCTTCGCCGCCAGCGGTGGCCCATTGCTGATTTCCAACTCGTTCTCGAAGTCGTTCTCTCTGTACGGCGAGCGCGTCGGCGCGCTCAGCGTGGTCGCCGCCAGCGCGGAAGAGGCCGGCCGCCTGCTGTCGCAACTCAAGCGCGTGGTGCGCACCAACTACTCGAACCCGCCGGTGCACGGCGGCAAGGTGGTCGCCACCGTGCTGA
This sequence comes from Rugamonas violacea, assembly GCF_016461825.1. Classification (GTDB taxonomy): domain Bacteria; phylum Pseudomonadota; class Gammaproteobacteria; order Burkholderiales; family Burkholderiaceae_D; genus Rugamonas. The sequence goes on along the minus strand of NZ_JAEMNU010000051.1, from coordinate 84,985 downwards.
CCACGCCGGAACTGCGCCAGTTGTGGGAAGAGGAGCTGGCCGGCATGCGCGTGCGCATCAAGGAAATGCGCGACGCCTTCGTCAAGAAGCTGCAAGAGAAAGCCCCGGCGCACGACTTCGCCTTTGTGCGCGACCAGATCGGCATGTTCTCCTACTCGGGCCTGAGCAAGGCCCAGGTCGAGCAGCTGCGCGCCGAATCGATCTACGCGGTCGACACCGGCCGCATCTGCGTGGCGGCATTAAATTCGCGCAACATCGATATCGTGATTGACGCCATCGCCAAAGTCCTTTAAGATCTTGCTTCTTCGGATTGATCGCAAGATCGATTCGAAAAGGCAGCACGGAATACGGATCGGATTGCTTCATCAGCACCTTGATGATGTGGAAGAAACAGTATAAAATGTTGCCTCTAATCCCTGATAGCTCAGTTGGTAGAGCGACGGACTGTTAATCCGCAGGTCCCTGGTTCGAGTCCAGGTCGGGGAGCCAGAACAAGTAAAAAGGCCACGTTGAAAAACGTGGCCTTTTTCGTTTACCGCTCATGGTTTGTCGCAACTCCACCGGCAACTCTGTCAAGGGAAGCTGGGAGCATGAGAGTGTGTAATAGGCTCTGATGATGGGGGCGTCTGTTTCGATCAAAACGAAAGGTGCGGCCGCATATTTTTCGGCATCCTGCCGCGCCTGCCGTTTCAGATAGCGATTGAGTTCATCGTTGCCGCAGTCGAAGACACTGCGGTCATGTCCTTTTTGAAGAGGGACAATGTATTCAGGGGTCAAGATGAGGGCCAATCACAGCCTCGATTTTTGTCGATAGTTCTCGATTGCCTGACGCAGGCGGACGCCGGGCTCCGGCGGATTGAGCAATTCCGTCACAAAGGAAATCTGCTCCTCGCGCGACAGGCGGATGAGTTCGTGTTCTTGGACGATTTTGGCCGCTGCCTGCTGCGTGCTATCAATCACGAACTCGCTGAGCGTCCGCCCGGCCAGCGCGGCGGCGCGCTGGAAGAGGGCTTTCTGCTCGCTCGGCACGCGCGCTTCCAGTCGAGCATTGCGGGTCTGTTCTGGCGTTTTAATTGCATCCGACATGGCGCGGCTCCCATGTAAACTTGCTTGAGTTGTCCTTGGAACGTATTGCGGCTGTGCGGACAAGTCTAGCCCAAAGTAAGGGCTGAACGTAGCATTTTTCGCTGGCGCGGTGGTCGGATCAGTAAGTGTGGTTTAAGTTACTACGTAGTAATATATATTGCCCGTAAGTAATTTAATGGATATCATTCCGGGAGTTAATTTTCGGCCCCGCGCCGCTCCCGGAAGGAACCCCATGTCACCCCTACAAGCCGCCCCCGTCAACAGACATTACCTGGACAAGGTGATGGCGGTGGCCGAAATCATGGCGGTGGAGGTGATCGTCGACATTCTCGACGTGCGCGGCATGAAGCTGGTGGCCAAGGGCACCCAGGTCACCCGGGTCCTGCAGGAAAAGCTGATCCTGCACAAGTTGCGCCAACCGTTCGAAAGTTCCGTGCGGGTGTGCGGCGGCGTCGAGCCGAAGGCCATCGTCGCCATCGCCAGCCGCCTCATCGACACCAGCCCGCCGGTCGCCCACATCCTGCGCGCCAGCGGCAAGGGCGGCGCCTCGGTGTTGGCGCAGCTGGCCCGGCTGGAGTTCGGCAGCGCCCTCGGGATGATGCTGACCGTGGCCGACCGCAGCGGCGCGCACGCGCTGGAGCACGCGGTGCTGGTCAGTCTGCTGTCGATCTGCATGGCGCAGAAGCTGCGCCTGAGCGAGCAGGAGCAGATGGTGGCCGGCCTGGCGGGCATGCTGCACGATGTCGGCGAGTTGTACATCGCGCCCGCCTACCTGGCGCGCGGCAAGCGCCTGCTGCCGCACGAGTGGTCGCACATCGTCGTGCATCCGCGCATCGGGCAGATGCTGATCGACGAACTGGGCGCCTATCCGGCGGCGGTCGGGCGGGCGGTGGCCGAGCACCACGAGCGCTTCGACGGCAGCGGTTACCCACGGCAGATCGGCGGCAGCCAGATCAGCGCGCCGGGCCAGGCCGTGGCGGTGGCCGAGATGATCGCCGGCTTGCTGTTGAAGGACCATCCGCTGGAGCGCGCCGAGCTGGCCCTGAAGATCATTCCCGGCGAGTATTCGCACGAATTGTTGTCGGCCATCTCGGGCGCGCTGCGCATGGCGGCCCCGGAGGCGGGCGCCGATCCCGTCCGCGCGCAGGGCGGCGAGGGCGTGGAGCGCCTGTTCTGGCGCATCGCGGCCATCCTCGACGTCGGCGAGGGCTTGATGGTGGGGCCGGCGGCGAAGTCGCCCAGCACGCTGCAACTATTGCACAAGACGATGGAGCGGGTGCGCAACATCCGCCGCGCCTTCATCAGCACCGGCCTGGACGTGTATGTGCGGCCCGAGCCGGACCTGGGCGTTGGCGCCGACGACATGCTGCTGTTCGAGCGCGAGGTGGCCGGCCGGGAGATCCAATGGCGGCTGCGCGACATCGCGCGCGATCTCGCCCTGCAGACCTCGACGCCGGACGAGCGGGTGGTGTTGGCGCCGCTGGTGCGCATGCTGGACGACGACCTGCCCGGCGCGACGCCAGGCGGACTGGTCGCGCTGCCGTCGCCGGGGCGTTTCAAGCCCGCCGCCGGCGCGGCCAATATGCAGCGCCGCGCCGCTTGAGGGCGGGGCGCGGCTGCTTGTCCAATTTTTGTGGTCAATCGACGATGCCATGAAAATTTTTCGCGCAAGGGGGAGCAAAATTGGTTTTGAGCAGCTATAATGCGGCCTCTTTTCCCTGATAGCTCAGTTGGTAGAGCGACGGACTGTTAATCCGCAGGTCCCTGGTTCGAGTCCAGGTCGGGGAGCCAGAATGATAAAAAATGACGCGTTGATCGCGTCATTTTTTTTGCCCCCTGCAAATCCCCTCCCCAAATAAAATCTGGCAATTCAGGCAAGCTTGCTCTGAACAGATGTGCATTGCAATTCCATCGGGAAATATTGCATGCTTTTTGTCTCTTTTTCGACGCAAATATAAATTTCCAAAAGCAAATATCTAGTGCTTTGTTGACATTTAATTTCTTTCATTTGATAATCGACTCAAGGCATCATCCTTCAACCCGTCAGGAGTTCCGTCATGTTCAAGATCAAAACCAGCTTCGCTATTGCCGCCTTTGCCTTGTTGACCCCGTTGGCGCACTCCGCCGAACTGATCACGAATGGCGGCTTCGAGTCGAGCTCGTTCAGCGGCAACTTCCAGACCATCAACGCCGGACCTGGTTTGGCTGGCTGGAGCGTCGACAGTGGCAGTGTCGACCTGATCAACACGTATTGGGCGCCGGCGTTGGGCCAATACAGCCTGGATCTGAATGGCAATAGCGCCGCGACCATTTCGCAAGCCTTTGCCACCGTCCTGGGGCAGACCTATAACGTCAGCTTCGACATGGCGGGCAACACCGACGGCGGCGGCAACATCAAGACCATCACCGCAGGCGTGACCGGCTCCAATACGTTCACCTTCGATGCGGCCGGCAAGTCGCACGGCAGCATGGGCTGGGAAAGTCGGGCGTTCAGCTTCGTGGCCACCTCGGCCCTGAGCACCTTGTATTTCTCCGGCAGTCCTGCCAACACCTATTATGGCGCGGCGCTGGACAATATTTCCGTCACGGCGGCAGTGCCTGAGCCGGAGACTTACGGCATGTTACTGGCTGGCATGGGCTTGTTTGGTTTTCTTGCACGCCGCAGGAATTCGGCCAAATAAGTCGGGCAGGGTACTGCTGGCAAGAAAATCCCGCCGAGTGCGGGATTTTTTAAGAAATATTCCCCGCAGGGTCGCCAATTTCGTTTTGAGCGGATATAATTCGGCCTCAATTCCCTGATAGCTCAGTTGGTAGAGCGACGGACTGTTAATCCGCAGGTCCCTGGTTCGAGTCCAGGTCGGGGAGCCAGAACACAGCAAAAAGCCCAGCCTTAACCGGCCGGGCTTTTTTGTTTTTCAAGCAGGCTTATGCTTGCTTTCTGCGGCGCGCGGCGCATCCCACCAGCGCCAAGCCGCCCAGCAGCATGGCATACGTTTCCGGTTCCGGCACCGCAGTGATCGAGGACAGGAACTCCGCGCGCAAGCCGCTCGGGTTGCCCCCGCCAGCCTCATTGATGACCAGGAATTGCACCGTATTGATGCCGCTGACAAAGCCGCTGTTGGCCGCGAAGTTCGACCAGCTGCTGAAACCGGTCCCGGTGCCGATGAGGTGCCCGTTCAAATACGCGGACACCAGGTTGTCGGCGGCCATGCGTCCGGTGAACCGGGCACCGGCAAGTTGCGCATCGCTCACATTGAAACGCAAGGTATAGGAATAGATCCCGATCACATCGGGGTCCAGCGATGCGCTGCCCAAAGGCATGGGGGTGATCCATTTCGATGCGCCGCTGTTCGGCAGCCATTCGCCGCGAATCGACCCGTTCCCGCTGATGTAGGGGTGATCGCCGGGCAAGACGGTGCTGCCCGAGATGACTTTCAGTTGATAGTTGTCGTCGGTGGTAAAGGACGAGCCGGCGCCGGTGTTGTAAAGCCCTGCGATCGTGCCGGCGTGCGCCGAGGACAATGCCAGCAGGGACAAGGAAAGTGCCGCTAAGACTTTTTTCATCTGAATTGACTCCACGGGGTGGTGGTGGGGGAACCCACTCGTTCAGCCCGGCCTTGCTTGCAGGGCGTGAGCGGAGAGGGTGGGGGCAGAGCGGCCATTATTAAATTGATAAAATGTTTTGTCTGTAGCGCAAACGCGCTACAGCGCCCGGCCTATCCAACCTCGGCTTGGCGTTTGGCGCTGCCCGGGATCTCGCTGGCGCGGGTGTTAATCCGGCAGCAAACCCCGGGTGCGGGCCTCATAGATGGCTTCCGCCTTGGACCGCACTTCGAGCTTGCGGTAGATGCGCCGCACGAAACTACGCACCGTGAAAGGCGACAAGTCCATCAGCCGGGCGATTTCCTGCGCGGTGAAGCCTTTGCTGGTATACGTCAGCACTTCCTGCTCGCGGCTCGACAGCGGCGTGGGTTCGGCCGGCGGCTGCCATCGCGGGGCGCGTTCCGCGTCGAGCAGGAGGCGCGCCAGCACCTGGTGCGCGATGCTGGGGCTGATCGGGCCGCCGGCGCCCACCTACCGTGCGCGGTGGTTGCCCGCCGCCCCGCGCTTTGCGCAAGCGTTTCCTGACCGACATTACGCCCGGGCTTGCCCGTCAGGGTTTGACATGCTCCCTGGGGTCCTGGTCCACTTTCCACAAGAAATCAAAAATGGTTTTGGTGACGATGGCGGCGGGGGCGAAGCGCACGTTGTTCCAGCTGTCGGTGGTTTTGTGATAGTTGGGAATGCCCTCCGCCAAGCCAAACACGCGGTTGTTGATGCCGATTTTGCCGAAGGGGCCGGCGTCATAGTGAAACGTCGCGTCGTTGCTAGGCGGGTATTCATGGGAATACTCATCGCTGTCATCTTTGCTGTCGTTGTACACCTCGTCAAACCAGGTGTCGGCATAACGCGCCAACTGGGCCTGCGTAAAACCGCGCCACTTGTCGTAGCCCAAGCCGATCATGTCGATGGAAATCATCAGGACGATATTCTCATTGGGAAAGTCGGGCAGGGGATGGGCGACGTGGTACATGGAGCCCATTTCATGCTGTTCTTCCGCGCCATAGGCGACAAACATCAGGGTGCGTTTGTTGAGTTTGTTGCTCGCCTTGTGTTGTGCAAACATGCGCGCCAGTTCCATGGTCGCCGCCAGGCCCGACAAGTCGTCATTGGCGCCGGGGTAGTGCAAGCCGTCCGGGGTGCGGCCCAGGTGGTCGCGGTGGGCACTGATGATGATGACCTCCCTGGCCAAGTCCGGGTCATTGCCCGGGATGATGCCGATCACATTGCTGGTGGCCATGCGCTCACCCAATAGTGGGTTCTCGGGGTTGCCATGGCTCTGGCCATCGGGCTCGACGATGGTGGTGCTAAAGCGCTGCAGATAGCCGTCGGTGCCCGCAGGCAGCAGCCCTATGGCTTTGAACTCGTTGACGATGACGTTGAGTGACAGGCTATCCCCCGCTGTGCCCGGCAAGCGGCCTTCGTATTTGGGGCCGGCCAGCTCTTTGACCAGGTCGCTCATTCTCTGGGCGTTGACGAGTGGCGTTTTGCCGGCGCTGTCCGGGCCAGGCCTCAGCGCGGCGCTGGCTGGATTGGCGCGGTCGGCAATGCCGCCGGCGCGGGCGTCCAAGCTCAGCGCCGAGCTGGCGAGCAGGCCGGTGCTCAGCAGGCACAGAGCGCCGCAGCGTAAAGAAAATTTCATAAAAATCCTTCCTGTCCCCCCTGTGTTTTTTGGGAGGGGCATGTAACAAACTTGCGGTTGGTCGGTACAATACGTTACTTAATGTTACACGGCCGCATTCTAACATGCTAAAAAGGCAAAAATGTACATAATTCAATGTTGCGAGGCGCCAGTAATGGCCCTTGTCCAGTTGCCTGAGCTGGACCTCGTTGGCCTGCATCGCATAGTTCATGGGAGGGGATTGATTTTTATAGCTATCCGTTAGCATGCCGGGCGTCGCGTAGAGGACGGGCGGGCCGAAGGCGCCGACAAAGCCGGCAGCAGTGCCATCGGGACGAAGTCTCGATGGATATTCGCATGATATTTCTATAAAAACGCAAGAAATTTCCATGGCATATGCGAAATGCCAGTTTATTTAGTTGAAAACTGTTGTATCTGGCACAGCTGTGGCTATATTGGACTTGCTATACCCACTATCAATGCCAGACAATACCGCCTTTCTGCAAGTCGGCACATTCCAGACATCTTCAAGATGCGGGCCGGACCAGCGCCCGCCATCATCCCGGCCAGTTCCTTCACGCGAACCGCCGCCAAGGCGAGGCGCATGGCGCGCCCAGTTTTGCCGAGGGCGGGGCGATCCCCCGCTTGCGCCGCCGCCCCTGGCACGTCCGGGCGGATTGGACGGCGTCCATACAAGAGGAAACAGGAGACAACTGTGAACCACTCTTTGTACGAATTTTATTAAACCGAGGAATGTAAATGATCAAACTGTCCAAGATGCACAAGCGCCTGCTGGCGCTGGGTGCGGCGATGCCTATTGGCTCGGCCATGGCGCAAAGCGTGCCAGCCAGCGCGCCGCAACTGGAAACCGTCACCGTGACGGCGCAGCGCCGCACCGAGAACATCCGCGAAGTGCCGGTGTCGGTGTCGTCGCTGAACAATGAGAAGCTCGACGTGCTGCTGTCCGGCGGCCAGGATATCCGCCTGCTGGCCGGCAAAGTGCCGAGTCTGAACGTGGAATCGTCGACCGGCCGCGTCTTCCCGCGCTTCTACATCCGCGGCTACGGCAACAGCGACTTCTCGATCTTCGCCTCCCAGCCCGTCTCGCTGATCTATGACGACGTGGTGCAGGAAAACCCGATCCTCAAAGGCTTCCCGCTGTTCGACACGAAGAACGTCGAAGTGCTGCGCGGCCCGCAGGGCACCCTGTTCGGCCGCAACACCCCGGCCGGCGTGGTCAAGTTCGAATCGGAAAAGCCGAACCTGAAAAAGGTCGAGGGCTACTACAACCTGTCGTGGGCGACATATAACACCATCAACGCCGAGGGCGCCGTCAACGTGCCGCTGAGCCAGGAGTGGGCGATGCGCGTGTCGGCCCTGCGCCAGCACCGCGACAACTTCGTCGACAACACCACCACCGGCCAGCAGGACGCGCTGGAAGGCTACAACGAACACGCCGAGCGCGTGCAGTTCCTGTACGCCCCGAACGCCACCTTCAACGCCCTGTTCAATGTGCATCAGCGCACCACCACCGGCAGCTCGCGCGTGTTCCGCGCCAACATCATCAAGCCGGGCAGCAACGACCTGGTCGACGGCTACGACAACGGCAAGGTCGCCAACAACGGCCTGAACTACCAGAACCTGCGCACCAACGGCGCCAGCGCGCGCCTGAGCTGGGACCTGGACGCGGTCAAGCTGTACTCGATCACCGGCTACGAGTCGGTCGGCAAGTACAACAGCCGTGGCGACATCGACGGCGGCAGCGTGCAGCCGGGCGTGCCGTTCCAGGTGGAATCGGCCGCGACGATGCCCGAGCTGAAGCAATTCAGCCAGGAATTCCGTGTCGAGTCGAAAAACACCGGTCCGCTGAACTGGCAGAGCGGCCTGTACTACTTCCATGAGGACGGCAAGGGCGGCGCCGACGGCTACGACAGCACCAAGGGCAACATCCAGACCTCGCACCTGCTGAGCCAGCAGGTCAACACCGCCTGGGCCGCCTTCGGTTCCGTCAACTACGCGGTCAGCGACGCCTTCTCGCTGCGCGGCGGCCTGCGTTACACCTACGACAAGAAGCACTTCGCCACCGTCGAGGCGGACCACGTCGTGCAAGTGGCGCCGCAGTCGATCGGCGAGAGCAAGTCCAAGGTCAACTGGGACCTCAGCGCCGTCTACAAGCTGAACAAGGACGTCAACGTCTACGCCCGCGTCGCCACCGGCTTCCGCGCGCCGAGTATCGCCGCCGCCAACGACAAGGTCGCCATCACCGTGGCCGACGCCGAGACCATCACCTCCTACGAGGCTGGCATCAAGGCCGACCTGTTCAACCGCCGCGCCCGCGCCTCGTTCAGCGTGTATGACTACGACATCAAGAACCAGCAGCTGACCGTGGTCGGCGGCCTGTCCAACGTCACCAAGCTGATCAACGCCGCCAAGACCAAGGGCCGTGGCGCCGAGATGGATCTGGAAGGTTTCGTCACCAACCAGCTGAAGATGAGCGTCGGCGGCAGCTACAACTTCACCGAGATCCGCGATCCCAGCCTGAGCCTGCCGGTGTGCCGCACCTGCACGCCGCTGAACCCGGTCGTCAACGGCCAGATGCTGCTCAACGGCAATGCGCTGCCGAACGCGCCGAAATGGATCGCCAACGCCACCGCGCGCTACTCGATCCCGCTGGAAAACGGCGAGCTGTTCCTGTTCACCGACTGGTCGTACCGCACCAAGGTCAATTTCTTCCTGTACGAGTCGAAGGAATTCACCGGCAAGCCGCTGGCCGAAGGCGGCGTGCGCATCGGCTACATCTGGCAGGACGGCAAGTATGAAGTGGCCGCCTATGGCCGCAACATCACCAACCAGCAAGTGATCACCGGCGCCATCGACTTCAACAACCGCACCGGCTTCGTCAACGAGCCGCGTCTGTGGGGTGTGCAGTTCAAGGGCGGCTTCTAAATCGTCCCGGTAATTCCCCGCCGCACAAAAAACCCAGCCCTCGCCGGCTGGGTTTTTTATTTGGCGCGGCACTGGGAAAACGACATTTCCTTGCGGAATGTAACAATCAGGTGGACGAGATATACACGGTTCAGTATTCTCTAGGTATTCGGCCGTGCGAGCGACGCCATCCCAAGGGGGCGGCGGGACCGCGTGTTGCGGGCGCGCCGGCACGCAAAGGGGAAGGCCATGCAGATCACCGATTCGGCGCCGCAGACAGCGCGGTTGCTGGACGAATTGCTCGACGGGCGGGAAGTGGCGCCAGCGGCCTTGCAGGCCGTGCAACGCATGCATCGTCTGGAGGGCGCGGTCAATCTCTTGCAAGAGCGGCTGGCGGCCATGCCGGCCGGCAATGCGCGTTCCCCGGAGCGACGCGAGGAAATCGTCCGCCTGCTCAGTCAGGTGGCCTTGTTCCGCCTGGCGTTGAAGGATGAAAAGTAGGTTTCAAAAATAAACAAGGGGAACATGACCATGAATGACAAGGGTATTGTGTACGGCACGGAAGACCTGCTGACCAGTCTGTGTAACTCCGTGACGCGCGTGCTGGGTATCGCGACGCAAAGCAAAGTTCATTACTCTGCCATGGTTCAGCGTATCACCAAGGTTGGCTTGAAGCCGGACATCGGCTGTTTCGTGCTGTTCGACGGGGGGTTTACGGGCCTGGTGGTGTTGAATTTCGCCGCCGACACGGCGATGGAGATCTACGAGCGCTACATGCTGCACATGGGCATGCCGAAGTCCGAGCTGGCCAGTTCGCACACCTCGGACGAGGTGTCGAACATCCTGGGCGAGCTGATGAACCAGATCGTCGGCGACTTCACCGGCAAGGTGCGGCGCGAGTTGCAGACCAATATCACGCAGAATCAGCCGAAGATGCTGGTGCTGACCAAGCAGGTGATGCTCAGCGTCGACACGCCGCTGGACCGGCCGGAAATGCGCCGCGTCTCGTTCTACACCGAAAAGAGCAATATTTTCTACCTGGAGCTGGCGATCGACCGCACCGAGTTCGTCCGTCTGCACGACTTCGATCCGAACGAGGAAACCGACCCCGACACGCTGATGGACGCCGAGCGGGCGAATATGCAGGCCGATCAGGCACAGCCGGCGACCTCGGATGACGCCAACGACGAACTGCTGAAGTCGCTGGGGATGTAGCGGCCGCCGTCGCCATCCTTCCCGCCGCAAGAATGCTTGCGCGGGATCTGGACAGGGTTTTTTTCGCCGTATATAATGCGGCCTCAATTCCCTGATAGCTCAGTTGGTAGAGCGACGGACTGTTAATCCGCAGGTCCCTGGTTCGAGTCCAGGTCGGGGAGCCAGAATTTTAGTTGTACAGAATCAAGGGGTTACATGCTTAGGCGTGTAGCCCCTTTTTTTCGTCCCCATTTCTGGCCCTGTGCCGTAGTTGTGCCGCAAAGTAGACTGCCGACCACTGCAGCATGGCCGCCATCAAGCAGGCAACTGTCGCTGTCAATCGACCAATACAGCATAGGTCTGTCGGCGTTGTCTTGTGCCTTGTCCGCGCCGTGCCGCGCCACTAGACTTGGGCCATTTCCACGCTGCGAATTGCATACCATGACTGAACTCCTGCCCTTGATGAGCTATTGCCTCGTAATGTCGGCCACACCCGGGCCGAACAACGTCATGCTCGCCACCACGGGCGCCAATTTTGGTGGTCGCGGCGCGCTGCCGGTCATCCTGGGCATCCAGGCCGGCATGTTCGTGCAAACCTTGCTCATGTGCGCGGGGCTGGGAAGTGTCTTTGTGGCCTACCCGTTGGCGCAACAGGTGCTGCGTATCGCGGGATCGCTGTACCTGGTGTTTTTGGCATGGAAGCTCAGCGGGGCATCGGTGGTCGCGGAGCAGGCACCCAAGCCGGTGTCATTCGCCCAAGCTGCGGTGTTTCAAGCGCTTAACCCTAAGAGCTGGGTGAAGGCCGTTACCGTGGCATCGGTTTTCATGCCGGCGGGGGGCAGCGCGGTCGGCAACGCGCTGCTAGTGGCGGTGATTGGTGCCTTGGTGGGCGCGCCTTGCAATCTCATGTGGGCTTTGTTTGGCGTCTCGATTCGTGGCTTGCTGAAAGATCCGGCCAAGCGGCGCGTATTCAACTTGACCATGGGCGCAATTTTGCTCGTCCTGGCCTTGATGTTTTTACGCTAAACTTTCACCATGTTCACAATCGACCGCTCCTCTCCCATTGCCCTGTCCAAGCAGATTGAGGAAAAATTGCGCCAGATGGTCGAGAGCCGGGCTCTGCCTGGCGGTGCCAAACTGTTGTCGATACGCCAGCTCGCCACCCAATTGGCTGTCAGCACGAATACCGTCGTGGTGGCCTATGACAGGCTGGTTGCGGCAGGCGTCATCGATTCTCATGGCACGGCGGGATTTTTTGTCTGCGCAAGGAACGAGGCCAGCAGGTCGATTCCCGATGAACTCGCACTGGAAGCGGGCGAGGAGCAAGAGCCGGTCTGGTTGGCGCAGCAAGCGAACGATCAGCGCGCTGGTGTGTTGCTGGCCAGCAGTGGCGCGTTGCCGCCGACCTGGCTGCAAGACGCGGTGCCGGTCAGCGCCGTGCAAAGGGCCTTGGCGCGTAGCACCGCAGGCATGGCCTCGCGCTGTCCGCCCCAGGGTCTGCCGGAGTTGCGTGAGCACATCGCGCTGCTGTTGCGCGGCATTGGCGCTGCCGTTGACGCCGGCCACATACTCACTACCTTTGGCGGCACCCATGCGATCGACTTGATCTGTCGTAGTTTTTTGCAAGCTGGCGACACCGTGCTGGTGGAAGACCCCGGTTATTTTCTGATGTTCGGCCGCTTGCGCCAGGATGGCATACGGTTGGTGCCTATCACGCGTCGCCCCGACGGCCTCGATCTGGACGCATTGGAGGCGGCTTGCCGCGAGCACCGTCCACGCCTGCTGTTCGTGCAAACGGCCTTGCATAACCCCACGGGGTGGAGCAGCAGCGCCGCCAATTTGCACAAGGTCTTGATATTGGCGCAGCAGTATGGTTTCTTGATCGCGGAAGACGATGTGCACGGCCATTTTCAGCAAGGCCACAGTACCCGGCTGGCCTCCCTGTCCGGGCTCGATGGCGTGATTTACTACTCCAGCTTTTGCAAGGCCTTGAGTCCTGCCCTGCGGATGGGCTATCTTGCCGCCGCTCCTGCCTTGCTCAAAGTGCTGATGCGGACCAAGATCCATTCCATCATGACGATGCCGGCGCTGAATGAATATGTGCTGCTGGAAGTGCTCAGGGCCGGCAACTTGCGCAAACATCTGGACCGTCTGCAACGCAAGATCATGGTGGCACGCAACGCCTGCACGCACCAATTGAGCACGGCGGGTGTGCTTTTTGAGCAGCCTGGCGACGCCGGCATTTTCTTGTGGGGCACGATGCCAGAAGGTCTGGACGTTGACTTGTTGGTGCAGGACGCCTACCGCAACAAGATCCTGCTGATGCGTGGCGCCGCCTTCTCGGCGAACGACACACCGGATCGCCATATCCGTTTCAATGTCGCTTTTAGCCAGCATCCACGCCTGAGCAACTACCTGCAAGAGCGCTTGCAGGCCGTGGCCGGCGTGCGCTCAAGTTTGGCGCGCGTCCGTGCCAACGGGGTCCAAACGGGGGCTGGCTCCGAACGCGGTCAGGTTGAGGAACCCTGAGGACACGGGCGCCTGCTTTCACGGCTTGGATTCCCTGGCTTGTTGTTGGTCGTCAAAGCGCCGCATCGGCCGTTCGCGCTGCCGGTAGAAGGCGGCGAACTGGTTGGCGTAGAGTTGCCGCGTGTTCGGGCTGAGCCAGTTGTCCAGGCTGCGCCGCATCGCCTGCGCGCCTTCGCGCGTGCCGAGGATCGCGTCGATGCGCTGCGCCGTTGCCTTGCCCCACGGTGTTTTTGGGCAGGCGAAGCCGGATTTGAGCAGTTCGCCGCTGCCGGCGATGGGGACGCTCTGCAGCCCGCTCAGCTTGGGATTGCGGCTTTGGTAGTAGGCGTAGACGAAATCGTAGTCGATGGTGTAATCGGCCCGGCTCAGCCGCATCTTGGAGAAGATGTTTTCGCCGTAGCTGCCGATGGTGGTCAGCTTGAGCGAGGCGTCGGGCGGGCGCTTGCGCAAAATGGCATCGAGTTGCACGCCGTAGCTGCGTTTTTCGCTGAGCAATCCGCGCAGTGTGCGCATGGCCAGCAGCTGGGCCAGATCGACCTGGTGGTCGGCATTGAATGGCAGCATCGCCGCCGCTTCGGCCCTGACAAACAGTTGCAGCGGCGGCAGGGCGATCGTTTCGACGATATAGGCCCGCTTGAGGCGCTCCGCGTTGATCAGGGTAAAGGAATAGCAGGCCGGCTCACCCGCGTCGAGCATGGTCCAGCTGCGCTTCAGGTTGGCGTAAATATAGCGGTGTTCCACTTCCGGCCAGTGTGCTGCCACGTAGGCGATTTCCATGTCGACAATGCCGGTGCTGGGTTGGCCATCGAGGCGGATCGAGGCCGGCGGCAAGTCGGGCATCAGCCAGGTCATCACGGCTTGTGCCGTCGCGGCGACGGGTAGCATCAATGGCAGGACAAGGAATAGTTTGCGCATAGGCGAAATTTTTCTAGGGCTTGCTGGCTGGGCGCACAATGCCGCAGGCGCGCTGTTGCGGCAACTGTCGGCTGCGGCGCGCGATCAACGGTGAGAGCGAATGGATAAATCTTGCACCTGCCGGTGATGGATGTCCAGTGGCTTTGTTCTGTTAAGTCAGTCATTGCAAGCATCGCAACACGCGCTGCGGGCAGGACGATAGCCTGCGGCGCCCCGGCCAGCGCTAGTGCCAGATGGCCTTGGTGCGTAGCAGCCACTCCCTTCTTTCTTCCAGACCGACGCTGCCGCCGTTGATCGCCTGCGTGACCTTGTCGATATTGTCCGCGTCGGCCAGCGCGTTGCAGCCTTTGGCCAGCCATTCGGCCGCAGCGACGCTGAGGCACCAGGGCGCGGCGACGACATTGTCCGGCATCACGACGAAATCGGGTGCGTGCGGATCGATCTTGCGCAGGTCACGGGTGGCCTCGGCGTAACTATCCTTGCCTGTCAGTTGCAGCAAGCCGCGGCCACGGTAGAGAAAACCGTCGCCTGGCGCCGCGTTGCCCATGCGACCGCCATACACCTCGTTCGCCAGCCGTTCGGGATTGTTGGCGAATTGCAGGGGATCGAGCGGCCCCTTGGGATGGAAGCGTTGGGGCCAGACCACCGGCAAACGAGGGGCGCTGTAATTCAGGTTTTCAAACTGCACGGTCAACGCGCCCGATTCATGCAGCACCTGGGCCAGGAAGTGCGCCAGTCTCAGCGGCGTCTGGGAAATGGCGTAACGGTCGACGACCTGCTGGCCGTTCTGGAAGGCCTCCCGGTAACTGGAGCGGGTGTTCGGCGCCAGCTGGAGTACTTGGGAAAGTGTCATCGGCACCATGGTCGTTCTCCTGGCTAGTTATGGATCAGCGTTCCCGCGATGCGCCCATCGGATAGGTCTGGATGGCATGCATGAGCACTGTAGGAATATTCTTAACATGCCATTATCGCCACAATTTTCCGTGCATTCCTCTCGAATAGTCACACTGTCAATTTCGCAACAAAAAGTGATGTGGAACAGGACGGATTAACTGACATGTTGCCATTCCTTTGCAAACGGGGTAGCGCGGGGCGGTGGGGACCGTTTGATGTGCGTCATATCGGCACGGTGACTGACTTCTATGATTGATATCGGGAGGGCGGACGTCACGGGGGCGTGCGCCGGATCTCGACAATATGTGCTAAGGCGCCATAAGGAGGCATGATGGCTAACAATCTGATGCGGTTCGATCCGTTCCGCGATCTCAGCCGGTACGACCCGCTGCGCGATATCGACGAATTATTCCGTGATTTTTCGCCCACCGTGTTCCGTAGCATGGAGACGACGCCGCGCCTGCGGATGGACGTCAACGAGACGGAACAGGAGTATGTGGTGAGGGCCGAGATTCCCGGTGTTAACAAGGAGGATATCAAGGTGGCGATCAACGGCAACCAGGTGTCGCTGACGGCGGAGGTCAGGCAGGAGAAAAACGAGGGAGAGGGCGGCAACCTGCGTAGCGAGCGCTACTACGGCCAGTTGCACCGCAGCTTCACGCTGCCACAAGAGGTTGACGATGAACAGGCCCAGGCCCGTTACGACAATGGCGTGTTGCAGTTGAACCTGCCGAAGCGCACTGGCAGCGGCGGCAAGCAACTGGCCGTCCAGTAGCCGATGCGTTGCCGTTGCGTCGCTGTGGCCTCAGCGGTTGGGCGCGCGGCAGGCGGCGTCGTTGTCCCAGCGACCGGAACAGATGCGGGAACGGCATAGCATGCCTTCGAGCGGCCCCAATTGCTTGCACCGTCGCAGCAGGCCGGCGGTGGCGTCGCCTTCCTTGCGTTCGACGACGTCCCGGCTTTCCTCGACCAGTAGCGTGACGGGAGCGCTGGCGTGGGCCACCAGCGCCGTCAGCAAGGCCACATCGGTGTCGCTGCCGACGGCGCTGCCGGCCGTGGCGCCGAGGGCCGTGGGCTTCTTGGCGCGGACAGGTGCGGGACTGTCGAGCCGGGCAGCAAGATGCGGCGTTTGCGCCGGCTTGGCCGCGCCGGCCCCGGCCTTGGCGATGGAGCGTGGCGCTGGCCCAGCCGCCAAGGTGGTCGCCGTGGCGCCGGTGTTGGCGGCGGTCCTGCCCGCGCCATTGCCGACCCGGCCCGCTGGAGTGGCGGGCAGGTAGGCCGGTTTGGCGCTAGGCCTGGCAGGACGGATGATCTCGACCAAGGTATCGTTGTTGTCCGAGTGGGGATGGGCGGCGGCCGCTTCGTTGACGATGGCGGCCGGCGCGGTGTTGGCCATGGTTTGCTGTGCTGGCGCTGAGGCCAACAGGGTGGGCAGCGCCGGCAGGGGCGGCATGGGCGCGCGCGCGCTCAACGGCAGCGCATGGCGCAGTGGCGCGACGCCATCGCGGTGGGTCAGCCATGCCGACACGCCTAGTATCAGCAGCAACAACAACAGGGCCAGCGTCCAACCGTTGAGCTGAACGCGGCTGGGCCGATGCGGCACCATTAGCGTGGTGCCGCCCCGTTCCAAGCTGGCCAGGATGCGCTCGCCGTTGCCGGCGGCTGGGGGCGTGCCGTGATTGCCCGAGGCGCTTTTCGATAGCAGGTTCGGTCTTTGATTCGAAGTGTCCAAAATATCCTCCCCGACATTGATCTAGCCTTCTACACGCTGGCCCGGCAGGGCTACGCTGTAGCGATCTGGGCCGGGCTGACAGCAAGTGTCCGATCTGTGCGTCCAGCTCGCATTGATGGAGCGCACCATGTTTATCTTTTCTGTGCTGGTATTTTTTCTGCTGATCTGCGCGGGCGCATGGTTGTTGCTGTTTTCCGGCGGACGCGAGCTGGTGGCGCAATCGCTGGCGCAACTGACGCGGGCGCTGGAGTCGCACTGGCAGCGCTTGAATCGGCAGGGCGTGCGGCAGGCCGGCGTGGCCGGTGCGCGCGTGAAAAACGGGCTGTCGAGCCTGCTGCGGCTATTGCTGCGGCATTGCCTGCTGTTGCTTGCCGCCGGCGTGTTGCTGACCGTGCCGCCGCTGCTGGCCTGGCTGGTCAGCGGTCGGGGCATGCTGGGCGGGTTCGAGGGGGCCAGCCACGACGTCAATCCCCAGGTGCTGGCCTTGTTGCAGGGCGAACAGCTGGTGCCGCCAACACCCTTGCCGCCACCGGCTTTCGTCACCACCGAGGTGGCGCAGTTGCGTCCCATGCTCGACAGCGCCAATCGCAACTGGCGTTTGCTGGACGCCGCCTTTGCGCAGCGCTTGTTGACGGTCTTCAAGATCATGAAGGAAACCCATGGTTACGACATGGCGATCCTGGAAGGTTACCGCAGCCCGCAGCGGCAAGACATGCTGGCGACGGCCGGTCCGGCGGTGACCAACGCCCGTGCTTTCCAGAGCTACCACCAGTTCGGCCTGGCGGCGGACTGCGCCTTTCTGCGCGACGGCAAGCTGGTGATTTCGGAAAAGGATCCGTGGGCCATGCGCGGCTATCGTCTGTACGGCGAGGTGGCCGAAGCGGCCGGCCTGCACTGGGGTGGCCGCTGGACCATGATGGACTTCGGCCACACCGAATTGCGTTTGCCGGGCACGGTCCGGAAATAAGGCCTGCGCTTGCCGCTATGGTTGTTTTCCCTCAAGAAATCGTCGCATTGATGGTGGCACCATGGTTCGGTTCGCCTGGCCGGACTGCCCGCCGCGCGCCCCTCCGTCAACCTTGCGAGCCTGCCCATGATGCGACGTATCTGGTACTTTCTCAGCGATAGCCGGCATCTGACGGTGATGGGTTTCATTGCCTTGGCGGCGCTGTTCTATCTGGGCGCGGAAATGCTGGAGCTGGCGCTGATCTGGGCGCTGGCGGCATTGGCGCTGAGCCTTGCGTTGTGGGCCTTGACGCGCTACCTGCGCCAGCGTTACGCCAAGCGTGAATCGGACCGTCTCGGCGACGCCATCGGCAGCCAGGCCGCCGAGCCGGCCGGCGGCGCGGCGAGCGTGGGGGAGCGGGTGGAAGTGACCGCCTTGCGCGAAAACATGATAAAGGCGATCGCCACCATCAAGGGTTCCAAGCTGGGCGTGACTGCGGGCGCGCGGGCGCTGTATGAACTGCCGTGGTACATGATCATCGGCAATCCATCGGCCGGCAAGAGCAGCGCCATCACCAATTCCGGCCTGCAATTTCCATTCGCCGACGCCCGGATCGTGCACGGCGTCGGCGGCACCCGCAACTGCGACTGGTTCTTCACCACCGACGGCATCCTGCTCGATACCGCCGGGCGCTATGCGGTGGAGGAGGGCGACCGTGCCGAGTGGCATGGCTTTCTCGATCTGCTGAAGAAGTACCGCAAGCGGGCGCCGATCAACGGCATCATCATCGCCGTCAGCATGGCCGACTTGCGCGGCGACCATCCCGAGGCCGGCATCGCCTTGGCGCGCAGCTTGCGCCAGCGGGTGCAGGACCTGATCGAGCGCCTGGAAGTGTTCGCCCCGGTGTACCTGTTGTTGACCAAGGTCGACCTGATCGCCGGCTTCGGCGACTTTTTCGACCGCGCCGAGCGTAGCGAGTGCGAGCGCGTCTGGGGCGCCACCATGCCTTACAAGCGCAAGACCACCAGCCAGCAATTGCTCACATTCTTCGAGCAAAGCTTCGATGAATTGTGCTCCGGGCTGCAAGAGATGAGCCTAGCGAACATGGGGCAGGGACGGCGCGAGCGCATAGCGCCCGGCGTGTTCACTTTTCCCATTGAGTTCGCCACAGTGCGCGCCCCGCTGCGCGCCTTCCTGGCCACGCTGTTCGAGGAAAACCGGTATCAGTTCAAGCCGGTGTTTCGCGGCTATTACTTCAGCAGCGCCTTGCAGGAGGGCGTGCCGCTCAGTGAGCAGACGCAGCGCGTGGCCGAGCGCTTTGCCTTGCAGCCGGGGCCGGCGCAAACCTGGGAGCATCCGGGCCAGTCCGGCTATTTTCTGCTGAGTTTGTTCCGCAAGGTGATTTTCGCCGACCGAGACTTGGTGTCGCAATATGCCAGCAAGAACAAGATTCAGCTGCGCTATGCGGCCTTCTTCACCGCCGCCATCGTGCTGGGCGGGGCGCTGGGCGGCTGGAGCTGGTCTTACCTGGGCAACCGTCAACTGGTCAGCAATGTGCAGGCCGACCTCGACAAGGTGGTCAAGCTGCAGCAGAACCGCATCGACTTGCAGTCGCGTCTGGAGGCGCTGGAGATATTGCAGGACCGCATAGAGCAACTGGATAGTTACCGGCGCGAACGGCCCTGGTCCTTGCGCATGGGCTTGTATCAGGGCGAATTGCTGGAGCGTAAATTGCGCGAAGAGTATTTCTTCGGCGCGCGCGAGGTCATGCTCAAGCCGGTGCTGAGCGCTCTGGAAGGCTTGTTGGCCGAGATGAACGCGAATGCCGACCAGCTCAGGCCGGCAGGGCGCGGCGACGCGGCGCCCCCGTCCGCGTCCGCCGCGACGGTTACCGCGACAGTCGCTGGCGCAGCCACCGCCACCGCCACCGCCACCGCCACCGCCACCGCAGCCACCGCCGCCGCTGCCGCTGCCGGAGCCGGAGCCGTTGCGACAAGCGCCGCGCCAACGGCCCAGTCCGCCTTGCCAACCGCCGCGTCGATTGCACCCTCGGCCAGCCGGCAATATCTGGACGCCTCGCCGACCAATATCGAAGATGCCTACAACGCCTTGAAGACTTACTTGATGCTGGTCGACAAATCCCACGCCGAAGCGAGCCACCTCAACGACCAGATGACGCGCTACTGGCGTGGCTGGCTGGAAAGCAACCGTGGCGCCATGCCGCGCGAACAACTGATCCGCAGCGCCGAGCGGCTGATGAGCTTCTACCTCAGTCAGATCGCCGACCCCAGCTGGCCGCGCGTGGAGGCAAGGCTGGCGCTGGTCGACCAGGCGCGCGAGAATCTGCGCCGGGTGGTGCGCGGCATGCCGGCGCGCGAGCGTGTGTACGCCGATGTGCGCGCCCGCGCCGCGACGCGCTTTCCCGGCATGACGGTGGCGCGCATCGTCGGCGAGCAGGATCAGGCGCTGATCGTCGGCAGCCATGCGGTGGCCGGCGCCTTCACCCGAGACGCCTGGGAAAAGTATGTCCATGGCGCCTTCAGGGATGCCGCCAGCCACGAATTGCAAAGCGTCGACTGGGTGTTGAAGACAGCCTCGAAGGACGACCTGACGCTGGAGGGCAGCCCGGAACAGATCCAGAAGGGCTTGATCGACCTGTACAAGGCCGACTATGCGAAAGAGTGGCAGAAGTTCGTGCAGGGCGTCACCGTCGCCGACCTGAACGGCTTCAACGGCGCCGTCGTCGCCATGAACCGGCTGGGCGATCCGCAGTCGTCGCCGATCGCCAAGTTGTTGACGGCCATCTACGAGCAAACCAACTGGGACAATCCGACGCTGGGCAATGCCGACATGCAGCAGGTGCGCGGCGGTGTGTGGGAGTGGATCAAGACCACCGTGCTGCGGCGCGCGCCTGCGCCCCTCAGCAACGTCAACATCCAACTCGACCAGGCGCGTTTCGACCGGCCGATGGGGCCGGTGGGGCGGGAATTCGCCGGTGTCGGCAAGCTGGTGTCGACCAGGGACAAGGATGCCTCGCTGATGCGCTCGTATATGGACGCGCTGTCCAAGTTGCGCAGCCGCTTGAACCAGTTGAAGAACCAGGGCGATCCAGGCCCGGGCGCGCGCCAGTTCATGCAACAGACCCTGGAGGGCAGCGGCTCCGAGCTGGCCGAAGCGCTGCGCTATGTCGACGAGCAGATGCTGACCGGCATGAGCGACGGCCAGAAGCAAGCCATCCGTCCGATCCTGGTGCGGCCGCTGATGCAGACCTTCGCCGTCATCATCGCCCCGGCCGAGGCGGAGCTCAACAAGACCTGGCTGGCCCAGGTGTACGAACCGTTCCGGCAATCGCTGGCGAACAAATATCCGTTTTCGCCAACGTCGCGGATCGAGGCCAGCAATGCCGAGATCGCCCAGTTCTTCGGCCCGGACGGCGTGATCGCCAAGTTCGTCGGCACGGCGATGGGGCCGCTGGTGGTGCGCCGCGGCGACGTGCTGGCGGCGCGCACCTGGGCCGACATGGGCATCCAGCTGCTGCCGCAGGTGGTGGCACGCTTTCCCGGCTGGATCGCGCCGGTCGGCGCCGGCGGAGTGGCGAGCTCGTCGGCGGCGGCGCAGACGGTGTTCCAGATCCAGCCCATGCCCGCGCCCGGCACGCTGGAATACACCATCGAAATCGACGGCCAGCAACTGCGCTACCGCAACACGCCGGTGCAGTGGAGCAATATGGTCCATCCCAGCCCGCAGGGCGCGCCCGGCGCCCGCATCACCGCCGTCGGCTTCGACGGCCGCAGCGTCGAGCTGTTCAACGAGCCCGGCCAGTTCGGCCTGAAGCGCATGATCGACGCGGCCGACAAGAAGAAGAAAGACGGCGGCGTCTACGAACTGCGCTGGAGCAACGGCGCGATCAGCGTGGCGATGGATCTGAAAATCACCAGCAGCCCGGAAAGCCGGGGCGGCGCGGGCGCGGCGCCGCAGGAGCAGGGCTTCCGTGGCATGAGCTTGCCGGAAACCATAGTCGGAGCGGCGCCGTGAAGCGGGCGCCGCAACGCAGCCGGGTCGGCTACTTCGGCAAGATTCCCGCCCGCAGCGACTTCATCCGCGCGGCCGACAACGCCGCCCTGGTCGACCTGCTCGACCAGTGGCTGGCCGGCGTGATGAGCGCGCTCACCGCCGATCCGCGCTGGAAACAGCATTACGACGCGCTGGCGCCGCTGCACTTCGCCTTCGTCGGCACGCGCAGCAAGCGGGCGATCGCCGGCCGGCTGATCGCCAGCGGCGACCAGTCGCAGCGCCGCTATCCCTTCCTGGCCATGAGCACGCTCGACATCGCCGCGCCGCCGGCCTTCCTCGCCCGCAGCCCGCTGGTGCTGGCGCCCTTGTGGCGCGAGCTGGCGCGGCAGTGCGGCGCCGTGCTGGCCACGGCCGAACCCGGCGAACGGCTGCATGCGCTGGCCGCCGTGACGCTCGAGCTCGATCCCGACGCGGCCACGCACGACGACGATTTCCTCCGCTTCCTCGACAGCCACAGCCTGGCCGGGCTGGAAATGATGCTGGCCAGTAAAACGGTGCGCCAGACCGTGCTGGCGCTGGGCTTGTTGTTGCAGCCGGTGCGCGGCAGCGGCGCGGCCAGGCTGGAGCGCAGTCTGGCCTTGCCGCTGCCGCAGGAAGAGGAGCATCGCTTCCTCGTGGCGGCGTTTTGGCTGGACCTGATCGCCCCCTTCCTGCAACAGGCCGACTTCGAGCTGGCGCTGTTCTTCACCGAGCTGTACGGGCGGCCCACGCTGGTGGTCGGCTTCGACGGCGCCGCGCCGGCGACCTTGCTGGCCATCATCGACGCGCGGTGCGCCAGCGAGCAATTGATCGATTGCGCCGACACCGGCTGGGTCGAGATGATGCTGGGCGACCAGGCCGGCGTGCAGAAACTGTCGACCTATCTGGAGCAGGGGCAGTTGTCGTTGCGCTCGGTACATGCGCTGTTCCACGAAACCTTTGTCTGAATCCGCCGGGAGCGCCGCCATGCCGCATCGTCCTACCCTGTTGCTATTGTGCCTGCTGGGCGCCGCCGCCAACGCCCAGATGGCGGCGCCGGCCGGCCCCAAGCCGGGCCAGATCGTGGTCAACGGCACCGTGCCCGACGAGGTCAGCAAGGCCGCCGTGCTGGGCCGTTTGCGCGAGCTGTACGGCAGCGAGCGGGTGGTCGACCAGGTGGCGATCGGCAATGTGTCGCTGCCGCCGAACTGGAGCGCTTATGTGCAGAAGTTGATCGGGCCGAATCTCAAGCTGATCAGCAAGGGCCAGCTCAAGGTCGACGGCAACAACGTCAGCCTGCGCGGCGAGGTGGCCAACGAAGCGCAGCGCCAGCAGATCGCCAGCGACATCGCCACCAGCCTCAATCCCACCTACACCGTCAACAACGGCCTGCGCGTGTCGGCGGCCGAACAGAACCTGCTGGACGACACGCTGGCCAAACGCATCATCGAATTTGACAGCGGCAAGGCGACGCTGACCGCCTCGGGCAAGGGCATCCTCGACGAGATGGCCGCCGCCTTGCAGAAGGTCAAGGGCAAGAAGGTGGAAGTGATCGGCCACACCGACAACGTCGGCCTGCGGCTGAGCAACCTGGGCCTTAGTCAGGCGCGGGCCGAGACGGTGCGCCAGTATCTGGCCGACAAGGGCATCAACCCGGACATGATCGCCGTCTCCGGCCAGGGACCGGACCGGCCGGTGGCCGACAACGGCGGCGCCGACGGCCGCGCCCGCAATCGCCGCATCGAATTCCGCATCGCTCAGTAGGGGCGGCGGCGGCTACAAAAATCACCCAAAGGCGCAGAGCCGGGGTCAGACCCCCGGGGGTCAGACCCCGGATTTATGCCTGTGGGCTTGTTTGGCGCGGCGGCAATGGCGGGCGTGGCCGCGTTCAGGGCAGGGTGATGGTCACGTTGGCCGGCTGGGGCGCCAGCTTGACCAGGTCGGCATAGGCGGCCATGCTGGTTTGCGTGGTCCGGTTCAGCGACGAGTTCAGCCCGACATAGCTGCCCAGCCCGATCAGCGCGAACACGCTGGCCAACGCCCACAGCGGCAAGTCGCTGCGCAACTTGTTGACGATCTGGTCCGGCCGTTCGGCCTGCGGCGCGAAGCCCCGGCTCTTGCCCTTGATATGGGCGATTTCGTCGCCCAGGCGCGCCGCCATATTGTTCAGCTTGTCGCTGTCGTCGAGCGCGAAACGGCCGCGAAACCCCATCAGCAAGCACATGTGGAACACCTGCAGCGCCTGCACGCGCACGCCGCCCTTGCCGCGCAGCGCCTCCAGCCGGTCGAAGAAATGCTGGCCGGCCAGTTGCTCGCCAAACAGCGCCAGTTGCAGCGGCCGCCGCTCCCAGGTCGGCCGGATGGGGAAGGTCGACGACAGGATGACCTCGTCGAGCGCCGCGCAATACGCGTATTTGGCCGCCTCGATATCGTCGCCGTGGGCCTGCAGCTTGCGCGCCTTGGTGTCGAACTCGGCCAGGAACTGGCGGATCTTGTCGAGGAAGGTCGCCTCGTCGGGCGGCGTGGCGCCGTTCTTGAGCATGAAGACGGCGTAGAAACCCTCGTGCAGCAAGTCCAGCAGCGACGGTTGATGGCCGGCGTCCGGCGCCGGGCCGCGCCGCTGGCCACCCAGCAGATGCGGCAAGGCGCGCCGTTCGATCAGCGGCCTCATGCCGCCACCGCGACCAGTTCAAGGCGCAGGTCCGGCATGCCGGACGGGGCGTAGATCGAGATCGCCTGGGCCTTCAGCATGTGCTCGTACAGCGCGCTGCGGCTGTCGAGCGAAAAGTAATAGGTTTCCGGCCGCACCGGGATGGCCGCCGGCACCTGGGGCGCATGGCTGAGCTTGACGCCCGGCAAAGCCGACAGCACGAACTGCTCGACATCGCTGGGCGCGCCGATCTTGATGCGCTGCGGAATGACGTCGACCAGCTCCAGCGCCGGCATCGAAGCGCTGACGGCCAGATACAGGGCGGTGTTCTGGTCGATCTTGCCGGAATCGAGTTTGCCCAGCTGGAAGCCCGGCTTGAGCTCCTCCAGCGCGATGGCGAAGTAGCGCGCCGAAATGACGGTCTCCAGCAGGTCGCGGACGATGCCGTCCAGTTTGCCGAAGCAGTCGCCCGTGTTCTCATGCTCATAGGTCGGCAGGTCGGTCAGCGCATAGGTTTTCGAATAGGTCATCAGCGAGCCGGCCAGGCCCAGCAGAGCCTCGAACAGCCGCTCCGGATGCATGCCGCGATTGCGCACATAATGCGTCAGCGCCGCCGCCGCCGTGCTGATCGAGTGCAGCAACCAGAACGAGGACACATCGCCGCTGCGGAACTCGATCACATTGCGGGTCGGTTCGCGCAAATTGCCCTGCAAGGATTTGACCTTCGCCTCCAACGCCTCCATCAGCTGCTCCAGCAGCGTCACCAGCGCCGGCGCGCCGTCCAGCGACAGGCTGGGCGCGACGAACGACGGGTCCAGCTCGAAGCCGCCGGACACCGCGCGACGCAGGCGCACGAGGGGGAAGCGCTCATAGGCGCCCAGCGGTTCCTGGTCCGACACCAGCCGCACCGCCGCTTGCAGATAGCTGAGCTGCTCGCCCACCCCCTGCGTAAACAAGTCCGCGGTATCCCGCGTCGCCGCGCAGAAACGCGCGCCGCGGCGCTGCTCGCCGGCGGCCGCCATATTGCCGCCACCCGGCGTCAGCCAGGGCAGGGCGGCGTAATAAGTGACCGTTTGCACGTCGCCGCCGAGCACGGCCAGATCGACGCCGGCGGGCAGGGGATCGCTGGCCGGCGCATCGCACATCTCACCTTCCGGAAACACGGCGGACAGCTCCAGCAGGCGCAGCGTGCCACTGAGCAGCAATTTCGTGTCGATCGCCAACTTGCGCACGCCCCAAGTGTAGGGATGCAGCGCCTTGGCGGTCTGGTGCAGGCGCGCTTCGTGATAGCGGTCTTGCTGCTGAAAAATTTGCGGCGACAGGTCCAGCCCGTCCGCCCACAGCACCTTCGAAGGAATATTCATACCGCCTCCATAGACCAGACTCATTGACAATGGATGGATGACAGCGGCTTGCCGATTTCGTTGCCGTTGCCGTTGAACGCCGCCGCGCCGGTGCCCACGCTCAGGGCGCAGGCGTGGGCGCCGATGGTGATGCCGCCTTGTTCGGCGTCGTTGGCGGCGAACGCCAGGCGCCAGCGTTGCTCCGCCGGCGCGCGAAACAGCGCCACCACACCGATGAAATACGCCTCGCGGGACACCTTCTCGACGACCTCGTAGCGCTGGCCGGGAATCAGCAGCACTTCCTTGACCTCGAGCAGGTCGGCGCCCAGCAGCTCGTGCTCGGTGTGGGCGTTGAGGAAACTGTTGTACGAGACTTGCTGAAACGTGGCCGCTTGTCTGAGTTTGTAGATGCGGGCGACCAGGGCGAGCGAGTGGCCGGAGGCGTCGGTATTGAGGGTGTCGCCGGCGTGCAGTTTGATGGCGACATTGCGCGCCGGCTTTTGCGAGTCAGACAGCTCGGGCGTCCTCTTGATGCCGACCATCTCCAGCGCCGCCCCGGCGATAGAGCCGGCCGCACAACCGCTGAGGGCCAGCAGCGCAGCCATGATGGCCAGTGGTGTCCGAATGGGTAGAGTCATGGTTTCTCCAGGCGATCCCATCATTAAATCTGATGCTGTGGAGCAGGTGTTTGCGTGGGCGCAAGTGAGGGGAATTTAAATGTCGCGCTTGGACTTGTGGTGGCACAGGTCGGACTCCTGGCGCATGCCAGCGCCGCTCATTTCGCTAAAGCAGACATCGCCTTCGAACAGTGGCGTCTGCACGTCGGCTTACTCCCCGCTCCTGCATGTTGGCGGCGAAGCTCAGGGTCTGGGGCAGCTTCAGGCCACTATTGTCCATAAGCCAGGAAATGGCGGATCGGGTTCTACCAACCGCCAATTTCTTTGGCATTTTCGACACTGGTACCAACTTTCCACTAATCCAACGTTTGAGTAAGGTACCTCGACAGGAACTTGTGAAAATACCATTCCCGTCTTTAGTACCTGTGAAAATTTGTCGAAATCAGCCCAGCCTGAAAATGCTCCAGATTCTCACGTAACTTCACAGTCGCACGGTAGCAATTTTATAAGTTCTTTCATTGCAATTTACCTTCGCCTATTTTCCAAGCCCATTCTGGCGGCGACTACAACCGCCTGCACCAGGAGACGTATGGCGATCTGGAGTTTACCTTGCAAATGGAGGTGCTGCAGTCACAAGCGGGAGAGGACTTCGACGGCGGTCATTTCGTGCAGACCGAACAGCGTCCGCGCATGTAGTCGCGCGCCAAGGTGGTGCCGCCGCAGCGCGGCGAGCGTTGGACCTCCCGGTGGCGCAACGGCCGGTGTCGGGCGAGCGCGGTGTCCACCGCGTCAACATACGGCACGGCATGAGCCGGCTGCTTGCCCGGCCGGCGGCACGCTGGACTTGCTCTTCCGCGACGCCGCCTAAGAGCGGTATTGGTGGGGCGCTTGACCATGATGCCGAATGTCATTCCCCACCGGAAACGGAATAGCCAATCCGTTCGAGGAAAGCAAGAAATCAGCCATTTTGGCAGGCAGTATTTTTTTCCATCAACAAGAATATCTCCGGTGTCAACCTGAATTTCAAGATCCATCATTTTTCCATCCAATAAGGGCACTTCGAAAAACCACCAAATTGTCGTTCCCGCGTAGGCGGGAACCCATGCTGAGCCAATGGACATGCGGGGTATGGATTCCCGCTTGCGCGGGAATGACGGTTTTTAGAGGTGGCCATAACATTTGCCAACCTATTTTCATATTTTCAGTCCTTTTGCCATTTTAGAGGCTATTGTTTGGACTGCAATTAATGCCTTTGCAAATTCTGGGTCACTTTCCTCAAATTCCCTGACTGCAAAATGGCCAACGATAATATTTTTCAGTCGAGATTTGTCCCGTTCATTCCCATTCAATACCGCCAGAAAATATTCCAATTGTTTGACAATCGAAGAAAATATTTCGAAAGCTGGCGCTGTATTTAAACGGGCGCGAGCAAGTTCCAAAGCTTTAGTTACAGTTTCTATTGCGCTCATAGCTCCACCAAATTATTGTGATTCAGGGGAAAACACCGATTTTTTTGTTGAAAATAGTTGTCGAGCACCACCCGTCGTAGGATACGATTGCTCTTTTACTGACCAAAAATCTTCTACCTTCGCCGAAGTGCTTCGTAGTACAGTTGTTGGTTGAGTTGTCTTGTATAAATTGAGTACTTTTGGCTCCACGGTTTGGGTGGCTCGATTGAAGCCGAGGGGACTGATTCCTAATTCGGTAGGTTTTACCGATGGACTCAGAGAGTACCAGTTTCCTTGCGGTGCTCCCGGTGTTTGATATTGCCAGAGTTGCTTTTCGGAACCTAAGGTTTGTAATTCAACAGGTTTGGTAAAGTCAATTCCTGTCATGTACGACGGGATAGATTCCTCTGGGACGCCTTGGGATAGGAAGAAATTGGTAGCGGTTTGCTGGTTTCCACGAATGTTAATGTCGAGGTTGAGGTTGCCGGTTCGCCCCAATTTTTCATTCAGATACGTACGTCGAAGCGCTGCCGAACTCATTGCGACGCGGACACCATCCCCTGTCTGACTAGCTGGCGCAACTGTTGGTTCCGCGCCGCCAACGGTGCTTGTCTCGGTCGCACCTTTCGCGGCCTTGCCACCGGTACCTGCGACGCGCGCGGCGTCCCCGGCCTTGCCCAGCGTCAGAACGCGCTGCGCCGCGCTCTTGATTATCCCGGCGCCGCCGGCGAACAGCTGAATGGCCGTGGCGATCACATCGCCACCCTCCTGCGCAGGATTTTCCATCTTGAGTTTTGGTACGTCAATGTTCGCGCCCAGCCGCTTGGTTTCCGCCGCCATGTCAGACAGCGTTTTTGTCGCCTCAGCCCATCCGAATGTGGCTTGCGTCGCGGCCGATTGATCCAATTCAGTGGCACGCTGTTCGGCGGCGGCTTTCAACAGCAGTTCGGAAATATGCGAAGGAATGTTGGCTACGCCCTTGGCCGCGCCTTTGACCGCTTCCACCGGATGATGGGCGGCCTGACGCAATTGCTCTTCCGTCCGATGCAGCCATTGCCTGAACGCGGATTCCTCTTGCACCGTTTCAAGTTTGACTGGCGGGTTCGAGGTCGCCAGCGCGTCTTTGGGGGACGCGCCGCTGGTGGGCGGCACCGTGACGTAGATGCCGGGATTGTTTCCTCCGTTCATGGTGCAGGCGTCGCCATCCCTGACCACGCGCTCGCCTTCCACGCGCACGGACTTGCTGGCCGCTACCGGTTTGACTTCCCCGTTGACCGTGCCCGATTTGACGCCACCGCCGCTGCCTTGCTCGTCGCCTTTGCAGCTTGGCTGCGAACTGCCCAGCGTGTAGACCTGCTTGCCGTTGAAGCGGACGTTGGAGGCGACGTTGACACTGCTGGACAGATCAACGGTCGTCGGATACGGGCGGGGCACCATGCTGGGGCCGACCGGTGTCAGGTTGAACGACGGCGCGGAAGAGCTTGCCTTGAACACGCAATCCTTGCGCGCGCCGATCTTATTGTTGGCTTGTTTTGATGGGTGGGCACGCCATGCTTGCCGCTCTTTTTCGGCGACCAGGTGTTCGAGCCGGTGGATATTTTTCTTCAGTTCTTCGAAACGCTTCTGGTCTTCGGCCGCTTCCAATGCGCTGGCGATCTTGCTCACCTCGACATCGCCGTTTGGGTCGGATAACTTCAGATGGTCGCTCATGGCGGCGCCTCGGCCGTACGCGACTGTGTCGATTCGGCTGCGCCGGTGCTGCGGTCCAGAAAATCGACTTCGCGCTGCGCCAGGTCGCGCTCTTCATGGCCATGCATGCGAGCTTCGCAGCAGCGCAATGGCGCGTCTGCGTCCTTTGGCAGTATGCCGCGCCACACCAGGGTCAGAGTCCGCTCTTCCGGTTCGAGCAATACCGTATCGAGAGCCAGCGCCTGTCGGAACAGCGTGCCGCTCTTTTGTCTGCCCAGCACAAAGCATTCGTGGCCCGGCAGCTTTAGCCGCAGCGTGGTATTGCCGTCGCGGTCGGGCGTCGCCCCCGGCGTGTCGGCCGCGCACAAGTTGATGAGCTCAAGCGTCTCGTTCCCGTGCAGGAAATCGGTTTGTTGATCGGGTGGGGCGGCGTTCCAGAAGGCGAAATCGAAATCCGTGGGCAGGGCGTCGTCGCCGTTGATGAAGGTTTGATCGACCGTGCCGGCGAGCGCGCGCCGGATAGGGTGCGAGCCGGCGCGTATGCCGAAGCCGGCGGGTTGGAATGCGCTCGGCTTGCCCTGTGCCGCATCTTTCAGTCGTCCGCGCAGCGCTTGCCAGAACTGGCGGGCACAGAGCGGTGTGCCAAATTGTTCTATCTGCGGTGCGGCGATGGTTCTGGTGCGCGTTGCCCGCAGGTAGAGCGGTTCGACGTATCCGGTCCCGCGTGGATTGGGTTCGAAAACCGAATGCAGGGCCGCCGGTCGCACTGGTGCATTGTCGTGCGCAGGCTGTGCGGTCCGTGCGGCGAGAGCGATGCGTTGTTTATGCGGCAAATGGTGCGCGGCCGGATCGCCGGCCCCGATCCGGCACTCGCCGCCGTAGGCATGCTCGTAGCGCAGCGGCAGCGTTAGGACCTGTTTGGCGTCGGTCAGTTTCCACGGGTTGAACCGCAGCATTCCCAGCGTGGAGAGACGAAGCATGCCGTGCAAGCCCAGCGTGATGCCCGCCTTTTTTTTGAACTGGCGCGGGCCATTGACGATCAGTGTTTTGTTGATCAGTAGCGCACCCGGAACGGGATGTTGCTCGGCGTGCTGAACCGCTTTTCGCCAGCGTGCCATGATCTCGGGCGCGGCATTCTCAAATTGGTTCAAGCCCTGGGGGCGCTGCGGTAACGGCGCCGGTGTGTCCGGTTTGGCGACCCGCAGGCGCACCGGGAAGCATGTCCGTGGCTTGCCAGGTGGCGCATAGGCGGTCGCGTTGACGATAACGTCGCACTTGGGCTTGTAGTGGCACAGGTCGGATTCCTGGCGCACGCTAGCTCCACTCAGTTCGCCAAAGCAGACATCGCCTTCGCATAGCGGCGCCTGCACGTCCGCATACTCCAGCATGCCGGCAGCGAAGCTCAGGGTCTGGCGCAGCACCACGACGTGGAAGGGCCGCCGGTACTGGTCGATGCCTTCAAACGCTTGGGCGGGAAACGGCGTGTGATTGACGAAGTCCATTGCTTCCCCGCGTCAATTGAGGTCCACGTTTTTACCGTTAATCTGCACGGGTCCGCTGCTGTCGATGGTGACCTTGGTGCCGCTGATATGGACTTCGCCATTGCTCTTCATGCTCAGCGAGGCCGAACCCACCTTTACCCTGAACTCTTCGCCAGCCAGGATGCTGATCTTTTCTCCGACGTCGATCAGGAAATTTACGCACACCTTGATCGTTTTCGACAAGCCAACCAGAACGGTCATTGCCATGCCCACGGAAATTTCGCAGGCGCCACCGACGTTGGTCGCCTTATCCACGAGGACGTTCTGCACGGCCGCCAACATGACGGTCTCGATTCTGCTGCCGCCGATCTTGACGATCTCGTTGTGGCCGACGTTCTTCATCCGGTTGTCGCCGATATCGATCCGCTCGTCATGATCGACCCGCACCGTGCGCCCGCCGTGCACGGTGACCTTCTCGTCGTTGCCCACCGTCTCGGTCCGGTCGTGCCCCACGTCGACCGTTTCATCGCGGCCGACCTGCTTGCGGCGGTCGTTGCCGACGCTGTGCGATTCGTCGTGCTCGACCTCGATGCGCTGGTCCTTTTCCGCGTGCAACCAGACTTCCTCCTGCCCCTTGCGGTCCTCGAAGCGCAGCGCGTTGGCGTGGCGGGCGTCGCCGCCCCGGCTGGAGCGGGTCAGGATGCCGCTCTGGGTCTGGTTGGCCGGCAGTTCCCACGGCGGCATGTTGACGGCGTTGTACACGCTGCCGATGATCAGGGGGCGGTCCGGATTGCCGTCGAGAAATTGCACGACGACCTCCTGGCCGACGCGCGGCACGCTGATCTGGCCGAAGCGGGCGCCGGCCGACGCCGTCATCACGCGCACATACGGCGAACTGTGGGCGTCGAACTTGCCTTCGCGGTCCCAGTGCCACTGGATGCGCACCCGGCCGTATTGGTCGGTGTGGATCTCCTGGCCCTCGGGGCCGACCACCGTGGCCGTTTGCACGCCGTAAATGCGCGTGTCCCGGCTGTGGAAGCCGAGCGGCGGGCGCCAGCGGATGCTCTTGCGCAGACAGGTGAACTGGTTGCTGTAGTGCGATTGGGCGCCGCGCCCGTTTTGGTAATTGTTGCTGGCGTGGTGGCACACCGACAAGATCAGGTATTCCCGTTCGGCCTTGTCCTCGCCGGGCGGGCCGTAGGCGTCGGCCTTGCGCCCGCCGCTGAAGTGTTCGCTCATGCGGAAGGTGCGCCGGGGTTCGGCGGCGCGGTGGTTGCCGCTGACACTGAAGTCCTGGCCGCCGGCGTCGATCTCTTCCATGCGGCGTATCGCCAGCGCCTCGCCGTCGGCGTTGCGGAAGCCGTAGGCGCCGGTGAACAGGTAGACGTCGTGGCGCGGCACGGCGCCCTGCCGGTTCAGGCTGGGCCGCTCGCTGCGCCTGACGGTGGCGTTTTTGAAATTGTGGCTGCCCAGCGTGATCTTGCCGGGGGCGAGCCGGCGCGCCGGACTCCATTGCGAGATGCCGTCTTCTTCCCTCGCGCCGGCCGCGCCCTGGTAGCGCATGTCGCCGCCGCCGTCGATGGGGCGGGCCAGCGTGCTGTTGTCGCCAAGGCACAGGGTGTGGCCGTCGGCGCGGTGCTCGTACCAGTAGTGCATGCCGGCCGCTTCGAGCCGGCGGTGCAAATGGTTGTGGTCGCTTTCGTCGTACTGGTTGGCCAGCGTCACCATGGGGACGGCGTCGACGAAGCGGTAGGCGTGGTCGCGTTGCAGGTAGTTGAAGAAGATTTTTTCGCACAACTCCGTCAAGGTCAGGCTGTGGAAGCAGCGGTTGTCGTGGCGCAGGCGCAGAAAGGCCAGCCAGGGCTTGAGCGTCATTTGATAAAAGGCGAAGCCGCCGTCGGTCTTGACGAAGCGGAAGGCGAACACGTAGCCGTTGAAATGGCGCAGGCTGCCGTCGTCGCGCACCAGCGAGATGGTGACCATCTTGCCCATGACGGCCTTGAGCGGGATCAGGGCGTCGTCGGACAGGATTTCGACGTCGTAGTGGAAGTCGCGCGAGACGGCTTCGTCGGCGCGCAGGGTGTTGACCAGCATCAGGCTGGCCGGGCCGTCGCCGCGGGGGTAGTCCAGGCGCAGCAGGCGCGTGCCCTGGGGATCGTTGTCGAATGCGGAGAGGAGGGCGGTGACGCCCGGAAGCAGGTTCATGTCGGCCCTTGTCTGTTGCTGCGCGCGTAGAAGGGAACTCTAACGGGCGCGTCCGGCGTCGCTTTGCGCCGGCGCAGTGTCCGCGTGGCTTGCGTTTGGCTACAGGGGACGGATCAAGTAGTGGGTGTCGTCGCGGTCGCCGTCGGCCGGCCCGGTCAGTAGAAAGGCGTCCCGTCCCAGCCGGACGCGGCCGGCGCCTTGCCGGCCCAGGCCGGCGCGGCGCACATCGGCGGCCCGCAGCACCAGGCGCACCTCGAACTGCATGGTGGGCAGTTCGAACATGGACAGCATCTTGCGCAGCGCGGCCGCGCCTTCGCCGCCGGGCAGGAAATGGTCGAACCGGGCTTTGCTCAGCGGCCCCAGCCGGATGCCCGCCTGCAGGTCGCGGCGCCAGCAGCGCGAACCGATCTTCGCGCGCACGCCGAGGCGGGCGTTCGTGCCGCCGAGCCGGCAGCGCTGGCCTGGCGTCAAGGTGTACCAGAGGCCGAGGTTCGGTTCGACTTGCACCGGCACGCGGAGGTAGTCGGCCAGCACTTTTTCCATCACGGCGGCGGCGACCGGGCGTTGCCGGAAGGCGGCGGTGTAATAGGCGGCCGTCCGGTCGGACACGGGCTGGGCGTCGCGGCCGGGCGGCGCGCCCGAGAGCGACAGCAGCAGCGGCAGCAGGGGATGCTGGCCGCCGGCCGGTTGCGGCAACTCGGGCCGGTGTTTCCGCCACGCCTGATAGAACAGCGCCACCATGCGGTTGGAAAACAGGTCGAGGAAGGCGGACGCCCCCGGCCTCGTCTGCTGGGCGGCGGCGATGCGGTCGGTGTAGTGCGCCGGCAACAGGCCGCTGTGGCCCAGCAGGCCGATGAAGCTGGGCGTGATGCGGATGCGGGCGAGTTGGCCGGTGGCCAGCGCGGCCAGCAGCGCGGCCTCGGTGGCGGGGTGCTCGCCGCCGTCGGCGTCGGCGCAGAGCGATTCGATCTGGCTGGCGGGAAAGCTCAGCGAGGTGCTGTTCTGGAATTGCAGGTACTCCGTCAAGGCCGCGTCCGCCGGCACGCCCTGTTCGATGAGCAAGCGTTCAAGCAGGCGTACCGCGTGGAAAAAGTTGAAGCGGTGGGGTTCCTTGAGCAGTTGCTCGATCACGCCAAGGCGTGCTTTCCGCTGCGTGGCTGGCATCGCATGAGCTCCTCTCCGCTTTGGTGGGATAAGACGAGTAGTTGGCTGAACACGTTGAGCTGGCTGTAGAGGCCGAAGAAGCGGTCGAGCACCTGGGCGAACAGGTGGATGCCGCCGCCGACGAAGGCGTCCTCGTCGACGGTCAGGCGGATTTGTATGCCGGGCATCAGGGCGGCGCGGGGCTGGCCGGCGATCCACGCCATCACGCTTTGGTAGCGCAGGTCGACCACGCCTTGGATCTGGCGTTGCGTGACGGCCGAGCGCGGCAGGTCGTACAGCGACAGCATCTGGCGGAACTGGTCCAGACCCAGGCCGCTCAGGGAGCGGTGGTTCAGCGACAGTTGGGCGACCAGGCGCCAGTGCGCGCCCTTGCCCGAGGCGAAGCGGCGCGCGGCGCTGGGCTTGCGCAGCAGGCGCAGGGGCAGGCCGTCGAGCGTGCCGTCGCCGCCGAGGTCGCCTTGGGGCGCGCCGATGGCCAGCGCGGCGGGCAGATTGCGGTTGCTGCAGAGCAGTTCCAGCGACAGGGTTTGCGCCGCGAAGGCCAGCGGGGCGCGTTCGGTGTCGACCAGGGCGATGCGGATCTCGTGGCCGGGGCTGAGCTCGGCGGTCGGCTCGTCGCGGCGGGTCAGCCAGTAGCGGCCCGCCTGATGCAGGTTCTGGCCGTGATGCGGACTGTTGAACGGCAGAACGTTCTCGGTCTGCTGGCCCAGCGCGCTTTCGGACAGCAGGCAGGCCGCTTCGACGCCGTGGATTTCGTAGCCCTGGGGCAGCGCGGCGTCGGCCAGCAGCGCGTAGTCGGGCTCGGTGTGGCCGAGCGCGATGGGCACCGCCGGACGGGGAAACAGGTTGACCACGGGCGCGCAATGCAGGCGCAAATTCCTGGCGTTCAGTTTGCCCAGGGTTTGGGCCAGATGCGAGTCGGCGCGCAGCTCGCGCAGCGCCAGGTGCAGGGTCAGGCTGCGGCAGCCGGCCGGCATGCGCGCGCACATGTCGGGCCAGGCCAACTCGATGAAATTGAACTTTTCAGGAAAGACAAAGTACTCCGTCAACAAGCGATAGGCCGGGTGCGAACGGGGCGACGGCGGCAGCAAGGCGTCCTCCTCGGCGAAGCCGCTGGCGGCCAGCGGCGGGCTGTCGAGCGCCAGCCAGGGGCCGTGTTCGCCGAAGGCGACAAAGGCGGCGCTGACCCGGCTGAACAGGGTGTCGCGCAGCGCGCCGCAGAAGGAGGGATCGCCATCGATGAACAGGCGCAGCGGTTCCATCGACTGCGCCGCCAGGTCGCCCGCGCCGTCGCAGTCGATGCGGATGCTGATGCCGGCGCCCACGTCGGCGGCGAGGCGCAGCTTGGCCGGCGCGTCGAGGACCGGATGAAAATCGACGCGGCGCACGCTGAGCGCGGTTAGGACGATGTCGGCGCGGGTGCTGAACTGGCAGCGCACGCCTTGCACGGCGGCGGACGTGAGCAGTGTGCCGCGCGGAATGCGGCAGGGCAGCTCGGGCAACTTGCGGGCGGCGGCAAGGTCCACCTGGAGGATGGAACTCGACGGACAACTGCGCAGGTAGTCCGGGTGCAGGCTTTCCAGCAGCGCATCGCTGAGTTGCGGATAGTCGTCGTCGAGGCGCTTGGCGATGCGCGCCGCCAGCAGGGCGAAGGACTGGATCAGGCGCTCGACCTGGGGATCCTTGCTGCTCTCGTCGGCGATCAGCAGGGCGGCGGCGACGGCGGGGTAGCGTTCGGCGAAGCCGTGGAAGTCGCGCCGCATCAGGGCCAGTTCGCGCTCGTAGTAGGGCAGCAGTGGTTTCATCGTCGCGCTCCGGTTGCCATGGCGAACCATGCTGGCACCGAAGCGGGGGACTTTGTTTGATGGGAAGCAAAAGTTGTTCAGCTTGAATTTTTCATCGGCGGCGCGGCGTCGATGCTTGCCTCAGCGCAAGCGTCGGCGCTTTGCCATGTCGTCGGCGGTCGGCAAAACCCCTTGTCTTGCGCCACCGCAATTGCGCACCCAACCGTTGATTAATAATGGCCTCCACCCCCAAAGCAGCTTTCCTTTCTTTTTGACAAAGGAGATTCGTTGATGAATCCCAAACACGTTTTATCCAGCCTGGCCTGTGCCCTGCTGCTGTCGGCCTGCGCCACGGACGGCGACAACGTCCGCAGCGACAAATCGGTCGTCCCGACCTTGGAGCGCGCCTTGGTCGATGCCGACAGCGCCATCGCCGCCGGCCACAGCGACAGGGCGCAGAGCATCCTGAAAACCGCCGCCACCAGCTACCCGGCCGACAAGACGCCGTGGCTGCACCTGGCCCAGCTCAAGTTCGACCGCGCCAGCTACGGCGAGGCCATCATGCACGCGCTGGAAGCCTTGCAGCGCGATCCGAGCGACAAGCTGGGTAACAGCATCGTCGCCGTCAGCGGCTTGCGCCTGTCGACCAAGGCGCTGGCCGATCTGAGCCAGCAAAACAATCTGAACGGTCCGCTGCGCTCGGAGGCGCAGGACCTGGCCAAGCTGCTGCGCTCCAGCTTGGGCGAGGACGTGCTGGTGCCGTCGGCCGCCAGCCAGCGCCGCGCCGCCGCGCCGGCGAAGAAGTCGGCCGGCCCGGCCGTGGCGCCGGCCAAGTCGGCCAACCAGTCGAACAGCAGCGATCCTTTCGGCGCCCTCAAGTG
Organism: Rugamonas violacea; assembly: GCF_016461825.1. Classification (GTDB taxonomy): domain Bacteria; phylum Pseudomonadota; class Gammaproteobacteria; order Burkholderiales; family Burkholderiaceae_D; genus Rugamonas. The sequence continues at coordinate 48,249 of NZ_JAEMNU010000051.1, read as the reverse complement.
AGCGCCTTCCCCGTCCTTTATTGATGGAGTAGTTATGGCAAACGGAGACAGTGTGCAAAAGCGCCTGAGCAAGGTGCGTCCGCCACGGGTGCAGATGACCTACGACGTGGAAATCGGCGACGCGATGGAGAACAAGGAGCTGCCCTTCGTGGTCGGCGTGGTGGGCGACTTCGGCGGCAATTCGGCGCTCGAACAGAAGCGCCTGAAGGACCGCAAGTTCGTCAACATCGACAGCGGCAATTTCGACGAGGTGCTGGGCGGCGTGGCCCCGGTGGCGCGCTTCCTGGTGTCCAACCAACTGAGCGGGGAGGGCGAGTTCGCCGTCGAGCTGCGCTTCCGCACGATGGACGATTTCCGACCCGAGTCGGTGGTGCGCCAGGTGGCGCCGCTGCGCAAGCTGCTCGAGGCGCGCGGCAAGCTGGCCGACCTGCGCAACAAACTGGCCGGCAACGACAAGCTGGAAGACATCCTCACCGATGTGCTCAACAACACCGACCAGCTGTCGCAGCTGAAGGCCAAACAACCGGCGCAGGAGGAATGACATGTCCGCTCAATTGAATGCCGCATCGCCTGCCGCCACGGCGCAGCAGGTCAACCTGCTCGACCAGATCGTCGAACAGAGCAAGATCGCCAAGTCCAGCGTCGAGCACGCGCGCGCCAAGGACATCATCTCCGAGCTGGTCAGCCAGGTGCTGGAGGGGACGGTGGTGATGTCGCAGAATCTGTCGGCGACCTTGGACGCGCGCGTGGCCGAACTGGATGGCCTGATCTCCAGCCAGCTGAGCGCCATCATGCACGCGCCGGCCTTCCAGAAGCTGGAGCAGAGCTGGACCGGCCTGCACTACCTGGTGCGCAACTCGGCCACCGGCCAGGGGCTGAAGATCCGCATGCTCAACGCCACCAAGCGCGAGCTGGTGAAGGACTTCCAGAGCGCGCTGGAGTTCGACCAGAGCGCCGTGTTCAAGAAGGTCTACGAGGAGGAGTTCGGCACCTTCGGCGGCGCGCCCTACGCGGCGCTGCTGGGCGACTTCGAGATCTCGCGCCAGCCGGAGGACATCTACTTCGTCGAGCAGATGTCGCACGTGGCGGCGGCCGCGCACGCGCCCTTCATCACCGCCGCCGCGCCCGAGCTGTTCGGCCTGGAGGGCTACGGCGACCTGGGCAAGCCGCGCGACCTGTCGAAGGTGTTCGACACCGTCGAATACACCAAGTGGAAGGCCTTCCGCGAGTCGGAGGACGCGCGCTACGTCGGCCTGACGCTGCCGCGTTTCCTCGGCCGCCTACCGTTCAACCCGGTCGACGGCACCACCGTCGAGGGCTTCAACTTCGTCGAGGAGGTCGACGGCAGCGACCATCACAAATACCTGTGGTGTAACGCCGCCTACGCCTTCGGCGCCAAGCTGACCAAGGCCTTCGACGATTACGGCTGGTGCGCGGCGATCCGCGGCGTCGAGGGCGGCGGCCTGGTCGACGATCTGCCCACCCACACCTTCAAGACGGACGAGGGCGAGGTGGCGCTGAAGTGTCCGACCGAGGTGGCCATCACCGACCGGCGCGAGAAGGAGCTGAGCGACCTTGGTTTCATCTCCCTGGTCCACTGCAAGAACACTTCCTACGCCGCCTTCTTCGGCGCGCAGTCGGCGCAGAAGGCCAAGAAGTACAACAGCGACGCGGCCAACGCCAACGCCGTGTTGTCGTCGCAGCTGCAGTACATTTTCGCCGTCTCGCGCATCGCCCACTACATGAAGGCGATGATGCGCGATAAGGTCGGCAGCTTCACCGCCGCCAGCAATGTGGAGGACTTCCTCAACCGCTGGCTGATGAAGTACGTGCTGCTCGACGATAACGCCAGCCAGGAACAGAAGGCCCAGTTTCCGCTGCGCGAAGCGTCGGTGCAGGTGCACGAGGTGGCCGGCCGGCCCGGCGTGTACCGCGCCGTGTCCTTCTTGCGGCCGCACTTCCAGCTTGACGAGCTGTCCGTTTCCCTCCGACTGGTCGCGGAGCTGCCGCAGACGACCAACCGCTGACATTCCCACCACACCCACATGAGGAGCATGCAATGGCAATCGACGTTTACCTGTACATCGACGGCATCAAGGGCGAGTCGGCCGACGACCGCCACAAGGACTGGATCGAATGCAAATCGGTCAGCTGGGGCGTGGAGCAGCCGAAGTCGGCCACCGCCTCGACGGGCGGCGGCCACACCGCCGAACGCTGCGAGCATCGCGACATCGTCATCTCCAAGCTGGCCGACCTGTCCTCGCCGATCCTGCTGCAAACCTGCGCGGCCGGCCGCACCATCCCCAAGGCCAGGTTCGAGTTCATGCGCGCCGACGCCCAGGGCGAGCGGGTCAAATATTACGAGATCGAGATCGAGAACGTGTTGATCGGTGCGGTCTCGCCCAGCGTCGATGAAGGCGACATTCTGACCGAACAGGTCGGCTTCAAATTCTCCAAGGTGCGCTGGAAGTACACCCAGCAAAAGATCACCGGCGGCGCCGGCGGCAACACCTCCGGCGGCTGGGACCTGTCCAGCAACCGCATCGTCTGAGCGGTTTGAGGGCGGCGGCGCGGCGCGGCCAGTCCCGCCGCGCCGCTTGTGCCTATTTCGCCACGCTGTCCCCGCCACATCCCCTTTGTGCAAGCCGGCGCCATTGCCGCCGCGCTGCCGTCGCGCGGGCCGCAAGCGGCCGCGCATCCGATCAATCGTAGCGCAGGCGGAGCACCAGCATGAGCATCAATCTGAAAACCCTGATCGGCAAGCTGAACGACACCACCCGTCTGGCCGCCACGCGCGCCGCCAGCATCTGCGTCGGCCTGGGGCAGTACGAGGTCGACATCGAACACCTGTTCCTGGCCCTGCTCGAGCAGGAGCGCTGCGACTTCGTGCAGATCGCCCGCAAGTGCGACATCAGCCCGGGCGCGCTGGAGGCCGACCTGCGCCGCGAGGTGGCCGGCTTCAAGAGCGGCAGCAGCCGCACGCCGGTGTTCTCCCGGCATCTGCCGACCTTGTTCGAGCACGCCTGGTTGATCGCCTCGCTGGCCACGCCGCAGCCGGACAATATCCGCAGCGGCCATCTGCTGCTGGCGCTGCTGACCGAGCCGGACCTGGCCCAACTGGCGCAGCGCGGCTCGCGCCTGTTCGGCAAATTCCCGCTCGACCAGCTCAAGCACCATCTGGACAAATTCGCCCACGGCTCGCAGGAAGAACAGTTGGCCGCGGCGGCGGATGCCGACGCCGTCGGCGAGATGGTCGATCCGAGCGCCAGCCGCACGCCGGCGCTGGACCAGTTCACCAGCAACCTGAGTCGGCTGGCGCGGGAGGGCAAGCTCGATCCGGTCATTGGCCGCGAGGCGGAGATCCGCCAGACCATCGACATCCTCATGCGGCGGCGGCAGAACAACCCGATCCTGACCGGCGAGGCCGGCGTCGGCAAGACCGCCGTGGTCGAGGGGTTGGCGCTGCGCATCGCCGCCGGCGCCGTGCCGCCGGTGCTGCAGGGCGTGCAGATCCACACGCTGGACATGGGCCTGTTGCAGGCCGGCGCCAGCGTCAAGGGCGAATTCGAGAACCGCCTCAAGCAGGTCATCGAGGAGGTGAAGAGAAGCCCGCACGCCATCGTCCTGTTCATCGACGAGGCGCACACGATGATAGGCGCCGGCGGCCAGGCCGGTCAGAACGACGCCGCCAACCTGCTCAAGCCGGCGTTGGCGCGCGGCGAATTGCGCACCATCGCCGCCACCACCTGGAGCGAGTACAAGAAGTACTTCGAGAAGGACGCGGCCTTGGCGCGACGCTTCCAGGTGGTCAAGGTGGAAGAGCCGTCGGCGGAGGTGGCCTGCGCCATGCTGCGCGCGATGGTGCCGCTGATGGAGCGCCACTTCAAGATCCGCGTGCGCGACGAGGCGGTGACCGAGGCGGTGCGTCTGTCGCAGCGCTACATCAGCGGGCGCCAGTTGCCGGACAAGGCGGTCAGCGTGCTCGATACGGCCTGCGCCAAGGTGGCGCTGGGGCAGAGCGCGGCACCGGCCCAGCTGGAGCTGGCCGCCGCCGGCATGGCGCGCTTGGGCGCCGAAATCGCCGCGCTGGAGCGCGAAGACGCCGACATTGGCGCCGACGGGGCCGCACACCGCGCGCGCCTGCGGCAGCTGCGCCAGGCGCGTGAGGAATACCAATGCCAGCATGGTTTGCATGCCGAGCGCTGGGAGCAGGAGAAGGCCATCGCCGCCGAGATAGCCCAGCTGCAGGCGTGCGGCGAGGCGCAGGCGGCGCGGGCGCTCAGGGAGGAGCTGGTCCAGCTGCAGGGCGACGCGCCGATGCTGCCGCTGGAGGTGGACGGCCATGTCGTCGCCGCCATCGTCTCCGGCTGGACCGGCATCCCGCTCGGCAAAATGGTGCGCGACGAGATACGCGGCGTGCTCCGGCTGCAGGACGCGCTGCGCCAGCGCGTGCTGGGCCAGCCGCACGCGATCGAGGCGGTGGCGCAGCGCGTGCGCACCTCGCGCGCCAACCTGGACGACCCGGACAAGCCGAAGGGCGTGTTCCTGTTCGTCGGCCCGTCCGGCGTCGGCAAGACCGAGACGGCGCTGGCGCTGGCCGACCTGCTGTACGGCGGCGAGCGCAAAATGGTCACCATCAATATGAGCGAGTACCAGGAGGCGCACAGCGTGTCCGGCCTGAAGGGTTCGCCGCCCGGCTACGTCGGCTACGGCGAGGGCGGCGTGCTGACCGAGGCGGTGCGGCGCAACCCTTACAGCGTGGTGCTGCTCGACGAGATCGAGAAAGCCCACCCGGACGTGACCGAACTGTTCTTCCAGGTGTTCGACAAGGGCGTGCTGGAGGACGCCGAGGGCCGCGAGGTGGACTTCCGCAACACCATCATCATCGCCACCTCGAACGCCGGCTCGGCGGCGCTGATGCAGGCCTGCCTGAACAAGCCGGCGGCGGAACTGCCCTCGGCCGAGGAGCTCGAACAGCTGCTGCGGCCGCAGTTGATGAAGCACTTCAAGCCGGCCTTCCTCGGCCGCTTGAAGGTGGTGCCCTACTATCCGATCGGCGACACGGTGCTGGCGCAGATCATCGCCCTCAAGCTGGACCGCATCGGCCAGCGCATCCAAGCCAACCACCAAGCGGAGTTCAGCTACGACGAGGCGCTGGTGGAGGCGGTGTTGGCGCGCTGCACCGAAGTCGACTCCGGCGCACGCAACGTCGACCATATCCTTAACGGCAGCCTGCTGCCGCAACTGGCCGAGGCGCTGCTGGCGCGCATGGTCGACGGCGCGGCGACCAACAAGATCCGCGCCGGCGTCGACGGCAAGGACCAGTTCAAGTACACCATCGAGTAGCGCACCAGTAAGCGCCAGTAAGCACCATCGCGGAGGACCACCATGTTCAATATCGCGCAACTGCTCGTTCCCATCAGCGTGGCCAGCCCCTGCGGCGACGACATTTCCTTCAGCAGCGAAGTGGACGACATCGCCAAGGCGCGCCAGCACGACGACCCCAGCCTGGATCAGGGCGAGTGGGTGGTGGCGTTGAAGGAGGCCGATTGGCCGTTGGTGGCCAGCCGCTGCGCCAAGCTGATCGCGGCCAAGAGCAAGGACCTGCGCCTGGCGGTGTGGTTGGCCGAGGCGCGCGCCAAGAGCCACCACTTCCGTGGCCTTGGCGAGGGCTACGCGCTGCTGGCGGGTCTGTGCGAACAGTACTGGGACGGTTTGCATCCGGCCGCCGACGATGGCGATTACGAGCAGCGCATCGGCAACCTGTGCTGGCTGTTGTCGCGCACGCCGCCGCTGGTGCGCGAAATGCCGCTGACCGAGGGCCAGCCCTTCAGCTTGGCCGATTTCGAGCTGGCGCGGCAGCGCTCGGCCGGCGTCCCGGTCGACGCCGGCCAGCCGTGGAGCGTGGCCGCCGTCATCGACCCGACACTGGCCGAGATGGAGGCGGAGCGCCGGCGTAATTCGTCCGCTTTCAATGACCAGCTGCTGGCCGACGCCGAGTATTGTCTGGCCATGCTGGAGCAGCTGGAGCGCGTGCTGGACCAGCGTTTGGGCGCCGACGGTCCCGGCTTCAGCATGGCGCGCGAAGCACTACGCGGCGCCCTGCACGCGATTGCGCCGCTGGTCGCCAGGGCCGACGCGGGCGACAGCGCCACGCCCGCAGCCGCAGCCGGCGAGGGTAGGGCGTTCTCCGCCAACCGTGTCGATGGCGCGTTACAGAACCGCGCGCAGGCGCTGGCGCAGCTGCGCCAAGTGGCCGACTTCTTCCGTCGCACCGAGCCGCATAGTCCCGTCGCGTACCTGGCCGACAAGGCGGCGCATTGGGGGGAGCTGCCACTGCATTTGTGGTTGCGCGAGGTGATCAAGGACCCCGCCGCGATGGCCGGATTGGCGGAGCTGCTCGGCGCCGGCGCGGCGGCGGAGTGACGCCATTGCGCTTGTGGCGGCGGTACAATGGCGGCCTATGTCCCATGCCGCCGAATCCCACCCTCTTCCACGCGCCCGCCGCGTTCTCTGCGACCGCTGCCAGCGGCCGCAGCAAACCTGCATCTGCCATTGGGTGACGGCGCTGCCGAACCTGGTCGACGTGCTGCTGTTGCAGCATCCGCTGGAGGTGGCCAACGCCAAGGGCAGCGCGCGGTTGCTGGATCTTTGCCTGCAGCGCAGTGCGATGGTGGTGGGCGAGACCTTCGCGCCAGAGGCTTTGCTGGCGCTGCTGCAAAGCGACCGCCGCCGCGCCGTGTTGCTGTACCCGGACACGGCGGACGAGCGCTCGCTCGGCATCCCGCCGCCGCCGCCCTTCGACCCCGAGTGGATGGGTGAGCCGCAGCGTTTGCGCCTCGTGGTGTTGGATGGCACCTGGCGCAAGAGCCGCAAGATGTTGTATCTGAATCCGCTGTTGCAGCAGTTGCCACGCCTGCAGCTGCGCGACACGCCGCCGTCGCACTACCTGATCCGCAAGGCGCATCTGCCGGACCAGTTGTCGACCTTGGAGGCGAGCTGCTACGCGCTGGCCCAGTTGGAGGGCGCGCCGCACCGCTACGATCCGCTGATCGCTGCCTTCGATGGATTTGTGGCGCAGCAGCAGGGCTATGTGCCGCCTCGCGTGGTGACTGCGACGGCGCCCTAGCGCCCGGCCGCAGGCGCGAAGCCATGCACCCGCCATACGCCGCATGTTGTCTGGCGCAGCATGGGTTCCCGCCTGCGCGGGAACGACAGGGGGATTACGAAATCAGCTTGAGGCCGGGGGGCAGCGCCTCGCCCAGCAGGCGCTTCTCACTCAACTGGTCGAGCTGCACCACTTCGCGGACCATCGCCGACCAACTGGCCGGCGCGCCGGTCGCGCCCAAACGCCGCACAATCTCGGCGCGTAGCCGCAAGTTGATGTCGCGCGAACGGTCGCCGGTCATGCGCGCCAGATGGGCCGCCGCGAAGCCGGCCGGCTCGACCTTCTTCCAGTCCAGCGCCAGGATGGCGCTCAGCCACTGCTCGACCGTCTCCACCGGCGCCACGTCGTGGGCGCTGCCGTGGAAGGGTTGGCGCGCGCCGACCCGGCCCAAACCCCATAGATACTTGGCCTGCGCGGCATCGGCCTTGGGGCCGGCGGCCTGCTCCAGCTGGCCCAGCATCCACGCGCCGATCTCGGCCTTGTAGTTACCGGGGATGCGTTCGAGCGAGGCGCCCAGACGCAGCATGTCGTCCTCGCTGCCGCCGACCAGCGTGACGGGGCGGCGCGCCCGCTCCGCCAGGTCGGCCTGCACGTTGAAGGCGAAGTCGTCGAGCAGGCGCAGTTGCGCCGTCGCGTCCAGGCCGCCGCAGACGCGGCGCCACAGGGTCCACCATTCGGCGCAGACCTGGCTGTCCTTGGGATGCTGGGCGCCGGCTTCGAACAAGGCCCACAACTGCTCGATGCGCCACTCGTCGAGCGCGTAACCGAAGCCGGGCCGCAGACAGTAGCCGGTCAGGTTGAGCCAGACGCGCTCGTGCTCGGCCGAGCGGCGCCGGCCCTTGGCGCGCTGCAGCAGGGCGTCGAATAGCTGGCGCAGCATCGGCGTTTCCCAGCGTTCGCGGCTGCCGAGCAGTCCCTCAAGCTGGCTACGCAACTGGCGCACGTCCTTGCTCTCGACCTGCTGGGCGCGGCCGCCGAAAATGCGCTCGATCCGCTCCAGCGCCTCGTTGAAGCGCGGCGGCAGCTTGGCTTGCTCGCTGTCGCCGTCGCTGTTGCTGTCGCCGTCGCTGTCGTCGTCGGACTGGCCGGCGCCGCTCCCGCCACGCGCCGCCTTGGCGTCGCCGCCATGCTCGCGCAGCTGGAACTGCAGCAGCCAGCGCTGCGCCTTGTCGCCACCCTCTGCGCTGGAGACGCAATGCACCTCCAAGGTGCCGACCTCGGTCAGCGCGGTGGCCAGTTGCACCGGCACTTCCTTGCGGCTGTTGTCGCCATCGGCGCGCAGCACGGTGGCGATGGTCGGCAGGCGCTGGTAGTCGCCCTGGTTCAGGTCGACCAACTCGCCCAGCTGCGGCGCGGCGCCGGCCTGGGTGGTCGACGACACCAGATAGAAGCGCACCGGCCGGCCCAGGCGCAGCGCAAAGCTGCGCTCGGCCAGCAGGATTTCGCGGCCCTCGGCGCTGCCGCGTGGCAGGATGCAGATGGCGCGGCGCGGTTGGTCGCCGCGCGCCTCCTCGTCCAGCACCAGATAGTAACTGCGTGCCGAGCCGCCGCCGATGGTCGGCGCCCGTCCCAGCTGGCCCAGCGCGTAGGCGACGCCGCCACGCGCCACGGCGACGTCCGGGTTGTCGTTGTGGAGCACGCGCAGCGGCTGGCCGCGCCAGACCGCCAGCACGGCTTCCAGGCGCTTGGCCAGCGCGTCGGCGCGGAACACGCCGCCGTTGAGCAGCAGCGTGTCCGGAATCACCGGCGCGGCGCCGGGCGGCAAACCCAGCGCCTCGCGCGCGGCAGCGGCGTGCTGCTGCAGGAAGGCCGCCAGGTGACGCGTGATGGCGGCGTCGGCGGCGTAGGGCAGGCCGAATTCGACGATGCCGCCACGGCCCCGTTTGGGCTGTTCCAGCACGTCCACCTGCGGGAAGAAGCCGTCCACCACCAAGTGTTCGACTTCGTCGCGGCGCAGTTCCGCCGAGCGGCTGGCGCCGATCAGGCGGGCGCCGGCACCCAGCAGGGTGACGTTGACCTGCTCCGGCGCGTCGGCCGCCAGCAGTTGTTCCTTGGCGGCGCGGCAGCGTTCCGTCAACTGCGATAGGCGGCTGGCCGACAGCCGCGCGCCGCCCGCATCGCCATCCGCCAAACGCGCCTCGACCAGATGGGCCAGGGCCAGATCCATATTGTCGCCACCCAGGATCAGGTGGTTGCCGACGCCGATGCGGCTGATGCGCGGTGCGCCGTCGACCAGCTCGACCTTGATCAGGCTGAAGTCGGTGGTGCCGCCGCCGACGTCGCAGACCAGCACCAGGCGGGTCTGCGCCAGCTCGGCGGCGAGCGTCGCGCGGTGGCGGAACAGCCAATCGTAGAAGGCCGCCTGCGGCTCCTCCAGCAGGCGCAGCGTCGGCAGGCCGGCCAGCCGTGCCGCCTCCAGCGTCAGCGCGCGGGCGCCTTCATCGAACGAAGCGGGAATGGTTAAAACGATTTGCTGTTGTTCCAGCGGCTGCCGCGGGAAGCGCGTGTTCCACGCCGCGCGCAGGTGCGCCAGATAACTGGCGCAGGCCGCCACCGGCGAGACCCGCGCCACCTCGGGTTCGGCGCCCCACGGCAAAATCGGCGCCATGCGGTCGACATTGGGATGCGACAGCCAGCTCTTGGCGCTGGCCACCAGCCGGCCCGGCACCTGGCCGCCAAGCTTGCGCGCGGCGCGGCCGATGACGACCTGCTCCACGCCGCCGGCATCGTCCTGTCGCCACGGCAGTTGCAGCTCGCCCGGCGCCAGCTCGCCGGCGGCCGGGTGGTAGCGCAGCGACGGCAGCAAGGACCCGGCAGCAACCTCGCCGGGTGCCACCAGTTGCTCGATCTCGAACAGCTTGATCTGCTCCGCGCCGGGCTTGGCGCCCGGCGCAGAGTAGGCCAGCACCGTGTTGGTGGTGCCCAGGTCGATGCTGACGAGGTAGTGCGCCATCGTTATGCCGCGGCGCTGCCGCGCACGTCGAACTCCACCTTCCAGCGCTGGCCGTCCTTGGCCACCGCCAGTAGTTCCAGCGTGCCGGAGTCGGTGGCCAGCGCGTGTAGCTTGACCTGCACCACGTCGCCCGACTGGCGGCCTTCCGGCGACAGCGTGGCCTGGATCTCATTGAGTTCGATCAGCTCGTCGGCGCCCCAGAAGTCGAGCATATCGCCGATCTGGTCCTGCCGGCGCACCGAGGAACCGAAGAAGCGGAAGTGCACCGGCTCGCCGACCACCAGGCCGAACTCCTGCGCCGGCAATTCCATCTCGCCGCCTTCCTCCATGCCGAACGGCGCCACGCACAGCGCCTGGATCGGCGGCTCCATGCCGGGGATGGCCGGCATGGCCGACTCCACCGCCACGTAGTAGGAGCGCGCCGTGCCGCCGCGAATGCGCACGCCGCTGCCGCGCCGCACGTAGCTGTAGTAGGCCGCGCCGCGCGCCACCGCCAGATCGAGGTCGGCGCCGCCGAGCATGCGCGCCGGCTCGGCGCCTTCCAGATACAGCCAGTCGTTGATGGTGCCCATCACGCGCTCGGCCAGCAGTGCCGACTTGAACACGCCGCCGTTGAACAGCACGGCGGTCGGATGCAGGAAGCTGGCGTCCGGCGCGACGCGGCCGGCAAAGCCTTCCAGTTCAGCCGTGGCGCCCAGTTGGCGCGCCAGGAAGGCGGCCAGGTGGCGCGTGATGCCGGCGTCCTGCGCGTACGGCAGGCCGAGCTGGGTCAGGCCGGCGCGGCTGCGCACGGCCGGCCGCGCCGACGCGTCGACGGCGGGGAAGAAGCCGTCGAGGATGAAGCTCTTCACCTCGTCGCGGGTCAGCTCGGTGCGGATCGAACCGCCGATCAGTTTCGAGCCACGGCTAGGCACCACGATGGGCCAAGTGTCGACGTCGGCGTCGGCCAGCAGGGCCTCCTTGGCCGAGCGGCAGCCGTAGGTCAGCGCGCGCATTTGCCAGGCGTCGAGCTGGTTGCCGGCGGCGGCGACCTTGCGCGCCACCAGGTGGGCCAAGGCCAGGTCCATATTGTCGCCGCCCAGCAGGATGTGGTCGCCCACGGCGATGCGGTGCGGTTCCAGCACGCCGTCGCGTTCCAGCACGGCGATCAGCGAGAAGTCGCTGGTGCCGCCGCCGACGTCGACCACCAGGATGATGTCGCCCGGCTTGACTTCCTTGCGCCAGCGGCCATCGCTGCCCTGTATCCAGCTGTACAGCGCCGCCTGCGGCTCCTCCAGCAAGGTCAGCGACTCGTAGCCGGCGGCGCGGGCCGCCTCGGCGGTCAGCTCGCGCGCGCCCGGATCGAAGGACGCCGGGATGGTGACGGTGACGGCTTGTTCGGCGAACGGCGCCTCGGGGTGGGCGGCGTCCCAGGCCTGGCGCAGGTGCGCCAGGTAGCGGGTCGAGGCGGCCAGCGGCGAGACGCGGCTGACCTCCTCCGGCGCATCGTTCGGCAGGATGGCGGCGCGGCGGTCGACGCCGGCGTGGCACAGCCAGCTCTTGGCGCTGGAGACCAGGCGGATCGGCGTGGTGGCGCCGCGGCTGCGCGCCATCTCGCCGGCCACGGCGCCTTGTTCCGCCTGGCTTTGTTGCCATGGCAGGGTCAGTTCACCGGGCGCCAGTTCGTCCGCGTGCGGCAGATAAAGGAAGGACGGCAGCAGCGCCAGTTCCTCGACGGTGCCGGGCGCGGTCAGTTGGGGAATCGCCAGCACGCCGTGCGCGGTTTTCTCGCCGTCGCTGGCGGCCAGGTCAACGTAGGACAGGGCGCTGTGGGTGGTGCCAAGGTCGATGCCGATGGCGTAGCGTGGCTGGCTCATAATTCCACCTCCGCCGGGGCCAGCACGGAGGCGTCGTGCGCGTCGGCCAGCTTGGGCAGGCGCACGCTGGAGGCGCGCCAGCCGCGATGGCTCAAGGCGCCACGGAACGGCGCCTTGCCGACCACGTTGCCGGTCAGGCGCACGGCGCTGGCGTCGAAGCCTTCTTCCAGCACGATGCGGCTGCCTTCGGCCTCGCTGCGCACCGCCTCGATGGTGAAGTGCTCGCGCAGCACCTTGCCGCAGCCCTCGTGGACCACGCGCGCGGCGGCGCCGATGTCGGCGTCCGAGTAGGCGCTCAGGTTCTCCTGGGTGAAGTCGATCAGGCGCGCTTCGCGCTGGAACAGGGTCAGCAACTGCAGGGCGGCGTCGGGCGCGGTGTCGCGCAGAGGCGCCGGCGCAGGAGCCGGGGCCGGCGCCGGCGCCGGTGCGGGCGTTGGCGCCGTTGCTGCGGCGACCGGCGCGGCGGCCGGCGTGGGCGTCAGCGGCGCGTCGGCCAGGCGCACGATGCGCGCGGCGTATTCGGCGTCGGACAGGGTGCTGAAGAAGGCGCCGAAGGCCAGGGGGATTCTGCGCCAGAACGAGGGCAGAGCCGGTGTGCTCGAATTGTTCATAATGTGCTCGCGAATAGTCAATATCGGGGCGCCGCCACGCTCTTGGGCGGCATCCTGAAAATGTGTGGGTGGGTCAGGGGCGTTGGGCCCGCCATGCCGCAGAAATGCACTGGGCGAGGCGCGGGGATCGTCGATCCCCGGATTTGTTGGCATGATACCAGCAAGCGGGCGGCCGCCACAGGGTCTAGGCGCAAGGCGCGGGGCCGCATGTGCGCCGGGGCGATGATATTTTTTCATGGTTGAGCTTGATAAGCTGATTTGCGCGGCATAGAATACTGTTCATATATACAGTATTGGTGAGTGAGCTATGCCGGATGATGAACAACTGGAAGGGCAGGCGATGTTGCCGCCACGGCCGCTCAAGGCGAGCAAGGGGCGCGGCGCCGTGTCCAATCTGCAGGGCCGCTTCGACAAGCAGGCCCGCGAGGAATACGACGACGGCTGGCCGCGCGAGGAGGAGGAGCCGCGCGGCTGGAAGACCCAGGTCACCGAGGAGCAGGCCAAGACCATCCTCAGCCGCAATAGCTCGCCGGATCTGCCGTTCGGCGTGTCGCTCAACCCCTATCGCGGTTGCGAGCACGGATGCATTTACTGCTACGCGCGGCCGACCCACAGCTATCTGGGACTGTCGCCGGGTTTGGATTTCGAGAGCAAGATTTTCGCCAAGGTCAACGCGCCGGAATTGCTGCGCCGCGAGCTGGGCAAGGCCGCGTATGTGCCGGAGTCGATCGCGCTGGGCGTCATCACGGACGCCTACCAACCCTGCGAGCGCGAACTGCGGCTGACCCGCCGCATCCTTGAGGTGCTGCAAGAATGCGAGCATCCGGTCGGCCTGATCACCAAGTCGGCGCTGATCGAGCGCGACATCGACATCCTCGCGCCGATGGCCGCCAAGCGCCTGGCCACCGCCGCCATCACCTTGACCACGCTCGATCCGACCATCGCGCGCACGCTGGAGCCGCGCGCGGCGGCGCCTGCGCGGCGCCTGCGCGCCATCCGCACGCTGACGGACGCCGGCATTCCGGTCAGCGTCAGCATTTCGCCCATCATTCCCTTCGTCACCGAGCCGGAAATCGAACACCTGCTGGAGGCGGCGCGCGACGCCGGCGCCGTCCACGCCCATTACGTGGTGCTGCGCTTGCCGTGGGAGGTCAACCCCCTGTTCCAGCAATGGTTGCAGGCGCATTTTCCCGACCGGGCGCAACGGGTCATGAACCGCGTCCGCGAAATGCGCGGCGGCAAGGACTACGACAGCGATTTTGCCAGTCGCATGAAAGGCGAGGGCGTGTGGGCGGAGTTGATACGCCAGCGTTTCCAGATCGCCGTCGCCAGGCTCGGCTTGACGGGGCGCGGCGACCGCTTCAAGGGGCTCGACACCTCGCTGTTCCGGCGCCCGCTGGTGATCCCGCCGCTGGGCTCAAAGGCAAAGGAGGGCTCGGCCGGACAACTGGATTTGTTTTGAGGGCGACGGTTTAGGGGCACTTCGTTTAGGGGCACTTCGAATAGCCCGACTTTGTCATTCCGCATCGGCGGGTGTTTAGCGTTTCCCTTCGGCGTCCTGAGCGCCGGGCTTGCCCAGTTCGGCCAGATGTTGTTCGATGGCGAACACGTGCGGGTCGCTCTTGCCCAGCTCGCGCAGGGCGGCGGCAAGATGGTTCAGGTAGTCGCTGTTGGGGCCGCTCGGGCCGCTGGACTGGGCGATCTGGCGCGCGATGTCCAGCTCGGAGGCGGCGCCGAGGAAGGCCGTGTTGTCCTCGCTGGCGATGTAGACCAGGCCCGGCACGCTGCGGCCGTCGTCGAACAGGATGTCGCTGCTCAGGCGCAGGTAGCCGTTCTTCTCGCGGTGGTCGAGGTGCTCGAACACCTGCGGCGTGACCAGGTAGGCCATGCCGTGGCAGATGGCGCCGGCCTCGGCGATGATGGTGACGACGCGGCCCGGCGCCTCGGGCGTGCCGCGATGGTCGTGCGAGCCTTGCCAAAAGCGGCGCGTCCAGCCGGCGATGCTGGCCGGACGCCGCTCGATGTAGGGGAAGTCGGCCTTGTAGATCAGCGAGCCGTAGCCGAACAGCCAAACGCTGTCCTTGCCGGTGAGGTGGTCGGTTTGCCGGTTGGCGGCGATGGTGTTGGCACTCATGGTGGTCGAATTGTACAGATGGTTCGCAGGTTCCGCAGGTGTGGATAGCGTGGATGGCGTGGACGGGGCGGATGGCTGGGCAGGCGTTCAGGCCAGCGTCACGTTCCACTCGTGGGCGCCGACGAACTCGTGCAGGAAGGTGACGAAGCTCTCCGCCGCCGGCGACAGCGCGCGGGCGTTCTTGGTGTAGACGAAGAAGCGGCGCGTCAGCTCGGGGTCTTGCAGCAACCGCATCTGCAGGCCGTACAGCTTGACCATCGGTTCGGCGTAGGGCAGGCAGACGGTGATCCCCAGCTTGGCGCTGACCATGGCCAGCGCGGTGGTCATGAAGGTCACCTCGTTGTACGGGCTGAGCGACAGCTCGCGGAAGGACACGTGCATATCGTGCAGCAGCCGTTCGGTGAACTGGCCTTGCAGGGCGATGAAGGGGAAGTCGTTGACGTCGGCCCAACTGACGCGCTCGCGCTGCTCCAGCGCGTGGCCGGGCGGGAACACCAGCACGAAGGGCATCTCGAACAGCACCTGGGCGTCGATCTCGGCGGTCGGCTCGCGCTCCGGCCCGATGCCGAAGTCGACCTCGCCGCTGAACACGCGGGCCGACACGTTCTCCACCGGACAGTCGACCAGCTTGACCTGCACGTCCGGGTAGGCCAGCCGGTAGGCGGCGATCACCTCCGGCAGCAAGGTGCAGGACATCATCTGCGGCGCCGCCACCCGCACCATGCCCTTCTTCAACGCCTTGCGGTTGGCGATGTCGGCCATGGCGCCGTCCAAGTCCTGCAGCATCTTGTCGAACAGCGGATATAGCTCGCGGCCCAGCTCGGACAGCTGCGCCTTGCGGGTGGTGCGTTCGACCACTTTCACGCCGAGCAGTTGCTCCAGCTCCTTGATCTGCCCGCTCAGGGCCGACTGCGTCACGTGCAGATATTCGGCCGCCAGCGTGAAGCTGCCGGTCTTGGCGAGGGCGACCAGGGCGCGCATTTGGCGCAGGCTAGGATTCATAAGAAATTCTGATAAGTGGAGGTAAAAATACTGTTTGTATGATATCTGAAACTGGATTCTAATGCTAAGCATAGATGCCGCGCCCGTCGCAATCGACCCGCAGCGAACGAATTGACCCCCGGAGACAACGATGAAAATCAAACAAATCCACCATGTGGCCTACCGCTGCATCGACGCCAAGCAGACCGTCGACTGGTATGTGAAACACCTGAACATGAACTTCGTGCTGGCCATCGCCGAGGACGAGGTGCCGTCGACCAAGGCGCCGGACCCGTATATGCATGTCTTCCTCGACGCCGGCCACGGCAACGTGCTGGCCTTCTTCGAGCTGCCGACCCAGGCGCCGATGGACCGCGACCACAACACGCCGGCCTGGGTGCAGCATCTGGCGCTGGAAGTCGACAGCATGGAAGAACTGCTGGCCGCCAAGGAACGCCTGGTCGCCGG
Source organism: Rugamonas violacea (assembly GCF_016461825.1). GTDB lineage: Bacteria > Pseudomonadota > Gammaproteobacteria > Burkholderiales > Burkholderiaceae_D > Rugamonas. The sequence goes on along the minus strand of NZ_JAEMNU010000051.1, from coordinate 32,078 downwards.
CGGCGTCGAGGTGCTCGGCCCGGTCAACCACACCATCTTCAAATCGATCTACTTCTTCGACCCGAGCGGCCACCGTCTGGAGCTGGCCGCCAACACCGGCACGCCGGAGATGATGCAGCAGCTCGACGCGGTCAAATGGGACATGCTGGAGGAGTGGTCGCGCACGCGCAAGGCGCCCAAGCACGCCGCCTGGATGCACGCGCCGCAAGCGGAGGTGAAGGCATGAAGCTCGCCACCCTGAAAAACGGCGGCCGCGACGGCGCCCTGGTGGTCGTCAGCCGCGACCTGGGCCACTACCTGGCCGTGCCGCAGATCGCCGCCACGCTGCAGCAGGCGCTGGACAACTGGGACGCCATCGCGCCGCAGCTGGAGCAGGTCTACACCGCGCTCAACGCCGGCGCCGCCTCGCTGGCCCAGCCCTTCGAGCAGGCCTTGTGCCACTCGCCGCTGCCGCGCGCCTACCAGTGGGCCGACGGCTCGGCCTACATCAACCACGTCGAGCTGGTGCGCCGCGCCCGCAACGCCGAGGTGCCGGCCTCGTTCTACACCGACCCGCTGATGTACCAGGGCGGCTCGGACAGCTTCATCGGTCCGCGTGATCCCATCTTCGTGCTGTCGGAAGACTGGGGCATCGACCTGGAGGCGGAAGTGGCGGTCATCACCGGCGACGTCGCCATGGGCGCCACCGACGCCGACGCCGCCAAGGCGATCCGCCTGGTGATGCTGGTGAACGACGTCTCGCTGCGCAACCTGATCCCCAACGAGCTGGCCAAGGGCTTCGGCTTCTTCCAGTCGAAGGCGGCCAGCGCCTTTTCGCCGGTGGCGGTCACGCCGGACGAATTGGGCGGCCACTGGGCCGACACCAAGCTGCACCTGCCGCTGTTGGTGGAGTTGAGCGGCAAACCCTTCGGCAAACCGAACGCCGGCGAGGACATGACCTTCAACTTCGCCCAACTGGTGGCGCACGCGGCGCGCACGCGCGAGCTGGCGGCCGGCACCATCATCGGCTCCGGCACGGTGTCGAACAAGCAGGGCAATCTGCACGGTTCGAGCATCGAGAACGGCGGCGTCGGTTACTGCTGCCTGGCCGAGGTGCGCATGTACGAAACCATCGAAGAGGGCAAGCCGAAGACCGGCTTCCTCAAGTTCGGTGACAGCGTGCGCATCGAGATGCGCGACGCGCAGGGCGCCAGCATCTTCGGCAGCATCGAGCAGACCGTCGCCCACTACCAGGAGCGCCGCTGAGATGAAGTTCTACACCTACTTCCGTAGCTCGGCCTCGTATCGGGTGCGCATCGCGCTGAACCTGAAGGGGCTGGACTACGAAGCGGTGCCGGTGCATTTGCTGCGCAACGGCGGCGAGCAGCTGACCGACGCCTACCGCGCCGTCAATCCCAGCGCGCTGTTGCCGGCGCTGGAGGAGGACGGCGTGGTGCTCAGCCAGTCGCTGGCGATCATCGAGTATCTCGACGAGACGCGGCCGTCGCAGCCCTTGCTGCCGGCCGATCCGCTCGGCCGCGCCCGCGTGCGCGCGCTGGCGCAGACGGTGGCCTGCGACACCCATCCGCTGTCGAATCTGCGCGTGCTCAAGTATTTGCGCGGGCCGCTCGGTTTGTCGGAGGAGCTCAAGCAGCAGTGGATCAGCCACTGGATCAGCGAGGGCATGGCGATGCTGGAGGCGCACCTGGCGCGCGATGCGCAGACCGGCCGCTTCTGCCACGGCGACACGCCGACCGTGGCCGACTGCTGCCTGGTGCCGCAGGTGTTCAACGCGCAGCGCTTCGGGGTCGACATGACGGCGTATCCGACCGTCATGCGCATCCACGCCAACTGCGCCGCGCTGCCGGCCTTCATCCAGGCGCACCCGGCGCAACAGCCCGACGCCGAATAGGCGCCGCAGTTTTACATCACCTCAGGCGGCGCGCAGCGCATCGACGATCTTCATGCGCGCCGCCCGCAGGGCCGGCAGGAAGCCGCCCACCATCCCCATCCCCAACGAGAACAGCAGCGTCTTGAACACGATCGCCGCGTTCAGCTTGAAGCCGAAGGCCAGCTCGGAGAAGGACTGGAAGTTGGTCGTCGAGAACGACAGGAACTGCATCAGCGAGGCGAAGGCCAGCCCGACCACGCCGCCCGCCACCGCCAGCAGCATGGACTCGGTCAGAAACGCGGCGAGGATGTTCCTGCGCTGGAAACCCAACGCGCGCAAGGTGCCGATCTCGCCGACCCGGTTGGCCACCGAGGCGTACATGGTGATGGTGGCGCCTATCATCGCGCCGATGGAAAAAATCACCGACAAGGTCAGGCCGAGGATGCTGATGAAGGTCGACAGCGCGCGCGACTGGTCCGAGTAGAAGGTTTGCTCGCGCTTGGCGTCCAGCGTCAGCCGCTGGTCGCCCTCGACGTCCCTCTTGAAACCGTCGAAGCGGCCGCGGTCGCCCAGGCGCAGCACGATGGACGAGTAGGCGGTGCGGCGGAAGGCTTGCATCAGCTGGTCGGCGTCGCCCCAGATCTCCGAGTCGAAGCCGCTGTTGCCGGCGTCGAACAGGCCGACCACGGTCCACTCGCGCTGGCCGAAGCGCAGCGTCTCGCCGATGCCGGCGCCGGAGAAGCGCCGCGCGATGCTGGCGCCGGCGATGATCTCCGAGGCGCCCGGGCGGAACATGCGGCCGGCCGTCAGCTTGACCTGCGGCCGCAGCGCCAGCGCCCGTTCGCCGACGCCGCGAATGATGATGTTGGACGGCTTGTCCGAGCCGCGCTTGTTGAGCGAGATGAGCACCAGCGTTTCCTTCGACAGCATGGGCTGGCCGTCGCTGCCCAGGCCGATGGCCGGATGGCTGGCGACGATGTTGGCCTGGCCGCGCTCGACGCCGCTCTGCACCTCGGTCTCGGCGGAGCGGCGGATCAGCACCACGTTGTCGTACTCGCCGGTGGTGACCAGGGTGTTGCGCAAGCCCTCGTCGAGCATCAGCACGGCGGCGAAGACGAACACCACCAGCGCCAGGCCGCCGGCCGTCAGCGCCGTGGTCAGGCGGCGCGCCCACAGGTTGCGCGCGATGTAGGAAAAGGGAATGTTCATCGGTGCCGGTTCATGGTGGTGTCATCCTATGCTGCGCAGGCCGTCGACGATGTTGACGTGGATCGCCCGCAGCGTCGGCGCGATGGCCGCCACCACGCCGATGCCCAGCGCCGCCAGCACCTGCTGCAGCACCGTCAGCGGCGCCACCTCGAACACCGGGAACATGGTGCCCAGCTGGGCGGCGAAGCCGGCCGCCACCGGGTAGAGCAGGGCGATGCCCAGGCCGGCGCCGGCCAGGGCCAGCAGCATCGACTCGCCGAAGATCAGCGACGCCAAAAAGCCCGGGCCGAAGCCGAGCGCCTTCAGCGTGGCGTACTCGCCGAGCCGCTCGCGCGCGCTCATCGCCATGGTGTTGGCCATCACCGCCATGATGATCAGGATGACCACGAAGGAGACCACCCGGATCGCCACCACGATCGCCTCCGACATCGAGACGAAGCCGAGCTGGAAGGCCTTCTCGGTCTCGGTCAGCGTCTCGGCCAGCGAGTTGCCGAACTGCGCGTCGACTGTGGCCGAGATGGCGGCGGCGTCCTCGGCGTGGGCGATCTGCAGCACATACACGCCGATCTGGTTGCCGCGCCGTGGCGCCGTCTTCAGGATGCTCTCGTTGATGTAATCCCAGTGGAAGAACATGGTCGCCGTGTTGGTGCCGCTCTGGCGTCCGTCGTAGATGCCGCGCACCACGAACTCCCACTGGCCGGGGTAGATGGTGCCCTTGATCGGAATCACGTCGCCGACCTTGAAGCCGTACTGCTGCGCCAGTTTGCGGCCGACGATGGCGCCCTTGCGGTCGCGCAGGAAGGCGCCGCGCTCGGCCTCGGGCAGCAGGTAGTCGGGATAGATGTCGAGGTAGCTCTGGCCGGAGATGGCGAACTGGGCGAAGAAGTTCTTCGGGTCCTGGTAGACGCCGCCGAACCAGTTGGCGTAGCCGACCCCGCTCACGCCGTCGACGGCGCGCAGCTTGGCCTGGTAGGACAGCGGCAGCGGGAACACCAGCGAGGTCTTGTTGCGCGTGACGAGGGTGGTGTTGGAGGCGCCCTCGGCGCCGGCGTACCAGGCGTTGACCACCGTTTGCAGCAGGCCGAAGGAGAGCGTCGCCACCACCAGGCCGAGCACCGTCAGCGTGGTGCGCAGCCTGTGGCGCAGGGCGTTTTTGACGATCATGCGCAGCGCGTACATGGGCTAGCCGGCCACGGCCGGTTCGGCCAGCAGCTCGCCTTTTTCCAGGTGCACCATGCTGCGCGCCTGCGCCGCCGCGTTGGCGTCGTGGGTGACCATGATGATGGTCTTGCCCAACTCGCGGTTGAGCTGGTTCAGCAGGGCCAGCACCTCGCCGGCGGACTGGCGGTCCAAGTCGCCGGTCGGTTCGTCGGCGACGATCAGGGTCGGGTCGGTGACGATGGCGCGGGCGATCGCCACGCGTTGCTGCTGGCCGCCGGACAGCTCGTTGGGCGTGTGGTCCATGCGGTCGGACAGCTTGACCATCGCCAGCGTCAGCTCGACGCGCTCGCGCCGTTCGCGCCGCGACAGCCTGGTCAGCAACAGCGGCAGCTCGACGTTCTCGTAGGCCGTCAGCACCGGCATCAGGTTGTAGAACTGGAAGATGAAGCCGATGTTGGCGGCGCGCCAGCGCGCCAGCTCGCTCTCGCCCATGCTGGCGATGTCGAGGCCGGCGACGCGCAGCACGCCGCTGTCCGGTTTGTCGATGCCGGCGATCAGGTTGAGCAGGGTGCTCTTGCCCGAGCCGGAGGGACCCATCAGCGCGGTGAAGTCGCCCGACTGGATGGTCAGGCTGATGTCGGTCAGCACCGGCACGACCTGCCCGCCGCGCCGATAGGATTTCACCAGGTGTTCGATCTGGACCAGTGGCTGCATGCCTTGTTTTCCTTGTGTGGTAAGGCTTACTTCTTCACCACGGCGACCAGCTGGCCGTCGTGCAGTTTGGCGTCGGGCGCCAGCACCACCTTGTCGCCGGCCTTCAGGCCGCGGACTTCGACCAGCTCGCCGATTTTGCGCCCGCTGCTCACCGCCACCTGTCTGAGCTTGTCGCCGTCGACCACGAAGGCCACCGGCTTGCCGTCGCGCGTGACGATGGCGGCCGGCTGCAGGGCGGTGACGGCCTGCTTGTCGGCGGCCGGCACCGGCTTGGACAGGAAGGCCACCTTGGCGCTCATGTCCGGCAGCACGCGGGCGTCGCGCTCGGCGAAGCGCACCTTGACCAGCAAGGTGGCCTTGCTGCGGTCCACGGTCGGCACCATGCGCGAGACCACGCCGGCCAGGCGCAGCTCGGGGAAGGCGTCGAGCTGGATCTCGGCCGGCTGCGCGGCGCCGATCTTGCTCAGGTTCGACTCCGACACGTCGGCCTCGACCTCCAGCGTGTCCATGTCGGCGATGGTGACCACCGCGCCCTTGCTGTCGGCGGCCGAGGAGAACGGTGTGATGTTGTCGCCGACGTTGGCGCTCTTGGTCAGGATCACGCCGTCGAACGGCGCGCGGATCACCGTCTGGTCCAGCGCCACCTGCGCCACCTGGGCGTTGGCCTGGGCCGCCGCGATGCCGGCGCGGTAGCCGCTGATGTTGGCCTTGGCCTTGTTCAGGCGCGCCCGCGCCGTGTCGAAGCTGGCGGCGGCGATGAAGTTTTGCTTGAGCAGGTCGGCCGCGCGCTGAAAGGCGGCCTGGGCGTCGGCCAGCTCGGCCAGTCCCTGTTCCAGGTTGGCCTGGGCCACCTTGATGTTGGCCTGCGCCTGGCCCAGGCTGGCGCTGACGTCGCGGTTTTCCAGGCGGGCGACGACCTCGTCCTTCTTGACCCGGCTGCCTTCGAGCACGCCGAGCCATTCGAGCCGCCCGGTGGCCTTCGATGACAGCGCCGCCTTGCGCTGCGCCACCACATAGCCGGTGGCGTTGAGCAGCGTGTAGTTCTGCGCCGGATAGGCTTGCGCCACCGTCACCGTCTCCACGCTGGGCTTGCCGTTCAACAGGCGTCCCGCCGCCACGGCCAGCGCCGCCAGCAGCGCCACGCCGAGCGCCAGCTTGAGCCAGCGCCGCCGCTGCGAGCGTTGGCCGGGAATCTGCGCCGTCGGCGCCCGTTCGATTTTGAGCTTGGAGATGTCTGGAGTTGCCACGTATTACCTCGAAAAGGGTAGGGCTGAGCGGTGGGGCGGGCGAAAGACCCGATGATACTGCTACATAGTTGAAATAAACGCAAGAGGCGCCGCTGAAGGCCCAATGCCGTTCAGTTAAGGCGCCGGCGGCTAGCCAAACCACCCAGAGGCAGAGAACCGGGGTCAGACCCGGCGGGTCTGACCCCGGCTCCACGCCGGTGGTTTTTCTTGATTGCGCTACAATTTGTCCTTTCCCGCC
>NZ_JAEMNU010000051.1:0-25583 GCF_016461825.1 Rugamonas violacea | reverse complement strand
TTCTTGATTGCGCTACAATTTGTCCTTTCCCGCCGCCACCGACTCTTTCCGCAATGACCATCCCGAGCCCCATCCTCGCCGCGCTGTCGCACGCCCACGCCTCCTGGCAAACCATTCTGACGGACGGCCTGCGGGCGGTGCAGGCCGCCGACCCGGCCTATCTGGCCGACTTGGCGCTCGACGACTACCTGCCCACCGGGCAACGCCTGTTCGCCGCCTTCGCCCTGCCGCTGGAGCGGGTGCGCTATGTGTTGGTGGGCGAGGGGCCGTATCCGCGCGCCGAGAGCGCCACCGGCGTCTGCTTCATGGACGGCGCCGTCGGCAGCCTGTGGTCGGCCGAGCCGGGCGGCGGCCTGTCCAAGCCGGTCAACAAGGCCACCTCGCTGCGCAACTTTATGAAGATGCTACTGGTTGCCGATGGTCAGTTGTTGGCGGACAACACCGCCGGCGCCGCGCTGGCCGCGGTGGCCGAGCGTGCCCGCGGCGGCGCCGCCATCCAGACCTTGGCCGAATTGCAAGCCAAGCTGATCGGCCAAGGCTTTCTGCTGCTCAACGCCTCGCTGGTGTTCCGCGGCCATGTGGCGCCGCTGCGCGACGCCAAGGCCTGGTTGCCCTTCTTCGAGACGGTGATGGCCGGCCTGGCGCGCCAGGCGGCGCCGACGCCGACGGCGGTGCTGTGGGGCAAGATCGCCGAGCAGTTGAATAAGTTGCCGGTGATGCAAAAGTTTCCGCAGATCGTGGCGGAGCATCCCTACAACCTGAGTTTCATCGGCAACCCGCGCATGCATGCGTTGTTCGGGCCGATGCGGCTGCTGCGGGCGGATTGAGACGCAAGGAGGTGCAAGGGCGCGCCAGGGCGCGCAAGGGCGGCGGCGGGCGGGGAGGGGCGCCAACGGCGCGCTGAAAGGGCCGGCAAAGCGTGGGGCCATCCGACGCGATACGTCAAAGTTTGGTATACTTGACTAAATCGTTCAACTAATCAGGCTTTGATGGGTTGCAAGACGATATTTTAACCGAGTTGAACCGAGGTAGCGATGCGTCTGACCACCAAAGGCCGTTTTGCTGTGACCGCGATGATCGATCTGGCTTTGCGCCAAGGCAAAGGCCCGGTCACCTTGTCCGGCATCAGCCAGCGTCAGGCCATCTCCCTGTCGTACCTGGAGCAGTTGTTCGGCAAGCTGCGCCGGCATGAAATAGTCGAGTCGATTCGCGGACCGGGCGGTGGTTACAGCCTGGCGCGCCGGGCCGACAAGGTCACGGTGGCCGACATCATCATCGCCGTCGACGAGCCGCTCGACGCCACCCAGTGCGGCGGCAAGGAAAACTGCCACGGCGCCGACGCCGCCAGCGGCACGCGCTGCATGACCCACGAGCTGTGGGCCACGCTGAACGAGAAAATGGTCGATTACCTGGATTCGGTCTCGCTGCAGGATCTGGTCGACCAACAGAAACAAAAGAACGCCGAACAAAACGTGGTGGTGCTGCATCGCAACCACGCCGCGCTTGGTTAACTATCGGACATTAGGCTGCTTGAAAGCATTGGAGTTATTTAGATGAATGCCCCTGAAAAAAACGTCGCGCAGGTTCAGTTCCACACCGCCCCGCATTTCCCGATCTACATGGACTACTCGGCGACGACGCCGGTCGATCCGCGCGTCGCCGACATGATGATTCCGTATCTGCGCGAGCAGTTCGGCAATCCGGCCTCGCGTAGCCACATGTACGGTTGGACGGCGGAAGCGGCGGTGGAAGAGGCGCGCGGCCACGTCGCCGCCCTGGTCAACTGCGACCCGCGCGAGATCATCTGGACCTCCGGCGCGACCGAGAGCAACAACCTGGCGATCAAGGGCGCCGCCCAGTTCTACAAGACCAAGGGCAAGCACATCATCACCGTCAAGACCGAGCACAAGGCCGTGCTCGACACCGTGCGCGAACTGGAGCGGGTCGGTTTCGAGGCCACCTACCTGGAGCCGCAGGACAACGGCCTGATCACCATCGAACAGCTGACCGCCGCCATCCGTCCGGACACCATCCTGATCTCCGTGATGCTGGTCAACAACGAGATCGGCGTGATCCAGCCGATCGACGAGATCGGCACGCTGTGCCGCGCGCGCGGCATCATCTTCCACTGCGACGCCGCCCAGGCCACCGGCAAGCTGCTCATCGACCTGCAAAAGAGCAAGGTCGACCTGATGACCTTCACCGCCCACAAGACCTACGGCCCGAAGGGCGTCGGCGCGCTGTACGTCTGCCGCAAGCCGCGCGTGCGCATCGAGGCGCAAATGCACGGTGGCGGCCATGAGCGCGGCCTGCGCTCGGGCACCCTGCCGACCCACCAGATCGTCGGCATGGGCGAGGCCTTCCGCCTGGCCAAGGTCGAGATGGACAGCGAGATCGTGCGCATCAAGGCGCTGCGCGACCGCCTGGCCAACGGCCTGCAAGGCATCGAAGAAACCTACGTCAACGGCGACATGGAACACCGCGTGCCGCACAACCTGAACGTCAGCTTCAACTACGTCGAGGGCGAGTCGCTGATCATGGCCGTCAAGGACCTGGCGGTGTCGTCCGGTTCGGCCTGCACCTCGGCCAGCCTGGAGCCGTCGTACGTGCTGCGCGCCCTGGGCCGCAGCGACGAACTGGCGCACAGCTCGATCCGCTTCACCATCGGCCGCTTCACCACCGAGGCCGACATCGACTTCGCCGTCGAGCTGATGAAGGCCAAGGTCGCCAAGCTGCGCGAGCTGTCGCCGCTGTGGGACATGTTCAAAGAGGGGATCGACATCAGCTCGATCCAGTGGGCCGCGCACTAAGCTCGGCTGAGCCGGCTGCCACATCGCGTTTTCATCGAATTCAGAAATATTAGGAGCATCAAAATGGCTTACTCAGAAAAAGTGTTGGACCACTACGAAAACCCGCGCAACGTCGGCGCCTTCGAAAAAGGTGACGACAGCGTCGGCACCGGCATGGTCGGCGCGCCGGCCTGCGGCGACGTGATGAAGCTGCAGATCAAGGTCGGCGCCGACGGCCTGATCGAGGACGCCAAGTTCAAGACCTACGGCTGCGGTTCGGCCATCGCCTCGAGCTCGCTGGTCACCGAATGGGTCAAGGGCAAGACCCTGGACCAGGCGCTGGCCATCAAGAACACCCAGATCGCCGAAGAGCTGGCGCTGCCGCCGGTCAAGATCCACTGCTCGATCCTGGCGGAAGACGCCATCAAGGCGGCGGTTTTGGACTACCAGACCAAGCACCCGGTCGCCGCTTAAGGGAACTTCGAAAAACCGTCATTCCCGCGCAGGCGGGAATCCATACCCCTTACGCCCATTGGCTCAGCATGGGTTCCCGCCTATGCGGGAACGACAATTTGGCGGTTATTCGAGGTGGCATTAAGCGACCTGTAGTAGCGTATTGTGTTACACCGGCCCGGCGCGAGCGCGCGGGGCCGGGACGGAGAAACGAATGGCAATCACACTGACCGAAAAAGCAGCGAAACACATCACCCGCTACATCGAGCGGCGCGGCAAGGGCGTCGGCCTGCGCTTCGGCGTGCGCACCACCGGCTGTTCCGGCCTGGCGTACAAGCTTGAGTATGTGGACGAGGTGGCCGCCGAGGACAGCGTCTTCGAATCGCACGGCGTGAAGGTCTTCGTCGATCCGAAGAGCCTGCCCTACCTGGACGGCACCGAGCTCGACTTCGCGCGCGAAGGCCTCAACGAGGGCTTCAAGTTCAACAATCCCAATTTGAAGGACGCCTGCGGTTGCGGCGAAAGCTTCCGCATTTGAGCGCGTCGCCGCCGATGCGCTGTGGCGGTCTGCCGGATGCAGCAGCGGGCGGCCCGACCCGATAGACCCCAGCCATGCAAAATCACTTCGACCTGTTTCACCTGCCGCAGCGCTACGCCGTCGACGGCGCCGCCCTCGACGCCGCCTACCGCGAGGTGCAGAGCCGCGTCCACCCGGACAAGTTCGTCAACGCCACCGACGCCGAGAAGCGCGTCGCCATGCAGTGGGCCACCCGCGCCAACGAGGCCTACCAGACGCTCAAGCACGCGCAGAAGCGCGCCCGGTACCTGTGCGAGCTGAACGGTGTGGACCTGCAAACGGAGTCGAACACGGCCATGCCGATGGCCTTCCTGATGCAGCAGATGGAATGGCGCGAGGCGCTGGCCGAGGCGCGCGCCGGCAAGGACGCCGCCGCCCTCGAGGCGCTCGACCGCGACATGCGGCTGGAACGCAAGGCGCAGCTGCTCGGCATCGGCCAGCAGCTCGACGCCGGCGACTTCCATGGCGCCGCCCAGGGCGTGCGCGCCCTGATGTTCCTCGACAAGATGCAACAGGAAATCGATAGCGTCTTCCAGCTGTTCGAGGATGTCTGAGGCGGCCCGCCGCCATCTTCCCCGACGCCCCAATTCAATCCGAGTCAATCTGAGCCGCAAGGCACGAAATATACATGGCACTTCTGCAAATCTCCGAACCAGGCATGTCGACCGCGCCGCACCAGCACCGGCTGGCCGTGGGCATCGACCTCGGCACCACCAACTCGCTGGTGGCGACCGTGCGCAACAGCATCCCCGAAGTGTTGAACGACGAGGAGGGCCGCCCGCTGCTGCCGTCCGTGGTGCGCTACCTGCCCAACGGCCACGCCAACATCGGCTACAAGGCGCAGGCCGCGCAGACCACCGATCCGAAGAACACCATCGTCTCGGTGAAGCGCTTCATGGGCCGCGGCCTGCACGACATCGCCTACGCCGAGAACCTGCCGTATGACTTCCAGGACACGCCCGGCATGGTGCAACTGAAGACCATCGCCGGCATCAAGAGCCCGGTCGAAATCTCGGCGCAGATCCTGGCCACGCTGCGCCAGCGCGCCGAGGATTCGCTCGGCGACGACCTGGTCGGCGCCGTCATCACCGTGCCCGCCTACTTCGACGACGCCCAGCGCCAGGCCACCAAGGACGCCGCCCAGCTGGCCGGCATCAACGTGCTGCGCCTGCTCAGCGAGCCGACCGCCGCCGCCATCGCCTACGGCCTGGACAGCGCCTCGGAAGGCATCTTCGCCGTCTACGACCTGGGCGGCGGCACCTTCGACATTTCCATCCTCAAGCTGAGCAAGGGCGTCTTCGAGGTGCTGTCGACCGGCGGCGACTCGGCCCTCGGCGGCGACGACTTCGACCACCGCCTGTTCTGCTGGATCCACGAGCAGGAAAAGCTGGCCCCGCTGTCCGACGAGGACACGGCGATCCTGATGGTCAAGGCGCGCGAGGCCAAGGAGCTGCTGTCGAACAAGGACGAGGTGACCGTCGACGCCGTGCTCAACTCCGGCGAGGAAGTCCACCTGCGCCTGACCGCCCAGACCTTGCAGGAGATCACCAAGCACCTGGTCGGCAAGACCATGAACGCGATCAAGAAGGCCCTGCGCGACGCCGGCGTCGACGTTGACGACGTCGACGGCGTGGTCATGGTCGGCGGCGCCACCCGCATGCCGCACGTGCAGCGCGCCGTCGGCGAGTTCTTCCACACCATCCCGCACGCCAACATCGACCCCGACAAGGTGGTCGCGCTGGGCGCGGCGATCCAGGCCAACCTGCTGGCCGGCAACCGCGCCGCCGGCGACGACTGGCTGCTGCTCGACGTCATCCCGCTGTCGCTGGGCATCGAGACGATGGGCGGCCTGGTCGAGAAGATCATCCCGCGCAACTCGACCATCCCCTGCGCCCGCGCCCAGGAATTCACCACCTTCAAGGACGGCCAGACCGCCCTGGCCGTGCACGTGCTGCAGGGCGAGCGCGAGCTGGTGACGGACTGCCGTTCGCTGGCCCGCTTCGAGCTGCGCGGCATCCCGCCGATGGTCGCCGGCGCCGCGCGCATCCGCATCACCTACCAGGTCGACGCCGACGGCCTGCTGTCGGTCTCGGCGCGCGAGCTGCGCTCCGGCGTCGAGGCCTCGATCAGCGTCAAGCCGTCCTACGGCCTGGGCGACGACGACGTCGCCCGCATGCTGCAAGACTCCTACCAGTCGGCCGACGTCGACATGGTCGCCCGCGCCCTGCGCGAGGAACAGGTCGAGGCCGAGCGCATCCTGCTGGCCACCCAGTCCGCGCTGGACGAGGACGGCAACTTGCTCGACGCCGCCGAGCGCGTCGCCGTCGACGCGTTGATGCAACAGGTGCGCGCCGCCGTCGCCGCCTCGCTGGCCGGCACGCTGGAGCACGCCGGCATCAAGGCCGCCGTCGAGGCGCTGGCCAACGGCACCGAAGACTTCGCCTCGCGCCGCATGGACCGCAGCGTGCGCAGCGCGCTGGCCGGCAAGACGCTGGACCAGGTCGTTTAATTCAGAACATCACAGAGGTAACACAAGTGCCACAAATCGTATTCCTGCCCCATCCCAAATTGTGCCCCGACGGCGCCGTGATCGACGCCCCCGCCGGCAAGACGCTGTGCGACATCATGTTGGAGAACGACATCCACATCGAGCACGCCTGCGAGAAATCGTGCGCCTGCACCACCTGCCACGTGCTGGTGCGCGAGGGCTTCAGCTCGCTGAGCGAAGCCAGCGAGACCGAGGAAGACCTGCTCGACAAGGCCTGGGGCCTGGAAGCGGTGTCGCGCCTGTCCTGCCAGTCCGTGGTGGCCGACCAGGACCTGGTGGTCGAGATTCCCAAGTACACCATCAACCATGCCAGCGAGGGCGGTCACTGAGACCGGAACGAGCGATGAAATGGACCGACATCACCGCGATCGCGGAAGCCCTGTACGACAAACATCCGGACATCGATCCGTTGACCATCCGCTTCACCGACCTGCACAACTGGGTGGTGGATCTGGACGGCTTCGACGACGACCACAGCCGTGGTGGCGAGAAGGTCCTGGAAGCGATCCAGGCGGCGTGGATCGATGAAGCGCGCTGAGCCGGCGGCCAAGGCCGCCAAGGGCGCCGTGCCCGTCACCACCAGCGCGGCAGCGATGCCGGAGATCCGCGAAGGCCAATCGGTCGCGCTGTTGCAAGAGCTGCACATCCTGACCCGCGACGGCAAGATGAACCAGGACAGCCGCCGCAAGCTCAAGCAGGTCTACCACCTGTACCAGTTCATCGAACCGCTGCTCAAGGAAGTGCGGGCCGACGGCGGCGCCGGCGTGTCGCTGGTCGACCACGGCGCCGGCAAGTCCTACCTCGGCTTCATTTTGTACGACCTGTTCTTCAAGGCGCTCGACGACGGCTCGCACATCTACGGCATCGAAACGCGCGAAGAGCTGGTCGCCAAGTCGCAGGAGCTGGCCAAGAAATTCAACTTCCCCGGCATGTCCTTCCTGCCGCTGTCGGTGGCCGAGTCGACCGAGTCGACGCTGCTGCCCGAGCGCATCGACATGGTCACCGCCCTGCACGCCTGCAACACCGCGACCGACGACGCCATCCACTTCGCCTTGAAGAAGAAGGCCCGCTTCATGGTGCTAGTGCCGTGCTGCCAGGCCGAGGTGGCCACGGTGTTGAAGAAGAACAAGGCCAAGTCGCTGGGCAAGAGCGCGCTGACCGAGCTGTGGCGCCATCCCCTGCACACCCGCGAGTTCGGCAGCCAGATCACCAACGTGCTGCGCTGTTTGCAACTGGAAGCGCACGGCTACCAGGTCAATGTGACCGAGCTGGTCGGTTGGGAACACTCGATGAAGAACGAGTTGATCATCGCCAGCTACAAGAACCTGCCGCGCCAGCGTCCCACCGAACGCCTGCAGGAAGTGTTGCAGACGCTGGGCCTGGAGGAGATGGGCAACCGCTTCTTCACCGAGCAGTTGGCCAAGGCCGCCGTCGCCCAGTAACAGCCGCCTTTTTTCGGCGGGATCAGCCTGCGGGGTCGGCAGCCGGCGGGGTCAGCAGCCGGCGGGGTCAGTGCCGACATTCGGACACGAGCTCAAGCAGCAGCCGGCGGGGTCAGTGCCGACATTCGGACACGAGCTCAAGCGGAGCCCTCGTTACCAAAGCGACATTTGTCCGAATGTCGGCACTGACCCTGCTGACCCCGGCCTATACTGACCCCAGCCTAAGGCCTACGCTTGAGCTCGTGTCCGAATGTCGGCACTGACCCCGGGCGCTGCTGACCCCGGGCGCTGACCCCGGGCGTTAAATTAAGCAAACCCACAGACGCAAAGCTGGGGTCAGACCCGGCGGGTCTGACCCCGGTTCTCTGCCTTTGGGTGGTTTTGGCGGCCGCCGGCGCCTCAACTGCACGGCATGGCCGCCGGGTTCCGGCCTCCCGCGGCGCGCCGGGCGGGTACAATACCGCCTTTCCCTCCGTTTACTTTTTCGACTCAATGACAGACTCCACCAAAGATTCCACCGTCCGCCTCGCCAAGCGCGTGTCGGAAATGCTCCCTTGCTCGCGGCGTGAAGCCGAGCAGTACATCGAGGGCGGCTGGGTCAGCGTGGACGGCGTCGTCGTCGAAGAGGCCGGCGCCCGCGTCAGCGAGGAGCAGGCCATCGCCGTCGCCAAGGACGCCACCTTGCTGGAGATCCTGCCGGTCACCATCCTGCTGCACAAGCCGGCCGGCTTCAACGCCGACATCGGCAAGGACGGCGCGCCGGCGCTGAGCTGCCTGAGCCTGGAATCGCGCACGCCGACTTGCACCAAGCAGCGCTTCCTCAAGCGCCACCTTGCCGGCCTGACGCTGACCAATCCGCTGGTCAGCACCGCCAGCGGCCTGGTGGTGTTCACCCAGGACTTCCGCGTCGCCCGCAAGCTGGTCGACGAGGCGGCGCGGGTCGAGCAGGAGATCATTGTCGAGGTCGCCGGCAGCATCGTCGACAACGGCTTGGCGCTGCTCAACCACGGGCTGCCGTTCAACGGCAAGCCGCTGCCGCCGATCAAGGTCAGCTGGCAGAACGAGACCCGCCTGCGCTTCGCGCTGAAGGGCGTGTTGCCGGGCCAGATCGAGCATATGTGCAAGATGGTGGGACTGAGCGTGGTGGCGATGAAGCGCATCCGCATCGGCCGCATCGCCATGTCCAGCTTGCCGCTGGGCGAGTGGCGCTATCTGCAGGAGTTCGAGCGCTTCTAAGCGGCGCGGGGCAGGGCGGCGCAAGTGGCGCCGCAATGGAAAAAGGCCGCGATCCGATCGCGGCCTTTGGCTTTTCAGCAGATTTATGCCGCTGCGGCGGCCTTGCTCTTCTTCGGCGGCTTGGGCAGTTGCACCAGGCGGGTGCCGCTCAGTTTGTCGTGCAGGAACTGGCGCTCGCGGTCGAGCAGGGCGGTGGCCGACCAGACCAGCACGCCGACGCCGACGGCGCCCAGCGCCTGCCACTTGTGCAGCTCAAGGAAGTAGCCGAGCAGCAGCGCCGGCAGCACCCACATCCAGCACAGCAGGTAGCGCACCGTGGCGGCCTGCAGCGACAGCGGGTCGCCGTTGGCCATCACCACCTTGATGCGCCAGGTGCGCATGGCCAGGGTCTGGCCCTCGCGGCTCCACTGGTGGATGAAGTAGGCGCCCAGCACCAGGAAGGCCAGCGCTTGGCGCAGGTGCTCGGCCGGCTTGCTGTGACTGCCTTGCAAGGCCAATTCCAGGACGAGGAAGGGCAGGAACAGCACGGCGAAGCCGAGCAGGGTCTCGTAGACCATCGAAATCAGGCGCCGTGCAAGGGTGGGTGTGGCGACCGGCGCGGAACTATTTGACATTGCTTGGCGCTGGCGGCGTGGCCTGGGTGCTGGCGGGGACGGCGTTGGCGGGCGCCGCCGCAGTCGATGGCGTGGCGCCCGCGGCGGTGGTGCCGGCGGTCGGTGCCGGCGTGGCCGCGTTCGGCGCCTGTGTCGCCGGCGCGGCGCCGGTGGCCGGCAGCGGTGCCGGGATGGACTGGCCGCCGTTCGGCGGGATCGTCACGCCGGCCTTGATCGGCGCCACGGTCTTGATCTTGTTCTGCGCCGGCGTGGGCACGTTGGCGACCTGTTTCTTCATCGCCGCTTGCGCCGCCAGCTGTTTCTTTTGTTCTTCCGGCAATTGCTGGTATTGCTCCCAGTGGGCCGCTTTTTGTCCGGCGCTGACCAGTTTTTGCCCGGCCACCAGCTTTTGCGTGGCGGCGAAGTTCTGCCGCACCACGCGGCGCTCCTCCGGCGTCATCTTGATCCACTCGCGCATGCGTTCCTGCACGCGGCCCTGCTCGTCCGGTTTCATCGAGGCGTAGCGGTTGGCGATCTCCAGCCACTTCTGCTTGCGCAACGGTTCCAGCGTGTTCCACTCGGCCGCCAGCGGCAGCAGCGCTTGCTGCTGCACGGGGCTGAGGTCTTTCCACAGGGGTTTTCCCGCCGGCTTGGCGACGGCGGCGTGCTGTTTGCCGCCAGCCACCGGCTTGACCGGCGCCGAGGCCGATGCCAGACCGCCGGCGGGGCCGGCCGCCGGCGCGGCCACTGCCGCCGGGGCGGGCGCCGAGGCCGGTTGTGTCGCGCTAACCCAGGAGGCGCCCGCCACCGCGAGTGCGGCGAGCGCGGCGAATCCCGCGCCCAGTTTGGCCCGACCGCTAAAACGCGCCATGCTTATTGCTCGCTTTTCGTCAGGTAGGCGTTGAAACCGTGGTCCAGATAGGCCGACAGCGGCAGCTCGTCCGACAACACGGCGGCGTCCAGCTCGGCCAGCTCGGTGACGCGTTCCCGCTCTTCGTACTGGTAGAGGCCGACCATGCCGGCCACCAACACCAGCATCGGCAAGGCCACGCTCATCCGGCCCAGCCAGGAGAACGGTTGCGAGAAGAAGCCGGCGCCGCCGCCGCTGGCCAGCGCGCGTTCGGACACGCGCAGGGGCGCGTCGGCCTTTTTGCGCGCCATGGCGGCTGTGCGGGCCGCCGCCAGGCGGTCCGTGGTCGAGGCCGGCAGCTCGTCGAGCCGCTCGTTGAGCGCGTGGCGCACCTTGTAGGCGAAATTCAGATCGTCGGTGTTCATAATTTGATTCCTTTGGCTTTGAGCGATTCGGCGAGGGTGTGTGTTGCGCGTGAGCAATGTGTCTTCACACTCCCCTCGGAACATCCCATCGCTTCGGCTGTTTCAGCCACGTCCATGTCCTGCCAATAACGCATGAGGAAGGCTTCCCGTTGACGCGCCGGCAGCTTTTGCACCTCGTCGTCGATTAATTGCAAGGTTTGTGCCCGCTCGACCTTGTCGGCGCTCGACTCGGACGCCTCGGAACCTTGTTCCGCCTCATACGATTCGAGTATATCAAAGTCCTCGCTGCCTTCCTTGGGGCCGCCCATGCCGGAGAACAGGCTGACCCAGGTGTTGCGCACTTTTTCGCGGCGGAAATAGTCGAGGATGGTGGTCTGCAGGATGCGCTGGAACAGCATGGGCAGCTCGGCGGCCGGCTTGTCGCCGTATTTTTCGGCGAGTTTGATCATCGCGTCCTGCACGATGTCCAGGGCCGATTCGTCCTTGCGCACTGCGTAGACGGCCTGTTTGAAGGCGCGCCGCTCGACGTTTTCGAGGAAGTCGGATAATTCTTTGTCTGTTGCCATGCGTCGTGGGGATACTGCCGGGAGGGCTCAGGTTGAATGAGGCGTGCGGC
The DNA here is from genome assembly GCF_016461825.1 of Rugamonas violacea. Classification (GTDB taxonomy): domain Bacteria; phylum Pseudomonadota; class Gammaproteobacteria; order Burkholderiales; family Burkholderiaceae_D; genus Rugamonas. The sequence continues at coordinate 14,054 of NZ_JAEMNU010000051.1, read as the reverse complement.
GCCAGGAATGCGAGCTTGCGGCGTTTTGCGAACTGTGCGCATGCTAGCAAAAATTGGCCATTTCCGCATGTTTTTTACGTCAAAGCGAAGCCGGAATGGCGCTTTCGCACAATTCCACTTGCTCAAATCGATGGCCCGTAGTACCGTATGGAACGCTTTGATCACCCCGAAGCTCTATGGTCTGTCGCCGCTGGCACACAACGCCGCAATCGACACGACGCGCTTTCATATGTAGGCAGTTTGCTCTAACCCGCGCCACAAGCGCGAGAGGTACGCACAACCGCTACAGAAAATCCGGCCAAACGAGTTTGCGTCCAGCGACGCTTTGCACGCTATCTATGGGTAGCGGAAGAAGTGCCGTGAACGCATGAAAAAGGGAAGCAGGGCAAGCTGTAGCAGTAGGCATACTTCGTTAGGAAAGAGCATCCGATCAATCTCCAATGGACCTTGAAAGGAATGTTTTATGAATACCGAAGCAGCAGGACAAATCACGGGCGCGGAAATACTGGTGCGCTGCCTGGCCGAGGAGGGCGTTGAACACGTCTTCGGCTATCCGGGCGGAGCCGTACTGTATATCTACGACGCCATCTTCAAGCAAGACAAATTCCAACACATATTGGTACGCCACGAGCAGGCCGCCATCCACGCCGCCGACGCCTATTCGCGCAGCTCGCAAAAAGTCGGGGTCGCCCTGGTGACCTCCGGCCCCGGCGTCACCAATGCCGTCACCGGCCTGTCGACCGCCTACATGGACTCGATTCCGATGGTGGTGATCTCCGGCCAGGTGCCGAGCCACGCCATCGGCCAGGACGCCTTCCAGGAATGCGACACGGTCGGCATCACCCGCCCCGTGGTCAAGCACAACTTCCTCGTCAAGGACGTCAAGGATTTGGCCGAAACCGTCAAGAAAGCCTTCTTTATCGCCCGCACCGGCCGTCCCGGCCCCGTGCTGGTGGATATCCCGAAGGACATCTCGATGCACAAGACGACGTACTCGTATCCGAAAGAGATCGAGATGCGTTCGTACAAGCCGGTCGACAAGGGCCACTCCGGGCAGATCCGCAAGGCCGTGCAGCTGCTGCTGCAAGCCGAACGTCCGATGATCTACACCGGCGGCGGCGTGATCCTGGCCAACGCGGCGCCCGAGCTGAACAAGCTGGTCGACAAGCTCGGCTTCCCGGTCACCAACACCTTGATGGGCCTGGGCGCCTACCGCGCGTCGAGCGAGAACTTCCTCGGCATGCCGGGCATGCACGGCACCTATGAAGCGAACATGGCGATGCAGCATTGCGACGTCCTGATCGCCATCGGCGCCCGCTTCGATGACCGCGTCATCGGCAACCCGAAACACTTCGCCTCGCATCCGCGCAAGATCATCCACGTCGACATCGACCCCTCGTCGATCTCCAAGCGCGTCAAGGTCGACATCCCGATCGTCGGCAACGTCAAGGACGTGCTGATCGAGATGCTGGCCCAGCTCGACGCGGCGGAGCAAAAGCCGAACCTGCCGGCCGTCAAGGACTGGTGGAAGCAGATCAACGAATGGCGCGGCAAGCAGTGCCTGGTGTATCCGACCTCCGACCTGGTGATCAAGCCGCAATCGGTGGTGCAGAAGGTCTTCGAAGTGACCAAGGGCGACGCCTTCATCACCTCCGACGTCGGCCAGCACCAGATGTGGGCGGCGCAGTACTACCCGTTCGACAAGCCCAAGCGCTGGATCAATTCCGGCGGCCTGGGCACCATGGGGGTCGGCCTGCCGTATGCCATGGGCGTGCAGATGGCCAATCCGGACGCCACCGTCGCCTGCATCACCGGCGAGGGCTCGATCCAGATGTGCATCCAGGAACTGGCGACCTGCAAACAGTACCACCTGACGCCGAAGATCATCATGCTCAACAACCGCTTCCTCGGCATGGTGCGGCAGTGGCAGCAGATCGACTACGGTTCGCGCTACTCCGAGTCCTATATGGATTCGCTGCCGAACTTCGAGAAGCTGGCCGAGGCCTACGGCCACGTCGGCATGCGCATCGAAAAACCGGGCGACGTCGACGGCGCGGTGCGCGAGGCATTCGGCATGAAGGACCGTCTGGTCTTCATGAACTTCATTACCGATCAATCGGAAAACGTCTGGCCGATGGTGAAAGCGGGCAAAGGGCTCTCTGAAATGCTGTTGGGTTCGGAGGACTTATAAGATGCGACACATTATCTCTGTATTGCTGGAAAACGAAGCCGGCGCCCTGTCGCGCGTGGTCGGCCTGTTCTCGGCCCGCGGCTACAACATCGAAACGCTGACCGTGGCGCCGACCGAAGATCCGACCCTGTCGCGCATGACCATCGTCACCAGCGGCTCGGACGACATCATCGAGCAGATCACCAAGCACCTCAACCGCTTGATCGAAGTGGTCAAGGTGGTCGACCTGACCGAGGGCGCGCACATCGAGCGCGAGCTGATGCTCATCAAGGTGCGCGCGGTGGGCAAGGAACGCGAGGAGATGAAGCGCACCGCCGACATCTTCCGCGGCCGCATCATCGACGTCACCGAGAAGACCTACACGATCGAGCTGACCGGCAACAAGGGCAAGCTCGACGCGTTCATCGACTCGATCGACCGCGCCTCGATTTTGGAAACGGTGCGCACCGGCGGCTCCGGCATCGGACGCGGCGAACGCATCCTTAAAGTTTGACCTGAGTACTAGGGCGGCGCCGCCGCCCGGTACGACTCCCCTGAACAACACACTACAAAATACATAGGAATTATCATGAAAGTTTTCTACGACAAAGACGCCGACCTCTCCCTGATCAAGGGTAAAAACGTTGCCATCATCGGCTACGGCTCGCAGGGCCACGCCCACGCGCAAAACCTGAGCGACTCCGGCGTGAACGTCACCGTCGGCCTGCGCAAGGGTGGCGCCTCGTGGAGCAAGGTCGAGAAGGCCGGTCTGAAAGTGGCGGAAGTGAACGACGCGGTCAAGGCCGCCGACATCATCATGATCCTGCTGCCGGACGAGAACATCGCCCAGGTCTACAACGAAAACGTCGCCCCCCACGCCAAGCAGGGCGCGGTGCTGGCCTTCGCCCACGGCTTCAACGTGCACTACGGCCAAGTCGTGCCGCGCGCCGACCTGGACGTCATCATGATCGCGCCAAAAGCGCCCGGCCACACCGTGCGCGCCACCTACACCCAGGGTGGCGGCGTGCCCCACCTGATCGCCGTCTACCAGGACAAGTCCGGCATGGCCCGCGACATCGCCCTGTCGTACGCCTCGGCCAACGGCGGCGGCCGCGCCGGCATCATCGAGACCAACTTCCGCGAAGAAACCGAGACCGACCTGTTCGGCGAGCAAGCGGTTCTGTGCGGCGGCGCCGTCGAACTCATCAAGGCCGGTTTCGAAACCCTGACCGAAGCCGGTTACGCGCCGGAAATGGCTTACTTCGAATGCCTGCACGAACTGAAACTGATCGTCGACCTGATCTATGAAGGCGGCATCGCCAACATGAACTACTCGATCTCCAACAACGCCGAATACGGCGAGTACGTGACCGGCCCGAAAGTGATCACCTCGGCCACCAAGGACGCGATGCGCCAGTGCCTGAAGGACATTCAGACCGGCGAATACGCCAAGTCCTTCATCCTGGAAAACAAGGCCGGCGCGCCGACCCTGATTTCCCGTCGCCGCCTGACCTCCGAGCACCAGATCGAAGAAGTCGGCGCCAAGCTGCGCGCCATGATGCCTTGGATCGCCAAGAACAAGATGGTCGACCAGTCGAAAAACTAAGTCGGCGCGGCGCGCCGCCGTCCTCGCGGATGGCGGCGCCGCATGCTTGAAATCGCGAAATGTTACAAACTCTCACCATGTCTTACAGTTTCGGCTGGCGGATTCGGTTAAAGTTGACGTTATCACCAGTTCTGCTGGTTTCGCGCACAATGGGGCCTCGGCCCCATTTTCGCTTTTTCAACTATGGAGAACGTTTATGACCCGCATGAAAAATCTTGTTGCCGCCGCCGCCATGGCGACCGCCTCGCTGTCCGTCCACCACGCCTTCGCCGCCGAGACCCTGCCGACCAGCGGCACGCTGGTGGTGGTGCCGGCCTACGGTGAAGTCAAGCACGCCAACGACCAGGCCGTCGCCACCCTGGCGATCGAAGAGACCGACAAGGACAAGGCCGCCGCCGCCTCGCGCGTCAACCTGAAGATGAAGCAGGGCATCGAGATCCTCAAAAAAGAAGATCCGCAAGCCAGCCTGAAGACCCAGGGCTACTACACCTACGCCGTGTATCCCGAAGAGCGCCCGCTGCCGAACGGCGTGACGCCGAAGACCCGCGTGCCGACCGCCTGGCGCGTCGGCCAGTACGTGCAACTGACCACCACCAATCTGGCCACGTTGCCGAAGACCGTCGCCGCCGCCCAGCGCGTGCTGACCCTGAACGGCATCCAGTTCGGCCTGACGCCGGAAACCACGCGCAAGCTGGACGACCAGCGCATCGCCGCCACCTACAAGAACCTGAACGAGCGCATCGCCTCGATCGCCAACGCCATGGGCCGCAAGCTCAGCGACGCCGTGCTCGACACGGTCGACTTCGAAGGCTCGGGCAACTACGCCCAGCGCGAAGGCGGCGCCGCCGCGCCGATGATGATGCGTTCGGCCAAGATGATGGACAGCGCGCCGGTCGAGGAACCGAGCTTCGAGCCGGGCGAGACCACCTTGCAAATGAACGTGGTCGGCAAGGTCAAGTTCAAGTAATTCCCCAGCATGCCGGCCATGTTCGCCACTGCCGTCTTGGCGGACGGTTTTCAGCGCCGTGGCGGCACCTGAAAAACCCAGCGGCAACAACTAGGGTCAGACCCGCGGGTCTGACCCTGGCTCTTTGTCGGTGGGGTGTGCCGGCCGCGCCGGCGCCTTGACTCCACCCATCCGAACACTACTGCCCGCTGGGGTTGAACCACAGCGTGGTGTCGGCGTACGGCGTCTCCTTGGGCAACTGATCGTTCTTCAAACGGTAAATCTTGCGCCCCTTGAAATTGGCCTGCTCGATGGCCTTGCCGTTGTACTTCTTGAAGATGGCGTCGAAGGAGCCGTCCTTCATCATCTTGTGGATGCCCACGTCGATCCGCTTCTCCAGCGCCGCGTCGGCCTTGTTGAAGAAGAAGTAGTAGGGCCAGGGGTAGTAGATCAGCATATTCTTTTCCACCACCAGATTCGGATTGGCCTTGGCCTGCTGCTCCTGTTCGGCGAAGGCCTCGCTGATGCCGCGCGGGAACAGGTCGAACTTGCCGGCGTTGGTCAGCTTGAACAACTCGTCGTACTTGGCCGTGCTGACACTGAAACCGTTGGCCTCGTAGAGCTTGACGTCGCCCCAGCCGGCACCCTGGCCGATGCTCAGTTTCTTCAGCTCGGCGAGCGACTTGACCTGGTCGATCTTGGCCTGGTTGTCCTTGGAAATGAGGGCGACGCGGTAGCCCAGGATGCCCTTGCGCAGCGGAATGCGCAGCGGCAGCAGGCTGGCCTCTTTCTCGATCGAGGTCGAGCTCCAGGCGATGTTGATGCCGCCGCCGTTCTTCAGCTCGCTCAAGTAGCGCTCCTCGTTCATTTTCTGCTTGGACGCCTCCAGCTCGAAGGGACCAAACTCGGCCGTGGTCTTTTCCAGCGCGCCCTGGAGGATCTCCATCAAATCGTTGAAGCGGGTGTCGCCCGCCGTCTCGTTGGCCGGGTAGACCACTTTCACGCCGGCGGCCTGCACCGCCGGCGTGCCGGCCAGCAAGGCCAGCGACAAGCTGAGGACGGGCGCTGCCAGCCTGGCGGGGATGAATTGCATGAACATGTCATTCCTTTCTAGTGGGAAGTGTCGACGGGGGAACGCAGGCGCTCGCCACGCCTGCGCTGTTGCAGTCCTAGGGCGGCTCCTTGGTCGGGTCGAGCCACAGGCCGGCCTCGCCCAGCGGGGTTTCCTTGGGCAGCATGGGGTTGGGCAGGGCGATCACGCGGCGCCCCTTGAGGTTGGCCTGTTCGATCGCCTTGCCGTTGTACCTCCAGAACAGGGCGTCGAAGGAGCCGTCGCGCAACATCATGCGGATGCCGTTTTCGACGCGCTGCTTGAGCGCGCCGTCCTTGTGGTTGAAGAAGAAATAGTAGGGCCAGGGATAGTACAGCAGCAGGTTCTTCTCGACCGTCAGTTGGGGATCGTCGGGCGCGCGCAGCGCGTACTCGGCGTACACCTCGGTGAGGCCGCGCGGGAACAGGTCGAAGCGGCCCAAGGTCAGCATGCGGAACAGCTTGTCGTAGCCGGCCTGGGCCACCTTGATGCCGGCGGCCTGGTACAGCTTGACATCGCCCCAGCCTATGCCCTGGCCGACGCTGAAACGGCGTAGATCGTCCAGCGTGCGGATCTGGTCTATCCTGGCCTGTTGCTCGCGGGCGATCAGGGCGATGCGGTAGCCGAGCAGGCCCTTGCGCAGGGGAATGCGCAAGGGCAGCAAGTCCCTTTCCTTGTCGATCGAGGTGGAGCTCCAGGCGATGTTGATCGATTGGCCTTGCTTGAGGGTGCTCAGGTAGCGCGCCTCGTTCATTTCCAGCGTCGAGGGCCGCAGTTCGAAGGGGCCGGCCTCGGCCGTCGTGCGTTCCAGCGCGGTGTGCAGGATCTCGATCAGGTCGTCGAAGCGCGCGTCGCCGGGCACCTCGTTGGCGGGGTAGACCACGCGCAGCACCTCGGCGCGGACGGCGCCACCTAGGAGCATGGACAGCATGAGCATGGACAGCATGAGCAGGACGAGCGGCGTGAACCGCCGGAGCTGCGGCAGGGCGCCCGGCGGCGGCGGGCTAGGCGATTTCCACATGAAACTCCTTCAGGGTGCAAGGACTTGCGGTTGAGCTAGCTTATGAAACACCATCGCCCCGTTTCGAGCAATGCTTTTCAGCATGCTCGATCAAATAGCAACACCGGCCGGGCGCCGCGCGAACCCCCTTTTTTGTTTCCTCCTCCTCTATAATGATGGCGCAATCTGCACTGTTACCGAACCGCCCGCTGCACTTCAGCCCGTTGTATTTAGAAATGGAACCCCATGGCAAACTTTCCCCGTCGCAGAGCCAAGAATGGCGCCTCACCAGCAGCCAAAGCGCCGCAGACTTCGCGCTTTAGCAAGTTCGCGCGCCAGCCGGTGGCCGAGGGCGGCGCCAAGCCGCGCCGTCGCGGGATCTACCTGTTGCCCAACGCCTTCACCACCGCCGCCCTGTTCTGCGGCTTCTACGCCATCGTCATGGCGATGAACCAAAAATTCGAACACGCCGCCTGGGCCATTTTCATCGCCATGGTGCTCGACGGCCTGGACGGCCGCATCGCCCGCCTGACCAACACCCAGAGCGAGTTCGGCGCCCAGTACGACAGCCTGTCCGACATGGTCTCCTTCGGCGCCGCGCCGGCGCTGGTGATCTACGAATGGTCGCTGCGCGGCCTGGGCAAGCTGGGCTGGATCGCCGCCTTCGTTTACTGCGCCGGCGGCGCGCTGCGCCTGGCCCGCTTCAACACCAACATCGAGGTGGTCGACAAGCGCTTCTTCCAGGGCCTGCCCAGCCCGGCCGCCGCCGCCCTGGTGGCCGGCTTCATCCTGTTGATGGACGACCTGCAGGTGCCCGGCATCCAACTGCCCTGGGTGTCCTGGGCCATCGCCCTGTTCGCCGGCCTGACCATGGTCACCAACGTGCCGTTCTACAGCTTCAAGGACGTCAACTTCCGCAAGTCGGTGCCCTTCATCGCGGTGTTCCTGATCGCGCTGGCCTTCGCCCTGGTGTCGATCGACCCGCCGAAAGTGCTGTTCCCGATCTTCATCGCCTACGGCCTGTCCGGCTACCTGGTCTATTTCTGGCGCCTGGCCAAGGGCAAGCCGGTCAGCATCATCCAGACCGACGACGAGCCGGTCGACCCGAGCGAGCGCCGCTAAGCCGCACGCCATCGCGGGCGGCCTGAATAGTTTTTTTGTGTACAGCCATGGAGCAATCATGAACAAGCCTTCGGACCGCCTGATTATCTTCGACACCACCTTGCGCGACGGCGAGCAATCGCCCGGCGCCTCGATGACGCGCGAGGAAAAGCTGCGCATCGCCAAGCAGCTCGAACGGCTGCGCGTCGACGTCATCGAGGCCGGCTTCGCCGCCGCCTCGCAAGGCGACTTCGAATCGATCAAGGCGATCGCCGGCGCGGTGCGCGAGTCGACCATCTGTTCGCTGTCGCGCGCCAACGACCGCGACATCGCCCGCGCCGCCGAGGCGCTGGCGCCGGCCGAGCGCAAGCGCATCCACACCTTCATCGCCACCTCGCCGCTGCACATGGAGATGAAGCTGCGCATGCTGCCCGAGCAGGTGCTGCTGCAGGCCAAAAACGCGGTGCGTTTCGCCCGCCAGTTCACCGACGACATCGAATTCAGCCCGGAGGACGGCAGCCGCTCCGAGGAGGACTTCCTGTGCCGCGTGCTCGAAGGCGTGATCGCCGAGGGCGCCACCACCATCAACTTCCCCGACACCGTCGGCTACGCCGTGCCGGAGATCTTCGGTGAAACCATCCGCCGCCTGCGCGAGCGCATCCCCAACTCCGACAAGGCGGTCTGGTCGGTGCACTGCCACAACGACCTCGGCCTGGCCGTCGCCAACTCGCTGGCCGGCGTCATGATCGGCGGCGCGCGGCAGATCGAATGCACCATCAACGGTCTGGGCGAGCGCGCCGGCAACACCGCGCTGGAGGAGGTGGTGATGGCGCTGCGCACCCGCGCCGCCTACTACAATCTGGAGGTCGGCATCGACACCACGCAGATCGTCGCCGCCTCGAAGATGGTGTCGCAGATCACCGGCTTCGCCGTGCAGCCGAACAAGGCGGTGGTCGGCGCCAACGCCTTCGCGCACGCCTCCGGCATCCACCAGGACGGCATTTTGAAGGCGCGCGAAACCTACGAGATCATGCGCGCCGAGGACGTCGGCTGGACCGCCAACAAGATCGTGCTGGGCAAACTGTCGGGCCGCAACGCCTTCAAGCAGCGCCTGCAGGAGCTCGGCATCGAGCTCGACTCCGAGGCCGAGGTCAACGCCGCCTTCGGCCGTTTCAAGGAGCTGGCCGACCGCAAGTCGGAGATCTTCGACGAGGACATCATGGCCCTGGTGTCCGACGAGCAGCAGGCGCACGACAAGGAATACTACCGCTTCGTCTCGCTGGCGCAGCGCTCGGAGACCGGCGAGACGCCCAGCGCCACCGTGGTGTTCTCGATCGACGGCGCGGAGTTCAGCTGTAGCGGCAAGGGCGACGGCCCGGTCGACGCCACCGTCAACGCCATCGAAAGCCAGGCCGCCAGCGGCGCCGAACTGGTGCTGTTCTCGGTCAACGCGATCAGCACCGGCACCCAGTCGCAGGGCGAGGTGACGATGCGCTTGTCGCATTCGGGGCGCATCGTCAACGGCGTCGGCGCCGATCCGGACATCATCGTCGCCTCGGCCAAGGCCTATCTGTCGGCGCTCAACAAGCTGCACTCGAAGATCGAGCGGCTCAATCCGCAGCTCTGAGCCGGCGCCGTTTAGCGCGACAGGATGAAGGCGCCGGTGGCGATCACCAGCGTGCCGACCACCTTGGCGACGGTCAGCGCCTCGCCCAGCGCCAGGCAACCGACGATGGTGACGACGGTCATGGTCATGGCCGTCATCAGCGGATAGGCCAGGCTCATCGGCATTTTTTGCAACGCCACCGAGTAGCAGATGAAGCCCAGGCCGTAGGTGGCGCAGGCGCCGCCCAGGTAGGCCAGGCGCGTCAGGTTCCAGTCGTTGCCGACCTGGTGCGACAGCTTGATCAGGTAGGTCGCCATGGCGCTGGCGGCGGCGGCCAGGGCGCACCAGAACAGGCCGTTCTGCAGAAAATTCATCGTTATTCTTTCATGTGGTTGGGCTTACAGGCTGGCGGCGATAGCTAGCCCGGCGCACAGGCCGACGACGACCAGGCTGACCGGGTCGCGGCTGACGTAGAGCACGGGATCCTCGTTGACCTCGCCACGGAAGGACAGGGTCCACAAGCGTCCCAGCCAGAATACCAGCAAGGGGACGATGGCGAACAGGAAGGCCGGGTGGCGGTACAGCCGGATCACGTTTTCCGAATTGAAGTACAGGCTGAAAATCAACACCGAGATGAAGGCGCTGTTGATGCCCATCATGCCGATCGGCGCCTTGTCGGCCGTCGTGTAGCCGCGGCCGTTGGTGTTCTTCTTGCCCTGCCGGTGCAGATTGAACAGTTCGCTGTGGCGCTTCAACAGCGCCAGCGAGAGGAACAGGAAGAAGGAGAACGCCAACAACCAGAACGAGGGCTCGATGCGGGTGCTGGCGGCGCCGCCCAAAATACGCAGGCTGAACAGGATGGCCAGGGTCACGATGTCGACCATCAGCAGGCGCTTCAGATAGATCGAGTAGGTCACCGTGCTGAGGAAGTAGATCAGCACGCTCAGCGTCAGCAGCGCGTCGAAGCGGGCGCACAGCGCCAAGGCGGCGGCGGCCAGCAGCGCGCTGGCGCCGAGCGCGACGGCGATCGGTAGGGTGCCGGCGGCGATCGGGCGCTGGCGTTTGGTGGCGTGGGCGCGGTCGTCGCGGGCGTCCAGCGTGTCGTTGAGCAGATACGCGCTCGACGCGCACAGGCAGAACGCGACAAAGGCCAGCGCCGACTGCGCCAGCGCGGCCGGCGTCAACATGTGGCCGGCCAGCATGGGCACGAACACCAGCAGGTTCTTCATCCACTGGCGCGGCCGCATCGCTTTCAGCAGGGGCCGGCCCCAACCGCCGCGCGCTTCGCCAACCGGCTTGATGTGGTCGTGGTCGGTGTCGGCCTGCGCCGCAGCCGTCCGGCCGACCTGGTAGGCGACGCGGCATTGCGCCCACAGCGCGGGCGCGCCATGCGCTTGGCCGATGTAGTCGAAGGGGCGGCCCTGCATGGCATGCGCCAGCTGCTCCGGCCGGCGTCCGGGCGAGATGTCGAGCACGCTGTCGAACAGCGCCAGGTGCTGCGCCACGGCGGCGGCGTGCGGCGAGTCGCTGGCCAGGACCAGCGTGCGGCCCTTGGCGGCCTTGGCGCCGAGCAGGGCGAGCAGTTGGCGGTCGTAGGGCAGCGTGGCGGCGTCGGGCGCGACGGCGGCGAACAGGCGGCGGGCGAACTCGGCGCGGCCCCGCAGGCGCCAGAAAAGCAGCGTGAACGCCTGCAGGCTGCGTTGCTTGAGGAAGACGGCGACCGCCTCCCACAGCAGGCTGGAGCGGATCAAGCTGCCGTCGAGCTCGACCACGATTGGCGGTTGCGGCGGCGGCTGCTGCGGCGGCTGTAGTGGCTGTTGCGGCGACTGCCGCTGAGTCGCCGCGCCGGCCTGCGCCTTGGCCGGCACGCTCATGCGTGCGCGGCGCTGGCCGGCGCCGCAGGCTGGGCGGCGCGCGGCAGGCCGACGCACAGGGCGAAGGGAATCAGCATCGGGTACAGGCTCCAGATGATGCGGCCGTCGATACGCACCGATAGCGCGGCGTACAGCGGCGGCAGGATCATCAGCAACAGCAGGCTGTTGAGCGGGCGCAGCTGGGCGGCGGCGTGGCGCCGGCCGAGCAGGGCGAGCGGCACGACCAGCAGCGCCGCCGTCGCCAGCGAGGCCAGCGAGCGGACATCGCCGAGGGCGGCGAGCAGGCTGTGCAGGCTGGGTGTCCAGGTGTAGCTGGGCAGGCCGGGCAGCAGCCACCAGCGCAGCGCGACGATCCAGCCGGCGGCCAAGGCCAGCGCGCCGAGCGCGGCGGCGAAGGGCAGGCGGCGCATGGCCAGCAGCCAGACCAGCAGCAGGATGTTTTCTTCGCGGGCGGCGGTGCCGACGATGCCGGCGGCGGCGGCCAACCAGGGCTGGCCGGTCAGGATGCCGAGCACAAACACGGCGCGGGCGAAGATCGAACCGGGATCGACCAGCAGATAGGGCGCGTACCAAAAGGTCGGCACGGAGACGATCAGCAGCAGGCCGGCGCCGATCACGCGGCCACGGCTGAAGCCAAGGCGGGCGGCGGTCAGCGCGATGACGCCGGCGGCGCCGGTGATCAGCAGCCAGTTCAGCGCGGCGAAGGCATTGCGCAAGTCGCCCGGCATGGCGGCGGCGATGGCCGGCACCAGGATGCGGTAAGGGAAGGGCGCGCGCAGTTCGTTAAACGGCAGGTCGCCGCGCAGATAGCGCGCGGTGTTGAAGTAGGCCAGCGAATCCTCGACCGTGCCGCCCCAGCGCCAGGCCATGACCAGCAGCGCCAGCGCGGCGAAGCCGAGCACGATGGCGATCCAGTGGCGCGGCAGTAGTGTGGATGGCGAGGAATTTGCGATAGAGGTGAAAATGGGCATGGATGGGTTCGAATGAGGATAGGGGCGCGGCAATCTGAGCAGTAGGTGCTTCATTTTTGACCGTAGCAAAGCGTGTTATTGTAGCCTAAGCAATGTTATCGTGCTCCTTGCTTGGTCTTGGATGTGCCTATAGGTTTCTACTTGATCTAGTATCATAAAAAGCGCGGTATTGAGGTAATGGTGGCGCACGGCATCTTTCCCAAGCACATTGGCGTGTTGGTGCATGGCTGCTGGATTCCTTGCCGGAAACTCGACGATGGCTTGTACGCGTTGTGTAATACCCATCTTCTGCGGGAGCGGGGGAATTATGTGCGGCAACTGTCTGACTGGCCAAGCTTGGTCGGGCGTCATAATGGAATTGCTGCTCAATGCTCAGCGACTGATCGGGGCAGCGTAGCATCGGCTCGGCGGCGGCGCCGTCTCTACCTGTATGACGATCGTGTGCGAAGGAACACAACTTCAATCCCTCATCCGCAAGCACAGTGATAAGCTGAGTAAACAATCTCAGGTCCACAACTTGCTGCGCCGTTTCCTCTTGCATGCCGATGCCATTTTGCTCTTCATTGCGGACCCCGCCGTCCCGTATGGCAACCGCGTAGTCGAATTGGCAGTACGCATGCCCAAGGTCAAGCAGAAAATCTCCCGCCACTTCCGCACCGCCGACGGCACCAATAATTTTTGTCTCGGTAGCTCTTGCCTCGATACCCTGCGCAAGCAACGTCATAATATGTCCGAAGTGCTGCACCGCGTTTTTATCTGTGAGCCGACCATGCCTGCCGCGCAGCGGTTGATGGGGTAATGCAATCCATTTTCTATTGCGGAGTGCGTAGTTCAACAGCAATTTCATCGGCTCTTTTTTGAGCCATATTTAACTGTTCATACGACATTTTTAAAAATGCCCGATTGTTGATGAAGTATGCCTGATTTCCCATTTGACCATGCTGTTGCGATATCATATCCCATGCTGCAGCTTCCAAAATATTACCGTCATCAAGCATGCGCCTTGCAATAATAGCCGTGACATTTCCCGCCCCTTCGCGAATTGCCACCATAAAATGTCTGATGGCAATTTTCTTTGGCGCATCGGAATAATCCATATCTGGATCATACTCAAGTGCTTTGGATTCATTCCAGTAGCGTTCTCCGAGTTGGAGTGATGCAAACGCATCACCCGTTTTGGAAAGTGGCATTAATTCTTTAATATCCATATGAAAATATTTATCCGGAGTGGTGTATCCACCAGCTATCATTGTCTGTTTTCGGGATGCAATCAGTTCAATTTTATTTGGCAAAGCCGGATTTCCGATAGAAAACGGCGAGGGGCCTAAGCCTGATGCGCGCTCCCTTTCTAAATTTGATTGCGCCAACCGAATATCGGACTTGGGCTGTGAAATTTTATGCGGGTTACTAGAATTGTCATCCAGCAAGAAAAAAATTGCCAAGGCAAAAATTGCCAGTGAAGATGCCGCGATAAATCGATGTAATGTCATATATGAAATGCATGAACCCGGCTGAGTTCATGCGTTCTTACAAAAATCAATATGGAGAGTTGCAGTAGCCGACAGAGCCACCATTTGCCAAAGCCCAGTCTTGCGCCTGCCCCCTGTGTCAGGATAGTTGTCGCGTCATCTGATTTCTCGTAATCGTACAGGGGGCGGAGCAAAGACGGGCAGTGAAACACTATTCAGCA
>NZ_JAEMNU010000050.1 GCF_016461825.1 Rugamonas violacea | reverse complement strand
TTGGTGCTCGACGTTTACAGCCGGAAGATCGTCGGCCACGAGGTCCACGTCGCCGAGTCGGCGGACTTGGCGGCGCTGTTGATGCGCCGGGCGAGCTTGAACGAGGGACTGGCCGGCCGCCAGGTGGTGCTGCATTCCGACAACGGCAGCGCGATGAAAGGAGCAACGATGCTGGCCACCTTGGAAAAGCTGGGCATCATGCCGTCGTTCAGCAGGCCGCGCGTTAGCAACGACAATCCGTTCGCGGAATCGCTGTTCCGCACCTGCAAATACCGACCGAACTACCCGCGCAAGCCGTTTGAAAGCATCGAACAAGCACGGGCCTGGACCCCAGCAGTTTGCGCAGTGGTACAACCACCAGCACAAACACAGCGGCTTGAAATTCGTCACTCCGGCGCAGCGCCACGGTGGCCAGGCCGATGCGATCCTGCGGCACCGGGAGCAGGTCTACGAGGCGGCCAAACAGCGCTGCCCTGAGCGATGGTCCGGCGCCACGAGAGACTGGAAATTGAAGGACGAGGTTTGGCTCAATCCGGAACGAGCTGAACCTGAATTAGTGAAGCTGGCTGCATGAAGTGACGCGACAACTTTGTTGACAACTACCGACACCCTGCGCAAGCAAGGCCACAGCATGCTCGACGTGCTGTACCGTGCATTTATTGGCGATCCGATCATGCCTGCTGCATAGCGGCTGAACAGTTACACATTTTTTACATTTCAAAATAAATAGTAGTTATGTGTCAAGACTCGTGTGGTTATACACGCGCTTAACAAATAATTCGGGCTTTTTCTTCTGCCATGCTTTGAGCGCTTGAATTGGTGATACGTGAT
>NZ_JAEMNU010000005.1 GCF_016461825.1 Rugamonas violacea | reverse complement strand
TGCTCGAGAAAATCGGTGGGAACGGCGCGCACATGAAAATGAATGTTCGGTATCTTGCCGGCGCAAACCTGCGCATACCATTCGGCGTTGTAGCTCTGGTGGAATTCGCTGTAGTGGTTCTCTTCCGTGCAACCGATGCTCGGAAACCTCGTGCCGTAATAACTGGGATTGTTATTCGTTTGCTTCTGTGAAAAGACATCGTCATGCCAGACCAGCAGTCTCACCTTGACCGGATGGTCGGCGCGGCCGGCTATTTCCTTCAGCAAGTCGCCATAGCGCTGGCCTATTTCGGCCGCGCCGCCGCGTATCAGCACCATGCCGGGGTCGAAACCCCAAGTGATGATGTCAACGCTGTGCTTGGCCTGTTTGAGGTCGCGGGCGATTTTCTTAAACACCTTTTCGCCGCAAATCAAAGGTTCGATCCGACAGCGATGGCGTGGGTAATAGACCGGATGGGGCGCCCTGACGAACCAGGGTTGCGAGAGGCATTGGTAGGGAGGGGATTCTTCCGGGTAGGACAACTCTTGCACATACAAAGTGACATTTTTGTTCATAAAGTTCATGGCGTTATCCCCGTCAATCACGTCGTCAGGTCGTCATTCGGTGTCGGCGGCCTGGTCGCCCAGGACGGGGTTGGCAAGCATTCTGTCCTGCTCCCGTGTGGCATGCGCCTCATTGAGCGAGCCGGCGGTATTGGCGTATCCGTGATAGCCCACCCCGGCGCTGACTTCGTGCAATTCAGTCTGTGGCTTCGATGGAACGGCATAGCGATGGCCATTGGGAAGCTCCAGTTCATATTTGGAGTGCATGTCCAAATCGTGTTTGAAGGTCATATTGCCGTCGTCGCCCAACGTCCCCCGCTCCGCCACTGCGCCGTCCTTGTACAGCGTGTAGGGCATTCGGCCGTTGACACGGCCACCAGCCGCCTCGTGGCTATTCAGATGGAAAGAGCCTTTCCCGTCAAGCGCGGCTTGCGGCGGCTGGACCACGGCCATGTCCATGTTCTTCGGCCCGACCAAGCTGTGCTTCGCCGCATGCGCAACGAAGTTGCCGTTGGTGCCCAGCTCGATGCCGCCGGCGCCGAATTTGGCGTAACTGCCGCCGCCGTTAATCACCACCTCCTCCTTGGCGTTGATGGTGATGCGGTTGGCCGTTTGCGTGATGCTCAGCTTGGCAAGCAGCTTGATGCTATCCGACAGCGCGCGCATATCGATATCGCCGGCCGCCGCCACCATCCGCATGCCGGCCTTGTGCACGAACAGGCGCAAAGCCTGCCGGACGCTGGCGAACAGGCTGCCGCCAGTGGCGATGGACAGGTCTTGCCCCGTGGTCAGCGCCGTGTGCTGGTCGCTGGCCACATGGACGCTGCCCCTGGTCGTCGCTTCGATGCCCGCCGGGCTGGCCAGCACCAGGTGCGGCGCGGCCAGTTGCGGAAAACTTGCGTCGGCGCCGCTGTCGCCGGTGCCACCCTGGATATCCCGGTTCTGCGCCTTGACGGCCTGCGCCACCTTCACCTGCCCTTCATCATCCTGCGCGCCGTACTGGCGCGCCAGTTTCGCCAGCGCCTCGTGCTGGCCCTGCGCCGCGTTCAGCCGCTGCAGGGTCTCGCCCAGGTCCTTGATGTGCGAAGCCGCATTGGCCCGCGCCTCGGTGGTGATGAGCATGCCCCGGTTGGCGCGCGCCACGCCCCAGGCGTTGGTGGCCAGTTCCCAGCCCTCGCCGCGCGCATCCATGCGGCCCTCCGAGGTTTCGATTCGGCTGATGCTGCCGAGCGACAGCTGGCTGTGCTGGTGGTCGCTTTTGAGCTGGGCCTGCATGGCGCCCTTGGTGTCGTCCAGTATCAGGTGGTTGCCGCCGCCATCGTCGCCGGCGCCCAACTCGCGGCTGCGCAAGCCCGCCAGCGCCATCTGCGCCGGCAAGTGCCACGGCGGCGGGTTGTCCCGGTTGTAGACGACGCCGGTCACGATGGGATGGTCGATGTTCCCGTCGAGAAATTGCACCACCACCTCCTGGCCGATGCGCGGCAGACACATCTGTCCGAAATGCTGGCCGGCCATCGGCATCACGACCCGTATCCATGGCGAGCTGGCCTGGTCGAATATGCCCAGCCTATCCCAGTGGAATTGCAGCTTGATCCGGCTCAGCTCGTCCGTGTAAATCTGCGCGCCGGGCGGGCCGACGACGATGGCCGTCTGCACGCCGGGGTTGGGACAGGCCTCGCTGTTGTGGCGCCGGCCCGGCCGCCAGCGGATGTCGCGGCGGATGCAGACAAAAGTGTTCTGGTATTCCGATTTGCCATCCGGCCCGGCCGGGTAATTGTTGCTGGCGCTGTGCTCCACCGACAGGATGAGGTAGTCGCGCGAACCGACGTCCGGTTTCATCCCCTCGCCTTGCGCCGTGCGGCGCGGTTCGGCGCTGAAATGGCCGTCCAGCTTGAAGGTGCGGCCGGCTTGCGCAGCGCGATCATTGCCGCCCGCTTCGAAATACTCGGTCCGCTGGTCTTGCTCCTCCATGCGACGCTGCGCCAGCACGTCGCCGTCGCTCAGATTGGCGTAACCGTAGGCGCCGGCATTTTCGTAGCATTCGTAGTCGGCCACGTCGCCCTGCTCATTGAGGGAGTAACCGTTGACCAGTTGCGGACGGGGGCTTTTGTAATTGAAACTGGCCAGCGTCAGCTTGCCGGAGCCGAGCTGCCGCACGGCCTGCCACTGGCGGATGCCGTCCGCTTCCTGCGAGCCGGCCCCGGCGCGAAATTGCATGGCATCCGTGACGCCGAAGGCGCGCGTCGCGTCTATCGCTTCGGCCTGCATCGAGTTATCGCTGAGAATGAGCGTGTGGCCGTCGGCGCGGTGCTCGTAGGCATAGTAGAGTCCGCCATCTTCCCAGCGCCGGTGCAGGTGGTTGTAGTCGGTTTCATTGTGCTGATTGGCGCAGCTGAGCTTTCTGTCGTCATAGTCCAGGCTCAGCCGGGTTTTCCAGTCGCGTTGGCGGTAATGGGCGAACGTCGTCTCGCTCAGTTCGATGACGCTGCGGTGGTGGAAGGAAACGTTGTCCTTGCGCAGCCTGGCGAAGGCCAGCCACGGCTTGAGCACCATCAGGTAGTGGGCGAAGCCGCCATCGGCGCGCACCAGGCGGAAGCTGTTGACGTAGCCGTTCATATGGCGCGCGCTGCCGTCCTCGCGCGTGAGGGCGATGGTCACCATCCTGCCCATCATGCTTTTGAGCGAAATGGCGGCATCGTCGGACAACACCCCGACCTCGATGTGGAAGTCGCGCGACAACTCTTCGCGCATCAGTAGCGTGTTGACCAGCATGACCGCGCCCCTGGGACCGTCCTCGTGCGGAAAATCCATCCGCATCAGGCGATGGTTCTGCGCGTCGGCGCCGAATACCGACAGCGCGCTCATGGCGGCCTGGAAGAATTGTTGAGCCATGGATGCTCCCTCCTTGTTTGCTACGGGTTCGTATGCGCCACGGACGGATGTAGCAAGTAGCTGACCGCGCTCCTCGACACCTTGCCGTCGCGTCCGCCGAGAAAGGCATCCCAACCCAGGCGCCGCCCGGCGCCGGGTTTGCTCGTCAGTACCAGGCGTCGCAGGCATGGCGGACTCAGGAGAAGGCGCACCTCGAATTCCAAATTGGGCAAACCGAACAGCGTCAGCATTTTCGCCAGCGCGACGGCGGCCGCGCGGCGCGGCAGGAAGCGCTCAAAGTCCGCCGGTCCCAGTGGACCTATGTTGAGCCGCACGCGGATATCGTGACGCCACAGCCGGCCGCCCAGCGTGGCGCCGCAGCCGAGCCGGAAGCAAGGTCCGCCGAGTCTGCCGCGCTTGTTTTCCGGGATGTGGTCCCAGCTGCCGACAAATTGCTCCAACCCGACCGGCACGGCAAAATAGTCCGACAGCACGCGCGAGACCGTGCTGGCCGCTATGGGACGGGTGCGCAGCAGCGCGGCATAGTAGGCGGCGACATCCTCCGTGACGCCGCCCTGCGCATCGGCACGCGCGAAGGTGTCGCCTTGCATTCCAGCCAGCGCCATCAATAGCGGCAATTGGCCGTCCGTGCCCCGGGTATCGAACTCGTGCTCCAGGCGATATTTCTCCCCGGCCTGGTAGAACATGCACACCATGCGATGCGAAAGCATGTCCAGAAATGCGCGGGCGCTGGAGTCACCCCCTTGGCTTTGCGCGGTGGCGATGCGCTCGGTGGTGTGAAAAGGGAGAGTGCCATTTACGCCCAGCAAACCAATGAACGTGGGCGTCAGCGCAATCTGCATCGCCGGGTCCGCCTGCAATGCCTGCAGCAGCGCCACATCCGTGCCGGCCGCCACGGGCCGCGTCGACAGCGCCTCGATCTCGCTCGCCGGAAAACTCAACGCAAGGCTGTTCCGAAAGCGCAGCACCCGCGCAAACGCCTGCTCATAGGGAACGCCGTTTTGCCCCAGCCAGCGCAGCAAAATACGCACCGCTTGAACAAACTGAAATTGCTGGGGCTCATCAAGCAGGCGCTGCATTACACTAGATTCACGCTGCCGCTTCTTGGCTTGCATCGTATCAATTCCTTCCCGGATTGTTGTGACAGCACGAGCAATTCGATGAAGCTGTTCATCTGCACATACTGGCCAAGAAACTGGTCGATGACTTGAACAAACAGATGCAGGCCGCTACCGACATAGGCCTCCTCGTCGAGCGTCATGCCCACCTCGATGCCGTGCACCAGTGAACTGCCATATTTGTGCCGCATCCAGATCGCCGTTGCCGCATGTTCGAGTGCGACGATGCCGTCGATCTGACGCCGCGTGGTGGGTGATTGCGGCAAGTCGTACAAGGTCAACATTTCGCGAAACGCCGGCAATCCCGCTTGCGCCAGCGAATGGTGGTTGAGCGTCAGGTGGGAAATAAGCCGCCAATGCATGCCGAAACTCGCACTGTAGCGATACGCCTGGCTGGGCCGGCGCAGGAAGCGGACGGTGTAGCTGTCGGCGTCACGCAGCGGCGTCAATTCGCCGCCCGCCTGGCCATATCTGAGCAGACTCGGCAAATTCCGGTTGGTGCAAGTCAACTCGATCGACAGGCTGTTTTTTTCGATCGCCAGGGGATTGAAGTCGCTATCAATCAGAGTGATGCTCTTTTCATTGCCGGGACTGACAAGGGCAAGCGCCGGATCGTTGCGCAGCATCCAGTAATATCCTTTTTGGGTGGAATCCTCGCCGTGGCGCAAGGAGTAAAAGGGGCGGAAATCGGTGACGATTTCTTTCTGTTCGCGCCGCCTTACCATCCTGACTGCATCGATGGAATACACTTCGAAGGCGGCCGGATGGGTGGCGTCGGCCAGGACGCCATAGTCGGCCGTGCGATGCGTCACGGATATCGGCTGGCCGGGCCGCTGGAACAAATTGACGGCAGGACTGCATCCCAATAGCAGGTTGGCGGCCGACAGACTGCCCAACATGCGCGCCATGTTGGAGTCCGGCGGCAATCCGGCCAGGGCCAGGTGCAGGGTGAAGCGCTGACAGGTTTCAGGCAAATGCGTTTGCAAGGCCGCCAGGTCGATATCGACAAAGTTGAATTTTTCGGGAAAGACAAAGTACTCGCTTAACACCCGATACGATGCGTGCGAACGGGCGCCGAAGGGAAGCAGCTCGTCGTCATCGGCGAAGCCGACCGGCGCCAAGGGCACGCTCGGCAGCGCCATCCAGCGCGCCTTCCCGACTTCGACATACGCCTGCACCGCGCGCATGAACAGCGCGTCGCGCAGTGCCGCGCAAAACGACGGTTCGCCGTCGATAAACACGCGCAAGGTCTTGAGTCCCGTTCTCACCGCGCCTTCGACGACAATGCTGAGCGAGGCGCTGGCGGCCGGATGCATGGCCATGGCGGCCGGCGGCCGTATTGCCGCCTCAAACCGGGCGGCGCTCAGCCGTATCGGCGCCAGCACAACGTCGTAGGTGGTGCGGAATCGGCAGCGCACGCCATCGACGGCGACGGTATCGACTTCGCTGCCCCGTGGGATGGTGAACACCGCTGCCGCGCCGGTCGACTTGATTGGCGGGCATGCCGCGCGCACGATCGCACAGGAAGGAAACGGCCGCAAATAATGCGGGAACAGCGCCTCGAACAGGGCCTCGGTGAATTCCGGGTAGGCGTCATCGAGCCGCTTGGCGATGCGCGCGGCAATCAAGGCGACGGACTGGAACGTATGCTCGACGTGCGGATCCGGACAGTTTTCTTCACCCAACTGCAACCGACTGCCGACCTTGGGATAGCGGTCGGAAAACTCGCGGCGCAGCCGACGCAAATAGACCAGTTCGCGCTCGAAATACGGCAGCAGATTCTCCATCATCGACGGTCCGGTTGCGCTTGCGTCATCGTGAACTCCTCTATCGCCCGAGGCAAAAATGACGGGCCGGTATGCCAGTATCGATCGATTGCCAGCGAGAAATTTGCGCTGGCGCAAAGAAGAAACGTCGGCGTCAAAAGAACGCCACGCCTGCCTGGACTTGCGAAAGGGAATTTTCATGAGAAATATCAACAGCCCCCACAAACGCAACTCCACACTACCCGGACGGTCAAAGTCCGCACCGGACAACAGGGAGAGCGCGATGAGTTTGCCATTGAAAATCTTGTGGTCGGAAGGTCTCGCCCTGGATGCCCAGCACTTGCAGCAACTGGACCGCTATCACGAAGCGCGGCTCCAGCACATCGCTGGCGTACTCAATCCGCATGCCTGGGGTGTGCATACGGCGCAGTGGGATGTCGACGGTCTGGCCAGAAATTCGCTGTACGCGGTCGCGCTGTCGCTGATTTTCAAGGACGGCGAAATCTTTGATGCGCCCCACTCCGATATCCTGCCGCTGGCGATTGACCTGAACAAGCTCCCCGCCGAGGAACAAAGTTTCACCTTCTACGCCGCGCTGCCGGTCATGAAAGCGCATGGCGGCAATCTATCGAGCCTGGATGCGCCGCACGCCGCCGCGCGATATTCGCCACATGGCGCGCAAACGCCGGACCTGTTCACCGACGCCATCTGCATCGATGTTTCCTATCTGAAGAAGACCCCGCGCTTGCTCTCAGATCAGGAATCGCACACGGCCTATGACTGTTTTCCGGTTGTCAGAATACGCCGCCGGGCCGACAGCAGTTTCGAACTCGACCCCACCTACATGCCGGCCAGTGTATCGGTCAACGCCAACCCGGCCCTGCGGGAGATGTTGCGCGTCCTGCTGGGCAAGCTGGCGGCCAAGACCGAATCGCTCTACCTGCTGCAACGTCAACCGAAGGGGCATACCGTCGAGGCCAATAGCGGAGATATCTCTTCGTTCTGGATGCTCGGCATCATCAGTGGCGCCGGCGCGTCCTTGAGCCACTGCGCCAAATCCGGACACTACCCGCCAGAGCACCTGTTTGAAAAAATGACCACCTTGGCGGGCGGTCTGATGGCGTTCTCAACAAAATACTCGATCAGCAATTTACCGGCGTACGATCACGAGAATCCCGCGCCGGGGTTTGGCACGCTCAACGCCATCATCTGCGAGCTGCTCGAGACAGTCGCATCGTCGAGATATGTCAGGATTGCGCTCGACGCGGACCCGGTCAGCGGCCACCACCTGGGGCGGCTCGACGCCGCATCAATCGCTGCCGGCACCACGCTGTATCTCGCGGTGAACGCCGACATGCCTGCGCTGAGTTTGGTGGCGGCCGTGCCCACGCTGTTCAAGGTTGGCTGCAAGGAAGACGTTCAGGCCTTTGTCCGCAGCGCTTTGCCCGGTCTGGCGCTGGTCCATATGCCGCAGGTTCCGGCGGAGCTGCCGCTGCGCCCCAACACTTATTACTTTTCCATCGAGAAAAAGAGCGAGCGCTACGAGGCCATGGTGAAGGCGCGGGACATCGCGATTTATGCGCCGGGCACGGTCAAAGACCTTAAACTCGAATTGTTCGCCATCACTGCTTGAGCCGGCCTGCGGCTGCGCGAACGTCCGCGCCGGCACAAGGTGTTCGAGCCCGGGCCGCGACGCCCCCCGCCATGCTCTCAATTTCCGGACGAAAAAAAGCCGGGACGACAGACGCGCTGTCGTTCCCGGCCCGTTCGGCCCGTCCGCGCCTGCGCGCGGCGGCATCCGCCCGGCGCTTAGCGCGCCTTGGCGGCCTCTTCCGGACGCAGCTTGGCGGCCAGCTTGTCGAGCACGCCGTTGACGTATTTGTGGCCGTCGATGCCGCCGAAGGACTTGGTCAGCTCGACCGCTTCGTTGATGACGACGCGGTAAGGGATTTCCAGGTTGTTCTTCAGCTCGAAGGCGCCGATCAGCAGCACCGCGTGCTCGATCGGCGACAGCTCGTGGATGCTGCGGTCGACCAGCGGCGCGAAGGTCTCGCGCAGGGCCACGGAATCCTTGATGGTGCCGTACAGCAGCACCGTGAAGTGGTCGCTATCGGCCTTGTCGAAACCGTGGGCGGCGCGGATGTTGTTGACGACCTTGGTGGCGTCCTCATTGTTGAGCAGCCACTGATACAAACCCTGCAACGCAAACTCCCGCGCGCGGTGGCGCGGCGTACGGTTCTTGCTAGGGTTGGCGTGCAAAGTTTTCTCTATCATGGTTTCTTACCTGTTCTTAAATACGTTCTACAAAATCCGGCGCGCGGCGGCCGCACTGGCCGGGACCGCGCCCCGTTCTTACTCTTCGTCGCCGGCGTCCGGGTTCAACTCTTCCAGCGCGATGGCCAGATTGGCCATCTCGACGGCCACGCGGGCCGCCTCGGCGCCCTTGACGGCCATGCGCACCTCGGCCTGCTCGTCGTTCTCGGTGGTCAGCACGGCGTTGGCGATGGGAATGCCGAAGTCCAGGCCGATGCGGGTGATGCCGGCGCCCGACTCGTTCGAGACCAGCTCGAAGTGGTAGGTCTCGCCACGGATGATGGCGCCGAGCGCGATCAGCGCGTCGAACTGTTGCGATTCGGCCATCTTTTGCAGGATCAGCGGAATTTCCAGCGCGCCCGGCACGGACACGTGCAGCACGTCCTCGTCGGCCACGCCCAGGCTCTTCAGCTCGGCCAGGCAGGCGTTGCGCAGGCCGTCACAGACGACCTCGTTGAAACGGGCTTGGACGATGCCGACGCGCAAACCTTCGCCGGAGAAATTGCTTTCGTAGCTGCCTACAGTCATGGGATACCTCTTCTCAATGTTGGGTCAATCAATCAATTATTCGGGTTTGGCCAGATAGCCGGTCACTTCCAGGTCGAAGCCCGTCATCGACGGCATCTTGCGCGGGCTGGCCAGCAACTGCATCTTGCTCACGCCCAGGGCGCGCAGGATTTGCGCGCCGATGCCGTAGCTGCGCAGGTCCATGCTGGCGGCGCGGCCCTTCGGCTTGGTTTCCGGCGCGTCCAGGGCGGCGAACTGGGCGAACAGCTGGTCGGCCGTCTCCTCGCAGTTGAGCAGCACCATCACGCCGCGCTCGGCAGCCTTGATGGCCGCCAGCGACGAGGAGATGTTCCACGAGTGGGTGGTCGCCTCGGATTCGAGCAGGTCGAGGATGGAGACCGGCTGATGCACGCGCACCAGCGCCTCCTTGCCCGGCGCCAGGTCGCCGTGCACCAGGGCCAGGTGGGCCGAGCCGCTCGGCTTGTCGCGGAACGCGATCAGGCGGAAACTGCCGTGCGCGGTGTGCAGCGGGCGCTCGGCGATGCGCTCGACCAGGCATTCGTTCTGGCTGCGGTAGTGGATCAGGTCGGCGATGGTGCCGATCTTCAGGCCGTGTTCCTTGGCGAACTCGAGCAGGTCGGGCAGGCGCGCCATGGTGCCGTCGTCCTTCAGGATCTCGCAGATCACCGAGGCCGGCGTCAGGCCGGCCATGGTGGTCAGGTCGCAACCGGCCTCGGTATGGCCGGCGCGCATCAACACGCCGCCCTTTTGCGCCTTCAGCGGGAAGATGTGGCCGGGCTGGACGATGTCGGCCGGCGTGGTGTCCTTGGCCACCGCCACCTGGATGGTCTTGGCGCGGTCGGCGGCGGAGATGCCGGTGGTCACCCCCTCGGCCGCCTCGATCGAGACGGTGAAATTGGTGCCGAAGGCGGTGCCGTTGCGGGCGGACATCATCGACAGGTTCAATTGGTCGCACCGCTCCTCGGTCAAGGTCAGGCAGACCAGGCCCCGGGCGTGCTTGACCATGAAGTTGATCGCCTCGGGGGTGACAAAGTCGGCCGCGAGTACCAGGTCACCTTCGTTTTCCCGGTCTTCCTCGTCGACCAGGATGACCATGCGCCCTGCGCGCAGTTCGGCAACGATTTCTTCGGTGCTGGAAATTGACATTTTTTAATCCTTTGAACGAAGCAGAAACTTACCCTAACCTGCTATTTTAAAGGATTTAGCGGGCGGCAACCGCAATTAAGGGTTTTCCGACGCCATTTGGCGGCAAACATGGTTAATTGTCCAGAGGGGCGCGAAACAATCGCGGCGGCGCGCTGCGCCGGAGATGGCCGGGGCCCGGGGGCCGGGCCGGCGCCAACACCAGCACCGCGCGGGCGGCGCTGGCGGCGGCCTGATTGGCCCGCCGGAATGTCGGCAGGGACTATTGCTGCGCCAGCATCACTTTCGTAAACACGGTGTGGCCGTCGTTCAAGTCGGCCATGTTGGCCGGCTGCGCCAGCCACAGCTCGCCTTTGACCTCCCCATCGTCGCGCCGGCCGATGGTCATTTTCAACTGCCGGTTCAGTGCCACATAGGAATTTTTCCCCGTGCTGACGATTTCGATCTTCTTGCCCGAATCCAGCGTCGCATACATCCGGGTCCAATGCGTGGTCAAGGCCAGCGTTTGGCCGTTCGACAACTCATACACACCGATGTAGGTGTCGAAATCCGCCGACAAGCCACGGTGTAGCGCCGCCGGCACCGAAATCACCGGCGCAACCTCCTGCGCCACGGCGGCCATAGAAATAACACCCACGATCATACCTAGCAATATCCTGCTCATGATAATCCTCCCATGCCTACATTGCGGTTGATACCCTGTGGCGCCATTACTTGCGAATAGCACCTCAGTACAATATAGGTCAGATTTTCTTATCCGATAGCACAGAATTGCACCGGCAAAAGCCGCCGGCGCCACGCCGCTCCCGGGCCGGCGCCCGGTCTAACCGGCCTTGGCGACCGACAACATGCGCTCGACGTAACGGGCGATCAGGTCGATCTCCAGATTGACCTTGCCGTCCACGCGCAAATGCTTGAGGGTGGTCATGGCGATGGTGTGCGGGATCAGGTTGATCGAGAACTGGCAGACCAGCTCCTTGCCGCTGCCGATATCGCTGACCCGGTTGACCGTCAACGACACGCCGTTGACCACGATCGAGCCCTTGAAGGCCAGATACTTGGCCAGCTCGTGCGGCGCCTCGACGACCAGCTCCCAGGATTCGCCGACCGCCTCGAACTTGCGCACCACGCCGAGGCCGTCGACGTGGCCCGACACCAGGTGGCCGCCCAGGCGCTCGGCCAGGGTCAGCGCCTTTTCCAGGTTGACCTCGGTGGTGGTGTCCAGGCCGACGGTGCAGTTCAAACTCTCGCGCGAGACGTCGACCACGAAGCCGCTGGCGGACTTCTCCACCACCGTCATGCAGGCGCCGTTGATGGCGATCGAGTCGCCCAGCGCGACGTCGGCCAGCGGCAGGCCGCCGGCGTGGATGCTCAGGCGCACGCCCGCCTCCAGGCCACCGGCCAAGGGTTGGACCGATTCAATTTTGCCGATGGCGGCGACGATTCCAGTAAACATGCGATACCAATCTTAAAGTGGGTTGAATCTGGCAAGGATACGCACATCGTCGCCGATCTGCTGCACCTCGTGGAATTTCAGGCGGCGCTGGTCCGCCAGCGACGTCAATGGCGGCAAGGCGAACATGCCCTGGGCCTCGCCCAGCAGGGTCGGCGCCAGGTACAGCAGCAGCTCGTCGACGCAGCCCTCGCGGATCAGCGAGCCGTTCAGCTTGGCGCCGGCCTCGACGTGCAGCTCGTTGATCTGGCGCCGGCCCAGCTCGCGCATCAGCTCGGCCAGGTCGACCTTGCCGGCGGCATTGGGCAACATGATAATTTCCGCGCCGGCGGCGCGCAAGGCGGCCTCCTTGTTGGCGTCGGGCACGGCGGCGGCGATCCAGGTGCCGCCGCCGGCCAGCACGCGCGCCGCCGGGGCGATGTCGAGCCGGCTGTCGACGACGATGCGGCGCGGCTGGCGCGGCGTGTCGACGGCGCGCACATTCAATTGCGGATCGTCGGCCTTGACCGTGCCGATGCCGGTCAGGATGGCGCAGGCGCGGGCGCGCCAGGCGTGGCCGTCGGCGCGCGCCTCCGCTCCGGTGATCCACTGGCTCTGGCCGTTGTGCAAAGCCGTCATGCCGTCCAGGCTGGCGGCGCTCTTCATGCGCACCCACGGCAGGCCACGCCGCATGCGCGAGAAGAAACCGATGTTCAACTCGTAGGCGGCGTCGGCCAGCAGGCCGCTCGACACGGCGATGCCGGCCGCCTCCAGCTTGGCCATGCCCTGCCCGGCCACCAGCGGATTCGGATCCTCCATCGCCGCCACCACGCGGCCCAGGCCGGCGCGCACCAGCGCGTCCGAACATGGCGGCGTGCGGCCGAAATGGTCGCACGGTTCCAAGGTCACATAGGCGGTGGCGCCGCGCACGTCATGGCCGCGCGCGGCGGCGTCCTTCAACGCCTGGATCTCGGCGTGGTCCCGGCCGGCGGCCTGGGTCACGCCGGCGCCGACCACGCGGCCGTCCTTGACGATCACGCAACCGATGTGCGGATTGGGCGAGGTGGTGTACAGCCCTTTGGCGGCCCATTGCAGGGCCAGCGTCATGCCTTCGAGATCGGTGCGAATTTCCACGGTGTGTTTGTCCAGTGTTGATCGGGCCGGCGGCGGCATCGCGGGGGCCAAGCCCGCCGCTCGCCAGCGCGCCCGTTTGAACGGGGCGGCGCAGGCCGGCACGACATTATAGGCAAATCCGCCGCCTCGGGTGGGCCGGCGGCGTCCCGCGCTACTCCGCCGCGCTGGCGCAGGTGGCCGGATGCAACTGCGGATCGCAGACCCGCAGCCGGCCCAGCATGTTGATGATGACCTTGCGCGTCTGCTTGCCCTGCACCAGCGACAGCGTGCCCCAGCGCGCCGCCAGGCTGTTGCCGGCCGCGCAGCTGCGGCCGGCGCCGTTGTAGGCCAGGTAGAGCGGCGCGGCGCCGGAGGAGAACGCGCTGTCGATGCGGATGCCGTCGGCCACCGGTCCCTGCTGGAAAATGGTCTCGTCGCCGCTGTTCGGACGGCGGTCGCCGTTGCGGTCGACGAACACCACCCAGCCCATGCGCCAGTCGGCGCCGCCCGGCTCCAGCGGCGCCAGCAGCACGCGGCCGCCGCGCGCGATCGCCTGCGAACGGGTCAGGTCGATGGCGCCGCACAGGTCGTTGACGGCGGCGCGCAGTTGCTGGTGCGCGATCAGTTCCTGGTAGGCCGGCGCGGCCGCCCCCGCCAGGATGGCCAGCAGCGCCAAGGCGAACAGCAACTCGACCAGGGTGGCGCCGGAGCACCTCATGGCCAGCAGCGCAGCGAGGCGCCGGTGGCCAGGCGCAGGCCGCTGCTCGTCAGGCTCAGTTGGCCGCATTCCTCGTCCTTGTACTGCGGATCGACCTGGCCGGTGCCCGGCATGGCGATCAAACGCACGCATTGCTCGATGGTCTCGCCGTCGCAAGCCTTGCCCTCGATTTCATAGGCGCTGCTGGCGGCGCGCACGCCGCTCCACCACTGGAACTGTTTCTCCTCCGGATCGGTGGAGCCGGACGAGAAGGCGCTATAACGGTTGTGTTGCGAATAAAAGCGTTCCTGCTGCTGCATCAACAGCAGCATGACGGCCTGGGCTTCGGTGCGCCGCGTGCGCACGACGAAACTGTGCAGGCTGGGCACGGCCTGCGCCGCCAGCACGCACAGGATGACCAGGACCACCAACATTTCGACCAGGGTGAAACCGCTGCGCTCAGTCATGGCTAACTCCTTCTTTAAGGGCACTTCGAAAAACCACCAAATTGTCGTTCCGCATCGGCGGACCGCCGCGTACGCGGGAACCCATGCTAAGCCAATG
>NZ_JAEMNU010000049.1:137695-160284 GCF_016461825.1 Rugamonas violacea | reverse complement strand
CGGCCGCCCAGCCGGCCGTCCCAGTGTTGCGCCAGCGTGCGCGGCGCGGCGCCCAGGCGCTCGCGGCCCTGCCAGCGGCGCACGCCGCCGGGGCCGCTCAGCTCCAGTTGCCACCACACCGGATGGACGCGGCCCCGGTCGGGGTAGCTCAGATGCAGCGTG
Source organism: Rugamonas violacea (assembly GCF_016461825.1). Lineage (GTDB taxonomy): Bacteria > Pseudomonadota > Gammaproteobacteria > Burkholderiales > Burkholderiaceae_D > Rugamonas. Next base: position 160,122 of record NZ_JAEMNU010000049.1, on the reverse strand, counting down.
AAGACGCGCGCCGCCGCGTCGCCGGGCGCGCGGTAGGGCGTTTGCAGCTGCGCGTCGAATTCGCGGTGCTCGCCCGTGTCGGCCCGCGCCGCCGGCGCCGCCGTCAACGCCACGGCCACGCCCACGGCCACGCCCACGGCCATGGTCACCGCCACGGCCATCGAGCCGGCGACGATATCATCGGTATGCATGCTATTTTCCCTCCGCTCACTCGACTTTAGAGTGGGGCGGCGGCGCAATGGTTCCGCCACGCCGCAGGGGACGCCATAGCGCTTTTGTCAGGTAAAGGTGGTTCGACGACGGCATTGATAGTATGCTGCTGTGATGCAAATTTCGAATCTCTCCTGGGCCGGCGAACGCTGTCCGGCCGGGCCGGTTCCATTTCGATGAAAAGTGGCGGGCGATGCGCAAATTAGGTGATCTGGGGAAAACGCTGGCCAATTCGCGCTCGCTGATCTGGGGTGTCGGCCTGACGCTCGCCTTGGCGGTCGGCGCCAGCCTGTACTTCGCCGCCGCCAAGACGGTCGAGGACGATGCCGAGCAGCGTTTCGAGAACTTGACGCGCAGCACGCAGTACAGCATCTCGGCCCGCGTCAAGTCCTACTCCGACCTGGTGCGCGGCCTGGTGGCGCTGTTCCAGACCTCGGACGCGCTGAGCCGGCGCCAGTTCCACGACTACGTCGCCAGCCTCGACCTGGCGCAGCACTTCCCCGCCATCGAGGCGTTGACCTTCGCGCCGGTGATCGCCGAGGCCCAGCGCGAGGCCTTCGTCGCCGCCGTGCGCGCCGACCGCAGCCTAACGCCGGACGGCTATCCGCAGTTCGACATCCGCCCGCCCGGCCGCCGCCCGTCCTACGCCGTGCTGACCTATCTGGAGCCGGCCGCGCTGATGCGCGAGAAGTTCGGCGTCGACATCTCCAGCAACCCGGCCATCGAGCGGGCCATGGCCATCTCGCGCGACAGCGGCCAGGTCAGCGCCTCGGGCCAGCCCATCGTGGTCAAGCTGCCGCTGCCGCACATCGGCCTGGGCATGCGCCTGCCGGTGTACCGCCGCGGCATGCCGCTGGGCGACGTGGCCAGCCGCCGCGCCGCGTATGTCGGCACGGTGGGCATCGGCTTCAGCGTGCCCAAGCTGGTGCAGGGGGCGATCGACGAGATGGCGGTGCGCCAGGTCCAGCTGACCCTGTACGCCGACGGCAGCAACGACATCGAGCAACGCCGCCTGAGCATCGAGAAGGCCGACCGCCTGCTGTTCAACGACAACGGCTCGATGGTGGCCCGGCCGATCCCGCCCGGCCAGCAGGGCGCCTATTTCGAGTCGGTGCTGCCGATCGACTTCAACGGCAGCCTGTGGAAGGCCTACTTCCGCGTCCGCAAGGCCGACCTGCTGACCGGCTTCGACGTGTTCTTCCCTTGGATCGCGCTGCTCACCGGCTTCGCCGGCAGCATGCTGATCTACAGCTATTTCCTGGTGCTGAGCGGCTCGCGGCGCAGCGCGGTCAAGCAGCGGGTGCTGCTCGACACCGTGCTCAACAACGTCGACGCCCACGTCTACATGAAGGACGCCGACCGCCGCTACATCTACGCCAACGCCAAGATGGCCGAGGTGATGGGCCTGCCGGTGCGGGACATCATCGGCCGGCTGGACCGCGAGCTGATGCCCATGCGCAGCGCCGACGCCGTCTGGGCCGAGGACCGGCCGATCTTCGACGACGGCCTGAAGCGCTCCGGCGAGGGCCAGTACACCGACCGCGACGGCGTGGTGCACCACCTGTGGACGGTCAAGGTGCCGGTCGAGCTCGACGACACGGTGACGGCGGTGATCGCCCTGTCGACCGACGTCACCGAACTGCACAACCTGAAGGTGCAGGCCGACGCCGCCAACCAGGCGAAGAGCGACTTCCTGTCCAACATGAGCCACGAGATCCGCACGCCGATGAACAGCATCATCGGCATGGCCCACCTGGCGCTGAAGTCGGTGACCCATCCGAAGCAGCGCGACTACCTGCAAAAAATTTACCATTCCGGCCAGCACCTGCTGGGCATCATCAACGACATCCTCGACTTCTCCAAGATCGAGGCCGGCAAGCTGGAGCTGGAGGTGCTCGACTTCGGCCTGGAGTCGCTGCTGGCCAACATCTCCAACCAGCTCGGCGAGAGCGCCGGGCGGAAGAACCTGGAGCTGGTCTACGAGATCTGGCCCGGCCTGTCGCACCAGTTGCGCGGCGACCCGCTGCGCCTCGAACAGGTGCTGCTCAACTTCACCGGCAACGCCATCAAGTTCTCCGAGAACGGCAAGATCCACATCCGCGCCCGGCCGTTGGAGGACCGCGACAGCCACACGCTGGTGCGTTTCGAGGTGGAGGATCGCGGCATCGGCATGAGCGAGGCCGAGATGGGGCGGCTGTTCCAGTCCTTCCAGCAGGCCGACAATTCGACCACCCGCAAATACGGCGGCACCGGCCTGGGCCTGGTGATCAGCAAGCAGCTGGCCGAACTGATGGGCGGCGAGGTCGGCGTCGACAGCCGGCCCGGCGAGGGCAGCACCTTCTGGTTCACCGCGCGGCTCGACAAGGGCGTCAACTTCCTCGAACGCAGCGGCGACGAGCTGCAACCGGAGGTGCTCGACAGCATACGCGGCGCCGCCATCCTGCTGGTCGAGGACAATGTGTTCAGCCAGCAGGTCGGCCAGGAGTTGCTGGAGGACGCGGGCGCCACCGTCTGCGTCGCCAACAACGGCAAGGAGGCGATCGACCTGCTGTTCCAGGAGCAGTTCGACTGCGTGCTGATGGACGTGCAGATGCCGGTGATGGATGGCTTCGAGACCACCCGCATGATCCGCGCCCATCCGAAGCTGGCCGGCACCCTGGTGATCGCCATGACGGCCAACGCCGGCCGCGAGGACCAGCAGCGCTGCATCGAGGCCGGCATGGACGAGTTCGTCACCAAGCCGATCGCGCCCAAGCTGCTGTTCGCCGTGCTGGCCAAGTGGATCGACCAGCGCGCCCGCGCCGCCGAGCGGACGGCGGCGGCCGCCGCCGGACCGGCCGCCGGGGCGGTCGCCGCCGCACCGACGCCGGCGGCCAACGGCGCGCTGTACCAGCCGGCGCGCGGCGGCGACGGCCAGATGCTGTCGGCCGACGCCGACCTGTTCGACGTGGCGGCGCTGGGCCAGACCTTCGGCAACAAGCCCGACAAGATGCGCAAGTACGTGCTGTTGTTCCTCGACTCGGCGCGCGACGGCATGGTCGAGGTCGACGCCGCGCTGGCCGAGGGCGATTTGATCCAGTTGTCCGAGCTGGGCCACCGCATCAAGTCGTCGGCGCGCGCCATCGGCGCGATGAGTTTCGGCGACCTGTGCCTGGCGCTGGAACACGTCCGCCACGACGAGGACGGCGGCCGCGCCAGCCAGCTGGTGGCGCAGATGCATGCGTTGCTGCCGCGCCTGCGCGAGCAGATCTCGCAGGAACTGCTGGCCAACACGCCCGGTTAGCGGGGCAGGGGGCGGCTCCGCGCGCCGTGGCGGCGGCTTATTTGCAGGACGGTGGCTGGGCCGGCGCCGGCGACATGAAGACCAGGCCGTCGGCGCACAGCAGGTAGGCGATGCGGACCTGGGAGTCGGCCGGTCGGCTGATGCTGGCCAGATGCAAGGTCTTGGTCAAGCCTTCCTTGGTCTGCTGCAGACGGATCAGCGACTTGCCCGGATGCTCGGCGGACGGCGCGGCGACGTCGAGCGTCAAGCCGTCGGCGTTGATGCTGGCCGCCGTGCCGGCCGGCACCTCCAAACCGTAGTTCTTCGCCGGCCCATTGCCCTCCTGCAGAGAAACAGCATAGCGCAGGTTCGGATTGGCCTGGACGCCGAACGTGGCCAGGGCCAGCAGTACGGCGCAGGCGCCGTGGGCGATGGAGGAAGTCATTCTGATTCGCTCGCTTTCTGCATGGATGGTGTGGAAACTGGCATAAAATCCGACTACGGCTATAGAAATATTGTAAATATATTACGGTTAATTTCAACTATATGCAAGACGATTATTGCTGAAAATGCAATGTGGTTGCATTTTGACATCAAATGATACTGAAAGACTTCCCTATGGGTAGGAAAACCGCGTCGGGCGCGCCGGGTTGGCGCTGCGGCAGCTGGAATGCCAGTCAATTCACTGGCCAATCAAGCAGGGACAAGTGCGGCGGGGCGCAGGCTTGAGCGGCGTTTTCCGGCGCCTGCTTGGCTTGCTCGCCGTGCTGCTGGCCTCGTCCGGGTCCGGTCCGGCCCGTGCCGACGAGCTGACGGCGGACCTGGCGCGCTTGCTCGGCGAACAGGGTCTGCAGGGCGCGGTGTGGGCCACCGTGGCGCAAGACGGCGCCATCGCCACCGGCGCGGCCGGCATCAAGGACGCGCGCCACGGCAATGCCTTGAGCGCCGGCGACCGCGTGCAGGTCGGCTCGGTGGCCAAGACCTTGTTGGCCGTCGGCATTTTGCGCCTGGTCAGCCAGGGCCGCCTCGGGCTCGACACGCCGGTCGCGGCCCTGCTGCCCGGCGTGGTCTTCGACAACCGCTGGCAGGCCAGCGATCCGGTGCGCGTGCGCCACCTGCTCGACCACACCGCCGGCCTGGACGACGCCCGTTTCGCCCAAGTGTTCAGCCTGCGGGCGCGGGCCGACACGCCATTGGACGATGCCTTGGCCGGCGGCGGGCTGTTGCAGGTGCGCAGTCGGCCGGGCAGCCGCTGCTCCTACTCGAACACCGGCTACGTGTTGCTGGGCCGGGTGGTCGAGGCGCTGACGGGGCAGCGCTATGAAGCCTATCTGGACGCCAACCTGCTGCGTCCGCTCGGCATGCTCGACAGCACCTTCGGTTTCGTCAGCCAGGACGGGCCGCAGGCCGACACGCGCCTGGCGATGGGGCATTTCGAGCACGGCGCGACGCAGCCGGCGCTGGCTTCGTATCTGCGGCCGGCCGGCCAGTTCACCACCACGGCGGCCGACATGGGGCGCTTCGCCCGCTTCCTGATGGGCGACGGCAAGGTCGACGGCCGGCCCTTCATCGCGGCGGCGTTGTTGCAAGCGATGGGGCGGCCGAGCGGCAGCGAGGCGGCCCGGGCCGGTCTACAGGTCGGCTTCGCGCTGGGCCTGGCGACGCGCGACCGCCATGGCGTGGTCGGAAAATGCCACGGCGGCAGCACGATCGGCTACCGCGCCATGCTGTGTTTGTTCCCCCAGCAAGGGCGGGCTTTTTTCATCTCGCTCAACACCGACAGCGAGGCCTCCGGCCACCACCTGTTTAACGAACGGCTCATCAAGGCGCTGCAGATCGCGGCGCCGGTCGCCGTCGTGGCCGCCGGCGCGGGCGGCGTGGTTAAAACATCAGCCTCAGCCTCAGACCTTGCTGCGCCGGCCGCGGCCGCCGAGCTGGCGGCGTGGCAGGGTTTCTACGTCCCGGCGCCGAACCGTTTCGCCAGCCTGGCCTGGTTCGACACCGTTTTCAACGTGGTCCGTCTGCGCGCCGACGGCGCCATGCTGCGCTTCATGCCATTGCAGTCGCCAACGCTGCTACTGGCGCCGGTTGGTGGCGGACTGTACCGTGCCGCCGACCGCGTGCTGCCCTCGCACGTCCTGCTGCGCGACGCCGAGCAGGGCCGGGTGGTCAGCAGCGGCACGCAGAGCTACCGGCAGGTTTCCCTGCTGAGCTTGTTGCCGATGTGGTTGAGTCTGGCTGTCGGCCTGCTGGGCTTGGCCTACATCCTGTTTTCCGGCGCGCTGCGCCTGGCCAGGCGGCGGCTGGGGCGCTCGCACCCGATGTTGCCGGCCTTGGCGGGTGTGCTGCTGCTGGCCTTGCCCATGCCGTTTTTCTACCTGCAATCGTTCCTGCGGCTGGGCGAGCTGACCCTGGCCAGCGGCTTGCTGGCGGCGGTGACGGCGGCGCTGCCGCTGACGCTGTTGGCCGGCCTGGGCCTGAGTGTGTTCCGGCCGGGTGGCCGGCGGGCCGGCGTGGCCGATGTGCTGGCCTTGCTGGCCGGGCTGCAATTGACCGTCATGCTGGCGGCCTGGGGCTTGTTGCCGTTCCGCCTGTGGGCTTAAAACTACCCGCCGGCCGGCGCGGCGCCGTCAGCGCAGGGCCACGCCGGCCGTCCGATAGACGGCCAGGCAGCCTTGCGCCAGCGACGGACGCAGGCATTCGTCGGCATAGCGTTGCAATGCCGCCGGGGTGGCGCCGGCCTCGAGCAGGGCGGCCTTGAACGTGTTGTAGTCCATCGGCGTTTGCGGCGGACGCGCCACCAAGGCGCCCAGCGTCTTGCGCACGGTCTCTTCGCCGGCGTAACGCTCCAGCGCCAGCAACAGCAGGGGGCCGAGCTGGTAGCGGTATTCCTCGTCGATGTCGCTGGCCTGGCGCACCTGGTCGAGCGGGAGGAAGCGGGCTTGGTGCTTGAGCGCGCGTTGGAACAATTTGCTCAGCTTGGCCTGGTAGGCAAGGTCGCCGCGCACGGTGCGGGTGATCTTGAGCGACAGGAACTCGGCCGTCGACTCGGTCAGGAACCAGGTCAGCGGCCCGCGCGGGTGGTAGCGGGTGCCGAAATAGTAGTGGGCCATTTCGTGGCTCATGAAGTCGATGTCGTCGCGCAGCAATTGGCGCTTGCCGTCCACCGTCTCCAGCATGGACGAAAACGGCAGGCGGCCGTCGGTGGCCACGGTCGGCCAGGTGACGAAGGCCCAGCTCTTTTTGCCCAACTGGCGCTTGCTGGAGACGGCGGCAAACGACAGGAAGGCGGGGCGCTCGGCATACGGCAGGCCGATATATTGCTGGTGCAACTCGGCCAGGGTATCGATGCCGGCGGCGATCGTGGCGGCGTCGGCGGCGTTGGCGTCGGCGCCGATGAAATGGCTGCCGCCGATGCTGGCGACGGGGAAGTCGCCGGCGTACAGCATCGGTTCGCGTGGCGTATCCGAGCGGAAGCGGGCGCGCGGCCCTGCGGCCGGGGCGGCGCCGTTCATGTACAGATTGCGGCAGGCCGGGCAATCGACTTCGATGTCGAAGCGCATCGTTTCGAGCTGCGCGCCGCCGACGCCGAGTTCGGCCACCGGAAACAGCCGGGTCTGGTCGGCGGCGCGGATGCTGCGGCCGTCGAAGGCGATCAGGCCCTTCCAGTCGTCGTCGCCCCAGTCGCCGGCGTCGATGCGAAACACCGGGAAAGCGCCCGTGTAGGAGACGCAATAGCCGGCCGCGCCGATGCCCTTGGCGATGCTGTAACGGACGGCATCGCCGACGCCGACGCTGTCGTCGCCGCCTTCGAAGGCAAGGGGCAGGGCCGTTTGCTTGTCATAGACGCGGCGGATGTTCAGGCCGCGGTTCAGCAGGAAGTTGCCGGCGCCGCCCTCGGGCAGTTGCGACAGGCACAAGTCGCCCCGCACCAGGCCGGAATTGAGCTCGACTTCGATCTTGCCGCTCAGCTGGGGCGGCGTTTCGGCCCGGCCGGGCGCGCTGGCCAGCGCCAGCAGGAGGAAGGGGAGGAGGTGGCGCAGTTGGGGGAGGTGCTGCAGTGGTCGGCGCGATGCGTGCATGACTTGTTTCGTAATAGTAATCAATTGGCAAGCTTACTGTCGCTTCCATTCAGAGTCAACCGATAATGCACGCGCCCCCCAGCAGCCTGTTTTGCGGGCCGCCCGGAACGCCCGGGCAGCGACCACGCAATGGCAGAAAATTTCCGCGAATCATAGGCGATTCCACCCGGCAGCGGCGATAATGCCAGCTGTCAATGCGGCGCTGTTGCCGCGCGTCTAGCCCACGGAAACCCATGCCCACCAGCGTCACCCCCGGTCTGCTCATTTTGCACGGCAATCAGATGGAGCAACTGCGCGCCGCCGTGTTCCAGTGGCTGCGCAACCATCCACTCGACCCGCTGGAGTCCGACATCTTCCTGGTGCAGTCGAACGGCGTGGCCGAGTGGCTGAAGATCGCGCTGGCCGAGGACATGCGGGTCTGCGCCGCCACCCGGGTGGCGCTGCCGGCGCGCTTTTTGTGGGACACCTATCGCGGCATGCTGGGGCGCGAGCGGGTGCCGGTGCGCTCGGCCTTCGACAAGTCGCCGCTGACCTGGCGTTTGATGCGGCTGCTGCCGGCGCTGCTGGCCGACGAGGTGTTCGCGCCGCTGCGCCACTTCCTCGCCGACGGCGACGCCGAGCGCCGCCTGCAACTGGCCGAGCGGCTGGCCGACTTGTTCGACCAATACCAGGTCTACCGCGCCGACTGGCTGGCCGACTGGGCCGAGGGCCGCGACCAGCTGCGCAGCGCGCGCGGCGAGCTGGCGCCGCTGGCGCCGGACCAGCGCTGGCAGGGCCAGTTGTGGCGCGCCGTCATCGCCGACGTGCCGCAGCAGTACCGTGAGCTGGGCCGCGCCAGCGTGCACACCGAGTTCGTCCAGGCCATCGAGGCGGGCGCGCCGCCGGCCGGCCGGCTGCCGCGCCGCATCGTGCTGTTCGGCGTGTCGGCGCTGCCGTTCCAGAGCTTGCAGGCCTTGTCGGCGCTGGCGGCGCATTGCCAGGTGGTGCTGGCGGTGCCGAATCCCTGCCAGTTTTATTGGGGCGACATCATCGAGGGGCGCGAGCTGCTGCGTTCGGCGCACCGCCGCCAGCAACTGCGCCAAGGCCAGGACCTGGGCCAGATCCCGCTGGAGGAGCTGCACGCGCACAGCCATCCCTTGCTGGCGAGCTGGGGCCGGCAGGGGCGCGACTTCATCCGCATGCTCGACGAGTTCGACGAGGCGGCGGCGGCCGCCGGCCGCAGCGACAATCTGCGCCTGGACCTGTTCAGCGCCGACCAGGGCGACCATCTGCTGGGCCAGGTGCAGGCCGCCGTGCGCGACCTGCTGCCGCTGAGCGAGCATCCGGCCGTGGCGCCGCCGGACGAGGACCGCTCGATCGAATTCCACATCACCCACAGCGTGCAGCGCGAGGTCGAGGTGCTGCACGACCAGTTGCTGGCGATGTTCGCCGCGCCGCCGGCCGGCGAGGCCGGGCCGCTGCGGCCGCGCGACGTGGTGGTGATGGTGCCCGACATCGACACCTTCTCGGCGGCGATCCACGCCGTGTTCGCCCAGCACAAACGCAGCGACCCGCGCTACATCCCCTTCGAGATCGCCGACGTCAAGGACCGCAGCGTCAATCCGCTGCTGGTGGCCCTGGAATGGCTGCTGCGCCTGCCGCAGCAGCGCTGCCGCCAGAGCGAGGTGCGCGATCTGCTCGACGTGCCGGCGCTGGCCGGCCGCTTCGGCCTGGCGCAGGACGAACTGGCCACGCTGGGCCAGTGGATCGAGGGCGCCGGCGTGCGCTGGGGCCTGGACCAGGCGCACCGCAGCGGCCTGGGACTGGGGCCGGCGGGCGAGCAGAACGCCTGGATCTTCGGCGTGCGGCGCATGTTGCTCGGTTACGCCAGCGGCGCCGGCGCCAGCTTCGCCGGCATCGAACCGTATGCCGAGGTGGGCGGCCTGGACGCGGCGCTGGCCGGCTCGCTGGCCCAGCTGGTCGAGGCGCTGCTGCACTGGCGCGCGCTGCTGGCCCAGCCGCGCTCACCGGCCGAGTGGGGCGTGCAGGCGCGCGCGCTGCTGGCCGCCTTCTTCAAGGCGGGCGAGGAGGGCGACCGGTTGACCCTGGGCCAGCTCGACGACTCGCTCAACAATTGGCTCGACACCTGCGAGTTCGCCCAGTTCGACGAGGCGGTGCCGCTGGCGGTGCTGCGCGAGGCCTGGCTGGGCGCGCTCGACGAGCCGACCCTGAACCACCAGTTCGTTTCCGGCGGCGTGACCTTCTGCACCCTGATGCCGATGCGCGCCGTGCCGTTCCGCGTGGTCTGCCTGCTCGGCATGAACGACGGCGACTTTCCGCGCCGCGCGCCCAAGGCCGACTTCGACCTGCTGGCGCAGCCGGGCATGGCGCGGCCGGGCGACCGCTCGCGCCGCGACGACGACCGCTACCTGATGCTGGAGGCCCTGCTGGCGGCGCGCGACAAGCTGTATATCAGCTGGGTCGGCCGCAATGTGCGCGACAACAGCGAGCAGCCGCCGTCGGTGCTGGTGTCGCAGCTGCGCGACTATTTGACGGCCGGCTGGCAGCTCGACCTGCGCGCCCGCAGCACCGAGCACGCGCTGCAGCCGTTCAGCCGGCGCTACTTCGAAGCCGGCGGCTTGCTGACCTACGCCCGCGAGTGGCGCGCCGCCCACGCCGCGGCGGCGTCGGATGGCGACGGCGCGCTGTCCGACGCGCTGTTCGACGCTCCCGCAGCCGCGTTGACGGCCGGCCTGCCGCCCTACGAGATCGACGCCGCCTTCCGCCTCAAGCTGCTCAACCTGGCCAACTTCCTGCGCCAGCCGGTGCGCTACTTCTTCCGCCAGCGCCTCGGCGTAATGTTCGGCGACGTCGCGCTGGTCGGCGAGGACGAGGAACCGTTCTCGCTCAACGCGCTGGAACGCTATCTGCTGGAGGACACCATGCTCGACGACTCCGGCACGCCGGAGGCGCTGGAGCAGGTCTATGACAACTTGAGCGAGCGCGCCGGCCGGCTCGCGCGCGAGGGCCTGCTGCCGATCGGCCTGATCGGCCAGCAGTGGCAGCACGACCTGGTCGATGCGCTGGTGCCGGTGCGCAGCGCCTGGCTGACGCTGCGCGCCAGTTATCCGCAGGCGGCGCCCAAGTTGGCGGTCAGCCTGGAGTTCGGCGGCGTGGTGCTGGAGGACTGGGTCGACCAGTTGCGCAGCGATGGCCACGAGACGGTGTGGCTGATGCAGATGTCGTCCAAGGTGGCAGATAAGAACGGCCAGCCGCGCGGCGACAAATTGATCGCCATGTGGCTGCGCCAGCTGGCCGCCGCCGCCGCCGGCATGCCAGTCACCGGCCTGCTGGTGGCGCGCGACGCCATCGTCACCATGCAGCCGCTGGCGCGCGACGCCGCGCTGGCGGTGCTGGCCGACCTGGTGGCGATTTGGCGCGACGGCATGAACCGGCCGCTGCCCACCGCCTGCAAGACGGCGCTGGCGCTGGCCCGGGAGGGCGATCCGCGCGCCGTGTACGACGGCGGCTTCGAACTCAGCGGCGAGAGCGACGACCTGTGCTTGGCCCGCCTGTGGCCGGACTTCGCCGCCCTGTCCGGCGAGGAGGAGTGGGCCGACGTGGCGCTGGCGCTGTATGGCCCGCTGGCAGACTGGCTGAAACAATCGATCACGCTGGCCATGATCCATGGCGAGCAAGCGGCGTGACGGGACCGAACCATGAGTGCGAATTATGAGTGCGAGCTATGAGTGAATTATTGGCGCCCTTGCGCTTTCCCCTGCACGGTTCGCGCCTGATCGAGGCCAGCGCCGGCACCGGCAAGACCTGGACCATCGCCGCGCTGTACGTGCGCCTGGTGCTGGGCCACGGCGGCGCCGACGGTTTCGTGCGGCCGCTGCTGCCGGCCGACATTCTGGTGATGACCTTCACCCGCGCCGCCACGCGCGAGCTGTCGAACCGGGTGCGCGAGCGCTTGGTCGAGGCGGCGGCCTACTTCCGTGGCCAGGGCGAAAAGCCCGATCCCTTCCTCGACGAGCTGCTCGACTCCTATCCCGGCCACAGCGAGCGGCAGCAGGCCGCGCACCGGCTGATGCTGGCCGCCGAGACGATGGACGAGGCGGCCATTTTCACCATCGACGCCTGGTGTCAGCGCATGCTGCGCGAGCACGCCTTCGACAGCGGCAGCCTGTTCGACGAGGAGCTGGTCAGCGACGAGCACGCGTTGTTCGAGGACGCGGCGCACGACTACTGGCGCCAGCAGGTGTATCCGCTGGGCGCCGGCGCGCTGGCGCCGCTGCTCGATTGCTGGTCCGACGTGACGGTGCTCAAGCGCTCGGTGCGCGAATTGGCCAAGCGCGCCAACAGTTTGGCGCCGCTCGGCGGCGAAAGCCTGGCCGGCCTGATCGGCCGCGTGCAGCGCGAGCAGCGCAACCAGTTGGCCACGCTGAAGGACGGCTGGGAAGAGCGGGCCGGGCGCATGGAGCGCTGGATCGGCGACCATCGCGCCGCCGCGCCGAAGTGCTTCAACGGCGTCAAGATGAAGCCGGAGACGCTGGTCAAGTGGTTCGCCGGCCTGCGCGCCTGGGCGCGCGACGAGCAGGCCCACATGCCCGACATCAGCGACACGGCCTGGCGCCGCCTGACGCCGGACGGCATCGAGGACGCCTTCAGCAAGGGCTTCAGCGCCGTCGTGCCGGACGATTTCGCCGCCACCGCGGCGCTGTTCGAGGCGTTGCAAGCCATCGTGCCGCTGAACCATGCCCTGTACCAGCACGCCGCCGCCTCGGTGGCGTTGCGCATGGACGAGTTGAAGCGGCGCGGCCGCCAGTTCGGTTTCGCCGACATGCTGGACCGGCTCAACGCCGCGCTGCAGGGCGAGAACGCCGAGGCGCTGCGCAAGCGCATCACCGAGCAGTATCCGGTGGCGATGGTCGACGAGTTCCAGGACACGGCGCCGAACCAATATCAAATCTTCAACCTGCTATACCGCGTGGCCGACAACGAGCCGAGCCTGGGCCTGTTTTTGATCGGCGACCCGAAGCAGTCGATCTACGGCTTCCGTGGCGCCGACATCCACAGCTACCTGTCGGCGCGCAAGGCGACCGAGGGGCGCCACTATCAGCTCGGCACCAACTACCGCTCGACGGCGCCGCTGGTCGACGCCGTCAACCGCTTGTTCCTCTACGCCGAGGGCGGCGCGGACGGTGTGGCCGGTGCGGCGGGCGGACGCGCCGGCTTCCCGCGCGGTGCTTTCCGCTTCCGCAAGGACGGCGTCAACCCGCTGCCGTTCGAGGCGGTCGGCGCGCAGGGCCGCAAGGAGGTGTTGATGGCGGCCGACGGCCCGGTGCCGGCGATGGCGGTGTGCTGCAACGTGGCCGACGACCTCAAGGCCGACGGTTACCGCGACTTCTTCGCCTGGCACTGCGCCGAGGACATCGTGGCGCGGCTGAACGATCCGCGCGCCGGCTTCGAGGGGCCGGACGGCCTAGCGCGGCTGCAACCGGCCGACATCGCCGTGCTGGTGCGCGACCGCAAGGAGGCGGCGGCGATCCGCAAGGCGCTGCAACGGCGCAAGGTGGCCAGCGTCTACCTGTCGGACAAGGATTCGGTGGTCGACAGCGAGGAGGCGGCCGACGTGCTGCGCTGGCTGTCGGCGCTGGCCAATCCGCTCGACGGCGCGCTGGCGCGGGCCGCCTTCGCCACCCGCACGGCCGGCCTGGCGCTGGCCGAGCTGGCGCAGCTGTCGTCCGACGAGCTGGCCTGGGAGCAGCGCGTCGAGCAGTTGAAGGCGCTGCACATCGTCTGGCAGCGCCAGGGCGTGCTGGCCATGCTGCGCCGCTTCATCCACGAGCTGGGGCTGCCGGCGGCGCTGCTGCGCCAGGCAGGCGGCGAGCGCCGCCTGACCAATCTGCTGCATCTGGCCGAGCTGCTGCAGTCGGCCAGCCGCCAGCTGGACGGCGAGCAGGCGCTGATCCGCTGGCTGGCCGAACAGATCGACGGCGGCAGCGAGGGCGGCGACGAGCGCGTGCTGCGGCTGGAGAGCGACGCCGAGCTGGTCAAGGTCATCACCGTGCACAAGTCCAAGGGGCTGGAGTACCCGCTGGTCTACCTGCCGTTCGCCGTCACGGCGCGCAAGGTGGAGCGGCGCAACCGCAGCTTCTTCGAGTACAGCGACGACGACGGTCAACGACAGATCGACATGGCCTTGAGCGACGCGGCGCTGGCCGCCGTCGAACGCGCCCGCATCGAGGAGGACTTGCGCCTGTTGTACGTGGCGCTGACCCGCGCCCGCCACTTCCTGTGGCTGGGCGTGGCGGCGCTGGCGGCGCGCAAGGCGGGCGACAACACGCTGCACGAGTCGGCGCTGGGCTATCTGCTGACGGGCGGCGAGGCGCTGCCGGTCGGCCTGTTGCTCGAACGCTGGGAGTATCTGCGCGGCGACTGCAAGCACATCGCCATCGCCACGCTGGCGCCGCCGCAGCAAATGAACTTCCTCAGCCGGGTGGAGCGGCGCGCGGCGCTGGTCGAGCCGGCGCAGTACAAGGGCCGCTTCGAGCGCGATTGGACGGTGGGCAGCTTCACCTCGCTGGCGCGGCGGGTCGGCACGCTTGGCGCCAGCCATGTGCCGCGCCGCGCGCTGGAGGAAAAGTTGTTGGAGCAGGAGGACGCGCCGAGCGGTTTGCTGGCGGCGTCGCGCACCGAGGACGCGCCCTGGCACCGCTTCCCGCGCGGCTCCGTGCCCGGCAACTTCCTCCACGAGCAGCTGGAGTGGATGGGGCAGGAGGGTTTCGGCAGCGTCGACGACGAGCAGTTCGACGCGCGCCTGGCCAAGCGCATCGACCGCGCCGGCTGGGGCCACCGCCAGGAGGACAGCATCGCCTGGCTGCGCGCCATCGCCACCACGCCCTTGCCCGCGCTGGGCGTGGCGCTGTGCCAGCTCGATTCGGTGCTGCCGGAGATGGAGTTCTGGTTCCCCAGCGAGCGCCTGAGCACCGGCGCGCTCGACCGCCTGTGCACGGCGCATCTGCTGGACGGCATCGCCCGGCCGGCGCTGCCCGAGCGGCAACTGCATGGCATGTTGAAAGGCTTCACCGATCTGGTGTTCGAACATGAGGGCCGCTACTGGGTGGTCGACTACAAATCGAACGCGCTCGGTTCCGGCGACGCCGCCTACCATCGTGGCGCGCTGGCGGCCGGCATGGCCGAGCACCGTTACGACATCCAGGGCGCGATTTATATGCTGGCGCTGCACCGCCTGCTGGCCAGCCGACTGGGCGAGCGTTACGACCCGGCGACCCAGTTGGGCGGCGCGGTGTTCCTGTTCCTGCGCGGCATAGCCAACCCGCACACCCACGGCTGCCATCTGCTGGCGCCGGACGCCGCGCTGCTCGACGGCCTGGACCGACTACTCGACGAGGCCACCGAGCCGGAATTTGAACATGACGATTGATCCGCACACCTTCCGGCCGACGCCGGTCGACGCCGCCACGCTGACGCTGCTGGCCCAGGTCGACGCCCTCACCGAGGACGGCCAGCTGCGCCGCCTGAGCGCCGCCTTCGCCCGTTTCATCGCGTCGATCGGCGGCGGTTCGCCCCAATTGGCGCTGGTTTGCGTGCTGTTGTCCGAACTTGAAGGGCGCGGCCATAGCTGTCTGGAGCTCGACGAGTTGGCGCGCGACCCGGCCGGCCTGCTGGGCTGGGGCGAGGACAGCTGGCGCGGCCTGCGTGACGCGGCCGGCGTCTGGCCCAAGCGCGGCGCCGCCTGGCGCACGCTGCTGGCCGCCTGCGAGCAGGTGTGGGCGGTCGGCGACCTGGATTTCGAGCAGCCGCTGGTGCTCGACGGCGAGCGGCTCTACCTGCGCCGCTACTGGCGCGA
Organism: Rugamonas violacea; assembly: GCF_016461825.1. Lineage (GTDB taxonomy): Bacteria > Pseudomonadota > Gammaproteobacteria > Burkholderiales > Burkholderiaceae_D > Rugamonas. The sequence continues at coordinate 144,713 of NZ_JAEMNU010000049.1, read as the reverse complement.
CGAGACCTTGGTGGCGCACGCCGTGCGCGGCCGCGCGCTGACGCCACGCCAGCCCGACCTGGCCGAAGTGCGCCGCTGGCTGGACCTGCTGTTCGAGCACGCGCCGCGCGAGGGCGGGCCGGACTGGCAGAAAATCGCCTGCGCCGTCGCCCTGCACGGCAATATGGCGATCATCACCGGCGGTCCGGGCACCGGCAAGACCTACACCGTGGCGCGCTTGCTGGCGCTGTTGTTCGCCACCGCCGGCGAGGGCAGCGGACGGCTGCGCATCGCGCTGGCGGCACCGACCGGCAAGGCGGCGGCGCGGCTCAAGCAGTCGATCGACCACGCCCTCGATGGATTGGCCGACAAGGTCGGCCCGGCGCTGCCGCTGCGCGAGCTGGCGGCGCGCATGGGCGCGGCGCGTACCCTGCACAGCCTGCTGGGCGCGCGGCCGGGCACGCGCGCCTTCCAGCACCACGCCGGCAACCTGCTCGACGTCGACGTGCTGATTGTCGACGAGGCTTCGATGGTGCATCTGGAAATGATGGCGGCGCTGCTCGACGCGCTGCCGCCGCAGGCGATGTTGGTCTTGCTCGGCGACAAGGACCAGCTGGCCTCGGTCGAGGCCGGCGCCGTGCTGGGCGACCTGTGCCACGAGGCCCAGGCCGGCGCCTATTCGGCGGCAACCTTGCGATATGTGCAAGAAAGCAGCGGCCAGACCATCCCCGACAGTTTTGTCGGCGACGGCGGCCCGCTGGCCCAGCAGACCGTGATGTTGCGCCAGAGCCGGCGCTTCAGCGGTCCGATCGGTGCGCTGGCGCTGGCCGTCAACGCCGGCGACGCCGCCGCCGCGCAGGAGGTGCTGCGCGCCGACAGCGGCGGCAAACTGGCCTGGATCGCGCCGGCGCAACAGTCCGACGTGCTGCAACTCGCGCTGGCCGGACGCAGCGACGAGATAGGCGGAGGCTATCGGCCCTACCTGAAATTGATCCAGGCCGGCCCCGGCCAAGCCGACGACAGCGGCCATCAACGTTGGGTGGGCGAGGTGTTGCGCAGCTTCGAAGCGTTCCGCATCCTGTGCGCGGTGCGCGAGGGCGAGTGGGGCGTGGCCGGCCTGAACGAGGCGATCGAGCACAAGCTGGAGGGCGCCGGGCTGATCCGCAAACGCGGCGAATGGTATGTCGGCCGGCCGGTGATGGTGACACGCAACGATTACGCCACCGGCGTGTTCAACGGCGACATCGGCCTGACCCTGCCCGATCCGGCGCGGCCCGGCTATCTGCGCGTCTACTTTTCCGAGGGGGACAAAGTGCGCAGCGTGCTGGCCACCCGCCTGCGCAATGTGGAGACCGCCTTTGCCATGACGGTGCACAAATCGCAAGGTTCCGAGTTCAGCCACACCGTCATGGTGTTGCCGCGCGAGGGCGGGGCGGTGCTCGCCCGGGAGCTGGTCTACACCGGCATCACCCGCGCGCGCGAGTTGTTCACCTTGCTCACGCCGGCGCCGCAGGTGCTGCTCGACGCCATCGCCGCGCGCACCCAGCGCGCCTCCGGCCTGCGCGAACTGCTCGATTTGCCGGCGGCCTAGCGCGTATCGATTCCGGCCGCGACGGTTGCGGCAATATGTGGCGAGCCGAGACATGGCGCCCTTCGCGGGGCGCCATTTTTCTTGGCTATTGTTGGAATTCATGCTGAAAATTGGCATATAAACACCAACTTTAAGCATGGCAGAAATGTGCTTGGCTTGCGAGCGCCAGTATCCATGCGGGTTTGCGGGGAGTGTCCGGAATCGGCCGTTTAATACAAATGAGCCGGGGTCAGTGAGCCGGGGTCAGTGCCGACATTCGGACAATTGGTTTCCGGAATGGGCGCGATGCATGAGCTCGTGTCCGAATGTCGGCACTGACCCCGGGACTAATCCCGGGAAGCTGCGGGCGCTGGGGACGTGAAAAAGCCGGGCTGCGGGCCCGGCTTGGATGGCGTTGCGCTGGAATTAGGAGGCGCGGCGGTGGCGGCGGGTGCTGGCTTTGACGGCCTTTTTGTGGCGCTTGCCGCCGACGGCGATGACCTTCGGCTCGGCGTCCGGACCGGCGATGAAGCGGCGGATGTTGAGCGCATCGACGATGCGGGCCGAGTTGGCGCGGGCGTTGAGCATCACCACGGTGGCGTTCTTGCCGGCCGCCTTGATGCGCATGATCAGGCAACGACCGGCCTCTTCGGTGTAGCCGGTCTTGGACATGCCGATGTCCCAACCCTTGGCGCCGACCAGGCGGTTGGTGTTGTGGTACTCCACCTTGCGGCCGTTGATGCTGATGATGTCCTTGGTGTCGGTGGTGATGCGGCGGATGTCCGGGTAGGCCGAGGCGGCGGTGGCCATCTTGACCAGGTCGGCGGCGGTCGAGCGGTTGTTCGGCGACAGGCCGGTCGGCTCTTCGATCACGGTCTGGGTCAGGCCCAGCGCTTTGATCTTGGCGCGCACGGCGGCGGCGAAGGCGCTGCTGCCGCCCGGGTAGGTGCGCCCCAGCGAGGCGGCGGCGCGGTTGTCGGACGACATCAGGGCCAGTTGCAGCACGTCGCGGCGGGCGATCTCGGCGCCGACCGGCACGCGCGAGGTGCTGTGCTTGAGCATGTCGACGTCGGTCTTGTCGATGCTGATCGGGGCGTCCATGTCTTGTTTGGCGTCGAGCACGACCATCGCCGTCATCAGCTTGGTCAGCGAGGCGATCGGTACTTGGACGTTGGCGTTCTTTTCCAGCAAGATCTTGCCGGTGCCGTCTTCCACCACCAGCACCGATTGGGAGCCGAGCGGCACCGCGACGGCGGCGACGGAGAATGATGTCAGCAGTAAAGCGACGATTTTTTTGAGCATCTTGGGTAGTCGTGAGGGGTGGCGTCTATCGGGCGCCGGGAGGCGGCGCTGCGCGTACTATTCTAGCCATACGGCAATATTTTCCTAAGGATAGACAATAACATTAAAGTGAATTCTCGTCTATTGAATGTAAGTCGTGCGGACTGAAGAATGAAAAAAGAGCCCCGGACAGTGGCTGGCCGGGGCTCAAGAAGAGCAACAAGATTGGAATTGTTGCTGTGCTGCAAATTGCCGTGCTACAAACTAAACTCCCCTCGGAGTGCTACTGAAGCCAATTACTGAGCCAACTATTGAATCTTGGCGATCGACACTTCCGTCGATTTGACTAGGGCGATCACCTCGCTGCCGACCTTCAGGCCCAGGTCGTGGATGGAGCGCGAGGTGATGACGGAGGTGACGATGCCGTGCGCCGTTTCGACGTCGACCTCGGACACCACCGGCCCGAAGATGATTTCCTTGATCTTGCCGGGGAACTGGTTGCGTACATTAATTTCCGAGATGGCCATCAGAATTCCTTATAAATGACGTTGAATTATCAGCGATTCCGATCAATTCTGAGTCTTCAGAGTACGTCGATCGCGGCCATTTGGAAACGAATGCTTGCGCATATCCTTATTTGGATTGGTAGATCTGGTCGAACTCGCCGCCGTCGTCGAAGTGCTTCTTCTGCGCCGCCTTCCAGCCGCCGAACACCTCGTCGACGGTGAACAGGCTGATCGGTTTGAAGCTGGCGGCGTATTTCTTGGCCACGGCCGCCGAGCGGGGGCGCAGGAAGTGCTTGGCGGCGATCTCCTGGCCGGCTTCCGAGTAGAGGAAGTTCAGGTAGGCGGTGGCCTGCTTGCGGATGTTGCGGCGGTCGACCACCTTGTCGACCACGGCGACGGGCGATTCGGCCAGGATGGAGTTGGCCGGGTAGACCACCTCGAAGTTGTCGCCGAACTCGCTGCGCACCAGTTGCACCTCGTTTTCGAAGGTGATCAGCACGTCGCCGATCTGGCGCTGGGTGAAGGTGGTGGTGGCGGCGCGGCCGCCGGCGTCGAGGATGGGCACGTTCTTGAAGATGCGGCCGACCAGGTCGCGCGCCTGCGCCTCGCTGCCGCCTTTTTTAATCACGGCGCCCCAGGCCGCCAGATAGCTGTAGCGGCCGTTGCCCGAGGTCTTGGGGTTGGGAATGATGACCTTGACGTCCGGCTTGCCCAGGTCGTCCCAGCTCTTGATGTGTTTCGGATTGCCCTTGCGCACCAGGTAGACCATGGTCGAATAGAACGGCGCGGCGCCGTTGGGGAATTTTTTCGCCCAGTCGGCCACCACCAGGCCGCGATCGGCCAGCAGGTCGATGTCGTTGGCCTGGTTCATCGTCACCACCGACGCTTCGAGGCCGTCGGCCACCGAGCGGGCTTGTTTGGACGAGCCGCCGTGCGACTGGTTGATGGTCAGCGTTTCGCCGGTGCTTTTCTTCCATTCCGCGATGAAGGCCGGGTTGATGTCCTTGAACAGTTCGCGCGTGACGTCGTAGGAGGCGTTGAGCAGCACGGTGTCGGCGGCCGTGGCGCTCAGCGGCAGGGCCAGCAGGACGGCGGCGGCGGCGAAACTGCCGGCCAGGAAGCCGCGGCGTGGCAAGGCGCGGGCGGTTTTTGCGGAAAAATTGTTTGACATGGTGGGCTCTATTGTGAAAACAGACTGCCATAGTCTAAAATCCGGCCCGGAAAAGATACGAATTTTTCGTAATATGCTTAGATGGTATCGAACACAAGGGTTTGCAGCAAAATCCGCATAAGGATTCTTGCAAGCATTCGTGGGCAAGACAAGTGCGACGATGCAGTATGGCGGGAGGCTGGAAAGGACCGGTGTGCAACGCTGTTTGCCGCTTGGTGTATAGTGGCTTACGCACTGAGAAGCCAGTTGAAACCTGCTTCATTTTGCTATCGGGAATATTTTGTGAGCGTTCATGAGTCTTGAAATTCGTATTGCTGCGTTGACAGATGCGTCTGCCGCATGCAATGTGTTACGTCGTTCGATCGAGGAATGTTGTGTTTCCGATCATAGGGACGACCCGGCCATCCTGGGCGCTTGGTTGGGCAACAAGAACCCGGAGACGGTGGCGAGCTGGTTCACATCGCCGACCAATTTTTCCTTGGTCGCCGTCGACCAGGGCGAGGTCGTCGGCGTCGCCCTGCTGACCGGCGCCGGCAAGCTGGCGCTGTGCTATCTGTTGCCGGAGGCGCGGCGGCAGGGCATCGGCAAGGCCCTGCTGCAGCGCATGGAGCAGCAGGCTTGCAGCTGGGGCGTCAAGGCGCTGCAGTTGCACAGCACGGCCAGCGGCGAGGAGTTCTTCGCCAGCCAGGGTTATGTGCAGGCCGGTAAGGTGCGTTCGCCCTACGGCGTGGAAACCATTTTCTTCTGGAAGCAACTCGACGCCGTCGCCGGCGAGCCCGACGGCAAGCGTAAACGTTTCTGCAACTGCAACTCGAATTCGCTTTGAGCCAGTTGCCGCTCAGTTGAGGCGGCGAGAACAAAACCACCCAAAGGCGGGAGGCCGGGGTCGGCCCCCCGGGGGTCCGACCCCAGGTTGCGCCTTTGGGTTTTCTTATTTTAGCGGCAGGCTCAGCTCGACCACGGTGCCGGGTCGCTGCGCATCGCCGCCGGCGGCGCGCCAGTCCAGCGTGGCGCCAAGTTTGTGCGCGCGCATTCGCATATTGGCGAGGCCGCGACCGGCGCCCAGCGGCGCCGTCGCCGTCGCCATGCCGACCCCATCATCCTCGACCCGCACCCGCAGTTCGCGCGGGGAAAAATACACATCGATCTTGAGCCGCCGCGCCTGCGCGTGGCGCAGCACATTGGCCAGCGCCTCCTGCAGCAGGCGCAGCACCTGCAGGCCGGCGTGCGGCGCCAGGGTCAGCGCGTCGGGCAGGGCGTGGTTGGTCCAGAGAAATTCCATGCCCACCGCGCGGTAGCGCGCCTCCATGCGGAAACGGAAGTTGCCCAGCACGGGCAGCAGGTCCGGCTCGTCCGGCGCCAGCGTGTCGATCGCCAGACGCATGTCGTCCATGCATTCCTGTAGCAGGAGGACGGTCTGTTCGCGGCTGGCATTGCCAGCCTGCACCATCATCAAGGTGCTCAGCAGCTGCGAGCCGACACCGTCGTGCAGGTCTTGTATGATGCGCAGGCGCTCGTCGTTGACGGCGTGTTCGCGCTCGAAGGCGCGCAATTGCTGTTGGTGGGCCTCGCGCTCGCCCCAGAGGCGCAGCAGGCCCCAGGCGGCGGCGCCGCTGATGAGCAGGCTGAACAGCATGATGATGGCGGCGGCGCGCGCCTCCTCGCGCCACTTCTGCAGATAGTCGTCGCTGGCCAGGCCGACGCTGAAGTACAGATTGGCCGGCGCGGCCAGCAGCGGCCGGTCGAAGATGCGTTGCAGCGAGACCAGCCGCTCGGTGTCGTCCTGCTGCGAGGTGAACAGATAGGCCTCGGGCCGCTTGCCGGAGGCGATGTAGGCGCGCAGCTTGGGCGAGACCAGGGCCTTGCCGATCATCGCGTCGTCGTAGCGCAGCCGGGCGTAGCGGGCGAAGACCAGCCCGTCGGACGAGCTCAGCGTCATCGTGCCCTTGGCGCCGACGCTGACCAGCGAGAAGGCGCTCGACAGCCGCGCCAAGTCGACCTCGGCCGCCAAGACGCCGCGCAGGCGGCCGTCGGCGTCGCGCATGGCGCGCGCCAGCAGCACGTGCCAGCGGCCGCTGGCGCGGTCCAGGCGCGGCGGACTGATGCTCAGGCCGGCGCCGGGTCGGCCTTGCAGGGACTGGAACCAAGCCTGTCCGGCGACGGCTCCGGCGCCGGCCGTGTCCGCCGGCAGCGGCGTTCCCTGGCGCACTCGGCCGGCGGCGTCGAAGACGCGCAGCGCGCCCAGTTCAGGCTGGCGCTCGCGCAGCTGCGCCAGCAGGCCGGCGGCGCCGGCGGGCAGTTGCAGCAGGTCGTCGGCGGTGCTGCCGAGCGAGGCGTCGAGGGCGCGCAGGGTGCCGGAGATGTTTTCCTTGAGCACCGTCGACAGGTTGTGCGCCGTCACCTTGGCGTGTTCCAGCGTCTGTTGGTAGCTTTGCAGCAGGAACAGGGCCAGCATGGCGCCGATCAGCAGGTTCAGCGCGGTGGCGCCGCCCAGCACGACCAGCGTCAGTT
>NZ_JAEMNU010000049.1:126629-137690 GCF_016461825.1 Rugamonas violacea | reverse complement strand
GTGGGCGGCCCCGCGACACCATCTACAGCAGGCCCAGCGCGGTCGCTTCGTAGACGGCTTCGCCGCGCGAGTGCACGGCCAGTTTTTTATAGATGTTCTTGACGTGGCGCGCCACGGTGTGCGGCGAGATGCCGTACATGTCGCCGATCTCGTTGAAGCTCAGGCCCTTGGCCAGCGCGCGCAGCATTTCGATCTCGCGCTCGGTCACCAGGGGGCGCTCGGCCGGCCCCTGGGGCAAGGCCGGCGCCGCCCCGGGCGCGGCGGCGGCCTTGCCGAGGCGTTGCAGGATCTTGCGGGCGATCACCGGGCTGACCGGCGCGCCGCCCTCGCGCAGCACGCGGACGCAGTCGAGGATCGCGGCCGGGGCGCTGTCCTTGAGCAGATAGCCGGTGGCGCCGGCCTCGATGCTGGCGATAACGTGGGCGTCGTCGCCGAACACGGTGACCACCACCACGTCGCAGCCGGGGTGGCGTTGCAGGGCGTGGCGGATCAGTTCGACGCCGTCCATGTCGGGCAGGCCCAGGTCGATCAGGTAGAGGTCGGCGCGGGCGCGCTCGATCAGCGCCATGCCGTCGCGGCCGTTGCTGGCCACGCCGAGCAAGCTCAGGCCGTCGCTGGCCTCGACCACGGCGCTGAAGTGGCGCAGGAATTCCAGGTTGTCTTCAATGATTGCGATCGTGGTTGGCATGGTTCTCGGCAATGTTGAAGCGTATGAAGCATGGTAGCCGATGCCACGCACTGTGCGCAATGGCAGCGCCGGCGCGCCGCCGGCCCGGCAGATGGCTCGGCAGCCGGCCCAGCAGCCGGCTCAGCAGATGGCGAAGCGCAGGCGGCGCGTGCTGGGCTCAGGCGCGGCCGGGCTGGCCACCGCCTGGCCGGCGACGAACAGGCGCAATTCGCCCGGCGCGAAGGCCTGCCAGGGCTCGTCGCTGGTCAGCGGCGCGGTGGCGATGACGGCGATGCGGTCGTCCAGATGGTTGTGCTGGCGGAAGTCGATGCTCAGGTCGCAGTCGATCAGTCGCGCCACCGAGAAGGGATAGGCGCGCAGCACATAGTGCAGGCTGGTCGAGCAGTGGGCGAACATCAGCGCGCCGTTCGAGAGGAGGAAGTTGAAGCTGCCGTGGGCGGCGACGGCGCCGGCCAGTTCGAGCAGCGCGGCGTACAGCAGGTGGCGCGCCGGCTGGCCGTGCGGGAAACGTTGCAGCAGGCCCGACAGCAGGTGGCAGAAGGCCTTCTCGCTGTCGGTGTCGCCGGCCGGATGGTAGGCGCCGGGCGGCGGGGCGAACTGGCCGAGGTCGCCGTTGTGGGCGAACGACCAGGTCTGCCCCCACAGCCTGCGGGCGAAGGGGTGGCTGTTCTCCAGCGCGACGCGGCCCTGGGTGGCCTTGCGGATGTGGGCGACGATGTTGCGCGCCTTGATCGGCTGGCGCTTCAGTTCGGCGGCCAGCGGCGAGTCGATCGAGGCCAGGTGGTCGGTGATCAGGCGGCAGCCGGTGTCGGTGTGGAAGGCGATGCCCCAGCCGTCCTTGTGCTCGCCGGTGCGGCCGCCGCGCTCGGCGAAGCCGGCGAAGGAGAAGCCGAGCGCGGCTGGTTTGCTGCTGTTCATTGCGAGGAGTTGGCACATGGCGGGGCGGTGGCGGACTGTCGATGTCCGACGATAGACCGGTGCCGGCGTGGCGGGAAGGAAGTTTTTGGCATATGCATATTCCTGCCGCTGCGGCGCCATCCTTATGCACGCCGCGTATATGGATGGCCGAAACGATTCCTTCGTTTTTGCCGCCGCCGGCCGTAGTCTGTGCTTCCCAGCGCCAGCTCACAAGATCGTCATGGCGTGCCGACCAAGGAGTCCGTCGATGTCCCAGCCCGCTCAACCCGCACAACCCGCTCAAACCACTCAAACCGCTCAACCGGCGGCCACACCATCCACCGCGCCGCCGGTCGCGCCGGTGCTTTCCCATCCGGTGTCCTATCCGGTGCTGCAGCACTACCTGGCCCGGCTGTCCGGCGCCGGCGGCGCCACCTCGTCGATCTGGCTTGACGCCGACGGCAAGGCGCAGGGACGCTTCTTCAACTGCACCATGGGCAGCGCCTTCCAGCCGATCCGCCAGCTCGACGCGGCGGCCGGCCCGGCCTTGGCCTACGAGGGCCTGGCGCGCGGCGTGGCCGTGGCCGACCAGGGGCTGTCGCTGTGGAAGCTGCTCGACCATGCCGCCAGCGACGACGAGTCGATCGAGCTGGATCGGTTGTGCCGCATGCTGCACGCGATCAATTTCTTCCGCCAGTTGCAGGCGCCGGCCGCCGGGCAGGAGCCGGCCGACTTGTATTTGAACGTGCACGACCGCCTGCTCAGCGCCGTCAGCAGCAACCACGGCCACGCCTTCCAGCGCATCCTGGCCGCGCTGGGCCTGCCGATCGAGCGCATCGTGCTGCAACTGCCGCAGGTGACGCCGCAACAGGGTTGGTTGCTGCAGTACGTGGCCGACAACTATCGCCGCAACGGCTTCCGCTTCGCCGTCAACGCTTCGGGGCCGGTCGAGGCGCTGGACTTGCTGGCGCGGCTCAGGCCGGACGTGCTCAAGCTCGACGCCCGCCTGCTCGGCCAGGCCGACCAGCCCGGTTTACTGCGGCTGGCGCAAACCTGCCATGCGCAGGGCATCCGGTTGGTGTTCAAGCGGCTGGAGGCGAGCACGGCGCTGGCGCTGCTGCGCTGGCTGGCGGTGGCGGCGGGCGTGCCGGTGCTGGCCCAGGGTTATCTGCTCGACGCACCGGACGCGCTGCTGTTGAGCGGCAGGGAGCGCGCGGCGGCGTGACGGCGGCGTGATGGCGCGGCGCGGTCGGCGGCGCCGCCGCAGGTGAATTTTTCCGCGTGGGGTTTTTCAATTCCCCCACCTATAGGCTATAGTGAGAACATTGTCTCAATGGAAGCATTATGGTATCGCGTAGAAATTTTCTTCAACATGGCCTGGGCTTGAGCGCGCTCGGCATGCTGGCCACGCCGCTGATCGGCTGCGCCGCCCGCAGCGCCCACGGCGGCGCCGATAGCGCGGCCGTCCACACCGCCAGCAAAACCGGCGCCCATGCGGCCAAGGCGGCGAAGCCGGCCACCTTGCTGGCGCAGGCGCCGAGTTCGGCCGAACCGACCGATCTGGCGCCACCACCTGACATCTTCGACGCCCAGGCGCTGGACTTGGAGTTCTGGCTCAAGCCGCGCGTGCTCAGCGTGACGCGGCCGGCCAGCGGCGAGAAGGCGAAGATCTTGTATTGGAAGGACGGCGAGGTGATCGATTCGGCCTACCAGGAGCTGTGCCATTTGATGCGCGACGTCAACGGCAAGGAAACCGCGCCTATCGATCCCAAGTTGTTCGAAACGCTGTGGGGCACCCAGGCCTTCGTGGCGCGCTACGGCATGGACCATCCGCTGGAGATCCTGTCCGGCTACCGCACGCCGAACTCGAACAAGAAGCTGATCGAGGCCGGCGTGCCGGCGGCGCGCCAGTCGCTGCACATCACCGGGCGGGCGGCGGACATCCGCATCCCCAACCTGAACGCCGAAGTGCTGGGCGGCCTGGTGCGCAGCTTCCGTCAAGGCGGGGTGGGTTTCTACTACCGCGAGGGACCGCGCGGCGGCTGGATCCACGCCGATACCGGACTCAAACGCACCTGGAAGGGTTGAGCGGCGCCGCCGGCCGAGGGCCAGCCGGACGCAACGCTGGCCGACGCGCGCTCAGCCGTAATGGTAGGGCGGCAGCGGCACCGCGTCCTCGCTGGCATTGCGGTACTTCAGCATATTGGTTTGGACCGGCGGCCGGCGCGGAAGTTGCCGGCGCGCCGATGCGCGCCGTCACGGCGGCGGCAAAAATTTCTGCGTCTGCAAGATCGGCTAAACTAACGCTTTGGTCCGTAGCCACGGGCCGGTAGACCCCAGAAAGTCAGGATGAACATGCAGGACGCAGTAGACAATCAGCCGGAGCCAGTCGTGCCGCCGCGCTTCCGCCCGGTGCCGTGGAGCGCGCTGGAGAACGCCGGCGACGTCGAGTTGTGGATCGAGGAGCACAACCGCTGCATGCAGGACAATATCGGCAAGAACGAGAGCGGCTACGGCGTCTGCTTCACCTTGGCCGAGGGCGGCGACATCTTCATGCAAACCAGCGCCGACGGCGCCGTCATCCTTGATCTGACGGCCGAGGCCGACTGGGTGGCGCCGCTGATCATGGCGGCGGCCCAGGTCGAGGCGCCGGCCGGCGCGATGTGGCTGCTGCCCGACGATAAATTGATCCAGCTGATGATAGGCTTGAGCAGCCTGATCGCCAGTTCGACGCTGGTGGTGGGCCATCATTTCGGCCGGCGCCGGCGCCAGCCCGGCTACCCCCGCTAACCCCGGCGGCAGCGCCGCCGTTTTCCCCCATTCGACACAGGAACGTCATGCCCATCGCCATTTCCCTTCCCCGTTCGCCCCGCCGCCGTTGGCTGGCCGCCGTGCCGCTGGCCCTGCTGCTTGGCGCCGCCGCCGTGGCGGCTCCGGCGCCGGCCGCCGCCGACCTGCTGGCCGCCGTCAAGGCGCGCGGCACGCTGAGGGTCGCGCTGGAGGGCACCTATCCACCGTTCAACTACAAAGACCAGAAGAGCGGCCAGTTGGCCGGCTACGACGTCGACGTCGCCAAATTGCTGGCGGCCAAGCTGGGCGTCAAGCCCGAGTTCGTCAGCAGCGAATGGGCCGGCATCCTGGCCGGGCTGTCGGGCGGCAAGTACGACGTGATCATCTCCCAGGTCGGCATCAACCCCAAGCGCGAGCAGACCTTCGATTTCTCCACGCCGTATATCTACTCGTCGCCGCAATTGATCGTGCGCAAGAGCGAGGCGGCCAGCTATCCCAGCCTGGAAGCCTTGAAGGGCAAGAAGCTCGGCGTCGGCCAGGGCAGCGTCTACGAGCAGCAGGCCAAGGCGGTCGGCGGCATCGAGGTGCGCGGCTATCCGGCCGCCGCCGAGACGATGCAGGACCTGGCCGTCGGCCGGATCGACGCGGCGCTCAACGACAGCCTGATGGCGGCCTATCTGCTGAAGGCCTCGAACCTGCCGATCAAGGCCGGGGCGCGGGTCGGCCAGGTCGAGCGCATGGGCATCCCCTTCCAGAAGGGCAATCCGCAGTTCAAGGCGGCGTTGAACCAGGCGCTGGACCAGCTGCGCGCCGATGGCAGCTTGAAGGCGGTCTCGCTGAAGTGGTTCGGCAGCGACGTCACCACGGCGCCCTAGCATGGAGTTGTTCGCGCTGCTGAGCGAGGCGGCGCCGGTGATGCTCAAGGGCGCCGGCTACACGCTGCTGTTCGCGCTGGCGGCGATGCTGGGCGGCTTGCTGCTGGGTTTCCCCACGGCGATCCTGCGCATCCTGCCGTGGCGCCTGGCGCGCTGGCCGGCCACGCTGTACGTCAGCCTGATGCGCGGCACGCCGCTGCTGGTGCAAATGTTCGTCATCTACTACGGCCTGCCCAGCGTCGGCATTGAATTCTCGCCCGTCACGGCGGGCATCCTGGCGCTCAGCCTGAACGCCGGCGCCTTCCTGTCGGAAAGCCTGCGCGGCGCCATCGAGGGCGTCGGCCGCGGCCAGTGGGCGGCCGGTTACAGCCTGGGCCTGGGCTACCCGGCCACCCTGCGCCATGTCGTGCTGCCGCAGGCGCTGCGGCTGGCGCTGCCATCGATGGGCAACACCCTGATCAGCCTGATCAAGGACACCTCGCTGGTGTCGGTGATCACCATGACCGAGCTGATGCTGTCGACCAAGGAAGTGATCGCCACCACCTTCCGGCCGCTGCCGCTGTACCTGGCGGCGGCCGCCATCTATTGGCTGCTCAGCCTGGCCTTCGAGGCGCTGCAGCGGCGCGCCGAACGGCGCCTGAACCGGCCGCACCGCTGAGGCCGGCGCGGCTGTGGCGGAAAAGGCCGCCGCGCCGCCGCGGGACCATCGACAGCGCCGGGCTTAGATGCTAGTCTAGACTTGCCAGCATTCTCTTTTGCACGATTTTGCCAGCGCGATGGCCGCGGCCGGCGCAGAGAGGTCATATGGACGACGATCAACCGGTGGCGAGCAGCTTGTCCAAACGCAAGCGGACGCCCTTGACGGCCGGCTTGGCCGGCCTGGCCGACGCCTCGTCCGTGCAGGCCTACCACGCCATGATGGCGGTCGGCGTCGGCAGCGGCGCGCTGGCGCCGCAGTCCAGCATCGAGGCCGCCCTGACGCCCGAGCGCCTGCGCCTGGAGCAGGAGCAGGGCCTGTTCAACGACGTCTACCTGCTGGCGCCGGTCGGCTACTTCGTGCTCGGCTTCGACACCACGATATTGCAGATCAACCTGGTCGGCGCCGACCTGCTCGGCGTGGCGCGCCACAATCCCCAGCAGATGCATTTCCGTTCCTTCATCTGCGCCCGCTTCCTCGACGACTTCGACCGCTTCGTCCGGCGCGCCCTCAACAGCAAGGAGGTCGAGCGCTGCGACCTGCAGATGACGCGGGCGCGCCACGAGCAGGGCTTCGCGGTCACCCTGCGCGCCAGCGCCGACGGCAGCGGCCAGGCTTTCCGCGTGGTGCTCGAACTGGCCGAGGGCAAGCTGGCCGCCCTGGAGCGCAGCGAGGAGCGCTTCCGCCGCATCGTCCACAACGCCGAGGAGGGCATCTGGGAGATCGACGCCGAGTCGCGCACCACCTTCGTCAACCCGAAGATGGCGCAGATGCTCGGCTACGGCATCGAGCAGATGCTCGAGCAGCCGCTGACCGCCTTCATGGACGCCGAGGGCTGCGCCATCCTCGAGCGCAACATCGTCCGCCGCCAGCACGGCATCGCCGAGCGCCACGAGTTCAAGTTCCTGCGCCGCGACGGCAGCGAGCTGTGGGCCACGCTGGCGACCAATCCGATCTTCGACCCCGACGGCGCCTACCTGGGGGCGCTGGCGCTGGTCAGCGACATCACGGCGCGGCGCGAGTCGTCCGAGCTGATGTGGCAGCAGGCCAATTTCGACACCTTGACCGGCCTGCCCAACCGCCACATGTTCCAGGACCGGCTGCGCCAGGAGATCAAGAAGGCGCGGCGCGAGGGCCTGTTCCTGGCGCTGCTGTTCATCGACCTGGACGGTTTCAAACAGGTCAACGACCGGCTCGGCCACGACGGCGGCGACAGCCTGCTGGTCGAGGCGGCGCGCCGCATCGGCGGCTGCGTGCGCGCCTCGGACACCCTGGCGCGGCTGGGCGGCGACGAATTCACCATCATCCTGTCCGGCCTCGACCACGTCTCCAGCGTCGAGCGCATCGCGCAGAACATCCTCGACAACCTGAGCCGTCCGTTCGCGCTGGACGGCGACAGCGGCCAGGTCTCGGCCAGCGTCGGCATCGCGCTCTACCCGTCCGACGCCAGCGACCCGGAGGCGCTGCTGCGCCACGCCGACCAGGCGATGTACGCGGCCAAGAACGGCGGGCGCAACCGCTACAGCTACTTCACCCCCGACCTGCAACTGGCCGCCCAGGCCCGCCTGCAGGTGGCGCTCGACCTGCGCCTGGCGCTGGCCGAGCGCCAGTTCGAGCTCTATTATCAGCCCATCGTCAACCTGCGCACCGGCGGCATCTCCCGCGCCGAGGCGCTGCTGCGCTGGCGCCATCCGCAGCGCGGCCTGCTCAGTCCGGTCGACTTCCTGCCCTTCGCCGAGTCGAGCGGCCTGATCGTCGAGATCGGCGACTGGGCGTTCCGCCAGGCGGCCGCGCAGGTGCGCCAGTGGCAGGGCGGCCTCGACCCGGGCTTCCAGGTCAGCGTCAACCTGTCGCCGGTGCAGTTGCGCGGCGACGCCGCCTTGTGCCAGGGTTGGCTCGAGCATGTCGCCGCGCTGGGCCTGCCGCCGCGCAGCATCGTCATCGAGCTCGCCGAGGGCATCCTGCTCGACGAGGCCGCCCCGGTCGTCGAGCGGCTGCGCGCCTTGCGCGCCATGGGCCTGCAGGTGGCGCTGGACGACTTCGGCACCGGCTACTCCTCGCTGGCCCACCTGAAGCGCTTCGACATCGATTTCCTGAAGATCGACCGCAGTTTCGTGCAGGACCTGGTCAACGACTCGGGCGACCTGGCGCTGTGCGAGGCGATCATCGTGATGGCCCACAAGCTGGGCCTGCAGGTGGTGGCGGAGGGGGTGGAGACGGCGGCGCAGTGCGCCCTGTTGATGGCGGCCGGTTGCGACTTCGCGCAGGGTTATGTGTTCGCCAAACCGATGCCGGCGGCGGCGCTGGATGCGCTGGCGCGGCAGGGCGTGGCGGCGCTGCCCGGCGGCTGAGGCCGGGCGGGGCGGCGACGCCGGCTTAGCGCAGGCCGAGCAGGGAGATGACGCGCTCGCGGCTGATGCCGACCAGGGCCGAGGTCAACGACAGCAGCGACTGGTAGCCGGACTGGTTGGTGGTGGTGACGAAATTCTGCGCCACCTGGTCCATCGCCGGCGCGCCGTCGACCGGCGCGCCGGCCTGGGCCCGGCTGCCGGCCTGGCTCAGCGCGTTGCTGACCGAGGCCATCGCCTGTTCGACCTGGGCCAGCGCCTGCACCACCTGCTGCAGGGTTTGGCGCAGCGCCTCGAGGTCCGAGGTGTTCCAGCTGTCCGGGTCGATGCTGGCCGCCTCCGGCTCGGTCTTGACGCGGTTCATCTGCCCGGTCGGGAAGCGGATGCCGCTGCCCTGCACGGCGAAGCTGTCGCGCACGCCGGCCCAGGAGTCTTCCGGGGTGGCGAATTCCAGCGCGCCGTCGTCGTTGACGCTGGCGCGCACGCCGAGCGGCGCCAGGGCGTCGTCGAAGCGTTGTGCGATCTCGGCGTCGCTCAGGCCGGGCTCCAGGCTGACCGAGCGCACCCCCTGGGCGGCGCTGCCGACGGCGATGCTGAGCACCTCGCGGTTGCCGTGGCGCAGGCCGGCCAGGGTCATGCCGCGCACCGTGAAGCGTTGCACGGCGCCCTTGCGGCTGTAGGCGAGGCGGGCGTCGAGCGTGCCGCCGGAGGTTTGTTGGCGTTGTTTCCAGGTGCTGCCGAACTGGCGCACGCGCGCCTCGATGGTGCCGTCGCGCACCTGGCGGTCGGCCAGTTTGGCGCTCAGGTCCGACTTCAGCGCGCGCAACTGGGCCGCGCTTTGTTCGAGGAAGTCGAGGGCCTGCTGGGCGCCGGCGACGTCGCCCTGCGGCGGCCGGTCCCAGTTGCTCAGGCCGCGTCGCAGCGGCGCGGGGGCGCTCGGCGTCGGCGTCACCGGGGTGGCGGTGGCGGCGTTCTGGCCGGCCAGCCCCAGCGCGGTGCCGTCGGCCGCGACGGCGTTGCTGGTGTTGCCCTGCGGCATGCTGGCGGGGACGGTCGAGGGAGCGATTTGCATGATGGTCAGAGCACGTTGAACAGCGACAGCCCGCTGACTTTGGCGTAGGCCTTGTAGGAGGCCTCCAGGGCCAGGTTGTAGCCGCCCAGCTCGGTGGCGGCCTCGGCGTAGTCGAGCTTGCCCAACTGGATCAGCGCGACACCGTTCGACAGGCTGACGTTGGTGTGGTTGTCGTTCAGCGTGGCCAGGATGTTCTGCGCGCCGCCGAAATCGGCGATCTTGCTGGAGATGGCGCCCAGCGCGACGTCGGAGCCGTCCAAACTGGCCGTCAGCGCGGCGCGCAGGCTGGGCGTCGACGCCGTGATGCCCGGCGCGGACAATTCCGCGATGGCGGTGTCGAGCTGGTTCAGATAGGTATCGAGGCCGGACACGTCGACATTGGCGGTCTGGTTGATGCCGTTGCCGACCACCACTTTCTGTTGGTTGGTGTTGCCGCTGAAGGTGTAGCGCGCGCCGACGGGGGCGCTGGCGTCGAAGCTGATCGCGTCGGTGTTGGTCGCCGTGCCGGAGAAGATGAAGCGACCCTCCTGGTCCTTGACGTTGGCGCTGTAGAACAGCGAGTCGCGGATCGAGGTGAAGGAGTTGACCATGGCGCCCAGGTCGGCGCCGGTGTTGCTGCCGTCCAGGCCCCAGACCATCAGGTCGCGGGCGCTGTTGATGTCCTTGGTCATGCTGCTCAAGTAGGTCTCGTTCTTTTGCAGGCGGATCTGCACGGCGCCGATGTTGGCGCGGTACTGGCCGATGATGGCCTCCTCGCGGTTCAGGCGCGAGATGCGCACGCTGGTGACCGGATCGTCGGACGGCAGTTGCAGCTTGTTGCCTGACGCCATTAGGTCGGTCTGGCGGGCGGAACCCTCCTGGTTGAGGTTCAGGCCGCGCAGCATGGTCGATTGAAACTGGTTGGTGGCGATGCGCATGGTGTGCTCCTTAACCGAACATTTGCAGGGTGGCGTCGAACAGGGAGTTGGCGACCGCCACCGCCTTCATGTTGGCCTGGTACATTCTCTGGTACTCGATCAGGCTGACCGCCTCCTCGTCCTCGTTGACCCCGCTGGTCGACTTCCAGTCGTCCTCGGCCTGTTGGCGGATGGTGGTGGCGGTGTTCAGTAGGGCTTTGTTTTGCTGGCTGTCGATGGCCAGCTTGCCGACCAACTGGGTGTCGGCGTCGCCCAGCAGCACGGTGCCGACCGAGGCCAGCGTCACGTTCTGGCCCTTGATGGCGATCAGCAACTGCAGGTTGCGGCTGTCGCCGGGGGTGCCGTCGGCCGAGAAGGCCAGGTCGTTGGCCTTGATGCCGCTGGCGATCTGTAGCAGGCCGGTGGCGCTGGTCGGGTTGAACACCAGCAGGTCGACGCCGGGCTGGCCGTTGGCGTCGATGCCTAGGCGCAGTTGGTCGTTGATCTTGGTCGACATCTGCTCGGCGATGTCGGAGATCGACTTTTGCAGCGGCAGCAGGGTGTTGAGCTGGAAGTCGCCCAAGCCGCCGAGCTGGCCGCCCAGCTTGGAATCGTCCAGCGTGAAGCTGGTGGTGGCGAAGGTCAGTTTGAGCGTGGGGGTGGTCATGGTGGCGTCGAAGGCCAGCGTGCCGGCCAGGCTGCCGTCGACCAATGGCTGGCCGCCTTTCAGCGAGACGCTGCGGCTGCCGTCGGGTTTCTCGTTGACCTCGATCGCCACCATCGAGGCCAGCTTGTCGA
>NZ_JAEMNU010000049.1:38764-126603 GCF_016461825.1 Rugamonas violacea | reverse complement strand
CCCGCGCCGAGGTGTTGGTGCCCGTGGCGCTGGCGCCGCCGATCGTGGCGTTGAGCGCGGCGATGTTGTGCAGCGACTCGTTGAGCTTGGGCAGGATGGCGCTGCGCTGTTGCTGCACCGAGAGCAACTGGTTGGCCGTGACGTTGTAGATGCTGTTGAAGTGTTGCGACATCGAGTCGGCCGCCGTCACCACCTGCTGGCGCAGCGGCGTCGAGGTCGGATCGACGCCGGCGGCGTTGAGCGCCTTGAAGAATTCGTCGATGCCGGCGCTCAGGCTGGAGCGGTCGTCGCCCATCACCCGCTCCAGTTGGGTCAGGTAGGGCTGGGTTTGCGAGCGCAGGCCCAAGTCGGAGGCGGCCCGCCACATTTGCTGGCTCTTGTAGGCATCGCTGAAACGCAGCAGCGAGCTGACCTCGACGCCGCTGCCGGCGCTGCCGACGTTGCCGCCCGGGCCGATCGCCGCCAACAGCACGCCCTGCCGGGTGTAGCCCTTGGTCTGCAGGTTGGCGATGTTCTGCGAGGCGGTGTTGAGGGCCGCTTGGGCGGCGAGGGCGCCGGACAGTGCGTTATTCGAAATGCTCATTGTGCAATGGTCTTTCCTGGTTGAGGCCGGAGGACCAGTTGCGCTGGTACAGCCACTGGTCCGTTAATTGTAAAGGGCGACCACGGGTCAGCTTACATTAAGCGGCTTGGCGAAGTTCTGCACCGGCGCGCCCGGCGCCGGCTGGGCCGGCGGCAGCAACTGGCGCAGGATGGCGTCGGCGATGCCGAAGGCGCGCTGGCCGGCCATCTTGTCGGCCACCAGGTTGTCGGCCATGTCCAGCATGTCGCTGTTGATCGGGTCCTTGAAGACGCTGTCCGGGCCGGCCATTTCGCGTGTCGACGAGCGCATCTGGTGCAGCATGTGGCCGATGAAGAAGCTCTCGAATTTGATGGCGGCCTCGGTGGCCTTGGCGCGGTAGTCCGGATCGACGGCGGCCGGCGCCGGCGCCGCCTCGGCGGCGTCGCCGGCCTGGCCGGCGGCGAGCGGGTTCTGGTTCAGCAGGGGAGTCATGGGTGGTCCTTAAATGACGATCAGTTCGCCTTCGATGGCGCCGGCCTGGTCGAGCGCCTGCAGGATCGCCATGATGTCGTCGGGCGAGGCGCCCAGGCTGTTGACGGTGTCGATGATGGTTTGCAGCTTGGCGCCGGCCGGCCACTTGAACATCTGCCCCGAGCCCTGGTCGACCGACACGTTCGATTGCGGCGTGGTGGTGGTCTGGCCCTGGCTGAACGGCGCCGGCTGGCTGACCTTCGAGCTCTCCGAGATGACCACCTTGAGCGAGCCGTGGGTGACGGCGGCGGCGCGCACGCGCAGGCCCTCGGCGATCACCACCGTGCCGGTGCGCGAGTTGAACACCACCTTGGGCGAATCGTCGCCGATGTCGATGTTGAGCGATTCGAGCTTGGCCATGAAGGCGACGCGCTGGGTCGGGTTGTCCGGCGCCACCACCTCGATGCTGGTGGCGTCGCTGGCGGTGGCGATCTGGCCGAAGCGCTTGTTGATGCTGTCGACGATGTTGGTGGCGGTCTGGAAGTGCGGGTGGCGCAGCGACAGGCGGATGCTCGGCTTGGTGGCGAAGTCGGTGCCGATCTCGCGCTCGACCGCCGCGCCGCTGGGGATGCGGCCCGAGGTCGGCGTGTTGACGGTGACCGAGGAGCCGCTGCGGCCGGCCGCGCTCAGGCCGCCGACCACGACGTTGCCCTGGGCCAGGGCGTAGACCTCGTTGTCGGCCGCCCGCAGCGGCGTCAGCAGCAGGGCGCCGCCGCGCAGGCTCTTGGCGTCGCCCAGCGAGGAGACGGTGACGTCGATGTTCTGGCCGCGCCGGTAGCCGGGCGGGAAGATCGCGCTGACCATCACGGTGGCGACGTTCTTGCTTTTCGCGTCGGTGCCGTCGGGCACCTTGACGCCAAACTGCTTGAGCATGTTGATCACCGACTGGCTGGCGAACTTGACCTGGGTCGAGTCGCCGCTGCCGTTCAGGCCGACCACCAGGCCGTAGCCGACCAGCGGGTTGTCGCGCACGCCTTCGATGCTGACCAGGTTGCGCAGCACCTGCGCGGCCTGGGCCGGCGCGGCCGCCAGCAGCAGGGCGCAGGCGGCCAGCAGGGCGGCGGTGGAAAAGCGGGGGCGGGGGGTGTGCATGGGGTGATCCTTAGAACGGCATCCAGGGGCCGGTGAAGAAGCGCGTCAGCCAGCCCGGCGTCTGGGCGTCGGCCAGGGTGCCCTGGGCCGAGTAGGCGATGCGGGCGTTGGCGATGCGCAAGGACGACACCTGGTTGTCGGCGTCGATGTCGGCGGCGCGCAGGTAGCCGCGCAGGCGGACGAATTCCTCGCCCTGGTTCAGGGTCAGGCTTTTCTCGCCGGCGACGCGCAGCAGGCCGTTGGGCAGCACCTCCTGGACGATGACGGTGATGGCGCCGGTCAGGGCGTTCTGCTGCGTGCTGGTCGAATCGCCGGTGAAGGAGCGGGTGGCGCCCAGGTTCAGGCCGGCCTTGGGGAAGGTCTTGCCCAACAGGCTGGGGGTGGCGACGTTGGCCGCCGAGTCCTTGGAGAAGCTGGTGCCGGCCTTCTTGCTGGCCTGGGTGGTTTCCTGCAGGTTGACGGTGACCACGTCGCCGACGCGGAAGGCGCGGCTGTCCGAGGTCAGCGACAGGCCGCTGTCGGCGCTGAACACGCCGCCCGAGCTGCCCTTGGGTGCGACGCCGCGGGCGACGGCGGGCGGCTCGTCGGACGGGCCGGGCCGCACCGCCGGCGGCGCCAGGCTGGCGCAGCCGCCCAGCAGCAGCGCGGTCAGGGCGGTGAGGGCGGTTTTCATCAGCGCGCCGCCGCCGCCAGGTACTGCAGCATGTTGTCGGCCGCCGACAGCACCTTGGTGTTCATCTCGTAGGTGCGCTGGGCGGCGATCATGTCGACCATCTCTTCGACCACCTGGACGTTGGAGCCCTCCAGCGCGCCCTGCTTGAGCTTGCCCAACTGGGCGTCGCCCGGGTTGCCCTCGGTCGGCGTGCCGCTCGAGGCGGTTTCCTGGAACAGGTTCTCGCCCAGCGCCAGCAGGCCGGTCGGGTTGATGAAGCTGGTCAGGGTCAGTTGGCCCAGTTGCGAGGCGGCGGTGTTGCCGGCGATGGTGGCCGAGACCACGCCGTTCTCGGCGATGGTGACGGCGGTGGCGTTGGCCGGCACGGTGATCTGCGGGATCAGCGGCAGGCCGTGGGCGTTGACCATGATGCCGTTGGCGTCGACCTGCAACTGGCCGGCGCGGGTGTAGGCGGTCTCGCCGTTGGGCCGGCGCACGGCGAGGAAGCCGTTGCCGGTGATGGCCACGTCGAGCGCGTTGTTGGTGGTTTGCAGATTGCCGGTGGTGAACACCTTCTGCGTGCCGACCATGTGCGTGCCGTTGCCCAACTGCACGCCCGACGGCGCCAGGGTGTTGTTGTCGGCGCGCTGGGTGCCCGGCTGTTGCTCGATCGAATAGAACAAGTCCTCGAAGACGACGCGGTCGCGCTTGAAGCCGACGGTGTTGACGTTGGCCAGGTTGTTGGCGATGGCTTGCAGTTTGGCGTCTTGCGCCTGGACGCCGGTCTTGCTGATCCACATTGCTGGATTCATGGAGTTCCCCTAATTTGTGTACGTGTGCGCTACGGAGGGCCGGCTCAGCCGCCGACCAGGCGGTTGCCGACTTCGGCCATCGAATCGCTGGCCTTGAACAGTTTCATCTGGATCTCGAAGGTGCGGTTCAGGCTCATCGTGGCGACCATCTCTTCGACGGCCGACACGTTGCTGCCCTCCAGGTGGCCGGGACGCACCAGCACGGTGGCGTCGCTGGCCAGGGGCTGACCGCTGCGCGCCACCAGCAAACCGGCTTCGTTCTTGGTCAGTTCCGACGCTTCGGCCTTGACCAGCTTGAGCTTGTCGATGGTTTGCATGGTCGCCGCGCCCGGGCTCTGGATCGAAATCGTGCCGTCCTGGCCGATGGCGATCTTGCTGTACTCGGGCAGGGTGATCGGGCCGCCCTCGCCGAGCACCGGCATGCCGTTGACGGTCAGGGTGCCGGTCGGGTCCAGGGCGAAGGCGCCGGCGCGGGTGTAGGCCTCGCCGGTCGGCCCCTGCACGGTGAAGAAGCCGTCGCCGGAGATGGCGGCGTCGAGCTCGCGCCCGGTCGACTTCAGCGTGCCCTGGCGGGTCAGCACGGCGTTGGCCTGCAACTGCGTCATGTGGCGGTCGTCGTAGCCGTAGCCGGGCAGGGTCTGCGCGGTCGACAGCTCCATGTTGGCGCGGAAGCCGCCCGTGTCCATGTTCGCCAGGTTGTTGGCGTGCACCTGTTGTCCGCGCAGGGCCCGTTCGGCCCCGCTCATGGCGGTGTAGATCAGCGCGTCCATGCGGTATCCCTTACAGCGCTTGCATCAGCGATTGCATCATCGCGCTCTGCGTCTGGATCACCTTGGAGTTGGCCTGGTAATTGCGCTGCGAGGTCATCAGGCCGACCAGTTCCGAGGTGATGTCGACGTTCGACTGTTCCAGCCGCGCCACGTTGAGGGCGCCGGCCATGCCGACGCCGGGGGTGTCGTACAGCGGCGTGCCGGACTGGGCGTTGGCGGTCCAACTGGTGTCGCTGATGTTGGTCAGCGCGCCCTCGTCGGGGAAGCTGGCGATGGCCAGCACGCCGACGCTCTGCTTCTCGCCGTTGGTGTACTTGGCGATCAAGGCGCCTTTTTCGTTCAGTTCGACGCCGACATAGCTGCCCGAGGCGTAGCCGTCGGCGGCGTTGACGGCCGTGGTCGCCTCGCCGTTGAAGTTGGTGCTGCCGCTGTAGTCGAACACGACCAGCGCGTCGACCGCGTCGCCGATGGCGGCGCCGCCGGCGGGGGTGAGCTTGAGGGCGACCGAGTTGGCCAGCGCCGAGGCCGGCGGCGGGGTGACCGAGGCCAGTTGGCCGGTGGCCGGGGCGAAGGTCAGCGTGGTGTCCGGCGCGC
The DNA here is from genome assembly GCF_016461825.1 of Rugamonas violacea. Classification (GTDB taxonomy): domain Bacteria; phylum Pseudomonadota; class Gammaproteobacteria; order Burkholderiales; family Burkholderiaceae_D; genus Rugamonas. The sequence goes on along the minus strand of NZ_JAEMNU010000049.1, from coordinate 121,590 downwards.
CGGGGTCGGCCACGCCGTCGAGCATGTATTTGATGGTGATGGCGTCCGGCACGGTGTCGTCCTTGATGAAGTACTGGGTCAGGATGCGTTCGCCGCCGAGCGAGTCGTGCAGCACCGTCGACTTCGACATGTTGAACGACTTCCAGTCGGTCGGGTCGAAGGTGGCGGCGTTGACCGGCGTCTTCCAGTCGCGCGACACGTTGAGCGAGAAGCTGGCCTTGGTGGTGGCCACGGCGGGGATCTGGCCGGTCGGGATCGGCAGCTCGCCCAGCGTGCCCAGCTGGGTGCTCGGCGGCTTCTGGGGGTAGCCCTGGACGCGCTGGCCGGCGCCGTTGACCAGGAAGCCGTTGACGTCCTTGGCGAAGATGCCGACCCGGCTGTAGACCGACTGGCCCTGGTTGTCCTTGCTGACGAAGAAGCCGCGGCCGTTGATCGAGGCGTCCAGGCCGCGCCCGGTCGACACGGTGCCGCCGTTCTGGCCGATGCTCTGGGTCAGCGAGCCGATCTCGGTGCCGGTCGGCGTGCTGCCGGCGTACAGCGAGGAGAAGTTGGCGCGGCTCGACTTGAAGCCGTAGGTGCCGGCGTTGGCGATGTTGTGGCTGATCGTGTCCAGCTGCTGGTTGATAGCCTGGATGCCAGACAATGCGATATCGAAACCCATGATAGATACCTTTCTTAGAGACTAGATTGAGTGGCGGAAGCGGATTTGCCGTTGAAGGCGATGATGTCGGACGGGGTGACCGCGCCGACGTTGGCGACGTTCAGGGCGACGCTGCCGGCGCCGGCCATGCGCACACTGTTCAGGCGGCCGCTGACGGCGATCGTCGGCGTGTCCTTGCTGCTGGTCTCGACGGTCATCTTGTAGCTGCCGGCCGGCAGGCCGAGCGCGCTCGGGTCGATGGCGAAGGGCACCACGCCGGCCGGCTGGGTGCCCAGGCTGACGTTGTGCTTGACGCCGTCATCGCCGGTCAGCACCAGGGTGGTCTTGGCGCTGGCGTTGCCCAGCGTGATCTCGCCGCCGACCTTGCTCTTGTCCAGGCTCACGCTGGTGGCGCTGACCAGCACGTCCGAGCCGACCTGGGCGCCCATCGCCAGCACCTGCATGCTCTGCAGCACGCTGGCGTTGGCGCTGGTCAGGGTCGACAGGTTCTGCAGCGATTCGGTCTGCGACAGCTGGGTCAGCTGGTTGATGAACTGGCTCGGGTCGGTCGGCGACAGCGGGTCCTGGTTCTTGATCTGCGCCACCAACAGCTTGGTGAACATGTCCTTGGTCTCGGCCGCGCTGTTGCCGGTGATGCTGGCGCCGCTGCCGGCGCTGGCCGCGCCGCCGCTGTTGCTGTTGTTCAGAAGACTGGTTTGCATGGCTTAACCTTCACCGAGTTTGAGGAGGGATTGCTGCATCGTGCGGATGCGGCCGAGGACTTCGACATTGGTTTCGAAGGCGCGCGAGGCCGACATCATGTCGGTCATCTCGGCCACCTGGTTGACGTTGGGGTAGAACACCATGCCGTCGCCGTTGGCCATCGGGTGGCCGGGATCGTAGACCTTGCGCAGCGCCTCGGCCGACTCGACCACGTCGACCACCTGCACGCGGCCGCCGGCGCTGCCCTGGTTGTCCAGGCCCTCGTTCATGACGGCGGCGAACACCGGCTTGCGGGCGCGGTAGGTGTCGCTCTCGTTGCCGGCGACGGAATCGGCGTTGGCCAGGTTGCTGGCGATGGTGTTGAGGCGCACGGTTTGCGCCGCCATGGCCGAGCCGGCGATTTCGGAAATATTCTTGAACGACATGGGGGCTCCCTTACTGGCCGTTGATGGCTTTGCCCAGACCCTTGAACTTCATGTTGGCGAAGGTCAGGCTGGTCTGGAAATCGGTGGCGTTCTGCGAGAAGGCGGCCTGCTCGACGCCGAGTTCGACGGTGTTGCCGTCGGCGGTCGGATGGTAGGGCACGCGGTACAGCGCGTTGCTGTCGGAGTCCAGCGTCAGTTCGCCGGCGGTCTCGGCCTGGGTGGCCGCCAGGGTGGCGGCGAAGTCCATGTCCTGCGCCTGGTAGCCCGGCGTGTTCTCGTTGGCGAGGTTCGAGGCGAGGATGCGGGTGCGTTCGGCCCGGAGATGCAGCGCGTCGGCGTGAACCCCGACCACTTCCTTGAAATTGATACCCATCATGTCCCCCTTGGTATTTTTACCGTGTTACTGTGAATCCAGATCGAGTCGAACGGGCCGCGCCACCCCATGTAAAATGGCGGCCGGTCGCTTCACGCGCCGCAGCCGCTTTAGGCATCATAGTAGAGGTATTGCTTATGTTCAACAAATGTATTGTAACCCGATTGAGCGGAATGTTGCTCATCAGTATTGTTAATCTGTCGGCCAAGGCGGCCACGCCGGCCGAGCAGGTGCCGGCATTGGTGCAAACGGCGGCGCGCCAGCATCTGGAACGGCAAGCGCAAGCGGCCGGCTGGGTGGCGCCGCAGATCGTCGTCGAGGTGGTGCGCGGCAGCCGGCCGCTGGCGTCCTGCCCGGCGTTGCCGACGGTGGCGGCGGTCGACACGCGGCTGGCCAGCCGCATGCGCTTCGCCGCCGTCTGCGCCGGCGGCGCCGCCGAGGCTTGGCGGTACGAGTTCGTGGTGCGCGCGCAGATCTCCGCCAAGGTGGTGGTCAGCGCCGCCGAGGTGGCGGCGGGGCGGGTGTTGACGGCCGACGACCTGTTGCTGGAGCGCCACGACATCTCGGCCATGCCCGACAGTTTGGCGGACGTCAACGCGGCGCTGGGGCAGGCCGCCAGGCGCACCTTGCGCGCCGGCGAGGTGTTGCGGCCGGCCATGTTGGCGGCGCCGACACTGGTCAAGCGGGGCGACGCGGTGCGCATCGTGGCGCGCCGCGAGCAGGTCGAGGTCAGCATGGCGGGCGAGGCGCTCGACAGCGGCGCGCGCGGCACGGTGTTGCGCGTGCGCAACGCCAACGGCGCCACCATCCGCGCCCGCGTCAGCGCGGCGGGAACGGTCGAACCGGTCGATCTGCCTGTGTCCATTCAATCCCCCGATTAAATCAAGGCGTCGGTTTGACGGCGCCGCCGCCGTGGAGGAGTTGCGCGGCCACCTTGCCGAGCTTGTCGGCATAGGCCGGGTCGGTGGCGTAGCCGCCGCGCGCCAGGCCTTGGGCGAAGGCGTGCGCGTCCTGGCCGGTGTTCAAGGCGCCCTGGAAGCGCGGATTGTCGATCAGCAGATTGGCGTAGTCGCGGAAGGCGCTGGCGGTGTCGGGGTAGCTGCGGAAGCGCTCGGTCTTCTTCAGCGCCGCGCCGTGCTCGTATTCGGTGGTGGTGCTGGCGGCGACGGCGCCGCGCCAGCCGGCGCCGGCCTTCAGGCCGAACAGGTTGTTGCTGTCGGCGCCGCCGGCGCCGCGCAGCGGCCGCTGGCCCCAGCCCGACTCCAGCGCGGCGTGGGCCGCCACCAGATGGGGCGCCACGCCCAGGCGTTCGGCCGTCTCGGCCGCCCACGGTTGTATCGAGGCGAGGAATTGTTGCTGCAGTTCGGGGTCCTGGGCGTTGCCGGCGGCGTCGATGGCGCCGGCGCCGTTGGCGCGCTGGCGCAGCGCCATGCCCTCGACGCTCAGCGCCGTGGCCGCCGTGGCCAGAGCGGGGCCGCCGTGGTTGATGAAGTCGGCCACCTCGCCCTGCACCTGGCGCAGCGTGGCGCCGAAGCCGGCCTGGCCGGCGCCGCCGGCGAAGGCGGCGGGCAGGGCGGCGGCGGGGCGCGCCGCCGTCATGTTGGAGGCGGTGGCGGCGGTGGCCGCCGTGGCGCGCAGCGGCTCAAGCGGGCGCATACAGGTGCTCCTCGCCGTGCAGCACGCGCTGCATGATGGTGTGTTGGTTGAGCAACAGCTCGCCGTTGCGCTTGCTGACACGTTTGCATTCGAGCACCTGCTGTTCCAGCGCGTGCCAATCGGCCTCGGCCTTGTCGCGGGCGCCGCTTTTCAGCAGGGCGAACACCTGGGCCATCGCCGGCTGCGGACCGAGCAGGCGCTGCGCCAGTTGCAGGCGCAGGCGGCGGCGCGCGTCGAGCTGGTCGACCAGGGCCGAGATCGACTCGGCCACCTCGGCCAGCGGCGCGCTTTGGTGGCGCAGCGCGGCACGGAATTGTTGTTCCAGCAGCTCGTGCAGCAGGGGGTAGTCGCGGCCGTCCTCGGCCAGGCCCTGCAACAGGCCGTGCATGGCTTGCTGGCGTGTCATCTGGTTCATGGCTCGCTGCCGTGGAAGCGCTGGATCAGACCGGCCAGTTTGGCCGGATCGAAGGGCAGCTCGCCCTTGGCCAGCGCGTCGCGCAATGCCGCCACCTTGTCATGGTCGATCTCCGGCATGGCGCGCAGCGCCGCCATGGCCGGTTGCAGCACGGCCGACTGCAACGCCGCCTGGGGCGCGGCGGCGGCCGGCGCCGCTTCGGCGGCCTCGGCGGCCGCACTGTCGGCGGCGCGGACCGGGGCGACGCCGCCGGCTAGACCTGTGGCTATTCTCATACGTGTGCCTCTTGGCTTGGTTTCCATATCAACCCGCTTGCTGCCGACGGGCGCGGCTTGGTTCAACGTTCATTGTAACTGCCCGGCTTGGCCGTTTTCTTTTCCACGGGCATTATTTTTTCGCGCAGGCGTTGCAGCATCGTCACGTCGGGCATTTCGGTGTCGATTTCCTCGGTCAGCGCGTTCTTGTTGTTGGGCACGCCGAACATCGCCGCCACCGTCTTGGCCTGGGCGGTGGTGAGGATCAGCAGCTCGATGCGGCGGTTGACGCCGGCGTCGGCCCGTTTCGGGTCGAGCGGGGCGCGGTCGGCCATGCCGACCACCTGCAACACGCTTTCCGGGTTCATGCTGCCGGCCAGCAGCTGCGAGCGGGCCGACATCGCCCGGTTGCTCGACAGCGTCCAGTTGGAGAAGGCGGCGTAGCTGGTGTCGGCGTACTGCATCGAGTCGGTGTGGCCGACCACCAGCATCTGGTTCTCCATCTTGGCGAACAGCGGCCCCATCTTGCGCAACAGCGAACGGAACTTGTCGGTCGGCACGGCGCTGCCGCGCACGAACATGCCCTGGTGGTCGGTGTCGTGCATCATCACGCGCAGGCCGTAGGGGGTGATGACGGATTCGAGGTTGCTGGTCAGGCCGAATTCGGCGCTCATCTTGGTCAGCGCCTTCGACAGCGCCGCCAGGTCGGCCGGGCTGTCGTAGGTGACCTTGGCCGGCGGCGTGACCACGGGCGCCGCCTCGCCGCTGGCCTTGGCCTCGCCGGGGGCGTCCGAATTGCCGGTGCGCGGCATCGGGAAGCGCTCGATCAGGCTGCCGCGCGGGCCGCCCACCTGCTGCGGCATGACGCCCTTGCCCTGGTCGGTCTTGGCGCCGTCGGCCTCGGTGAGGATCTGTTCCAGGCTCTCCGTGTTGCGCGCGGCCATCAGCCACAGCACCAGGAACAAGCACATCAACGCCAGGCAGAAGTCGGCGAAGGCGACCTTCCAGGCGCCGCCGTGCTCGTCGTGCTTGTGCTTGCCGCCGCCACGCTTGACGATGGTTTGCTCATGCGCTTTATCATGCGGCTTTAGCACGGCCACCTCCCCGGCGCGAAGTTTCTTCCGGCGCGCTGTCGCGGCCTTCGAGGTCGTTGATCCAGCGTTCCAGCTGGGCGAAGCTCGGCTTGATGTTGAGCGGCACCAGACGGCGGCCGGCGTCGATCGCCAGCAGCGGCGGTTTGCCGGCGACGTGGGTCACCAGCACCACCTTGACGCATTCCTTGTTCGAGGCTTCCTGGCCGACCAACTGTTTCATCATGTTGCTGATCGGGTCGAGCACGCCGTAGCACATGAAGATGCCGATGAAGGTGCCGACCATGGCGGCGCCGACGTGTTCGGCGATCTCGCCCGAGGTGGCGCCTTCGCTGACGGTGTTCATGGTGATCACGATGCCCAGCACGGCGGCCAGAATACCGAAGCCCGGCATCGCCTCGCCGATCTTGTTGAGCGATTTGGCCGGCTGGTTGAGTTCCTCGTGGATGGCCTCGAGTTCCTGCTCGAGCACGCCTTCGAGCTCGTGCGCGTTGATCTTGCCCATCGCCATCAGGCGGAAGTTGTCGACGATGAAGGCGAGCAGCTTGGACTCTTCCAGCACGCGCGGATAGCGTTGGAACAGCGGGCTGTCCTTGGGCGCCTCGACGTGGGCGTCGAGCGCCTTCAGGCCGCCGGCGGCCAGTTGCAGCAGTTCGTACATGAGCAGCAGCAACTGGCGCTGGAACTCCGAGTCGTACTTCTTGCGGAACAGGATCTTTTTCAGCTGCGTCATGGTCTCGGCCAGCACGTGGCTGGGGTTGCCCAGCACGAAGGCGCCGGCGCCGGCGCCGGCGATGACCAGCAGTTCGATCGGCTGCCAGATCTGGTGAAAAGCGCCGCCCATCATGAAGAAGCCGCCGAAGACGGAACCCATGACGATGATAATGCCGAGTATTTGCTGCATGATTGATGCCTTTCTGCTTTTCTAATTGCGGTTGCCGCTGCTCTTGTTGTCGCTGTCGCCCGGCGCTCAGGCGCTTTGCAGCACGGCTTTCATCTTGCCCAGGGCCGCCTTGTTGAGCTGGCAGACGCGGGCGTCGGTCAGGTCCAGCACGGCGGCGATTTCCTTGTAGCTCAGTTCGAATTCGTAATACATCTGCACCACCCGCTGCTCGCGCTCGTCGAGGCCGCGCAGGGCCTGCTCCAGGCTGCGCCGGGTCATCAGCGCCTCCTCCGGGTTGGGCGCCGTGTCGGCGCCGACGCTCTCCTGCAGCACCTCGTCGAAGCTGGCGATCAGCTCGGCGTTCTCGTCGAGCTGGTAGGCCTGGTAGGCCTCGGCGGTGATGCCCAGGCCGTCGATGATGTCCTGCTCGCTGGGCTCGCGGCCCAGCTTGCGGGTCAGCGCGCGCACCGCGTCGCGCAGCTTGTGGCTGTGCTGGCGCACGGCGCGCGGGCGCCAGTCCTGCCGGCGCAGTTCGTCGAGGATGGCGCCGCGCACGCGCAGGCTGGCGTAGCTGCCGAAGCCGCCGTCCGGCTCGCCGTAGCGGCGCAGGGCTTCGAGCAGACCCATCAGGCCGATCTGCTCCATGTCGTCGCGGTCGATGGCGCCGGCGATCTGCGAATTGAGCTGGCGCACGATGCGCTTGACCAGCGGGGCGTAGGACAGCAGGTGTTTCTGCTCGTCGGCCACGCTATGGCGGGGCGGCGCCGTGCCGTCCTCGCCGTAGCTTTCGGCATATGCCTCCGCGTATTGCTCTATCAATGCCATGCCGGCCCCACTTGTGGACAAAAACGCTGCGTTGGAGGGTGAAGCATCACTCGATGATCAGTTTGCCTATCATGACTTCGGAGAAAGGTTTTTCCCGCTTGTCGTGGACGTAGGTTTCGTCGAAGGCCTTGTTCAACTCGGCGGCGAACTGGTCGATCGTCATCGTTTGCGCGGTGGCCATCGGCAGGTTCGACAGGGTGCGCACGGCGACGCTGCGCAACATCGGCAAATGCTCCTTGGCCGCTTTTTCCTTCTCCTCGTTGGTGGTGATCACCAGGTCGGCCGACATGTAGTGGCTGGCCGTGTCGCCCGGACTGCGCTTGAGCATGATGATGACCTTGTCCACCGTCAGATATTTGGGCGGTTTGCCCTCGTCGTGCTTGGCCTCGACCTTCTTCTCGTGGCCGGCGGCCGGCGCGGCGCCCTTCGACATGTACCAGACGGCGCCACCGGCGGCGGCCGCACCGACCACGGCCACGGCGGCGAACGCCACGATCATTTTCATATTCTTCATCTACGGCTTACTCCTGTTCGGTCAACATGGCAAAGGTGGCGGCGGCGGCCTCATCGTCGGACAGGGCGCGGCCCGGCGCGCGCGCCTGGTCCTGCTGGCCCTGGCGTCCGCCGCGACCGTCGCTGTCGGCCATGGCCTGGCCGCGCGGGCTGGCGCTGACGTTGACGGCGACCTCGGTGAAGCTGCGCTGGGATAAATCTTGGCGCACGCTGTCGCCGATGTTGTTAAGTTGACGCAACACCTCGCTGTTGCTGGCCGACAGGTTGATCTGCAGCGCGCCGGCGCTGTGGCGGATCGAGATCTCGATGCGGCCCATGTTGGGCGGCTCCAGGCGGATCACGGCGTGGTCGTTGTTGCGCTGCAACTGCAGCTGCAGGCGGTCGCCCAGCGCCTCGCGCAGCGGCTGCTGCCACTGCTCCGGCGTGCCGGCCAGCTTGACGCTGTCGGCCAGCGGCGCGGCGGCCGGCGCGGCCGGTGTGTAGGCGCCGTTGACGCCGTTGCTGGCCGGCGCGGCGCTCAGCCGCAAGCCGCTGCCGCCGCCGTCGTCCTGGACGGTGCTGCCGGCGGCCGCCGTGGCGCTGGCGAAATTGCCGCTGGCCGGGGCGCGCTCGGCGTCCTTGCCGGCGCGCGGCGCCGGCGCGGGGTTGTTGACGGGCAGGGCGGCGGCCAACGCTTGCGCCGCGCCGGCGGCGTTTGGGGCCGTAGGAAGCGGTGCCGCCGGCGCAGCCGCGGGCGCGGTTGTCGCGGCTGTCGCCGCCGCATCGCCGGCCGCCGCGGTGCTGGTGGCGGCGCCGGTCGTCGCGGCGGCCGGTATCGGCGCTGCCGTGACGGCACTATCGGGCGCCGGCGCGGCGCCGGGTTGCTGGTTGGCGATATTCAGGTTCAGGCTGATGTTGCTGCCGCTGGCCAGCAGCGCGCTCATGCCGTCGACGCGGGGCTGGGCCTGGACGGTGGCGGAACCGGCGTTGCCGGTCTGGGCGTTGGCGGTCGGCGCGAAAGGCAGGGCCATGGCCATGGCCAGGTTCAACATGGGGGCGGCCATCGCGCTCAGCGCGGCGGTCTGGTCGGCCGCGGCGGCGGTGCCCGTGGTGGCGGCCTGGTCAGGCGTGGCGCCGGCATCGGCCGTCACCGCGTCGTCGCCGTCGTCGCCGGCGGCCGCTGGCGCAAGCTCGACCTGGTTGGCCAGGTTCAGCAGTTGGGCGAACAGCGGCGCCAGCGTGGCGGCGGCCTCGTCGGCCTGCGCCGGCAGGGCGCCGTCCGGCGCCGCCTGGTCGATCTGCTTGCTCGCCGGATTGGCCGCCGGGTTGGCGTTCGGCAACAGGCCGGCGGCTGGCGGCTGGGCGGGTTTGGCTGCTGCGGTGGTCAGGGTCATGGTCATGCTTGGATTCCGGTTTCAGCAGTTTCGCTGTCGAGGGCGTAGGCGAGCCAGCCCTCTTTGTTAGCTTGCATTTCATGGAGTTGCTGGCCAAGGTCGCTCGTCGCCTTGTCGCAACGCTGCACGGCTTGCTCATGCAACTGGCGCAGCGCGGCCAGCGCGGCCCGTTCGGCCGCCGTCCAGCCGCCCTGGGCCGCCATTTGCGGCAAGGCCGACGCCATCATCGTGTTCAGCGTGGCCATCGCGCCCCAGTCGGCGGCATCCAGCGCGGTGCTCAATTTTTGCGCCAGATGCAGCAGCGTGCGATGCCTATCCATTCTTGGCCTGCACGCCCAGCCAGCCCTGCTTGATGGTGGTCAGCAGGGTGGTGACCTCGTCGACGATGCCGGGGTCGAGCTGCACGCCGGCGGTGTAGAGGCGGCCGGCGCAGTAGTCGTAGAGGCGGCCCAGGTTGGCCACCACCTCGCCGCCCTGCTCGAAGTCGAGCGAGCTCGACAGGCCGTTGATGATGTCGGTGCACTTGCTCAGGCTGTTTGCCTTGAGTTCATAGCGCTTGCCGACGATATGGCCGCGGGCCCGCGCCAACTCCTCGAGCAGGCCGTCGGTCAGCACCAGCACCAGCTCGATCGGCGAGGCGCGCGCGGTCTGGGCGTCGAGGTTGACGGAGTGGTAACTGCTGTAGGCTTCCTGGTTCAACATGGTATTCACCGTACTTCTATGCTTGCGTTGGGGGAGGGCGGCCGTCGCCGGCCGCCAGCCGTTTAGGAACTGCTGTTATTCGAGGAGAACAGCGCGGTGAACAGGCTGGAGGTGTTGTTCATTTTCGACTGCAGGGTTTGCAAATTGGTGAACTGGGTGAGATAGCGGCCGTAGGCGTTGTCGAACTGGGCTTGCACCTTGCTCTGACGGTCCGTCAGTGACAATTGCTCTTTGGAAATAGTGGTCTTGCGCGAGGTCAACTGGCCGTTGGCCGAGTTGGTCCACTGGCCCATCAGTTTGTCGAGCTTGCCAAGCACGCCGCCGTTGGCGCTCAAGGAGGCCTTGCCGAACAAGCCGTCCAGGCCGCCCGGATTGGCCAGCACCGCCTTGTTCAGCCGGCCGGTGTTGAGCTCCAGCGTGCCGTCCCGTTTGGCGGCGATGCCATAGTTGACCAGGCTTTGGCCGCCCAGTCCGGTGCGCAAGGTGGCGAGCAAGTTGTTGCGCAGGGCGGCCAGGCCGGAATCGGAGGCGAACACCCCGGCGGCGACTTTCTTGCCGGGGTCGCCGGCGTCGGTCAGGCCGTCCAGTGTGGTGATCAGCTTGTTGTAGGCGTCGACGAAGCTTTGCACGTTGGCGCTGGTGGCGGCGCTGTCGGAGCCGACGGTGAGCGTCACGGGCGCCGTTTCGGTGGCGGCCTGGGCCTTGTTGAAGGTCATCGTCACGCCGTCGATGACGCTGAAGGTGTTCGACGCCTGCTCGATCTTGGTGCCGGTGGTCTGCGCGCCGACCCATACCACGGCGTTCTGCGCCGCCACCACGGTTTTCTTCTGGCTCGGGTCGTCGAGCATGGCCTTCAGGGCGGCATTGGTGACGCCGCTGGTGTCGAGCGTGACGCCGTTGTCGGCGCCGGTCTTGTTCGAGGTCAGCACCAGGGTGGTGGCGCCGTCGATGTTCAGCGTCGACGCCGTGACGCGCGAATTGTTGGCGGCCGTGACGTTGATGGCGGCGGCGATCTCCTTGGCCGACAAGGAGCCGTCCAGGTTGCTGTCGGCCGTGTTCAGGCTGATCTGGAAGCTGCTGCCGTCGGCCAGCATCACGTTCAGGTTGCCGCTGCCGGCGGCGGCCGTGTCGGTCAGGCCGCCATACGACACCTGGCCGGCCGTGGCCAGTTGCTGCACATAGAAGGAGTAGGTGCCGGGCGAGGCCAGCGAGTTCGCCGTCGCCGTGCCGACCGCCGCGCTGAAGGTGGCCGAGTTCGCGCTGATCGTCTTGGTGCCCAGGCTCAGCGACGACAGCGTGCCCTGGAAGGCGCTCATCGCCGAACTCAGCGACGTCAAGCCGCTGGTGGTGGAGGTCACGATCTTGTTGCGGTTGTCGATCGCCAATTGTTGGCCGGCCACATAACTGTTGGCCAGGTTGGTCGCCGTGGTTTTCGGATCGTAATTAATATTATTCAGTGGCATGATCGTGCTCCCTGGAAAGGATGGATGAAGTGTACCTTGTAACAAGGCGACCTAAATCGTTTCCATATGAAAATATTCTCAACTATTTTTCGGCCTTCTGGCCGCGGAACCAGGCTTGTGTGGCCAATTCGTCATGTTGCTTGCGCTCTTGTACATTTTGCTCCTTGCGCACCACCTGGTGCTGCTTGTCGAGCACCTTGCCGAGCACCTCGCGCTTGACCCAGGCGGCGTTGAGGGCCTGTTGCGACACCGCCATGTCGGCCTCGTGCATGTGCAGGTCGAGCCGGTGGGTGTCGGCCACCTGCATCACCGCCTGCTTGTAGTCGCCGCAGTTGCCGGCCAGCGCCATGTGCAGACTGCCGCTGGCGCCGCTGTTGGTGTACAGCCCGGTCAGGCGGTCCAGGTTCTTCTGGTAACGCTCGCGCAGATTGGCCTTCTCCGCCATCTCGGTCTGCAGGCGTTCGACCTCGGTGTTGCGCAGCGCCACCAGGGTGGTCAGATTGCGGATGTTGTGCTGGCTCATGTCATCAGTTTTTCAAGTTGATCCACACAGGGGGAGAAGGGCGCCGCTTCCTTGGTGCCCTGACAGAGGAACTCCTCGACCGCCGGATGCAGCTTGACGGCCTTGTCGGTGACCGGGTCGGCGCCGGGCACGTAGGCGCCCAGCGGGATCAGGTCGCGCACCCGGTCGTGGCGCGCCATGCTGGCCTTGAGCGCGCGCGCCGCCAGCATGTGCGGCGTGCTGATCACCTGGCTCATGCAGCGGCTGATCGAGGCGGCCACGTCGATGGCCGGGTAATGGCCGCGTTCGGCCAGCTCGCGGCTGAGCACGATGTGGCCGTCGAGGATGGCGCGCGCCGTGTCGACCACCGGGTCCTGCTGGTCGTCGCCCTCGGCCAGCACGGTGTAGATGGCGCTCATGCTGCCGACCGGGTTCTCGCCGTTGCCGGCGCTTTCGACCAGCTGCGGCAGGTTGGAGAACACCGACGGCGGATAGCCCTTGGTGGCCGGCGGCTCGCCCAGCGCCAGCGCCACCTCGCGCAGCGCCATGGCGTAGCGGGTCAGCGAGTCGACCAGCAGCAGCACGTTCTTGCCCTGGTCGCGGAAGTGGGCGGCGATCGAGTGGCACATCTCGGTGGCCATGATGCGCATCAAGGGGCTCTCGTCGGCCGGGGCGATCACCAGCACCGCCTTGGCCAGGCCGTCCTTGCCGAGCGACATCTCGACGAATTCGCGCACCTCGCGCGAGCGCTCGCCGATCAGGCCGACGACGACGACGTCGGCCACGGTCTGCCGGGTGATCAGGCCGAGCAGCACCGACTTGCCGACGCCGCTGCCGGCCATCAGGCCGACGCGCTGGCCCTTGCCCAGGGTCAGCATGGCGTTGATCGCCCGCACGCCGACGTCGAGCGACTCGGTGACCGATTTCTTTTTCAGGGGATTGATGCGCGGCGGCGTCGATTCGAGCGGGTGCTCGCCGCCCAGTTTGCCCAGGCCGTCGATCGGCTCGCCCAGGCCGTTGACCATGCGGCCCAGCCAGGTCGGGCCGATCTGCAGGCTGACCTTGTCCTGCGACGGCAACACGCGGGCGCCGGTGGTCAGGCCGATGGCCTTCTTGAACGGCATCAGGAAGGACAGCTTGTCGCGGAAGCCGACCACCTGGGCGTCCAGCCACTCGCCGCTGACTGTCTCTATTTGGCAACGCTGGCCGGTGTGCAAGCGGCAACCGGCCGCCTCGAGCAACAAGCCGGACGCGCCGACCAGCCGCCCGGTCGGGGTGGCCATCGGGACCGCGCCCAATTCTAGATTGCGCAAGGCATCAGCGATCATTCTTCGCTTTCCGGTTCGTCGCCGCCGTCGGCAGCTTGTAATTGATTATCGACCTGTTCCATGACGGCGGCAAGGCGTTGATGACAACCGGCATCAACTTCGTTGTCGCCGGCCTTGATGCGGCACTCGCCGGCGTCGAGGCGGGCGTCGCCGATCAGGTTCCAGCGCTTGGCGCGTTTGGGGTCGAGTTCGCTGATGCGCTTCAATTCCTCCGGGTTGAGGAAAACGTCGATCTCCTCGCGGGTCGGCGGCATCGAGGCCAGCGTCTCGTCGACCAGGGCCATGATCTGCACCGGTTGCAGCGCCAGCTCGGCGCGGATCACCTGGCGCGCCACCTTGGCCACCAGGTCGACCACCTCCTTGCGCTGGGCGGCGCGGTAGTCGGCGCGCAGCTTTTTCAAACTTTTGAGCATGGCGTCGACCGGCCGGGCCAGCTGGTCGTAGGCCACCACGGTCTCGTGGCGGCCCTCCTCGCGGCCCTGTTCCTGGCCGGCGCTGCGGCCGGCCTCGAAGCCGTCCTCCTGGCCGCGGGTCAGGCCGACCTCGTAGCCGTCGCGCTGGCCCTGTTCGAAGCCCTCGCCGACCGAGGCTTGCCATTGCGCGCCGGCATCGACGCCGCCGCTGCCGTTCTGTCCGTGTGGATGCGCCCGTTGCGCCACCGCGACAACCTGCGACAGCGGCGGGAAACGGTAGGGACGGAACTGCTTCATTCGACCACCGCCTCGGCGAACAGCTGGATCTCGATTTCGCCGCTGTCGGCCAGGGCCTTGACGGTGGCCATGATCTCCTGGCGGGTTTGCTCGATGCGCGACATCGGGATCGGTCCGGCGCGCCGCATCATGTCCTCGAAGGCCTGGGCCTGGCGTTTCGGCATGGTTTTGAGCACCGCGTCGCGGATCGACACTTCGGCGCCCTTGAGCGCGATGGCCCATTGCTCCAGCGGCACCTCCTCGATGATGCGGGTGATCGCCACCTCGGACTGGGTCGACAGGATGAAGAAGTCGTACATCGACAGCTCGATCTGCGCCACCACCTCGGGATCGTGGGCGCGCAGCAGTTCGACCATCTGCGCCCGGTTCGACGGCAGCCGGTTGAGGATCTCGGCGGCCTGGCGGATGCCTTCGACGCTGGTGCTCTGCATGTCGAAGGTGCCCAGGCAGCGGCCGACCAGCTGGTCCAGCTCGACCAGCAGGTCGCGGTCGATCTCGTCCAGGCGGGCCAGGTTCAGCAGCACCAGGTCGCGGCCCTCGAGGGGCAGGGCGTCGAGGATCTGGCCGGCCAGCGTGGCCGGCAGGAAGGCCAGGAACACCGCCTGCATGCGCACGTGCTCATTGGAGATGTACTCGGCCAGCCATTTCGGCGAGGCCCATTGCAGCCGCGCCATCTTGGGCCGCAGCTCGTCGCCGTAGATGCTGTTGAGCACCGTGTTGGCGATGTCGTTGCCCAGCGCCAGGTCGAGCGAGCGCTTCAGGTAACTGCGCGAGGCGCCGTGCACGCCGGACTGCTGGCGGTAGTCGTCGAAGAAGGTCTGCATCGCGTGCTTGACCGATTCGACCTTGATGCCGCTCATGCGCGACATCACCTGGGTCACCTCGAGCAACTCCTCGCGCGACAGGCAGCGCAGCACGGCGGCGGCCGGCTCCTCGCCTATGCTCAGCAGGACGATGGCGGCCTGCTCGACCGGCGTCAGGTAGACGCCCTCGGGCTGGTCCAATGAATCTTGCATGCTATTGAGTTCGGCCATTTTTCTGCATCCATTGTTTGACGACTTCGGCGACGCGTTCGGGTTCTTTCTCGGCCAACACTTTCAGGTGGTCGACCATGACGTCGACCGCCGAGCCGGCCGGCGGCAGGTCATAGTTCTCCAGCAGCGGCACCACCGGCATGCCGGGCACGGCGCCGCCGGCCACCATGGCGTCGGGCTCGCCGGCGACATGGTCCGGCGAGGCCAGCGCCGGCGCGCCGGCGGCGTGGCCGGCGGCCACGGCGGTCGCTTCGGCGCCGCGGCGTTCCGCCGCGAGGCGTGCGGCGGCGGCCGGCGACGGCGTCAGGCGCGCCGTCAGCAGGCGCAGCAGCGGGCGCAGGATCAACAGGTAGCCCAGCAGGGTGGCGAGGGCGTACATGATCCACGAGCTGAAGTCGACCACCGTGTCGCGCTCCTGCCACCACGGCGTCAGGGCGGCCTTGGGCGGGAAGTTCATCGCGCTGACCACCAACTGGTCGCCGCGCTCGGCGTCGATGCCCAGGCCGTTGCGCAGGATCTTGTCGATGTTGGCGATCTCGGCCGGCGTCCAGCCGGTTTTCGGGAAGGGCGCGGCGGCGTGCGCCAGCACCACGGCGATGCTCTGTTTCTTCAGCGTGCCACGGCTGCGCTTGGTCTGGGTGATGCTGCGGTCGTAGGCGTACTGGCGGGTGGTGGCGTTCTTGTGCGCCGTGCCCTCGTCGGCCTTGGCGGCGGCGGGGTCGCCGGCCTTGGTGTCGGCGGCGGCCGGCGGCGGCCGGTTCGACAGCGTGCCCGGCACGCCCATGGCGATGCGGTTGCGGTCCTGTTCCTCGCGCATGGCCTCGCTGGTGACCTTCGGCGCGTCGCCGTATTTCTCGACCGTCTCCTCGACCTTGTCGTTGTCGACGGCGGCGGTGACGCTGAGGCGGAAGTTGTCCTCGCCGATGACGGTGCCGAGCAGGTTCTTGACGTTGCCGCGGATCTCGTCCTGGAAGCGCTTGCCGTTGTCGTTGCCGTTGCTGCCGGCGTCGAAGCCGTCGGCCAGGTCGATGTGCGAGGACAGCAGGTTGCCGGCCTGGTCGACCAGGCTGACGCGCTGCGGGCTCAGGCTGGCGACGCTGCCGGCCACCATGTTGACGATGGCGGCGATGTGTTCCGGCGCCAGGGTGCGGCCCGGCTTGGTCGCCACCACCACCGAGGCCGACGACTTGTCGCCGTCGCTCGAGACGAAGGAGGTCGACTTGGCGATCGACAGGTGGACGCGGGCGTGGGCGATGGCGTCGAGCGTCATGATCGACTGCGCCAGCTCGCCTTCCAAGCCGCGGCGGAAGCGCACGTCCTGGACGAACTGGCTGACCCCCAGCGGGTCGTTCTTGTCCATCAGTTCCAGGCCGGCCGGCAACTGCGCGGTGACGCCGCGGGCGGCCAGCAGCATGCGCACCTTGCCCAGCATCGACTGCGGCACCAGCACCTGGCCGCTGTCGGGATGCAGGCGGTAGGGGATGTGGTCGGTGTCGAGCACGGCCATCATGTCGGGCGCCGAGACGCGTTCGCGCACGCCGAACACCGGCTTGTAGGCCGACTGGTCGCTCCACAGGTACATCAGCACCATGGCGGTGACGCCGACCGCCAGCAGCAGCAGCGGGTAGAGGTTTTTGATCAGGGCGGGGGGCAGCGCCGGCAGCGCGGGGTTGGCGCGCCAGCGCCCGAAGGCGGACTTGAGGGTGTTGATCACTTGGATTGCTTTCGCGAAGACTTACAGCGGAAGTTTGATGAGCTCGTCGACCGCGCCCATCACTTTGTTGCGTACTTGCATCAACATGGAGAAGGACAGGTTGGCCTCCTGGCTGGACAGCATGGCGCCGACCAGGTCCTCGCTCTTGCCGCTGTCGACATCGGCCATGCGTTGGCCGGCGACGCGGTCGTCCTCGTTGACCTTGCCGACGGCGTGCCGCATCGACTCGGCGAACGAGGGGGCGGATGTGGCGCCCTCGCCGCCGAACTGGTTGGCGGCGGCGATGCTGTTGCCCGCCAGGTTGTGTGCTGCGTTGCTGAGGGAGGCGAGATCCGCCTGAATCAGGGTTGCGATGCCATTGCTCATGTTGCCACCTCCACTTTCTCTTGCAACGTTGGTCATAACTGCTTGCCCTTCCCAGACCCGGCGCCCCGGCGTGGCCGGCGGCGCTGCGGATCCGGCCTGCATGGCGCCGTCCCGTAGGACTGGCGGCATATGCATGTCGGTCAAACCCTGACACGGTGTGGGCGCCTCGCGGCCGGCCATTGCGTATCAATACCACGATTTCACGCGGCCGGGTTTGATGGAAATTTTTTCTTTCCGCCGCACCGTTTCTTTACAATCGAAACTGTTTTCTTAAAGCAAATATCGTTATAAATCATTCACTAAGCGCAGACTGACAAAGTTGTTCTGCAACAGCTAAACCTGCGCTATGATACGAGGAAGCTTACTGCCTAGCAACTTTCTTGTAAAGGTCTATTTGGGCGTGCGATTATTGTTTCATGGCAAATAAAATATTGTTGCGTGGCAATAATGTGAATTATGATGTATCCTGTGCTACCGAGATCGTCCTACTTTAAGTTACGATACAGTATGCAGCCGAATTTCCCGAAATCGAGGCCGCTGCGGTCGTTGCCAACAGTGGCGGCCACGGGTCTTGGAAGCAGGCACCAATGTGTTTCGACATGACCACAACATGACTATCATAAAACCGACCACGCAACACCAAGTGCTCGATCCCTGTTTGCTGGGGCGGCCTGTGCACCTGTTGCACATCTTCGCCGCCCAGCTGCGCGACGACCTGGCCCAGGCGATGCGCCTGAACATGAGCCGGCGCTACTGGGGCGGCTTCCAGGTCGAGGACGTCGCCTTCAGCCGCCTCGAGGGCGGCGAGCAGATCGGCCGCTGGCTCAGCTTCGCCGCGCCGGCCGGCAACATCGCCTTCTCGCTGGAGCGCAAGGTCCTGCTCAGCGTCCTGAATTTCCGCTACGGCCGCAACAAGAACGACAGCAAGACCGACGGCGCCGCCGCCGCCGTCGACGAGAGCGCGGTGCGCGTCACCGCCACCGAGGAACGCCTCGCTGTGGTGCTGGGGCAACAGTTGGCCGGCACCCTGGCCGGCCGCATCGAGCTCAACCTGCCCGCCATCGACAAGGCGCCGCCGGCCGGCGCCGACGAGTTCAAGCCGGCCACCGGCTCGCACCCGCCGAAAGGCACCTGGATCGTCACCGTCACCGTCAGCGACATCGAGGGCGGGTCGAGCGGCCGCTTCTGGTTCGCCCTCGACAAGGCGCTGATGGCCAGCGTGCTGCGCGGCCTGATGCCGGAGCGCGAACTGAACAAGAAGGCCGGCAAGAACCTCGGCCCGTTGGCGCAGCGTCTGCAGGTCGGCCTGCACGGCCGCCTGGTCAGCAAGGAGGTGCCGCTGGGCAGCCTGTTCGACCTGCAGGTGGGCGACATCATCCCGGTCAGCATGCACCGCGCCGATGTGCTGCTCGACGATTCGCGCCTGTTCACGGCGGCGGTGACCGAGCACAAGGGCAAACTCTGTTTAACCTCTTTTGAAGATGTCGAATAACATGATGAACATGAATGCAAGCGGTACCAGCGACGCCCTGTTGGAGGATTTGTCCGAAGAAATGATCATCGACCAGGTCGGCGCCGAGCTGCCCGAGCCGCTCGAGCCCCGGCCGCGGCGCGACCTGCCGCAAATGATGCGCAAGATTCCGGTGACGCTGACCCTGGAAGTGGGCTCGGCCCGCATTTCGCTGCAGGATCTGATGGCGATCGGCCCCGACAGCGTGGTCGAGCTCGACGTGCTGGCCGGCGAACCGCTGATCATCAAAGTCAACGGCACGGCCATCGGCCGCGCCGAGGTCGTCGTCGCCGGCGAGAACTACGGATTGAAGGTGATCGACCTGGACGGTCTCAACCTCGACATGATGACCCAATGACGCTCGGCGCGACCCCCGCGGCGGGATGGCGGCGCGCGCTGCCGGCCGCGCTGGGCGCGGCCTTGTTGCTGCTGTTGTTGCTGAGCTTGGCGCCGGGCACCGCCGGCGCGGTCGATTTGCTGGGCGAGGTGGTGCCCGGCGCCAAGACGGATTTGACGGTCAAGACCCAGATCCTGATCATCATGACCCTGCTGGGTCTGTTGCCGGTGATGGTCATGATGATGACCAGCTTCACCCGCTTCGTCATCGTGCTGTCGCTGCTGCGCCAGGCCCTGGGCCTGCAGCAGGGCCTGCCCAACCGCATCATCACCGGCGTCGCCCTGATCCTCACCCTGCTGGTGATGCGGCCGATCGGCGAGCAGGTCTGGCGCGACGCCTTCGTGCCCTACGACAAGGACCAGATCGGCCTGCAGGACGCCCTGAAGATCGCCGAGAAACCGGTCTCGCGCTTCATGCTGGCGCAGACCAGCAAGGCGGCGCTGAACCAGATCGCCCACCTGGCCGGCGAGGACAAGATCGGCACGCCGGCCGAGCACGCCTTCACCGTCAAGCTCGCCGCCTTCGTGCTGTCGGAGCTGAAGACCGCCTTCCAGATCGGATGCATGCTGTTCATTCCCTTCCTCGTCATCGACTTGGTGGTGTCGTCGGTGCTGATGGCGATGGGGATGATGATGCTGTCGCCGCTGGTGATCTCGCTGCCGTTCAAGCTGTTGCTGTTCGTGCTGGTCGACGGCTGGACCCTGACCGTCAATACGCTCGTCACGAGCATACAGGCCTACTGATGCTGACCCCCGAAGTCGCCGTCGACCTGGTCGTCGAAGCGCTGCACATCGTCATGCTGCTGGTGGTGCTGCTGGTCGTGCCGGGCCTGATCACCGGCCTGGTGGTGGCGCTGGTGCAGGCCGCCACGCAGATCAACGAGCAGACGCTGAGCTTCCTGCCGCGGCTGCTGGTGACCTTGCTGGCGATCATACTGATGGGCCGCTGGATGGCCGGTTACCTGATGGACTTCTGCGTCTCCATCTTCACCCGCGCCGGCTCCCTGGTCGGCTAGCCGCGCCGCAATCCGCTCCATGG
Source organism: Rugamonas violacea (assembly GCF_016461825.1). Taxonomy (GTDB): domain Bacteria; phylum Pseudomonadota; class Gammaproteobacteria; order Burkholderiales; family Burkholderiaceae_D; genus Rugamonas. The sequence continues at coordinate 101,655 of NZ_JAEMNU010000049.1, read as the reverse complement.
AAACCGTGTTCAGCCAGTTGCTGCCGATGTTGACCGCGCTGTGGTGGCCGTTCTGCCGCTGCATGGCCCTGTTGTCGGCCGCGCCGGTGATCGGCGAGGCGGCCACCCCGGTCACCGTGCGCGTGCTGGTCTCGCTGGTGCTGTCGATCGTGCTGCTGCCCTTGACCGGCGCCGGCCCGTCCGCCACCATCGACCCGATGTCGCTGCAGGGCGTGCTGGCCAGCGTCGAGCAGGCGCTGATCGGCTTCGTGCTGGGCCTGGCCTTCCACTTCAGCATGGCGGTGATCGGCGTGCTCGGCTTCCTGGTCTCCTCGCAGATGGGCTTTTCGATGGCGGTGATGAACGATCCGATGAACGGCCAGTCGTCCGACGTCGTCTCGGCGCTGCTGTCGGTGCTGGCCATCATCGTCTTCTTCGCCATCGACGGCCACCTGGTGCTCACCTCGGTGCTGGCGCACAGCTTCAAGGCCTGGCCGCTGGGCCGGGGCTACGGCCCGCTGCTGCTGCAGACGGTGGCCTACAACGTCGCCTGGATCTTCTCGGCGGCGATGCTGCTGGCCATCCCGGTGGTGTTCTCCACCCTGGTGGTGCAACTGGGCTTCGGCTTCCTCAACCGGGTCGCCCCCAGCCTCAACCTGTTCGCCCTGGGCTTCTCGGTGATCACCATCTTCGGCCTGCTGATGCTGGTGCAGGTGGTGCGCTTCGTCCCCGAACACTATGCGATGATGACCGACCGCGTGCTGGAGATGATCCAGGCGCAGATGCGGGCGGCCGGCCATGGCTGAGTCGACCGACGACAAAACAGAAAAGGCTTCACAGCAGAAGCTCAAGAAGTCGCGCCAGGAGGGGCAGGTGGTGCGCTCGCGCGACCTGTCGACGGCGATCGGCATCCTGGTCAGCCTGAAGCTGTTCGTCTACCTGCTGCCGACCTATTACGGCGAGTTCCTCGAACTGTTCCACCAGGGCTTCCAGCCGCTGGCCAGCGAGGGCTCGATGGACAACGCCCTGTCGATCGTCTTTTCCAGCGCCATCTGGCTGCTGCTGAAGATGCTGGTGCCGCTCTTCGTGGTGCCCATGTTCATCGTGCTCGGCGCGATGGTGCCGGGCGGCTGGGTGGCCAGCACCAAGAACTGGTCGTTCAAGATGGAACGGCTGAGTCCGGCCACCAACCTGGGCCGCCTGTTTTCCGCCAAGCACGGCTTCGAGTTTCTGATCTCGATCGGCAAGGCCGGCGTGCTGATCTGGGTGCTGACCCACGTCGCCCGCTCCACCGTGCGCGACTACACCCAGTTGCAGCACATGCCGCTGGGCCAGGCGATGATGAGCGGCTCGAACCTGATGCTCGACGGCTTGATGTCGCTGTGCTCGGTGTTCATCATCTTCGCCCTGATCGACGTGCCGGCCCAGGCCTACTTCTTCGCCAAGCAGCAGCGCATGAGCAAGCAGGACATGAAGGAGGAGCACAAGAGCAACGAGGGCCGGCCCGAGGTGAAGAACCGCATCCGCCAGTTGCAGCGGCAGATGGCCAAGCGCAGCGCGCGCAAGACCGTGCCCACCGCCGACGTCGTCATCGTCAACCCGGAGCACTACGCCGTCGCCCTCAAGTACGACGAGGGGCGCGCCGAGGCGCCCTACGTGGTGGCCAAGGGCGTCGACGAGATGGCGCTGTACATCCGCCAGCTCGCCGCCGAGTTCAAGATCGAGGTGCTGCCGCTGCCGCCGCTGGCGCGCGCCATCTACAACACCAGCCAGGTCAACCAGCAGATCCCGGTGCAGTTGTACCAGGCCGTCTCGCAGGTGTTGAACTATGTGTTGCAACTGCAAGCTTTCCGTACTGGGCGGCGCGCCGCCCAGCCACCATTCCCCAACGAGGTGGTCATTCCACCGTCCATGAGTGAGGTTTCGCCGTCATGAATTTCCTGAACCGGATGATCGCAGAACTGCGTCGCCACAAATTCGCCACACCGGCCTTCCTGCTGGTGATCTTGGCGATGATCATCCTGCCGCTGCCGCCCGTCCTGCTCGACGTGATGTTCACCTTCAACATCGTGCTGGCCCTGATCGTCATCCTGGTCAGCGTCTCGGCCAAGCGGCCGCTCGACTTCTCGGTGTTCCCGACGGTGATCCTGGCCACCACCATGATGCGGCTGACCTTGAACGTCGCCTCGACCCGGGTGGTGCTGCTGCACGGCCACGAGGGCACCGCCTCGGCCGGCCAGGTGATCGAGGCCTTCGGCAAGGTCGTCATCGGCGGCAACTTCGTCGTCGGTATCGTGGTCTTCGTGATCCTGATGATCATCAACTTCGCCGTCGTCACCAAGGGCGCCGAGCGGATCTCCGAGGTCTCGGCCCGCTTCACGCTGGACGCGCTGCCGGGCAAGCAGATGGCCATCGACGCCGACCTGAACGCCGGCCTGATCAACCAGGAAAAGGCCCAGGCGCGCCGTCTCGACGTCGCCGCCGAGGCCGACTTCTACGGCGCCATGGACGGCGCCTCGAAGTTCGTCCGCGGCGACGCCGTCGCCAGCATCCTGATTCTGATCATCAACATGGTCGGCGGCGTCGCCATCGGCTCGCTGATGCAGGACATGAGCTTCGGCGAGGCTTTCCGCCAGTACGCCCTGCTGACCATCGGCGACGGCCTGGTGGCGCAGATCCCGGCGCTGCTGCTGTCGGCCGCCGCCGCCATCCTGGTGACCCGCATCTCCGACTCGGGCGACTTCGAGCAGCAGGTCGGCAGCCAGCTGCTGGCCTCGCCGCCGGTGATCCTCAGCGCCTCCGGCATGATGTTGGTGCTGGCCATGGTGCCGGGCATGCCGTGGATGATGTTCACCGGCTTCGCCGCCGTGCTCGGCTTTGTCGGCTGGAAGCTCAGCCAGCACGTCAAGGCGCCCGACAACGACAACCTGGCCGCCATCGAGTCGGCCCTGCGCGAGGAGCGCGCGCCCGAGCTGGAATGGCAGAGCCTGCCGGCGGTGGCGCCGCTGCAGGTGGCCTTGGGCTACAAGCTGGTCGGCATGATCGACAAGACCCAGGGCGAGCCGCTGTCCAAGCGCATCAAGGGCCTGCGCCAGAGCCTGTCCGAAGCGATGGGCCTGCTGTTGCCGCCGATTTCCGTGCGCGACGACCTCGGCCTGAAGCCCTCGCAGTACGCGGTGATGTTGTCGGGCACCGTGGTGGCCTCGGCCGAGGTGTTCCCCGACCGCCTGATGGCGATTCCTTCGCATAATGTGTACGGCCAGATCGACGGCATTCCCGGCGTCGAGCCGGCCTACGGCATGCCGGTCACCTGGATCGAGACGGGCGAGAAGGCCAACGCGCTGGGCCTGGGCTACCAGGTGGTCGAGGCGCCGAGCGCGATCGCCACCCACCTCTCCAAGCTGATCCGCGAGTACCTGCCCGAGCTGTTCCGCCACGAGGACGTGCCGGCCCTGCTGGAGCGGCTGGCGGCGCTGTCGCCCAAGCTGTCCGGCGCGCTGGACAAGGCGCTGACCCACACCCAGTTGCTGCGGGTGTTCCGCGTGCTGCTGGCCGAAAATGTGTCGCTGAAGGATATCGTGCCAATCGCCACCACCCTGCTCGACAGCTCGGAGACCACCAAGGACCCGATCCTGCTGGCCGCCGAGGTGCGCTGCGCGCTGCGCCGGCAGATCGTCTCCAGCCTGTTCGGCCAGAAGCCGGAGATGCAGGCCTTCAACCTGGGCGGCGACCTGGAGAACATGCTGCTCGGCTCGCTGAACCAGGCCCGGCAGAGCGGCAAGGTGGTGCTCGACAACTATCCGATCGATCCGCACCTGCTGGCCCAGTTGCAGGTCAACATGCCGGTGGCGCGCGAGCAAATGAAGCAGCAGGCCACGCCGCCGCTGCTGCTGGTGTTGCCGCAGATCCGCCCCTTGCTGGCGCGCTACGCCCGCCTGTTCGCGCCCGGTCTGCACGTGCTGTCCTACAACGAGATTCCGGAGAACCGCGAGGTCAGCATCATCGGCACGGTGGGCTAGCGGGGCGGGGCGCGCCGGCCCGCGGATGGGAAAAATGGCGCCGCGCGGCGCCATTTCGCATTGGACGGCGCGGCGCGGCCGCCGCCGGGGTGGCGGCTCAGGCCGTTTCGGAGAACAGCTCGTCCGGCGGCAACGGCTGCGACAGCAGCACTGCCACCTCGGCCATGGCCTTGAAGATCGCCTGGCTCAGCATGGCGGTCAGTTCGCGGGTCGGATAGTCGGCGCCGTGTGCGCTCGGCGTCAACTCGCGCAGCAGGCGGCAGCGCAGGATGGTCAGGCCGGAGCGGCTGACCGTCGAGGCCAGTTGCGGCAGCATCTCGCGCATGTGCTGCATCGCCGAGCTTTGTAGCGCCCCCACTTCGAGCACCACGCCGGAGCCGGCCGGCTCCATCTGGATCACCACCCGGCCCACGCCCGGCAGCATCAACTCCAGCCGCAGCGCGACACGGCGCCGGCGGCGGCGTGAATTCTCCGCGTCGCCATCCTTGGCGATCACCTTCAACACCAGTTTTTCCGCCCCCCAGGCGTAGACGGCGAAGCGCCACGGTTCCATTTCGGTGACCAGCGGCAGGCCGGGGCGGCCCTCGCGCATCGACGTCGGCGTGTGGTCGGCCATGAACAGGCTGGCCGGCACGTGCTGGCCGTTGGCTTGTTGCATCAGCGCATCGCGCTGGGTGCCGTAGGTGCGCACCATGACGGCCCAGGACGCGGCCATGGTGCTGGTGTCGGGCGGATGCCAGACCATCTGGCGCGACATGAACAACTGGTTCGGCTGCATCGCCGCCGGATCGCCGGCGTTGGGTTTGTTGCTGAACAGCGCGTCCATGCCCGCCTGCGCCCGGGGCCGGCCCTCGCCGCCTTCGAGCAATAGGTCGACCGCGCCGGCGCCCAAGGGGCCGAGCGGATAGACGCCGTCGCCGCCGGTGGCGGGCGCCGGGCCGGTGTTGCGGTCTTGCCGGTCGAGCGGGCCGAGCGGCGCGGTGGTGGGTTCTATGCGGTCAAATGCCATTGCGCTTTCTCATGTCTTGCCGGCAAAAAAAAAGCCAACCGGGTTTCCGGTTGGCTCCTTGTGTTCCCGCCTGTTGCCAGATCAGGAAGACGCTACGATTATTGCAGCAGGGACATAACCAGCGACGAGGTGCTGTTGCTTTGTTTCAGCATCGCGGTGCCGGCTTGCAGCAACATCTGGTTCGAGGTCATGCTCGACGATTCAGCGGCGAAGTCGGTGTCCATGATGCGGCCGGTAGCCGACTTGGTGTTGGTCGAGATGTTCGACAAGTTGTTGTAGACGTGGTCGAGGCGGTTCGAGTTGGCACCCAACGCCGAACGCAGCTTGCCGACGGTGTCGATGGACGTGGCCAGCTTGGCGATGGTGGCGTTGGCGGTGCCGCTGGCAAGCTCGCCCAGTCCGGTGGCGTGGCCGGCCGATGCCGTGCCGGCGGTGCTGTAGTCGGCGGCTGCAAGAGCGATGTCGGCATGCACATCGGTTACCTGCTGGGACAGATCCATGGTCATTTTTTCGCTCGTGTCCGAACCGATCTGGAAGTCGACGCTGGCGGCGAATTTACCCGATGCACTGGTCAGCAGCGTCGTGCCGCCGAACTTGGTGTTGGCCATGATGTTGCTCAATTCGCTGGTCAGCGAATCATATTCCGACTGCATGGCGTCCTTGTCGGTGGCGTTCGACGAGGCATCAGCCGCTTGGGTGGCCAAGTCTTTCATGCGGACCAGGATGTTGGTGGTTTCGTCCAGCGCGCCTTCGGCGGTCTGCATCATCGAGATCGAATTCTGGGTGTTGCGCATTGCCACGGCCATGCCGCTGGTCTGGGCTTTCAGGCGGGTGGCGATCTGCAGGCCGGCGGCGTCGTCCATTGCCGAGTTGACACGGAAGCCGGTGCTCAGGCGGGTCTGCGAAGTCGACAGGCTGGACTGGGTGCGACCGATCGAGTTTTGTGCGGAAAGGGCCGCAGCGTTGGTGTGAAGACTCAGCATGAAATAACTCCTGGTAGGTGGGTTCAGTTCGGAGCAACGTTTTGATGCTCTCCCAAGTACAAGACGACCAATGTGGGGTGGGCATTAAATGCTTTGTGGAAATTTTCGAAAATAAATTACTTCAGCCCTTAAAACACCCGCCAGGCCTGCCGTTCGCGGCGTTTCCACCTGCGGATTATGGGCCGTTTCCGCCGTTCTGGCGCGGGAAATTACGTTTGGAAAAGAAAAAACAGCGCGGGGTGGGGCTCACCGCGCGCTGTTTTGTTGCTTTCCCGCCTAGTCCGGCGGGCCGGACCAAGGGTTTGCATATTTACATGTTTGGATAGTTCGGTCCGCCGCCGCCCTCCGGCGTGATCCAGACGATGTTCTGGGTCGGGTCCTTGATGTCGCAGGTCTTGCAGTGCACGCAGTTCTGCGCGTTGATCTGCAGGCGGTCGGCGCCCTCGTCGGTCTTGACGAACTCGTACACCCCGGCCGGGCAGTAGCGCGCTTCCGGACCGGCGAACTGGGCCAGGTTGACGTCGACCGGCACGCTGGCGTTCTTCAGGGTCAGGTGGATCGGCTGGTCCTCGGCGTGGTTGGTGTTGGAGATGAACACCGACGACAGACGGTCGAAGGTCAGCTTGCCATCCGGCTTGGGATAGACGATGGGGGTGCATTGGGCCGCCGGCTTCAGGCACTCGTGGTCGGCGTAGCTGTGGCGCAAGGTCCACGGCGCCTTGCCGCGCAGGATCAACTGGTCGATGACGGTCATCACGGAGCCCAGGTACAGGCCCTTGCTCAGCCATGGCTTGACGTTGCGCGCCACGTGCAGCTCCTCGTGCAGCCAGGATTGCTCGAAGGCGGCCGGGAAGGCGCTCAGCTCGTCGTGCTGGCGTTGCTCGCCCAGCGCGCCGAACACCGCCTCGGCGACCAGCATGCCGCTCTTGATGGCGGCGTGGCTGCCCTTGATGCGGCTCATGTTGAGGAAGCCGGCGTCGCAACCGATCAGCGCGCCGCCCGGGAACACCAGCTTCGGCAGCGACTGCAGGCCGCCGGCGGTGATGGCGCGGGCGCCGTAGGAGATCCGCTTGCCGCCCTCGAAGAAGCCACGGATGGCCGGGTGGGTCTTGTAGCGCTGGAACTCCTCATACGGCGACAGGTAGGGGTTCTCGTAGCTCAGGCCGACCACGTAGCCGACCATCACCTGGTTGTTTTCCAAGTGGTAGAGGAAGGAGCCGCCGTAGGTCTTGCTGTCGAGCGGCCAGCCGGTGGTGTGCACCACCAGGCCGGGTTGGTGCTTGGCCGGGTCGATCTCCCACAGTTCCTTGATGCCGATGCCGTAGGATTGCGGGTCCTTGCCCTTGTTCAGGTCGTACTTGGCCATCAACTGTTTGCCCAGGTGGCCGCGGGCGCCCTCGGCGAACAGGGTGTACTTGCCGTGCAGCTCCATGCCGATCTGGAAGTCGGGGCCGGGCTCGCCGTCGCGCTTGACGCCCATGTTGCCGGTGGCCACGCCCTTGACCGAGCCGTCGTCGTTGTACAGGATCTCGGCGGCGGCGAAGCCGGGGAACACCTCGACGCCCAGCGCCTCGGCCTGCTGGCCCAGCCAGCGCACCACGTTGCCCAGCGAAATGACATAGTTGCCGTGGTTTTCAAAACAGGCCGGCAGGGCGAAGTTCGGCGTCTTGAAGGCCTTGGTCTCGGTCAGGAACAGCACGCGGTCTTCGCTCACCTCGGTGTGCAGCGGCGCGCCCAGTTCCTTCCAGTTGGGGATCAGTTCGGTCAAGGCCTTCGGGTCCATCACCGCGCCCGACAGGATGTGCGCGCCCAGCTCGCCGCCTTTTTCCAGCACGACGACGGAGACTTCCTGGCCCTTCTCGGCCGCCAACTGCTTGATCTTGATCGCCGCCGACAAGCCCGCAGGGCCACCGCCGACGATCACGACGTCGTATTCCATCGCGTCGCGTGGGCCGTACTGTTCAACTAGATTATTAGGCTGTGTCATGGTGTTTTTTTATAGTGGAGAAAAATTTAAGCACGAGTGTGCTTCTTTTTGCTGCGGATTGCAACTTTGGCGCCATTTTGAGGGACATTATTAGATGCCGCAATCTAATACTGGCGATTTGTGTAATGATTGCGTTTAGATAGCGCAGGCATGCGCGCCGCGCGTCTACAATGGATCACCAGACAATCAGATAGTTCCAAGTAAGGGAGTAGCTCGTGGGCATAGAAGTCAATTTTGAGGGAAAAATCGCGCTGATCACCGGCGCCTCCAGCGGCCTGGGCGCGCGCTTCGCCAAGGTGCTGGCCCAGGCCGGCGCGCAAGTGGTGCTGGCCTCGCGCCGCACCGAACGCCTCAAGGAGCTGCGCGCCGAGATCGAAGCCGACGGCGGCGCGGCCCACGTGGTCAGCCTGGACGTGACCGATTTCGCCAGCATCAAGTCGGCCATCGCCCACGCCGAGACGGAGGCCGGACCGATCGACATCCTGGTCAACAACTCCGGCGTGTCCAACACCCAGCGCCTGGTCGACGTCTCGCCGGAGGACTACGCCTTCGTCATGGACACCAATCTGCGCGGCGCCTTTTTCGTCGCCCAGCAGACCGCCAAGCGGATGATCGCGCGCGCCAAGGGCGATCCCAAAAAACAACACCGCATCATCAACATCGCCTCGGTGGCCGGCCTGCGCGTGCTGCCGCAGATCGGCGTCTACTGCATGAGCAAGGCCGGCGTGGTGCAGATGACCAAGGCCATGGCGGTCGAGTGGGGCAAGTACAACATCAACACCAACGCCATCTGCCCGGGCTATATCTCGACCGAGATCAACGAAGAGTATTTCGCCAGCGAACAGGGCCAGAAACTGGTCGACATGCTGCCGCGCAAGCGTGCCGGCAAGCCGGAGGACCTCGACGGTTTGCTGCTGTTGCTGGCCGGCGAGGATTCGCACTTCATCAACGGCGCCATCATCTCGGCCGACGACGGCATGCTGGCGATGTGAGGACGGGCCGCGCGCGGCGGGCGCGGTGAGTCAAGCGAACCCAGCGGCGAAATCCGGGGTTGGACTCCCCGCCTTGGCGCGCCGGGTCCGGCCCCGGCTCTCTGCCGTTGGGTGGTTTTTGACCGGGCGCTAGAGGTGCAGGCCGACCAGTTTGTGGACCAGCTCGGACGAGGTGGCGGCGGAGAATTTGCGCATCAGCTTGGCCCGGTGCATCTCCACCGTGCGCGGCGACAGGTCGATCTGCCGCGCGATGATCTTGCTGGTCTTGCCTTCGACCAGCAGGGCGGCGATTTCGCGCTCGCGCGGGGTCAGCTCGGCGGTCACCGGACGTTTCTCGCTGACGTCCTCGAAAGTCCAGATGCCCGGCCCGAGCGGCTCGTTGAGTTTGAGCGCGTGGCCGCTGACGTGGCACCAGAACAGTTCCTGGTTGGCCCGCCGCATGATCCGCTCGTCCGAATAGCGGCCGCGCGCGTTCATGATCGGGATGATGCGGTCGCCGGTGCGCAGGAATTCGTCGACGGTGGGGTAGAGCACCTGGAACGACAGGCCTTCGAGCATGGCCCGGCTGTAGCCGAACATCGCCGCCAGCGCCTCGTTGCAGGACTGGATGACGCGGTTCTCGGAGATGCACATGCCGACCGGCGCGTGCAGGAAAATGGTTTCGTAATCGATGGCTTGCGGTGCATTCATCTGGCGCGGTTTCAATTCTGGTCGAGGGAAAGAATGCAGGTAGTTCTACGGTATTGTGCTTTTGTTTTGTGTATTTTATGCTGAGACGTTGCGCTGCATGCGATATCAACAAAACAAAGCGACACAGCTTAACAAAAGATAAGGGACGCGTATGAACAAAGTGTATCCGGACGCCGCCTCAGCCCTGGCTGGCGTGGTCCAAAATGGTCAAACCATCGCCGTCGGCGGCTTCGGCCTGTGCGGCATCCCCGAGGCCCTGATCCTGGCGCTGCGCGACTCCGGCGTGACCGGGCTGACCGCCATCTCCAACAACGCCGGCGTCGACGGCTTCGGCCTCGGCCAGTTGCTCGAGACCCGCCAGATCAAGAAGATGATCGCCTCCTACGTCGGCGAGAACAAGGAGTTCGCCCGCCAATACCTGGCCGGCGAGCTGGAGCTCGAATTCACCCCGCAGGGCACGCTGGCGGAAAAACTGCGCGCCGGCGGCGCCGGCATCCCGGCCTTCTTCACCAAGACCGGCGTCGGCACCATCGTCGCCGAGGGCAAGGAGATCCGCGAGTTCGACGGCGAGCAGTACGTGATGGAGCGCAGCCTGGTGTCGGACGTGTCGCTGGTCAAGGCCTGGAAGGCCGACAAGGCCGGCAACCTGGTGTTCCGCAAGACCGCGCGCAACTTCAACCCGAACGTGGCGATGGCCGGCAAGATCACCATCGCCGAGGTCGAGGAGCTGGTCGAGGTCGGCGAGATCGATCCCGACCAGGTCCACCTGCCGAGCATCTTCGTGCACCGCATCGTGGTCAACGCCACGCCGGAAAAACGCATCGAGCAGCGCACCGTGCGCGCCGCCGCTTAGCCGCTTACCCCCCCGGCAGCGCCCCCAGAACAAAGAACGACGGAGATTACTATGGCATGGACTCGTGACGAAATGGCCGCCCGCGCGGCGAAAGAATTGCAGGACGGTTTTTATGTGAACCTGGGCATCGGCCTGCCCACCCTGGTGGCCAACTATGTGCCGCAGGACATCGAGGTGTTCCTGCAGTCGGAAAACGGCCTGCTGGGCATCGGCCCCTTCCCGACCGACGCCGAGGTCGACGCCGACCTCATCAACGCCGGCAAGCAGACCGTGACGGCGCTGCCCGGTTCGGCCTACTTCAGCTCGGCCGATTCCTTCGGCATGATCCGCGGCGGCAAGATCAACCTGGCCATCCTCGGCGCGATGCAGGTGTCGCAACAGGGCGACCTGGCCAACTGGATGATCCCGGGCAAAATGGTCAAGGGCATGGGCGGCGCGATGGACCTGGTGGCCGGCGTCAAGCGCGTCGTCGTGCTGATGGAGCACGTCGCCACCGCCAAGGACGGCTCGACCTCGCACAAGCTGCTGACGAAATGCGACCTGCCGCTGACCGGCGTCGGCGTGGTCGACCTGATCATCACCGACCTCGGCGTGATCGAAGTGACGCCGCAGGGCCTCAAGCTGATCGAACTGGCGCCCGGCGTCAGCAAGGACCAGGTCAAGGCCGCCACCGGCGCCGAGCTGGACGTGTCCGCCGTGTAAGCTTGCGCCCGCACTGAAGCACACAACGGCACGCCCCTCCGGCGTGCCGTTGCCGTTTACGCCGGCATACAAGGGCAAGGGCAAGGGCAAGGGCATGCGGCCGTGACCTCGTTGAGGCGCCGGCGGCTCTCGAACCCAAAGGCGGACCGCCGGGGTCGGACCCGCGGGGTCCGACCCCAGTCCCTGCCGCTGGGTTTTCTTCACAGACCGGCGCCGGCGCGCGACCGGCCGCTTCGCTCTGCGTGGGGTAGCGCACGGACTTGATGATTTGTCCAACATACAATCATTGCAATTCATACCACAAGGATAAAATGCATACCCCAATCAAAGCCTATCTGGTCGGAGGCGGCATCGGTTCGCTCGCCGCCGCCGCCTTCATGATCCGCGACGGCGGCGTCCACGGCGCCGACATCACCATCCTGGAGGCCATGGACGTCGCCGGCGGCAGCCTCGACGGCGGCGGCAATCCGACCGACGGCTACACCTTGCGCGGCGGCCGCATGCTGACCACCGACAACTACGAATGCACCTGGGATCTGTTCAAGTCGATTCCCTCGCTGGAGCATCCCGGCCGCAGCGTCTACGACGAGACCATCGCCTTCAACGAGAAACACGTGTCGCACTCGATGGCGCGGCTGGTCGACCGCAACCGCTTCAAGCTGGACGTCAAATCGATGGGCTTCTCGATGAGCGACCGCATGGAATTGTTGCGCTTGAGCGAAGCCAGCGAGGAGACGCTGGACGGCACCGCCATCACCGACTGGCTGTCGCCGGCCTTCTTCGAGACCAAGTTCTGGTTCATGTGGGCCACCACCTTCGCCTTCCAACCCTGGCACAGCGCGGTCGAGTTCAAGCGCTATCTGCACCGCTTCATGATGGAGTTCTCGCGCATCGAAACGCTGGCCGGCGTCAAGCGCACCGTCTACAACCAGTACGATTCGCTGGTGCGCCCCTTGCAGCACTGGTTGCAGCAGCAGGGCGTGCGCGTGCAAACCGGCTGCAAGGTCGAGGATATCGAACTCAAGGAGCAGGACGGCCTGACCATGGCGACGGCGCTGCAATGTCTGCGCGACGGCGTCGGCGAGCGTATCGAACTCGGCCCCGACGACCTGCTGTTCTTCCAGAACGGCTCGATGACGGACGCCGCCAGCTACGGTTCGATGGACAGCGCGCCGCCCAAGCTGACCAAGCGCGACAGTGGCGGCTGGACCCTGTGGGAGAAAATGGCGCAGGGCCGGCCGCAATTCGGCAATCCGGCCGCCTTCAATTCCAGCATTCCCGAATCGTGGTGGGAGTCGTTCACCGTTACCCTGCACGACAGCACCTTCTTCGACCGCATGGAGAAATTCAGCGGCAATACCGCCGGCACCGGCGGCCTGGTCACCTTCAAGGATTCCAACTGGTTCATGTCGATTGTGCTGGCGCACCAGCCGCACTTCGCCGGCCAGCCAGAGGGCGTGCAAGTGTTCTGGGGCTATGCGTTGCATCCCGACCGCATCGGCAACTTCGTCGCCAAACCGATGGCCGACTGCAGCGGCGAGGAAATCCTGCGCGAGCTGTGCGGCCACCTGAACTTCGACTACGAAGTGATGGCCAAGGCCAACTGCATTCCCTGCCGCATGCCCTACATCACCAGCATGTTCATGCCGCGCGTTAAGAGCGACCGGCCGCTGCCGGTGCCGCTCCAGACCCGCAACCTGGCCTTCGTCAGCCAGTTCGTCGAGGTCGCCGACGACGTCGTCTTCACCGTCGAATACTCGGTGCGGGCGGCGCAGATGGCGGTCTATCAGCTGCTCAATGTCGAGCGCGAAGTGCCGCCTGTGCACGCCCACGACCACTCGCTGAAGGTCAAGTTCGACGCGCTGGTCAAAGCCTTCCAGTAACAACGGCCGGCCAATAAAAAAATCCCCGCACAGCGATGTGCGGGGATTTTTTTCGCCGCAGCGCCCGGTTTAGGCGTGGTGCGCGCGGGTCACCGGGATCAGGTCGGGATCGGTCACCGTCGAGCCCGGGTTGGCCAGTTCACGTTTCAGCGTGTCGTGGTTCAATTCCTTTTCCCAGTTCGACACCACCACCGTGGCCACACCGTTGCCGATGAAGTTGGTCAGGGCGCGACATTCGCTCATGAAGCGGTCGATGCCGAGGATCAGCGCCATGCCGGCCACCGGAATGGTCGGCACCACGGCCAGGGTCGCCGCCAGGGTGATGAAGCCGGCGCCGGTGATGCCGGAGGCGCCCTTCGAGGTCAACATCGCCACGCCGAGGATGGTCAGTTCCTGGGTCAGCGTCAGGTCGGTGTTGGTGGCCTGGGCGACGAACAGGGCGGCCATGGTCATGTAGATGTTGGTGCCGTCCAGGTTGAACGAGTAGCCGGTGGGAACCACCAGGCCGACCACCGATTTCGAGCAGCCCAGACGCTCCAGTTTGGTCATCAGCGAGGGCAGGGCGCTTTCCGACGAGCTGGTGCCCAGCACGATCAGCAGTTCTTCCTTGATGTAGAGGATGAAGCGGCCGATCGAGAAGCCGGTGTATTTGCAGATGGCGCCGAGCACGATGAAGATGAACAGGCCGCAGGTCAGGTAGAAGGAGCCCATCAGCGCCGCCAGCGGCTTCAGCGAGGCGATACCGTACTTGCCGATGGTGAAGGCCATGGCGCCGAAGGCGCCGACCGGGGCGGCTTTCATGATGATGCCGACGACGGCGAAGATGGCGGCCGACAGGTCGTCGATCAGCTTGGTGACCGGCTTGCCGCGCTCGCCCAGCAGCGACAGGGCGAAACCGAACAGGATGGCGACCAGCAGCACCTGCAGGATCTCGCCCTTGGCGAAGGCGTCGACCACGGTGTTGGGGATGATGTTCATGACGAAGTCGATGGTCGACTGGCCCTTGGCCTTGGCGGTGTACTCGGCGATCGCCTTGGTGTCGAGCGTGGCCGGGTCGGCGTTGAAGCCGGCGCCCGGGCGCAGGATGTTGGCGACGAACAGGCCGATCACCAGCGCGAAGGTGGACACCACCTCGAAGTACAACAGGGCCTTGCCGCCGACGCGGCCGATCTTCTTGATGTCCTGCATGCCGGCGATGCCGGACACGACGGTGCAGAAGATCACCGGCGCGATGATCATTTTGATCAGTTTGATGAAACCGTCACCCAGCGGCTTCATCGCCACCGCGTCTTTGGGGAAGAATTCCCCGAGCAAGATACCGCAGGCGATGGCGAACAGCACCTGGATGTAGAGAATTTTGTAGAAAGGCTTTTTCACGGAAGCTCCTCGGGAAGCGATGGGATATTTGAGGAGTTCATGATGGATCAAGCCGCCAGATATCACCATTGTGGTTAACCGCAAATCACGGTTGGTGATATCTGGCTGTGGCGGCCGGCCCACAGGCGCGAATCAGGGGGGGGGCGAGGCACAAACCCAGCGGCGCAAACTGGGGTCAGACCCCGCGGGGTCTGACCCCGGCTCTCCGCCTTCGGGTGGTTTTGGCGCCATCGGCGCCCCCCACTTGTGCCGCGCCGCCTACTGGGCGACCCAGCCGCCGTCCATGTTCCAGGCCACGCCGCGCACCTGCTTGGCGGCGTCGCTGCAGAGGAACACCGCCAGCGCGCCCAGCTCCTCGGGCGTGACGAACTCGCCGGACGGTTGCTTGTCGGCCAGCAGGGCTTGCTTGGCGGCCTCGTTGCTGATGCCGTCCTTGCCGGCGCGCGCGTCGACCTGCTTTTGCACCAGCGGCGTCAGCACGAAGCCGGGGCAGATGGCGTTGACGGTCACGCCGGTGGTGGCCGTCTCCAGCGCGCCGACCTTGGTCAGGCCGATCAGGCCGTGCTTGGCCGCCACATAGGCCGACTTTTGCGCCGAGCCGACCAGGCCGTGGGTCGAGGCCAGGTTGATGATGCGGCCCCAGTTCTTGGCGCGCATGCGCGGCAGCACCAGGCGCGAGGTGTGGAAGGCCGAGCTCAGGTTGATGGCGATGATGGCGTCCCACTTCTCGGTGGGGAAGTCCTCGATGTTGGCGACATATTGAATCCCGGCGTTGTTGACCAGCACGTCGACGCCGCCGAACTTGTCGTCGGCGAAGGCGATCATCGACTCGATCTCGGCCGGCTTGGACATGTCGGCGTTGTGGTAGGCGGTTTGCACGCCGAACTCCTGGGCCACGTCGCGTTGCAATTGTTCGATCTCGCCGGCGTCGCCGAAGCCGTTGAACAGGATGTTGGCGCCGCTGCCGGCCAGCGCGCGCGCCATGCCCAGGCCGATGCCCGAGGTGGAGCCGGTGACGAGTGCCGTTTTGCCGCTCAAGAGCTTGCCTGCGTTAGTGCTTGCCATGGTTTCCCCTGTGGTAAAAGATGTTGGGTTGGTGGTATGGGCGCCGCTGCGCTACACTGCGGTAAGATTTTAAGCGCAACGACCGGTAAAATGTCATCTCTGGACAACATTACATAAAAATCCCCATGCGGCCATTTGGCGACGAATCCGCATCAGACAAGGAAGTGGCATGCTCGAAGCAAAAATAAAGTCGGTTCAGTGTTTGTCGATGGCTGGTCTGCACCAGATGGCGTACAAGGAATGGGGCGACGCCGACAACCCGAAGGTATTGGTGTGCGTGCATGGCGTGACCCGCGTCGCCGACGACTTCGACAGCATGGCGCGCGCCCTGGCCGCCGACTACCGCGTGGTCTGCCCCGACGTGGTCGGTCGCGGCCGCTCCGGCCGCCTGCGCAACCCGCAGCTCTACCGCATCCCGCAATATGTCAGCGACATGGTGACCCTGCTGGCGCGCGTGCTGGCCAACGGCGAGCGCCAGACGGTCGACTGGTTCGGCACCTCGATGGGCGGCTTGATCGGCCTGGGCATGGCGGCGCTGGCGGACAGCCCGGTCGGCAAACTGATCCTCAACGACATCGGCCCGGTGCTCGATCCGACGGCGCTGCAGCGCATCGGCGACTACATCGGCCAGGACCTGCGCTTCCACACCTTCGACGAGGCGGCCAAGTTCATCCGCGACGTGTCGCTGCCGTTCGGTCCGCACAGCGAGGCCGAGTGGCACAAGCTGGCGGCCGACGTGCTGCGCCAGGACAAGGACGGCATGTGGGTGCGCCACTACGATATGGGACTGGCGCAGCCGTTCCGCTCGGCCACGCCGGAGTCGGCCCAGGCCGACGAGGCGGCGCTGTGGAGCGCCTACGACGCCATCGTCTGCCCGACCTTGCTGGTGCGCGGCGCCGACTCCGACCTGCTGTCGCGCGAGACGGCGCTGGGCATGACCCAACGCGGCCCGCGCGCCGAGCTGGTCGAGATCGCCGGCGTCGGCCACGCGCCGACCTTCATCCACGACGAGCAGATCGCCATCGTGCGCAAATTCCTGTTGAATAAGTAGACGCGCGGCCGCATCTACCGTTGTTTGCAGCACCGTATTCGCTTCACTGTTTTAGAACCAAGATTGAGAGTAAATAGCATGGAAATCAAACGACTGTATGTAGGCAAGCGCCTGTCCGAAGTGGCCATCCACAACAGCACGGTCTATCTGGCCGGCCAGATCGCCGAGGACACCACGCAAGACATCCAGGGCCAGACCCGCGAGGTGCTGGGCCATGTCGACCGCCTGCTGGCCGAAGCGGGCAGCGACAAGACCTGCGTGCTCAGCTGCCAGATCTACATCGCCGACCTGGCGCACTTCGCCGGCATGAACGAGGAGTGGGACAACTGGGTGCCGAGCGGCCACACGCCGCCGCGCGCCACCGTCGAGGCCAAGCTGGCCGATCCGGCCGTGCTGGTCGAGATCGTCATCGTCGCCGCGCAGCGCTAGCGACGATGGTTTCCATCGCGGCGCTCAATAGCGCGACCTCGGACCAGCTGGTGCAGGGCCTCACGGCCGAGGACGGCGCGCGGGTGCTCGCCGCGCTCGACTACGCCAGCGAGGTGTACGGCGCCACCGTCAGCAGCCACGGCCAGAGCGCCTTCGACTTTTCCGTCGGCGTGGCCAGCACCCTGGCCTTCCTGCGTTCCGACGCCGAGACCCGCATCGCCGGCCTGATGTTCGAGCTGACCCTGCTCGACCCGACCCAGGTGCCGACCATCGAGCCGCGCTTCGGCCAGGAGGTCTGCGACCTGGCCGGCGGCGTGCGCCAGCTGATCCGCCTGCGCGAGCTGACCGTCGGCCAGCACGGCGCCGGCGGGCGCGGCCGGAACGCCGCCCAGCTGGCCGTGGCCCAGGTCGAAACGCTGCGCAAGATGCTGCTGGCGATGGCCTCGGACATGCGCGTGGTGCTGGTGCGCCTGGCGTCCTGCGTCACCACCTTGCGCTACTTCGCCGACAGCAAGCGCTTCGACGAGATCACCCGCGCCTACGGCCGCGAGACCTTGGATTTGTACGCGCCGCTGGCCAACCGCCTGGGCATCTGGCAGCTCAAGTGGGAGCTGGAGGACTTGTCGTTCCGCTTCATCGAGCCGGAGGCCTACAAGCGCATCGCCAAGATGCTCGAAGAGAAGCGCATGATGCGCGAGGGCTTCGTCGCCTCGTCCATCCTGCGCCTGCAGACCGAGATGGCGGCGGCCGGCATCCAGGCCGAGGTGTTCGGCCGGCCCAAGCACATCTACAGCATCTGGAGCAAGATGCGCGGCAAGGAGCTCGACTTCACCGACCTGTACGACGTGCGCGCCTTCCGCGTCATCGTCGGCGACGTCAAGACCTGCTACACCGTGCTCGGCGTGGTGCACAACATCTGGACCCCGATCCCGAAGGAATTCGACGATTACATCTCGCGGCCGAAGCCGAACGGCTACCAGTCGCTGCACACGGTGGTGACGGCGGAGGACGGCCGGCCGCTGGAGGTGCAGATCCGCACCCAGGAGATGCACAGCTTCGCCGAATACGGCGTGGCGGCGCACTGGCGCTACAAGGAGGAGGGCGGTTCCAACTTCTCCGGCCAGAAGTACGACGAGAAGATCGCCTGGCTGCGCCAGCTGCTGGCCTGGAAGTCCGACGTCGCCGACGCCGTGGTCGGCCAGGAGGACATCCAGCGCGAGTGGGTCGAGAAGCTCAAGTCGGCCGCGCTGGACGACCGCATCTTCGTGCTGACGCCGCAGGCCCGCGTGCTTGAGCTGCCGGTCGGCGCCACGGCGGTCGACTTCGCCTACCATCTGCACAGCGATGTCGGCCACCGCTGCCGTGGCGCCCGCGTCGACGGCGTCATGGTGCCGCTCAACACGCCGCTGAAGAACGGCCAGACCTGCGAGATCATCACCGCCAAGGGCGCGCCCGGCACCGCCGGCCCGTCGCGCGACTGGCTGGGCAACGACTACACGGTCAGCACCCGCACCCGCTCGAAGATCCGCGCCTGGTTCCACGCCATCGACATGCAGGAGACGCTGTCGAACGGCCGCGCGCTGGTGGAAAAATCCTTGCAGCGCGAGGGCAAGACCGCCGTCAACCTGGAGTCGCTGGCGCACAAGCTCGGCTTCGCCAAGGTCGACGATTTGTTCCTCTCGGTCGGCAAGGACGAGTTCAGCCTGCGCCACGTCGAGCAGGCGCTGCACGACACCGGCGAGGTGGCCGAGCCGGAGGACGCCGTCGTCCTCGGCAAGAGCCGCGCCTCCAGCGTCGAGCAGGGCGCCAAGTCCGGTGTGCTGGTGGTCGGCACCGACGGCCTGATGACGGCGCTGGCCAAGTGTTGCAAGCCGGCGCCGCCGGACGGCATCGTCGGCTTCGTCACGCGCGGCAAGGGCGTCTCGATCCACCGCGCCACCTGCAAGAACTTCGCCGAGATGCGCAGCAAGGCGCCGGAGCGGGTCATCTTCACCGAATGGGGCCGCGCCCAGTCGGACACGGTCTACCCGGTCGACATCTTCATCCTGGCCGGCGACCGCCAGGGTTTGTTGCGCGACATCTCGGAGATCTTCTCGCGCGAGAAGATCAACGTCATCGGCGTCAACACGCAAAGCGCCAAGGGGCAGGCGCGCATGACCTTCACGGCGGAGATCGGCGCCACGGCGCAGTTGCAAAAGGCGCTGACCTCGATCGCCGAGGTGGGCGGCGTGCAGGAAGCGCGGCGCGCCTAGTGCCGGGTATTGATCGGCGGCGGCTGGATGCGCCGCCCGCCGACCCGCCGTGGGCGCGCCGCAACAAGCGCTTTGCCAGTGTTCGGTGCTTTTCATTAATCTTTCCTATGAAAAGCCCTTGTAATTGTCGGCTTGGCTCTCTATAATTCTGTGCTTCGGGCGGTTAGTTCAGCTGGTTAGAATACTTGGTCGACATCCAAGGGGTCGGGGATTCGAATTCCTCACCGCCCACCAGAACAAGTAATACGGTAGTAGCAGGGTAGTAGAAACAAGGCAGGCGCGGTATAATGCGCGGCACAGGGCGGTTAGTTCAGCTGGTTAGAATACTTGGTCGACATCCAAGGGGTCGGGGATTCGAATTCCTCACCGCCCACCAGAATACGCGGTACGCTAGTAGGGTAATGGCAGCGGTAAAGAGTAATAAAACGCAGGTGCAGTAAAATGTGCAGGCCGAGGGCGGTTAGTTCAGCTGGTTAGAATACTTGGTCGACATCCAAGGGGTCGGGGATTCGAATTCCTCACCGCCCACCAGAATATATGTAAGAGCGAGAAAGGCAAAACCGGTTATGACACCGCGAACTACTACCAAGATTTGGGAGTGACGCTAGTCGATCGGATTTTCTTTGCTTGTTAAAAAGTGAAAAAACGCGGCTAGCCCGCGTTTTTTTTCGTCCGCATTTTCGTTGTAAACTTTTTTGTACCAATTACCGGCGTCCGCGCCACTATGGAGATCAATATGCTTTCAGTCCGCCTTCCAGATGGCTCCGCCCGTGAATTCGACGGCCCCGTCACCGTCGCGCAAGTGGCGGCCAGCATCGGCACCGGCCTGGCCAAGGCCGCCTTGGCCGGCAAGGTCGACGGCAAGCTGGTTGATACCTCCTTCCTGATCGAAAAAGATTCCGATCTGGCCATCATCACCGACAAGGACGCCGACGGTCTGGAAGTGATTCGTCACTCGACCGCCCACTTGCTGGCCCACGCCGTCAAGGAATTGTTCCCCGAGGCGCAAGTGACCATCGGCCCGGTGATCGAAAACGGTTTCTACTACGACTTCTCGTACAAGCGCCCGTTCACGCCGGACGATCTGGTGTTGATCGAAAAGAAAATGACCGAGCTGGCCAAGAAGGACGAGCAAGTCACCCGCAAGGTGCTGCCGCGCGACGAGGCCGTCGCCTACTTCAAGTCCATCGGCGAAGCCTACAAGGCCGAGATCATCGAATCTATCCCGGCCGACCAGGATGTCTCGCTGTATAGCGAAGGCAATTTCACCGACCTGTGCCGTGGTCCCCACGTGCCGTCGACCGGCAAGCTGAAAGTGTTCAAGCTGATGAAGCTGGCCGGCGCCTACTGGCGCGGCGACAACAAGAACGAGATGCTGCAGCGCGTCTACGGCACCGCCTGGGCCAAGAAGGAAGATCAGGAGCAATACCTGCACGTGCTGGAGGAAGCCGAGAAGCGCGACCACCGCAAGCTGGGCAAACAGCTCGACTTCTTCCACTTCCAGGACGAGGCGCCGGGCCTGGTGTTCTGGCACCCGAAGGGCTGGGCCATCTGGCAGGCCGTCGAGCAATACATGCGCCATAAGTACCAGGTCAACGGTTACCAGGAAGTGAAGGCGCCGCAGATCCTCGACCGCACGCTGTGGGAGAAGACCGGCCACTGGGAAAACTACCGCGAGAACATGTTCTCCACCGAGTCGGAGAACCGTTCCTACGCGCTGAAGCCGATGAACTGCCCGGGCCACGTGCAGATCTACAACTCCGGCATGAAGAGCTACCGCGACCTGCCGCTGCGCTTCGGCGAGTTCGGCCAGTGCCACCGCAACGAGCCGTCCGGCGCGCTGCACGGCATCATGCGCGTGCGCGGCTTCACCCAGGACGACGGCCACATCTTCTGCACCGAAGAGCAGGTCGAGGCCGAAGTGACCGCCTTCCACGCCCAGGCGATGGAGGTGTACGACGATTTCGGTTTCGAGAACATCGACGTCAAGCTGGCGCTGCGTCCGGACAACCGCATCGGCTCCGACGAGGTGTGGGACCTGGCCGAGGAATCGCTGCGTTCGGCGCTGCGCGCCTGTGGCGTCAGCTGGACCGAGCTGCCGGGCGAGGGCGCCTTCTATGGTCCGAAGATCGAGTACCACCTGAAGGATTCGCTGGGCCGCCCTTGGCAGGTCGGCACGATGCAGGTCGACTTCTCCATGCCGGGCCGTCTGGGCGCCGAATATGTGGCGATTGACAACACCCGCAAGGTGCCGGTCATGCTGCACCGGGCCATCGTCGGCTCGCTCGAGCGCTTCATCGGCATCCTGATCGAGAACCATGCCGGCGCTCTGCCGATGTGGTTGGCGCCGGTGCAGATCTCGGTGCTGAACATCTCCGACGCGCAGGCCGAATATGTGCAACAAGTGGCGCAAAAGCTGCGCCAATGCGGGTTCCGCGTGCAGACCGATTTGCGCAACGAGAAGATAACGTATAAAATACGCGAACATTCCGTACAAAAACTGCCCTACATTCTAGTGGTGGGCGATAAAGAACGGGATGCCAACACCGTGGCCGTGCGGGCACGGGGCAATCTCGATCTGGGCGTAATGTCCATCGAGGCCCTGGTGGAACGACTCCAACAAGACGTCGCAAACAAAGCCTGACGAGGTGACTCGCAGCATGGCTCATTCATTAGATTTTAAAAGGAAACACCATAGCTACTGACAAGTCGCATCGCATCAATGGCGAAATCACTGCCCCTGAAATGCGTTTAAGTGGGGTCGATAACGAGGCTCTCGGTATCGTGACTTTGGCCGAAGCCTTCCGCCTGGCGGAAGAGGCAAACGTCGACCTGGTGGAAATCGCGCCTACCGCGCAACCACCGGTCTGCCGTTTGATGGACTACGGCAAATTCAAGTATTCGGAGCAGAAGAAGGCTCACGAAGCGAAATTGAAGCAGAAGATCATCGCCGTGAAGGAAGTCAAGTTCCGTCCGGGCACCGATGACGGCGACTACAATATCAAGCTGCGTAACCTCATCAAGTTCCTCGATGAAGGCGACAAAACCAAGATCACGCTGCGTTTCCGCGGTCGTGAAATGGCGCACCAGGATATTGGTTTCCGCATGCTGGAACGTCTGAAGGCCGATCTGGAGCCGTACGGCCAGGTCGAGCAGTTCCCGAAGATGGAAGGCCGTCAGATGATCATGGTCCTGTCGCCCAAGAAGAAAAAGTAAGTCGTTCGAACTGTGAACTGCCGGGCTGGGCGCCATTCTTGGCGCCCGCCGCTTTTCCAGTGCAGAATTGCGGCAGTTGGTCTATAATGTCCGGCTGTTGCACTGTAGCGGACTCGCATCCGCTGCAAAACATGTGAAAGCAGGCATCTAAGCGCGACGTCGTGTTGCCACCTGCAATCCTGTTTATAAATGGAGCTGCCCGTAAAAGGGCAGATTGCTATGCCAAAAATGAAGACCAAAAGCTCCGCGAAAAAACGTTTTCGCGTGCGTCCGGGTGGAACTGTTAAGAGTGGTCACGCTTTCAAGCGCCACATTCTGACCAAGAAAACCACCAAGTCGAAGCGCCAACTGCGCGGTATCACGAACGTTGATGCGGCTGACGTGAAATCCGTCATGCGCATGATGCCAACCGCTTAATCTCACACTAAGGAGTTACTATGCCTAGAGTAAAACGTGGGGTTACAGCTCGTGCCCGTCATAAAAAAGTATTAAACATGGCCAAGGGTTACCGCGGTCGTCGCAGTAAGGTATACCGTGTTGCCAAGCAAGCAGTCATGCGCGCTGGTCAATACGCTTACCGCGACCGTCGTAACAAGAAGCGCGTCTTCCGCCGCCTGTGGATCGCCCGTATCAACGCCGCTTCCCGTGAGCATGGCGTGACGTACAGCGTATTCATGAACGGTCTGAAAAAAGCTTCGATCGAACTGGACCGTAAAGTCCTGGCCGATATGGCAGTGATGGACAAGCCAGCGTTCGCTGCGATTGTCAACGCTGTGAAAGCAAAAATCGCTGCGTAAGCATTGATTTTGTCAGCGCCGCCTTCGGGTGGTGACTAAAAGAACGGGGCAGAGGTGTATACCTGTGCCCCGTTTTTGATTGAGGAAAACAAAAACGCATGGACTCCCTGGAACAACTCGTCGCCTCCGCAGTGCAGGACTTCATGGCCGCGCAAGATGACGCCGCCGCACTGGAAAACGCCAAAGCCAAATACCTGGGCAAGACCGGCCAGATCACCGAATTGATGAAGGGTCTGGGCAAGCTCGACCCGGAACAGCGCAAGGCGCAGGGCGCCCTGATCAACGCCGCCAAAGGGCAGATCGAAGCGGCGTTGACGGCCCGGCGCGACGCGCTGGCCGACGCCCAGATGCAAACCCGTTTGAACGCCGAGGCGATCGACGTCTCGCTGCCAGGCCGCGGCCGCGCCGGCGGCGGACTGCACCCGGTGATGCGTACCTGGGAACGGGTCGAAGAGATCTTCCGCTCGATCGGTTTCGACGTGGCCGACGGCCCCGAAATCGAGAACGACTGGACCAACTTCACGGCGCTCAACAGCCCGGAAAACCATCCCGCCCGTTCGATGCAGGACACCTTCTACATCGAGGGCGACGACAGCGACGGCAAGCCGCTGCTGCTGCGCACCCACACCAGCCCGATGCAGGTGCGCTACGCGCGCAGCCACACGCCGCCGATCAAGGTGATCGCGCCCGGCCGCACCTACCGCGTCGACAGCGACGCCACCCACTCGCCGATGTTCCACCAGGTCGAGGGCCTGTGGATCGCCGAGGACATCAGCTTCGCCGACCTGAAGGGCGTCTACCTGAACTTCGTCAAGGCCTTCTTCGAGACCGACGACCTGCAGGTGCGCTTCCGCCCGTCCTATTTCCCGTTCACCGAACCGTCGGCCGAGATCGACATCGCCTTCGGCTCCGGTCCGCTCAAGGGCCGCTGGCTGGAAGTGTCCGGCTCCGGCCAGGTGCACCCCAGCGTGGTGCGCAACTTCGGCCTCGATCCCGAGCGCTTCATCGGTTTCGCCTTCGGCTCCGGCCTCGAGCGGCTGACCATGCTGCGCTACGGCATCAGCGACCTGCGCCTGTTCTACGAGGGCGACCTGCGCTTCCTGAAGCAGTTCAACTAAAAAACGGTTTAGATCGTTGAGGTTAACTCCTTGATACAACTGTGCGGTCGAGCGCCACGCGCTCCCGCCTTGGACAATCTTTGAAGGCTTGATTATGCAATTTTCCGAAAACTGGCTCCGTACCATGGTCGATCCGAAGATGACTTCGGACGAGCTGGCCCATCTGCTGACGATGTCCGGCCTCGAGGTCGAAGAGGTCGAAGCGGTCGCGCCGCCATTTTCCAACGTCGTCGTCGGCCTGGTGCGCGAGATGAACAAGCATCCCAACGCCGACCGCCTGAACGTTTGCCAGGTCGACGTCGGCACCGGCACCCTGCTCAACATCGTCTGCGGCGCGCCCAATGTGCGCCCGGGCCTGAAGGTGGTCTGCGCCATGGCCGGCGCCATCCTGCCGCCCGGCGCCGACGGCAAGCCCTTCGAGATCAAGGTCGGCCAGCTGCGCGGCGTCGAGTCGCAGGGCATGCTGTGTTCGGCGCGCGAGCTGAAGCTGTCTGAAGAGAACGCCGGCCTGCTGGAATTGCCGGACGACGCCCCCGTCGGCCAGAATTTCCGCGACTACTACGCCCTCAACGACCTGAAATTCACCATCAAGCTGACGCCGAACAAGGCCGATTGCCTGTCCGTGCTGGGCGTGGCGCGCGAAGTGTCGGCGCTGACCGGCACCCCGCTGCACCAGCCGCAATACCGCACGGTGGCCGTCAACAGCGCCGAAGTGTTGCCGGTCAAGGTGTCGGCGCCGGACCTGTGCGGCCGTTTCTCCGGCCGCGTCATCCGCAACCTGAACGCCAAGGCGGCGACGCCGGACTGGATGAAGCAGCGCCTCGAGCGCAGCGGCCAGCGTTCGCTGTCGGCCCTGGTCGACATCTCCAACTACGTCATGCTGGAACTGGGCCGTCCCAGCCACGTGTTCGATTTAGCGAAAATCCACGGCGGCTTGAATGTGCGCTGGGGCAAGGCCGGTGAATCGCTCAAGCTGTTGAACGGCAACACCGTCGCCGTCGACGACTGGGTCGGCGTGATCGCCGACGACAAGGAAATCGAGTCGCTGGCCGGCATCATGGGCGGCGACGCCAGCGCCGTCTCGCTGGACACCGACAGCATTTACCTGGAAGCGGCGTTCTGGTGGCCCAGCGCCATCCAGGGCCGCGCCCGCCGCTTCAACTTCTCGACCGACGCGGCGCACCGCTTCGAGCGCGGCGTCGACTACGCCACCACGGTCGAGCACATCGAGCGCATCACCGCGCTGATCGTCGAGATCTGCGGCACGCCGCAGACCCAGGTCGGCCCGGTCGACGACCATGTCGTCAACCTGCCGCAGCGCGCCCCGGTCAAGCTGCGCACCGCCCGCGCCCAGAAGGTCATCGGCGTGGTGCTGAGCGACGCCGTCATCGCCGACATCTTCACCCGTCTGGCGCTGCCGTTCACGCTGGAAGCGGGCGTGTTCTCGGTGACCGCGCCGAGCTACCGCTTCGACATCGAAATCGAGGAAGACCTGATCGAGGAAGTGGCCCGCGTCTACGGCTTCGAGAACATCCCGACGGTGGCGCCGGTGGCCGCCAACAGCATGATCCTGGCGCCGGAAAACACCCGTTCGCTGTTCGCCGTGCGCCACCAGCTGGCCGACCTGGGCTTCCAGGAAGTGGTCAACATGAGCTTCGTCGAGACGGTCTGGGAGCAGGACTTCGCCGACAACGCCGCGCCGATCAAGCTGCAGAACCCGATCGCCAGCCAGATGGGCGTGATGCGCTCGACCCTGGTCGGCAGCCTGCTGGCCAATGTGCGCTACAACCTGAACCGCAAGAGCAACCGGGTCCGCGTCTTCGAGATCGGCGCCATCTACCAGCGCGACGCCGGCGTGGCCGACGGCCCGTTGACCGTGGCCGGCTACCACCAGCCCAAGCGCGTCGCCGCGATGGCCTACGGCGGCGCGGCCGACGAGCAATGGGGCCAGGCCGCCCGCAACGTCGACTTCTTCGACCTGAAGGCCGACCTGGAGGCGCTGTTCGCGCCGCGCCAGCTGCGCTTCGTCAAAACCGCCCACCCGGCGCTGCACCCGGGCCGCTCGGCCAGCGTCGAGCTGGACGGCAAGGCGATCGGCTTCATCGGCGAGCTGCACCCGCGCTGGCAACAAAAATACGACCTGCCGCTGGCGCCGGTCGTGTTCGAGGTCGATGCGGTTGCCACTCAGCAACGAATCGTGCCAAAATACGAGGAAATCTCCAAGTTTCCCGGCGCCACCCGCGACTTGGCGGTGGTGCTCAAGCAGGCCGTGCCGGCGCAGGCTTTGCTGGACGCTTTCCATGCCGCGGCGCAATCGATTCCGCAAGGCAAAATTGTGCAAGCCATTGTTTTGTTTGATGAATATCGTGGAAAAGGACTGGAGGCGGACGAAAAATCGCTTGCTTTCCGCTTTAGCTTGCAAGATACTCAAAACACCTTGCAGGACGATGTCGTCGACCTCGTGATGGCCGCTTTGGCCGACGCGACCAAGCAAATCGACGGCGCCAAACTGCGCTCCTGAGCGGCGCCTCGGCGTTGGCAGGGAGCAATATCGGTACCACTCTGGAGTCCGGCGCGGCCGGACTCAATCGTTCTTAGAGAAGGCAGGGCAGGAAAATTAATAATAACGACGTTGATTCCGCCGTACTCCAATCCGCCCTGGCCGCCGATTTGCATCGCGCCATGCTGGTGGCCAAGGTACGCCAGGAAGCGGAAAAAGATTTGCCGACGCTCACCAAGGCCGAGCTGGCCGAGCTGTTGTTCGAACAGGTCGGCTTGAACAAGCGCGAGGCGAAGGACATGGTCGAGACCTTCTTCGACGAGATCCGCAATGCGCTCGAACGGGGCGAGGCGGTCAAGTTGTCCGGCTTCGGCAATTTCCAGCTGCGCGACAAGCCGCAGCGGCCCGGCCGCAACCCCAAGACCGGCGAAGAGATCCCCATCACGGCGCGCCGCGTCGTGACCTTCCACGCCAGCCAGAAGTTGAAGGGCATGGTCGAAGAGACTAATCCGCTGGCGCGCGCAGCCTGAGCCTGACTGGGACATGACCCGTGATGAACGATCGCATCGGTAAAACTGAACTCGTCGTCCTGCCGCCGATACCGGCCAAGCGCTATTTCACGATCGGGGAAGTGAGCGAGCTGTGCGGCGTGAAGCCGCATGTGCTGCGTTACTGGGAGCAGGAGTTCACCCAGCTCAAGCCGGTCAAGCGGCGCGGCAACCGGCGCTACTACCAGCACCACGAGGTGCTGCTGATCCGCCGCATCCGCGAACTGCTGTACGAGCAGGGCTTCACCATCAGCGGCGCGCGGAATAAACTCGACAGCCGTGCGTACGATCCGGCGCAAGCGGAGTATGATGGCGCGGCCGGCACGGAGCGCGCGGCGCTGCTGGCCGAGCCCGCCTTGCCGCCCTTGGACCGCGAGATGATCCGCAGCGAACTGCTGACGATCCTCGGCCTGCTCAAGTAGCCGCGGCGGGGTCCCTGCGAAAGGCGCGCCGGGCGCCTTTTTTTTTCGTCCGGCGGCCGCCGCGGGCGCCGTGAAATGTGAATTTTTTGCTGTTGCAATATCAATTTTATTAATTTAATATCTAGACTGTTATCTAAAATGCATACGCTGATGCAGGACGGCGTGAAGTTCCGGACTGCTTTCCCATGCCAGGAAAATACGAGGGAAAACGATGATACGCGTTGCTATATGTGACGACCACCAAATAGTCCGAGCCGGATTCAAACAGATCTTCTCCGCCGAGGGCGACTTCGACGTGGTGGCCGAAGCCGGCACGGGGCGCGAAGCGCTCGACATCGCCCGTCGCGAGATCTGCGACGTGTTGCTGCTGGACATCGCCATGCCCGACCAGAGCGGCATCGACACCCTGCGCACCATACGCCAGGGCCAGCCCGACTTGCCGGTGCTGATACTGTCCGGCTATCCGGCCCAGCAGTACGCGTTGAACCTGTTCAAGATGGGCGCCAACGGCTATTTGAACAAGGAATGCGAGGCCGACGAGCTGATCACCGCCGTGCGCACCATCTACCAGGGCCGGCGCTATGTCAGCTCGACGGTGGGCGAGCTGCTGGCGCAGAGCTTCGACCGCGACCCCAACACGGCGCTGCACACCGAACTGTCGGACCGCGAATTCCAGGTCTTCCTGCGCTTGGCGCGCGGCGCCACCGTGTCCGACATCGGCGTGGCCTTGTCGTTGAGCATCAAGACGGTCAGCACCTACCGCACCCGCGTGATGGAGAAGATGGGCCTGCAATCGAATAGCGACCTGACTTATTACGCCATGAAAAACAATCTGCTCGACTAGTTGGACCATCGGCCGGGCCGCCATGGCCGGGCCGGGCCGACGCCACCCGCGCGCTCGGGAGGGGCGCGCACGCTAGGGCTGCTGCGGCGCAGCAGTTTGTCTTACGGTCTATAATTGGCCGGCGCGGCTTCTCTCAGCAGGCCGCCCAACCTAGCCAAGGATGTATTCCGGATGTATTTCACCGTCGAACAGGCGCCCCAACACCGTCTCCCCCTGTACAAGACCGTCTTGTGCATCACCTGCGCCCTGATTTTGATTGTCAACGGCATCAGCCTGTTTCACAATCTGCAATCGTTGAAGGGGGCCAATTTCCTGCTGAGCCAGAGCTCGCGGGTGGCCGACCGGTTGCAGTACCTCAACGTGCTGGTGCTCGACGCCGAAAGCAGCATGCGCGGCTACTTCATCTCCGGCAAGGATTCCTATCTGGGGCCGACCAAGACGGCCGTCGCCGCCACCGAGGCCGAGTTCAAGGAACTCGAACGCCTGTTGGCCGACAGCCCGTCGCAACTGAAGAACCTGGCCCAGCTGCACACCTTGGTGCGGCGCAAGCTGTCGATCATGGGGCAGGGGCTGGACGTCTACCGCGAGGGCGGCCTGAGCGAGATCGTCAAGATCGCCACGCTCAGCGACGGCCGCTCCAGCATGGACGAAATCCGCCTGCTGGTGGTCATCATGGTGCAGGAGCAGAACGAGACGCTGGCCGCGCGCAGCGCCGCCTTCTATTACGAATATCAAAAAGCCGTGATGCTGGGCATGGGCATCAACGCCATCGCCATCATGGTCTTGATCATGTTCTACCAGCTGGTGCGGCGCAGTTTCCAGAACCGCGCGGCGGTCGAGCACGCGCTGCAGAGCGCGAATGAAAACCTGGAGTCGACCGTGGCGCAGCGCACCGAACAGCTATCCGTGCTGTCGCGCCATTTGATCAGCATCAGCGAGGAGGAAAAGGTGCGCCTGTCGCGCGAGCTGCACGACGAAATGGGCGCCAACCTGACCTCGATCAGCATGGACATCGCCGCCGTCACCCAGCAACTGCAGAAGATCGAGCCCGAACTGGCGTTGCAACTGAAGCGTGCCCGCGCCACCCTGGTCGAAACGGTGGAAATGAAGCGGCGCATCGTCGAGAACCTGCGCCCCAGCCTGCTCGACAACCTCGGCCTGTGCGCCGCCATCGAAAGCTACTGCGACGAATTCAGCCGCCTGGCCCAGGTGCGCTGCGATACCGACATCGCCGCCGACGTCGAGAACGAGGCGGGCCGCTCGGCCGACCTGTCGATCGCCCTGTTCCGCATCGTCCAGGAGTCGCTGACCAACATCCGCAAATACGCCAAGGCCAGCAAGGTCAGCGTCAGCCTGAGCCGCAGCCCGGAGGGACTGGTGCTGCGGGTGATTGACGACGGCATCGGCATCGCTTCCAACACCATCGTCAAACCGATGTCGCACGGCCTGCTGGGGATGCGCGAACGCGCCTTGCTGCTGGGCGGCACACTGGCGATCCGCCGTGGCCGCAACGACGCCGGCACCTGCATCGAAGTGCATATTCCACTGCGCGGCCCGGTGGTCGCCGAGGGGCCGCGCCACGAGCTTAGCAGCGTGCCACATCCGACAACAGGCGGTCATATTCAATCTTCGCCACCTTATAGCACTCTCCCGCATATTGCTCCAGACCTTGGCGGTCCAGTACAGTGATGTTGCCGCGACGGTAGGTGATCAGGCCGTCCTCCTGCAGCTTGCCGGCGGCGGCGGTGATGCTCTCGCGGCGCACGCCGAGCATGATGGAGATCATTTCCTGCGTCACCTTCAGTTCGTTCGATGGCGAGCGGTCGAGGCGGTCGAGCAGCCAGCGGCAGAGTTTCTGTTCGATCGAGCTGTGGCGGCCGCCGACGGCGTTCTGCGCCATCTGGGCGAACAGCGCGGTGTTGTAGCGCATCAGCAGCTGGGGCAGGGCGCCGCCCTGGTTGAAGGCGTCGCGCAGATGCTGGGCCTTCAGACGGTAGCCGTAGCCGGCGCTCTGCACCACGGCGCTGCACATGGCGCGCTCGCCGGCGAACAGCGACACGCCGACCACGCCCTCATGGCCGACCACGGCGATCTCGGTGGTGGCGCCGTCCTCCATCACGTACAGCAGCGAGATGATGGAGGTGGTGGGGAAATAGACGTTCTCAAGCTTGTCACCGAACTCGAACAGTTCCTTGCCGAAGGGCAGGGCGACCAGTTCCAGATGCTCGAACAGCGATTCCAGCACTTCGCGTGGGAGGGCCGCCAGCAATTCGTTCTGCTGGGCACCGCTGTAGCTGACAACTGGCCGGGACGCAACTTTGTATTCGCGGGAACCAACAGGCATGGTCGTCGACAGCGACTGCTTGGTTGTGGCGCTCAGTTGAGTATTGTTCATTTTATTCCTCACAGACTTTAAGTACGGGGTAACGACATGGGCCGGACGCTGGGTTCGGGTGGGCTTCTGTTCTCGCCTCACTTAGCGTGTCGTGTTGTTATCACTTTAACGAGCTATGTCGCTGGCGAACATAAGACGAGTAGTCGCACTCATGTAGGCTCTCAACAGGGGTGTATGTAAGCCTAGTCCTACTTGCATGATGATGGCGACCCGCCGCCGGCCGCTTTCGCTTGCCATGGATTTCCCGGGATGCAATACTTGGGACGGCCGCGCCCGGCCCAGCCTGTTTGCAAGGGAGGCTCGCATGCATGTACTCGTGGTGGAAGACGACGCCGTGCTGGCCGACGGCCTGGCCCGCGTGCTGGGCGGCCACGGCATGCTGGTCGAGGTGGTCGGCAACGGCAGCCAGGCCGACGCCCTGCTGCAGCGCGGCGCCGCCGCCGAGGTGCTGGTGCTCGACATCGGCCTGCCCGGCATCGACGGCTTCGAGGTGGTGCGCCGCCTGCGGGCGCGCGCCAGCGCCATCCCCATCCTGCTGCTGACGGCGCGCGACGCCATCGAGGACCGCGTGCGCGGCCTCGAACTGGGCGCCGACGACTATCTGGTCAAACCCTTCGCCACGGCCGAACTGGTGGCGCGGATCCGCGCGCTGGCGCGCCGCCACGGCCCCAAGCCGGCCTTGCTGGCGCTGGGCGCGCTGAGCTTGGACACCTCGGCCAAGCGGGCCCGCGTCGGCGAACGGGTGATCGAATTGTCGGCGCGCGAATGGGCGGTGCTGGAATACCTGCTGCAGCACGCCGCGCGGGTGGTCTCCAAGCAGCAGATCATCGACGCCATCCTGCCCTGGGGCGACGACCTGACGCTCAACGCGGTCGAGGTTTACATCTCGCGGCTGCGCCTGAAGATCGCCGACGCCGGCGTCAGCATCCGCACCATCCGCGGCTTCGGCTATATGCTCGAAGAAGATCCCGAGCATGCCTAGCATCCGGCTGCGCCTGCTCAAATGGCTGATCGCCCCCATCCTGCTGATCAACCTGGCGGGCGGCGCGCTGACCTATCTGCTGGCCTGGATGCCGGCCCAGCTGGCCTTCGACGAGAGCCTGTCCGACGCCGCCGGCGCGCTGGCGGCACGGCTGGGCCGGCAGGGCGCCGGCTGGCGCATCGACCTGCCGCGCCAGGCCGAGCAGGTGTTGCGCAACGACGCCGCCGACGCCGTCTACTTCGTCGTGCGCGACGGCGCCGGCCGGCTGCTGGCCGGCGACGCCGATTTCCCACCGGTCACCGCTGCCACTGGTACTAGCACCGTTGCAGTCTCCGCAGCCACAGGCCCGGGCACGGGTATGGGCGCAGGCACAGGAAGGGGCACAGGCACTGTCGCCGCCGCCTCAGGCACAACCAGCACAACCACAACCACCGCCGGCGCGCGCGCCGCCGCGCCGCTGCGCGCGGCCCAGGCCGACGACGGCGTAATGCGCGGCGAGCCGGTGCGCCTGCTGGTGCTGCGGGTGGAGCGCGACGGCGCGAGCGCCAGCATCGGCGTGGCCAAGACGCTGCGCAAGCGGCTGCAGGTGCGCCAGGCCATCGTGCGCGCGCTGGTGTTGTTGGAGGGGTTGCTGACGCTGGCCTCGGTCGGTTTGATCTGGTTCTCCGTCACCAACGGCCTGCTGCCGTTGAAGCGCATGCGCGCCGACCTGAACGCGCGCGGCGGCGACGACCTGGCGCCGATCGACCAGTCCGCCGTGCCCTACGAACTGGAGCCGGTGGTGGGCGCCTTCAACGGCCTGCTCGACAAAATCGGCGCCGGTGCCCAGGCGCAGCATGACTTCCTGGCCAACGTGGCGCACCAACTGCGCACCCCGCTGGCCGGCTTGCGCACCCAGTTGGAGTGGCTGGCGCAGCGCCACGACGAGGCCGAGACGGCCCAGTCGATCCGCCTGATGCTGTCGTCGACCGAGCGGATGATCCGCCAGACCAACCAGTTGCTGGCGTTGGCGCGGGCCGAACCGAGCCGCTTCGCCAAGACGCGGCTGGAGCCGTTGGCACTGGAGTCGTTGGTGGAGGAGGCGATCCAGCATTTCGTCGACCAGGCGGCGCTCAAGCGGATCGACCTGGGTTTCGAGCTGCTGCCGACGCAAGTGCGCGGCGACCGCTTCTTGTTGCGCGACCTGATCGACAACCTGATCGACAACGCCATCCGCTACACGCCGCCGCGCGGCAGGGTGACGGTCGGCTGCCGCCCGGACGGCGCCGGCGGCCTGCTGCTGGTGGAGGATTCCGGCCCCGGCATCGCGCCGGACAAGCGCGAACTGGTGTTCAGCCGCTTCGTCCGGCTCGACGAGAAGAGCAGCGGCAGCGGCCTGGGGCTGGCCATCGTGCGTGACATCGCGTTGGCGCACGCTGCCACGCTCGCCATCGCCACGGCGCAGGGCGGCCGGGGCGCGCTGTTCTCGGTGCATTTCCCGGCCTGAGCCGCCGCAGCGGCTCAACGGGGAAAAACGGGCCAAAACGGGCTAAACGATTTAGCTGGGAGCCCGGCCCTAGACTTGGCCGTCGTAGGCGCGGCGCAAGCGGGCGATGTCGAGTTTATGCATGCCCATCATGGCGCCCATCACCCGCTGGGCGCGCTCGGCGTCGCTGTCGAGCAGCATCTCGCTCAAGACCCTCGGCACCACCTGCCAGGAGACGCCGTATTTGTCCTTGAGCCAGCCGCATTGCTGGGCGGCCGGATCGCCTCCCTCGCCCAGTTTGCTCCAGTAGTTGTCGACCTCCTGCTGGTCGGCGCAATCGACCTGCAAGGAGATCGCCTCGTTGAAGCGGAACATCGGGCCGCCGTTGAGGGCGGTGAAGGGATGGCCGTCGAGCTCGAAGGCGATGGTCATCACCGAGCCGGGCTGCTTGCGGTGCACCTCCTGGCCGGCCTCGCCGTAGCGCGCCACGGCCTGCACCTTGGAGTTGGGGAAAATACCGGTGTAGAACTCGACGGCTTCTTCGGCCTGTTCATCGAACCACAGGCAGGGGGTGATCTTGGGCATGGTTACCTCCAACTTCGCAGGGGGGAAGGGCGGCGCGCGGCCGGCGCCGGGATGGCTGTACGACAATGCAAGATTAGCAGGACAAGCAGCGGCACGGCGCGCCATTGCCGCCCGCCGTCGCGGCGCCGGGCAGCGGAAAACGCAGGCTGCGCGGCTGTCAGCAATTCGTCAGGATTTCCTCAGGGAAATGCAAGCTTGGGGGGCTACTATCATGACTGCGAGCAACGCGGCGGCAGCGTGCCACCGCCGCCGTCGACGACACCAGGAGGGGACGCCATGAAACGCCTGCAACAAGGTTTTACGTTGATCGAGGTGATGATCTCGGTGGCCATCGTCGGCGTGCTGATGGCCGTGGCGCTGCCGGCCTACAGCGACTACGTGACGCGCGGCCGCCTCAGCGAGGTGTTCACCGCGCTCGGCGCGGCGCAGCCGGCGGCCGAGCAGTTCTGGTCCAACTCGCGCAGCTACGTCGGCTTCGAGGGCGCCGCCACCTTCCCGACCAACAGTGCCAACTTCACCTACGCCCTGAGCGGTGCCTCGGCCTCGGCCTACACGGTGACCGGCACCGGCGTCGGCCGCATGGCCGGTTTCGCCTACACCATCGACCAGAACGGCGGCCACGCCACCACCGCCAGCCCGGCCGGCTGGGGCACCAGCACCACCTGCTGGGTCGACCACAAGGGGGGCTCATGTTCCAACTAGAGCGGGCCGGCGGCTGGGCCGAATTGCGCGCCGGGCAGGGCGGCTTCACCATGGTCGAGTTGATGATCGCGCTGGTGGTGTTCGCCTTCATGCTGGCGCTGGGCGTGCCGAACATGAGCAAGTGGGTACTGGCCAGCAAGGCGCGTTCGGCCAGCGAGTTCTATGTCGACGGCTTCGCCCGCGCCCGGCGCGAGGCGGTGGCGCACAACGCGCGCAGCCGCATCGTGCTGTCGCCGAATGTCGGCAACGGCCAGATGGATTGGCAGATCGACCTGTGCTTCCCGGTGCCGGGCACGCCGTGCAGCCAAGTCAGCGGCGTCTGGTCGACGCCCGCCACGGCGGCGCCCAACGATCCGCAGGGCGCGGCCGGCTACAAGTCGGTGTTGCGTGGCGCCGACGCGCTGCCGCAGTCCGACGCGCTGGTGCCGACCCTGACGCCGGAGGGCAGTTCGGAGATCTACTACACGGAACTGGGTTGGGTCGACACCGGCTTCGCCCAGCGCCTGAGCCGTTTGCAGCTGGCGCCGAGCACCCAGCTGGCCGCCGAGGTGCCGACCGTGGCGCTGGTGGTGACCTTGGCCGGCCTGGCCACCAAATGCGATCCGACCGTGCCGGCCGGCGATTCGCGCGGCTGTCCGCCATGAAGCCCGTCATGAAAGCCGCCATGAAGGCCGCCATGCAAGCCACGCCGCGCGCCGTCGTGCCGCGCCGCGCCGGCAGCCAACGCGGCTTAGCCCCGCGCAGCGCCGCCCAGCGCGGCGTCGCCCTGCTGGAGGCGATGCTGGCCACCGTCATCCTCGGCATCGGCCTGCTCGGCACGGTCGGCCTGCAGGCGCGCGCCTACTCGGCCCTGTCGGACGCCAGCATGCGCGCCGAGGCCACCATGGCGGTGGAAAAACTGTTGGGCGTGATGAGCAACGACGTCGCCAACATCCCCAACTACGCGCTGGTCGACGGCGCCACACCCAACGCCACGCTGGCGCCCTGGGTGGCCGAGACGCGCGGCTACATTCCCGGCGCGCGCATCGTCGTGGCGGTGACGCCGGAGCTGCGCCGCTTCCGCGTCGACGCCACGATACGCTGGACGCGCAAGGCCGGCGGGGTGGAAAACCGCCACCAAATCACCTCCTACCTGTCGAACTGAGATGGACGTCCGCCCCCAATTCCCCGTCCCGCGCGCGGCGCGCCGCGCCGGCTTCTCGCTGGTCGAGCTGCTGGTCAGCGTGGTGGTCGGCCTGCTGGCGCTGATGTTCGCCACCCGCCTGATCGTCAGCGCCGAGCAGAACAAGGCGACCTCGCTGGGCGGTTCGGACGCCATGCAAAACGGCAT
Organism: Rugamonas violacea; assembly: GCF_016461825.1. GTDB lineage: Bacteria > Pseudomonadota > Gammaproteobacteria > Burkholderiales > Burkholderiaceae_D > Rugamonas. Next base: position 65,480 of record NZ_JAEMNU010000049.1, on the reverse strand, counting down.
GCTGGCGCTGTTCTCGCTGAACGGCGACGCGGCCCAGTCGGGCTGGGGCCTGAACGACGACCTGATCACCGGCTGCAACAGCATCTTCAGCGACACGGCCGGCTTCGCGCTGGCGCCGGCCACCCGGGGCGGCGCGGCGATCACGCCGCTGGCGCCGGTGGTCATCGAATCGAACGGCGCCAACTCCGACCGCATCAGCTTCTACACCGGCAGCTCGGCCAGCGCGGTCGGCTCGGTCAAGCTGCTGGCCAATTACGCCGGCGGTCCGGCGCTGACCAGCGACACCAACGCCGCCTTCGGTTTCGCCGACGGCGACGTCATCGTGGTGGCGCCCGAACCGGCCGGCGGCAACTGCGCCTTGGCCCAGTTGGCCGGCGCGCCGGTCGGCGCCCAGCTCAACATCACGCCGGGCGCGGCCTACCGCTACAACCGCGCCGGCGGGCTGGGCAACAACTACGGGCCGGGCCAGGCCCGCATCTTCAACCTGGGACCGGGCGCCAAGCTGGCGCTGCACAGCTGGTCGGTGAACCGGGGCATCCTGCTGCTGCGCTCGAGCGACCTGGCCGGCTCGTCGGCGCAGCCGGTCTCGGTGATCGACAACGTGGTGGCGATCAAGGCGCAGTACGGCTTCGAGACGCGCGCCATCGCCAACTACAGCCCGAGCCGGAACGGCATGCAGGTGGGGCAGTGGAGCGGGCCGATGATCGACGCCGACGGCGACGGCGTGGTCGGCGGCGCCGGCGACTTCCTGCGCGTGGCGGCGGTGCGCTTGGCCGTGGTGGCGCGCAGCAAGAGCGCGGAGAAGCCCAACGCCGCCAGCGGCCAGTGCACGGCGAGCACCGCCAAGCCGGTGTTGTTCAGCAGCCAGGCGCCGGCCACGGTGCCGGCCGCGCCCGTCACCGTCGAGGTGGCGGTGGCCGGCGATCCACTCGACTGGAAGTGCTACCGCTACCGCGTGTTCGAGGCCATCGTACCGATCCGCAACGCCGAATGGAGGCCGTGATGCGCCGTCCCGCCCCGAGTCCGTCCTTGCGCCGGCCGGCGCCGCTGCGCCGCACCGTGCGCCACACCGTGCGCGGCGCCGCGCGCCAGGCCGGCGTGGCCCTGCCGGTGATGCTGATCATGCTGACCGTTATGCTCATCAGCAGCATCTACCTGCTTAAGTCGAGCACCTCGACCACCTTGACCACCGCCAACCTGGCCTACGACTCGGCGCTGAGCAAGGCCGCCGACCTGGGCGTGCACAGCGCCTTCGCTTGGCTGGCCGCCGTCGACAAGTCGACCCTGGTGGTCGACCAGGCCGCCAGCGGCTACCTGGCGACGCTCAATCCGGTGCAGACGGTCAACACGCCGGCCTTCTGGAACGGCTCGGTGAAGCTGGTCGATACGGCCGGCAACCAGATCGAATACGTGATCCACCGCATGTGCACCTTCGCCGGCCTGTACAACTCGACCAACCCGCAGAACAGCTGCGTGCTGACTTCGGCCAAGGCGAATGTCAAGTCGGCCACGCCGATCGGGCGCAGCCTGTCGTCGGACGCGCCGGAGTATCAGGAGCAGCCGCAGCTGCATTACGTGGTCACCACGCGCATCTACGGACCGCGCGGCGGCAATGTCGTCAACCAGTCCGTGGTGATGATGGGGCCTTGAGGGGCATGCCGCCATGTTAAGCCCCCCCGGGCGAAAATCCGGGGTCAGACCCGGCGGGTCCGACCCCGGCTCCGCGCCGCTGGGTGGTGTTGGTCGCCGCCGGTGCCCGCACCTTTTTTGATGGAACCAGCATGAAACCGAACTCAGCACTCTCGCTCGCCTTCCTTGCCGGCCTGTTGGCCGGCAACGCCGCCCTGGCCGGCCAGACCCAGATCGCCCAGGTGCCGCTGCTCAACATCACCGGCACCGGCACCGTCAAGCCGAACCTGATGCTGTTGTTCGACAACTCCGGCTCGATGGACCAGGCCTACACGCCGGACTACGTCAACGACAATCTGTGCCGCTCGGCGGCCCAGTTGTCCGCCGGGGTGGTCGCCTGCAACGTTGGCCATCCGCCCTTCATGAGCCCGGACTTCAACAAGCAGTACTACAATCCGAAGATCCGTTACCAGGCGCCGATCAAGACCGACGGCAGCTACTATCCGGACCAGACCTCGGGCGCCACCGGCACCTGGAGCAACGTCACCAGCGACGGCTTCGGCGCCCACAAGACCGACCTGTACGGCAGCAACGCCAATTCGATCAACCTGGTCAGCGGCTTCCCCGACCTGAAATGGTGCGACCCCAACAACACCAGTTCCTGCCAGGTCAACAGCGCCAGCTACACCTATCCGGACAACACCTTCCGCAGCGCCGTCGCCATCAACGGCGGGCCGTACTACTACAACATCGGCGTGGCCGAGTACTGCACCGACGACAGCATGACCAACTGCAAGTCGACCTCGGTGGGGGCGGCCGCGCCGGCCGGCTATCCGGTGCCGGTCAAGGTGCGCTGGTGCAGCAACACCTTGCTGACGGCCTGCCAGGGCAAACGCGTCGGCCTGTTCATCTACCCGCGCTACTCGGCGGCGATCGGTTCCAACGCGGCCTACGGCAGCATCGCCATCGGCGTCTCGGCGTCGAGTTCATCGATGACCATCAGCAGCGTCACCATCCCCGACCCGAGCACGGCGCGCACCATCAGCAACGGCACCTTGACCGCCGCCAGCGGCACCAACAGCGCGCTCAAGCAGCAAACCGTGGCCAGCGCGCTGGCCGCCAACATCATCGCCAAATCCGTCGCCAAGAGCAACACCAACCTTTACTACGCCTGCGTGCGCACGCCGATCGGCCAACCCAGCGTGCCGGCCTGCGCCACCGCCTTCGGCATCACACTGGCGGCCGACAACATCGTCGCCGTCGTGCCGGTGCAGTGCGGCGGCGCCGTTTCGCTGGCCAACTGCCTGCCGATCAACGACGGCAGCCGCGCCGGCTGGGGCATCACCGTGACCGCGCCGGCCGTCACGCCGACGCCGGCCACCACCGGCGTGCCGCCCACCGCGCTGCTGTTCGCCAGCGGCACCACCTCCGGCTCGGGCACGCCCAGCCTGTCCTCGGTCAAGCTGGGCGCGACCACGCTGGCCAGCGCCATCGCGCTGGGCAAGAGCACCGCCGCCAGCGACGTGGTGATCAAGCTGCAGGCCGCCATCGGCGTTGCCGGCACCATCCGCGCCTACGTCGGCGGCAACGCCGTGACCAAGTTGTGCCAGGCGCAGAGCGCCACCGCGCTGTGCCTGATCGACACCACCACCACCGTCAACGGCGCCGCGCCCTCGGTCGGCAGCCTGACCAACGGCGGCACGCTGGCCTTCACCACGGCCAACGCCACCAGCTCCAGCGACGCCATTCCGCTGACCACGGTGGCCTTGTCGGCCGGCGCCAGCGCGCCGAGCAGCTTCAGCCGGGTCGACATCGTCGCCGGCGCCACCTATCCGAAGGCCAGCGAGCGCACCGACTGCGTGGCCAGCGCCGGCGTCTGCAACTACACCGAGGAGATGGTCAACTTCGCCAACTGGTACGCCTACTACAAGACCCGGCTGCAAATGATGAAGACCTCGGTCGGCATCGCCTTCTCCCCGATCACCGCCAACTACAAGGTCGGTTATGTCAAGCTGTCGAACGCCGGCGCCGCCGGCGCCATCGACATGAAGCCGGCCGACTTCACCGGCTCGGCGCGCAGCACCTGGTACACCGCGCTGTACAACACCACCACCACCGGCTCGACGCCGATCCGCACGGCGATGGACAACGTCGGCCGCATGTTCGGCAACCTGGCGCCCTACAACTACGCCGCCGGCAGCGAGGTGGTGCAGTATCCCTGCCAGCAAAACTTCATGATCCTGACCACCGACGGTTACTGGAACGGCAGCTCGACGGCCAACGTCGTCAACAACGACAACGTCGAGAACCCGGCGCGCTTCTGCAGCCAGGCGCGCGGCTGCGTCGACACGCGGCCGCAGACCCAGCCCTCGATCGCCGACGTGGCGCTGCATTGGTACAACGGCGGCTCCAGCACCGGCACGGTGTCGCTGCGGCCGTCGTTGGAGCCGGACATGAGCAAGCCCGGCTCGGTGCCGGCGGCCGGCGGCGAGAACACCCACCTGCACATGAACACCTACACGCTCGGCCTGGGGGTCGACGGCGTGATGAGCTACGAGGCCAACTACGACTCGGCGCCCAAGGTCGGCGGCGACTTCTACAACCTGATCACCGCCGCCAGCTCGGGCTGTCCGTGGAACGGCGGCGGCGCCTACGTCTGGCCCGACCCGGACGTGACCAACACCGCCAGCACGGTGCAGGAGCGGGTCGACGACCTGTGGCACGCCGCCGTCAACGGCCATGGCAAGTATTTCAGCGCCTCGGAGCCGCGCGAGGTGGTCGACGGCCTCAGCTCGGCGTTGGCCAACATGCAGGTGAAGACCGGCGCGGCGTCGGCCGCCGCGACGTCGACGCCGAACATCTCGCAGCAGGACAACGACATCTTTTCCGACACCTTCACCACCGTCAAATGGTATGGCGAACTGTCCGACAAGAAGATCGACCCGGCCACCGGCGTCGTCGGCGGCACGGCCAGCTGGATCAGCTCCGACAAGGTGGGCCAGAAGGTGGCCGCCGCCAGCGACACGCGCACCATCTACATGCTCGACGCCGGCGGCGGCGCGTTGAAGAACTTCAGCTACGGCGCCATGTCGGGCGCCGAAAAGGCCTGGTTCGACAACAAGTGCGCGGCGCTGTCGCAGTGCACGCTGCTGTCGGCCGCCGACAAGGCCGTGGTCAACGACGGCAACAACCTGGTCAACTGGCTGCGCGGCCAGCAGCAGTTCGCCGACGACCAGTTGTTCCGCGCCTACACGCTGACGCCCAACACGCCGGTCGGCTCGACCGGGCCGATCCCCATCGTGCTGGGCGACATCGCCTCGTCCAAGCCGGCCTACCTGCGCGACCCGCGCAAGAGCTATCTGACCAGCGGCTACAGCAGCTTCAAGAGCGCCAACGCCGGCCGCGCCGGCACCGTCTTCACCGCCGCCAACGACGGCATGCTGCACGCCTTCAGCGCGGCCAGCGGCGAGGAGTTGTGGGCCTACGCGCCGCGCATCACCATGAAGAAGCTGTTCGCGCTGGCCAGCACCACCTACGGCACCAACCACCAGTTCTTCACCGACGGCTCGCCCGAACTGTCCGACGTGCAGATCGGCGGCGTCTGGAAGACCGTGCTGGTGGCCGGCCTGAACGGCGGCGGGCGCGGCTACTACGCGCTCGACGTGACCAACCCGGCGCATCCGGTGGCGCTGTGGGAGTTGTGCGCCGACGCCACCGTCTGCAACCGCAGCGACGCCGACTTCGGCCTGTCGTTCGGCAATCCGCAGTTCGGCATGTGGCAGGGCAAATGGGTGGTCTTCCTCACCTCCGGCTACAACAACGTGCCCGGCGTCGACGGCGTGGCCGGCGGCAGCGGCCAGGGCGTGCTGTTCATCGTCGACGTGGCCACCGGCGCGGTGCTGAAGAAGGTCTCGACCCTGGCCGGCGACACCACGACGCCGTCCGGCCTGGCCAAGATCACCTCGATCTCGGCCGACCCGAGCACCGACCCGGTCACCACCTACATCTACGGCGGCGACAACCAGGGCCGCATGTGGCGCTTCGACATGAGCGATCCGAACAGCAGCAACGTGACGGTGCTGAAGATGGGCGACGCCGGCGCGCTGCAGCCGGTCACCACGCGGCCCGACGTGACGCTGTGCGCGGTCAGCACCAGCACCACCGTGGCCGGCATCACCACCGTCACCGAGACGGCGCAGCGGGTCGTCCTGTTCGGCACCGGCCGCCTGCTCGACGTGCCCGACACCTCCAACACCGACGTGCAAAGCCTGTATCTGCTGAAGGACAACGGCAGCGCCATCGCCAACCTGCGCGGCTCCGGCATGGTCGAGCAGACCCTCAGCCTGGCCGGCTCCAGCAGCAACGTCAACACCTACGCCATCACCAGCAACAAGGTCGACCTGGGGTTGAAGAGCGGCTGGTTCTTCGACTGGAAGCTCAACGCCGGCGAGCGCATGAACCTCGACCCGCAGATCGTCAGCGGCGTCGCCAACGTGGTGACGAATATGCCGACCTCGTCGTCGGCCTGCTCGGTGGGCGGCTCCAGCAACAGCTACCAGGTCGATGTGTGCGACGGCAGCGCGGTGGCCGGGCAGGCGGCCGGCAGCACCTTGTCGAACACCTCGGCGGCGGTCGGCTTCATCATCATCCGCCTGCCCAAGGGCGAGCTGAAGATGATCAGCACCATGGCCACCGGCGAAATGCGCACCAAGTCGCTGGCCGAGCAGAATTCGGCCGCCGCCCACCGGGTCGGCTGGCGCCGCGTGAAAGGCGATTGAGGAGCTTGGCGGCGCCAATCCCACCCAGCGGCAGAGAGCCGGGGTCGGACCCGCTGGGTCCGACCCCAGTTTTACGGCGCTGGGTTGTGTCTCCCCACCGGTGGCGCAACGACCGAAAACGGGGAAACAGTTCACACGAAAGGCCCAACTATCGGTAAAATTGAAGGTTTTTTGCGGGGCCATAATATGGTCGCGACTATGGCCAACGATACCGAAAACACAATACCCGAATTGAACGACGATTCCGCCCCGGCCAGCAGCGCCAAAACGCCGGCGCTGATCGCCCGCGAAGTGCAGCGCCGCCGCACCTTCGGCATCATTTCCCACCCGGATGCGGGTAAGACCACGCTGACCGAAAAGCTGCTGCTGTTCTCGGGCGCGATCCAGATGGCCGGCACGGTCAAGGCGCGCAAGAGCGGCCGCCACGCCACCTCCGACTGGATGGAGATCGAGAAGCAGCGCGGCATTTCCGTCGCCTCCTCGGTGATGCAGTTCGAGCACCGCGACCACGTCATCAACCTGCTCGACACGCCGGGCCACCAGGACTTCTCGGAAGACACCTACCGCGTGCTGACGGCGGTCGACTCGGCCCTGATGGTGATCGACGCGGCCAAGGGCGTCGAGGCGCAGACCATCAAGCTGCTGGCGGTCTGCCGCATGCGCAACACGCCCATCGTCACCTTCATGAACAAGATGGACCGCGAAACGCGCGATCCGCTGGAACTGCTCGACGAGCTCGAATCGGTGTTGAAGATCCAGTGCGCGCCGGTCACCTGGCCTATCGGCATGGGCAAGAACTTCCGCGGCGTGTACCACCTGCTGAACGACGAGATCATGCTGTTCAAGGCCGGCGAGGAAAAGGCCGACGGCGCCTTCGAGGTCATCAAGGGCATCGACAATCCGCGCCTGCAGGAGATGTTCCCGCTGGAGATGGACCAGTTGAAGATGGAAGTGGAACTGGTGCACGGCGCCTCCCACCCGTTCAAGCTGGACGAGTTCCTGTCGGGCGTGCAGACGCCGGTGTTCTTCGGCTCGGCCATCAACAACTTCGGCGTGCGCGAGATCCTGTCGGCGCTGGTCGATTGGGCGCCGGCGCCGCGTCCGCGCGACGCCACCGTGCGCGTGGTCGATCCGGCCGAGCAGCCGTTCACCGGTTTCGTCTTCAAGATCCAGGCCAATATGGACCCGGCCCACCGCGACCGCATCGCCTTCCTGCGCGTTTGCTCGGGACGTTTCGAGCGCGGCATGAAGGTCAAGCACCTGCGTTTGGGCCGCGAGATCAAGGTGTCGTCGGTGGTGACCTTCATGGCCTCGTCGCGCGAACAGGTGGAAGAGGCCTACGCCGGCGACATCATCGGCCTGCCCAACCACGGCAATATGCAGATCGGCGACAGCTTCTCCGAAGGCGAGCTGCTGACCTTCACCGGCATCCCGTACTTCGCGCCGGACTTCTTCCGCTCGGTGCGCATCCGCAATCCGCTGAAGATCAAGCAGCTGCACAAGGGCTTGCAGCAGCTGGGCGAGGAGGGCGCGGTGCAGGTCTTCAAGCCGGTGCAGGGCGGCGAGCTGGTGTTGGGCGCGGTCGGCGTGCTGCAGTTCGAGGTGGTGGCGAGCCGCCTGCTCAACGAGTACGGCGTCGACGCCGTCTTCGAAGGCACCAGCATCAGCAGCGCGCGCTGGATCTCCAGCGACGACAAGAAGGCGCTGGCCGACTTCGAGAACGCGCTCGGCCACAACGTCGCCTACGACGCCGCCGGCAACATGGCTTATCTGGCGACCTCCGGCGTCAACCTGCGCCTGACCGAGGAACGCTGGCCGAAGCTGAAGTTCCACGCCACGCGCGAGCACTCGGCCAAGCTGGCCTAAGTCCCGGCTTGCGCGGGACAGGTCGGCCGCCTCGCGGCCGGCCGACAGACCGCCCGGCGCGCCAGCCCGGGCGGTTTTTTTACGCCAAGGCGCCGGCAAGGCCCTTCAAAACCCAGCGGCAAAACCTAGGGTCGGACCCGGCGGGTCCGACCCTGGCATGTGCCCTTGGGTTGGGCGGGCGCCGCGCCGACCCGGCGGGCTTACTTGGCCGGCGTGGCCAGCGGCTTGCCCTTTTCCACCACGTAGACGCCGACCAGGCGCATCACGGCGGCGCCGGTGTTGCGCGCGTCGTGCACCTTGCCGGCCGGGATGACGAAGGCCTCGCCGGCCTTCAGGTGGCGCGGCGGCTCGCCGTCGATCAGCAGTTCGCCTTCGCCCTCCAGCACGTAGCTGATTTCGTCGCCCGGATGGGAGTGGCGACCGGCCTGCACGCCGGGATCGATCTCGACCCGCGCCACCACCGCCTCGCGGCCCTCCACCGACACATCCTGCTTCTGCACCACGCTGCGGCGCAGGCCGGCGTTTTGCGCCAGTGTGCTGCTGGCGCTGGCCAGCAACAGGAGGGCAATCAGGCCGGGCTTGAAGGCGGCTGCGATCATGGCATTTCCTTTTTCGTGGGTGGATGGCGGGGCCGGGCCCCGTTTCAGTGGCCGCTGTGGCGGCCCAACCACAGCGCGTCGCCGACGCTGCCGAGCCAGCATCCCAGCAACACCAGCACGGCCAAGGTGCCGGCCGGGCCGGCGATGCCAGCCGCCTCGACCCGTTGCGTGATCAGCTCGGGGTCGAAGGGCAGGGCGCCGCTGGCGATCTGCTCGGCCAGCGGCAGGATCAGTTGCATCATGCGCCGCAACAGGTAGACCGCCGCCAGCAGCGTGGGGAGCAGGAACAGGCAGCCGCGCCCGGCGCGCCGCAGCAGCAGGTGGCCGAGGCCGGGGAACAGCAAACCGTTGACGAGTGCGGCCTTGAGCGATGGTGTCATATTGGTCCTGGTGGTCCTGGTGGTTGGCGGCGGGCCGCTTGCCCGTTTGCGCCAGCGCAAGGCTGGCGCCGGGCGGGCGTCGTAGAGTACAACATGCGCTTAGGCAAGGTTGCGCCTAGGCATATCGTGCCCGGCGGGCGGATTTTCCGTGCCGCCTATCATACCTGCTCAAGCCGGACCATGGCGCGACGGGCCGTCATCGTCAAGGAGAAAATATGAACACTCGGATCGTGCTAACACTGGCACTGGCGCTTGGCTCGGGCTACCCGCCGGCACAGGCCGCCACCCCGGCGGCGGCCACGCCGGCCATGGCCAGCGAAAAGGACGCCATCGCGCTGGCCGAGAGGGGCGCCCAGTTCGTGCGGCAGCATGGCAAGGCCGAAATGGTCAAGCGCATCAACAGCAAGGACCCGGAATTCAACCTAGGCAGCCTGTACCTGGCGATGCGCGACCTGGACGGCATCACCGTCGCCCATCCGACCACGGCGCTGATCGGCAAGAACCTGCTCGACGTGCCGGATGCCGACGGCAAGCCTTTCCGCCAGGAGTTGGTGGCGACGGCCAAGGGCAAGGGCAAGGGCTGGGTCGATTACAAATTCCGCAACCCGACCACCGGCAAGGTGGAGGCCAAGTCGACCTATGTGCTGCGGGTCGACGACATCGCCCTCGAAGCGGGTATCTACAAGCACTAGCGCCGGCGCGCGGCGGCTTGCCCGCCGCGCCACCCCTGCGGCCGGCCACCTAGCACTGGCGGGACGATATGCTGAGCAAACTGAGGTTAGGTCCGAAACTGCTGCTGGCGCCCGGCGTGGTGCTGCTGCTGTTGATCCTGCTGTCGGTCGGCGCCTATGTCGGTCTGGTGCGGCAGAATCAATGGCTCGACAACATGGTGCAGCAGCGCGCCGTGCGCATGAAGGCGGCCGACGACCTGGTGGCTGGCGCCAACCGCGCCCACACCGAGAGCTACCAGCTGCTGACCTGGATCAACGCCAGCTTTTCACCGTCGCGCATCGACGCGCTGATCCGCGACCTGCGCGCGCGCCACGCCGCGCTGGACCGCCAGTTCGCCCAGTTGGAGATGGCCATCGAGAGCGACGGCGCCGAGCGCCGCTTCGTCGCCCAGTCGCAGGCGGCCCACGCCGAGTATGTCAAGGCGGTGGCCGACGTGGTCGAGCTGAGCATGGTCGACCAGTCGATGGCGGCCAACGCCATGTCCAAGGCCGAGCGGGCCTTCGAGGTGGTGGCGCTGCGGTTGCAGGAGCTGTCCACGCTGGAGCAGCAGCTCAGCGAAACCGCCTACCACCGCGCCGAGGCCGAGTTCAAGACCATCTCGGTGCTGATGCCGTTGGTGGTGGCCTTGTCGATCGCCCTGTCGTTGCTGGTGACGGTGGCGGTGCGCAAGGCCATGCTGAAGGAGGTCAGCGAGATCGGCGCGGCGGCGCGCGATCTGGCCGAGGGCAATCTGACGGTGCGCGAGCGGGTCTACGGCAATGACGAGATCGCCGAGACCTCGCGCGCCCTCGACAGCAGCATCCGCAACCTGAACACCACGTTGAAGAACATCCTCGGTTCGGCCCAGGCGATCGACGACGCCTCGCGCGAGATCGCCCAGGGCAACGCCGACCTGTCGAGCCGCACCGGCCAGGCGGCCAGCACGCTGGAGCAGACCAGCAGCTCGATGCAGGAGCTCAGCGCGACCGTCAACCAGACCGCCGACAACGCCCGCACGGCGCGCCAGCTGGCGTTGTGCGCCAGCGACTTCGCCCAGCGCGGCGGCAGCGTGGTGCAGCGCCTGGTGGTGACCATGGCCTCGATTCGCGGCAGCTCGCGCAAGGTCGGCGAGATCGTCGGGGTGATCGACGGCCTGGCCATGCAGAGCAATCTGCTGGCGCTGAACGCGGCGGTGGAGGCGGCCCGCGCCGGGCCGCACGGCGCCGGCTTCGCCGTGGTGGCGGGCGAGGTGCGCGAACTGGCGCAGCGCTCGGCGCTGGCGGCGCGCGAGATCAAGCAGCTGATCGCCAGCTCGGTGGCGGAGATCGAGCACGGCAGCCGGTCGGTGGAGGAGGCCGGCAGCAGCATGGCCGACATCGTCGGTTCGGTGCTGCAGGTGGGCGAGTTGATTGGCCAGATCAGCCAGGCCAGCGTGCAGCAGGCGGCCGGCCTGCAGGGCGTGCACGAGGCGATCGTGCAGATGGACCAGGTGACCCAGCAGAACGTGGTGCTGGTGGAGCAGGCGGCGTCGGCGGCGCAGGGGCTACAGGAACAGGCGCTGAGCCTGTCGCAGGCGGTCGAGCACTTCAAGCTCGACGACGGCGATCCCGACCCCGCCCCGGGCGGCCCGGCGCTGGGCAACGGCCGGACGAAAAAAAACGCAGTCGGCCAGGCGGCGCGACTGCGTCTTGCTTCCAATCGGAGCTGAGTGCCGCCGACCAAACCCAGCGGCAAAAACTGGGGGGGCGAATGCCGCTAAGTTAAGCAACCCCAGCGGCGTAAATCTGGGGTCGGACTCCCCGCCTTGGCGCGGTGGGTCTGACCCCGGCGTTTGCCGTTGGGTGGTCTCGGCGCCGCTTACTCGTAATCGCTCATCGGCGCGCAACCGCACATCAGGTTGCGGTCGCCGTAGACGTTGTCGGCGCGGCCGACCGTCGGCCAGTACTTCTGCTTGCGCAGCGACGGCAGCGGGAAGGCGGCCACTTCGCGGCTGTACTTGCGTTCCCATTTGTCGGCGGTGAGCACCTCGGCGGTGTGCGGCGCGTGCTTGAGCGGATTGTCCTCGCGGTCGAACTCGCCGTTTTCGACCTTGGCGATCTCCATGCGGATGGCCACCATGGCGTCGATGAAGCGGTCGATCTCGGCCTTCGATTCGCTCTCGGTCGGCTCGATCATCAGCGTGCCCGGCACCGGGAAGCTCATGGTCGGGGCGTGGAAGCCGAAGTCCATCAAACGCTTGGCGACGTCCTCGTTGCTGATGCCGGTGGCATCGGTCAGCGGACGCAGGTCGATGATGCACTCGTGGGCGACCAGGCCGTCGTGGCCCGAGTACAGCACCGGGTAGTGCGGCGACAGGCGGCGGGCGATGTAGTTGGCCGCCAGGATCGCCGTTTCGGTGGCGGCGGTCAAACCTTCGGCGCCCATCATGGCGATGTACATCCAGGAGATCGGCAGGATGCTGGCCGAGCCGTACGGCGCGGCGCTGACCGCGCCGATGCCGGCGACGTCGCGTTGGTAGCCGCTGGAGCGCTGGTTGGGCAGGAACTTGGCCAGGTGGGCGCCAACGCCGATCGGGCCGACGCCGGGGCCGCCGCCGCCGTGCGGGATGCAGAAGGTCTTGTGCAGGTTCAGGTGCGAGACGTCGCCGCCGAAGCTGCCCGGCGCCGCCACGCCGACCAGCGCGTTCATGTTGGCGCCGTCGATGTAGACCTGGCCGCCGTGGCTGTGGATGATTGCGCACAGCTCCTGGATGCCTTCCTCGAACACGCCGTGGGTCGACGGGTAGGTGACCATCACGCAGGCCAGGTTCTTGGCGTGCAGTTCGGCCTTGGCCTTCAGGTCGGCCAGGTCGACGTTGCCGCTGGCGTCGCAGGCGGTGACGACAACCTGCATGCCGACCATGTTGGCCGATGCCGGGTTGGTGCCGTGCGCCGACGACGGGATCAGGCAGATGTTGCGGTGGCCTTCGCCGCGCGACTCGTGGTAGGCCTTGATGACCAGCAGGCCGGCGTACTCGCCCTGCGAACCGGCGTTGGGCTGCAGGGACACGGCGGCGTAGCCGGTCAGCGCGCACAGCATGTCTTCCAGCTGGCCGATCATTTCGCGGTAGCCGATGGTTTGCGCGTCCGGTGCGAACGGGTGGATGTTGGAGAACTCGGGCCAGGTGACCGGGATCATCTCGCTGGTGGCGTTCAGCTTCATGGTGCAGGAGCCGAGCGGGATCATGGTGCGGTCCAGCGCCAGGTCCTTGTCCGCCAGGCTGCGCAGGTAGCGCAGCATTTCGGTTTCGGAGTGGTAGCGGTTGAACACCGGGTGGCTCAGGTAGGCGCTGCTGCGCTCCAGCGCGGCCGGGAAGGCCTGCCGCACCGAGGCCTCGACCTGGTCGAAGTCGGCCTTGGCGGTGGCCTTGACGCCGTGGGCGAAGATGGTCCACAGCAGTTCCAGGTCGGCGCGGCTGGTGGTTTCGTCGAGCGAGACGCCGACATGGTGGGCGTCGACCTTGCGCAGGTTGACGCCGTGGGCGACGGCGGTGGCCAGCAGCGCCTCGGCGTTGTCGGTCTTGACGGTCAGCGTGTCGAAGAAGGTGGCGTTGCTGATCTCATAGCCGAGCGTGGCCAGGTTGGCGGCCAGGATGCCGGTGTAGCGGTGCACGCGCTGGGCGATCTGTTTCAGGCCGGCCGGGCCGTGGTAGACCGCGTACATCGAGGCCATCACCGCCAGCAGCACCTGCGCGGTGCAGATGTTGGAAGTGGCTTTTTCGCGGCGGATGTGCTGCTCGCGGGTTTGCAGCGCCAGGCGGTAGGCCTTGTTGCCCTGGGCGTCGATGGTGACGCCGACCAGGCGGCCGGACATGCTGCGCTTGAATTCGTCGCGGGTCGACAGGTAGCCGGCGTGCGGGCCGCCGAAACCGAGCGGCACGCCGAAGCGCTGGCTGTTGCCGACGACGACGTCGGCGCCCCATTCGCCCGGCGGGGTCAGCACGGTCAGCGCCAGCAGGTCGGCGGCGACCACCACCATCGCGCCCTTGGCCTTGACGGCGGCGACGCCGTCCTTGTAGTCGCGCACCACGCCGTCCACGCCGGGGTATTGCAGCAGCACGCCGAAGCAGTCGTGCAGCTCGGCCAGTTCGGCCGGGGCGAAGGTGCGCACCACGATGCCGAGCGGTTCGGCGCGGGTCTGCACCACTTCACGGGTTTGCGGCAGCACGTCGTCGGCGACGTAGAACACCTGCGACTTCGACTTGCCGACGCGCTGGATCAGCGTCATCGCCTCGGCGGCGGCGGTGCCCTCGTCGAGCATCGAGGCGTTGGCGATGCCCATGCCGGTCAGGTCGGTGACGACCTGCTGGAAGTTCAAAATGGCTTCCAGGCGGCCCTGCGAGATCTCCGGCTGGTACGGCGTGTAGGCGGTGTACCAGGCCGGGTTTTCGAAGATGTTGCGCAGGATGACGCCGGGCGTGTGGGTGTTGTAGTAGCCCTGGCCGATCAGCGATTTGAGTACCTTGTTCTGCGACGCGATGGCCTTCAGCTTGGCCAGCGCCTCCTGCTCCGGCATCGGCTGCGAGTATTGGCCCAGCGGCAGCGCGCCCTGGTTGCGGATGTTGGCGGGGACGAGGGCGTCGATCAGCGCGGCGCGCGAGGCGTAGCCGAGGGTCGACAGCATCGCCGCCTGTTCTGCTGCGTCGGGGCCGATGTGGCGGGCGATGAAGGCATCGCGGGCTTCAAGTTGGGTCAGGCTGGTGCGGGTCATGATTTGTCAGGGCCAAAAAAGTGCTGCGCCGGCGCGCGGGGCGCTCGGCAGGGAGGGGGCGTACAGCAAAAAGGCCAGCGCGAAGGCTGGCCTGGTGCGTGCTTACGCTGCGGTGGTCTTGCCGTAGGCAGCCGCGTCGAGCAGGCCGTCGATGGCGCCGGCGTCGCTCGGCTTGAGCTTGAACAGCCAGGCCGAGTAGGCGTCGGCGTTGATCGACTCGGGGGTGGCGGCGACGTCCTCGTTGACGGCGATGACTTGGCCGGCGATCGGGGCGTAGATGTCGCTGGCGGCCTTGACCGATTCGACCACGGCGGCGTCGGCGCCGGCGGCGTAGTCCTGGCCGACCTTCGGCAGTTCGACGAAGACGATGTCGCCCAGCGCGTCCTGGGCGAACTCGGTGATGCCGACGGTGACGCTGCCGTCGGCTTCCAGACGTACCCATTCGTGGGATTCGGTGTACTTCAGGTCTGCAGGAATATTCATGTGTGGCTCCAGAGGGTAAGTGTTCTTAATTATTAATTGTATTGATACTTCTACGGCATGACTATGCAGCGTATTTATGCGGCCGCGCCGCGGCCGCGCGTCTCCCGCACGCTTAGACGGCGAGGATTTTACCGTTGCGCACGAACGGCAGCTTGACCACCGAGGCGGCCAGCTTCTTGTCGCGGATTTCGACCTGGACGGTGTCGCCGACGACCACGCCCAGCGGCACGCGGGCCAGCGCGATGGCCTGCTGCATGGTCGGGCTGAAGGTGCCGCTGGTGATCTCGCCGACGGCGTCCGAAGCGGCGACGACGACTTTCTGGTGGGCGCGCAGCACGCCGCCTTTTTCACGCAGGATCAGGCCGACGAACTGGGCGTTCTGGCCCAGCGCCACCAGCGCGGCCTTGCCGATGAAGTCGCGCGGCGACACCAGGTCGATGGTCCAGGCCAGGCCGGCGTCGAGCGGGTTGACGCTTTCGTCCATGTCCTGGCCGTACAGGTTCATGCCCGCTTCCAGGCGCAGCGTGTCGCGTGCGCCCAGGCCGGCCGGCTTGACGCCGGCGCCGACCAGCGCGCTCCACAGCGCCTCGGCCTGCGCCGCCGGGAAGGCCAGCTCGAAGCCGTCCTCGCCGGTGTAGCCGGTGCGCGCCACCATCACTTCGCCGAAGGCGGTGTCTTTGACGATGACGGCGTTGAAGGGTTTGATCTCGGCCGAGGCGGCCTGGGTCTCGGGCAGCACCTGCCACACCTTGGCGCGCGCGTTCGGACCCTGCACGGCGATCAGCGCCATGCTGTCGCCGATGGCGCCGTCGCGGCGCTGGGTGATGCTCACGCCGCTGTTGGTGGCGGCGTTTTGCGCGGCGATCCAGGCGATGTCTTTTTCGGCGGTGCCGGCGTTGACCACCAGGCGGAACCAGCTCTCGTTGATGAAGTAGACGATCAGGTCGTCGATCACGGTGCCCTGTTGATTCAACATGCAGGAGTACAGCGCCTTGCCGCTGGCCTGCAGCTTGTCGACGTTGTTGGCCAGCAGGCCGCGCAGGAAGGGGCGGACGTTGTCGCCGACCAGGTCGACCACGCACATGTGCGAGACGTCGAACATGCCGACGTCGCTGCGCACGGCGTGGTGCTCCTCGATCTGCGAACCGTAGTTGACCGGCATGTCCCAGCCGCCGAAGTCGACCATGCGGGCGCCGGCGGCGCGGTGGGCGTTGTTGAGTGGGGTGGCTTTGAGCGTCATAATTCCTCGGTCCAAACGTAAAAGGGGTTAACAGAACATGCAAGGAAGAGCTGAAGCAGCCTTTTCCACAATGATCGCAGACCCCTCTGTCCTTGGTACCTGAGAGATTACGGGATGAATCCCGTGCGCCCCTTCGGTGGGCCGCCGGCGTGTGCCGCGGCCGCTCTCCAGAGTTGAGCCGGATGGCGCACCGCAAACGATGCGCGCCGGTCCCTTGATCGGTCCTTTTGCCTGAGAGTTTTTGGGTAGTGCCCCTTCGGCGGCAACGCGAGTTTGCCCTCTCCCGATCAAGACTCGGGAATATATGTCAGAAGGGCCATCCTGTCAATCTTGAGGCGGCGCGCTAGCGCACTGTACAGGCACACCGGGGCGGCCGGCGGCGCGCTTCTTTGCTAGAATGATTCATCCAATTAAGTAGGTGGCACCATGGGCGAAGAGAACGCGATATATGCGGGGCAGGGTTGGTTTACCTTGGCGGGCGACGTCAACAGCGACATGGTGCGGCGCGTCTTCGACGCCGTCGCCGACATGAGCGAGGACCGCGTCGAGACGGCGCACATCCTGATCCAGTCGAACGGCGGCTATGTCAGCGACGGCATCTGCCTGTACAACTACCTGAGCAAGCTGCCGCTGAAGGTGGTCACCTACAACGCCGGCGCGGTGGCGTCGATCGCGGTGATTCTTTATCTTGCCGGAGGGCAACGCCACGCCAGCGACACGGCGCGTTTCATGGTGCACAAGTCGCACGCCAGCGCGCCGCACGGCGCGCGGCCGGACGCGCTGCGCATCATCGTCGAAGGCCTGCAGGCTGACGACGCGCGCACCGAGCAGATCCTGCGCGAGCACGTGCAACTGAGCGAGGAGCACTGGCGGGTGCACGCCTATTCCGACCTGCACCTGACCGCCACCGAGGCGCTGGGGGTGGGGCTGATCGACGCCGTCAAGGATTTCACGCCGCCCAAGGGTATCCGCGTCACCAATATCTGACGGCGATTTGACTGCGGTTTGAGCGCGACCTGGCGGCTATTTGAGGTCGACCTGGGGTTGATTTGAGGTTGATTCGAGGTCGATTTGAGGTCGGCCTGGGTCGCCGAGGGCGGCGCCGTGGCGCCGTGGCGCCGGCGCTCAGGCGTGGCCCAGGCTTTCGCCCTCGGTGTCCCATCCGGGCGGCGGCAGCAGGCGGCCCGGCGCCGCTTGGCCGTCCGCCGCCGGCCGCCGTGGCGCCAGCGGCACGTCCGGCCGGCGCCGCGCCGGCGCCGCGCCGTCGGCGACGGTGAACACGGCGATCAACTCGCCCAGGCGCTCGGTCTGCTCGCGCATGGCCCCGGCGGCGGCGGCCGCCTGCCTGACCAGGACGGCGTTCTGCTGGGTGGTCTGGTCCATCGCCGAAATCGCCTGGTGCACCTGGGCCAGCCCGTCGGTCTGCTCGGCGCTGGCCAGGGCGATCTCGCCGACGATGGCGGTGACCCGCTGCACGCCGCCGACCACCTGCTCCATGGTGGCGCGCGCCTTGTCGGCCAGCTCGGTGCCGTGCACCACCTGGCCGACCGAATCGTCGATCAACACCTTGATCTCCTGCGCCGCCGCCGCGCTGCGCTGGGCCAGGCCGCGCACCTCGGCGGCGACGACGGCGAAGCCGCGGCCCTGCTCGCCGGCGCGGGCCGCCTCGACCGCCGCGTTCAGGGCCAAAATATTCGTCTGGAAGGCGATGCCGTCGATCACGCCGATGATCTCGACGATCTTCTTAGAGGCGGTGTTGATCGAGGCCATGGTGCCGACCATCTGCAGCACGTCGGCGCCGCCGCGCTGGGCCACCGTTGAGGCGGCGTCGGCCAGCGCGCTGGCCTGGCCGGCGTGTTCGGCGTTCTGCCGCACGGTGGCGGTCAACTGTTCCATCGAGGCGGCGGTTTGCTCCAGCGCGGCGGCCTGTTGCTCGGTGCGGTCGGACAGGTCCTGGTTGCCGCTGGCGATCTCGCCGGCGGCGTCGCCGATCACGCCGGTGCCACGGCCGACTTCGCCGATCAGCGACAGCAGGCTGTCGTTCATCTCCTGCATGGCCAGCAGCAGCTGGCCGCTCTCGTTGCCCGGCTGCGGCCCGATGCGCGTGCTCAGGTCGCCGCCGGCGATGCGCCGCGCCATCGCCACCGCCTCGCGCAGCGGGCCGACGATGGAGCTGGCCAGCCACAGCGCCAGCACGGCGCCCAGCACGGTGCTGGCGACCAGCAGGGCGGTGGTGATCAGATGGGCCTGCTTGCTGAGTTCGCTGGCGTTGCGCGCCGCCTGCTGGCTGCCGTCGAGGTTGTAGGCGGCCAGCTTGTCGATCTGCTCGGCGATGCCGAAGAAGACTTGTCGCATCGGGCCGTTGTAGAGTTCGACGGCGGCGTCCGTCTTACCCTCGTTCGACAAGGCCAGCAAGGTGGTCTGCGCCTGCAACATCTCGGCCAGCTGCTGTTCCAGCCGGGCGGCGTAGGCGTGCGTCTGGGTCTCCTGCTGCTGGGAGGTCAACTGGGCGCTGTTGTCGCGCAGCGCGAGCATGCCGACGCGCAGCTTCTCGCGGTAGGTTTCCCTGCCCTCGGCATTGCGTGCCAGAATGTGCTGCGACTGCCATTTGCGCACTTCCTGCAGGTCGTTCTTGAGCGACAGCACCGTCATGATCGCCGGCAACCAGCGGCCGGAAATGATGCCGGAGGCCTCGTCGAGGTCGGCCATGCGCGACATCGAGCCGACGCCCTGCAAGACCATCAGACTGAGGACGAAGGCGAACGCCGCGAGCAGCTTGTGGGCGGTTTTCAAATTGTGCAGGAAACGCATGGATGACCTCATCGGAAAGAGGAAAAGGGACTGTCAGCTAGTCATCTTAGGCAATGCGCAAGCTTGATTCTTGTGCAGCGTCAACTGTGGTTCGGTGTTGGCGCAATGTGTTTCAAAGCAGAAAAAAGGCAAAATCTCGCCAATTGTTTCACTTTGTCTATTGCCATGTGGAAACGCTGTGTGAAAATGGAGGGAAGCGATAAAGGCTCAGTCCGGCTTTCCCTTCGCGCCTTGTCTTTTCTTTAACCAGCAGAACGCGGCGCTTCACCTGCCGCCAGGCCGACCATGATTTCTTCCCCGCCGAGCATCGCGCCGTCAACGCCGTCCAAACCGGTCTCGCCGCGCCACGCCCTGCTCGAAGAGTTGATCGGCATCGCCACCAGCCACCTCAACGCCCAACTGCCCGAGCTGGCGACGCGGCTGGCCGGCGCCCTGATCGACGCGCGCGACGGCGAGCCGGGCACGCTGCAGCAGCGCATCCGCGCCGGCAACCTGCTGCGCAACCGCAATTACGCCTTCCTCCACCTGGCCCACGGCGCGCTCGAGCGCGCGCTGCGGCAGGACCTGGCCCAGCTGGCGCCGGCGCCGTCGGCGCGCGCCCAGCAGGGCGCCCAGCCGCTCGGCCTGGTGCCCTACGAGGAGATGGACAACCGGGTGGCGCTGGGCACCTTGTGCAAGCCCTTCGAGCTGCTGCACGCCGACGCCTTGCAGACCTTGAGCGTGCGCCTGGCCTTCCTGTTCGAGCGCGACATCCTGCGTGGCGGGCAGAACCCGTTCCGGCCCGAGGTGTTGATGCGGGCGCTGCACGCCAGCTGGGCCGAGTTCGCGCCCGACGCCGATCTGAACCAGCTGCTCACGCCACTGTGCAAACCCGGCCTGTTCTTCGAACTCGCGCCGATGCTCGACGCCCTCAACCTGGCGTTGCAGCGCAAGGGCGTGTTGCCCGGCGCGGCGAACGGCTCGCGCGAGCGCAAGACCGACGCGCCGGCCCGTCCGGCGGCGCGGCCGCGCGCCAATCCGGCCGCGTTGGCGCAGCAGTTGCGCCAGTTCTTCTCCGCCGGCGCCGACGACGACGCCCTCGCCGAGGCCTTCGACATGAGCATTCCCGACCTGCCGAACCTGCCTCCGGGCGGCGGCCGGCCGTGGCGCCAGGGCGCCGCCGAGGGCTTCCATCCGGGCCAGGACAACCACGTCGCGCAACGGCAGACGCTGGCCGGCGCCAAGCGGCCGCTGCTCAGTTATCTGGCGCAGCTGCAGCGCGCCATGCCGCTGCCGGCGGCCGCTGGCTTTGTCGCCGGCGCCGGTGGTGCCGGTTGTGCGGATCGTGCGGATGGTGCGGACGGTGCGGACGGTGCCGCTGCCGGCGCCGCTGGAACGGGCGCCAGCGCCGGCGCCGCCGGCAGCGAGCGCAAGGCCGGCTCGGCCAAGGTGTTCTACCTGCCCGGCATCAAGGACAGCCTGCCGCGCGGCAGCCTGTCGCGCGCCGACGAGAGCACCATCGACCTGCTGGCGGCGATCTTTGAAACCGTGTTCGGCGACCAGAACATCGCCCAGGAGATCCGCGACCTGATCCACCTGCTGCAGATTCCCGTGTTGAAGGCGGCCCTGGTCGACCGCGACTTCTTCTTCCAGGAGGAGCATCCGGCGCGGCGCCTGATCGAGCTGTTGTCGCGGCTCGGTTGGGAGCGGCGCCGTGGTCCGGACGATCCGCTGTTCCAGGCGATGCGGCGCAGCGTCGACCGGGTCGGCCGCGACGACGCCGACGAGCGTGCCGTGTTCGCCGCCGCCGTCGACGAGCTGGAGGCCTCGGTGCGGGCCGAGGAGAGCGCCGCCGCCAGCGCGCTGGCGGTGCCGGTGGCCGCCGCGCTCAAGCAGGAGAAGCTGGCCCAGGCCGGCCAGCAGGCCAAGGGCGCGGTGGCGCTGCGCCTGGGCAGCGGCGAAGTGGTGGCGGTGCTCGAAGCATTCCTCGAAAACAAATGGGTCGACGTGTTGACCATCGCCTACAGCGTCGAGGACGACAAGCCGGGCGCGGTGCGCAACGCCACCCTGGCGATGGACCAGCTGATCTGGAGCGTCAAGCCCAAGCTGGGCGCCGACGAGCGCAAGCGTCTGATCGGCCTGCTGCCCGACCTGCTGGCCACGCTCAACAAATGGCTAGACATCATTCATTGGCGCGACGCCGAGCGCTTGCAGTTCTTCGCCGAGCTGGCCGAGTGCCACGCCTCGATCGTCCGCGCGCCGCTCGACATCAGCGCCGAGCGCCAGCTCGAACTGGCCATGCAGGCGGCGCGCCAGTCGGCCGAGCGGCGCGCGGCGCGGCAGGCGGAGCAGGAGTCGGCGCAAGCGGCGGCGCAAGCGGCGACTTGGTCGGCTTCGTCGGGCGCGTCGCCATCGTCCGAATCGGCAGAATCGTCCGCGTCGTCGGCGTCGAGCGGCGCGCCGCTTGGTGCGGCGGCCGACACGGCGGCGGCCGACGCCGAGGCGGCCTTGGCGGCCGAGGCCAGTGCCGAGGTGGCGGCGCTGGCGCGCGGCATGTGGCTGGCCTTCGAGCAGCCGGACGGCACCCGGCGCAAGGTCAAGCTGGCCTGGATCAGCCCTCTGCGCACCTTGTACATCTTCGCCACCGCGACGCGGCAGGAGGCGTTTTCGATGGCCGGCGCGGCGCTGGAGGAGCGCTTCCGCGCGCACGGCGTGCAGGTCCAGCGGGCCGACGGCGTGGTCGGCCTGGCGCTGAGCCGGGCGCTGGCCGGTGTCGCCGGCAACGATGCCGGCGCCGATGCCGATGCGGATGCCGAGCCGGCCGCCGCGCGCCGTTCGGCCTGAGCGGCCGGGGCGCCGTCGCCCTTCAAAAATAACATTTCCCACGCGCACTATTCGGTAAAATGCGGGAAGATGTGGTTCAATGATGCTGCGCCGCAAAAAACACGCCGGGAATCGGCTTGGCGGCATCGACAATCTTCTGCCCGTTGGCAATTTTCTTACTGGACCTTATGAACTGGTGGCATTTTTTGAGCGTGTTGGGTGGCCTGTCCGTCACCGGTCCCTTGGGCATCGCCATCGCCGGCTGGCTGCTGGCCGGCAAATCCTGGCGCCTGACGCTGTCCTGGTGCTGCTGCTTCGGCCTCGGCATGGCGATGGTGGTGCTGACCAAGGTGGCCTTCATCGGCTGGGGCATCGGCTCGGCGTCGCTGGAGTTCGGCGGCATCAGTGGCCACGCCATGCGCGCCGGCGCCGTCTATCCGGTGGCCGCCTACCTGGCCCTGCGCCACGCCGGCGCGTCGCTGCAGCGCATGGCCGTGCTGGCCGGCGTGGTGCTGGCGCTGTTGATCGGCGTCTCCCGGCTTGAGGTGCGGGCCCACTCGGTGTCCGAGGTGGTGAGCGGCAGCCTGCTCGGCCTGGCCGTGGCCGCCGTCTTCATCCGCCAGGCCAGCCTGGTGCCGTCGATGGCGCTGAGCCGGGTGCTGGTGGCGCTGTGCCTGCCCATCCTGTTGATGACGCCGCGCCTGGAGCCGGTGCCGACCGAGGAGTGGATGACCGGCCTGGCGCTGTATTTGTCCGGCCGCGACGAGCCCTTCACGCGCCACATGTGGGGGCGGATGCAGTTGACCCACGCCGGCCGCTGAGCGGGGCGCCGGCCGGGCGCGCGTTTGGGCTGTTTTTGGCCTGATTTGGTCCATGAAATGGTATGATTAGCCACTTTTCTTTCCCCTAAGGCCAGTCCTGGCGTAGAACCCTAAACAACGTGCGTCTCTCTTCCATCAAATTGTCGGGATTTAAGTCTTTCGTCGATCCCACCAATTTCCAGGTGCCGGGTCAGCTGGTCGGCGTGGTCGGTCCCAATGGCTGCGGCAAGTCGAACATCATCGATGCCGTGCGCTGGGTGCTGGGCGAGTCGAAAGCCTCGGAGCTGCGCGGCGAGTCGATGCAGGACGTCATCTTCAACGGCTCGACCCACCGCAAGCCGGCCGGCCGCGCCTCGGTCGAGCTGGTGTTCGACAACAACGACGGCAAGGCCGCCGGCCAGTGGGGCCAGTACGCCGAGATCGCCGTCAAGCGCACCTTGACGCGCGACGGCACCTCGACCTACTACATCAACGGCCAGCCGGTGCGCCGGCGCGACATCCAGGACATCTTCCTCGGCACCGGCCTGGGGCCGCGCGCCTACGCCATCATCGGCCAGGGCATGATCTCGCGCATCATCGAGTCGCGCCCGGAGGAGCTGCGCGTCTTCCTGGAGGAGGCGGCCGGCGTGTCGAAGTACAAGGAGCGCCGCCGCGAGACGGAGAACCGGCTCAACGACACGCGCGAGAACCTGCTGCGGGTCGACGACATCCTGCGCGAGCTGAACGCCAACCTGGAGAAGCTGGAAGCCCAGGCCGTCGTCGCCAACAAATTCCACAGCATGCAGGCCGACCAGGACGAGAAGCAGAAGCTGCTCTGGCTGCTGCGCAAGAACGAGGCCGAGGGCGAGCAGAAGCGCTGCTTCCGCGACATGGAGCAGGCCCAGACCGACCTGGAGGAGCAGACCGCCAAGCTGCGCCACGTCGAGCTGTCGCTCGAACAGATGCGCCAGGCCCACTTCGCCGTCGGCGACCGGCTGCACCAGGCGCAGGGCCATCTGTACCAGACCAACGCCGAGATCGGCAGCCTGGAGGCGCAGATCAAGTTCGTGCTGGAGTCGCGCAGCCGCCTGCAAAACCAGCTGGCCACCCTGGCCGCCCAGCGCGACCAGTGGCAGAACCAGGCGCAGGAATACGCCGAGCAGATCGAGGAGGCCGAGTTCAATCTGGAGGAGCTGGCCGCCAAGGTCGAGCAGTCGCAGATGATGGCCGAGCAGAAGGCCGAGTCGCTGCCGGCGCTGGACGCCGCCTGGCGCGCCGGGCAGGAGCGCAGCAGCGAGTCGCGCGGCCGCATCATGCAGGCGCAGCAGCAGCTTGAGCTGGAGTCGGCGCACCAGCGCAACGCCTCGAACATCCTGTCCGGCCTGGCGACGCGGCGCGAGCGCCTGCAGCAGGAAAAGAACGGTTTGAACCTGCCCGACAGCAGCCATCTGGCCAACCTCAAGCTACAACTGGAGGAGAAACAGCAGGCGCTGGAGGAGCAGGGCTACCATTTGGAAGAGGCGCTGGAACAGCAGCCCTTGCTGGAGCAGGAGCGCCAGGCGGCGCAGGCCCAGGTCAACGCCGAGACGACCGCCAACGCGCAACTGGAGGCGCGGCTGAACGCGCTGCGCCAGATGCAGGAACGGGTGCAGAGCCAGGGCAAGGTCCAGCCATGGCTGCAAAAACACGAGCTCGATGGTCTGCCGCGCCTGTGGCAGAAGCTGCAGATCGAGGCCGGCTGGGAGACCGCGCTGGAGGCGGTGCTGCGCGAGCGCACCTCGGCGCTGCAATTGTCGAACATCGACTGGGCCAAGGCCTTCTTCAACGACGCGCCGCCGGCCAAGCTGGCGCTGTACGCGCCGGCCAGCACAGCGCCGGCGCCGCTCGCCGAGCCGTCCGGCCTGAAGCCGTTTTTGACCCTGTTGAAGCTGAACGATCCCGGCCTGCGCGGCCTGCTGCAGGACTGGCTGCACAACGTCTACCTGGCCGAGGATGCCGCCGCCGGCTTCGCCGAGCGCGGCAATCTGCCGGCCGGCGCCTGCTTCGTCACGCGCCAGGGCCACGTCATCAGCCAGTCCAGCGTGCGCTTCTACGCCGCCGACTCGGAGCAGGACGGCATGCTCGGTCGCCAGCAGGACATCGACAACCTCACCAAGCAGTTGCGCGCCCAGCAGATGCTGGCCGACGAGGCGCGCGCCCGTTCGGTGCGCGCCGAGGCGGCGCTGTCGCACAACACGCGCCAATTGGCCGAGCTGCGCGCCAAGAGCCAAAGCCTGACCCAGGCCGTGCACAGCTTGCAGATCGACGTGGTCAAGCTGTCCGAGGTCGAGGCCCGCTTCAACCAGCGCAGCGGCCAGATCGCCGCCGACCTGGCCGAAATCGCCGCCCAGGAGGCCGAGCAGATGCAGGCCAAGATGGAGTCGGAGGAGAAGTTCGAACAGCTCGACATGGCGCTCGGCGATTTGCAGGGCGCCCACGAGGACGGCCAAACGCTGTTCCTGCAAATGGAGCAGCGCCTGGCCGACGCGCGCGAGTCGCTGCGCGAGCTCGAACGCAAGGCGCAGGAGGCGCAGTTCGCCGAGAAGAGCGGGCGCAGCAAGATCGACGAGCTGCGCCGCAGCATCGCCACCGCCACCACCCAGGCGGCGCAAGTGGCCGGCAGCCTGCTGGCCGGCCAGCAGGAGCTGGCCAACCTGGAATCGGGCGCCGCCGCCGACGGCCTGCAAGACCTGCTGCAGCGTCGCACCGAGCAGGAGACGGCGCTGTCGGACGCGCGCCACGAACTCGACCAGATCACCCAGCAGCTGCGCGGCGCCGAGGAGGCGCGCATGCAGTCCGAGCGCAGCCTGCAACCGCAGCGCGACAAGATCATGGAGATGCAGCTCAAGGAGCAGGCCGCGCGCCTGAACCAGGAGCAGTTCGCCGCCCAGTTGCTGGAGGTGGCGGCCGACGAGGCGGCGCTGGCCGGCAAGCTGCATCCCGATTTGAAACCGTCCTATCTGCAGGGCGAGGTGACCCGGCTGGGCAACGCCATCGCCGGCCTGGGCGCGGTCAACCTGGCGGCGCTCGACGAGCTGTCGCAGGCGTCCGAGCGGAAGAACTTCCTCGACGCCCAGAACGCCGACCTGAACGAGGCGATCAACACCTTGCAGGACGCGATCCACAAGATCGATAAGGAGACCCGCGAGCTGTTGCAGGACACCTTCGAGCGCGTCAACGGCCACTTTTCCGAGCTGTTCCCGATCCTCTTCGGCGGCGGCCAGGCGCGCCTGATCATGACCGGCGACGAGATCCTCGACTCCGGCGTGCAGGTCATGGCGCAACCGCCGGGCAAGAAGAACGCCACCATCCATTTGCTGTCCGGCGGCGAGAAGGCGCTGACGGCGACGGCGCTGGTGTTCTCCATGTTCCGCCTGAACCCGGCGCCGTTCTGCCTGCTCGACGAGGTCGACGCACCGCTGGACGACGCCAACACAGAACGTTTTTGTCGGATGGTCAAACGGATGTCCGAACATACCCAATTCCTCTTCATCTCGCACAACAAGATTGCGATGGAGATGGCCAATCAACTGATCGGTGTGACGATGCAGGAGCAGGGCGTATCGCGCATCGTGGCGGTGGACATGGAGTCCGCCGCCCACTTCGCTTCCGAGGCACAAGCAGCATGACAGATCTCCAATTGAGTTTAATGGCGGCCGGCGGCGTTTTCATCGTCGGCGTTTTTTCCTACAACAAGTGGCAGGAGCACAAGGCCAAGAAGAGCGTCGAACGGGCCTTTTCGTCCGACCACGACGACGTGCTGATGCGCGCCGGCGAGGCGCCGTTGGTGCGCCAGGAGCCGAGCTTCTCGAGCGACGCCGCCGCGCCG
>NZ_JAEMNU010000049.1:22738-38690 GCF_016461825.1 Rugamonas violacea | reverse complement strand
CCGGCCACCCGCCCGGCGAGCATGCCTCGGGCGCGGCCGACGCCGCCACCGCCGCGCCGGCCGCCGGCGCGGCGCCGGCCGGCCATGCCAGCCCGGAGGCCGAAAAGGCCACCAGCCTGGTCGATCCGCTGATCGACTGCCTGCTGCCGCTGGCGCTGGAAGGCGCGGCGCGCGGCGAGAAGATCCTGCCGGCGCTGCAGACCCTGCGCATGGTCGGCAACAAGCCGGTGCACTACATCGGCCTGGCCGTCAGCGGCGAATGGGAACCCATCGTCCACGGCGGCGTCTACACCAAATTGCAGGGCGGCGTGCAGTTGGCCAGCCGCAGCACGGCGCTCAACGAACTGGAATACTCCGAGCTGGTGACGCGCCTGCGCGCCATGGCCGACGAGATCGGCGCCGAGCCGGAGATTCCGGACATGATCGAGGTGATGGCCGAGGCGCGCAATCTGCACCGCTTCGTCGCCGGCCACGACGCCCAGCTGGGCGTCAACCTGGCCAGCAACGGCGCGCCCTGGTCGATCTCCACCTTGCTCGGCGCGCTGGAGAAGCAGGGCTTCGACCTGCGTCCGGACGGCCGCTACGTGATGCCGGACGGCGAGGGCAGCCATTTGTTCACCCTGTCGACCAACGTCACCCTGGCCGAGGAGACCACGGCCCGCCTGACGCTGTTGCTCGACGTGCCCTGCGTGGCGCCGGCGCGCGACGGCTTCGGCGCCATGGTGGCCTGCGCCAAATCGCTGGTCGGCCGCCTTGACGCCACCATCGTCGACGACTACAACCAGCCGCTGAGCGACGCGGCGCTGGCCGAGATCGCCGGCCAGGTGCAGGACTTTTACACGGAGATGGACGACGCCGACATCCCGGCGGGTTCGACCCGCGCGCTGCGGCTTTTTAGCTGAACAATAAAACCAAACACCGAAGCTGAACACCGCACATGAACGATATTAACCACCAGGACGGCGCCGCGCGCGCCGCCTGGCTCAACGCCGAATTGAACCGGCACCTGCACGCCTACCACGTGCTCGACGCCCCGACCATCCCCGACGCCGAATACGACCGGCTGTTCGCCGAACTGCAGGCGTTGGAGGCGGCCGATCCCGCGCTGCGGGCGGCCGATTCGCCGACCCTGCGGGTGGGCGCGCCGCCGCTGCCGCAGTTCGCGCAGATCAGCCACACGGTGCCCATGCTGTCGCTCAACAACGGCTTCGCCGACGAGGACATCGAGAACTTCGACCGCCGCGTCCGCGACGGCCTGGGCGAGGGCGAGGTCGAATACGCCGCCGAGGTCAAGTACGACGGCCTGGCCATCAACCTGCGCTATGTCGACGGCGTGCTGACGCAGGCCGCGACGCGCGGCGACGGCTACACCGGCGAGGACGTCAGCGCCAACATCCGCACGGTGCGCTCGATCCCGCTGCGTTTGCACAGCGCCACCCCGCCGGCCGTGCTCGACGTGCGCGGCGAGGTGTTGATGTTCAAGAGCGACTTCGCCGCCATGAACGCGCGCCAGCGCGCCGCCGGCCAGAAGGAGTTCGTCAATCCGCGCAACGCCGCCGCCGGCAGCCTGCGCCAGCTCGACTCGCGCGTCACCGCCGAGCGCAAGCTGAGCTTCTTCGCCTACGGCATCGGTGCGCTGGAAGGCGCCGAGCTGCCCGAGTCGCACTCCGCGCTGCTGGCCTGGTTCCAGCAACTGGGCCTGCCGGTGGCGCGCGAGGCCGACGTGGTGCGCGGCCTGGACGGCCTGCTCGGCTACTACCGCCGCATCGGCGCCGAGCGGCCCGCCATGCCCTACGAGATCGACGGCGTGGTCTACAAGGCCAACCGCCTGCGCGACCAGCGCGCGCTGGGCTTCGTCTCGCGCGCGCCGCGCTTCGCGCTGGCGCACAAGTTCCCCGCCGAGGAGGCGCTGACCACCGTGCTGGCGATCGAGGTGCAGGTCGGCCGCACCGGCGCCATCACGCCGGTGGCGCGGCTGGCGCCGGTGTTCGTCGGCGGCGTCACCGTCACCAACGCCACCCTGCACAACGAGGACGAGGTGCTGCGCAAGGACGTGCGGGTGGGCGACACGGTCATCGTGCGGCGCGCCGGCGACGTCATCCCCGAGGTGCTGGCGGTGGTGCTGGACAAACGCCCACAGCCCGAGCCGGCGCGCTACGAGCTGCCCAAGCGCTGCCCGGTGTGCGATTCGCACGTGGTGCGCGAGGTCGACGAGACCATCGCGCGTTGCTCCGGCGGCCTGTTCTGCTCGGCCCAGCGCAAGGAGGCGATCCGCCACTTCGCCGGCCGCCGCATGATGGACATCGAGGGCCTGGGCGACCGCTACATCGACAACCTGGTCGAATGCGGCAAGGTGCACCGCGTCGCCGACCTGTACCTGTTGAAGATGGACGACCTGCTGGAGATGAAGCGGCTGGCCGACGAGCGCGACGGCAGCACGCCGGACACCGTGGCGCAGGGCAAGGTGGCCACCAAGTGGGCCGACAACCTGCTCGACGCCATCGCCGCCAGCAAGCGGCCGCCGCTCGAACGGCTGCTGTTCGCGCTGGGCATCCGCCATGTCGGCGAGTCGACCGCCAAGACGCTGGCCGAGTGGCTGGGCCGCTTCGAGCTGGTGCGGCGCGCCCCGGTGGCGCTGCTGCGCGTGCTGCCCGACATCGGCGGCACGGTGGCCGTGTCGATCGCCGAATTCTTCGCCGAGCCGCGCAACCAGGAGGCGATCGACGCCTTGCTGGCGCAGGGCGTGGCGCCGCAGGGCGAGCACGCCCCCAGCGCCCATCTGCGCGAGCAGCTCGACCCGGTCAAGCTGCTGGCCGCGCTGGCCATCCCCAAGTTGACCGAGCCGCGCAGCCGCCAGCTGATCGAGCAGGGCGTCACGCTGGCCAAGCTGGCCGGCCTGCCGGTGTTCGACGTCTGGGGCCTGCCGGCCGCCGTGGCGCAGGCGCTGGAAGAGTGGATGCGCCTGCCCGGCAGCCGCCAGCAGGTGGCCGCGCTGGCCGCGCTGCGCGAGGAGCTGCTGGCGCAACTGCCGGCGACGGCGCAGCAGGGGCCGATGACGGGCAAGACCTTCGTCATCACCGGCACCCTGCCCAATATGGGCCGCGACGAGGCGGCCGAGCTGGTCGAGGCGGCCGGCGGCAAGGTGGCCGGCTCGGTGTCGAAGAAGACCAGTTACGTGGTGGCCGGCGCCGAGGCCGGCAGCAAGCTGGCCAAGGCGCAGGAGCTGGGCGTGGCCATTCTCGACGAGGCCGGCCTGCTGGCCCTGTTGAACGTGGGCGCGCCGCCGGCCGCCGCAGAGTAAATCGCATTCGAGAGCAAGGAAAACAGATCATGAGCAGAATTACCAAAGCAGTGTTCCCGGTGGCCGGCCTCGGTAGCCGCTTCCTGCCCGCCACCAAGGCGCAGCCGAAGGAGATGCTGCCCATCGTCGACAAGCCGCTGATCCAGTACGCCGTCGAGGAGGCGGTCGCCGCCGGCATCACCGACATGATCTTCATCACCGGCCGCAACAAGCGCGCCATCGAGGACCACTTCGACAAGGCCTACGAGCTGGAGGCCGAGCTGGAGGCGGCCAACAAGCAGTATCTGCTCGAACTGGTGCGCAACGTCATCCCCAAGCACATCAACTGCATCTACATCCGCCAGTCGGCGCCGCTGGGCCTGGGCCACGCCGTGCTGTGCGCCCGTCCGGTGGTGGGCAACGAGCCCTTCGCCGTGCTGCTGGCCGACGACTTCATGGACACCGCCGACGGCGTCAAGCCGGTGCTGGCGCAGATGACCGAGGTCTACGCCTACGAGCGCTGCAGCCTGCTGGCGGTGCAGGACGTGCCGCGCGCGCAGACGCGCCAGTACGGCATCGTCAGCGCCACGCGCTACCAGGAGAAGCTCGAGCTGGTCTCGGCCATCGTCGAGAAGCCGGCGCCGGAGTTGGCGCCGTCGACCCTGGCGGTGGTCGGCCGCTACGTGCTGTCGGGCCGCATCTTCGACTACCTGGAGCACCTGGGCACCGGCACCGGCGGCGAGATCCAGCTGACCGACGGCATCGCCGCGCTGATGCGCGACGAGCGCGTGCTGGCCTACCGCTACGACGGCCAGCGCTACGACTGCGGCTCCAAGCTGGGCTACCTGAAGGCGATGACGGCGATGGGCCTGAAGCACGCCGAGACGGGCAGCGAGTTCCGCGACTTCCTGGCCGAGCTGCACGTCGAGCGGGAAAATGACAAAATGGGTGGCCAAACGAGCAGCAAAGTGAACAGCAAAATGAGCAGCAAATGAGCGTGCGTGAAATCCTCAAAATGGGCGACCCGCGGCTGCTGCGCGTGGCCGAGCCGGTGCGCCAGTTCGGCGCCGAGCTCGACGCGCTGATCGCCGACATGTTCGACACCATGTACGCGGCCAACGGCGCCGGTTTGGCGGCGCCGCAGATCGGCGTCAACCTGCAGTTGGTGATCTTCGGCTTCAAGCAGAACCAGCGCTACCCGGACGCGCCGCAGGTGCCCGAGACGGTGCTGATCAATCCCCTGTTGACGCCGTTGTCGGAGCAGCAGGAGGAGGGCTTCGAGGGCTGCCTGTCGGTGCCCGGCCTGCGCGGCAGCGTGCCGCGCTGGACCAGCCTGCGCTACGAGGGCGTCGACCAGTTGCAGCAGCCGATCCGGCGCGAGGTGGACGGCTTCCACGCCCGCGTGGTGCAGCACGAGGTCGACCACCTGCACGGCATTCTCTACCCGATGCGCATCAAGGACTTTTCCCGTTTCGGCTACACCGCCGTGATGTTCCCCGAGCTCGATCCGGACCAGGACGACTAAGCGATGAAGCCGACGCCCCATCCGCTGCGCCCCAAGGTAGGCACCGTGCGCGGCGCCTTCAGGCTCGGCAATTCGCAGATCGAGCGGGTCGGCGTCAGCCGCTGGAACTGGAGCGACTCCTACCACTGGATCCTCACGCTGAGTTGGCCGCGCTTCTTCGCCTGGGTGCTGCTGGCCTACCTGCTGACCAATCTGTTCTTCGCCACCGCCTTCTACTTGGTGCCCGGCTCGGTCGCCAACGCCCGTCCCGGCTCCTACCTGGACATGGTGTTCTTCTCGATCGAGACGCTGGCCACCGTCGGTTACGGCTACATGAATCCGGGCTCGACCTACGGCCACCTGGTCGCCTCCAGCGAGATTTTGCTCGGCATGGCCGAGGTGGCGACCGTCACCGGCCTGCTGTTCGCCCGCTTCTCGCGGCCGTCGTCGCGCATCCTGTTCTCCGAGGCGGCGGTGGTGACCAACTTCAACGGCGTGCCCACCTTGATGATCCGCGCCGGCAACGAGCGCAGCAACCTGATCCTCGAAGCCTCGGTGCGCGCCTCGCTGGTGCGCCGCGAGCACACGCTGGAGGGCCAGCTGTTCACCCGCTTCTACGACCTCAAACTGGAACGCGAGCAGAGCGGCGTGTTTGCGCTGAGCTGGACCATCATGCATCCGATCGGCGTCGACAGCCCGCTGTACGGCAAGACGCAGAAGGACCTGCACGACGAGGGCACCACGCTGACCGTGGCCATTTCCGGCACCGACGACACGCTGAACGAATTCGTCCACGCCCACCAGAGCTACGCCGCCGAGCACATTTTCTTCGGCCACCACTTCGCCGATATTTTGTCCGATAAGCTGCACGGTCCGGGGGGCGACGTGCGCATCCTCGACTTCGGCAAATTCCACGACATCATCGCCGACGGCAGCGACAGCGGCGTCGCCTCGGGCGGCGCCATGGCCCATCCGGGCTAGTCCGGCACGCGGACGCTTACTCGCCCAGCAGGTCGCGCGCGTTGAGCAGCGCGTAAACGATTTCCGGTTGCTGGTCGAGGCGGCGGCGCAGCGCCGCCGGCACCGCCTCGCGCGTCTTGCGGCACAGGCCGGGCCGCTCCAGCAATTCGATCGCCAGGCCGCGCACGGTGCGCACGCCGCGCGCGCTCGGCGTGATGCGCAGCTCGACGCCGAGCAGGCTGCGCAGGCGCTGTTCGAGCCGCAGCAGCTCCTCGTAGCTGGCCAGCTGCTCGATGTGCGCCAGCAGCTTGCGTTCTTCCTCGCGGGTCAGGCTGAGCACGCGCAGGTCGGCCGGCGCAGGCTCCGTGCCGGCGCCGGCGTCCGCCCGGTCGACCAGCAGCGCCTCGCGGCCGCAGACACAGGCGCCGGGCGGGCATTCTTTGCGGATCGGGAAGGGCGGCGCGATGGACATGGCGGCGAGCTGGCGTGGGTTGGCTTAGGTTGGCTTAGGTTGGCTTGGCCTGGCCTGGCCTGGCTTGGCCAAGCGTGGCGGCGGGGCCGGGCCGCCAATTCTACCGCGTTCGCGCGGCGCCGTGCGGTGCGCCGGCCGTCATCGTGAAATGTATGTTTTTTTACAATTCACCAAGGCCGGCGCGGCCGCCGGTGTTGCGGCATCTGTGGTGCCGGTTTGACATAGATCATTGAATGCGCCTGATCCATTTGCGCTATGGCAACTATCCCCTTGTTTTCCCCTGATGGATGCTACTCTGGAGAAATTCTTTTCCACCCGCCCAAACAGGACTCTTGTATGCCCGAGAGGAATCATTTCATCGCCTTGGCGACCGCCGGCTATGTCGCCCTGGCGCTGCTGTGGATCGTGCTGTCGGACCGCTTGCTGCTGGCCTTCGGCGACCTGAACTCGATGTACCGGCTGTCGCAGGCCAAGGGCATGTTCTTCGTTGCCGCCAGCGCCACCGGCTTCTTTTTCGCGCTGCGCGCCGTCGCCATGCGCACGCCGGACGGCCGGCAGACAAGCCTGGACCTGCTGGCCGGCGGCTTGGCGCCGAGCAGCCGTCCGCAGTGGAGCAACTACCTGCTGGCGCTGGGCCTGACCGGCGCCATGCTGTTCCTGCGCGCCCAGCTGGGCCTCGGCAACGGGATGCGGCCGCTGATGATCCTGTTCATGTTCCCGGTCATCCTCAGCGCGTTGCTGGGCGGTGTCGGACCGGGCCTGCTGGCGACCGGGGTGGCCGCCGCCTGGGCCAAGATGTACGCCATCGCGCCGCTGCACAGCCTGGCCTTCGACGACAACCACGACCTGCTGCAATGGATCGTCTTGCTGCTCAATGGGGTCATGATCAGCGTGCTCAGCGAGTTGCTGCGCGGCGCCTTGGTGAAGGGGCAGATCGACCGCGGCCTGCTCGGCAGCGTGGTCTCCGGCACGCCCGACGCGGTCTTCGTCAAGGACTTGCGGGGCCGCTACCTGATGGTCAACGACGCCGCCCTGCAGTTCGTCGACCGGGCCCGCGAACAAGTGCTGGGCCACGACGACCACGCCATCTTCCCGCCCGAGCAGGCCCGCGCCTTGATCGAGAGCGACCGCGCCATCATGGCCTCGGGCGTCACCAGCACGCGCGAGGAACGGCTCAGCGGCGGCGACGGCCGCGAGGTGCTGTTCCTCGCCACCAAGGGGCCGGTGTTCGACAAGAACGGCCGCGTGGTTGGCCTGTTCGGCATCTCGCGCGACGTCACCGAGCGGCGCCGCGCCGAGGAGCGGATCGAATACCTGGCCCACTACGACGCGCTGACCGGTCTGCCCAACCGCATCCAGTTGGCCGAGCGGGCCAAGTACGCGATCAGCCTGGCGCAGCGCAACAACGAGCACCTGGCGCTGGTCTTCCTCGACCTCGACCACTTCAAGGACGTCAACGACACGCTCGGCCACAGCGTCGGCGACGCCCTGCTGGTCGGCCTGGCCGGGCGCCTGCAGGCCGAGCTGCGCGCCGAGGACACGGTGTCGCGGCTGGGCGGCGACGAGTTCATTTTGCTGCTGCACGCCGGCGACGGGCGCGGCCTGGCGCAGGTGGTCGAGAAGGTGCTGGCGCTGGTGGCGCGGCCGCACCAGATCGAGCCGCAGCAGCTGACCTTGACCGGTTCGATCGGCATCGCGCTGTATCCGGACGACGGCAAGGACCTCGAGGAACTGGTCAAGTGCGCCGACGCGGCGATGTACCGGGCCAAGAAGAACGGCCGCAACGGCTACTGCTTCTTCACCGCCGAGATGCAGGCGCGCACGGCGCGCCACATGCAGATCGTCGGCGCGTTGCGCCAGGCGCTGCAACTGGGGCAGATGACGGTGCACTACCAGCCGCAGTTCGCCGCCGCCGACGGCCGCATCGTCGGCGCCGAGGCGCTGCTGCGCTGGCAGCATCCGACCTTGGGCGCGGTGTCGCCGGCCGAGTTCATTCCGGCGGCCGAGGAGAGCGGCTTGATCCTGGCGCTGGGCGAGTGGGTGCTGCGCACGGCGGTGCGCCAGGCCAAGGACTGGCTGGACGGCGGCATGGCGCCGCTGGTGATGGCGGTCAATCTGTCGGCGGTGCAGTTCCGCCATCCCAACCTGCCCGACCTGATCAAGGCCATTTTGGGCGAGGTCGGCCTGGCGCCCGAGTACCTGGAGCTGGAACTGACCGAGAGCGGCGCCATGCACGACCCGCCCAGCGCCATCGCGGTGATGAACAAGCTGCGCGAGCAGGGCGTGCGGATGTCGATCGACGACTTCGGCACCGGCTATTCCTCGCTCAGTTATCTGAAGAAGTTCAAGGTCTACAAGCTGAAGATCGACCAGTCCTTCGTGCGCGACATCAGCACCGATCCGGAGGACAAGGCCATCGTCGTGGCCATCATCAACATGGCCAAGGGCCTCGGCCTGCAGACCATCGCCGAGGGCGTCGAGACGCCGGCCCAGCTGGAGTTCCTGCGCCAGCAAGGCTGCGACGAGATGCAGGGCTACCACTACAGCCGGCCGCTGGCGGCGGCCCAGTTCGAGGCCTTCGCCCGCGCCAGGAGCGGCACGGCGTGCGCGCTGGCCTGAGGCGGCGCGCTGGCGGCGGACGAAAAAAATGCGCACCGAGGTGCGCATTTTGTCGTGCGGCGTAGGTCCAGACTTAAGCCTGGGCGCTCTTGCGGCGACGCGCCAGGAAGGCCATGATGCCCATGCCGCCGAGCAGCATGCCGTAGGTTTCCGGCTCGGGCACCGGGGTGATCAGCACGCTGCCACCGTAGGAGCTGCCGTTGGTCGCCAACACATTGCCGTCGATCGCCAGATAGTAGGCGGTGTTGGCGGCGATGCTGACGCCGGCGAAGCGCCAGTAGCCGCTGCCGGGCTGGGCGACGCTCGAGTCGCTTGGATCGACTTCGATGGCGGCCGGGGCCACCAGCGAGTTGTTCGACGCCAGGTACAGGCCGAAGAAGTTGATGGTCAGTTCCGACTTGGTGGAGTGCACCAGCGCGTCGGTCAGATAGGCGCTGTCGTCGGTGGTGAAGGTGTAGTGGTCGGTGAACGCGCCCGGGTCGGCAAAGGCGTGGGTGAAGGCATCCGTGTTGGCGTCGATCAGGTTGTCCAGCGTGTACACGTCCAAGGCTTGCGCCTGCGGCGCAAACATGCTCGCGGTCAGTGCGATGGCGGCCAGCGCCGCTTTCGTGGTCATATTCATTTTGTGGGCCTTTAAGTCTGAGTTCTGTGTGGTAAGTAGGGCGGACGTCGCTCAGACGGCCTGGTTGCGGCGGCGTTGACGGCGCGCCATCAGGCCGACCATGCCCAGGCCGAGGCCGAGCATGCCGTAGGTGGCTGGCTCAGGCACGGCGGAAACGACCTTGCCCGTCAGCGCGAAAGAGCCGGACGGCTTGGACACGGTGTTGCCGCTCACATGGATCGTGTAGCTGCCGTTCACCAGCGTCAGCGTCGGCAGTTTCCACAGGTCGGAAATGCCGGTCTGGATCTGGCTGCCTGGCGAGGAGGTCGGGCCGGTCAGCCAGAAGTTCGTCAGGTTCAGGCCGAGCAGGGCCGACGAGGCGTCCGACGAGACCTGGAAGTTGCTGAAGGTCGACAGGCCCGTGCCGCTGCTCAGCGTGAAGGTGAAGTTGTCGGTGAAGGTGCTGCCGGCGGCGATCGTTTTACTGAACACCGACGTGGCGCCGGTGTTGCCGCCGACAAAGACCAGTACTTTGCTGGCATGGCTGGCGTTCGCCGCCTGCGCAGCCGACATGGCCAGGCCGCCGGTGACGATGGCCGCCGCGACGATGGTTTTATTGAGAAATTGTTTCATGTGGCACCGCTCCCGGTAGGTTGGATCAATGGAAAATAAATCGTCCGGCGGGGGGCTGCCGGAATGGCATCGAGCAATCAAGCTCTACTGGAATTCAGGATAGCATAACTTTTGGAAATAAATTGTCAATTTCAGATGTTTAATTGCCATGTAGAAATGTATTCGGCATTTTCGCGACAATAAGTTTCCGCATGGTATTTCGTCATCACGGCCCTTGATATCGCGCACTTCCGCTTGGCTATTTTCTTGATATCTCTTGACGGTTTTGGTGGGGAAAAGGCAAGTTTGTGCTTAGGGGAAGCTTGAAAAAACTGCCATTGCGCGGCGGCGGAACGACGCGCTGGCGGGAATCCATGCTGCGCTGGACAGGATGCGCAGCATGGGTTCCCGCCTTCGCGGGAACGACGGGGTTTTGAGCTGCGCTTAGGGACTGCTGTGGGGTGTGCCGGGAGGAGGGGGAGGGCCATCCGGGCCGGTGGACGGCCGGCGGGCTGGCGCCATTGCGGCGCGCCGCCGCTGGACCGGCGCTCGGCGGGCGCGCTTGTGCTCGGTGGACTAGCGGATGCCGCCCTTGCGGCCGGAGTTGAGCTTGTCGAGCTGGCGGGCCAGCTCTTCCTGCATCATCGGCGACAGGTTGACGAACTGGCAGCCGATCTGCACCTGCTCGCCCAGCAGGAAGGAGCGGAAGGTGCGCGACAGGCGGATGTCGAGGTCGGCGATCATCACCGCCTCCGGCCCCAGCTCCAGGCGCACGCGCTGCAGGCGGCGGCCGACGTGCAGGCCGACCGCGTCGCGCGGCGCGGCGCGCATGCCGACGCCGCCGGCCGAGAAGTCGTACAGCTGCAATTCATAGGGCTTGCCGTTGAGGACGAAGGAGGCCAGGTAGTAGATCCCCAGCGGCGTCTCCAGGCGCTGCGCGGCGCGCCGGTTGAGGATCTGGCACTTTTCCGGAAAGGCGGCCGGCACCAGCGTCGGCTGGTTGGCCAGCGGCGACCAGTCGGGCGAGCTGAGCTTGAACTGCATCTTGGCGCTGCGCAGCCAGGCCACCACCACGCACTCGCCCGGCGGGATGTATTCGCCCTCGTTGAGCTCGAAGACGAAGTAGGGGTTTTCCGGGTCGACCGAGCGGACCCGCGCCATCACCACGTTGGTGCTGCTGGACGGGTAGATCGACACCGGGTCGCCGGTCTCGGCCAGCAGGGTCAGCGAGTCGCCGATCTCGTCCGGGTCGCTCATCTCGTGCGGTTTGGAGCCGAAGGCGATCGGCTCGACCGCGTCGGACAGGCGCGGCGGGCCCCGGCGGAATTCGTTAGGTAGTGGATCGTTCACGACGGCATATCTCTTTGATAGTTTCCAGTGGGAAGCATTTTCCGGTCCGGACAGTTTACAATTTATTCGGCGTTTTGGCTTGCTAAATGGCAAGAATTTTGTGCCGCGTGCGACAGCCGCCGGCCCGATTGGCGCGGCGGCAACGATTTGTCCCCGCCGGGCGGCTTAGAACTGCTCGTCCGGGCGCAGGTAGCGCCATTGGCCGACCGGCAGGTCGCCCAGCTTGACCTTGCCGATGCGCACGCGCTTGAGGCCGACCACGCGCAGGCCGACCATCTCGCACATGCGGCGGATCTGCCGCTTCTTGCCCTCGCGCAGGGTGAAGCTGAGCTGGTCCTCGTTCTGCCAGCGCACCTTGGCCGGCAGCAGCGGCTTGCCGTCCAACCACAGGCCATGGTTGAGCTTTTTCAAGGCGGCGTCGGGCAGCGTGCCCTCGCCGCTGTACTGTACCCGCACCAGGTACTCCTTGTCGACCTCGGTGTCGTGGCCGATCAGGTGCTTGGCGACGCGGCCGTCCTGGGTCAGCACCAGCAGGCCGACCGAGTCGATGTCGAGGCGGCCGGCCGGCACCAGGCTGCGCAGCTGGGTCGGGTGGAACTGTTCGTTGGCGCCGCATTCGGCCCAGCGGTTTTCCGCCTTGATCAGCGCCACGGCCGGCTGGTAGCCGTCCTCGGCCTGGCCGCTGACGTAGCCCATCGGCTTGTTGATCAGCACGGTGACCCGCTTCGATTGCTCGGCGGCGGCCTGCCGTTCGACCGTCACGCGCTGGCTCGGGTAGACCTTGCTGCCCAGTTCGGACACCACCTGGCCGTCGACCCGCACCCAGCCGCGGGCGATCCATTCGTCGGCCTCGCGGCGCGAGCACAGGCCCAGTTCGGACATGCGTTTGGATAAGCGTAAGAGTTCTTCAGTCATGGTTCTGTTTCTGCTTCTATGTCGATGAGTTGCGGTTGTTCGGGGTGGCGTGGGGTGGGCGGGGCGCGGCTCAGACCTTGAGCGCGTCGAGCAGGTCGGTTTCCAGCTGCAACTGGTTGCGCGCGTTGTTGAGGGCGGCGCCGTCGACCAGGAAGACGTCCTCGACCCGCTCGCCCAGGGTCATCACCTTGGCCGTGTGCAGGTTGATCTTGTACTTGCTGAGCACCTTGGCGATCGCGTACAGCAGGCCGGTGCGGTCGTTGGCCGCCACCGACAGCAGGTAGTACTGGCCGCGCTCGTCGGGCCGCAGGTCGACCGTCGGCTGGATCGGGAAGGTGCGCGACAGCCGCGACAGGCGGCCCTTGCCGGGCGCCGGCAGCTCCGCCTGGCTGCCCAGCAGTTCGGCCAGCTCGTGCTCGATCAGGTTGATGATGTCGCGGTAGCTGTTGGCGAAGCTCTGCTCGGTGACCAGGAAGGTGTCGAGCGCGTAGCCGTGCCGCGTGGTGTGGATCTTGGCGTCGAGGATGCTGAAGTTCTTGCGGTCGAAGTAGCTGCAGATGCGGGCGAACAGCTCGGCCTGGTCCTTGACGTAGACGGCGATCTGCAGGCCTTCGCCGATCGGCGCCAGGCGGCACTTGACCACCGGCGTGGCGCTACCGAGGCGGTCGTACAGGGCGCGCGTCTGCCAGGCGATGTCGGAGGCGTCGTGGCGCAGGAAGTAGGCGACGTCGAGCTGCTTCCACAGCGCCTCGTGGGCGTCGGGCGGCAGGCCGTACAGGCGCAGGGTGGCCAGCGCCTCCTGCTGGCGGTTCTTCAGCTCGCGGTCGGCCGAATGCGGCTCGCCGCCCAGCACGCGCAGGGTGATGCGGTACAGGTCTTCGAGCAGTTTGGCCTTCCAGGCGTTCCACACCTTCGGGCTGGTGCCGCGGATGTCGGCCACCGTCAGCAGGTACAGCGCGGTCAGGTGGCGCTCGTCCTTGACCATGGCGGCGAAGGCGGCGATCACGTCGGGGTCGGACAGGTCCTGCTTCTGCGCCACCTGCGACATGGTCAGGTGGTTCTCGACCAGGAACACCACCAGCTCGGTGTCGCCGGCGCTCAGGCCGTGCTCGTGGCAGAACTGCGCCGCGTCGACCGTGCCCAGTTTGGAGTGGTCGCCGCCACGGCCCTTGGCGATGTCGTGGAACAGCGCGCCCAGGTAGAGCAACCAGGGTTGCGGGAAGTTGGCCATCAGCTGGCTGCAGAAGGGGTACTCGTGGGCGTGCTCGGTCATCGTGAAGCGGCGCATGTTGCGCACCACCATCAGGATGTGCTGGTCCACCGTGTAGACATGGAACAGGTCGTGCTGCATCTGGCCGACGATCTTGCGGAAGTTGGGCAGGTAGCGGCCCAGCACCGACAGGTCGTTCATGCGGCGCAGCGCGTGGATGATGCCGATCGGCGCCTGCAGGATGCGCAGGAACAGCGCGCGGTTGTGCGGGTCCTGGCGGAACGCCGCGTCGATCTGGAAGCGCTCGTGCCACAACGCGCGGGTGGCGCGCGCCGTCATGCCCTTCAGCGCCGGGCGCTCGGTCATCAGCACGAAGATCTCCAGCATGGCCGACGGGCTGCGCTCGAAGGTGTCGTCGGCGCTGATGTCGATGAAGCCGTTCAACTCGTTGAAGCGGGGATTGATCGGCAGCGCCTCGCCGGACGGCGGGAACAGGCGCTCCTCGATGTTTTGCAGCAGGATGGTGTTGAGCTGGGTCACCGTCTTGGCCGCCCAGTAGTAGCGCTGCATCAGGTATTCGCTGGCGCGGCGCATGTTGGCGCCGCTGCCGGTGGCCTGCAGGCCCAGCGTCTCGGCGATCGCCGTCTGGATGTCGAACACCAGGCGGTCCTCGCGGCGGCCGGCGTGCAGGTGCAGGCGCACGCGGATGTCCTTGAAGGCGCGCTCCTTCTCCATCAGTTGCTTGGCCTCGGTCTGGGTGATCAGGCCGCCGGTGGCCAGGGTGCGCCAGGAGCTGGCCAGGCCGGCCGCCTTGGCCAGCCACAGGATCACCTGCAGGTCGCGCAGGCCGCCCGGGCTCTCCTTGCAGTTCGGCTCCAGGCTGAAGGCGGTGTCCTCGTATTTGGCGTGGCGCTGGCGCATCTCCAGCACCTTGGCCTGGAAGAAGGCCTGCGGGTCCATCGCCGCGGCGTAGCGCCGTTGCAGCTCGGCGAACAGGGCCGCGTCGCCGCACACCAGGCGCGCCTCGAGCAGGCTGGTTTGCACCGTGATGTCGGCCTGCGATTCGCTCAGGCACTCGTCGACGGTGCGGATGCTGTGGCCGATCTCCAGCCCCAGGTCCCACAACAGCTGCACCAGCTCCTCCAGCCGGGCGCGGCCGGCCTGGTCGGGCGCGCCGCCGAGCAGGATCAGCAGGTCGACGTCGGAATGCGGATACAGTTCGCCGCGACCGTAGCCGCCGACGCCGACCAGCGCCGTGTCGGCCGGCAGGGCGGCGGCCTGCCAGGCCGTGGCGAGCACCGCGTCGACGCTCTGGCGCAGGCTGCGCAGCAGCTTCTCCGGCATGCCGTCGGCCTGGAAGGCGGCGATGACGATCTGCCGGTCGGCCTTCAGTTGGCGCTTGAGTTGCTCACGCAGTTGCTGCTTCATCGCGGCGGCCGGCACGGCGGCTCAGGCGGTGGCGGGGGCGGCGGTCGCGGCCAGCACGATGGCCGGCGGCGGCGGCGTGCCGGCCGAGCTGGTCAGCACTTCGTAGCCGGTCTCGGTGACCAGGATGGTGTGCTCCCACTGCGCCGACAGGCTGCGGTCCTTGGTTTTGATGGTCCAGCCGTCGCCCATTTCGCGGATCTCGCGCTTGCCGGCGTTGATCATCGGCTCGATGGTGAAGATCATGCCGGCCTTGAGCTCGTCGAGCGTGCCGGGGCGGCCGTAGTGCAGCACCTGCGGTTCCTCGTGGAAGATCTTGCCGATGCCGTGGCCGCAGAACTCGCGCACCACGCTGTAGCCGGCCTTTTCGGCGTGCTGCTGGATGACGTGGCCGATATCGCCCAGGTGGGCGCCCGGCTTGACCTTGGCGATGCCCAGCCACATGCACTCGTAGGTGATCTCGGACAGGCGCTTGGCCAGGATCGACGGCTCGCCGATGAAGAACATGCGGCTGTTGTCGCCGTGGTAGCCGTCCTTGATGACGGTGATGTCGAGGTTGACCACGTCGCCGTTCTTGAGCACCTTGTCGCCCGGGATGCCGTGGCAGATGACGTCGTTGACCGAGGTGCAGATGGCCTTCGGATACGGCGTGTAGCCCGGCGGGCAATAGTTCAGCGGCGCCGGGATGGTGCCCTGGACGTTGACCATGTATTCGTGGCACAGGCGGTCGAGCTCGCCGGTGGTGACGCCGGCCTTGACGAAGGGGGTGATGTAGTCGAGCACTTCGGCGCCGAGGCGACCGGCCACGCGCATGCCGGCGATGTCTTCGGCGGTTTTAATGGAAATGGACATAATGGGTCGCAATCAGCAAAGTAAACGGTCGGCAACCGGCGGCAACCGGCTAACCAAAAGGGAAACAGGCATCGCGGCCGGCCGCGCCGCGGCGCGCCAGGCGTCGCGGCGGCGCCGGCCGCGATGCGGATAGGGTGATATTATAAACGACG
>NZ_JAEMNU010000049.1:0-22726 GCF_016461825.1 Rugamonas violacea | reverse complement strand
GACGGGGGCGTTGCGCGGGCGGGCCGCTGTGGCGCTGGAACGGCGTGGCCGCCGGCACGGCGCCGGGCGGCGCCGCTTGGCGCCCTGCCTAGGCGCGCTTGGCGGCGCGGCGCTTGGCCCAGCCGAGCAGGCCGAGGCCGGCCAACAGCATGGCCCAGGTCTGCGCCTCGGGCACCGCCGAGGGGATGAATTCGTTGTCGTGCACCGGGTCGAAGGGGTTGCGGTTGCGGTCCAGCCAGCGCTGCCCCTCTTCGCTCTCGCCCAGCGCCACCAGCTCGGGATCCGCCGCGGCGCCCACGCCGATGCTGCGCGGCATGTACTCGTGGTCGCGCGCGTGCAGCTTTTGCAGCTCTTCCTCGGTAAGCTCTTCCTGCGGCTCGGCGTCGGCCAGGCCCAGGTCATGGCCGTTGGCGCCGTCGCCCAGTTCGCGCGCCTGCGCCGGCGGCGGCGCTGCGGCGCTGGCCGGCGCCGCTGCCGTGCGCCGGGTCACCCGGCTGACGTTGCCGCAAATCTTGGGCACCAGGATGCAGTGCTCCTTGACGCAATACACCACGCCCGGCTCGTCGCGCTCGGCGCTCCATTTGGCCCGCGTCACGGTGCGGCACACCGAGGCGCGGCCGAAGTGCATTTCGCGGATCGCCGGCTCGTAGGCGTATTTGCCGCCGATGCTGTCGCGCTTGATGCTGACCTTGTCGTCCGCCAGGCCGTCCTCCATGCGCCGCTTCAGCGTGGCGCGGATCTCGGCCGGAATGTCGCCGTAGCGATCCAGCGCGGCGGCGGCGTTGCCGGTGTAGGGGTTCACGCCCGGCCGGTCCCACGAGCAGTGGGGTTGCACGGTCGAGATAGCGGCAAGCGTCAGGGCGAAGGCGACGGACATGGTGGAATTCCTCTTTTAGTCAGATTCAGTTCGTCTTGTCGGCCGGTAGTTGACAGTACAGAACTAAACTTTTCCATATGATAATATAAAAAGACTATGCGTGCTCGCCGGCCCATTGTTTTTTATAAAAGAAATCTGTGCCGCCCGGGCGTCGCGCCAATGCCTGTAGGGCACT
This sequence comes from Rugamonas violacea, assembly GCF_016461825.1. Lineage (GTDB taxonomy): Bacteria > Pseudomonadota > Gammaproteobacteria > Burkholderiales > Burkholderiaceae_D > Rugamonas. The sequence goes on along the minus strand of NZ_JAEMNU010000049.1, from coordinate 21,674 downwards.
GTTGTCGTTAGTTTAATCACGGAAACGATTGTTGATATGGCCAGGTTGACAAAACATGCGTAATATCAGCCGGCGCGGCCACAACCGGGCCGGCCGCCGCGCCGCCATGCACGCCGCGCTTGCCGAATCGGGCGTTTTCAGGGTACAATTTTGGGTTGCTTGAATTCGGTTTTGGGCAATGTTGTAAAGCAGTGGTCCGGGTGGCGTGTTATTGCCCCTCGAGCCGCCTCGAAAATCGTTAATAAACGCGAATCCGGTCGACAAGGGTGCCTCTATGGTGACTGATCGGATTCCAGACCCAACCCTGGAGTTAATTATGTCCGTAACAATGCGCGAAATGCTGGAAGCCGGTGTCCACTTCGGTCACCAAACCCGTTTCTGGAACCCAAAGATGGCTCCTTTCATCTTCGGTCACCGCAACAAGATCCATATCATCAACTTGGAAAAGACGATGGGCATGTATCAAGAAGCGATGAACCACGTGAAACAGGTCGCTTCGAACCGCGGCACCATCCTGATGGTCGGCACCAAGCGTCAAGCTCGCGAAATCATCGCGGCTGAAGCGGCACGCGCCGGCGTTCCTTTCGTCGACCAACGTTGGTTGGGCGGCATGCTGACCAACTTCAAAACGATCAAGACCTCGATCAAGCGCCTGAAAGACATGGAAGCGACGATCGAAGACGGTTCCGTTGAGAAGCTGTCGAAAAAAGAAGCGCTGATGTTTGAACGCGAAATGATCAAGCTGCAGAAATCGATCGGCGGCATCAAAGACATGGGCGGCGTTCCTGACGCCATCTTCGTCGTTGACGTCGGCTACCACAAAGGTGCGATCACCGAAGCGGCAAAACTGGGCATCCCGGTCATCGGCGTGGTTGATACCAACCACTCGCCAGAAGGCGTGCAGTACGTGATCCCAGGTAACGATGACTCCTCGAAAGCCATCATGTTGTACGCCCGCGGTGTTGCAGACGCAATCATCGAAGGCCGCGCAGCTGCCGGTAACGAAGTCGTTGAAATGATCAAGGCCGCTGCCGGCGACGAATTCGTCGAAGTTAGCGAACAGGCTTAATTGCTGCGCTATCGCGAGATAGCTTCGCAGTAATGGAAAAGGGGTGGCAGCAGCTCCCCCTTTTTTTTAATGAAAATGGTTTGGGCGCTGCGTGCTCCGCGTCATCCGAGCCGCCCCGGACCACCCCCACCGAATACAGGAGAAACACATGGCAGCGATTACAGCAGCGATGGTAGGCGAACTGCGCGGCAAGACCGACGCACCGATGATGGAATGCAAGAAAGCACTGACCGAAGCCGAAGGCGACATGGGTCGTGCCGAAGAGATCCTGCGCGTCAAACTGGGTGGCAAGGCGTCGAAAGCCTCGGCCCGCATCACCGCCGAAGGCGTGGTGGCGACCTTCATCGCCAACGGCGTCGGCGCCCTGGTTGAAGTGAACTCCGAAACCGACTTCGTCGCCAAGAACGACGATTTCCTGGCGCTGGCCAACAACGCCGCCCGTCTGGTCGCCGAACACAACCCGGCCGACGTCGCCGCCCTGCTGGCCCTGCCGCTCGACGGCAAGACCCTGGACGAAGTGCGCGCCGCCCTGATCGGCAAAATCGGCGAGAACATGTCGATCCGCCGCTTCCAGCGTTTCGAGACCACCGGCAAGCTGGCTTCCTACCTGCACGGCGCGCGCATCGGCGTGATCGTCGACTTCGAAGGCGCCGACGAGCAAGTCGGCAAGGACGTCGCCATGCACATCGCCGCGATGAAGCCGGTGTCGCTGTCGTCCGAGCAAGTGCCGGCCGAACTGATCGAAAAAGAGCGCTCGGTGGCGAAACTGAAGGCCGAAGAAGATGCCGCCAAAGCCGCCGCCGAAGGCAAAGCCGCGCAATCGCCGGAAATCCTGGCCAAGCGCCTGGAGGGCTCGGTGCAGAAGTTCTTGAAAGAAGTGTCCCTGCTGAACCAGGCCTTCGTCAAGAACGACAAGCAGTCGATCGAACAGATGCTGAAAGAAAAAGCGACCACCGTCAAAGCCTTCACCATGTACGTGGTGGGCGAGGGTATCGAGAAGAAACAAGACGACTTCGCCGCAGAAGTAGCCGCGCAAATGGCTGCTTCAAAAGGAGCGTAATGTGAAAACGGGCCGCGAGGCCCGTTTTTTTAGCCTGACCCGCCGCCGGCGCCCGCGCCGGCCGGCGGCGAGCATTTCCCGGCGGCGCGTGTGCCAGGCAGTTTTTGGTATCATGCAGGGCCGCCGGCAGTCCCACCGAATCAACCCATTTTAGGAGCCCCAGCTCATGTCAAAACCAGCCTACAAGCGTGTCCTCCTCAAATTGTCCGGCGAAGCCCTGATGGGAGATGATCCCTACGGCATCAACCGCAGCACGATCGAGCGCATGGTGGCCGACGTGGCCGAGGTGGCACAACTGGGCGTGGAACTGGCGATCGTCATCGGCGGCGGCAACATCTTCCGTGGCGTCGCGCCCGGCGCCCAGGGCATGGACCGCGCCACCGCCGACTACATGGGCATGCTGGCCACCGTGATGAACGCGCTGGCCCTGGCCGACGCCATGCGTCATGTCGGCATCACCGCCCGCGTCATGTCGGCCATCGCCATTGAGCAGGTGGTCGAGCCCTACGTGCGCCCGAAGGCGCTGCAATACCTGGAAGAGGGCAAGGTCGTCGTCTTCGCCGCCGGCACCGGCAACCCCTTCTTCACCACCGACACCGCCGCCGCCCTGCGCGGTTCCGAGATCAGCGCCGAGATCGTGCTCAAGGCGACCAAGGTCGACGGCGTCTACACGGCCGATCCGAAGAAGGATCCGAACGCCACCCTGTTCCACACCATCACCTTCGACGAAGCCATCTCCAAGCACCTGCAGGTGATGGACGCCACCGCGTTCGCCCTGTGCCGCGACCAGAAGCTGCCGATCAAGGTGTTCTCCATCACCAAGCCGGGCGCGCTGATGCGCGTCATCATGGGCGAGGATGAGGGTACACTGGTCCACGTTTAAGTTCCCACCCATTTAGATCCACCCCAAGATACAGGAGAGCAGCAATGTCCTTAGCTGACGTTAAAAAGAACGCCCAAGACCGCATGGTCAAATCGCTCGAAACCCTGCGCGCCGACCTGGCCAAGGTCCGCACCGGCCGCGCCCACACCGGCATCCTCGACCACGTGATGGTCGAGTACTACGGCTCGCCGACGGCGCTGTCGCAGGTCGCCAGCATCAACCTGATCGACGCCCGCACCATCGGCGTGCAGCCGTTCGAGAAGAAGATGGCCGCCACCATTGAAAAAGCCATCCGCGACGCCGACCTGGGCCTGAACCCGTCGAGCCAGGGCGATGTCATCCGCGTGCCGACCCCGGCCCTGACCGAGGAACGCCGCAAGGAGATGGTCAAGCTGGTCAAGGGCGAGGGCGAGGATGCCAAGATCGCCGTGCGCAACATCCGCCGCGACGCCAACGAGACGGTCAAGAAGCTGGTCAAGGAAAAGGCCTGCTCCGAGGACGACGAGCGCCGCTCGTCCGACGAGGTGCAAAAGCTGACCGACAAGTTCATCGCCGACATCGACAAGATGGTCGTCGACAAGGAAAAGGAAGTGCTGACGGTGTAGTCGTCGGCCGCCTCCCGGCGCGCGCCCCGGCGGCGCCGCGCCGGGAAGCCGGGGTCAGAGCCGTCGCCGGGTCTGGCCCCTTGCTTGTTTTGGGGCGGACCGCGCGGCGGCGCCCCTCCTGGTTTGAAGTACCCGGCACTACTTAATCTGGCACTGACGTTTTCATGAAATATTCCAGCTCGACCACCGCTGTCCCGGACACCCCGAACGTGCCCCGCCACGTCGCCATCATCATGGACGGCAACGGCCGCTGGGCCACCAAGCGCTTCCTGCCGCGCGTCGCCGGCCACGTCAAGGGCGTCGAGGCGGTGCGCGCCGTGGTCGAGGCCTGCGCCCGCCGTGGCGTCGAATACCTGACCCTGTTCGCCTTCAGCTCGGAAAACTGGCGCCGGCCCGAGGAGGAGGTGTCGCTGCTGATGCGCCTGTTCGTCACGGCGCTCGACCGCGAGGTCTCCAAGCTGCACGCCAACAACATCCGCCTGAAGGTGGTCGGCGACCTGAGCCGCTTCGACGCCAAGCTGCAGACCATGATCGCCTCGGCCGAGCGGCGCACCGCCGCCAACACGCGCATGACGGTGACGGTCTGCGCCAACTACGGCGGCCGCTGGGACATCATGCAGGCGGTCGGCAAGATGGTCGCCGGCCACCCGGGCGCCGCCGCCTTCAGCGAGGAGCAACTGGCGCCCCACCTGGCGATGGCCTACGCGCCCGAGCCCGACCTGTTCATCCGCACCGGCGGCGAGCAGCGCATTTCGAACTTCCTGTTGTGGCAGCTGGCCTACACCGAGCTGTACTTCACCGACACCTACTGGCCCGACTTCTCCGGCGCCAGCCTCGACGAGGCGATCGCCTCCTACCAGCACCGCGAGCGCCGCTTCGGCCGCACCGGCGCCCAATTGGCTGAAAAGACCACCTGAAAAGACCCCCAATGCTGAAAACTCGGATACTGACCGCCCTGGTCCTGCTGGCGGTGCTGCTGCCGGTGCTGTTCTTCGCTTACTTCCCGGCCTTCGCCGTGCTGGCCACGCTGTTCCTCGCCGCCGGCGTATGGGAAGCCGGCCGCCTGTTCGGCCTGCGCGCGCCGCCCGCCTGGGCGCTGCTGGCCGCCGCGCTGTTCGTCTACGTGCTGCTGCGTCCCACCAACGGCGGCAACAACACGCTGTTCGCCGTCTGCGCCGCGCTGTGGCTGATGCGCTTCACGCCGTCGCTGGCGATCGGCCTGCCGCCGCTCAAGGGCGGCGCCAACCACATGGTCGCCTTCAGCTTCTGCTTCGCCCTGTTCGGCTGCTTCGTCGCCATCGTCGCGCTGTTCCAGCACTCGCCGGCCTTCCTGCTGTCGACCATGGCGCTGGTCTGGCTGGCCGACATCGGCGCCTACTTCTCCGGCAAGGCCTTCGGCAAGCGCAAGCTGGCGCCCAGCATCTCGCCCGGCAAATCGTGGGAGGGCGCCATCGGCGGCGCCGTCATCGTGCTGCTGCTGGCCGGCGCGAGCATCCTCGCCGCGCCGGCCGCGCCCTGGCTGGCCGACACCTTCGCCGTGCTGCTGCAGGCCCGCATGGGCTGGTTCGGCGCGTTGGCCATCCTGCTCGTGATCGTCGCCGCCAGCGTGGTCGGCGACCTGTTCGAATCCCAGCTCAAACGCCGCGCCGGCATGAAGGACAGCAGCAATCTGCTGCCCGGCCACGGCGGTGTGCTCGATCGTATCGACGCCTTGATCCCGGTGCTGCCGCTGGCCGCGCTGATCGGCTCCTGGCTGTGAAGGAAGTCGCCATGCAACGCATCACCATCCTCGGCGCCACCGGCTCGATCGGCGTCTCGACCCTCGACGTGTTGGCGCGCCACCCCGAGCGCTACTCGGTCTACGCGCTGTCGGCGCACAGCCGGGTGGCCGAACTGGCCGCCCAGTGCGAGCAGTTCCGTCCGGCCCGCGCCGTGGTCGGCACGGCCGCCGCCGCCGCCGAATTGGCCGCGCTGTTGAAAGGGAAGGGCGTGCGCACCGAGGTCGAATATGGCGAAGCGGCGCTGTGCGCCGTCGCCAGCGCGGCCGAAGTCGACACCGTGATGGCCGCCATCGTCGGCGCCGCCGGCCTGGCGCCGACCCTGGCCGCCGCCCGCGCCGGCAAGAAGGTGCTGCTGGCCAACAAGGAGGCGCTGGTGATGTCGGGCCAGCTGTTCATCGACGCGGCGCAGCAGGCCGGCGCCGTGCTGCTGCCCATCGACAGCGAACACAATGCCATCTTCCAGTGCCTGCCGGCCAACTACGGCCGCACGCCGCAGGGCAGCGGCGTCGCCAAGATTTTGCTGACCGCCTCCGGCGGCCCGTTCCTGACGCGCGCCGTCGAGACGCTCGACGCCGTCACGCCGGAGCAGGCTTGCAAGCACCCCAACTGGGCGATGGGCCGCAAGATCTCGGTCGACTCGGCGACGATGATGAACAAGGGCCTGGAAGTGATCGAGGCGCACTGGCTGTTCGGCGCCCCGACCGACCTGATCGACGTGGTGATCCATCCGCAGAGCGTGATCCATTCGATGGTCTCCTACGTCGACGGTTCCGTGCTGGCCCAGCTGGGCAACCCGGACATGCGCACGCCAATCGCCCACGCGCTGGCCTACCCGGAGCGCATCGCCTCCGGCGTCGCCCAGCTCGACCTGACGCAGATCGCCACCTTGCAGTTCGAGCGTCCCGACTACCAGCGCTTCCCCTGCCTGGCGCTGGCCTTCGACGCCCTGCGCGCCGGCGGCACCGCGCCGGCCCTGCTGAACGCCGCCAACGAGGTGGCGGTGCAGGCCTTCCTCGACCTGCGCATCGGCTTCCGCCAGATCGACCGCGTCATCGCCCACGTGGTCGAGGCGCTGCCGCACGGCGCCGCCGACAGCATCGAGGCGGTGATGGCGCAGGACGCGCTGGCGCGCGCCGCCGCCGAACGCCACATCGACGGGTTGACGAGATGAGCTTCCTGCACACCTTGCTGGCCTTCGTCGTCGCGCTCGGCTCCTTGATCGTCATCCACGAGCTGGGCCACTACTGGGTGGCCCGCCTGTTCGGCGTCAAGGTGCTGCGGTTTTCGATCGGCATGGGCAAGGTGGTGTGGTCGCGCCGCTTCGGCCCCGACCAGACCGAATGGGCCGTCTCGGCGCTGCCGCTGGGCGGCTACGTCAAGATGCTCGACGGCCGCGAACAGGACCTGAGCGGCCTGGCGCCGGCCGAACTGAAACGCGAGTTCACCCGCCAGTCGGTGTGGGTGCGCATCGCCATCGTCGCCGCCGGCCCGCTGGCCAACTTCATCGTCGCCATCCTGCTGTTCAGCGGCCTGTACATGGTCGGCGTCGCCGAGCCGTCCAGCAAGGTCGGCGCCAGCGCCGCCGGCAGTCCGGCCGCCATCGCCGGCCTGCACGGCGGCGACCGCGTCAGCGCCGTCAACGGCCAGGCCGTCGCGGTCTGGTCCGAGCTGCGCTGGCAGTTGATCCAGGCCGCCATCGACAAGGCCGAGGCCCGCCTCGACGTCGAGCGTCCCGGCGCCGGCCATTACAGCCTGCTGCTGCCGGCCGCCGCGCTGGCCACGCTGGACCTGGAAGGCGACGTGCTGGGCAAATTGGGCATCAATGTCGGCCGCCCGCCGCCGGTGATCGAGGAGGTTGTCGGCGACGGCGCCGGCGCCCGCGCCGGCCTGCGCAAGGGCGACTTGATCGTCGCCGTCGACGGCCGGCCGGTGGCCGACGGTCCGGCCTTTATCGGCATGGTGCGCGGCTCCCCCGGCCGCACGCTGAATCTGGCGCTGCGCCGCGCCGGCCAGGACCTGCAACTGCCCTTGACCCCGGACGCCCAGGCGGAGCAGGCCGGCAAAGGCGCCACAGCTGTAACAGTCGGTAAGATCAACGTCTACGTGGCGCAGATGCCGGATATGATCACCGTGCCCTCATCGGCCCCGGCGGCGCTGCAAAAAGCCGTCGCCAAGGTGTGGGACACCAGCGCGATGACGCTGAAGATGATCGGCAAGATGATCGTCGGCGAGGTCTCCTGGAAGAACGTCACCGGACCGATCACCATCGCCGACTACGCCGGGCAGACCGCGCGCATCGGCGCGGCGAGCTATCTGAGCTTCATCGCCTTCATCAGTATCAGTCTGGGCGTGATGAATTTGCTACCCATTCCGGTTCTAGATGGCGGCCATTTGCTGTATTATTCGCTGGAAGTTTTGACTGGGCGCCCGGTGCCGGAGCGCGTTGGCGAGATTGCGCAGCGCCTCGGCGTCGGCCTGCTGGTCACCTTGATGGTGCTGGCGGTGTTTAACGACTTCGCCAGGCTGCTGTAAATCGCGTCGGCCACCGCGTCCGGCGGCATGAGTTTCGCATCGTTGCGTTTGTGTATTCCAATGAGAGCCATTGATTTAGCCAATGAAATTATATTCTGACCGTTTTGCCTCGCCTTTGTTTCGCCGCAGCCTGATTGGCGCCGCCGTCCTGGCCATGTGCTCCGGCCGCGCGCTGGCCATCGAGCCTTTCACCGTCAAGGACATCCGCATCGAAGGTATCCAGCGCACGGAGGCCGGTACGGTCTTCAACTACCTGCCGGTGCGCGTCGGTGAAACCTTCAACGACGAGAAGAGCGTGGCCGCCATTAAGGCGCTGTACGCCACCACCTTCTTCAAGGACGTGCGCCTTGAGCAGGACGGCAACGTGCTGGTGGTGCTGGTCGAGGAACGCCCGGCCATCGCCAAGGTGGAGTTCACCGGCACCAAGGAGTTCGAGAAGGACACCCTGGTCAAGGCGCTGAAGGACATCGGCGTCGGCGAGACCAAGATCTTCGACAAGGCCTCGGTCGACCGCGCCGAGCAGGAGCTCAAGCGGCAGTACCTGTCGCACGGCCTGTACGGCGTCAAGATCACCACCACCGTCACGCCGATCGAACGCAACCGCGTCAACATCGTCTTCGCGGTGGACGAGGGCGAGATCGCCAAGATCAAGCAGATCAACATCGTCGGCAACAAGGTCTTCAACGACAAGGAGCTGCGCGAGCAGTTGGCCCTCAACACCGGCGGCTGGTTCAGCTGGTACACCAAGGCCGACCAGTACTCCAAGACCAAGCTGACCGGCGACATCGAGTCGCTCAAGTCCTTCTACCTGAACCGTGGCTACATCGAGATGCAGGTCGAGTCGACCCAGGTCTCGATCACGCCGGACAAGAAGGACATCTACATCACCATCAACATCAGCGAGGGTGAGAAGTACCAGGTTTCGGACATCAAGTTCGAGGGCGAGATGTTCGGCCGCGAGGAGGAACTGCGCTCGCTGGTGCTGCTGCGTCGCGGCGAGGTGTACTCGGGCGAGCGCCTGACCGCCACCAACAAGCTGATCTCCGACCGCCTGGGCACCTTCGGCTACGCCTTCGCCAACGTCAACGCCAACCCGGACATCAACCGCGACAAGCGCGAGGTCGGTTTCACCTTCTTCATCGACCCGGGCAAGCGCGCCTACGTGCGCCACATGAACATCGCCGGCAACACCACCACGCGCGACGAGGTGATTCGCCGCGAGTTCCGCCAGTTCGAATCGTCCTGGTACGACGCCAACAAGATCAAGCTGTCGCGCGACCGTGTCGACCGCCTCGGCTACTTCAAGGACGTCACCATCGACACGCCGGAAGCCCAGGGCACCAACGACCAGGTTGACGTCAACCTGACCGTGGTCGAAAAACCGACCGGCAATTTCCAGATCGGCGGCGCCTTCTCGCAGTCGGAGAAGTTCACCTTCCAGGCGGCGATCCAGCAGGCCAACTTCGCCGGCTCGGGCACCACTGTCGGCATCGAACTGAACACCAGCAAGTACAGCCGCACCATCTCGTTCTCGCAGACCAACCCGTACTACACGGACGAGGGTGTCTCGCGCGCCTTCGAGGTCTACCTGCGCACCACCCAGCCGCCGGCGCTCAACATCGGCACCTACAGCATCAAGCAGGAGGGCGGCCGCATCAGCTACGGCGTGCCGTTCTCGGAAAACGACACGGTGTTCTTCGGTATCGGCCTGGAGCGCTCGCGCATCTCGACCGACGGCACCAGCCCGCAGCGCTTCCTCAACTACATCCGCGACAACGGCGGCCCGGCCGACGGTATCGGTACCGTCAGCTCGAACGCCGTGCCGTTGACGGCGGCCTGGGCGCGCGACAGCCGCGACAGCGCGATCACCCCGACCATCGGCCGCTACCAGCGCGCCAATCTGGAGATCGACGTGATCGGCAACATCAAGTACTACCGCGCCGTCTACGAGCAGCAGTGGTACAAGCCGCTGCATCCGAAGGTGACGCTGGCCTTGAAGGGCGAAATCGACTTCGGCCACGGCATCGGCAGCAAGCCTTACCCGGTGTTCAAGAACTTCTACGGCGGCGGCATCGGTTCGGTGCGCGGCTACCTCAGCTCGTCGCTGGGCGCGGTCGACCCGATCAACTACGACGCCCTGGGCGGCGCCTCGCGCCTGATCGGCAACGCCGAGCTGCAGATGCCTTTCCCCGGCTCCGGCCAGGACCGCAGCCTGCGCTGGTTCGGTTTCCTCGACGGCGGCCAGGTCTACCAGGAAGGCCAGAAGATGCGCCTGTCCGAGCTGCGCTACTCGGCCGGTCTGGGCATCAGCTGGATTTCCCCGGTCGGTCCGCTCAAGTTGAGTTATGCTAAGCCCCTGAATGCCAAACCGGGCGATCGCCTGGAACGCTTCCAATTCCAGATGGGCACGGGTTTCTGATGCTGATGAGCACTGTTAATTTTTTCGGAGAATTAAGTTGAAGACTGTATCCGCCACCATGGGCAAGTATATCGCCGCGCTTGCACTGGGCTGCTGTGCAATGGCGTCGGTGCAGGCTCAAAGCTCGCGTATCGCCTGGCTCAGTTCCGACCGCATCTACAACGAGTCCAAGCTGGCCAAGCTGGCCGGCGAGAAGCTGGCCGAGGAATTCAAGTCGCGCGAAAAAGCCGTGCAGGAGATGGCGGCGCGGCTGAAGACCTCGGCCGAGAAGCTGGAGAAGGAATTGCCGGCTTTGGCCGAAGGCGAGCGGGCCAAGCGCCAGCGCGAGTACTTTGAGCTGGACAAGGAATACCAGCGCCGCCAGCGCGAGTTCCGCGAGGATCTGAACCAGCGCACCAACGAGGAGCGCGCGACGATTTCGGAAAAGGCCACCAAGATCATCAAGCAGCTGGCCGAGGCCGAGGGCTTCGACATCGTGCTGCAGGATGCCGTCTGGGCCAGCCCGCGCATCGACATCACCGACAAGGTGCTGGCCGCGCTCGACAAAAACAAATAAGATCGACAGCCAGACTGACTGAAGACTCACAACCACAGATTGGAACACCCCGATGGGCACTCGACTAGGAGAATTGGTCGAACGCTTGGGCGGGCAGTTGGTGGGCGACCCGAACCTGGAAGTGTTCGGGATCGCGCCATTGACGGACGCCGGCGTTTCGCACATCAGCTTTCTCAGCAATAGCAAACTGCGCGCGCAGGCGCTGCACAGCCAGGCGGCGGCGCTGATCGTCGCCGCCGCCGACGACGAATTCATCGCCGCCGGTTACGCCGGCGCGCGCATCGTCACCCCCAACCCCTATGTATACTTCGCCCGCGCCGCCCAGTTCTTCGCGGCGCAGGACGCCCACGTCGCGCCGGCCGGCATCCATCCGGCCGCCAGCGTCGACGCCATGGCCACGGTGGACGCCAGCGCCAGTGTCGGCGCGCGCGCCGTCATCGAGGCCGGCGCGGTGATCGGCCCGGGCGTGGTGATCGGCGCCGGCTGCTACATCGGCCGCGACGCCGTCATCGGCGAGGCCACCGAGCTGTTCGCCAACGTCACCTTCCACGCCCGCTGCCAGATCGGCGCGCGCGGCATCATCCACTCGGGCGCCGTGATCGGCACCGACGGCTTCGGTTTCGCCAACGAGGGCGGGGTCTACATCAAGATCCCGCAGACCGGCCGGGTGATGATCGGCGACGACGTCGACATCGGCGCCAACACCACCATCGACCGTGGCGCGCTGGCCGACACGGTGATCGAGGACGGCGTCAAGCTGGACAACCAGATCCAGATCGGCCACAACTGCCACGTAGGCGCGCACACGGCGATGGCCGGCTGCGTCGGCGTGGCCGGCAGCGCCAAGATCGGCAAATACTGCACCTTCGGCGGCGCCGCCATGGTGCTCGGCCACCTGACCATCGCCGACCGCGTGCACATTTCCTCGGGCAGCATGGTGTCGCGCTCGATCTTGGAAGCGGGCCAGTACACCGGCTTCTACCCATTGGCCAAGAACGCCGAGTGGGAGAAATCGGCCGCCATCGTGCGCAACCTGGCGAGCATGCGCGAAAAAATCCGCGCACTCGAAAAAACAATTAAAACACTGACCACACAAGACACAAAATGACCACTACCGACATCAGCACCGCCACCGAGACTCCAGCCAAGAAGAGCATGGATATCCACCAGATCAAACAGTATCTGCCACATCGTTATCCGATGCTGCTGGTCGACCGCGTGCTCGACTGGGAAGCCAACAAATCGATCACCGCGATCAAGAACGTCACCGTCAACGAGGAATTCTTCAACGGCCACTTCCCGCACAAGCCGGTGATGCCGGGCGTGCTGATGATCGAGGCGATGGCGCAGACCGCCGCCATCCTGTCCTTCCTGACCATGGACATCAAGCCGGACGAGAACTCGGTGGTCTACTTCGTCGGCATCGACAACGCCCGCTTCAAGCGTCCGGTCGAACCGGGCGACCAGCTGGTGATGAACGTCGAGATCCTGCGCGTTTCGCGCGGCATCTGGAAATACAAGGCGGTCGGCAGCGTCGACGGCAAGGTCGCCGTCGAAGCCGAATTGATGTGCACCATCCGCAGCGCCGACGACGCTAGCCAGCCAGCCGGGAAGTAAGAGCATGGTGAAGATCCATTCGACCGCAGTCATCGATCCGAAGGCGCAGCTCGACAGCAGCGTCGAGGTGGGACCGTACACCATCATCGGGCCGCACGTCAGCATCGGCGCCGGCACCGTGGTGGGGCCGCACGTGGTCATCGAAGGCCACACCACCATCGGCCGCGACAACAAGCTGTTCCAGTTCTCCTCGATCGGCGCCGCGCCGCAGGACAAGAAATGGGCCGGCGAAGCGACCCGCCTGACCATCGGCGACCGCAACACCATCCGCGAGTTCTGCACCTTCAACACCGGCACGGTGCAGGATCGCGGCGTCACCAGCCTGGGCGACGACAACTGGATTTCGGCCTATGTCCACCTGGCGCACGACTGCCAGGTCGGCAGCAACACGATCTTCTCGAACAACGCGCAGATCGCCGGCCACGTCGAAATCGGCGACTGGGTGATCATGAGCGGCTTCGCCAACGTCCACCAGTTTTGCAAGATCGGCGCCCACGCCTTCGTCGGCATGAGCACCAGCCTGACCCAGGACGTGCCGCCGTATGTGCTGTTGAACGGTAATCCGGCGCAGGCCCACGGCGTCAACATCGAAGGCCTGAAGCGGCGCGGCTTCACGCGCGAGCAGATCAACGGCGTGCGCGCGGCCTACAAGATCCTCTACCGCTCCGGCCTGACCTTGGAAGAGGCCAAGGCGGCCCTGCTGGCCGAGGAGCTGGCCACGCCGGCGGCGGCCGGGCAAATCCGCGCCATGCGCGAATTCCTCGATACGGCATCCCGTGGCATCGTCCGCTAAGCCCGCCGCGACCTCGGTCGCGCTGGTGGCCGGCGAACCGTCCGGCGACGTGCTGGCGGCGCGCCTGCTGTCGGGCCTGCGGCCTTTGCTGCCGCAGGCGCGCTTCCACGGCATCGGCGGCGAGCACATGATGGCGCAGGGCTTCGAGTCGCATTGGCCGATGGACCGGCTGACGGTGCGCGGCCTGCTGGCGGTGATTCCGCGCTACCGCGACATCAAGGGCATCCAGAACGCGCTGCGCGACCAGCTGCTGGCCGAACGGCCGGCGGTGTTCATCGGCGCCGACTACCCCGGCTTCAACCTCGGCCTGGAGATGCAGCTGAAGGACGCCGGCATCCCCACCGTGCACTACATCGGGCCGCAGATCTGGGCCTGGCGCGGCGGCCGCATCAAGAAGATCATCAAGGCCGTCTCGCACATGCTGGTGGTGTTCCCCTTCGAGGAGGAGATCTACCGCAAGGCCGGCGTGCCGGTCAGCTATGTCGGCCATCCGCTGGCCGAGCTGGTGCCGCTGACGCCGGACGAGGCGGGCGCCCGGCTCCAACTCGGCCTGCCGCAGGACGCCAACGTGGTCACCATCATGCCGGGCAGCCGCATGTCCGAGCTGAAGTACAACACATCCGCCTTCGTCGGCGCCGCCAAGCTGCTGCTGGCGCGCGACCGCTCGCTGCGCTTCGTCGCGCCGATGGCCGGCGAGAAGCAGCGCCAGTACTTCCTCGAACTGGTGGCCCAGGCCGGCCTGCAGGACGTCGAGATCCAACTGCTCGACGGCCAGTCGCACACCGCCATCGCCGCCGCCGACGCGGTGCTGGTGGCCTCCGGCACGGCCTCGCTGGAGGTGGCGCTGTTCAAGAAGCCGATGGTCATCGCCTACAAGATGATGGCGGCCGAATGGCAGATCCTGCGCCACTTCGGCTACCAGCCGTGGATCGGCCTGCCGAATATTTTGGCGCGCGAATTCCTCGTCCCCGAGCTGCTGCAGGACGCCGCCAGTCCGGCCGCGCTGGCCGAGGCCATGTGGCGCCAGCTGAGCGACGTGCCACACCGCCTGCAACTGGCGCAGCGCTTCACCGAGATGCACCACAGCCTGCTGCGCAACAGTGCGCAGGAGAGCGCGCAGGCGGTCATGCGCGTCATCGCGGGGCGCTAGGCGGCGCCGGTTTCATTTGTCGTATCCGCAGCATTCGCTTCAATCAAAAAAGTAAAACAGTAAAGTAGCCACCCAGTGAAGCAACCAGTGAAAAACATCTATCCCGGCCTGTTCGACGACCTGCCGTTCTCCCTCGACGAAATCGTCTGCGGCGTTGACGAGGCGGGCCGTGGCCCACTGGCCGGCCCGGTGTTTGCCGCCGCCGTGATCCTGCACGTCGACCGTCCCATCGCCGGCCTGCGCGATTCGAAGAAGCTGAGCGAGGCCAAGCGCGACCTGCTGGCGCCCGTCATCAAGGCCAACGCGCTGGCCTGGGCCGTGGCCGAGGCCTCCGAGGCCGAGATCGACGAACTCAATATCCTGCAGGCCTCGCTGCTGGCCATGCGGCGCGCCGTCGAGGCGCTGGCCACCGTGCCGACGCTGGCCCTGATCGACGGCAACCGCTGCCCGGTGATGACGATCCAGGCCATGGCCATCGTCGGCGGCGACGACAAGGTCGACTCGATCTCCGCCGCCTCGATCCTGGCCAAGACCGCGCGCGACGCCGCCCTGGTGACGCTGCACGTCGCCTATCCGCAGTACTGCTTCGACCAACACAAGGGCTATCCGACCGCGCTGCACCTGGCGCGCCTGCGCGAGTTCGGCGCCTCGCCGGTGCACCGCCGCTCGTTCGGCCCGGTGCGCAAAGTGCTTGAATTGAGCGGCCCGGGAGGCGGCGTATGAAGACCATCACCTCGCGCGACAACGCGCAGTACAAGGAACTGAAGCACCTGGCCGGCAGCTCGCAGGCGCGCAAGAAGGTCGGCCAGACGCTGCTCGACGGCGTCCACCTGTGCCAGGCCTACCTGCAGCTGCGCGGCTTGCCGCAACAGTGCGTGGTCAGCGAGACGGCGCTGCACAACCCGGAGGTGGGCGAGATCATCGGCCAGCTGGAGGCGCGCCACGCCCATGTGCTGGCCCTGCCGGACGCGCTGTACAAGGCGGTCAGCCAGGTCGAACACGGCGTCGGCGTGATGTTCCTGATCGATACGCCGGAACGCGCCGCGCCGGCCGCGCTGACCGTCTCGGCGGTGCTGCT
Organism: Rugamonas violacea; assembly: GCF_016461825.1. Taxonomy (GTDB): domain Bacteria; phylum Pseudomonadota; class Gammaproteobacteria; order Burkholderiales; family Burkholderiaceae_D; genus Rugamonas. Next base: position 6,131 of record NZ_JAEMNU010000049.1, on the reverse strand, counting down.
GGATAACGTGCAGGACCCCGGCAACGTCGGCTCCATCCTGCGCAGCGCGGCGGCGGCCGGCATCACCCAGGTCTACTGCAGCGCCGGCACGGCGTTCTGCTGGTCGCCCAAGGTGCTGCGCGCGGCGATGGGCGCCCACTTCGTGCTGGAGATCTTCGAGAACGTCGACCTGGCGCCGCTGGTGCGGGGCGCGTCGATCGCCACGCTGGCGACCAGCGGCTACGCCACCCAAAAGCTGTACGACGTCGACCTGCGCCAGCCGGTCGGCTGGCTGTTCGGCCACGAAGGGCAGGGCGTGGCCGACGATTTGCTGTCGGCGGCGACCCACCAGGTGGTGATTCCGCACCTGGGCCAAGTCGAGTCGCTCAACGTCGCGGCCTGCGCCGCTGTATGCTTTTTCGAGCAAGTCAGGCAGAATCAGGCTTAATACAGGCCGAAACGATGGTTGTGCGGTGCCCGTGAGGTAAGCTGTGTAGACGCGAATCAGTCAAGGCGGCGCCGGCCGCACCACCCAGGAGCAGTCCATGGACATCGCGCAGTTGCACTTTCTGGTCGCCGACGGCGACGCGGCGCAGCGGCAGGCAGCGGCCGGCATGCTGCGCGCGATGGGCGCGGTCACCGTCAGCGAGGCGGCCGACGGCCACAACGCCCTGCGCCTGTTCGACGAGGACATCGCGCCGTCGCCGCAGATCGTCCTCATCGACCTGGCGCTGCCGGGCATGGACGGGCTGGAGCTGATCCGTCGGCTGGGCGAGGCGCAGGTGCAGGGCGGCGTCATCGTCACCGGCGAGCAGGGCGCCGAATTGTTGTTTTCGGTCGAGACCATGGCCATGGCCTACGGCCTCAATCTGCTGGGCAGCATCGCCAAGCCGGTCACGCCGGCGGCGCTGGCGGCGCTGGTCGCCAACTACCTGCCGCCGGAGCGGCGCAACGAACTGCGCCGCTCGGCGCTGAGCTTTTCCTTCGCCGAGGTGGGGCGCGGCTTGCAGGCGCGCGAATTCGAGCCCCACTTCCAGCCGATGATCGAACTGGCCACCGGCCAGGTCAAGGGGCTGGAGATGTTCGCCCGCTGGCAGCATCCGCAGCACGGTTTGCTCAGCCCGGCCGCCTTCTTCGGCGCGCTGGAGGCCAACGGCCGCATCGATTTCCTCGACTGGAGCATGATCGAAAAATCGGTGGCGGCCTGCCGCGGCCTGCATCGGCAAAACATCCCGATTTCGGTGTCCATCAACGTCGACCAGAACACGCTGGCGCATCCCCAGTTCATCGAGCAGATCGCCGCCTGCCTGGAACGCCACGATATGCTGGCCGATTACATCACCTTCGAGATGACCGAGTCGGCCGTGCTGAGCACCGAACCGTACTTCCTCGAACGCCTGCTGCGCCTGCGCATGCTGGGCTTCGGCCTGGCCATCGACGACTATGGCACCGGCCGCTCCAACCTGCAGCTGTTGGCGCGCATCCCGTTCACCGAATTGAAGATCGACCGCAGTTTCGTCGACGGCGCCGCCAAGCGCCGACCGATTGGCACCGTGCTGCGTTCCTGCCTGGGACTGGCGCGCAGCCTGGAGCGGCGCTCGGTGGCGGTGGGGGTGGAAACCAAGCAGGACTGGGACTTCCTGCAGGGCCTGGGTTGCACCTATGCGCAAGGCTACTACATCGCCAGGCCGATGCCGGTGGAGGAGTTCCCCGGCTGGCTGGCCGACTGGCGCCAATTCTTCTGACCGGGCCGCTCCCCCCCGTGCGGCCAGCGCGGTCACGGCGGACGGGCCGCCGGCGGAGCCGCCAGACGTCGCAAAGTTAACCGTGACAAAATGCCAGTTGGCGGCCAGCGCGGCCTATTCGACCGAAAAAAACCGTGGATTAAGTATCGGCGCGTTGGGCGAGAAGAAGGCGTTCAAGTTTGTATTGCCACCAATACTGGAGAAACCCGGTAGCTTAGCGCGATTGTAATATCGCCCCATTCCACATGGGAGAAACACACTTGAAATTGTCGAAGATCGCCATCGCCACCCGTCTTGCTCCCTTGGGCGCTCCATGGCCATCGAAGGTTTGATGGCATTTATCGGTCGTTGCGAACCGGACGATGGCCACCGCAGGTTCTAACGCAGATTCGCCCTGGCCGGCGCTGACTGCCGATCCATCAAGGTTTGCCGATCAATAAATATAGTGCGTTTTTACCCTTGGTGGCGCGGCCGGCGCCGAGATATAGCGGCCCCAGCGGCGTATCGATGGCAATATACAGCGCGTTGCTGCGCGCAGTCTGTTGACCGTTGACGGAGTTGATCGTGTCGCCCATCCGACCCAGCTCGGCGGAGGCGCCAAGGTAGGCGCCGTCCAGCAAGCCCGGACCGGCGATGCGGTAGTTGTACACCAGGCGGCCGAAGTGGAGGCTGTTGCCCACCAGTTCACCGGTGCGGTAGCCGGATAATTTGAGGAAGCCCCCGAAGGCGATGAATTCATCGTCCGGCAGCTCATTGCCGCCCATTTTGCGCTGCACCTCGATCGCCGCCAGCAAGGAGTGCGGGCCGCGCGCCAGTGCTTTCTGTGCCGAGAACGACAGCTTGTTGTAGTTGTTGTCGGCGCCCAGCGTGGTGCGCGACGAATAGAGCTGCAAATCGGCCGCCAGTCCGGAGCGAGGAAATACCCAGGTCCAGTCCGGCAAATTCTTCCTCCGTCCAACTCTGCGCTGCTTGCTTTCTGCCCACGTGCGCCGCCTAAAAGACGAGAGTAAACGCGAATTCGAGAAAGTTTACAAGTGGGCTTGCAACTCATTGAATGTAAACGGCTTTTCGGCAGTGTTCAGGACGCGCTTCAGAGTTGTGTGTAATGGGATGAGTTAGAACCCCTCCCACTCCAGAAATCGGCACAGTTTGGGTATCTAAAATAATGATTTTCCCCAGACAAAACTATGCAAGAATGAAACACGCGGCGGCGCGCTAAATTGGCTGCCCCTCCGTTGTCAATACGAAAATTTTATCTCTTTTACTATTTTCCGCCCATTCTTGGGCGCAGCTTAGCTAGAACAAGGAGAGCTCAATGGAACGGCTGATACGGCGGGTTCGCTTTTCCGTGTCGCTGTCGGCTCTGTTGACCTTGATGATCGGCTTGGCTCTAACGTTTGCTCTGTTCTTCACCGTCCGGCAATTTGAAACGGCCCGGCAAAACGCCCAATTCCAGCAAAACGCAAAGTTGCGCATCAATGCGGTGGTCGGCAGCCTGCACGACGCGGTGGCACATATCGAAGTGCTCAGTCAGCTCTTTTCCACCTTCGGCGTCATCAGCCGCGAGCAATTCCATCGCTTCACTGCGCCGCTGCGGGAGCGCTCGCCGCAAATTCAGGCGCTGTCGTTTCAACGGCTGATCCAGTCCGGCGACCGCGCCGCATATGAGACTGCCATGCGCCGCCGCTTCCCGGGCTTTACGCTGACTGAGCTGGTGGATGGCCGCGTGCGCCGCGCCGGGCTGCGCGACGCCTACCTCGTCATCGATTATCTGGAACCGCTGTTTGGCAATGAAGGCTTACTGGGACTGGACACGGCACCGATGCCAGAGTGGACCGAAGCGCGCCGCTTGTCGCGCGAGCGCGGTAGCATGGCCGCCAGCGGCGCACTGCCGCTGTTGCTCACTGGCGGCCGGCAGACCGGTTTCCGCGTGCTGTCACCGATCTTCTGGCAAGGGGCGCCGATCGACACCGCCGCCGCGCGCCAACGCGCGGCGATCGGCGAAATCGCGGCTGAGCTCCGTGCCGACAGCCTGTTGGAGCCGGTGCTGCAGGCGCAGGGCTTCCCGCCACAGCAGGGCATGAGCATGTTGTTGTATGCGACGACGGCCGGCGCCGCGCCGCGTCTGATCGCGCGTTACGGCAATGCCCCGCCCCCCCACGCCGGCTTGGCGCAGGGCCCCACCATGTTGCCGGCGTGGCTGTTTTATGACCGTCCAGCGCCGGTGAAACTGAGCTTTACGCTGGCCAACCAGACCTTGCTGGTCGAGGCCAGCCAGGCGGAAATATTTTTTGCCCACGGCCACAACGCGTCGCTGTACGCGCTACTAGGTGGATTGCTGTCGACCGTGCTGGCGGCCGCCTATGTGTATGCGCTGGTGTCGCGTATCGCCACCATCGAGCGGGTCACGCGCGAACGCACGGCCGCGCTGGAATTCGCCAATCTGCGCTTGGCGGAGGATATCGCCCGGCACGCCCAAACCGAGCAGCGGCTGCAGCTTCGGGAGCGCGTGATTGAAGTGTCGGCCAACGCCATCATCCTTTGCAGCGCCCAAGCGCCGGAGTACCCGATCGAATACGTCAATCCGGCGTTCGAGCGCATCACCGGATTCAGCGCGCAGGAGGTGCTCGGGCGCAGCCTGGATTTTCTGCACGGCAGCCAACAGTATCAGGGCAATATCGAGCAGATCCATACCGCCTTGCGCGAGCAGAGCGAAGGCCATGCGCTGGTGCGCCATCACCATAAGGACGGCAGCGGCTACTGGAGCGATCTGTTCGTGGCGCCGGTCCAGGACCAGAGCGGCGCCGTCAGCCATTTTGTGGTCGCCCAGTACGACATCTCGGCGGCTATGGGTTACGAGGCCGAGATCGAGTACCAGGCCACCCATGACAGCCTGACGGGCCTGGCCAACCGCAATCTGTTGCGCGACCGCTTGAATGAAGCGATCAGCGGCGGGCGGCGCAGAAATGGTTCGTTCTGGGTCGCCTTCCTCGACCTAGATAGGTTCAAGTTCGTCAACGATACGCTGGGCCACGAAGCCGGCGACAGTCTGCTAAAGATCGTGGCCGGGCGCTTACTGACATGCGTGCGCGAAACCGATACCGTGGCGCGCCTGGGTGGCGATGAGTTCATGCTGGTGTTGCCCGAGAACCCCGAGGACGGCACTGGCGTCGTCGTGCTGACGCGCATCATGGAGGCGGTGGCGCTACCGATCATGGTGCAGGGCCACGAATTCTTCCTCACCTGCAGCGTCGGGGTTGCGACCTATCCGACCGACGGCGACAGCGCCGAGAGCCTGACGCGCTACGCCGACATCGCAATGTACCGCGCAAAGGAACTGGGGCGCAATGCCTTCCAGTTCTACACCGCGCAAATGAACGAGCGTACGCTGGACCGGCTGAAAATCGAGGCTGACCTGCGGCGCGCGTTGGAGCGCGACGAGTTCGTGCTGCATTACCAGCCGCAACTCAGTTTTAAGAGCGGCCAGATCATCGGGATGGAGGCGCTGCTGCGCTGGAATCATCCGACCCAGGGCATGATAGCGCCGACCCGTTTCATCGGCCTGGCCGAGGACATGGGCTTGATTATTCCGATCGGTGCATGGGTGCTGCGCACCGCCTGCCTGCAAACCATGGCATGGCACCGGGCCGGCTGGCCGACGCTGCGGGTGGCGGTCAATCTGTCGCCGCGCCAGTTCATGCAACAGACGCTGGTGCAATCGATCGCCGGTCTGCTGCGCGAAACCGGCATGGTCCCGCAGTTGCTGGAGCTGGAGCTGACCGAAGGCACAGTCATGAGCGATGTCGACAGCGCGATTGAGATCCTGCGCGATCTGAAGGCACTCGGCGTGCACATCTCGATCGACGATTTCGGCACCGGCTATTCCAGCCTGTCGTATCTGCGGCGTTTTCCCATTGATGTGTAAGCGATCCATGAACCACAATCTTGTGGCCTGGCCCTGATTTCGCCATGCTTGCCCTTTCAATTTAAACGGGAGCAAGCATGGACGGCGATAACGAATTTTGGACATCCCACGTTGAGGCGTGCCGCCGCGACGGCGGTGCGGCGAGCGTGTATGCGCGGCGGTACGGCCTGACGCTGGCGTCGCTGTACTACTGGCGTCGCAAATTGACGCCGGCCGCCGAGGCGAGCGAGGGTGGCCGCGTAGCGGCCAAGTTCGTTGCGCTGCGGGTGGTGGCCGCCGCGACGGCCGCGACGGACGGCCCGTGCACACTGGTGCTCGGTTCCGGCCTGCACCTGGAGATGGCGGCGTTGCCGTCTCCGGCGTGGCTGCTGGCCTTGGACCAGGCCCACGCCCACGCCCACGCCCACGCGGGAGCGCGCTGATGCACCCGGGCTGCCGCATCGACCAGGTGTTTTTATGCCGCGACCCGGTCGACTTCCGCA
>NZ_JAEMNU010000048.1:50941-59552 GCF_016461825.1 Rugamonas violacea | reverse complement strand
CCCCCCCGCCGCCGAGATCGAAACCATGCTGTGCTGCGCCCACTGCGGCGTCTACTATCCGGCCTCGGAGACGGTGGCGGCCGGCGGCCGCGACTACTGTAGCGCCGCCCACGCCCGCCTGCCGGCCGCCTGACGGTGGTCTCGCGCCTGCAGGCCTTGTCGGCGGCAACGCGCGAGACCTTCTGGCGTTCGCTGCAAACGCTCAACGGCACGCGGGTGGTGATCGCCCTGGTGCTGCTGGTCTACCTCAGCCTCGACCCGGCCGGCCACGGCCCGCGCGGCGCCGACAATCTGCTCTACGGCCGCATCTGCGTCGCCTACCTGCTGCTGGCGCTGGGCTTCGCCCTGACCACCTTGCGTGTGCGCCGCCGCTTCCTGCTGCAGCTGATGGCGCAGATCGTCTGCGACCTGGCCTTGATCTCGCTGCTCTACCAGGGCGCCGGCGGCGCCCGCAGCGGCCTGGCCATCCTCTACCTGTTCCCGCTGGCCGGCGTGGCGATCCTGGCGCCGCTGCTGCTGGCGTTGTTCTGCGCCGCCCTGGTCACCCTGTTCGTGCTGGGCGAGAGCATCTACCAGACCCTGCTGCTCGACGGCGAGATGGTGCTGCTGCACGCCGGCCTGTACTGCGCCGCCTTCTTCGCCGCCGTGCTGGTGGTCAACCGCATGGCGGCCCGCCTGATCGGCCAGGAGGAACTGGCGCTGCGCCGCGGCGTCGAGATCGACGTGCAGCAGGCCGTCAACCGCCTGGTGATGGCCACGGTGGGCGACGGTATCCTGGTCATCGGGCCGGACGGCGAGGTGCTGGCCGGCAACCCGGCGGCCCAGCAGATGCTCGGCCTGGGCGTGCTGGAAGGGCTGGCGCGGCTGCGCCTGGCCGACGCGGCGGCGCTGCTGCCGCTGGCCCAGGCCTACGCCCGCTGGCGCGCCGCGCCGGCGCAGGACAGCGCCTTCGTCACCATCAAACCCTACAACGACAGCGCCCTGCAGGGCGTGACGGCGGCCTGGAGCGCGCGGCGCGACCTGCTGGCCCACCTCAAGCTGCGCTTCGCGGCGGTCGACACCAGCGGCCTGGACACCGAGCGCAGCGTGATCTTCCTGCAGGACGTCAGCGGCATCGAGAACCGCGCCCAGCAGCTCAAGCTGGCCTCGATGGGCCGCCTCACCGCCAGCATCGCCCACGAGGTGCGCAATCCGCTGTCGGCCATCGGCCACGCCACCGCGCTGCTCGGCGAGGACCTGGCCGGCGCCGGCCAGCGCCGCCTGCTGCAGATCGTCGGCGACAACGTGGCCCGCGTCAACCGCATGGTCGAGGACATCCTGCAGCTGTCGCGCAAGGTGCAGCCGCACGGCGAGCCGCTGGCGCTGGCCGTCTTCCTGGCCGAGCTCAAGGCGGAGTTCGACGCCGGCCACGGCCTGGCGGCCGAGCTGTTGCGGCTCGACGTGGCGGCCGGCGCGGCGGTGCGCTTCGACCCGCTGCACCTGCGCGAGGTGGTGCTGAACCTGCTCAACAACGCGGTGCGCTACGCCAGCGGCGGCCCGGCCAGCATCCGGCTGTATCTGATTAGCGACAACGGCCGCCGCCTCGAATTGCACGTGCAGGACGACGGCCCGGGCATCACGCCCGAGGTGAGGGCGCATTTGTTCGAACCTTTCTACACCACCTCGAGCAAGGGCACCGGACTGGGCTTGTATCTGGCGCGCGAACTGTGCTTGAATAACGAAGCGATGCTCGACTACGAATACCGCTTCGACGCCGCCGTGGCCGAGCATACCCAGGCGGCGGCCAAGCTCGACGCCGACGGCGGGCGCCGCTCCAGCGGCCGTTTCGTCGTCACCTTCGCCGGGGCGGCCACGCTGGCCGCGCCGGCCGCCTGAGCGCGCCACAGTGAAGGAAGTGCCATGACCGCTGTCCGCGCCTGTCCCCGCGTTCTGGTCGTCGACGACGAGGCGGACCTGCGCGAGCTGCTCGAGATCACCCTGGTGCGCATGGGCCTCGACGTCGACAGCGCCGCCACGCTGGCGCAGGCGCGCGCCCTGCTGCCCGAGCATGACTACGCGCTGGTGCTGACCGACATGCGCCTGCCCGACGGCCTCGGCCTGGAGCTGGTGCGCGAGGTGGTCGCCGCCTACAAGAACACCCCGATCGCCGTCGTCACCGCCTTCGGCAGCGCCGACAACGCCGTCGTCGCCTTGAAGGCAGGCGCCTTCGACTACGTCTCCAAGCCGGTGGTGCTGGACCAGTTGCGCGCCATGGTGCAGTCGGCGCTGCGGCTCAACGCGCCGGCCGCCGAGGCGCCGGCGCCGGCCGCCGCCAGCCGGCTGAAGGGCGACTCGGCGGTGATCCAGGCGCTGCGCGCGCAGATCGCCCGGCTGGCCCGCTCGATGGCGCCGATCGCCATCCACGGCGAGTCCGGCAGCGGCAAGGAGCTGGCCGCGCGCGAGATCCACGCGCAAAGCTCGCGCGCCGGCAAGCCCTTCGTCGCCGTCAACTGCGGCGCCATCCCCGAAGCCTTGATGGAGGCCGAGTTCTTCGGCTACCGCAAGGGCGCCTTCACCGGCGCCGCCGAGGAGCGCGACGGCTTCTTCCAGGCCGCCAACGGCGGCACCCTGCTGCTCGACGAGGTGGCCGACCTGCCGCTGGCGATGCAGGTCAAGCTGCTGCGCGCCATCCAGGAGCGGCGCGTGCGCAAGATCGGCGCCACCGTCGAGGAGCCGGTCGACGTGCGCATCATCAGCGCCACCCACCAGGACCTGGCCCACTGCGTCGAGACGGGGCGCTTCCGCCAGGACCTGTTCTACCGCCTCAACGTCATCGAGCTGCAACTGCCGCCGCTGCGCGAGCGGCTCGACGATCTCGGCCCGCTGACCGACACCATCCTGGCCCGGCTGGGCAGTTTCGGCCAGCGCGTGGTGCTGGGGCCGCAGGTGCTTGAGGCGCTGCGCGGTTACGCCTTCCCCGGCAATGTGCGCGAGCTGGAGAACATCCTCGAACGCGCCCTGGCCTTCGCCGACGACGGCGTCATCGAGGTGGCCGACCTGGCGCTGAAGGGCGCGCGGCCGGCCGAAGGCGCCGTCGGCGCCGCCCAAGCCAGCCAAGCCAGCCAAGCCAGCCAAGCCACCGCGCCGCCGTGCGCCGCCGAGCCGTGCACGCCGCCGCTGGAGGCGCTGCCGGCCAGCCTGCCCGACTACCTGCACCAGATCGAGCGCGACATCATCATCCGCGCCCTGGCGCAGACCCAGTACAACCGCACCCAGGCGGCCCAGCTGCTGGGAATCAGCTTCCGCCAGTTGCGCTACCAGATGCAGAAGCTGGGCATCCAGGAGCCGGAAGCGTGAATAATCCAATAAATAGGCCGACAAGTAAGCCGATGAGCCATTCAATGGAAAACACGCCGGGCAATCCGCCGCCAGCCGCGCCGCTGTCGCTCGACGTCGACGGCTGGTGCGCCGGCGCGCGCCGCTACGACTCGCCGCATTGCGACGCCCGGCCGGACGGCGCCGGCATCAGCCTGCTGGTGGTGCACAACATCAGCCTGCCGGCCGGCCGCTTCGGCGGGCCGCATGTGTCCGACTTGTTTACCGGCCGCTTAGACTATAATGCCGATCCCTCCTTGGCCGCCCTGCGCGGGTTGCGGGTGTCCAGCCACTTCTTCATCCGGCGCGACGGCCGCCTCGTGCAATATGTTTCTTGCAACGATAAGGCGTGGCACGCCGGCGCCTCGGTGTTCAACGGTCGCGAGCGCTGCAACGATTTTTCCATCGGTGTCGAGCTGGAGGGGACGGACCATCTGCCCTTCGAACCGGCCCAGTACGCGACCCTGGCGGCGCTGACCCTGGCGCTGCAGGAACGCTATCCGCTGCGCGACGTGCAGGGCCACGAACATATCGCGCCGGGCCGTAAAACCGACCCGGGAGCGTGTTTTGGTTGGGAAAAATACATTGTTTTATGGATGCATCTGCTTAAGAAAAAGGCAAGCGGGGCCGATGCGTTAGTATCTGCTAACCGGCAACTGCGCTTCCCGATTGACCTCCCGGAAAGTCAATAGGAAAATTGCCGTTCGCAACGAAATTTCCGCTTGTCTTGATCATTTTTGAACACTACAATCAGTGTATCGATTCACGCAATTCACTAAATGTAGTGGTCAAACATGTCAAAGGTTCACCAAACGTTCTGCTGTCCGCAACTCGCCCACCGAACCGATTTCTAAGCTTTTTTTGTCGCTGTCACCCCAGCCCGTAGTCAGGCTGGGTGCTTCATTTTGGCCTTTTTTACACAACAATTAGCCGCGCAGTACGACTGCACGCTGTTACCCCGGGGAGCTTAAATGCAATCTACTCAAGACACTTCCATCCATCCAGCGCAGGTAGCCCCGGCGTCTGCGAGCGCGGCTAGCGGCCACACCAAGGCAGCCAGCCTGCTCGGCGATTACCGCATCCTGCGCCGCAACGGCGCCGTCGTCGCTTTCGAGCCGTCGAAGATCGCCATCGCCATGACCAAGGCCTTCCTCGCCGTCAACGGCGGCCAGGGCGCCGCCTCGGCCCGCGTGCGCGAGATGGTGGAACAGCTGACCGACGGCGTGGTCGCGGCGTTGGTGCGCCGCCAGCCGGGCGGCGGCACCTTCCACATCGAGGATGTGCAGGACCAGGTGGAACTGTCGTTGATGCGCTCCGGTGAGCACGACGTCGCGCGCGCTTACGTGCTGTACCGCGCCAAGCATATGGAAGAGCGCCGCGCGCAGAAGGAGGCGCTGGGCGCCGCCGCGCAGATCGACGCGCCGCAGATCCACGTCATCGAAAACGGCGAACGCCGCCTGCTCGACATGAACCTGGTGCGCGACCTGATCGCCGCCGCCTGCGTCGGTCTGGAAAAGCACGTCGACGCCGACGCCATCCTGGCCGAAACCGTCAAGAACCTGTACGACGGCGTGCCCGTCGAAGAGCTGCACAAGTCCGCCATCCTGGCCGCCCGCGCGCTGATGGAGAAGGACCCGGCCTACTCGCAGGTCACCGCCCGCATTCTGCTGCACACCATCCGCAAGGAAGTGTTCGGCAAAGAGGTGCCGCAGGCCGCCGCCGCCGCCGCCTACGTCGACTACTTCGGCGCCTACATCGCCAAGGGCATCAAGGAAGAGCTGCTCGACGTCAAACTGGCCGAGTTCGACCTGGCCCGCCTGGCCAAGGCCATCGTCGCCGACCGCGACCTGCAGTTCGGTTACATCGGCCTGCAGACCCTGTACGACCGCTACTTCCTGCACGTGCGCGACGTCCGCATCGAAATGCCGCAGGCCTTCTACATGCGCGTGGCGATGGGCCTGTCGCTCAACGAGAGCGACCGCGAAGCGCGCGCCATCGAGTTCTACCACCTGCTGTCGTCGTTCGACTTCATGAGCTCGACCCCGACCCTGTTCAACTCCGGCACCCTGCGTTCGCAGCTGTCGTCGTGCTACCTGACCACCGTCTCGGACGACCTGGAAGGCATCTACGACGCCATCAAGGAAAACGCGCTGCTGGCCAAGTTCGCCGGCGGCCTGGGCAACGACTGGACCCCGGTGCGCGCGCTGGGCGCCCACATCAAGGGCACCAACGGCAAATCGCAGGGCGTCGTGCCCTTCCTGAAGGTGGTCAACGACACCGCCGTCGCGGTCAACCAGGGCGGCAAGCGCAAGGGCGCGGTCTGCGCCTACCTGGAAACCTGGCACATGGACATCGAGGAGTTCCTCGACCTGCGCAAGAACACCGGCGACGACCGCCGCCGCACCCACGACATGAACACGGCCAACTGGATCCCCGACCTGTTCATGAAGCGCGTGATGGAAAAGGCCGACTGGACCCTGCTCTCGCCGAGCGACGCGCCGGACCTGCACGACCTGGTCGGCAAGGCCTTCGAGACGGCCTACCTGGGCTACGAAGCCAAGGCCGCCGCCGGCGAGATCCGCGTCTTCAAGAAGATCGCCGCGCTGGACCTGTGGCGCAAGATGCTGTCGATGCTGTTCGAAACCGGCCACCCATGGATCACCTTCAAGGACCCGTGCAACATCCGTTCGCCGCAGTCGCACGTCGGCATGGTGCACAGCTCGAACCTGTGCACCGAGATCACGCTCAACACCGGTCCGGACGAAATCGCCGTCTGCAACCTGGGTTCGGTCAACCTGCCGGCCCACATGAAGGAAGGCAAGCTGGACCACGTCAAGCTGCAGAAGACCATCCGCACCGCCATGCGCATGCTCGACAACGTCATCGACATCAACTACTACGCCGTCGACAAGGCGCGCAACTCGAACATGCGCCACCGTCCGGTCGGCCTGGGCGTGATGGGCTTCCAGGACTGCCTGCACATGATGCGCGTGCCGTTCGCGTCGGACACCTCGGTGGCCTTCGCCGACACCTCGATGGAGGCGGTGTGCTACTACGCCTACCTGTCGTCGACCGAGCTGGCCGAGGAACGCGGCCACTACGCCTCGTACAAGGGCTCGCTGTGGGACCGTGGCATCCTGCCGCAGGACTCGGTCAAGCTGCTGGGCGAGGAGCGCGGCGGCTACCTGGAGGTCGACGGCTCGTCGGCGATGGACTGGACCCCGGTGCGCGAGCGCATCAAGAAGTTCGGCATGCGCAACTCGAACTGCGTGGCGATCGCCCCGACGGCGACCATCTCGAACATCATCGGCGTGTCGGCCTGTATCGAACCGACCTTCCAGAACCTGTACGTCAAGTCCAACCTGTCGGGCGAGTTCACCGAGATCAACGCCTACCTGGTGCGCGACCTGAAGGCGCGCGAGCTGTGGGACGAGGTGATGATCTCCGACCTGAAGTACTTCGACGGTTCGCTGGCCAAGATCGACCGCATCCCGCAGGACCTGCGTGACATTTACGCAACGGCCTTCGAAGTCTCGCCGACCTGGCTGGTGGAAGCCGCCTCGCGTCGGCAGAAGTGGATCGACCAGGCCCAGTCGCTGAACATCTACATGGCCGGCGCCTCGGGCAAGAAGCTCGACGAGACCTACAAGCTGGCCTGGCTGCGCGGCCTGAAGACCACCTACTACCTGCGCACCATCGCCGCCACCCACATGGAGAAATCGACCTCCAAGACCGGCGCGCTGAACGCGGTGTCGGTCGACGGCGGCATGTCGGCCAGCGCGCTGGCGACCCAGGCGGCCGGCGTGGCCGCCGCGGCGGCGGCCCAGGCCGAAGCCGACGGCGCCGCCTGCTACCTGCGTCCGGGCGACGACGGTTTCGAGGAATGCGAAGCCTGTCAGTAATGAAGTAAAACGCAAGTAAAACGCAAGTGAAACGCCGCCGGCCGGCTCCGGCCGGCGGCGTTAAAATATAGTCCTAGAACCGACCCGGCCGCGCCGGGCGCTTCTTTTTACAGAACACGCCGGCTCCGCGCCGGCATTAGGAAGGAACACCACCATGTTGTCTTGGGATGATGAAGCCACGTCGGCCGCCGCGCCGCGTCCAGCCAACCAAACGCCGCTCGGCGCCACCGAGCTGAACACCGGCCTCGGCCAGACCGGCGAGGCCAACGCCGAACAGGTCGCGCGCCGCGTCAACGCCGACGACAAGCGCATCATCAACGGCAAGACCGACGTCAACCAGTTGGTGCCGTTCAAGTACAAATGGGCCTGGGACAAATACCTGGCCGGCTGCGCCAACCACTGGATGCCGCAAGAGGTCAACATGCAGCGCGACATCGAGCTGTGGAAGAACCCGAACGGCCTGACCGACGACGAGCGCCGCCTGGTCAAGCGCAACTTGGGCTTCTTCGTCACCGCCGACTCGCTGGCCGCCAACAACATCGTGCTGGGCACCTACCGCCACATCACGGCGCCGGAATGCCGCCAGTACCTGCTGCGCCAGGCCTTCGAGGAGGCCATCCACACCCACGCCTACCAGTACATCGTCGAGTCGCTGGGCCTGGACGAGGGCGAGATCTTCAACGCCTACAACGAAGTCAAGTCGATCCGCGACAAGGACGAGTTCCTGATCCCCTTCATCAACACGCTGACCGACCCGGCCTTCGCCACCGGCACGGTGGAAAACGACCAGAAGCTGCTGAAGTCGCTGATCGTCTTCGCCTGCCTGATGGAAGGCCTGTTCTTCTACGTCGGCTTCACCCAGATCCTGGCGCTGGGCCGCCAGAACAAGATGATGGGCGCCGCCGAGCAGTACCAGTACATCCTGCGCGACGAGTCGATGCATTGCAATTTCGGCATCGACCTGATCAACACGATCAAAATGGAGAACCCGCTGCTGTGGACGGCGGCCTTCCGCGAGGAGATCAAGGTGCTGTTCCTCAAGGCCGTCGACCTGGAATACGCCTACGCCGAAGACACCATGCCGCGTGGCGTGCTGGGTCTGAACGCGCCGATGTTCAAGGGCTACCTGCGCTTCATCGCCAACCGCCGCGCCCAGCAGATCGGCCTGGAGACCTTGTTCGACCAGGAAGAAAACCCGTTCCCGTGGATGAGCGAGATGATCGACATGAAGAAGGAGCGCAACTTCTTCGAGACCCGCGTCACCGAATACCAGACCGGCGGCGCGCTGAACTGGGACTAAGAATCCGCCACCGCCGCCGCGCGCGGCGGCCGGCGACACTGCCAACCCCGCGCCG
>NZ_JAEMNU010000048.1:47399-50909 GCF_016461825.1 Rugamonas violacea | reverse complement strand
CAACCCGGCGCCTCGGCGCCGGGTTTTTTTATGTCCGCGCGGCGCGCCGGCATGCCGGAAAAAACCAGCGGCGCGCATCGAGGGTCGGACCCCGCGGGTCCGTCCCCGGCTCTGCGCCGTCGGGTTTTGTCCGCCTCGCCGGCGTCTTGAAGGCCGCGCTTTTCATGCGCGCGCCAGTGTCCATGCGCCGTCCGCGCGCACCGCTGCGGCAATCCGCTTGCCAAGACCTGCCCCGTGTCTCATAATCGCGACGAATTTGAAAACAGAGCAGAGTGGAGATGGACGTGGCGCGTGCCGCGTCGCGCCGCGCGCCGTGATGGCTGCGGCGAACCGCGCCGGACTTGGCGCGATCGGATACACCCAGGCGGCAATTGGTGCGCTTTGGCGCGGCGGTTTTTTTCGTCGCGCCCGGCGCCGCGTAAAACGGCGCCGATGGCGCGGCGTCGTGGCGTCGCGGCGGCGCGCGCGAGGACGACGCGGTGCGCCGCGCGGCGCGGTCGGCGGGCGTATGCTGCAAAAAAGCGTTGAATAGTTGTCGTGCTGGTTGCGTCCAAGTAAGGTTTTCGTGTACTTTACGAGATTGAAATAGCGTGTTTGTGAATGCGGCGTAGTTCGAACCGCGCAGCACGGCAGAAGATCGAAAAATTGGGAACTAGATCGCACAGATATGCACAAGTCCACACCGTTTTTTTTTCGGCCGCCTTGCCTGATTGATTTCAGGCCGGGCGGTTTTTTCTTTGAAAATTAAAACGCTGCAGTGACAACGACGTCGGTGACGGTGCTGAACGCACGCCCGAAAACCCGCAAGACGTCGCGACAAGATTTAGACAATGCCGCCGGCCCGCAACAGGGCGGCGGCGCAAGTCGATGGCTGAAGCGCTGCAATACGTGAGCAATTGCAGCAGTTCAGCTGGTGCCGAATTCATTAGCGCAAACCCTACCGTTTGCGCCGATGAATAATTCGCCTGGCCCAATCCTGGGCCGGACGGGTTTTAATCTTGTGCGTGATTTTTTCCCATCCCAGATGAAGGAGAGACAAAAATGGCTACAGCCGCTAAGAAATCCGAAGTAAAGAAACCAGCCGCCAAGGCCGCCCCTGCCGCTAAAAAGCCGGTAGTCGCAGCCAAGGCCGCTGCCAAGCCAGCCGCGAAAGCCGCAGCAAAACCAGCCGCTAAACCAGCCGCCAAAGCAGCGGTGAAAGCCGTCGCCAAGCCGGCGGCGAAAGCCAAGCCGGCAGCCAAAGTGGCAGCCAAGCCAGCGCTGAAAGCCGCTGCGAAGCCAGCCGTCAAAGCCAAGGCAGCCGCTAAACCGGTGGCCAAAAAAGCCGCCGCCAAACCAGCCGTCAAAGCCAAAGCAGCCGCCAAGCCAGCAGTGAAGGCCAAAGCGGCAGCCAAGCCGGTCGCCAAAAAAGCCGCAGCCAAGCCAGTCGCCAAAAAAGCGGCAGCCAAACCTGCGGTGAAAGCCGCCGCCAAGCCGGTCGCCAAAGCCAAGGTCGCCGCCAAACCGGTCGCCAAAAAAGCCGCCGCCAAGCCAGCCGTGAAAGCGAAAGCCGCCGCCAAGCCAGCCGCCAAAGCCAAGGTCGCCGCCAAGCCGGTCGCAAAAAAAGCCGCCGCCAAGCCAGCCGCCAAAGCGAAAGCCGCCGCCAAGCCGGTCGCCAAAGCCAAGGTCGCCGCCAAGCCGGTAGCCAAGAAGGCCGCCGCCAAGCCAGCCGCTAAAAAAGCAGTGGCCAAACCAGCCGCCAAGGTCGCCGCGAAACCGGTGGCCAAAGCCGCCGCCAAGCCAGCCGCCAAAGCCGCCGCCAAACCGGCGGCGAAAAAGCCGGTCGCCAAAGCCGTCGCCAAGCCAGCTGCTAAACCAGCCGTCAAAGCAGCAGCCAAGCCAGCAGCCAAACCAGCCGTAAAAGCAGCAGCCGCCAAGCCGGCTGCAAAGGCAGCGGCTAAGCCAGCAGTAAAAAAGCCGGTAGCTAAGGTCGCCGCCAAGCCGGCCGCGACTCCAGCAGCCAAGCCGGCAGCAGCCAAGCCGGTCGCCAAGAAAGCCGCCGCCAAGCCGGTCGCTAAGCCGGTCGCCGCTCCGGCGCCAGTGGTGGCGGCAGCAGTCGCGGCACCGGTCGCAGCAGCCAAGCCAGTGGTGAAAAAAGCCGCCGCGCCGAAAAAAGCCGTGGTCGCCAAACCGGCCGCCGCCGTCACCGCCGCTGCTCCGGCAGCCAAGACCGTGCTGGCACCAGCCGCCGCCTGGCCTTTCCCAACCAGCACGCGTCCATCCTAAGCAAATACTTGGGTGCCTGCTGAGGCAAGCTGCCGCTGTGTGAGACAATCACACAGCGGCTTTTTTTTGGAGGGACCTCGTGCTTAGTATTGTTATGTTGATTGTCGATGCCATCGCCACCTTGTTGGGCGGGGCATTGTTGTTGCGCTTCTGGATGCAGGCGATCCGCGTCCGGCCGCCGTCGTCGGTTGCCCAATTCACTTTCCAATTGTCTGACTGGCTGGTGCGTCCCTTGCGCCGCATCGTGCCGGGCGTCGGCGGCTACGACTGGGCCAGCCTGATCGGCGCCTTCCTGATCGTGCTGCTGGCCACCTCGGTGATGTTCATCGCCGGCTGGACCGTGCACGTCGTGTTGATCCAGGCGCTGCTACGCTTCCTGCAGTGGATACTCTACGGCTTCATGGCGCTGCTGGTGGTCGAGGCGATCTTCAGCTGGGTCAATCCGCACGCACCGCTGGCGCCGTTCGTGCGCGCGCTCAACGAGCCGCTGCTCAAGCCGCTGCGCCGCGTCGTGCCGCTGGTCGGCAACCTCGACCTGTCGCTGCTGGTGGCGCTGATCCTGTTGCAGATCGCCCAGTTGGTGCTGGGGATGTTATTTAGCGGGCTATGAAGCCGGCCTGGTGTTCGCAGCTGCCGGGCGGCGTCCGCCTGGCGGTGCAGATTCAGGCCAACGCCAAGAAGACCGAGGTGATCGGCGTGTTGGCAGACGCGCTGAAGATCAAGCTGCACGCGCAGCCGATCGAAGGCAAGGCCAACGAGGCGTTGATCCGCTTCCTGGCCGACACCCTGTCCCTGCCGAAGAGCGCGATCGCGCTGACGCATGGACAAACGAACAAACGCAAGCTGCTGGAGCTGTCCAGCAGCCGACTGACGCCGGAGAGCGTGGCGAAACAGCTGCTGGGCGAGCCATAAGCGAGCCGGCGGCGTCCATTTTGTTGATAACCTGGAGGTGGCATGATGAAACGATCGATCCTGTGTGGCGTGGCCTTGTTGGTGCTGGGCGGCTGCGCCAGCTCGAACCAGCCGACTTACGAGTGGGGCAAGTACGAGCACTCGCTGTTCGGCGCGGACGCGGCAGCGGCCGCACCGGCGCCGGCGTCCACGCGCTGAGCGCGCGCCGCGCCGCGCGGCGGCACGTGAAAAAGCCCCGTCCGCATCGCTGCGGCCGGGGCTTTTTTGTTGGGGCGCCGGCGGCGGCGAGAGCCACCCAAGGGCGGAAAGCCGGGGTCGGACCCGGCGGGTCCG
>NZ_JAEMNU010000048.1:0-47390 GCF_016461825.1 Rugamonas violacea | reverse complement strand
CCCCCCCCCCCCCCCCCCCCCGACTCTGCCCTTGGGTCTGGTGGGCGCCGCCGGATCGCGCTTAGTAGCGGTAGCCGAAGGCCGCTTCGAAGCGGTCGGCGATCTGCGCCGCCGTCAGCTTGTGGTTCTGCGCGCCCTGGTGGGCGATCTTGATCGCGCCCAGCAGGCTGGCCAGGCGGCCGGTGGTTTCCCAGCTCCAGTCGTTGGTGATACCGAACAGCAGGCCGGCGCGGTAGGCGTCGCCGCAGCCGGTCGGGTCGAGTTCGGCCTCGGCCTTGACGGCCGGGATCTCGATGCGCTGGCCCTTGGTGTAGATCTCCGAACCGTTTTCACCGCGCGTGACGATCAGCGCTTCGAGGCGCTCGGCGATCTGCGGCAAGGTCAGGCCGGTGCGGTCCATCAGCAGTTCGATTTCGTAGTCGTTGGCGGTGACGTAGGCGGCCTTGTCGATGACGTCGATCAGCTGCTCGCCGCTGAACATCGGCAGTTGCTGGCCCGGGTCGAACATGAAGGGGATGTTCAGCTCGGCCAGGTCGGCGGCGTGCTTGAGCATGCCCAGGTGGCCGTCCGGCGAGATGATGGCGACACGCGCCGCGCCGGCCTTGGCGATCGGGTTCTCGTGGGCGAACGACATGGCGCCCGGGTGGAAGGCGTTGATCTGGTTGTTGTCGGCGTCGGCGGTGACGAAGCACTGCGCGGTGTAGCTGTCGTCCTTGACCAGGATGTTGGTGGTCGGGATGTTGAGTTTGTTCAGGCGCTCCAGATAGGGGCCGCCGTCCTGGCCGATCACGCCGACGATGCGCGGGTCGCCGCCCAGCAGCGCCAGGCTGTAGGCGATGTTGCCGGCGCAGCCGCCGTACTCGGTGCGCATGGTCGGCACCAGGAAGGAGACGTTGACCTTGTGCAGTTGATCGGCCAGCAGGGTGTCGCCGAAGCGGCCGGCGAATTGCATGATGGTGTCGATGGCGAGCGATCCGCAGATCAGGGAAGTCTTGTTCATGATAGTTTTTAGGGGTAGAAGACAGCGATATGATAGCCGGACGCTTTGATTTGGGCTAATTCGAAATACAGTTTGACAGATTGTTCGCTGCGCGGCGAGAAGCCTTTGTCGACTTCGGCCTGGCTGGCCAGGTAATCGCGCGGCGTGAACACGCGGCGCAACACCGGCTTGTCGTTGGCGTCGTTCAGGGTCAGTTCGATGTGCGGCCAGGCCTGGCCGACGCCGCCTTGGTTGCGCAGCTGGGTGACGAAGGAGAAGGTGGTGTCGGTCACGGTCAGCAGCTCGCCCGGTTCGATGCTCAGTTCATCGATCTGCGACGGCAGTTCGATCTTGCAACCGGCGCGGGCGCAGATCGCCAGCAGCGCCGGCTTGAGCGCCGGCACGTAGGCCGCCAGCGGGTTGCGGAAGGTGCCCACCGCCTGCGTCGCCAGCGCCGCCAGCAGCAGCAGGGAGCCGAGCGCCATGACGATGCGCGCCGCCTTGCCGACGCGCTGCTTGCGGCGGTCGCGTTTGACGAAGCCGGGTTCCTCGTCGGCGCCGCCGGCATGGTCGTCGCTTGCCGTTGCCGCTGCCGCTGCCGCTGCCGCTGCCGATTGGGCCGATGGCCGCTGTTCGACGCCGCGCTCTGTTGACGCGGCCAGCACGGGTTCCAGGCGCGCCGATGGCGCGGCGGCCGATTCGGCTTGCGGCTCGGCCGGCGGCGCGAATGCCGCCGCTGGTGCTGACATCGACCACGCTTCCGCTTCCGCTTCCACTTCCACTTCCACTTCCGCCTCGGGCCAAGGGGCCGAGACGTGCTCGGGTAAGGGTTCGCGCTCGGCTTGCGGCTCGGGCCATGGCGTGGATTTTTGCTCAGGCAAAGGCTCGGGTGCGGGCGCCGGCACCTGTGCAGGTGCAGGCGCGGCGCCTGCGGCTTCAGGCGCGGAGGCGGCTTGCGGCTCTGGTTCGGCCACAGGAGGCAGCTCCGGCGCCGGCGCCGGCTCGGTATCGGCCTGCGCCGCCTTGCGCCAGACGGCGGCCTTCACCGGCGCCGTCGTTTCGGTCGGCGTCTCGGCCGGCGTGTCGGCCGGCGTGTCGGCCTCGATATTCAGGTCCAGCTTCAGCGCCTGTTCGAACGCGGCCTGCAACGGCAGCGGCAGCGGCTCGGCCACGTCGAACGGCGCGTGCGCGGGCCTAGCCGGCGCCTGGAAGGCCTCGGCGTCGATTTCCGCCGCCGCGGTGGCGGTCGCGTCGGCGCCGCCGCCATGCTCGTCCAGATCGAGCGTGTAGGGCTGCTCGGTCGGTGGCGGCAGCACTTCGGCGGCGCGGGTGTCGAGCGCGGCCATCGCGACGTCGAAAGGCGCCGGGGCGTAACTGGTCGGCGCGGCCGTCGAGGCGGACGCGGATGCGGGAGCTGGGTGTGGAACGGCAGGGCGGGAGGAGGGCGGCGGCGCAACTTCCGCCGCGCCCCTGGAATTCGGCTCGATTAGAGCCGCGTTGCCGTCAAAGACTTGATTGCAGGCGCCGCAGCGCACTATGCCCCCACGTAATTTCAACTGGTCGAGGGCGACCCGAAATATCGTGTTGCAGTGGGGGCATTTGGTGGCGAGCGCCATCGCGGTGGTTACGCGCCTTCGCGTGCTGGCGGCACCACATCGCTGCCGAGGCGGCCATGCAGGGCGACCCAGCCTTCTTGCTCGGCCCACACGCCCAGCTTGATGAAGGGGGCGTAGGCGGCGGCCACTTCCTCGGCCTGGCGTGCCAGCACGCCCGACAGGATCAGCGCGCCGCCGGGGGCGACGCGGCCGGCCAGCATCGGCGCCATCACCTTGAGCGGGCTCGACAGGATGTTGGCGACGACGGTGTCGAACTTCTGCTCGGCGTGCTTGGTCTTGGCGAAGGTGTCGGGCAGGTAGTAGTCGACGGCGCAGTTGTTGCGTTCGGCGTTGTCATGCGCCGACTCGATCGCCTGCGGATCGATGTCGACGCCGACCACTTCGCCGGCGCCGAGCTTCTTGGCCACCATGGCCAGGATGCCGGAGCCGCAGCCGTAGTCGAGCACCGACTTGGCCGGCGCCGGATGGGCTTCCAACCACTCCATGCACAGGCGGGTGGTCGGATGGCTGCCGGTGCCGAAGGCCAGGCCGGGGTCGAGCTCAAGGATCAGCGCGGACGGGTCCGGCGCCTCGTGCCAGCTCGGCACCACCCAGATGTTCTTGCCGATGTGGATGGGGGCGAACTGCGACTGGGTCAGCCGCACCCAGTCCTGCTCCTCGACCTTGCGCAGGGTGTACTTGGGCAGCACCGCCAGCTTGATCTGGGCGGCGGCGGCGGCGACGATGGCGGCCTGGTCGGCCGACTCGTCGGTCAGCGCGACGACGCGGCTGTGTTCCCACGCCGCCTCTTTCGGCTCCATGCCAGGCTCGCCGAACAGCGGCTGCTCGGCGTCGGTGCCTTCGTCGGCGTCTTCCACCGAGACCGACAGGGCGCCCGTTTCCATCAGCGCGTCGGACAGGGCCTCGGCGTGTTCGAGGGCGATTTCAATGACGATTTCGGTCCAGCTCATGACGCCGCCTTCAGGTCGGGTTTGTTGCTCAAGCTCAGCTTGTGCAGGTCCGGCATATCGGCCAGTTTCTGTTCCAGGTAATGGATGTTGGTGCCGCCTTCGATGAAGCGGGCGTCGATCATCAGCTCGCGGTGCAGCGGGATGTTGGTCTGGATGCCCTCGACCACCATTTCCGACAGGGCGATCTGCATGCGCTTGATGGCCTGCTCGCGCGTCGCACCGTAGGCGATGACCTTGCCGATCATCGAGTCGTAGTGCGGCGGCACGTAGTAGCCGGCGTAGGCGTGCGAGTCGACCCGGATGCCGGGGCCGCCCGGCGTGTGCCAGGAGGCGATGCGGCCCGGGGAAGGCGTGAACTTGAACGGGTCTTCGGCGTTGATGCGGCACTCGATGGCGTGGCCGGCCAGCATCACGTCGCGCTGGCGGAAGCGCAGCTTCTCGCCGGCGGCGATGCGGATCTGTTCCTGCACGATGTCGATGCCGGTGATCATTTCGGTGACCGGGTGCTCGACCTGGACGCGGGTGTTCATTTCGATGAAGTAGAACTCGCCGTTCTCGTACAGGAATTCGAAGGTGCCGGCGCCACGGTAGCCGATCTTGCGGCAAGCCTCGGCGCAGCGGTCGCCGACCTTTTCGATCAGTTTGCGCGGGATGCCCGGCGCCGGCGCCTCTTCGACGACCTTCTGGTGGCGGCGCTGCATCGAGCAGTCGCGTTCGCCCAGCCAGACGGCGTTCTTGTGCTCGTCGGCGAGGATCTGGATTTCCACGTGGCGCGGATTCTCCAGATACTTCTCCATGTAGACCTCGGGATTGCCGAAGGCCGAACCGGCTTCGGTCTTGGTCATCGCCACGGCGTTGATCAGGGCCGCTTCGGTGTGGACCACGCGCATGCCGCGTCCGCCGCCGCCGCCGGCCGCCTTGATGATGACCGGGTAGCCGACCTTGCGGGCGATCTGCACGATGGCCTTCGGATCGTCGGGCAGCGCGCCTTCGGAGCCGGGCACGCAGGGGACGCCGGCCTTGATCATGGTTTGCTTGGCCGAGACCTTGTCGCCCATCAGGCGGATCGATTCGGAGCGCGGGCCGATGAAGACGAAGCCGGATTTTTCCACCCGTTCGGCGAAGTCGGCGTTCTCCGACAGGAAGCCGTAGCCGGGGTGGATCGCTTCGGCGTCGGTCACTTCGGCCGCGCTGATGATGGCCGGCATGTTCAGATAACTCAGCGACGACGGCGCCGGGCCGATGCACACCGATTCGTCGGCCAACTTCACGTACTTGGCGTCTTTATCCGCTTCCGAGTGGACCACGACCGTCTTGATACCCATTTCGCGGCAGGCGCGTTGGATGCGGAGGGCAATTTCGCCACGGTTGGCAATGAGGATTTTTTCAAACATGATAGGTTCGCGTATGTCTGTGAGCGCCGGCAAGCCGGCAAAACATCTGGAGGGAGAATGCGGTACGAAGTCCGGGACACCGGCCGGCGTCAGCCTGGCCGGTGTGCGCGCCGGACTTAGCCTATCACAAACAGGGGTTGACCGAATTCGACGGGTTGGCCGTTTTCGACCAGAATCTGGGTCACGACGCCGGCTTTGTCGGAGTCGATTTCATTGAGCAGCTTCATCGCTTCGATGATGCACAGGGTGTCGCCTTCCTTGACGGTGCTGCCGACTTCGACGAAGGCCGGGGAACCGGGCGCAGACGAGCGGTAGAAGGTGCCGACCATGGGCGATTTGACCACATAGCCGGTCGGTTCGACCACGGCCGCCACGGCGGCGGCCGGCGCGGCGGCCATGGGGGCGGCGCCGGGCTGGTAATGCTGCTGCATGCCCTGCGGCTGCATCATCACAACTTGATTTTGTGGCATGGCGGAGGACTTGACGATGCGAACCTTGCTTTCGCCCTCGGTCACTTCGAGCTCGGCGATGTCCGATTCAGCAACCAAGTCAATCAACGTCTTGAGCTTGCGTAGATCCATGTGAAACCCCTTGGAATTATCTTGTTTTGTGAGTGAGTGCGGTGCCGCCCGGTGGGCGTCGCCGCGCTAGAATGCGCGCAGATCGCGTAGATTAACGGTTTTTAAGCGCAAAGTCGATGGCAAAGCGATATCCTTCGATACCCAGGCCGCAGATCGTCCCTTGCGCGATCGCGCTCAGAAAAGAGTGGTGGCGAAACGCCTCGCGCGAATAAATATTCGAAATATGCACCTCGACAAACGGGATGGCGACACCGGCCAGGGCGTCGCGCAGGGCCACGCTGGTGTGGGTGAGGCCGCCCGGATTGATGACGATGGCATCGACACCTTCCGCCTTGGCGGCGTGGATGCGGTCGATCAAGGCGCCTTCGTGGTTGCTCTGGAAGCAGGCCAAGCGCGCCCCGGCCACCGTGGCTTGCGCCTGGGCAGCGTGTTCAACGTCGGCCAAAGTGCTGGCGCCGTACACCTCGGGCTCGCGCGTTCCCAGCAAATTCAGGTTGGGGCCGTTGAGCAGTAGGAGGTTTTTTGCCATGTAGTCGAGACCGTTTTCCGCGAAAGTTCCGCATTTTGCCGCCAACAGGCGGCCTTGGCAAGACAAAAATATCTTGCAAAACTATTTATAGTGTTGCCAAGTCCGCACGCAGCTGGTCAAACTTCAGGCGCCCTAGATAAGTCTTCTTGACTTGTCCATCGGCTCCGATCAATACCGTGTATGGCAATCCGCCGGCGGCATTGCCGAATTGGCGCGACAGGTCGGTGCCACCCATGCCGGCCACGTAAACCGGGTAGGCGATCTTGAATTTTCCGGCGAATTCGGCGATGTTCGACGGCGTATCGATACCGATGCCAATGATTTGCACGTTCTTGCCGACGCCCTCGGCCTGCAGCGCGGACAGTTCCGGCATCTCCTGCACGCACGGGCCGCACCACGGCGCCCAGAAGTTGACCAGCAGGGCCTTGCCCTTGAAGCGGGCCAGCGCCTGGGTGGTGCCGGCGGCGTCGGGCAGCGACTGCTTATATAGTGCGTCGACCGGACCGGTGACGCCGGGCGCGATGGTGTTGGTGATCGGCGCCGCTTGTTTATGCTGGGTGGCGACATAGGCGCCCATGGCGCCGAACATCAGGGCGATGACGGTGTAGGCGATCAGGTTCTTTTTGGTCATGGTGGTGGTTGGTTGGTGGAGTCGAATGGTGCCGCCGGGCCGGCCTGCCCGGCGCTGCTACTAACTAAGAGGGCGCGCAGGCCGGCGATGTCGCTGCGGATGGTCTTGCCGTCGTTGCGCGGCTTGAGCGCGCCGCGCAGGTCGTCGAGATCGTACAGGGCGGCGTGCACGCCCTCCTTGTGCCACAGGAAGCTGACCGTCTCGACCGGATCGTGGCGGCCGCCCTTGAAGTGTGGCGTCTCGCTGATGTCGATGCTGACGTTGCGGTTGAGCAGGAAGATCTCGACCTCCTTGGCGCTGTCGGCGAACAGCTGCAGGTGGATGTCGTCGTGCGGCCCGGCCGTGCCGTTCAGCACGGCGCCGGTCAGGAAGGGCTGGAACGGGGCCAGCGATTCCATCACCTGCAGCGCCATGGTGCGCAGGCGGAACAGGCGGGCCGGCTGGCTGTCGGCCTTGAACAAGGCTTGGTAGAGGCGCAGCTCGGCCTCGATCTGGGCATTGTCGGGCAGCACGTTGGCGCCCGCCTGGGCCTCGCCGAGGATCTGCCGCGCCGCCTTGCGTTTGGCGCTGCTGTAGTCGGCGCCGTCCTGGGCGATCAGGCGCGCGGCGGCGGCGGCGATCTCGGCGCGCAACAGCTGGGCATCCTCGTGGGGCTTGGGCATCATGGACGAGATCATACTCTCAACCGGTAAAAGTCACTGCGTCGGGTAAAATCCCATACTTGACCATTCGCCCAACGCAACTCATAACATGCATATTCATATACTCGGCATCTGCGGCACCTTCATGGGCGGCCTGGCCGTACTGGCGAAAGAGGCCGGCCACCGCGTCACCGGCTGCGACAGCAACGTTTATCCGCCGATGAGCACCCAACTGGAAGCCCAGGGCATCGAACTGATCCAGGGCTTCGGCCCCGAACAGATCGAACTCAAGCCCGACCTTTATGTGATTGGCAACGTTGTTTCGCGCGGCAATCCACTGGTCGAGGCCATCCTCAACCGCAGCCTGCCCTATGTGTCCGGGCCGCAGTGGATGGGCGAACATATATTACGCGACAAATGGGTGCTGGCCGTCGCCGGCACCCACGGCAAGACCACCACCTCGGCGATGCTGGCCTGGATCCTGGAAGACGCCGGCTACGCGCCGGGCTTCCTGATCGGCGGCGTGCCGATGAACTTCGGCGTTTCGGCGCGCCTGTCCGGCCACGCCGACGGCAAGAGCGCCGAGTCGGCCTTCTTCGTCATCGAGGCCGACGAGTACGACACCGCCTTCTTCGACAAGCGCAGCAAGTTCGTCCACTACCATGCCAAGACGGCCGTGCTGAACAACCTGGAATACGACCACGCCGACATCTTCCCCGACCTGGCCGCCATCGAAACCCAGTTCCACCACCTGGTGCGCACCGTGCCCGGCATCGGCCGGCTGGTGGTCAACGCCGACGAGGCGTCGTTGCGGCGCGTCATCGGGCGCGGCTGCTGGAGCGAGCACGAGGGCTTCGGCCACGGCGCCGGCGCCGACTGGACCCTCAAGGAGCACGCCGACGGCAGCTTCGACGTGGTGTTCCGCGGCGAGACGGCGGGCCGCGTCGAGTGGCAGTTGACCGGCAGGCACAACCGCGCCAACGCGCTGGCCGCCATCGCGGCGGCG
This sequence comes from Rugamonas violacea, assembly GCF_016461825.1. Lineage (GTDB taxonomy): Bacteria > Pseudomonadota > Gammaproteobacteria > Burkholderiales > Burkholderiaceae_D > Rugamonas. Next base: position 39,063 of record NZ_JAEMNU010000048.1, on the reverse strand, counting down.
CGCCACGTCGGCGTGCCGATCGCCCAGGCGGCGCAGTCGCTGGCCCGCTTCGAGAACGTCAAGCGGCGCATGGAGCTGCGCGGCGTGGTCGACAACATCAGCGTGTTCGACGACTTCGCCCACCACCCGACCGCCATCGCCACCACCGTCGGCGGCCTGCGCCAGAAGGTCGGCGCGGCGAGCCGCATCCTGGCCGTGCTGGAGCCGCGCTCCAACACCATGAAGCTGGGCGCGATGAAGGATGCCTTGCCGGGCAGCCTGGCCGAGGCCGACCTGGTGTTCGGCTTCGGCAGCCGCGAGGCGCTGGGCTGGAGCCTGGCCGACGCGCTGGCGCCGCTGGGCGCCAAGGCCGGCGCCTACGAGCAGCTCGACGCGCTGGTGGCGGCGATCGCCGCCGCCGCCCGGCCGGGCGACCAGATCGTGGTGATGAGCAACGGCGGCTTCGGCGGCGTGCACCAGAAGATCCTTGAGGCGCTGGCAAAATGATCCTGTACCTGCACGGTTTCCGCTCCTCGCCCAGCTCGATGAAGGCGCGCCTGGTCGGCGCCCGCATGGCCGAGCTGGGCCTGGCGGCCGACTTCGTCTGCCCGCAACTGCCGGCCTCGCCGGCGGCGGCGATGGCGTTGGCGCTGCGACTGGTCGACGGCGTGCCGGCCGAGCGCCTCAGCGTGGTCGGCTCCTCGCTGGGCGGCTACTACGCCACCTGGCTGGCCGAGCGCCTCGGCTGCCGCGCCGTGCTGCTGAACCCGGCGGTGACGCCGCTGCGCAACCTCGACCAGCATGTCGGCGTCGGCACCCAGTTCCACTCCGACGAGCCGTTCGAGTTCAAGCATGAGTATCTGGCCGAGCTGGACGCGCTGGCGGTCGAACGCATCAGCCGGCCCGGGCGTTATTTCCTGCTCGCCGCCACCGGCGACGAAGTGCTGGACTATCGCGATATGCTGGCGCACTATGCGGGCGCGCGGCAGCAGCTCATCGAGGGCAGCGACCACGGCATCGCCGAGTTCGCCGATTATCTGCCGCCGGTGCTGGCCTTCTGCGGTGTCGGGGCGCAGCGGTGACGGCGCCGGCACGGCCCGCGTCGCTGCGCCAGGCACGTTGGATCGAACATGTGGGCGGCGTCAACGCGCCGGCCGCGCTGCGCCACTGGCTCACCACCGGCGCCTCGCTGACGGCCAAATTGAAGGCGCACAGCCAGGCGTTCCGCATCCAGCGCCTGCGCCAGCGCAGCGGCCGCTGCCTGAGCGACGAGGCGGCGGCGATCGGTTTGCCGCGCGCCGGCCGGGTGTGGGAACGCGAAGTGCTGCTGCGGTGTGATAATACGCCGGTGGTGTACGCCCACACGGCGGTGCCGCTGGCGGCCACGGCCAGCGACTGGCCGCTGTTCAGCGCGCTGGGCGAGCGTTCGCTCGGCTCGACGCTGTTCGGCGACCCGCTGGTGCGGCGCGGCGAATTGGAGTTCGCCCGCCTGCGCGCCGGCCACCCGCTCAGCGAGCGGGCCAGGCTGGCGCTGGGCGGCTTGAACGGCGCCGGCCGGCCGCTGCCGCCCGAACAGATACTGTATGCCCGGCGCTGTTTGTATCGGCGCCACCAAGGATTGCTGCTGGTTACCGAGGTCTTCCTGCCGAGCGTGCTCGACCTGGTACCGCAGAACAACACAACAATAATGAATCGAAACGAGCAATGAACCTATTTTTTGAAGAATCCGGCGATTTCAAGGTCGGCACCGTGCTCTCCCAAGCGGGCGAGGCCTATCAGGTGGAGATGGCCAGCGGCAAGCGCACCAAGGTCAAGGTCAAGGACGTGCTGCTGCAGTACGAAAAACCGGCGCCGGCCGAGCTGCACGAGCAGGCCAGGAAAGTGGCCGCCGAGATCGACCTGGACTTCCTGTGGGAAGTGGCCGGCGAGGAGGAGTTCGGCTTCGCCGAGCTGGGCGTCGAGTACTTCGGCCACGCCCCGCTGCCCTTCGAGGCGGCCGGCCTGATCCTCAGCCTGCACACGGCGCCGATCTACTTCTACAAAAAAGGCCGGGGCCGCTACAAGGCGGCGCCGGAACAATCCTTGCGCGCGGCCCAGGCCGGCATTGAGAAGAAGCAGCAGCAGGCGCTGATCCAGGCCGGCTATGTCGAGCAGTTGAAGGCCAATAAATTGCCCGAGTCGATGCAGAACATCGTGCTGCAACTGCTGTTCAAGCCGGACAAGAACTCCATCGAATACAAGGCGATGGAAGCGGCCTGCAACGAGCTGCACAGCAGTCCGCAGCGGCTGATGCTGGCCACCGGCGGCATCGCCTCGCCGAAGGACTTGCACATGTCCAAGTTCCTCTTCGAGAACTTCCCGCGTGGCGCCGGCTTCCCCGACGTGCCCGTGCCGCAGGCGCCGGGCAAGCTGCCGCTGGCCGAGGTGCAAGCGTTCTCGATCGACGACGTGACCACCACCGAGATCGACGACGCCTTCTCGATCACCCACCTGGCCGACGGCAAGGTCAAGGTCGGCATCCACATCGCCGCGCCGGCGCTGGGCATCAAGCCCGACGACGTGGTCGACAAGATGGCGCGCGGCCGCATGTCCACCGTGTATATGCCGGGCGACAAGATCACCATGCTGCCGGACGCCATCGTCAACGCCTTCACCCTGGCCGAGGGCAAGACCTGCCCGGCGCTGTCGCTGTACGCCACCTTGGACCCGGCCGACTGGAGCGTGCTCAAGACCGAGACGCGCGCCGAGCTGGTGCCGATCGCCAGCAACCTGCGCCACAACGACCTCGACGAGCTGGTCAACGAGGAAACCCTGGCCAGCGGCGCCGGCGAGTACGCCCACAAGGCCGAGCTGGCGTTGCTGTGGCAATGGGCCCAGCAGCTCGAACAGGGCCGCATGGCCAAGCGCGAGGGCTTCGGCCTGAAGCCGGAGCAGAACAACCGGGTCGATTTCAACTTCTACGTCGAGGACGACGTGGTCACCGTCAGCCGCCGCAAGCGCGGCGCGCCGCTCGACAAGATCGTCGCCGAGCTGATGATCTTCGCCAACAGCAGCTGGGGCAAGCTCATGCACGAGCACGGCGTGCCCGGCATCTACCGCGCCCAGGGCGGCGGCAGCGGCGGCTGGGCCGCCAAGATGCAGGTGCGCATGGTCACCCATGCCGCGCCGCACCAGGGCTTGGGCGTCGACCAGTACGCCTGGAGCACCTCGCCCTTGCGCCGCTACACCGACCTGGTCAACCAGTGGCAGATCCTGGCCTGCGCCGAGCACGGCGTGACCGCGCCGCTGGTGGCGCCGTTCAAGCCGAAGGACGCCAACCTGTTCGCCATCGTCTCGGCCTTCGACGCCGCCTACGCCGCCTATGGCGACTTCCAGTCGAACATGGAACGCTACTGGTGCCTGCGCTGGCTGGGCCAGCAGGAGGCGCGCCAGGTCGAGGCCGTGGTGCTGAAGGATGAGGTGTTGCGCCTGGTGGACATTCCGCTGATCATCAAGCTGCCGGGCATGCCGCAGGTGGCGCGCGGCGCCCAGGTCAAGCTCGACATCCTGCGCTGGGACGAGGTCGACCTGTCGATCGAGGCCCGCCTGCTGGAGATTCCGGTGGCCGCCACGGTGGCCGCCGACGCCGAGCTGGACTACGAGGACGAGGATGGCGCCGACGGCGCGCCGGCAGCCGAGGCCGACGCCGAGGCCGAGGCCGCCAAGGTCGAGGGCGCCGCCGACGTCGAGCTCGAAGTGGTCGAGGCCGATGGCGAGGCGGCCGCCGCCGCGCCGCCGGCCGACTAAGCCGATAGCATTGTTTTTTTATAAGACGGCGGGCCGCAAGGTCCGCCGTTGCTCCATCTGTGGCGCCGACCAAACCCAAGGGCGGAAACCGGGGTCGGACCCGGCGGGTCCGACCCCAGCTCTGCGCCGCTGGGTTTCGCCGCCACCCCGGCACCTTGAGCGCGGCCAAAAATATATCGCAGCCGCCCGGTGCCATGACGTAGAATCAGCCCATCTTTCGATCCAACCATCCGCCCGGCACCGCGTGAAGTCCTTCCAAGAAAACCGCTTCCTCTACACCGCCATCGGCATTTCCCTGCTGGTCCATGGGGCCTTGCTGGCGGTGCATTTTGTCGCCCCGACGACGTTCCGGCTGCAGCCCACCGATCCCGGCCTCGAAGTGATCCTGGTCAACGCCAAGCACCACAAGGCGCCCTTGAAGGCCGACGCCCTGGCCCAGGCCAATCTGGACGGCGGCGGCACGGTCGACAGCGGCCGCAGCAAGTCGCCGCTGCCGGACATGCGCAAGGTCGAAACGGGCGACAGCGTGAAGGCGGCCAAGCGGCGCATCAGCGAGCTGGAGCAAAAGCAGAGCGAGCTGCTGACCCAGACCGGCAAGCCCACCGCCTTCGCCGCCGCGCCGCTGACCGAGAAGAGCCTGCCCGACCCGACGCCGAACGGCGCCGACCTGCTGGAGAGCAGCAAGGCCATCGCCCGCATGAGCGCCGAGATCAGCGAGACCATCGAGGACCAGAACAAGCGGCCGAAGAAGACCTTCGTCACGCCGAGCACGCGCGGGGTCGGCTATGCGATCTATTACAAGACGATGCAAAAGCGCATCGAGGACGTCGGCACGCTCAACTTCCCGCAGCAGAACGGCCGCAAGCTGTACGGCCAACTGGTGATCTCGATCCCGGTGTTCCAGGATGGCACCATCTACCAGCGCGACGGCGGCGCCAAGATCGACCGCAGCTCGGGCAACGCCGCGCTCGACGCGGCGGCGTTGAACATCGTGCGCCGCTCGGCGCCGTTCGGCAAGTTCCCGCCGAACATGCTGTCGAACGAAAAGGATGACCTGTGGGTCATCATCACCACATTCAAATTCACCCGTGAAGACCGGCTGCAGGCCGACATGAACGGCGGAGGACATTAATGGACCAGCTGGACCCCCTCGACCGGATCGATCGCTACTGCGTGTTCGGCAACCCGATCGCGCATAGCAAATCACCCGACATCCACGCCGCCTTCGCGGCCCAGACCGGCCAGCAACTGGTGTACGACAAACGCCTGGCGCCGCTCGACGGCTTCTTCAGCGCCGTGCGCCGCTTCATGGCCGAGGGCGGCAAGGGCGCCAACGTCACCGTGCCGTTCAAGCTGGAGGCCTGCAAGGTGGCGCAGGCGCTGACCATGCGGGCGCAGGCGGCCGGCGCGGTCAACACCCTGCACTTCACGGCCGACGGCATCATCGGCGACAACACCGACGGCGCCGGGCTGGTGGCCGACATCGTCGACAACGCCGGCGTGGCCATCGCCGGCAAGCGCGTGCTGCTGCTGGGCGCCGGCGGCGCGGCGCGCGGCGTCGTGCTGCCGATCCTGGAACATTGCCCGGCCAAGCTGCTGATCGCCAACCGCACCGTGGCCACGGCCGAGGCGCTGGTGCAGCAGTTCGCCGCGCTGGGCGGCGCCGGCGTGGTGTCGGCCTGCGGTTTCGCCGACATCGAGGGCCGGTTCGACATCGTCGTCAACGCCACCTCGGCCAGCCTGAGCGCCGAGCTGCCGCCGATTCCCGCCGGCGTGTTCGGCCCCGCCACCCTGGCGCTGGACATGATGTATGGCAAGGAGCCGACCGTCTTCATGCGGTTCGCCGCCGGCCACGGCGCGCAGACCCGCGACGGCCTGGGCATGCTGGTGCAGCAGGCCGCCGAGGCCTTCGCCGTCTGGCGCGGCGTGCGGCCGCAAACGGCCGCCGTGCTGGCGCAAATGCGGGCCGCCCTGTGAGTCGGGCGGCGGCGCGCGGTGGCAAGGCGCCACGGCGCGGCGGCTGGCTGAAGTGGATCTTCATCATCCCCGTGCTGCTGCTGTTGTTCGTGCAGCTGTATTACTTCCTGCATATCTGCTGGTGGGTCGAGCACGATCCGGGCATGAGCAGCTTCATGCGCGAGCAGCAGAGCGTGTTGCAGGAGAAAAATCCGAACGCCAACATCCAGCAGATGTGGGTGCCCTACACGCGCATTTCCAACAATCTGAAGCGGGCCATCATCGCTTCGGAGGACGCCAACTTCTCCGAGCACGAGGGGGTGGATTGGGAGGCGCTGCAAAAAGCGTATGAAAAAAATAACAAGAAGCACAAGGTGGTGTCGGGCGGCTCGACCATCACCCAGCAGCTGGCCAAGAACCTGTTCCTGTCCGGTTCGCGCAGCTATCTGCGCAAGGGCCAGGAGCTGGCCATCACCTACATGTTAGAGACGATGATGGACAAAGAGCGTATCTTTGAGATCTATCTGAACGTGGTCGAGTTCGGCACCGGCGTGTTCGGCGCCGAGGCGGCGGCGCGGCATTATTACGGCGTCAGCGCGGCCAACCTGGGCGCGGCGCAGGCCGCCAAGCTGGCGGTGATGCTGCCCAATCCACGCTTCTTCGACAAGCACCGCGACTCCGGTTATCTGGCGCGGCGCACCGGGGTGATTCTGCGCCGCATGGGGTCGGCCGAATTGCCGTGAGGGTTTAGTTTCTCCAGGGAGGGTGCGATGGGACGGCAGCGCGGTATCGGTCTGATCCAGGTGGCGATCGTGATGGCGGCGCTGGCGGCCGTCGCCATGGCGGCCATGATGTCGATGCGCCAGGAGCGCAATCTGTTCGCCGAGGCGCTGGCGCGGCTGCGCGGGCAGACGCTCGAACACCGGCAACAAGCGACGGCGGGGCAGGGCGGCGCCGGCGGCGCCAATGTCAACGCCAGCGCTGCTAGCACGGCCGGCGCCGCCGGCGCGGCGCCGGCCGGCGTGCTGCGCAAGTGCGTGATCGACGGCAAGACCGTGCTGTCGGACGTCGATTGCACGGCCGCCGATCCCAGCAGCCGGGTGGTCAAGCCGCTGGCGACGCGCGGCATCGAGCCGCCCCGGACGCCCAAGGCCGAGCCGGCCGAGGCCGGGCCAGCGACCATGCAGGACAAGATGATCGAAAAGGCAACGCGCTGAGCGCGCCGGCGCGCCTGGCCGTGTAAAAAATAGCACGCCGGGGTGGTCGGCAAAAGGGCTTTGCGGGTACACTTGCGCTGTTTCGAATTTGGCGCACCTGAACGGGGCCGCGCCCGCCATGCCGCGTCATCCGCGCCCGCCATACCGGGCCGCGCGGAGTGGCCGTCCATACCAACCGTCGGCTGAGAGTGCCCATGATTAATGTTTTTGTCCTGCAAAATGGCCGGCTCAACCAGGTGCCCATCGACTCGCGCGAGGATCTGGAAAACGTGGAACCGGTCTGGGTTGACCTGACCGATCCCAACGACGACGAGCGGGCCTGGGTCAAGGCGATTTATGGCGTGACCCTGCCGGGCGAAGACGAGGTCAAGGATATCGAGGCCTCGGCCCGCTACTACGAGGCGGAGAACGGCGACCTGCACCTGCGCACCGATTTCCTGCTGGAGGAGGACGACGGCCCCTCGCGCATCGTCACGGTGGCCTTCATTTTGGCGCGCAAGATGCTGTTCTCGGTGCACACCGACGACCTGCCGGTGTTCCGCCTGGTGCGCATGCGCGCCCGCTCGCGGCCCGGCTCGATCGCCGACTACATGGATGTGCTGCTCGACCTCTACGCCACCGACGCAGAATACTCGGCCGACGCGCTGGAAGGCATCTACCAGAACCTGGAAGAGGTTTCCGGCCGCGTGCTGCAGGAAGAGTTCACCGACCAGGACGCGGCCGCCGCGCTGAACGCCATCGCCCACGAGGAAGACTTGAACGGGCGCATCCGCCGCAACATGATGGACACCCGCCGCGCCGTCAGCTTCCTGATGCGCGGCCGCCTGCTCAACTCGGAGCAGTTCGAGGAGGCGCGGCAGATTCTGCGCGACATCGAATCCTTGGACGGCCACACCTCTTTCCTGTTCGACAAGATCAACTTCCTGATGGACGCCACCGTCGGCTTCATCAACATCAACCAGAACAAGATCATCAAGATTTTCTCGGTGGCCAGTGTGGCCTTCCTGCCGCCGACCTTGATCGCCTCGATTTACGGCATGAACTTCAAGGGCTGGTTCCCCGAGCTGGACTGGTCGCTCGGCTACCCCTTCGCGCTGGCGCTGATGCTCACCAGCGCCATCGCGCCGTTCTGGTACTTCCGCCGGCGCGGCTGGCTCAAGTAGGTGGGCCGGCGGCCACAAACCACCCAACGGCAAAGAGCCGGGGTCAGACCCGCCGGGTCTGACCCCAGATTTGCGCCGCTGGGTTTTCCTGGCTTGCTGGCATTGTTTGCACCTCGACTCCGCCCGTCCGTGGCGGCTCAGGCCAGCAGCGGCGCCAGCCGGCGGTACAGCTGGAAGCGCTCCGGCACGCTGCGCGTCGAACCGTTGATGCGCTCGCTGATGCGGCTGAAATTCTCCATGTGTTGCTCGTCGGCCGCCTGGTCGGCCAGCGGGTTCAGTCCCCGGCTGGCCCAGAACCACGCGGCGCTGAGCGCGGCATGCTCTTTTTGTTCCAACAGCTCCGGCTTGGCCAGCAGGTCCAGGTCGAGGGCGTGGCCGGCCTCGGCGTAGTTGCCGCGGCCGGTGATCTGGATCAGGCCACGGCCGCGGAAACGGTAGCCGTCGCCGCTGGCGGCGTCGCCGTTGCCCAATTTGCCCGCATAGACGACATTGCCCAGCAACTGGTCCTGGCCCAGATAGGGCCGGGCCGCCTCCTCGTTGGCGAAGTGGTGCGGCCAGACCTGCACCAGTCGGGCCGCCGAGCGGTACTGCAGGTTTTCCAGGATATGGTTGAACTGGCCCGATTCGTAGCCGACCTGGGCGAGGAAATGGCCCAGCCGTTGTTGGCCGATGTCGAAGCGGGCCAGCGGCGCGGCCAGCGCCTCGGCCCAGCCGGCCGGGTCGGCGCAGACGGGGAAGGCGGTGCGGAGGATGTCGGCCAGGACCATGATGTACTCCCGATGAGTGTCATGGTTTGGACCGCCGCGCCGCCGGCGCGGTTCCGGCCGGCCGCGCGCGGTTTGATCTGGCTCAGTGCGGCCTTACAGGGCGCGCGGACTGAACTCCAGCGACAAGGTGCTGTAGTAGGGCGCCGCCTGCCATTGCCGGTGCAGGGCGACGGCGCGGTCGTACAGCGCGCTCTTGACGTCGAGCGCGCCGAAGTCGTAGGGTTTGCGCTCGCGCGCCGCGCAGGCGCCGGCGGCGCCGAGCAGGAAGGCGTCGAGGTCGAAGGCGCCGGCCCACAACTGGGTCTGCAAGCCTTCGACGATGGCCTCGGCCTGCACCGCCTCCTGGGCGACGTGGGGATTGTTCTTGTCGTGCACCTCGGCCATCACCGCCTGCACTTCGGCGCCGCGCGCCAGCAGGCTGAGGAAGCCGAAGCGCAGCGGCAGCGCCGATTCGACCACATAATGCACCAGGTCGTGCGGCAGGATGCCCTGGCGCGGCATCAGCGTGTCGCCGCAACTGCCGTTGTTGCGCACGAAGCGCAGCACGTCGTATTGGTCCGTCCGGGACCGCTTTTCCGCTATCAGTTTCATGCCTGGTGTCGCTATCAAATCAAGAGTCGGATTATGCCGCGTTTGTGTTGATTGAATATTCACCAACATTCACACATTGCTAAATATTTCAAATATTAGCAAAAAATGAAATATTCTTTCATGCTCGACGCGGCGCCGCCGCGCCGTCGCCGGCGCCGCGTTTTTTGCCGCCGGACGGCGCCAGCGTTTAGAATGGCGCCCAGCGTCATGCTGCAGTCACCCATATCGCCTACACTGGCCGGATTTTCTTCAGAATCGTCGGGCCGGCCGGGCCCCGGAAAGCATATCAATGATTAAAAAGCGGCAATTTTTCCCCCGCCAGGTGGTGGAGGCCGGCGGCAACCGCTGGGACTGGGCCTTGCTGCCCATCGTGCTGGCGCTGTTCGTGCTGTTGGCCTACGGCGGCCAGTCGATGGTGCGGCCGTACCAGCTCGGCCAGACCCTGCCGTTGTCGCTGTCGCCCGACCATCTGCCCTACTACCTGCTGCGCACGACCATGCGCATGTTCATCGCGCTGGGCGCCTCGGTGGTGTTCAGCTGCGTGTTCGCCGCGCTGACCACCAAGTACCGCCTGGCCGAAAAGGTGCTGGTGCCCCTGCTCGACATTTTGCAGTCGATCCCGATTCTCGGCTTCCTGTCGATCACCGTCACCGCCTTCATCGCCCTGTTCCCCGGCAATCTGCTCGGCGTCGAGTGCGCCGCCATCTTCGCCATCTTCACCTCGCAGGCCTGGAACATGGCGTTCTCCGCCTACCAGGGCTTCCGCACCGTGCCGGCCGAACTGTCCGAGGCGGCCGATGTGTTCCAGCTGTCCGGTTGGCAGCGTTTTTGGCGCCTGGAGCTGCCCTTCGCCATGCCGGGACTGCTGTGGAATATGATGATGTCGATGTCGGGCGGCTGGTTCTTCGTCGTCGCCTCGGAGGCGATCTCGGTGTCGAACCAGAACATCAAGCTGCCCGGCATCGGCTCCTACATCGCGCTGGCCATCGAGCAGCGCGACCTGGGCGCGATCGGCTGGGCCATCGCCGCCATGCTGATCGCCGTGCTGCTGTACGACCAGCTGTTCTTCCGCCCGCTGCTGGCCTGGGCCGACAAGTTCCGCTTCGAGGAGACCGGCAGCGACACGGCGCAGCAATCCTGGCTGCTGACCTGGCTGCGCCGCACCGAGCGCACGCAAGGGCTGGTCAACATGTTCGCCAAGCTGCTGGCCCGCTCGATCGCGCTGTTCCGCCGCCAGCACGACGGCACCTCGATCCGCGCCCGGCCGCAGCAAGCCTCGCTGGGGCCGCAGCGGGTCTGGGACGCGGTGATCGCCGCCGTGGTGTTCTACGCGCTGTGGAGCCTGGGCCATTTCATCCACGCCGAGGTGGGCTGGGCCGAGGTCGGCCGCGTGCTGGTGCTCGGCCTGTACACCCTGGCCCGCGTGCTGGTGCTGCTGGCGCTGGCGGCGCTGGTGTGGGTGCCGGTCGGCGTGTGGATCGGGCTGAATCCGCGCTGGGCCTCGCGCACCCAGGCGGTGGCGCAGTTCCTCGCCGCCTTCCCGGCCAACCTGATGTTCCCGGTGGCCGTGGTGCTGATCGTGCGCTACCACCTGAACCCGGACTGGTGGTTGTCGCCGCTGATGATCCTCGGCACCCAGTGGTATCTGCTGTTCAACGTGGTGGCCGGCGCCTCGACCATTCCCACCGAGTTGCGCCACGCCGCGCAGAACCTCGGTTTGACCGGCTGGCTGAAATGGCGCCGCTACCTGCTGCCGGCGATCTTCCCCAGCTTCGTCACCGGCGCCATCACCGCCACCGGCGGCTCGTGGAACGCCTCCATCGTGGCCGAATACGTCAGTTGGGGCGACACCACCCTGAAGGCCCACGGCCTGGGCAGCTACATCGCCGAGATGACCGCCGTCGGCGACTTCCCCCGCATCGCCCTGGGCATCGGCGTGATGTGCATCTTCGTCATGGGTTTCAACCATTTTGTCTGGCGCCGGCTGTATGTGATGGCCGAGAGCCGACTGCATTTTTAGCATTGTGAGCATCCGATGAACAAGCAGCAGAACACCCCCATCGTCGAACTGAAGGCGGTCGGCAAACACTTCCGCGCCGCCGACGGCTCGGCCAGATCGGTGCTCGAAGGCGTCGACTTCACGCTGCGCGAGGGCGAGATCGTCGCCCTGCTGGGCCAGTCCGGCTCGGGCAAGTCGACCATGTTGCGCATCATGGCGGGCCTGATCCAGGCCGACAGCGGCCAGGTGCTGTATCGCGGCATGCCGCTGTACGGCACGGCGCGCGGCATCCGCATGGTGTTCCAGTCGTTCGCCCTGTTCCCCTGGCTGACGGTGCAGAAGAACGTCGAGCTGGGGCTGGAGGCGCAGGGCATGCCGGCCGAGGAGCGCGCGCTGCGCGCCGAGAAGGTGATCGACCTGATCGGCCTGTCCGGCTTCGAGGGCGCGCTGCCGCGCGAGCTGTCGGGCGGCATGCGCCAGCGCGTCGGCATCGCCCGCGCGCTGGTGATGGAGCCGGAGGTGCTGCTGATGGACGAGGCCTTTTCGGCGCTCGACGTGTTGACCGGCGAGCGGCTGCGCGAGGAGATCCTCGAACTGTGGCAGTCCGGCCAGATCCCCACCAAGGCGATCCTGGTGGTGTCGCACAATATCGAGGAGGCGGTGATGATGGCCGACCGCGTGCTGATCTTCGCCAGCGACCCCGGGCGGGTGCGCGCCGAGCTGCCGATTTCGCTGGCGCAGCCGCGCAAGGCGGCCGGGCCGGAGGTGCGCGCCTTGATCGACAAGGTCTACGAGTTGATGACGGCCGGCGCCGCGCGGCCGGGCCTGATCAGCGAAAAGGAGGTCAAGCTGCAACTGGGCGACCGTCTGCCGCAGGCCGACATCTCGCACATGGAGGCGATTCTGGAGCTGCTGGCCGAGGAGCCCTTCCACGGCCGCGCCGACCTGCCGCAGCTGGCCGAAGAGACCGAGCTGACCGACGACGAGCTGCTGCAGGTCTTGAACGGCTTGATTTTGCTGGGCTTCGCCTATCTGACCGAAGGCGACATTCTGGTCACGCCGCTGGGCAGCCGCTACGTGGCCGGCAAGAACCTCGAACGGCAAGAGATCTTCGGCGCCCAGCTGTTGGAGCACGTGCCGCTGGTGGCCTACATCCGCCACGGCCTGTTGCAGGACCGTTCCGGTGATTTGCCCGAAGAGCTGTTCCTCAAGCTGCTGCGCTTCACCCTGAGCGAGGACGAGGCCGAGCGCGCGCTGCGCGTGGCCATCGAGTGGGGCCGCTACGGCGACCTGTTCGAGTACAACTTCAACACCGGCGTGATCCAGCTGCCCAAGGAAGACAAGGAAGAGCAGGCCGGCGCCGACTAAGCGGCGGGCTCCACCGCGGGGTCAGCACAGCGGGGTCAGTGCCGACATTCGGACACGGCCTCAGCTATAGCACAGCGGGGTCAGTGCCGACATTCGGACACGGCCTGAGCAGTAGTAGCACAGCGGGGTCAGTGCCGACATTCGGACACGGCCTGAGCAGTAGAGCTGTCGATACACGCTAGTAAAGCTCAGCTCGTGTCCGAATGTCGGCACTGACCCCGCCCTTGCAGCTATCAGGCGGCGAGCTTTTTGAAGACGCGGCGGGCCGCTTCGATGGTGGCGTCGATGACGGCGTCGTCGTGCTGGGCCGAGACGAAGCCGGCTTCGTAGGCGGCCGGCGCGAAGTAGACGCCTTCGTCGAGCATGTGGTGGAAGAAGACGTTGAAGCGCTCGCGGTCGCCGGCCATCATCTCGGCGTAGTTGTTGGGCGGCGTGGCGCTGAAGTACAGGCCGAACATGCCGCCGATGGCGTCGGCGCAGAACACCACGCCGGCTTCCTTGGCGGCGGCGGTCAGGCCGTCGGCCAGGCGGCGCGCGGTCGCGCCCAGGCGCTCGTAGAAGCCTTCCTCCTGGATCAGCTTGAGGGTGGTCATGCCGGCCGCCACCGCCACCGGGTTGCCGGACAGGGTGCCGGCCTGGTAGACGGCGCCCAGCGGCGCCATGTGGCTCATCAACTTGGCGCTGCCGCCGAAGGCCGCCACCGGCAGGCCGCCGCCGATCACCTTGCCCAGCGCGGTCAGGTCGGGCACGATGCCGTAGACCTGCTGGGCGCCGCCGAGGGCGACGCGGAAGCCGCACATCACTTCGTCGAAGATCAGGATGGCGCCGTGCGCGGTGCACAGGCGGCGCATCGCTTGCAGGAACTCGGGGCTGGCCTTGATCAGGTTCATATTGCCGGCCACCGGCTCGACGATGACGCAGGCGATCTCGCCACCCATGTTGGCGAAGGCGTCTTCCAGCTGCTGCACGTTGTTATAGTCGAGCACCAGGGTGTGCTTGACGAAGTCTTCCGGCACGCCGGCCGAAGTGGGGTTGCCGAAGGTGAGCAGGCCGCTGCCGGCCTTGACCAGCAGCGAGTCGGCGTGGCCGTGGTAGCAGCCTTCGAACTTGACGATCTTGTCGCGCCCGGTGGCGCCGCGCGCCAGGCGCAGCGCGCTCATGGTCGCCTCGGTGCCCGACGAGACCAGGCGCACCTGCTCGATCGACGGCACCAGGCGGCAGATCTCTTCGGCCATCAGCACCTCGCCTTCGGTCGGCGCGCCGAACGACAGGCCGCGCGTGGCCGCCTCCTGCACCGCCTTGACCACCTGCGGGTGGGCGTGGCCGACGATGGCCGGACCCCAGGAGCCGATGTAGTCGATGTAGCGCTTGTCGTCGGCGTCCCAGAAGTAGGGGCCGTCGGCGCGGGTGATGAAGCGCGGCGTGCCGCCCACCGAGCGGAAGGCGCGCACCGGCGAGTTGACGCCGCCGGGGGTGGTTTTCTGGGCGCGGGCGAACAGCGTGTCGTTGTTGGAGATCGTGGTCATGGTCGGTTCTTTACAAGGTTGTCGGGGGAACTGCGGCGCCGGCGCGGCGGCAAGGCGGGCTGGCGGCCGGCGGCCCGGCGCCACGGCGGTGGATCGACCGGAGGCCGCCGTCGACGCTCATTGGCTGCCGGCGGCCGGCGCGGCGGCGGCGGGGTTGAGCATGAAGAAGCGGTTCGGCACCAGCTTGCCCATGCCGTAGCGCTGGGCGTTGGCCAGCGCGCCGACGGTGTATTCCTGCGCCGCCAGCACCGCCTCGATGGCGTCGGCGCCGCGCGCCATGTTGGCGGTGATCGCCGCCGACAAGGTGCCGCCGGCGCCCAGGAAGGGGCCGGGCAGGTGCTGCCAGGTGTCGTGGCTGATCATGCCGTCGGCGCCGAACAGGGTGTTGGCCAGGGTGTTGGCGTGCGCCGCCTCGCCGCCGACGCCGGCCGGGGTGCCGGTCACCAGCACGAACTCGCAGCCCAGCGCCAGCAGGTGTTCGACGTCGGACTCCATGGTCTCGTCGGCGCTTTCGCGCCAGGTTTCGGCCAGGCGGCCCAGCTCGACCTGCGACAGCATCAGCAGCGTGGCCTGCGGGATCAGCAGTTGGCGCAGCGCCGTCAGCAGCTCCTCGTGCTCGCCGTCGTCGGGCTGCTCGGGCATGCGCGAGCTGAACGGGTCGAGGATCAGCGGCGCGTCCGGGTAGTCCGAGAGGATCTCGGCGATCGCCGAGACGTGCTCGATGTTGTCCAGCGCGCCGACCTTGAAGGCGGCCACCGGCATGTCTTCGAGCAGCACGCGGGCCTGGTCGCTGACCCAGTCGGGGTCGATCTGCTGCTGGTCCTCGATGCGCGCGCTGTCGCCAATCAGCAGGGCGGTGGTCACCGAGATGCCGTTGCAGGAGTGGGCGGCAAATACCGCCAGGTCGGCCTGGACGCCGATGGCGCCGACCGGATCGGCCACGCCGAAGCTGAATATGAGAGGAGAAGTTTGGTTTTGCACGGCGGGTAGATTAAGATACCTAATTCAGCATTTTACTAGATAGAAGGATGGCCGAACGTGAGTAGCAACGAAACAACGCAGCAGTTCCAGACCTGGATGTGCCTGATCTGCGGCTGGGTCTACGACGAGGCGGCCGGTTTGCCCGACGAGGGCATCCCCGCCGGCACCCGTTGGGCCGACGTGCCGATGAACTGGGCCTGCCCGGAATGCGGCGCCCGCAAGGACGATTTCGAGATGGTGGCGTTCTAATAGCCGCCCGGCCGGCCCGTCGCCGGCGCGCGGCGGCGCCGCGCTATGCTATCGTGTAGCCTCATCCCAGTGAACCGACTATGACGACGACGCCGCAATCGACAGGTTTGAAAATCATGGTGATCGACGACAGCAGCACGATCCGTCGCTCGGCCGAGATCTTCCTGAGCCAGGCCGGCTATCAGGTGGTGTTGGCCGAGGACGGTTTCGACGCGCTGGCCAAGATCAACGACCACCAGCCGGCGCTGGTGTTCTGCGACATTTTGATGCCGCGCCTGGACGGCTACCAGACCTGCGCGCTGATCAAGCGCAGCACGCGCTTCCACGCCACGCCGGTGCTGATGTTGTCGTCCAAGGACGGCCTGTTCGACCGCGCCCGTGGCGCCATGGTCGGCTCGGCCGCCTACCTGACCAAGCCCTTCACCAAGGACAGCCTGCTGGCGGCGGTGCGCGAGCACACCGCCGGCGCGGCCGCCTTGCCCCCCCATGCATAAGAAAGTCGCAGGCACCCCATGTCCATCCACCGCATCCTGATCGTCGACGACTCGGCCACCGAACGCTACTACCTGACCGAGATCCTCGAGCGCAACGGCTTTTCCGTCACGATCGCCGAATCCGGCGAGGAGGCGCTGTTGAAGATCCGCGCCGACAAGCCCGAGCTGATCCTGATGGACGTCGTCATGCCCGGCGCGAACGGCTTCCAGGTCACCCGCGCCATCGCCCGCGACCCGGAGCTGAGGGACGTGCCGGTCATCATCTGCTCCAGCAAGAACCAGGAGACCGACCGCATCTGGGGCAAGCGCCAGGGCGCCCGCGACTATCTGGTCAAGCCGGTCGACGCGGCCGAACTGTTGGCGTCCATCGCCGCCCTTGAGTAGCCGATGAGCGCCAGCGGCCGCGATCCCGTGACGGCGCCCGACGGCGCCGAGCGGCGCAGCCGTCTGCGCCAGTATCAGGTGCAGCTGCTCGAACGCATGCAGGCGGCCGCCAGCGGCGCCGTGGTCGGCGGCCGCGAGCTCGGCGTGCAGCTGGGCGGGCGCCGCTTCCTGCTCGACCTGACCCAGATCAGCGAGATCGCGCCGCCGCAGGCGCTGACGGCGGTGCCGCTGGCGCAGCCCTGGTATCTGGGCCTGGCCAATCTGCGCGGCGCGCTGAGCGGGGTGGTCGACCTGGCCCGCTACCTGGATATCGGCGCCGTGGCCGCCGGCCCGCAGGCGCGCCTGGTCAGCTTCGCGCCCGGCCTGGGCTGCCCCTGCGCGCTGTTGGTCGAGCAGGTGCTGGGCCTGCGCCGGCTCGACCAGTTGGAGCCGGCCGAGGCGCCCGAGGTGTCCGACGCGGCCGGCGACGCCGACGCGGCGGGGCGGGGCGGGGCGGCGCCGGCCGCGCCCTGGTGCAGTCAGTATTTCCGCGAGCGCGACGGCGCCCATTGGACGAGGCTCGACCTGGCGTTGCTGCTGCGCGAGCCACGGTTTTTGCAAGTCGGTTTGTAGTCGGCCTGGCCGCACGAATGGGAGACGGTGGAATGGGATTCATGAAGGCTTTATTCTCGCGCGACAAAGCGGACGCCGGCCACGGCCCCGACTCGGCCTTCGCCGACGCCGGCGACTCGCAGTTTCTCGGCACCAGCAGCGCGGCAGCCGCTCCCGCTCCCGCTTCCGCTCCGACTGCCCCCGCCGCCGCCGCCGCGGGGCCGGCGGGCGACGCCGCCGACGCGCCCTTGCGCCTGCGCGACGCCATCCGCCGCCGTGGCAGCGCCGCGCCGGTCGACGCCGGCCCGGGCCTGAAGCTGCCGCTGATCGGCCACCTGCCGCCGCAGCGCCAACTGAGCATCCTGTCGACCAGCCTGGCCGTCAGCCTCGGCCTGTCGGTGCTGTTCGTCGCGCTGAACACGGTGCGCGGCGCCGGCCGCTCGACGCAAACCCAGGTGGCCAGCGACGCGTTGATGCACTCGCAGCGCATCGGCAAGGCCGCGCCCAACGCGGTGCAGGGCAACGCCGAGGCCTTCCGTCAACTGGAGGAGAGCCGCAAGGAACTCAACAACGACTTCCGCCTGATGGCCGGCGGCGGCAACTACCAGGGGCGCAGCATCGGCGCGCCGCGCGCCGGTCTGGCGCCGGTGGTGGCGGCGGCGCGCCAGCAGTGGAACAACTCGGAACAGGCGGCCGGCACCATCCTGCTGCTGAAGGCCGACCTGAGCGGCTTCGACCGCACGCTGCGCGAGATCAACGCCGCCTCGCCGCGCCTGCTGGCGATGAGCGAGGAGATTTCGGCGCTGAAGCTGGCGCGCGGCGGCAACGGCCACGAGCTGGCGGCGATCGGCCGGCTGACCATGCTGACCCAGCGCATGAGCCGCAGCGCCAGCGAGTTCCTCACCTCCGGCGGCATCAGCTCGGAGACCGCCTTCCAGCTGGGGCGCGACACCACGGTGTTCCGCACCACCATCGACGGCTTCCTCAACGGCAGCCCGGCGCTGCAGCTGGCGGCCAGCCGCGACGCCGAGCTGCGCGGCAAATTCGAGGCGCTCAAGGGCGCCTTCGAGAACTACCAGAAGCAGGTCGGCGCCATCCTCGACAACCTCGACAAGTTCAGCGCCGCGAAGGGCGCCGAGCAGCTGATCTTCAGCCAGAACGAGACCTTGCGCCAGCACCTGGCCACGCTGCAGCAGGCCTACCGCGCCGACCAGGACTCGCTCGACCTGACCTTTTGGCTGATGGTGGCCGGCGGCATGCTGACCCTGTTGTCGGCCGCCGCCATCGGCCGCGTGCTGCTGCAGGATTCGTACAACCGCGCCCGTGGCGCCGAGCGGCGGCGCGGCGAGGCCGAGGCGCTGCGCCAGCAGTCGCAGCGCCAGGAGGAGGAGGCCAAGGCGATGAACGACCAGAACCAGGCGGCCATCCTGCGCCTGATGAACGAGCTGCAGGAGGTGGCCGACGGCGACCTGACGGTGCAGGCCACGGTGTCGGAGGACATCACCGGCGCCATCGCCGACTCGGTCAACTACACGGTCGAGGAGCTGCGCGGGCTGGTCGGCCGCGTCACCTCGACCGCCGAGCAGGTCACCGAGGCTTCCGGCCAGGCGCAGAACATCGCCAGCGACCTGTTGCTGGCCTCGCAGCAGCAGTCGCGCGAGATCCTCGACGCCAGCGCCACCGTGGTCAAGATGGCCAACGAGATCACCGACGTGTCGCGTTCGGCCAGCGAGTCGGCCGACGTGGCGCGCCAGTCGGTGGCGGCGGCGCGGCAGGGCTCCATGGCGGTGGAGAACGCCATCAAGGGCATGCACGAGATCCGCGAGCAGATCCAGGAAACCTCGAAGCGCATCAAGCGGCTGGGCGAGTCGTCGCAGGAGATCGGCGAGATCACCGAGCTGATTTCCGACATCACCGAGCAGACCAACGTGCTGGCGCTGAACGCGGCGATCCAGGCGGCGTCGGCCGGCGAGGCGGGACGCGGTTTCTCGGTGGTGGCCGAGGAGGTGCAGCGCCTGGCCGAGCGTTCGGCGGCGGCGGCCAAGCAGATCGGCGCGCTGGTGCGCACCATCCAGACCGACACCCACGACGCCGTCGCGGCGATGGAGCGCTCGACCCAGGGCGTGGTCGAGGGCGCGCGCCTGTCCGACGCGGCCGGCGCCGCGCTGAACGACATCAGCCAGGTGTCGAACCGGCTGGCCGAACTGATCTCCGGGATCTCCTTCGCCACCGGGCTGCAGGCCACTTCGGCCAACGGCGTGGCGCAGAACATCCAGCACATCTTGACGGTGACCGAGCAGACCCAGGGCGGCACCCAGCAAACCGCGCAGTCGATCCAGCAGCTGTCGCGGTTGGCGCAGGAATTGAAAAACTCGGTGTCGCGCTTCCGCATTGCGGCCTGAACGACATCACCTCACGCGCGGCGAGCCGGCAGCTTCCCGCGCGCATCCATTGAAAGGCCGAGCAAGCATGAGCAAGACTGATGTTCCGAACCCAGCGCAGGCGCAATTCGACACCGGACCCCTGTCCTGGGTGATGGTGGAGATCCGCGAGGCGCTGGCCCGCTCCAGGACCGCGCTGTTCGAGGCGGGCGGCAGGGCGGCGGAAGACCAGGCGACCCAGCTGCAGCACGCCAAGTCGCACCTGCACCAGGCCCACGGCGCGCTGCAGATGGTCGACGTCGACGGCGTCGCCCTGCTGACGGCGGCGGCCGAGCAGGCGCTCGAACGCTTCAAGGACGGCAGCCTCAAATGCAGCGCCGACCATGTCCACGTCGTCGCCCAGCTGTACCAGGCGCTGGTCGAATACCTGGAGGAGCTGCTCGACGGCGCGGCGGCCCAGCCGGCGCGCCTGTTCCCGTATTACCGCGCGGCGCAGGAGATGCTCGGCGCCGAGCGCATCCACCCGGCCGACCTGTTCTTCCCCGACCTGTCGCTGGCCGCCACGGCGAGCTTGCCGCCGGCCGCCGCCGACGCGGCGGGCGACCCGGCGAGCGACGGCTCGGCCGACTATTCGGCCTGGCGCCAGCGCTTTGAGAAATCGCTGCTGCCCTACCTGAAAAGCACCGACACGGCGCAGCAGCGCGAACACGCCGCCGCGCTGCGCGACGCCGTGGCCCTGGTGGCCGGCGCCCAGCGCGAGCCGGCCGCGCGCGCCTTCTGGCTGGCGCAGCAGGGTTTCGCCGAGCTGGTGGCCGACGGCCGCGTGGCCGGCGGCCTGTACGTCAAGCAGTTGTTCGGTCTGATCAATCTGCAGATCCGTCGCCTCAGCCAGGGTAACGCGGCCCAGCCCGAGGGCATGCTGCGCGACGCGCTGTTCTTCATCGCCACCGCCGATCTCGATGCCGCCGCTGGCGTCGACGGCGGCGCGGTTGTCGATAGCGCCGCCGCCCCGGTGGCGCGCCAGTTGCGCCGCGCCTTCGCGCTCGACGGCCAGGTGCCGGCCGACTACGAGGCGCGCCGCTACGGCCAGATCGACCAGCAGGCGCTGGCCCGCGCCCGCGCCGGCATGGCGCAGGCCAAGGCCAGCTGGGACGGCCTGGTCGAGGCGGTCATCGACCCGGCGCAGGGCGCCGCCTTCGACAGCGCCCTGCGGCAGACCGCGCAAGAGTGCGACACGCTGGGCCTGGCCGCGCTGAGCACATTGTTGCGCCAGCTGGCCGACGTCGCCGCCCGCGCCGTCAGCGCCGGCCGCAGCGAGGAACTGGCGCTGGAGATGGCCACCGCGCTGCTGTTCGCCGAACATGGCCTGGAGCAGATCCGCCATCTGCCCGACGACTTCAGCGCCCATGCCGACACCATCGGCGCGCGGTTGCTGGCGCTGGTGGCCGGCGAGGCGCCGCCGCAGCCGGCGCAGTGGCAGGGCGGACTGGCCCAGCGCATGCGCCAGGACGACACGGTGGCCGCGCTGTCGGCCGAAATGAAGAGCGGTTTGCGCCAGGTCGAGAAGGTGCTCGACGAGTACTACGTCGACGCGGCGACCCGGCCGGCGCTGGACGATCTCGATCCGGTGCTGCACCAGCTGCATGGCGCGCTGGCCATCCTCGACCAGGACGACGCCATGCGCGCCGTGCTGCAGGTGAGGCAGGCGGTGCGCCAACTGGCAGAGGGGCTGGGCGAGGCGCAGCAGCAGGCGCGGGCGCTTGACGAGATCGCGCAGAACGTCGGCGCGCTCGGCTTCTTTGTCGACATGCTGGCGCAGAACGCCGCCGGCGCGCGCGAACGTTTCGCCTTCGATGCCGAACACGGCAGCTTCCGCTCGCTGCCGTTCAAGAAGATCGCGGCGGCCGGCGCGGTGCCGCTGCTCGACGAAGCCATGCCGGCGGCGCCACCGCCGGCGGGACCGCAGGCCGAACCGGTAACGCCGGCCAGCGACGCGGCGGTCGAGGCCGAGCTGCTCGATATCTTCATCAGCGAGGCGCGCGAGGTGCTGGTCTTCGTCGACCACACGCTGGCGCAGCCGCGCCAGTTGGCCGGCGGCGTCGACAACCTGAGCATGCTGCGGCGTTCCTTCCATACGCTCAAGGGCAGCGGCCGCATGGTCGGGCTGAACCAGTTCGCCGACGCCGCCGCCAGCGTCGAGCGGGTGATGAATGTCTGGCTGGCCGAGGCCTGGCCGGCCAGCGACGCCTTGTTCGCGCTGCTGGAACACGCCGCGCGGGAGCTGGGTCTGTGGGTGGCCGAGCTGGTCGCCAGCGGCCACTCGGAGCGCAACGGCGCCGCGCTGATCGCCGCCGCCGCCGTGGTGCAGCAGGGCGGCGCCTTCGCCATCGCCATGCCGCCGGCGGCAGCGGACGCGGACCAGCAGTTCGAAGCGCTCGAAGTGCTCGAAGCGCTCGCGCCGCCGCCGGACGAGGTGGCGGAGGAGCTGGCGCCGCCCGCTGACGAAGTGGCCGAGGCAGTGACCGACGAACTGACAGAGGCGGTGACCGACGAAGTGACCGAGGCAGTGGCCGACGAAGTGGCCGAAAAATTGGCGCCGGAACCGGTCGCTGCCGCGCCTGCGACGCCGGCGCCGGCGGCCGGCAACGTGATCGAATTCCCCAGCATCGGCGTGCCGCTTCCCGCCCGCGACGACAATCTGAAGCACGTCGGCGAGCTGGATATTCCTCTGCCGCTGTTCAACATCTACCTGGCCGAGACGGACGAGCTGGTGCGCCTGCTGGCGCGCGACTTCGGCGAATGGCGCCACGAGCCGCGCCGTCCCGTCAGCGGCGAGGCGCTGCAGGCGGCGCACACGCTGGCCGGCACCTCGGGCACCGTCGGCTTCATGGCGCTGCGCGAGCTGGCGCACGCGCTGGAGATGACGCTGGAGGCGCTGCTGCCGCCGGCGCCGCATCTGGACCAGGCGCAGCACGACCTGCTCGATTTCACCATCGAGCGCATCCGCCAGATGCTGCAGAGCTTCGCCCAGGGCGACATGCCCGCCGCGCAGCCGGAGCTGATCGCCGCGCTGCTCGATTTGAGCGCGCAACTGGCGGCGACGCCGCCGGCGGCCAGCGACGATATCGAAGCCCGTCTGGACACCTTGCTGGCCGAGACGATGGAGAACCTCACGGCAGCGCCCGCGCAGGCCGGTGCGCCAGCCGATGTCGCCGGTGGCGCCGACGAGGTCGACGCGACGCCGCTCGATGCGCTGTTCCGCCAGTGTTTCAACAGTTTGAGCGGCACGATTCCGCTGGCGGAGCTGGCGCCGGCTGCGGTCAAGCCGAAACCGGTCAGCACCACCGACGATATCGACGACCTGTTTAGCTCCGCCTTCGACGACGCTTTCGACGAGCCGGCGCTGACCCAGATCGCCGCGCCGAACGTACCGGACGCCGAGCCGGGCCCAACGCCGCCGGTGCAACCGGTGCCATCGCCGGAGCCGGAGCCGGAGCCGGAGCCGGAGCGGATAGAGGAAGCGCAGCCGGAAGCGTTGTCGGAACCGCCGGCAGAATCCGAGCCTGAACCGGTAGCGCAACTGCTGCCGGAGGCGGAGCCGGAAACCGCGCCGGAACCTGAGCCGGAAGCGCAGCCCGAACCGCAGCCCGAACCGCAGCCGAAACCGGAGCCGGAACCGCTGGCCGAGCTGGAAGTCCCAGCCGAGGCCAACGCGCTGACCTTGGAATCCGAGCCGGCGCTGTCCTTCGCCGCGCCGCTCCTGGCGCTGCCGCTGGTGCCGGAGCCGTTGGCCGCCGCGCCGGCGCTATTCCACGACGAGATCGACGCCGACCTGCTACCGGTGTTTCTGGAGGAGGGCGCCGACCTGCTGCCGCAAGTGGGTCAACTGCTGCGCGCCTGGCACGCCGCCCCGGCCGACGCCAGCCAGGCCCAGTCGCTGTTGCGCATCCTGCACACGCTCAAGGGCAGCGCGCGCATGGCCGGTGCGATGCGTCTTGGCCAGCACGCCCACGAGATCGAAACCCACATCGAGAACATGGTCCACGCCGGCAGCGCCACGCCGCAGGCCTTCGACGAGCTGCTGGCCCACTACGACCACGCCATGCTGCTGTTCGAACAGCTGCAGCATCCGCCGGCGCAGACGGCGCCAAGCCGCGCCGACTCCGCCGCCGACACGCCGGCCATGCCGGCGGCGGCAAGCGGCGCGACCGAGCCGGCGGAGTCCGCGCAGGACGAGGCCCCGGCCGCCAAGACCGCGCTGGTGCGCGTGCGCGCCGACATCCTCGACCGCCTGGTCAACCAGGCCGGCGAGGTGTCGATCTCG
The DNA here is from genome assembly GCF_016461825.1 of Rugamonas violacea. Lineage (GTDB taxonomy): Bacteria > Pseudomonadota > Gammaproteobacteria > Burkholderiales > Burkholderiaceae_D > Rugamonas. The sequence continues at coordinate 15,307 of NZ_JAEMNU010000048.1, read as the reverse complement.
CGTTCGCGCCTGGAGAACGAGGTTGCATCGCTGCGCAGCTCCCTGTTCGACTTCTCCGACAACCTGGCCCGCCTGCGCCGCCAGTTGCGCGAGGTGGAGATGCAGGCCGAATCGCAGATCGCTTCGCGCATGGCGGTATCGAGCGAGCGCGAATTCGACCCGCTCGAATTCGACCGCTTCACCCGCCTGCAGGAACTGACCCGCATGATGGCCGAAAGCGTCAACGACGTCGCCTCCTTCCACGAGAGCCTGAGCCGCAGCGTCGACAGCGCCGGCGAGGACCTGGTGCAGCAGGCCCGCCTGACGCGCGACCTGCAGCGCGACCTGATGCGGGTGCGCATGGTGCCCTTCGCCAGCATCGCCGAGCGACTGTTCCGCGTCGCCCGGCAGAGCGCCAAGGAGGTCGACAAGCGCGTCAACCTGGACATTCGCGGCAGCGCCGTCGAGATCGACCGCAGCGTGCTCGAACGCATGGCCGCGCCCTTCGAGCACCTGCTGCGCAACGCCATCGCCCACGGCGTCGAGACGCGCGCCGCGCGCGCCGCCGCCGGCAAGAACGAAACCGGCGAGCTGCTGGTGCAGGTCAGCCAGCAGGGCAACGAGGTGGTGATCGACTTCTCCGACGACGGCGGCGGGTTGGACTTGCAGCGCATCCGCGCCAAGGCGCTCAGCGTCGGTTTGCTGGCCGCCGGCGAGGAGATCAGCGACGTGCAGGCCGCCAACCTGATCTTCGAACCGGGCTTCTCCACCGCCGAGGCGTTGACCGAGTTGTCCGGCCGTGGTGTCGGCATGGACATCGTGCAGTCCGAGGCGCAGGCCCTGGGCGGCCGCGTCGACCTGTTTTCCGATCCGGGCAAGGGTGCCCGCTTCACCATCCACCTGCCGCTGACGCTGGCGGTGGCCCAGGTGGTGTTGCTGGGCGCCGGCGGCAAGACCTACGCGCTGCCGTCGGTGCTGGTCGAGCAGGTGCTGCAACTGAAGGAGGCGGCGCTGGCCGAGGCCTGGCAGCAGGGGCATATCGCCAGCCACGGCCGGGACGCCGCGCTGCACTACCTGCCGGCGTTGCTGGGCGAGGGCCGGGCGCGGCCGGCCGGCCAGCGCTCCAGCCCCGTGCTGCTGCTGAAGAGTGGCAGCGAGCGGCTGGCCTTGCAGGTCGACGAGGTGCTGGGCAACCGCGAGGTGGTCATCAAGAACGTCGGGCCGCAGCTGGCGCGCATGGTCGGCATCGCCGGCGCCACCGTGCTGGGTTCGGGCGACATCGTGTTGATCCTCAACCCGGTGGCCTTGGCCCAGCATCTGGCCCAGCATCCCGAACTGCGCGAGCAGTACGCGGTGGCGGCCAGCGACAGCCCGGCGCTGCCGCCGGCGCAGGGCAAGACCATCATGGTGGTCGACGACTCGCTGACGGTGCGCCGCGTCACCCAGCGTTTGCTGGAACGCGAGGGCTACCAGGTGGCGCTGGCCAAGGACGGCGTCGACGCGCTGGAGCAGTTGCAGGGCAGGGTGCCCGACCTGATGCTGGTCGATATCGAAATGCCGCGCATGGATGGTTTCGACCTGACCCGCAACGTGCGCGGCGACGAGCGCACGGCGGCCGTGCCGATCATCATGATCACCTCGCGCAGCGCCGACAAGCACCGCAACGTCGCGCTGCAGCTGGGCGTCAACGCCTACTTCGGCAAACCCTTCCAGGAGCCGGTGCTGCTCGGCACCATCGCCGGACTGTTGGGCGCTTGACACTTCCAGCAATCAATATTCAGCAATCAATATTTAGAAATAAAACGCAGTGACTAGCAAACCGGGGCCTTGGCCCCGGTTTGCGTTTGTGCGCGCTTTTTTTTCCGTACCGCCCCGCGCCGCCGGATGTCGGCTGGGAAATGATTGAACATTTGCAAGTCATTTGTGGGTAGCCGACCGGTAACTTAGCGTCTGTGGATACGGCGCGGCCTCTGAAGTTTGCGACACGCGGCGCCGGTTTCCATTAGTACTGCGGTAACGGTAGTTTCATGCCGGAAGCGGTGGCGTACTCGTGCTGTGCGAGCGCGGCGCCGTCTCTTCGGCACAATCACTTAAGTCTATCTCTACAGGAAAAACGCATCATGTCAGTCACAAGTACATACACATTTCTTCAAGGCTTTTTCAACGGTTTGTTCACCGTGCACAATACGGCGCAGGCGGCGGATCAGCCGTTTTCCCGCACCTTCCCGAACAGTTCGACGATGGTGCTGCACCGTCCGAACGGCGAGATGCTGGTCGATCTCGGTACGCTGATCAACACCAATGAAAACGTCGGCCTGGTGTCCAAGCGGCTGATGTCCGCCGGCGGCGCCATGACCAGCGAGCTGCGGGTGCAAGGCGTGCAGTGGGCCAGCGTGCCCTATTTCATGCAGTCGCCGGCGGCGCACATGCCGATGGACATGCTGACCAAGGTCAATTTCGATTTCCACATTGAAACTCCGTTCGGCTGCACCGACGTCGACGGCACCATCTCGGTGTTCCTGTTCCTGTTCATCGATGCGCAAAAGCATCTGCAGGTGAGGGTCGACGGCACCTGGTTGCACGTCGACGGCGGCGGCTTCTGCCATGCGCCGGCATTCAATGCGCTGAAGGCGGCCATGCCGGGGGTGCGCCAGCAGGTGGCGGATCTGCTACCGGGATTGATGGCGGTCACCAAGAATTTGAAGTTCAACAATCTCTACTACATGCCGGGCAACGGCTTCAAGGCGGCCGGCATCGCTGCGCAAAATGCCAGCGTCGACACCGCCATCGGTTTAATCTCGGCTTAAAAGGAAAATGAAAATGGATAAGGATCAAAAATTGGTCGATGATATCGCCACCCTGTTGCGCGCCGCCGGCTATGTCGGCCTGTCGGTCCGCAAGGACGACGGCGACACCCAGCTCAACGCCACGCGCGAGCATGGCGGCGTGATGCTGCGCCTGGCGGCGCAGGTGGCGAAGGCGCCGAACCGCAGCGAGCACGGCGGACCGGAGCAGCACACCGCGCGTTTCGATGTGCATCTGGTGCCGACGATGGAGGGCTTGGACGTGCAGTTGCGCGCCCAGCCCGAGCTGGCCAAGGCGATGCAGATCCCCGAGGCGCATTTGAAGCACATGATGTAACAGGCGCCAAGCGGCGTTGAGCGGCATTGCGCCGGCATCATCGTGCCGGCGCAATGTCTGGATGGCCGCCGCCTCAGTGCTGGTTCGCCGTGCCGCTGCGTTTGGCGCGGGCCGGCGCCTTGCCGGCGGCCTTGCCGGTGGCGCCGGGCGGCGGGCGGCTGGCGCCGGCCAGCAGTTGCTGCGCCAGCGCCTCGATGTCCGCCGCCACAGGCGTGCCCAGCGCACCGAGCGCGATGCGCTGGTAGCGCCGGTAAGCGGCCAGGCCCTCCTCGTAGTGGCCGCTGTCCAGGTGCAGGTGCATCAAGCTGCTGCTCAAGGCTTTGCAGTACGGGTCGGCCTCCAGCGCGCGTTCCAGCAGCTGGGCGGCCGCTGCGGGTCGTCCGGCCTGGGCCAGCGCCCGGCCGGCCAGGCCCAAGGCGCGCGCCACCCTGGCGCGCCAATATTCCCGCCGCGTCAGCAACCAGCTGGCGCTATCCCCCGCCAGCAGTTCGCCCCGGTACAGCGCCATGACCCGGCCGGCCGCCGCCGTCACGGCGTCGAGCCAGTCGTTCTGCTCGGCCGCCGTGGATGGCCCCGGCGCCGCGCCGGCGGCAGGGATGGCCAGGCCGGCTCGCCCGGCCAGCACCGTCCCTTCCAGCAGACAGGCGGCGCTAGTCGCTGTGCGCTCCTCATTTTCAGCTGGCGCCGTTGTCACCACGGCCGCCGTCGTCGTCGGCGCGGCTGCCGTCGTCGACACAATGCCCGTGCCCGTGCCCGTGCCAACGCCAACGCCCACTGTTCCACCCTTTTGTCGCCGCCGCTGCCAGCCCGGCGCAGCTTGGCGGTGGCCGTCGTTGCCCAGCATTTGCAGCCGTGTCAGCGCCTGCTCCAGCGTGGCGGTGTCGCACCAGCAGTGCTGCGGCGCCAGCGACAGCAGGCCCTGTTCCAGCACCACGCCGGCCGCGCCGACGGTGGCGCGCAGGCGCGACAGCGTGGTCTCCAGCGCCTTGCGGGCACCGTCGCCGTCGGCGTCGGGCCACAGCAGCTCGGCGGCGCGCTCCAGCGCCACGCTGGCCGGCGCGTGCGCCGCCAGCAGCTTGAGCAGGTCGAGCTGGCGGTGTTTGGACTTGCCCTGCGAGCGCAGCGGCGTGTCGGCCAGGCACAGCTCGAAGCCGCCGAAGCAGCGCAGCCGCAGCGGCCACGGCCAGTTGTCGCCGGCGTCGGCCGGCGGCGCCAGGCGGTAGGTGCGGATCAGCGCGGCGGCCTGTTCGACGGCGATGCCGGCGGCCAGCGCGTGCACGCACAGCGGTTGCAGAATATGCGGCGTGGCGAAGGTCAGATAGCCGCTGCCCTCGGCCAGCACGGCGGCGAAGGCGCGGCCCAGGCAGTCGTGCGCGCGGCGCAGCCGGGCCGGCGGCAGCGTCTGGCGCAAGGCCGCCGGCGCCAGCGCCCCGCCGGCCGCGCCGGACAGGTTCAGCCAGGCCTCCAGCAGGTCGGCGTGCAGCCGCGCCAGCGGCGAATCGCAGGCCTCGGCCAAGGTGCGCAGCGCGGCCGTCTCGACGGCGCAACGGGGGCGGTCGAATAGCGACCAGGCCAGGCAGGCGGCGATTTGCGCGCAGGCCTCGTAGGGCACGCTGCCTAAGCTGGCCGCCGCCGCGCGGGCCAGCAGCGCGTGTTCCAGCGCGTCGCGGCCGGCGCCGCTCCAGCTGGCCAACCAGGATTGGCTCAGTTGCAGGTGGGCGACCAGGTTGTAGTGCGCCGGTGGGATTTGCGCCGCCACCTCGGCCAGCGCCGCGCGCGCCTTGCCAAGCTCGCCGCGCAGCAGGCGGGCGTTGGCGTCGATCAGCGCGTAGTGGCAGTCCATGATGCGGATGCCGCTGTCCTCCGAACACAGACGCGCCGCCGCATAGCTGGCGTCGAAGCGGGCCGGGTCGGCGCCGGCCAGGTCGGCGTACAGCGTCGGCAGGAACGACAGGTAGCGCGCGCAGGGTGGCGCGGTGGCCGCCTCCGGCAGCGCCGCCATCAGCGCGCGCAGGGCACGCAGCGCGGCGTAGCGGCCGCTGTGGAAGTAGTGCTGCGCCAGCATCGAGGCCAGCCGCGCCTTCACCGTGGCCTCGGCCGGCCGGCGCAGCGCTTCGAGCGCGCGGCCCTCCCACAGCGCCATGTCGCGGTGGCCCGGGTCGGTTGTGAACAGGGCGCTCCACACGCTGTGGGTCAGGTGCGCCTGCAGGGCCGGGTTGGCCAGGCTGTGGTAGTCGGTCTCGGGATCGATGTGCTGGCGCAGGAAGGCGCGCAGGGGCTGCTCGGCGGCGCCGTCGAAGAAGTAGGAGCTGATGATGGCGCTGACCGCCAAAAAACGGTAGCGCGGCTGTTGTTGCGCGCCGAAGGCCGGCAGCGCCATCATCAGCTCGGCGCGGGCGCGCGCCGTGTCGCTCATGAACACGGCCAGGCCCAGCCAGTAGTGGTGCCAGGCGCTGCGCAGTTGCTCGGGCAGGGCGTCGATCCAGCGCGTCAGCGTGGCGTGGCGGGCGCTGGCGAACATCGCTTCGGCGCAGGCCTCGATCATGCCGGCGGCGCGTTCGGGCATGGCGTGCTGCAGCGCCAGCGTGATCGCCAGCTCGGCGTTGTCGCTGTCGCGCAGCAGGTCGACGCAGGCGGCCACCATGCGGCGGCGCCAGGCTTCGGCCTGGTGCAGCGCCGACCATTTGCGCAGGAAGCCCTGGAACAGCGGGTGCAGCGCGTACTGGCCGCCGGGGTAGGCGTAGATCAGCGCGCCCTGGGCGGCCAGGCGGGCGACGAAGTCGGCGGCGTGCGCCGAGCCGGACAGCGCGACCGCCCAGGCGCCGCTGAAGTGCGGCAGCCAGCACACCGCCAACAGGGTGTCCTGCTGCTCGGCGTCGAAGGCGCCGAACACCTCCTCGGCCAGGTAGCCCAGCATGGCTTCGCTGAGCACGTCGTCGGCGACCGGCACGGCGTCGGGGCGCTGTTGCAGCCAGGTCGCCATCAGCGCCACGCCGGCCGCCCAGCCACGGGTGAACTGGTAGACCGGCGCGGCCAGTTCGGCGGCGCGGACCACGCCCAGCGCCTGCAGCAGCAGCGCCGTTTCATCGGGGGTGAAGGCCAACGCGGCGGGGTCGAGCTGGCGCATGTCGCCGTGCGCCAGCAGACGCGCGCAGGCGGCCGGCGCCGGCATGCGGCTGAGCACCAGCACGCGCAGGGTGGGCGGCAGTTCGGCCGCCAGCACGTCGAGCAGTTGTTTGAAGAAGGGCGTGTCCTGGCAGCGGTGGGCGTCGTCGAACACGATGTAGCGCGGCGCGGCGGCCGGGCCCGGGCCCGGGCTTGCGGCCATGGCGGCGCCGGCATCGGCCGCCGCCGCCTCGCCCAGCGAGCGCACCAGCAGGCGCAGATAGCCCTGCGGCGCCGGCAGGTGTTCGCGCAGCAGTTGCGGCGCGCGCCAGCCGGGCAGCAGCGCGCCGTGGACCACGGCTTGTTCGAAGTACAGCAGGAAGCTGGCCGGATCGCTGTCGCCCTCGTCCAGCCGCAGCCAGGCCACCGGGGCGTCCGCCGCCTGGCAGAACTCCAGGCCCAGGCTGGTCTTGCCGGCGCCGGCCGGCGCGGCGATCCAGGTCAGCGTGGCCGGCGCCGCCAGCATGGCCTGCACCGCGCGGTGGCGGCCGATCAAACGGGCCGCCGGGCGCGAGGTTTTGGCGAGTGAGCGCATGATAGCGACCCCAGAAGTCATATGCATGACGAACCGCTATCTTAGGCTCAATTACCAAAACAACAAATGTTTAGTTTGGGAAATCCTCAGCCGGGTTTCTTGACCACCGCGTAGCGTTCCAAGGTGCGCTTGCGCGCCTCGTCGTGCATGACGATCGGTTCCGGATAGTCGCGTCCCAGCACCAGGTTCTTTTGTTCGAGCAGCATGCGCGGCACCAGCCAGGGCGCGTGGATTTCCTTGTCGCCCAAGGCCGCCAGCTGCGGCAGGTAGCGGCGGATGAAGCGGCCGGCGCTGTCGAATTTTTCCGATTGGGTGATCGGGTTGAAGATGCGGAAGTAGGGCTGGGCGTCGCAGCCGGACGAGGCGGCCCACTGCCAGCCGCCGTTGTTGGAGGCCAGGTCGAAGTCGTTCAGGTGCAGGGCGAAATAGGCCTCGCCCCGGCGCCAATCGATGCCCAGGTCCTTGATCAGGAAGCAGGCGGTGACCATGCGCAGGCGGTTGTGCATATAGCCGGTCTGGTTCAACTGGGCCATCGCGGCGTCGACCAGCGGATAGCCGGTGCGGCCCTCGCACCAGGCGGCGAAGGCGGCGTCCGCCTCCGGCCCTTGCTCCCACGCGATGGCGTCGTAGGCCGGCTTGAAGGCGTGGCCGACCACTTGCGGGTGATGGAACAGGATCATGGCGTAGAACTCGCGCCAGACCAGCTCGTTGAGCCAGACCTGGGCGCCGTCGCCGCCGCCGCCGCGCGCCATCAGGTCGAGCACCGTGCGCACCAAATGGCGGATCGACAGGGTGCCGAAGCGCAGGTGCAGCGACAGGTAGGACGGCCCCTTGACGGCGGGGAAGTCGCGCGCCACGCCGTAGTTGGCGATGCGCGGCAGGAATTGCTCGAACAGGCCGGCGGCGCCGGACATGCCGGTCGGGATCGCCAACTGGCCCAGGTTGCTCGCTTCAAAGCCGAGCTCGGCCAGCGCGGGCAGGGCGCTGCGGCCGGGCGCCAACGCCGCCTTCAGCGGCTCGATGTTGTAGGGGATCAGCACCGTCGGCTCGGCCTGCAGCTTTTTCAGCCAGGCGTTCTTGTACGGCGTGTAGACGGAGAACACGCCGCCGGTTTGCGACAGCACCTCGTCGCGCTCGAACACCACCTGGTCCTTGTAGCTGAACCATTGCCGGCCGGCGGCGCGCAGCGCGGCGGCGACGGCGGCGTCGCGTTCGATCGCCTGCGGTTCGTAGTCGTGGTTGGCGAAGACGGCGTCGACCGCCAGCTCGGCGGCCAGTCGCGGAATTGCCTCGGCGGCGTCGGCGTGGCGCACGATCAGGTGGCCGCCCAGTTGCTCCAGCTCGGCGGCCAGCTCGGCCAGGCTGGCGTGGATGAAGTCGAGCCGGCGGTCGGCGCGCGGCAGCTCGGCCAGGATCGCGCTGTCGTAGACGAAGACGCAATACACGGTTTTACTTTGTCGCAGGGCGTGGTGGAGGGCGGCGTGGTCGAAGGCGCGCAGGTCGCGGCGGAACCACACCAGCGAGGTCTGCGGGGCTGGGGGAGCGGTGTTCATCTTGTGTTGGAGGTCAAGGTCGGGGTGGATTTTCCCGCCTACCATCGGGCTGGACGGCCGTTCGACAGGCGTGATCGGTGGTGGCGGCGGCAATTCAGTGTAAACTATCGAAATTACCACAGCGGTTCTCCGGGCGCATCGTACAGTAGACAGCGAGCAAACGGGCGGACTTGCCGTGCCAGAACAGCAGCCCTGCAGAGAGAGCAACGTGTATGAAGAAAAGCAAAATCGACCAGACTCTGGCTGTGCCCGGCCTTCCGCCGGAGCCGATTGATCCGCTGGCGCCGCTGCACGTGCAGAAGCCGCCGGCGCTGAATTTGGCCAATCACTTCCTGATTGCAATGCCATCGATGCAAGATCCGGTCTTCGGCGGCACCGTCGTCTACGTCTGCGAGCACAACGACAACGGCGTGCTCGGCGTGGTCATCAACAAGCCGACCGACATGACCATGCAAGTGCTGTTCGAACGCATCGACCTGCCCTTGCAGGCCGGCCTGGACAGCGCCGTCGTCGACGAGCCGATCATGTTCGGCGGCCCGGTGCAGGACGATCGCGGCTTCGTGTTGCACACGCCCGGCGCGCATTACTCCTCGTCGCTGACGGTGACCGACCAGGTCGCCTTCACCACCTCGATCGACGTGCTCGAGGCGGTCGCCGCCGGCACCGGCCCGACCCGTCTGCTGGTGTCGATCGGCTACGCCGGCTGGAGCCCGGGCCAGCTGGAGGACGAGATCAGCCGCAACGGCTGGCTCACCGTCGCCGCCGACCCGCGCGTGGTGTTCGACCTGCCGATCGAGGAGCGCTACACGGCCGCCATCAAGCTGCTCGGCTTCGACCCGCTGATGCTGACCACCGAGGTCGGCCATGCTTGATGAGTTTGTGATCCCGCTTGCTACCCCGCTTGCAAGCCCGCTGGCCGCCCCGGCGGGGTGCGCACGGTGAGTCTGGAAACGGTATTCGGTTTCGATTTCGGCGTCAAACGCATCGGCGTGGCGATCGGCAACACGATGATCTGCCAGGCCCAGCCGCTCAAGGTGATCGCCGCCATCGACAACGCGGCCCGCTTCACCGCCATCGCCACGCTGATCGCCGAGTGGACGCCGGCCCGGCTGATCGTCGGCCTGCCGACCCATCCGGACGGCGCCGAGCACGAGATGACGGCGCGCTGCCGCCGCTTCGCCAACCAGCTCAACGGCCGCTTCAACCTGCCGGTCGAGCTGGTCGACGAGCGCTACTCGTCGGCGGTGATCTCGGCCAAGCGCGGCGAGGTGATCGACGACCGCGCCGCCGCCATCATCCTGCAACAATATTTCGACACGCTGGGCTGAGGCGCGCGCCGCCCGCGCCGCCGTCGCCACCCGACACAACCGATACCACTCGATAGACCACCCGAATTGACCACCCCTTGAGAGCGCCACCACCCATGTCCAACTCAACCCCCACCACCCCGCTCGACGCCGAGGCCTTGTACGCGACGCTGCTGGCCCAGCTCAAGACCGGCCTGGCCGGCGCCAGCGACGTCGCCATCGTCGGCATCCACTCGGGCGGCGCCTGGCTGGCCGAGCGGCTCGCCGCCGACCTCGGCCTGAGCGCCCGCCTCGGCGTCATCGACGTCTCCTTCTACCGCGACGACTTCGCCGAGAAGGGCCTGCACGCCGACATCAAGCCGACCCAGATCGGCTTCGACGTCAACGCCGCCACCCTGGTGCTGGTCGACGACGTGCTCTACACCGGCCGCACCACCCGCGCCGCCATCAACGAGCTGTTCGACTACGGCCGCCCGGCGCGCATCATGCTGGCCGCCCTGGTCGACCGTGGCGGCCGCCAACTGCCGGTCGCCGCCGACTTCGTCGCCGCCACCGTCAGCGTGGCCGAGGGCCAGGCGCTGGTGCTGCGGCGCGGCACCGACGGAAAATTCACGCTAACCATAGACGACGACCATGCTTAATCCGCAACTGAATAAACACGGCGAACTCCAGCATTTGCTGACGATCGAGGGCCTGCCCAAGTCCATCGTCAACCACATCCTGGACACCGCCTCCTCCTTCGTCGGCATCTCCGACCGCGACGTCAAGAAGGTGCCGCTGATGCGCGGCAAGAGCGTCTTCAACCTGTTCTTCGAGAACTCGACGCGCACCCGCACCACCTTCGAGATCGCCTCCAAGCGCCTGTCGGCCGACGTCATCAACCTGAACATCCAGGCCTCCTCGGCCAGCAAGGGCGAGTCGCTGCTCGACACCATCGACAACCTGTCGGCCATGCACGCCGACATGTTCGTGGTGCGCCACGCCCAGTCCGGCGCGCCCTACCTGATCGCCAAGCATCTGATCGACACCAAGCAGGCGCACGTCCACGTGGTCAACGCCGGCGACGGCCGCCACGCCCACCCGACCCAGGGTCTGCTGGACATGTACACCATCCGCCACTACAAGAAGGACTTCACCAACCTGACGGTGGCGATCGTCGGCGACATCCTGCACAGCCGGGTGGCGCGTTCCGACATCCACGCCCTGACCACGCTGGGCGTGCCGGAAGTGCGGGCGATCGGCCCGCACACCCTGCTGCCGGGCGGCCTGGAGCAGATGGGCGTGCGCACCTTCACCAATATGGACGAGGGCCTGAAGGGCGTCGACGTGATCATCATGCTGCGCCTGCAGAACGAACGCATGAGCGGCGCCCTGCTGCCGTCGGCGCAGGAATACTTCAAGAGCTACGGCCTGACGCCGGAACGGCTGGCGCTGGCCAAGCCGGACGCCATCGTCATGCACCCGGGGCCGATGAACCGCGGCGTCGAGATCGACTCGGCGGTGGCGGACGGCCCGCAGGCAGTGATCCTGCCGCAGGTCACCTTCGGCATCGCGGTGCGGATGGCGGTAATGAGCATTTTGGCAGGAAACCAAGGATGAAACTACATATCAAGAACGGCCAGCTGATCGATCCGGCCAACGGCATCGACGCCCCCCACGACCTGTTCATCGCCGACGGCAGGATCGTCGCCGTCGGCGCCGCGCCGGCCGGCTTCGTCGCCGAACGCAGCATCGACGCCAGCGGCCTGGTGGTCGCGCCCGGCTTCGTCGACCTGTCGGCGCGCCTGCGCGAACCCGGTTACGAATACAAGGCCACCCTCGAATCCGAGCTGCAGGCGGCCATGCAGGGCGGCGTCACCAGCCTGGTCTGCCCGCCCGACACCGACCCGGTGCTCGACGAGCCCGGCCTGGTGGAGATGCTCAAGCACCGCGCCAAGACGCTGAACCTGGCCAACGTCCACCCGTTGGGCGCGCTGACCGTCGGCCTGAAGGGCCAGGCGCTGACCGAGATGGCCGAGCTGACCGAGGCCGGCTGCATCGGCTTCGCCCAGGCCGAGGAGCCGATCGAGGACACCACCGTGCTGCTGCGCGCCATGCAGTACGCCAAGACCTTCGAGTACACCGTCTGGCTGCGGCCGCAGGACGCCCACATCGGCCGTGGCGGCATCGCCCACGCCGGCCCGCTGGCCTCGCGCCTGGGCCTGTCCGGCGTGCCGGTGATGTCCGAGACCATCGCGCTGCACACCATCTTCGAACTGATGCGCGCCAGCGGCGCCCGGGTCCACCTGTGCCGCATCTCCTCGGCCGCCGGCATCGAGCTGGTGCGCGCCGCCAAGAAGGAGGGCTTGCCGCTCAGCTGCGACGTCGGCGCCCACCACATCCACCTGACCGACGCCGACATCGGCTTCTTCGACTCGAACGCCCGCGTCACGCCGCCGTTCCGCAGCCAGCGCGACCGCGACGCGATCCGCGCCGGCCTGCTCGACGGCACCGTCGACGCGCTCTGCTCGGACCACACCCCGGTCGACGACGACGAGAAGCTGCTGCCCTTCGGCGAAGCCTCGCCCGGCGCCACCGGCCTGGAACTGCTGCTGTCGCTGGCGCTGAAGTGGGCCGACGACTACGTCGCCGGCCAGCCCGGCGGCGGCATGCGGCCGCTGGCCCGCGCCGTCGGCAAGATCAGCGCCGAGCCGGCCCGTGTCGCCGGCCTGGGCAGCGGCACGCTGTCGGTCGGCGCGGTGGCCGACGTTTGCCTGTTCGATCCGGCCGCGCGCTGGACCGTGGCGGCCTCCGCCCTGGCCAGCCAGGGCAAGCACACGCCCTTCCTCGGCTACGAGCTGAGCGGCCAAGTGCGCGCCACCATCGTCGCCGGCCACGTCGCCTTCGAACGCGCAGCCGCGCGCTAAGCCCGCCCGGGCTCAACCCCGGGGCCGGAACGGCGCCGCCGCCCCGCATCGCGCCGGGCGGCGGCACCGTTCCGGCCCCGCTGCTTTTTGGTTTGGTGTGATTTGAAAATTAAGCTGATATTCCGCCTGCTGCGGGTGATATGCCACGTCTTCGCCGGCATGGCCACCTGCGCCGTCGTCTTCCCCTGGATCGGCGCGGAGCAGCGCAACGGCCACATCCGCCGCTGGTCGCGCCGCTTGATGGCGATATGTAACGTGACGGTCGAGCAGACGGCCAACGGCCAGGCCATCCTGCCGCACGCGATGATGGTGGCCAACCATGTCTCCTGGCTGGACATCTTCGTCATCAACTCGCTGTATCCCTGCCGCTTCGTCGCCAAGGCCGAGATCCGCGCCTGGCCGCTGCTGGGCTGGCTGGCGCAGCAGGCCGGCACCGTGTTCATCTCGCGCGGCAGCCGGCGCGACCTGCGGCATATCTTCAAGGGCCTGGTGCACAGCCTGCAGGCCGGCGAGCGGGTCGCCTTCTTCCCCGAGGGCACCACGGCGGTGCAGGGCAACCTGCTGCCCTTCCACGCCAACCTGTTCGAGGCCGCCATCGACGCCAAGGTGCTGGTGCAGCCCTTGGCGCTGGCCTATGTCGACCCGGCCGGCCGGCCGCACGGCACCATCGACTTCGTCGGCGAGATGACCTTCGCCGCGAGCCTGGTGGCGATCCTCGGCGGCGCGCCGGTGACGGCGCGGCTCAGTTGCCTGGCCGGCCTTGTCAGCGACGGCGCCCACCGCCGCGAGCTGGCCGAGGCGGCCCACCAGGCCGTCGCCGGCGCGCTCGGCATCACCCCGGCCGCCGGCCACGCACCGCCTTCCATGCCGTTGAGTCAAGAGTAGACCCAGGGGAAAAATCCGGGGTCGGACCCGGCCGGGTCCGACCCCGGCTCTCCGCCCCGGGGTGGTGTTTGCCGCCGCAGCCGCCTCGGCTCGGCGCTAGCGCTTCCCGCCCGGTTGCTGGTAGGACGGGCAGGGCACCTGCAACAGCGCGCGGTCGTGCAGACGCACCGCCGTCAACTGGCCGCCCCAGACGCAGCCGCTGTCGAGGCCGATCAAATTCGGCCGCAGCAGCAGGCCCAGCGCCGACCAGTGGCCGAACGCCACCGTGTCCTGCGCGGTTTGCCGGCCGGGCACCTCGAACCACGGCATCAGGCCCGATCCCGCCGGCGCCGTGCCGCTCTCCTTCATCTTGAAATCCATCACGCCGTCGGCGTCGCAGAAGCGCAGCCGCGTCATCGCGTTGACGATGCAGCGCAGCCGCGCCGCGCCGCTCAGCCCGGCGTTCCAGGCGGCCGGTTGGTTGCCGTACATGCTGCCGAGGAAGCCGGCCAGGTCGGCGCCGCGCAACTGCGCCTCGACCTCGCCGGCCAAGGCCAGCGCCTCCGTCTTGCCCCACTGCGGCAGCACCCCGGCGTGCACCAGCAGATGGCCGTCGACCTCGATGGCCAGCGGCCGGCGGCGCAGCCAGTCGATCAGCTCGGCGCGGTCGGGCGCGCCGAGGATGGCGTCCAGCGTGTCCGACTGGTGCGGCGGGCGGATGCCGTGGGCCACCGCCAGCAGGTGCAGGTCGTGGTTGCCCAGCACGCTGTCGATCCGCCCGCCGCTGGCTTCGGCCAGCGCGCGCACATGACGCAGGGTGGCCAGCGAGTCGGGGCCGCGATTGACCAGGTCGCCGGCGAACAGGATGCGCGGCGCGTCCGCGCCGTTTTGCGCCGCAATGCGCTCGAGCAAGGCCACGGTTTGGCCGTGGCAGCCCTGCAAATCGCCGATTACCCAGCTAGAATTGTTGCGCTGCGTCATGATATTCCATTATGTAAAATATATTCCCGGATCGCTGACACAATAGCGAATTTTTTTCGCGGCAATGGCTCAGTTTCACCTAAAATCATGCTTATTACTAAATTAACCTGCTGGACGGGATACTAAATGATTTTTGTGACAGGTGGTGCTGGTTTCATAGGTTCGAATTTCGTGCTCGACTGGCTGGCCCAGTTCGACGAGCCGGTCTTGAACTTCGATAAATTGACCTACGCGGGCAATCTGAACAACCTCGCCTCGCTCAAGCAGGATGCGCGCCATCTGTTCGTGCGCGGCGACATCTGCGAGCAGGAAACCGTGCTGGCGCTGCTGCGCGAACACCGGCCGCGCGCCATCGTCCACTTCGCGGCGGAGAGCCACGTCGACCGTTCGATCCTCGGCCCGGGCGAGTTCATCAACACCAACATCAACGGCACCTTCAGCCTGCTCGAAGCGACCCGCGCCTACTGGGGCGAGCTGGCCGAGGCCGAGAAAAACGCCTTCCGCTTCCTGCACGTCTCCACCGACGAGGTGTACGGCACCCTGGGACCGGACGACGCGCCGTTCAGCGAAACCACCGCGTTCGCGCCGAACAGCCCGTACTCGGCGTCGAAGGCGGCCTCGGACCACCTGGTGCGCTCCTACCACCACACCTACGGCCTGCCGACGGTGACCACCAACTGTTCGAACAACTACGGTCCCTACCACTTCCCGGAAAAACTGATTCCGCTGATCATCGCCAACGCCCAGGCCGGCAAACCGCTGCCGATCTACGGCGACGGCCAACAGGTGCGCGACTGGCTGTATGTGAGCGACCACTGCGCGGCGATCCGCCGGGTGCTGGAGTCGGGCCGCCTGGGCGAGACCTACAACGTGGGC
>NZ_JAEMNU010000047.1 GCF_016461825.1 Rugamonas violacea | reverse complement strand
GGACGAGGTTTGGCTCAATCCGGAACGGGCTGAACCTGAATTAGTGAAGCTGGCTGCATGAAGTGACGCGACAACTTTGTTGACAACTACCGCCATTCTCGGCCGCTGGCGGCGTAATCGGGCCGGCCATCAGCCAGGCCCGGCCCCATGTCGTGCAGCAGCAGGTCGGTATAGGGTGCGATGCTGGCACCGGCCAGACCGGGAATCTGCTTGTGCTCACCTAGTGGCAACTGCGGCCGGTGGCAGACGGCGCAGCCGCTGGTGGCGAACAATTGGGCGCCGTGGCGAATCCGCTCGTGCGCCTTGACGTCGGCTACCGCGCCCTCGCCGTTGCCCTTACCGTTGCCCTTACCGTTGTCCCTGCCGTTGTCCCTGCCGCTGTCCCTGCCGTTGTCGGCCGGCGGCGGCAGACGGGGTAGCGGCGGCGCGAGGAAGTTCAGATAGGTTTCCAGGTCGTCCAGTTGGGCCGCAGTCAGTTCAGGCTCGCCGCCGCTCTGTGCGGCCAGGCAGGCGTGCTGGCTGGCCGTGCAGCCCTGCTGCGGAAAAAGCGGCGAGGTGATGCCCAAGTCGCCCGCCATGGCGCCGGCGATCTGGTCGCGCAACGTGCTGCGGTTGGCCTTGAGGCCGAAGCGGCCACGCATCATCGCCTGGCTCTGGCTGTCATAGACGCGGTTCAAGCGCCCCTTGACGCCGTCCGGCTTGACCTCGCGCGCCAACTGCTCCAGCGCGCCATCCGGTAGTTGTCAACAAAGTTGTCGCGTCACTTCATGCAGCCAGCTTCACTAATTCAGGTTCAGCCCGTTCCGGATTGAGCCAAACCTCGTC
>NZ_JAEMNU010000046.1 GCF_016461825.1 Rugamonas violacea | reverse complement strand
GTGCTTGCCGTCGGTGGTGGTCTTGACGTTGCCGTAGGCCGGCTGGAAGTTGCTGCCGATCGAGCCGGACTTCTTGCTGCTGGTGGCGTAGTCCCCCGTGTCGCGGTCGGCCGCGCTGACGATGCTCAGGTCGCCCTTGGCGGCGATGCTGACCTTCTGGTCGGCCACCACCGTGCTGGCCTTGACCAGCGTGTCGCGTCCGCTGGTGGCCGTTACGCTCCCGCCGCTGAGCACGCTGCCGATCTGCCGCACCGTGTCGCCGTTGCCGCTCTTGTCGTCCTGGCTCTTGCTGTGGCCGACGCCGGTCGTCAGGTTCAGGCTGAAACCGCTCTGCTTGACTTCCGAGCTGTGCCGCTCGCTGCCGCTCTGCTCGGCGCTGAGCACGCTCAGGTCGCGCTCGGCGGCCAAGGTCAGCGCATCGCTGGCCGTCAGTTGGCTGGCGACGACGACGATGTCGCGCCCGGCCCGCACGGTCACGTCGGCGCCCGTCACGCTGCCGCCCACCACGTGGCTGCTCGCGCTGTAATCGGCGCTGTCGCTGCTGCCCTTTTTGAACGTGCTCTTCCACTCGCGGTGGCTGGCCGTGTCCGACAGGTGCTCCTCCCGCAGTTGCTTGATGGCGACGTCGCCCGTCGCCGTCAACTCGACCTTGCCGCCGCCGGCCACGCCGCTGGCGACCAGGCTCAAGGCGCCGGTCTCCTTGCCGCCGGCCTTCAGCGTCAGGTCGCCGCCGGCGGAGACGGCGGCGCCGACCACCGTTTCGTCGCGGTGCACCACCTTGTCGTACATCTTGCTGCGCGGATCGTTGCTGACGTCGACGTTGACCTCGTTCTTGACGGCCGTCACGCTCAGCGCGCGGCCGGCCTCAAGTATGCCTTTGCCGCCGGCCGCCACTTGCGCGCCGCTCAGCGCCAGGTCGCGGCCGGCCGTCATGGCCAGGTCGCCGCTGGTGGCGAGCTGGCTCAGCTGGTGGGTGACGCTGTTGTCCTGCTCGGTGAAGCCCTGCACCTGCGACTGATAGGTGCTACCGGTCCGCACGGTGTTGAAGGCGATGTCGCGGCCGGCCGTGACGGTGGCGCTGGCGGCGCCGATGACGCCGCCCGTGTCGACGATGTCGCGCTTGGCGTCGAGCGTCAGCGCGCCCGTGGCGACGATGCCGGCCTGGTTCGACAGCGAGGTGTAACCGCCGCCGTTGACGGCGCCCGGACTGACACCGCTGTACTCCTGTTTGATGCTCAAGGTCTGGTTGACGATGTCGCCCTCGCTGGTGCTGATGCTGACGCCGGTGACCAACGCGCCGCCGGGCTTGACGGCGCCGGCGCCGGCGTGGGCCAGGTAGACCTTGGGCACCAGCACAGTTTCGGTGGTGCCAAGTCGATGAGATCAAAAGTCGATCCCTCTATCTTCTGAACGCACCAAAGAGTACCTCCCAACTATCTTTCTTACAAATAGACAGACATCGCTTTCTCTTTCACAATAGCCTTTCCCGCCTTGTCTATCTCGGTCTTTTTCAGACCAATTTAAGAATTTTTAGATCACATAAAAATTCCCCAGCTTCGTCCGCTGGCAAACTAAGCATAAATTCATCCAACTCAATACCCGGCATTAACATTGCTATTTTTTCACGGCGACACTGTTCAAACTTAGGAAGTCGTTTAGATGCTAAAACTAAAGAAAGTACTTCAAGCATCAAATTTTCAATCGGCATTAAAAATGCATCACAATATTGCTCATATGCATAACCAAGCTCATGCTCTCCTTCATCCCATTTATGGCCATGAAACAATTTCATTTGACAATAACCATAGTAACATTCAAGCAGCCATGCACGAATTTCGCTATAAGTAACCCGCTCAAGCATTTCATTTCCCCTTCTTAGGTGGCCGTAGAACAACGCCATTATTATCAAAAATATTTAAAGTAATATTTGGGTATCTCACTCGAAATAAGTCAATCACACTAGAACAACTTGGACAAGGTGGTCGCTCCGTGAGTAAATTAATTTTACCACGAATAGAAAAATTATCGCCCAACTGAATGGCAATATTATTTAGTATCTTCGCCTCTGAATCTATTGCACGATCAACAAGGACATCTCCAGTGGAAATCGGTACGGAGAAACTCGGAAAAGTTTCAGGAACTCTCCCAACAAAACCATTACTAAATTGATTAGCTGTCGGGGTCTCAATTTTACTACTGGCTGCCATGCGACTTGGTAGGCCAGAAATTTCAATTTGAGCGAGCCCCATATTTCCTCCGTTTCTTGCGCTAGATGGCAACGATAAACGCATGTCCTTTAACTCCTGAATTATTGAAATAACATTTAATCTCTCCTCTAGCATTACTTTAGCCACAACCCGAGATGAAGAGCTTAACAATATTTCTGCCACTGCCTTATCCATTTCAGAAATCGATTGAGCTGCCCCTTTCGCAATCTCATTTTGGGTAATACCAGCTTTCAATTGATTAATTTGCCGGTCGATAACATTGATACTACCTGGATCATCCTGATATAAAACTGATGCTTTTTCCAATAAATCTATTGCAGCAGCAATAGCGTCAAATTTGCTACCGCAGTTATCTCCACAAGGCTTCCCCAAATAATCAATCGCTTTGGTAACCGCTCTACTCGCGCTTTCTCCAGGCGTTTTTTGGCCAAATCGCGCTGCCATTTCCGGGCTCCAAGAACCGTCGGTATTTCCGCTCAAGAATGGACTGGTACGCTCGGCAGCTGTTGCGAAAAATAGCCCTGCTGTTTTATTCTCCGATATATACTGCAATGCGGATACATCACTCTTCCCGCCTTTTTGCGCCGCATTGTCCACGATCGCGTAACCAGCGGATAACAGTCGCTGGTATGCATCTTCAGCTGAGATGCTTTCCCCCATTTTGTCCGCTAGGTATTGCTGATACTTCTTAGCATTGTCTTTTGCCCACTTGCGTTCGTTCGGATGCAACTGCCGATTATTGGTATCCGTCCCGAGCGCCGCCGCCGCACCGGCACCGCCACCCGCAACCGCCCCGATGCTCAGCGACGTCGCCTCCGCCAACCCTTGCGCCAGCATCTTTGCCGCGTCGGCGCTCAGCCCTTGCTGCCGCAAAGCCAGCTCGACTTCATCTTGCATGGTGTTCAGCAACTTGGCGCCGCTCGCCACCGCGGCCGATCCGGCCGCGCCAGCCAGGCCACCGGTCAGTCCACCACTCACCGCGTGCAAGGCGACGCGGTAAACACCACCCTCGCCCCACTTGTTGGCTTCCTCCTCAGTGCCGCCCTGGGCCAGGATGGCCGCCCGCTGCTCGTCGGCGAACTTGGCGATCTGCTTCGGCGCCTGCCTGCTGAATTCCTGCGTAATGGCGATCTGCGCGTCGACTTCCTTCTGCAACTGCTTCGCGTCCCAATCCTTGGCCAACACGCCGGACTGGCTCGCGGCGTTTTCGGTCGTCACGTCGGTCGCGATGCCGGCCAGCACGGCGGCGACATCCTTGCCGCTGGCCGCTTGTCGGGCCTGGTCCGTGATGAGGATCACGCCGCCGCTGATGCCGCTGCGCGTCACGCTGCTCTGGCTGCCGCTGTCCGAACCAAAGCCGCCGCCGGCGCCGGGAACTTTTTTACTGTCCCTGGCATCCGCCTGCTTTCCCTCCTTTGCGCCGCTCTGGTCGCCCAGATTGCCGCTGACCGAACCGGACAGGGCAAAGCCGCTGGCGTCATGCTCGTCCTTGTTGTGCAACTCGCTGGCCGTCAGGCTGGCCGTCAGCAGGCCGTTCAGGCCCCGCTCGATGGCCGCCTGACTGCTGCTCAACACGCCGCCCTTCAAATCGGTGTTGCCGCCGACGGAAACCTGAAAGCCGCCGTCGCCGGCCTTGATGCCGCTCTGTTCGATCACCGAGAGGAAGTCACCCTTGATCTTGGACTGGGCCACGTTCAACCCAGCCGTGCTGGCGCCGTAGCAGACCGGTGGAATGCACAGGCTGACGTTGAAGCCGGCGCTGGTCTGCTTGCTGTCGAACTTGCTGCTGTC
>NZ_JAEMNU010000045.1 GCF_016461825.1 Rugamonas violacea | reverse complement strand
CGATGGGTCGATGTTTTTCTCCTTTTTAGCCGGTTTTGGTCGCTGGGCGCGTAACGAATCCCCGGTCAGCGTAAAGCGGTGGTTGCGCTGCATGACGCGGTCCAGGATGGCGTCGGCGATGGTGGCGTCGCCGATCCAGGCATGCCAGTGCTCGACCGGTAGCTGGCTGGTGATGATGGTGGCCTTGTTGCCGGCACGGTCGTCGATGATCTCCAGCAGGTCCGAGCGGGTCATGCTGTCAATGGCACCCATGCCCCAATCGTCAAGGATCAGAACGTCAGTCTTGGCCAATTGCAGCAGCCACTTGCCGAAGGCCCCGCTGCCGTGCCGGATGCGCAGTTCTTCCTGCAAGCGGGGGACGCGCTGGTAGATCGCGGAGTATCCACGCCGGCAGGCGTATTGCGCCAGTGCGCAAGCAAGCCACGACTTGCCGGCGCCGGTTGGCCCGGTGACCAAGACGCTGTGGCCGGCGTTGACCCAGTCGCCCAAGGCCAGGCTCATCACCTCGCGCCGGTCGATGCCGCGACCGGCGCGCGCGTCGATGTCCTCAATCGCCGCCTGCCCATATTTAAGGTGCGCGTTCTTGAGCAGCCGCACCAG
>NZ_JAEMNU010000044.1:11462-12061 GCF_016461825.1 Rugamonas violacea | reverse complement strand
TCCGCCATCCTGCGGCGCTTCCTGTACGCCGCCGCCGCGACCGGCAGGCGAACTGAGGCGTCGCTCAGGTTGGTAGATGAAGATCAACGCTAATCAATAAACTGAATGTGGAACATGCCCTTGGCCAGCAGCACGATCAGCACGACATGGCAGAACACGCTCAAGTGCAACAGACGGGAGCGGCGCAAAGTGAACAGCTCGCACATGCGCCAGTAGCTGGCGAGCAGAAAATGGCCGAAGACGCTGCAGGCCAGGCCGATCTTGAGCAACAACAGGATGGCGAAGGGATTGCCGGCCGGATGCGTCAGCTGCTCGCCATAATGGGCGGCCAAGCCGAAGCCGGCGCTGAACAAGGTGACGATGACGATCGGCATCAGCCAGCGCACCCGCTGGCCGATGCCGCGTTCCACCGCGCGCATGGCCTCGGCCGGCACGCGCCGGCGCACGCTGTCGAGCACCAGCACTTCGAAAAACACGGTGCCAACGAACATCAGCGCACACAACAGGTGGATCGTTAGCAGCACTGGGTAGCTGGCGGCGGACATGGGGTTTTCCTTTTCGGGTGCGGCTGGGATGCGCGCATCATCCCAGCCGCACCC
>NZ_JAEMNU010000044.1:0-11452 GCF_016461825.1 Rugamonas violacea | reverse complement strand
CCCCCCCCCCCCAAAACTCCAATGATGCAAATCAAGTCCCCGGCTCGGGACGACGAGCTCGTGCCGCTGCCGTCCGCCGCTGAGGCGCCCTAGCCGCGGCGCGCGCCAAGCGCCAGGCGCTGCTTGGCCGCGCGCGCGGCCACGGTGGCCTGGGCGGCGGGCGCGCCGCCGGTGTGGCCCTCCTCGTACAGCGTGAAGCCGCCGACGATTTGCTCCAGCGTGGCGGCCTGCTGCTGCAGCGATTGGGCCGCCGCCGCCGCTTGCTCGACCAGCGCGGCGTTCTGCTGGGTGGTGTCGTCCAGCTCGGTGATCGCCTGGTTGACCTGGCCGATGCCCAGATTCTGCTCGGCGCTGGCGCCCATGATGGCGCCGATGATGCTGGCCACCTTGTTGGTACTGGCGACGATCTGCTGCATCGTGGTGCCGGCCTCGGCCACCAGCGCGGCGCCCTTGTCGACGCTGACCACCGACTCGCCGATCAGCGCATTGATTTCCTTCGCCGCCGCCGCCGAGCGCTGCGCCAGATTGCGCACCTCGGAGGCCACCACCGCGAAGCCACGGCCCTGTTCGCCGGCGCGGGCCGCCTCCACCGCCGCGTTCAGCGCCAGGATGTTGGTCTGGAAGGCGATGCCGTCGATGACGCTGATAATGTCGACGATCTTGCGCGACGATTGCTCGATCGAGCCCATGGTCGCCACCACACTGGAAACGATGTTGCCGCCCTGGGCCGCCACGGTGGACGCCTCCAGCGCCAGTTGATTGGCCTGCTTGGCGTTGTCCTCGTTGTTCTTGACGGTGCTGGTCAGCTCTTCCATCGAGGCCGCCGTTTCTTCCAGCGAACTGGCTTGCGCCTCGGTGCGCGAGGACAGGTCCTGGTTGCCGGCGGCGATTTCGCGCGAGGCCAGCGCAATCGACTGGGTGCTGTTGCCGATTTGCTGAAGCATTTGCTGCAGGCGCTCGATAAAGGCGTTGAAACTGCTCGAAACGGCGTCGAATTCCATGCCGCCGCCGGGCGGCAGGCGCCGGGTCAGATCGGCGTCGCCGGCCGACAAGGCGTCGATGTTGCCTTTCAAAACGTCCAGACGGCGCATGACCATGCGGATGCCCAGGATGATCAGTGCCAGCATGGCGATGGCGATCGGAATCTGCACCAAGCCCAGGGTGTGCAGGATGCGGTCGCTCTGCTGGCTCAACAGATTGGTCGGCAGGCCGGTGGCCAGCAGCCACGGGCTGCCCGGAATGGTGGCGATGAACAAGGTGTGGTGCGTGCCGTCGCTGCGGTAAGTCGATTCCAGCGCGGCTTTCTCGCCCAGTTCCGGCAGCACTTTGACCAACTGCGCCGCCAGCGGCGAGCTGGCGGCCAGATCGCCGATGTTCTTCAGCACGATCTCGCTTTTGATATGGCTGCTGTTGCTGACGATCTTGCCGTCGTGTTCCAGAATCAGGATCTGGCCGTGCACCGAGGCCTCCATATCGGCCACCAGACGGTTGAAGAAGCCCAAGGTCACGTCGATGGTGGAAACACCGAACAGCTCGTTGTCCTTGTAGATCGCCATGGCGCAGTTGGTGCGCGGCTGCGGGCTGGCGTCGTCCTTGTACGCCTTGGCCCAGGCGCACTGGCCCTTGGGCGCCTTGGCGCCGCCCTGCCACCACGGCTGCTCGAAATACTTGAGCGATTCCGGCGAATTCCAGTGTGTGTTGACCTGCAACTTGCCGGCCGCGTCGCGCGCATAGAAGGTGCTGAACTTCTCCTTTTCCGGATCGCGTTTTTTGGGCAGCGGCCAGATGCCGCCGCCGAACACGTTCGGGTCGCCGTACTGGTCGACCAGGCCGGGCAGCAGGCTGTCGATCGAGGCGCTGTCCATCATCGCCACGGTCTGGGTGATGGCGCGCTGCTGCGCCTCCACCTGCTTGAGCTGCTGGGTGATCTTGACGGCGATGTTGTTGACATCATTGCCGATCAGCTCACCCTCGGCGCGTTTCAGTTCCGGCGTGACGAACAGGGCGATGGCCACCAGGGTAATGACCAGCAAGGCGAGGAAAATGGCTGAGAACAGCAGGATGAAGCGCGATTGGCTGGAACGGAAATAATCTTTCACGCGGGTCCTTTGGATGATGTGAATGCAGAGGTGGGTTTGCTGCCGACACGTGGGCCGGTTCGAACCTCGGCCCTGCATGCCGGCACCGGCATCCAAGAAGATTATGCCTGTAGGAAACTACTGTCAAACCTCAGCGCTTGCTTCTGCGCAATACGCAACACTCGCCGCCCTTGGCGCATCGACGGCCGTGTGAGGCAGGCCCCCATGCGGCTATTTGGCGAGGCCGCCGCCGACAAACATGCGCGGTGCGGCGCCGGTAAGGTAGGGGAGCCGAATCATGAAGTAGCAATACTGGCTACGCCCACGACGACGGATCGATGACGCCGATCGATTTGAAAGCCGGCCGGCAAAACAGATATCCCTGCATCAGATCGATGCCGGCATCGCGCAGGAAGTCACGCTCGGCCATGGTTTCAATGCCTTCAGCCAGCACCCGCACATTCAGATCAGCACAGATCGACAAGATACCGTTGACGATGGCTTGTTTCGGCTTGCTGGAATCGACTCCGCGCACCAATTCCATATCGATCTTGATGAGGTCGGGCTGATACTCGGACAACAGCGTCAGCCCCGCGTAGCCCGCGCCGAAGTCGTCGATAGCGGTATGAAAGCCGAATTGTTCATATGCACGGAAGATACTGACCAGATGCTGTCGGTCTTGAACTTGCTCGCCTTCGGTCACTTCGAAGATGATTTTTTCAATCGGGAAATCGTAAAGACGGGCCGCTTCGAAGGTACTGCGAATACAGGCTTCAGGCCTGTACACCGCGTTTGGCAGAAAGTTGATGGATAAGAGTTCCTGCATGCCAAGCTCGGCCGCTCCGCGGATCGCCCGCACCCGGCATGCTTGGTCGAACGAATACCGGTTGACGTCGGTGACCTGCGATAGGATTGAGTAGGCAGACTCGCCGTTCGGTCCCCGTACCAGTGCCTCATGCGCATAGATCGAGCGTGTGCTCAGCGCAATGATCGGCTGGTAAGCGAAGACGAAGTCGAGCGCCAGATTGTCTTTTTTTTTGCATTGCTCGCACGCTGCTGCGGTCTGCGGCGGATCATCCTGAGACGCTGAAATAGGTAACATTCGAAACCCCTCGCCAAATAACGCGAATCTGGAAAACTTTTATATCACGTTTTGGGCTCGCCAAGGTCTTTTCGTGCGCATTGCAGTGGGGCTGAGGCATTCATGCACATGACCTTGTTGATGCGCTGGGCCTCCGAGACGTAGGCGCTCGCCCGGACAGTCGCTGAAGCGAGGTTGGCGTTCAAGGAAGCTGTGTTCGACAAAAAACACTTCGGCATGCTTGCCGCGTATGGCGCGATCAACTACAGCGCACCACGCAGCGCCACGCTGACACTGAAGTATCGCTTCTAAAAGTATCGGTCCTGATACAGCGGACCGGCGCTTGGACGCGCCGGTCCTCATTGCAGATCCAGCCGGAACGCTTCACCCTAGCTGGATGTCGCCGTCGTATTGGCCCGTGCCACGTGCAGTTTTTTGTAGCTGTCGATCAGGCGCTCGTGTCGATCGAGCCCTTCCAGTTTCATACTCGTTGGCGTCAAGCCGAAGAAGCGCACGCTGCCGTCCATGGAACCCATCACCGCGTCCATCCGAGCGTCGCCAAACATGCGGCGGAAATTGACCGCGTAGTCGGCCAGTTCCAAGTCCTCATCCAGCTCCACCTCCAGCACCACATTCAAGGCCTGATAGAACAAGCCGCGCTCGACCGTGTTGTCGTTGTATTGCAGGAAGGCTTCCACCAGCTCCTGCGCCACCTCGAATTGCTGCAAGGCGAGGTTAATCAGCAGCTTCAACTCCATCACGGTCAATTGACCCCAGACCGTATTCTCGTCAAATTCGATGCCGATCAATGTGGCGATGTCGGAGTACTCATCGAGCTCGCTGTTCTCCAAACGCTCGATCAGTGCTTCCAGGCTGTCGTCGTCCAGGCGGTGCAGGTTCAGGATATCGGCGCGGAACGACAGCGCTTTGTTGGTGTTGTCCCAGATCAAATCTTCTACGGGATAGACTTCCGAATAACCGGGCACCAAAATACGGCAGGCGGTGCTGCCAAGATGCTCGTACACCGCCATGTAGACTTCTTTGCCCATGGCTTCGAGCGTGCCGAACAAGGTCGCGGCTTCCTCGGCATTGGAGTTCTCGCCCTGGCCGGAGAAATCCCATTCAACAAAATCGAAATCAGCTTTGGCACTGAAGAAGCGCCACGACACCACACCGCTGGAATCAATAAAGTGCTCAACAAAATTATTCGGCTCGGTCACGGCGTTGCTGACAAAGGTGGGCCGGGGCAAATCGTTCAGGCCTTCAAAACTGCGGCCCTGCAGCAATTCCGTCAGGCTACGCTCCAGCGCCACTTCCAAGCTTGGATGGGCGCCGAACGAGGCAAACACACCGCCGGTCCGCGGGTTCATCAAGGTGACGCACATCACCGGGTACTTGCCACCCAGCGAAGCATCCTTCACCAGCACCGGAAAGCCCTGCTCCTCCAAACCCTGAATGCCGGCCAGGATGCCGGGGTATTTCGCCAGCACGTCTTGCGGCACGTCAGGCAAGGCGATTTCACCTTCCAGGATTTCACGCTTGACCGCCCGTTCGAAAATCTCCGACAGGCATTGCACCTGCGCTTCGACCAGCGTATTCCCGGCACTCATGCCATTGCTGCCGTAGAGGTTTTCGACCAGATTGGAGGGGAAATACACCACCTCGCCATCCGACTGGCGCACATACGGCAGCGAACAAATACCCCGCTCCACATTGCCGGAGTTGGTGTCGTACAGATGTGAGCCGCGCAACTCGTCGTCGGGATTGTAAATTTCCAGACAATGCTCATCCAAAATTTCAGCCGGCAGCGCATCGTTGCGGCCAGGCTTGAACCAGCGTTCGTTCGGATAATGGACAAACGCCGCGTTGGCGATCTCTTCGCCCCAAAACGTACCGGCGTAGAAGTGATTGCAATTGAGGCGTTCGATGTACTCGCCCAAGGCCGACGCCAAGGCGCTTTCTTTGGTCGATCCCTTGCCATTGGTAAAACACATCGGCGAGTGCGCATCGCGGATGTGCAGCGACCACACATTGGGAATGATATTGCGCCACGAAGCGATTTCAATCTTGATGCCCAGGCCCGCCAAAATTCCCGACATATTGGCGATGGTCTGCTCCAAGGGCAGATCCTTGCCGGCAATATAGGTGCTCGCTTCAGAGGCCGGATTCAACATCAGCAAGGCCTGGGCATCGGCATCCAGATTCTCGACCTCTTCAATCACAAACTCCGGCCCGGCTTGCACCACTTTTTTCACCGTGCAACGGTCGATGGAGCGCAGGATGCCCTGGCGGTCTTTGTCGGAAATATCCGCTGGCAACTCAACCTGAATCTTGAAAATCTGCTGGTAACGGTTTTCCGGGTCAACAATATTATTCTGCGACAGGCGGATATTTTCGGTAGGAATATTGCGAGTTACGCAATACAACTTCACAAAGTAAGCCGCGCACAAGGCCGATGAGGCCAGGAAGTAATCGAAGGGGCCAGGCGCCGAGCCATCGCCCTTGTAGCGGATGGGCTGGTCGGCGATTACCGTGAAATCATCGAACTTGGCTTCCAGACGAAGCTTATCGAGAAAGTTGACTTTAATTTCCATGGGAGAATTCCAAAAATAGTGCTCAAAATGAGGTAGGCACTATCGTACAGCAAAGGCCGTGGACCGGCCCCACGCCGGCTCCCCGCGGCAACGGGCCGCTTGACGCATTGTGACAATTGTCGCATGATTGCGATGTCAGTCACATAAGAGAGTCCAGCATGTCCGTCCCGTCGATTACCGAACTGAGCCTGTTGAAGGCTTTATGGCGCCAGCAGCCCTTGAGCGCGCGCGAAATCCACGACCGCGTCGAGGAGGAACTCGGCTGGTCGTATTCGTCGACCCGCAAGACGCTCGAACGCATGTTGGAAAAGGGCATGGTCAGCCAGCAGGTGCGCCACGGCATGCAGGTCTATGAAGCGGTGCTGGAAAAGGTCGACACCCTGGCCGCCTTCGCCCACGATTTCGGCAAGCGCGTGATGGAGATCGACACGCCGCTGCCGGTGACGATGTTCACCGGCAGCAAGCTGGTCGACCAGCAGGAGCTGGCCCAGCTCGAACAATTGCTGCAACACTGGCCGGACGAGGTGGACGACACGGGCGACGCGGACGAGAGCCGATGACGGAGCTCGATGTCGCGCTGCTGCGCCTGCTGCTCGCCGCCGCAGGCTCGCTGGCGGCCGGCTGCGCGGTCTGGGCCGTGGCCGTGCTGTGCCGTCGCTGCCTGCCCGCGCTCGCCCAGCAGCGTTCGCTGTGGCTGTTGGGACAGGCGGCGGTGGCGGCGGTGTTTGTCGCCATGCTGCTGCCGACCACCGAAGGCCTGCGGGTGGTGCCCGTCATCGAGATGGGCGAGCTGGTGGCGCCGCGTGCCCCGGTGGCGTCCGCGCCGCCGCCGGCAAGCCCGGCTGTAACGGCGATGCCGGCGCCGGCGCCCGCCCCCCGGCATGCCTGGCTGCGTGATGCGGCCCGCGCCTGGCTGGCCCTGTACCTGCTCGGCCTCGGCCATGCGCTGTACCGTTGGCGGCGCGGCCAGCAACTGCTCGACGCGCTGGCCACCAGCGGCAGCCCGTTCACGGCGCCGCTAGCTCACGCCGGCTTCGCGGCGCGGGCGCACGCAGCGCTGCCGGCCGTGATCGAAGTCGAAGCGCCCATTTCTCCCATGCTCCAGGGCCTGTTCAAACCGCGCCTGCTGCTGCCGCACCATCTGCGCAATTTCGCTCCGCTACAGCAGCAGCTGATCGTCGAGCATGAATTGACGCACTGGCGCCGCCACGACCTGCGCTGGAGCGCGGCCGCCCTCGTACTGCAAAGCCTGTTCTGGTTCAATCCCTTCATGCGCATGCTGCGCGCGCGCCTGGGCTGGGCGCAGGAATTCGGCTGCGACCGCGACGTGTTGCGCGGCCGCCCGCAAAGCGAACGCAAGGCCTATGCGGCCGCGCTGGTCGCGCAACTCAAGCTGCAGCGGCACCCGACCGGCATGGCGCTGGCGTTCGGCGCCAGCGACGCGGGCAGCCACGCGCCCACGCTGGCCGCACGCATCAACCTGATTCGCACGCCAACGGCGGCGCGCGGCGGCTGGTCGCGCCTGGCCGCGTTCGGCAGCCTGGCGGCGGTGGCGGCGGCCAACCTGGCGCTGCAGCCGGCGCTCGGCTGGCATGCCGCCGACGTGCCGGACGGCCACGCCCAGTTGCTGGCGGGCGCCTGGCCGGGGACCTGGTCGGCCGCGCCGGCGCCCCTCGATTGCACGGTGATGGTCGATGCCGACAGCGGCGCCGCCCTGGTCAGCGAAGGCAGTTGCGACGCGCGCGTCACGCCGGCCTCGACCTTTAAAATTGCCATCAGCCTGATGGGCTTCGACAGCGGCGTGCTGCGCGACGAACACGCGCCTTACCTGCCTTACAAGGCCAGCTATGCGTCGCGCAACCCATCCTGGCGCCATGGCACCGATCCGGCCGGCTGGCTGCGCGAATCGATCGTCTGGTATTCGCAGCAAGTGACCTTGCGGCTGGGCGCCGCCAGCGTGCGCGGCTATGTGCAAGCGTTCGACTACGGCAACCGCGACCTGGCCAGCGTGGCCGGCATGGACGATGCGGTCGCGCTCTCCGAGCTCAGCCCCACGCTGAGGATTTCGCCGCTTGAACAGATCGTGTTCCTGCGCAAGGTGGTCAACCGTGGCCTGCCGCTGTCTGCCCACGCCTACGACATGACGACGCGCCTGCTCAAGCTCGATGCGCCGGCCAACGGCTGGGAGATCTACGGCAAGACCGGCACGGCGTCCGCGCGGCTGCCGGATGGCAGTGCGGACGAGACGCAAAATATCGGCTGGTTCGTCGGCTGGGCCACCAAGGGCGGCCGCAAACTGGTGTTCGCGCGGCTGATGCAGCACCCGGTCGGCAGCCACAACTATGCGGGCGCACAGACCCGCGACGCCTTCCTGAGCGAACTGGAGCGGCGCGCGCCGTGAACCATCTTTTTAGGACGACAGTCCGGCTGATTTGCTTCGGGCTCGTCGCGCGGCCAATGGCCGCCCCCCCCCCCCCCCCCCCACGCCCAACAGGACGATCCGGCCAGGCAGACAGTGGTCATCGCCGGCAAGAAAGAACCCGTCGTCAAGAAAATTGATAAAACCGTTTATAACGTTTCCAACATACCACGGGCGGCAAACGGTACGGCCCAGGATGTTTTGCAATCGACACCTGAGATATCGGTGTCGGCGGATGGGCAAATCTCGGTCAAGGGAAACAGCCAAGTGACGGTCTTGGTCAACGGCAAGCCGAGCGCGATCACGTCGGGCTCAAGCGATGAACGGACGGTGGCGCTGCAGACCATGAGCGGGGCCGACATCGCCAGCATCGAAGTCATCACCAATCCGTCCGCCGCCTACCATGCCAATGGCGGTGCGATCCTCAACATCGTGTTGAAGCGCAACCGCAAACCCGGCGCGCATGCGCAGGTACAGGGAAGCACCAGCGAGCAGGGGCTATGGAATGTCGGCGCGTCGGGCGATCTGAGCCGCGATAAGCTCAGCGTGCATGGCAACCTGGCGCTGCGCCATGACGGCACGCTGAAAGTCCGTCAGTCAGCAGTGGACTGGAATAATCCTCTCAGCGGACAAGGCGGACAAGGCGGACAAACCCGGCAGACGTCGGAAGTCTTCGTCCGTCGCACCGTGGAAAGCGCGGCACTGGGCATCGATTATGCGCTGAGCGAGACGGATAGCCTGAGCCTGTCGGCAGGGCATAACCAGCGCCACTCGCGTCCGCTATTCGACGTGCTCAACGAGGACCGTAGCGGGTCGGCCGAGACCATTTACCATCGTATTTCCGAAGGGCCGAACGAGCAGTCGGACCACAGCGCCAGCCTCAGTTACAGCCAGCAGGACCGTGGCACGGCGCTGAAGGCGATGCTTCAGCACAGCGCTACGCTCGGCCTGATCGACAAGTCCTACAGCGACGTTTTGGTCGAACCTGTGCGCGCCACGGGCTACAGCCACGGCGCCACCAGGTCGGCGCGCCGCCTCAGCCAGGCCACCGTCGACTGGAGCCGCGCATCCGAACACGGTCAGTGGGGCATGGGCCTCGATCTGCAGCACAAGGTCGACGACATCTACAACTACCAGGCGGCCGTCGATCATTCGACCGGCGCCGAGACTCCCGATCCGAATACGAGCAACGCTTACGCCGTGACGACCACCTTGAACGCGGCGTATGTGACCGAGCAGATCAGGTACGGGAAATGGGAAGCGCTGCTCGGTGGACGGGCCGAGCAGATGGCGCTACGCGTGAGTCCGGCACAGGGCACCATTCGAACAGCGCATTGGCGGGCGTTCAATCCCAGCCTTCATTTGCAATATGCAGTCAGCGACAACGCCGACTTGACGCTCAGTTATCGCCGCAGTCTGCAGATGCCCGATCCGCGCGATCTGAATCCCTTCAGCACCTATGTCGATGCGCAAAATTTGAGCAGCGGCAATCCCGGCCTCAAGCCGCAGCTGCTCAGTTCATGGGAAATCGGCGCCAATGCGGAAGTGCAGCACCTGAGCGGCAATGTGAGTACCTTCTACCGGACCAGCCGTGATACGGTGACCGACGCGCGCAGTTTCGCCGACAAGGTGCTGATTACTTCGAAGCTGAATGGCGGGTGGGCGCGCTCGACCGGCATCACAGCTTCCGTCGATTGGACGCCGGACACCAAGCTGCGTTTGGGCATGGATGGCGGCGCCTATCGGGTGCTGCTGCAAACGCCCGATTTGCCTGGCCTGGTGCGCCAGGACGGCATCTCGGGCTATGTGAACCTCCGGGCGGCGTACAGCGTTGGAGACGACGACGTGTCGCTCGACGCGCATATCCAGTCCTCAGGAATAACCCCGCTCGGCCGATACGGGGCGGCCAGCAGTCTGAACCTGAGCTGGAAGCGCCAATTGAGCAAGACGCTGAGCTTGACCGTCAACGCCAACGATATTTTCGATGGCAGCAAGCGCAGCTATCGGACAGACGCGAGCACATTCCGTCAGGCCGGATTCGATCACTTCGTCGCGCGGCGCATCTATGTGGGCTTGGTGAAAAAGATCGAGTGAGATGGGGGATCGCCAACAGGTCACCGTGCCGTACATCAATTGGTCGAGTACGCGCGGCTGCCCCTATCGGCCAAACCGGAACAGGACTGGTGCGCAAAAAAAGGGACGCAGCTTTGCACGGCGTCCCGATTGCTTCAGTAGTGATAGCGGCAGGCCACGACATAGACCACGCCGGATTCCGCTGCATACACCAAACGGTGCTCACGGTCGATACGGCGAGACCATAGACCTGTTAAATTTCCCTTGAGCGGCTCGGGTTTCCCGATTCCTTTGAAAGGGTCGGCTACGCAAGCGTCGATCAGATCGTTGATCTTTGCGCACTGCTTCGCGTCCTCCTTTTGCCAGTACTGGTAGTCTTCCCAGCCGTTGTCTGTAAATGCGACAGACGCTTGTTTAGCCTGCTCTTTGTTGTTTGATTTTTTGTTCGTCATTCCGGTCTAGCTCCCGAGTACGGGCCTTACCGGCTTTAAGCTGGTCGAACGATGCAAACAATCGGCTGGCGTTTTTCGGTGAACCGAGGAGATATAGCGTTTCCTCAATACTATTGAAATCCGCCAACGACAGCATGACGACGGCATCCCCGCTTTGTCGGGTGATGATCGTTGGGCTGTGATCAGTGCAAACATCGTCCATCACAGCTTTCAGTCCAGCGCGTGCCTCGCTAAAAGTTACGATGTTCATAGCAGCCTTTCATACATTTGCAGGACCATCGATGCTCTCCCGCTGGTTTCACGATTCATTTGGTTCGGTATCGTCGGTATCGTCAGATTCGATTGCTTAGGTATGACTATTGAGTTACGAGACTTCCAGTCCGACAAAATCATTGTACGTACTTGCGTACAAGTCGTCAACAATGTACGTATTTCTGTACATAGATACAATTACAGCGAATCGTGACAAACCGGACTTGGCGACCCAGCACACTGCACGAAATGCCTGATGCAGCCGGATGCCAAGCCGAGACCGCAGAGCGCTCATGATCGCGCCGCCCCTCCAGAACTTCATTGCTGAGCGAAATCATCCGGCTCGTCAGGCCACCCGGAAGGCTTTGCTGGTCCGTGGATTTGGCCGCGCAACCATTCCAATGCCGAGTCCCCCCTGTGTCAGGATAGTTGTCGCGTCATCTGATTTCTCGTAATCGTACAGGGGGCGGAGCAAAGACGGGCAGTGAAACACTATTCAGCAG
>NZ_JAEMNU010000043.1 GCF_016461825.1 Rugamonas violacea | reverse complement strand
CCCCCGTTGGTATCCGCAGCGTCGTGCCACACCAGGTTGGACCATTGGCGGGCCGGACAGTTCGGCGAAGATGAAGATCAGCGCTAATCAATAATGGGTAAGTGTCACCGACCAGGAAGAAATCGTATGACAAGTTGGCACCGATGCCAAACGCATGCGAACCTGCGTCACGTGACCGGTAACTACGAGCGACCTTGAGCGGCATCACGTCGGCAACGAACAAATCCGTGCTGGCGTCGAGGAACAAGCCTGTGGCGCAATCGACCGGATCGCCGGCGCAGCCGTCAGGTGGCGTCGGCTGATTGGGATCGCCATTACAGTCGTCGCTACCTGCGGCACTTCCGCCACCGGCGCCACATCCGCCGGGAGGCGGCCCTTCGGCCGGCGCGTTACTAGGAAGCGAGATCATTGCCCCGGTGAACTCATAGATCGCCACACCGGCATCCGGCATCACCTGCTTGCCGTTGGCTGTGACCGTTCCCTTGCCATAGACATACCATCCTTTGGACTGCGTGTCATAGTTCCAAAAATCAATTCTTGTGCCCGGCGCTGCGCCGCTGAAATTGGGATAAATCAGCTGCGCTCCTTGCATGCGGCCTATGGCGCTAGTCAGGGTTGCGCCGCCTGGCTGGATAGTGAAATAAACCGGCACACCGACGCCGGGAATCGGGAATGGCGGGCGATCCGTGGGGATGGCGGTCATGTTGATCGACGTGACGATTTTCCCCTTGCGGTCCCTGATGACCGTGCCTGCGGGAATATGCAATTCCAAGCCCGGAATCCGCGGCGAGCTGAGCACCATGTCGCGCAGCGTCGGCGAGGGCAAAGCCATATCGCCGGCGGGGTCTAGTTTAGTGCTCCAAATAGTGTAATCCAACACATTGGTTTGATGATTTTTGATGTCGACGCGCACTTGGTAGTAGCCATACCGGGCTCCTGCCTGTCCTGCACGTTGACCGTCGATCGTCAGTACTTGTACGCCGGGAGTCAAATGGTTCAACAAGAACCGGCCCGTGGCGTCGCTGCTCGTCGACAGCCCGCCTATCGTCAAGGTGACATTCGCCAACGCACGGCCGTGCAAGGTGAGCACTTGGCCTGACAGCGCGGTGTCGCCATTAGCGGCCTGCAATGGCGGTAGCTGTTGCAGCGGGCTGGCCCCGCGCCTGGCGCGCCAGTCGCCGGTGAAGTGGGATGCGTCGGGCCGCCAGGCTTCAGTGCCTTCCATGGAATCCGCGCTGGCGAGTGCTTGCCGCTCCACGGCGCCAAGCGTGCCGCGCTCAGAAAGTGCCACTGCCTGTGGCAGGGCGTGGACAGCGTCATCCGGTGATAAGGCAGGACTGGCCTGGGCTGTGCCGGCGGCATTGCTGGGCATGTTTTGCCCGGCAAGCTGCATGGTATCGAAACCAATCGCCGTGAACGCCAGCGGCTGAGCAAGGTCGTTGCTCGCGCCGCGAATGAAGAGCGTGTACCGGCTCGATGGCAATAGATCCTGTTGTGGTGTCACGAATAGCAGTACGCCTCGTTCAACTGGCACGACTTTGACTGGAACTGCACCATTCGGACCGATCAGCGTCACGCTGGCATTGTTGAGCGATGCGACCGCCACGCGCTGGGTAAAATGCACCATCAGTGGTTTGTCCACTGCGGCGTCTCTGGCCTCAGCCGCTGGCTGACTATTTTTGACGGCCGGCGCGCCGCCGGCGAACAGTGACCTGCTCAGCTCCGTGGCCTCCTCCACGCTGACGGCATTGAATCGTTGTTGGGAGAATTCGAATACGTCGCCATCCTCAAGCTTTTTTCGGTCACCGTCGACGCCTCCCCATAGCAAGACATCGGCACTCGGCAGCAGCCGGTAGTTGTCAACAAAGTTGTCGCGTCACTTCATGCAGCCAGCTTCACTAATTCAGGTTCAGC
>NZ_JAEMNU010000042.1 GCF_016461825.1 Rugamonas violacea | reverse complement strand
CTGGGTCTGGCGCGGCGTCGCCACGCCGATGGTGTCGGCGATGTCGATCTCGTCGCAGCCCAGGTCGCGCATGCGGCCCACCACGTCGGCCACCGCGTCGAGCGGCACCGCGCCCTGGTAGGGGCAGCCGAAGGCGCAGCTGATGCTGCCGCGCAGGCGCAGGCCGTGCTGCTTGGCCGCCTTGGCGACGCCCTCGAAGCGGGCGATCGATTCGGCAGTGCGGTAGTAGATCATGCCGGTGGTAATGATCTTAACGGTTGTGAATAGCTGTGGTAGCTTGATCTTCACTTTGAGTGCCGCCCCTTTTGTAGGGAAGTGATAGTGTGGCAAAATCTGTGGCACATAGAGTAAACTGTATGGGTTTTTCCTGTTAGAAATCCACCGTTGCATCGTCTACGCCATCGTTTGTACCCACCTAAATCGGACTAAGTTAAACAATGCAAAAGCCAATTCGAAAAGTGAATTTTAAGGAAGCGGCAATGAGGCATTTCAGCGATGCCAAAGCGTTGGAAAATTTGAGCCGCAATGCGAATGCAGGGCAACTTTTTGGATTTGCAGCAGAGTGTGGTCTAAAGCACGCCGTTATACACAAGTCCGGACCGTCGTGCGCTTGGCCGAAAAATCCGTTTACATTCAATGAGTTGCGGCCGCCCTTGTAAACTT
>NZ_JAEMNU010000041.1 GCF_016461825.1 Rugamonas violacea | reverse complement strand
TCGAATGTCTTTCGCTTTCTTGTTGCCATGTATCACTCCTCAGATGGTGGATTTTCCACCTATTGAGGTGTCCAGGCAAATTAGACCACAGCAAACAGCCTTCGCAGCAGTGGTTGATGTTGCTACATTTTTTGCGGCTTCGCTGGAGTCTTGAATAATCTTTACGAGCCTCTCGATTTTCCGAACCTTACCTGTGCTGCCGATTCCGCCACCCACAAAATTTGACAACACCTCGCCAGCTATTTTCCCTAAAGCTACGCCATCTCCCTTTTCATACGCTGCAGCCAAGGCCTCACGCGACTCTGCTCGGGCGTTTTCTATTATTTCAATCCAAAGCGATGGGCTACCTCCTACCTTAATGACGCCATCAATTGCACTGTCTAATTTCGCCTGAGCCTGTTCGTCTCCAAGATTTGCCTTAAAAGTAATGACAACACCGTCCATAAGCCCAACCAAACCACCGATGACACCATCCTTCAATCCGACAAGCGTTCCGTTTGTACGATCTAGGTGTTTAGATTCGTGTGATTATGCACCTTTCCGTAGCTGGCCCCTCTTCAAGGCACGGCACGTTTTGAGTACACTTATCCATCCCAACGATTCG
>NZ_JAEMNU010000040.1:124860-139156 GCF_016461825.1 Rugamonas violacea | reverse complement strand
TCGTTGGGATGGATAAGTGTACTCAAAACGTGCCGTGCCTTGAAGAGGGGCCAGCTACGGAAAGGTGCATAATCACACGAATCTAAACAGCTAGCGAGGCTCATACGGTTTAATTTTCGATAAATTTCGCTATTAGCATGGCCCGTCGTGACTGGCCATGCACTCTATTATGAAGAGGTTGGACTATGACGACGATGCATTTAAATCGCTTAATGTTGTTTATGAATATCGGGTGCTACACTGTGGGAACTTCGGCGTATTCATCAATAGTTTCAAGTTCGGCTTTAATGGAAGCCATATTGTGGAGCTCCTTTGCCTTGGGTGCTTCATTCGCAGGAGCGACGCTGGTCACGCGCCATGGTCAGAGAAACGCCGTCAGCATTGATAATGTTGCAAGGAGTAATTCTGATTCACTAATAGTCGTGTTTATATTGTTTCTTCCAATAGTTTTTATTTTATATGAACTGATTTCAATCTACGGCATGCACGCCGCAGCTAATATGGTAAGTTGGGCTAATATCGTGATTGCTGGTTATATCGGTCAAAACTTGGAATCCATTTTTCGCCGCTGATACTAACCTTCTAGAAAGTAACGTAAGTTCGTAATATAATGGCTGCATGAAATGCAAACGAACTTCCGACGGCTGCAAACTGGACCACCACGCGCTCCAGGTCATGCGCCAACAAGCGATCAAAGCGGTGCGCGAAGGCCAGACGGCGGCGAGCGTGGCCGCCGCCTACGGCTTGAGCGTCACCACTGTTTTCCGATGGCTGGCCAAGTTCGCCGAAGGCGGCCAGAACGCCTTGCTCGCCAAGCCGATCCCGGGCCGACCGCCGAAGGTCACTGCCGAGGAAATGCGGTGGATTGCGCAGGCCGTGAAGAACAAGACACCGCAACAGTTCAAGTTCGAGTTTGGCCTGCGGACGCTGTCGCTGATGCGCGAGTTGATCAACCGCCAGTTCGGCAAGTCCTTGTGGTTGGAGGCGGTCCCGCGCGTCATGAAGCTGCGGGGTTTTTCCGTGCAGAAGCCGCTGTATCAGGCCTGGCAGCAGGATCCGCTGCTGGTCCAGAAGTGGTAGGCCGAGACCTATCCGGCCATCAAGGCCGAAGCGAAGGCCGCCGGCACCAACATCTACTTCGCCGACGAGGCCGGCATCCGTTCTGACTACCATACCGGCATCACTTGGGCTCCGGTTGGCGAAACGCCGGTCGTCGAGGTGGCCGGACGCCGCGTCTCCTTCAACATGATTTAGGCGGTGAGTCCGCGCGGCGACTTTCGTTTCATGATTCATGAGGGCACCGTGGACGCGGCCGTGTTCAAGGAGTTTCTCAAGCGCTTGATGGTCGGAGCAACCAAGGCCGTGTTCGTTGTCGTGGACGGCCACTCCATTCACAAGGCCAAGCTCGTGAGGCAATACGTCGACAGCCTCGACGGCGCACTCAAACTGTCCTACCTGCCGCCGTACTCGCCACACCTCAATCCCGACGAGCAGGTCTGGGCACACGTGACGCGCCAAGTCAGTAAGCAATTCGTGCAAGACAAAGACGGGATGAAAAAACTCGCCCTCGGCGCCTTGCGCCGTATTCAGAAATTGCCGGCGATGGTCAAATCGTTCTTTTAGCAACAGGAATGCCGCTACGCCGCCTAAATACTTACTTTACGTTCTGGAGGGTTGGTAAAAGCATGCAGAACGCGGCATTTGCAAGGTGCGGAAGGCGAACTTATCCAGTCAAGGCGTACAGGAAACATGCGGCGGGCGCGGCATCGGCAACTCCAGTCCGCGTCCAGCCGCCCCTGCCTTCGACTTGGCCCTTAGACAGCCTGCGGCTCCAAGGTCTTCCTAAACTGCGACACGCCGTCCAGGTCCAGCAGCTCGACCGTCATGGCCTTCGACTGCGGGTCGATGGTGACCTCGCCGAAGAACTGGTAGCCGGCGAACGGCGAAGAGTTGGCGATTTTCGGCGCCTTGGCGAACACCTCGGTCGGGCCGAAGGTCATGTCCAGCTTGTTCGGGCCGAAGGCGCCGGCGTTCATCGGCCCGGCGACGAATTCCCAGAACGGCGCGAAGTCGGTGAAGCTGGCCTTGGCCGGATCGTAGTAGTGCGCCGCGCAGTAGTGCACGTCGGCGGTGATCCAGGTGACGTTCTTGATCGCCTTGATGGCTTTGAGCAGGCGGGCGATTTCCAGTTCGCGCCCGGACGCCGGGCCGTCGTCGCCGTTGGCGCTGGCTTCCCAGCGCGTCGCGCCGTTCGCCTCGGTGCCGTCCGGCACGTACAGGCTCAGCGGCATGTCGGCGGCGATCACCTTCCACGTCGCCTTGGACGCCTTCAGCTCGCCGATCAGCCAGTCGATCTGCGCCGGTCCCAGGTAGGCGCTGCTGGCGTCCTCGACCGTTTGGCGGTTGGCCGAGTTGGGGCCGCGATAGCTGCGCATGTCCAGCACGAACACGTCGAGCAGGGGGCCGTAGGAAACGCTGCGGTAGATGCGCTGCGGCTCGGACTGCTTGAAATAGCGCATCGGCGCGTATTCGAGGAAGGCGCGCTGGCCGCGCGCCGCCAAGGTGGCGACGTTCTTTTCCTTGTAGCGGGCGTCGGCCGACAGGTCCTTCGAGCCGCTGTAGTTGTTGACCACCTCGTGGTCGTCCCACTGCCACAACTGCGGCACCTGGGCGGCGAACTTGCGGTAGTTCAGGTCCAGCGTGTTGTAGGCGTGGCGGCCACGGTACTCCTTCAGCGTCTCGGCCACCTTGCTGACCTCTTCGGTGACGAGGCTCTTCCAGATCTTGCCGTTCTCGGCCAGGGTCTCGGCCTGGATCGGGCCGTCGGCGTAGATGGTGTCGCCGCTGTGGATGAAGAAGTCCGGGTCGCGCTTGCGCATCGCCTCGTAGATCTTGACGCCGCCGAACTCGGTGTTGATGCCCCAGCCCTGGCCGGCGTTGTCGCCGCTCCAGTGGAAGCGCACCGGCTTGTTGCTGCTGGCATCGGGCGCGGTGCGGAACTGGCCGGACAGCACCTCGCTCTCGATGCGGCCGTCGCTGGTGTCGACGTAGCGCACCCGCACGTTGAGCGTCTGGCCGGCCGGCAGGCCGCTCAGGTCGACGCGGCTGGTGAAGTCGGTCGCCTCGGTGGCGGTGGGGCCGACGATGCGGCTGGGGTTGCTGAACTTGTCGCTGGTGTCGTACTCGACGATCATCTGCGCGTTGCGGTCGCTGCGGCTCCAGACGATGGCCTGGTTCGAGGTGACGTCGCCGAACTGGATGCCGGACAGCAGCTTGGGCCGGTCCTTGTCGCTGATGATGACGGCCGGCGCGGCCGGCGACGAGTCGCCGCCGCAAGCACTGAGCAGGGCGGAACCGGACAGGGCGGTGCCGCCGACCAGGATGCCGCCCTGCGAGAGGAAGCGGCGGCGCGAGAGTATGGAAGTCATAGAAGCTCCTAAGAGAATAGGAATGCATCCTATGTTTTTCATGTGACAACATCATGAAATGCCGGCCGGAAAAATGTCACCGGCCGGCGCGCGCCGCCATTCCCGGATTACCAGAGCATGATGGACGGGGTGGCGTCGGCGTTGCGGAACAGCATGCGGAAGTTGATGTGGTAGGTCTTGTTCTTTTCAAGCCGCAGCTTGAGATGGGCATTGTCTTCCTTGCCGCTGTCGTCCTGGCCGATCAGGAATTCGCCGCCGTCGGCGGCATGCTGTTCGAACACCACCAGCACCCCATCGCATTCGCCGAAGGTGCGCAGCTCGTACTGCCGCGTGCACTTCGGGGAAAACTTGAAACTGCGCTGCTCGCCGTGGTCCAGGTCCAGCGGTTCCGACGCGCCAATGTGCAGTTCGGGCAGATCGGCTTCCGTCAGGGCCGGATAGAAGCGCTGGGTCCAGGCGATGTCGATGTCCGACAGTTTGTTGCCGGGCGGGTGGATGCCTTCGACATCGTAGGGCTTGGGCAACTGGATCAGCCCCTCTTCGAAGGCGTATTCCATGATGGAACGGGGATCCCATTCCGAGCCCTGGATTTTCCCGCTGGTGTACTTGTTGAGGATATTGTTGCGGATTGTCGCCTCGTCCCAGTTGTTGGGCGGCCGGGAGAAGGCGCTGATCACGGCTTGCTCGTTCCACACGATGCCCGCGTTGGGATTCTGATGCTCGTGCGGCAGGCCGATGGCGTGGCCGATTTCGTGTATCGCCACGCCGACGGTGCGCGGGTCCGTCAACAGGTTCCAGCCGAAATTCATCGTCGGGTCGCTGGTCGGAATACCCAGGCAATCGCGCCCGATGTAAGACCAGGAGCCCTCGCCGCGCATGAAGGCGATGCGGATGTGGGCTTCGTCGGGTGCCGTGGTTTCCTTGAAGCTGAGGCCGATGCCGATGTTTTTCCAGGCGTCGAAGGCGCTGCGCACCAGATCCAGTTCGCCGTTGACGTCGGACGCCTTGCCGGCTGCGGTGTAAAAGTAGTACTTGAGTGCCGTTCCGTTGGCCCAGTATTTTTCCGTTTCCAGCATGATTTCCTGCCGATCGAAGGAAACCTTGCCTTCGAATGTGCGCTTGGGTATCGGTTTCAGGGCGCATTGATGAAGATCGTGTGACGCCGTGTATTGGGTTTGCTGTGTCGTGCTCATGCTGCCTCCATATGTGAATAGTGAAGAGTGAAGAGGACAAGAAATCCTCGCCGGCCATCAGGCGCGATTTGCCGCGAGGGAATTGGGCGGACCAGCGACGGCGCCAGCCGTTGGCGCCGGGTCTGCCGTTGACGCGAACAAGCGGGTGGCGGAGCGAAGAACGACAATTCTGCGCGTAAATTCGAGAGCAAATCTCTCGTATTGTCACGTGCCAAGCACTCCATGTTGTCAATGGGAAGCGAAGGGTAATGGTTGGAAATCGTATGCCTGAATTTCGAGCGGCCACCGCCCTTCGCCACGCCCAAGTTTTGGATCGGCAGGGAGCCGTTTGGTTCAATCAGAACGGGGCCGGCCGGTACCGGCAGGGACGGCGGCGCCGCAGCGCTGGAGACGATCAGGTGAAAGGCGCCGCGTCATTTGGGATAGCGTTTGGCAATAAACGACTTGTCGCTGTCGGACAACTGGCCGTTGCCGCCCATCGCGATGCCGCCCGTCCATGCGGGAACAAAGGTCATGCTCATGATGGATGTGGGGTCGAAGTCGCGGTATGGCGGCAGATCTTGGTGCGTCGCCTTTTGGAATACATTCGCTTCGACGGTCCTTTTATCCCAGTTATTGGGGGTTCTTGATAGCACCCGAAAGACCAGATCGCGATTCCATGCAATGTTCGCATGGGGGGGGGGGGAGGTGCTCGTTGATCAGGCCAAGAAGATGACAGCAGCATCGACTGGCAGTATTTGCACTTGATCGCTTCCAAGTGGACAAGCTCTTTGCAGAACGGACAGGTTTTCATAGAACACCTTCGGACGCCCAAGGGAAAATATTTCGTCGGGACTGAGGCGCGCCGAGTGGCAATCCAACGGAAATTAGTTGTCAATTATATCTTTTTAGTCCGTGCGGGGCCGGACGTCGTTGTTATTCTGGCATCGGCGCCGCAAGCGAAATGAAAACCGCGACACGGGCCGGCCGGCGGCCCGCCGGGCCACAAAATTCCCATGGGAAACGTCGTTGCGCGGGTCAGCAAATTGTTCGGGGCGGCCGCCTCCGCAAGTACAAACATGCAATACTATCCAAATCTATCCAATTGTTGCAGGGGCTTGGTTTCGGCGGAGTGATCGGTGCGCGGCGGCGGACTCCGCGCGGCGACCGGGACGGGCGCCGAGTTCCCGACTGTGGCGCATCGGGGGAGTGCAAATGAGCATGGCGTTCAAGTGCCTCGCATGGGCCATGTCTGTCCTTGTCGCCTGGGCCGTGTCCGGCGCGGCGGCGGCTGGCGAGCCCGAGCTTGGCCGGCCCGCCGCGACGCCGGCGCCGATTGCCGTCAATATCGGCTACCCACGGGCGAACTATTGGCCGCTGTATGTTGCCCGCGATTTGAAACTGTTCGAGCAAGTCGGCCTGGAACCGCGTTTCAGCGCCTTCACCACGGGCGCGCCCTTGATGGAGGGAATGAAGAACGGCAGCCTGGACGTGGCCTGGACCGGCCTGGCGACCTTGTTCATGCTGGGCAAGGACATCCCCTTGCGCTTCATCCTGGTCGCCATCGACACGTCGAGTCAAATGAGCATGGTGGTCGACCCGCGCGCCGGCATCCATGGCGTCGCCGATCTGAAGAAGTCCAAGGCGATCGGCGCGCCCGGCGGCACCTGCGGCGAAGTGTCCGCCGTGCTGGCCGCCAAGAAAGCCCGCCTGCCGGTCGGCGCGCTCAAGGTGTCCAATCTGGCCCCCAACCTGTTGCTGGGCGCCTTGCGCAACGGCCAGATCGACACCGCCTTCATATGGGGGCCGTGGGATCTGCAATTGCGCGACGCCGGCTTCAAGATCGTCGCCAGCGACCGGGATTTCGTTGCCGGCGGCGGCGTGTGCGCCTCGACGGTGGCAATGCGGCCGGCGTTTCTGGAGCGCCATCCCTCGGTCGGCTGCAAGATGGTGAAGGTGCACGCTTTGGCCTTGGCGGCGGGGCGGCGCGACCCCGAGATGGCGATCCGCGCGATCCAAAAAGAGTTGGGACTCAGCTACAAGCTGGCCAAGGAATCCTACGAGACGCTGGCCGTGCCGTCGATACCGTCGCAGTTGGCGGCGGGCTCGGCGTGGTCGCTGACCAACGAGGACGGCGGCCTGGCGGAAAAGCTCAGGGTCGCCGCCGAGGTGATGTTTGAAACCAAGTCCTTCAGCCAGCCGCTGTCGAAGGAAACCATCTGGCGTTCGATCGACGCCAAGCATGTGCGGCAATACCTTCAAACCGACTGCAAGTGATGCCGGCGCGGCGGGCTGACAAAGGGGAATAGGCGATGCAAGGCAGCTACGATCCCGGTTTGATCAGCTTTTCCCTCGTCATCGCGGTGATTACCGCCTTCGTCTGGTTCGACCTGGCGCCGCGTGTCGCCGCCACGCGGGGCCGGCGGGCGGCGCGCTTCTGGCTGGCCGGCGGCGCGCTGTCGATCGGCACGGGAATCTGGGCCATGCATTTCATCGGCATGCTGGCCTTTTCGCTGCCGATCTCGATGTCGTACGACCTGCCCATCACCGCCTGTTCGCTGCTGCTGGCCTTGCTCGCGGCGACACTGGCGCTGCACACGGCCAGTCTCGACCGCCTCAGCCTGCGCCGCCTGGCGATGGTCGGCCCGCTGGTCGGCGCCGGCATCGCGACGATGCACTACCTCGGCATGGAGGCGATGCGCATGCAGCCGCGTATCGACTACGAGCCGCTGTTTTTCCTGTTGTCCGTGCTGATCGCCTGCGCCGGCGCGACCGCCGGCATCTGGATCGCCTTCCAATCGCACCACGGCGGCGTGTTGGCGCCGCTGTGGCGCAAATGCGTCGACGCGCTGTCCATCGGCGCCGCGCTGGGCGGCATGCACTACGCCGGCATGGCCGCCGCGCGCTACGCCAACGGCGCCGTTTGCCTGGCCAATTCCCAGCCGATGAACAGCGCCTGGATCGCCGGCACCATCGGCGGGCTGACCTTGCTCATCCTCATCACCACCCTGATCGTCTCGGTGTTCGTGGTGATCCCGCCGACGATACGCTCGCGCCTGGTGTTCCTGGTCATGGGCTGCGTCCTGCCGGTCTCGCTGATGGCGATGGCCTTCGTCTTCTACGACTACCACCGGGGACAGGCGCAACTGCTCAGCAACGCCGTGGCCACGGCGCGCTCGATGAATGCGCTGGTGGACAAGGACCTGGCCAGCGTGGAATCGGCATTGCAAGTGTTGGCGACGTCGCGCAATCTGCCGATCAGCAACTACATGGACTTCTACGGGCAGGCGGTGGAGGTGTTGCGGGAGCTCCACGCCAATGCGATCACCTTGTCCGACGCCAGCGGCCAGCAACTGATCGATACGCGCCGGCCCTATGGCGAGTCGCTGCCCGTGTATGACCATGCGGCGCAGGCGCAGCGGATTTTCGCCACCGGGCGGCCGGTCATTTCGGATTTCTTCATTGGCGACCTGAACCGCGAGCCCCTCATCACCATCGGCGTGCCGGTCTGGCGGGCCAAGACGATCACCCACCAGATCAGCGCCAGCATATTTTCGGCGCGGCTGTCGAACATACTCGCCCGGCCGCAACTGCCGTCGGACTGGATCGTCACCATCTTCGACAGCGTCGGCACCGTGGTGGCGCGCAGCCACGACATGGCGCGCTTCGTCGGCAAGAAAGGGCCGGCGCGCCTGCTCAAGCGTCTGGCCGAAAGCGGCGAGGGGGCGATCGAGATCAAGGCCTACGACGACCGTCCGGTGATCGCCGCGTTCAGCCGT
Source organism: Rugamonas violacea (assembly GCF_016461825.1). Taxonomy (GTDB): domain Bacteria; phylum Pseudomonadota; class Gammaproteobacteria; order Burkholderiales; family Burkholderiaceae_D; genus Rugamonas. The sequence goes on along the minus strand of NZ_JAEMNU010000040.1, from coordinate 130,777 downwards.
TCGTCGGTGTCCAACTGGACGGTGGCGATTGGCATTCCGACCAAGCATTTCACCGACGCCTTGCTCAGTTCGCTCTGGTGGCTGATGCTGGCGTTGGCGCTGCTTCTGGTCAGCAGCCTGGCGCTTGCCTGGTGTATCGGCAGATCCATCGCGCGCTCGATCTACGCGCTGACCGAACCGGCGCTGGCGCTGGGCAACGGCGCCAGGGTGACGGTTCCGCCACTCGGCCTGATCGAGGCCGACGCGGTGGGCCGGGCGCTGACCAAGGCGTCGACGATTCTGGCCTCGGTGCAGCACGAGGCACAGCACGATGCGTTGACCGGCCTGGCCAATCGCGCCCTGTTCAACGAGATCACCCGCCAGCACTTGATGCTTGCCCGGCGCAACGGCGGCAACCTCGCCGTGCTCTACATCGACCTGGACGGCTTCAAATTGGTCAACGACACGCACGGCCACGAGGCCGGCGACGCGCTGCTGGTCGCCGTGGCCGCGAGCCTGCTGGCGAATATCCGCGAATGCGACTTGGCCGCGCGGCTGGGCGGCGACGAGTTTGCGGTGGTGTTGGTTCAGCCGGGCATGGCGGGCGCCGCCGCCATCGCCGGCAAGCTGGTCGATTGCCTGTCGGCGCCGTATGCCATCGGCGCAGTCAGCTTGCAAATTTCCGCCAGCATCGGCGTTGCCGAGTATCCGGAGTCGGCCGGCACTTACGAAACCTTGCTGAGCAAGGCGGACAACGCCATGTACATGGCCAAGCGCGACGGCAAACACCGCTTTGTCATCGCCGCCCCTTAGCGTGGCGCGCCGGCAATGGGCGGCTGCGGCTGCATTACAAAAAAATAGTCGCTGTCTCGCAAAATATGCGGCATCATCCGCTGCTAAGTTCATAACATTGACATGAACTTTACCCAGTAATTCGCTGTCAAAAATCACTTTTTCGGCTTGCGTGCGTAGGTGCGTGCGCCGGCGAAGGATTGTTGACGACCGACCATTTTGCTTTGGGAATCGACTATGCATCAAATTAACAGATCGGCGCTCGCGCTCGCCTTGTGCGCCATCGGCGCATTCGCCCTGGCCAACGTTCCGGCCCACGCCGCCAAGCGCGAGCTGCTTGCGGCGCCCGGCGCGCGCTATTAGTACGCCAGCGTCAACTACAGCATCCTCGGCATGGTCATCGCCAAGCTGGGCGGCATGCCTTATGACAAATACATCAGCGAGCAATTCCTGCGGCCGCTCGGCATGAAACACACTTATTTCGACGTCGAACATGGCGTCATCGCCGGCCAGGCCTCGCCTTACGAGGAAGGTCCGATCCCGGCGCATTACATCAGCCCGAGCCTTGGCTATGCCGCCGGCAGCTTCTTCTCCAGCAACGCCGACATTGCCCTGTGGAGCGAGGCGCTGGCCGCCTTGCAGAAGAAGGCGCTGGCGCCGGCGGGCGCGGCGCCGCTGATCGGCCGCTACGATGACCATGGCAAGGCGCGCACCATCAGCTATGCGGACGGGCAATTGTTCAGCGAGGTGCCGGGTTTCCCGCCGAGCAAAATCCATCCCGTCTCGTCCAACGTCTTCTTCTTCGACGACAACGACGACGCGCGTCTCGAATTCGCGTTCAAGGATGGCAAGGTGGTGGGGTTGCAGCGTTACGACGTCGACCGCGAACCCTGGTTGACGTACACGCGGGCGGAGTGATGATCCGCAGTTGGAATAACAGAAGGTGAAACGCGAGGCATGCCGCGGAATCGCGGCATGCCTCGATTTAAATCTTAGTCAATAGCTGACGTCACACCGCCATCGGCGCCGTGATCGGCGCATGGTGTTGATAGCCCACCAGCGAAAAGTCCGACGGTTCGATCTTCTCCAGCCACTCCGGCTCGTACTTGCCGGTCTTGGCGAATTCCGGCACGCGGTCGGCGATGACGAACTGCGGCGCCGGGAAGGGCGCGCGGGTCAGCTGTTCCTTGACCATGTCCAGATGGTTCTCGTAGATGTGCGCGTCGCCGATGAAGTAGGTGAACCAGCGCGGCGTGTAGCCGGTCAGGCGCGCCACCAGATGCAGCAGGGCGGCGCCTTCGGCCAGGTTGAACGGCGTGCCCAAGCCGATGTCGTTGCTGCGCACGTAGAGGCAGAGCGACAGCTCGCGCGTGCCGGCGTTGGGGATGAACTGGTACAGCAGATGGCAGGCGGGCAGGGCGACGGCGTCCAGGTCGGCCGGATTCCAGCCGTGGAACAGGATGCGCCGGCTGCCCGGGTTGTTGACGATGGTGTCCAGGCATTCGCGCAACTGGTCGATGGCCTTGTACAGCAGGACCTTCTTGACGCCCTCGTCGTCGATGGGGGCGACCAGGCGGAAGCCGTTCAACTGCGCGTCGGCGATCTGCGCCGGCTGGTCCGCTTCGATCAGCTTGTAGCCGGGCCAGCCGCGCCATTGCACGCCGTAGACCGGACCGAGGTCGTCCTCGCCCATGCGGTAGGGGTTGTCCAGCCATTGCTGGTTCTCGTTGGCGTTCTGGTCCCACACCTTGCAGCCGAGGGCGCGGAAGTCGGCCGCGCTGCGCGAGGCGCGCAGGAAGGCGCACAGTTCGCCGACCACCGATTTGAAGGCCAGCTTCTTCGTCGTCACGGCGGGGAAGCCGTCGTTGAGCAGGTCGAAGCGCATCATCGCGCCGGGCACGGAGAGGGTGCGGATGCCGGTGCGGTTGTCCTGCCAGCTGCCGGTTTCAAGAACGGTTTTGATCAAATCCTGGTATTGCTGCATGTGTTACTCCAACGTGGAACGGGCGCCGCAGGGGGCGCCTTGAAAGGGTAGATTGTAGCAGGCCCCCGTCGTCCTCGCGAATGCGGGGACCCATGCCGAGCGAGAGGGGCCGCAGCTTATGGCAGGCTGCGGCGCTATGCCGGCGTGGCATGGGTTGCCGCCTGCGCGGCAACGACGGCGCTGAGTGCAGCGGCGTGGAATGGGTTGCCGCCTGCGCGGCAACGACGGCGTTGAGTGCACTGGCGTGGAATGGGTTGCCGCCTATGCGGCAACGACGGCGTTGAGTGCACTGGCGTGGAATGGGTTGCCGCCTGCGCGGCAACGACGGCGCCGAGTGCACTGGCGTGGCATGGGTTGCCGCCTACGCGGCAACGACGGCGCTTAGCGCGCCGGGCGATGGCGATCCGGTTTAGCGCCCGCGCCCGCCCGGCTTGGCGGCTTTGCGGGCCGCCGGCTGCGCTGCCGCGCGGGCGGTCGATTTTGGCCCCCGGCCGGCGGTGACGAACACGGCGCCCTTCGGTACTGGCTTGCCGGCACCTTGTCCACCTTGTCCGCCTTGGCCGCCGTGGCGTGACGTGGCCCCGGCGCTGAATTTACCGGACTTGCCAGCCTGGCCGCCCAGGCCGGCCACTGGCGTGGCGCTGGATAGCCCTGGATGGCCGCCGGCCAGCGCTGCCTTGCCGCCGGGCGCTCCGGTGAACGGGCGCTTCTTCTTGCTCGTGGCCTCCTTGGCCTCCTTGGCGGCGGCCGCGGCGGCGGCGCCGGCCGGACCGGTCTCCGGCACGCGGTGGTCGGCCTCAAAGCCGGGCTCCTCCTCGCGGCGGATCACCTGGCGGGTCAGCTTTTCGATCTCGGCCAGCAGGTCGACCTCGTCGGCGCAAACCAGCGAGACGGCTTCGCCCTCGGCGCCGGCGCGGCCGGTGCGGCCGATGCGGTGGATGTAGTCCTCGGCCACGGTCGGCAGATCAAAGTTGACCACCTGCGGCAGCGCGTCGATATCGAGGCCGCGCGCGGCCACGTCGGTGGCCACCAGCACCTGCACCTGCGCCGTCTTGAAGCGGTCCAACGCGCGCAGGCGGGCCGGCTGGGTCTTGTCGCCGTGGATGGCGTCGGCCGTCACGCCTTGTTCCAGCAGGACTTTGACCAGCGCGTCGACGCCCTTGCGGGTCTTGACGAACACCAGCACCTGGCCCCAGCGCCGCTGTTTCAACAGGTGCAGGAACAGCTCGGCCTTGCGCCGCTTGTCGGTGGTAATGAGCCACTGCTTGACGGTCTTGGTGGCGGTGTTGCGCGGGCTGACCTGGATCTGCACCGGGTTGTTGAGCAGGCCGCCGGCCAGCGCGCGAATCGCGTCGGAGAAGGTGGCCGAGAACAGCAAGGTCTGGCGCTGCTTGGGCAGGGCGTCGAAGACGGCGTTCAGCTCGCGCGAAAAGCCCAGGTCGAGCATGCGGTCGGCCTCGTCGAGCACCAGCGTTTGCAGCGAGTCGAAATTGAGCACACCCTGGCCGTACAGGTCGAGCAGGCGGCCGGGCGTGGCCACCAGCACGTCGAGGCCCTTGCGCAGTTTGCTGATCTGCGGTTCGATCGCCACGCCGCCATACGCCACATAGAAGCGCAGCGGCAGGTTGCCGCCGTAGCGGCGGAAGCTGTCATAGACCTGCTCGGCCAGCTCGCGGGTGGGCACCAACACCAGGCAGCGCACCGATTGCGGCGCCACCACGCCGTCCATCGTCAGCCGCTGCAGGATGGGCAGGGCGAAGCCGGCGGTCTTGCCGGTGCCGGTTTGGGCGGCGGCCATCAGGTCGCGGCCAGCCAGCACGGCGGGAATCGCCTGGGTTTGCACCGGCGTCGCCTCGGTGTAGCCCAGCGCGTCGAGCGTGCGCTGGATGGGATCGATCAGGCCGAGGGATTGGAAGCTCATGGTGTGGATTCTGAATTCTGAAAAAGGGCGCAGTGTAGCCGCTGGCGGCCGCTTCTGCTGGATTAGTTGGGCGCCGACTTGGACAGCGCGGCGGTCCACAGCGTGAGGATCTCGCGCAGCCGCGCGTCGGCCAGCGTCAGGAGGTTGTCGCCGACGTAGAGCTCGACCACGCTATGGCCGCTCAGGGCGCCGTGGTTGGCGCGGTTGAACAGCCAGACGCCGTGTTCGGCGGCGATCTGGTTGCGGATCTCGTTGGCGCGCTCGCGCGGGACCGGCAGGTGCAGGTGCAGCATGTTGGCCTGCGGCCGCGCCGGGTTCGGCGTCAGCAGCGGAAAGTCGCGCAGCTGCGCGTACAGCCACTCGGTGCGGCGGAAGTAGTCGGGCATGGCGGCCAGGCGGGCGTCGAACTGCATGGCGGCGGCCACCACGTAGGGCGTGCGGTGCACCAGGTTGCCGCCCTGGCGGCGGAACCATTCCTGCGCCTTGGCGACGAAGTCGGCGCTGCCGGCCAGCATGGCGCCGCCCATGCCGCCGATGCCCTTGTACAGCGAGACGTAGACCGAGTCGAAGCCGGCGGCGATCTCCTGCGGCGTGCGGCCGAAGCCGGCGGCGCTCTCCCACAGGCGGGCGCCGTCCATGTGCAGGTGGATGTTGTGCGAGCGGCAGTGGTCCTTGATCTCGTTCAGTTCTTCCCAGCTGGGGCACTGGCCGCCGATCTCGCGCGCCGGGATCTCGATGGCGGCGGCGCCCAGCGGGTCGGGGATGGCGCGCAGCTCGTCCAGCGTCCACGGCCGGTGCTGGTCGCCGATCTGCAGCGCCTGGAAGTGGTCGAGCAGATGGTGGTTGCCGCGCTCGTGGCGGAAGATGTGGGCGGTCGGGTGCAGCGCCACCAGGCGGCTGCCGCGTTCGGCGCAGGCCAGGCGCAGCGCCGTCACCTGGGTCATGGTGCCGGTGATGCAGAAGGTGGCCGCCTCGAAGCCGAGCAGGCCGGCGACCTTGCGCTCGAACTCCTGGATCAGCGTGCCCTCGCCATAGGTGTCGTGGCTGACGGCGTTGGCCTCGCACCAGGCGGCCATGGCGGCGAAGCTTTGCGCCGGCGTCAACTGGCGGTGGCCCGGCAGGGCGGTGTGGCATTGCTGGCGCAGGTCGGCGTCGTTCATGGCGGGCTCCGGTTTTTTCAAAAGGGTTGGACTGACGGTCAAGGCGCCGGCGGCGGCAAAACCACCCGGAGGCGGAGAGCT
>NZ_JAEMNU010000040.1:108336-124836 GCF_016461825.1 Rugamonas violacea | reverse complement strand
GCCGCTGGGTCTGCCTGCCCGGTTCAGTGCTGCACGTGCACGCTGTGGAACTGCAGCGCGGCCAGGTTGGCGTAAATGCCGCCCAGCGCCACCAGCGAGGAGTGGGTGCCGGTTTCGACGATCTTACCGTCTTCCATGACGATGATGCGGTCGGCGCGCTGCACCGTGGCCAGGCGGTGGGCGATGATGACGGTGGTGCGGCCGACCATGGCCGCCTCCAGCGCGCTCTGCACCAGGCGCTCCGATTCGGCGTCCAGCGCGCTGGTGGCTTCGTCGAGCAGCAGCAGCGGCGGGTTTTTCAACAGGGCGCGGGCGATGGCGATGCGTTGGCGCTGGCCGCCGGACAGGCGCACGCCGCGCTCGCCGAGGAAGGACTGGTAGCCCTGCGGCAGGCGCTCGATGAATTCATGGGCGGCGGCCAGCTTGGCGGCCTGGATCACTTCGGCGTCGCTGGCGTCGGCGCGGCCGTAGCGGATGTTCTCCATCGCGTCGGCCGAGAAGATCACCGTATCCTGCGGCACGATGCCGATGGCGTCGCGCAGGGTGTGCAGTTCGAGCCGGGTGATGTCGACGCCGTCGAGCTTGATGCTGCCGTGCTGCGGGTCGTAGAAGCGCAGGAACAGCTGGAACAGGGTGGTCTTGCCGGCGCCGGAGGGGCCGACCACGGCCACCGTTTCACCCGGCTTGATGTCGAGCGAGAGGTGGCCGAGGGCCGCCGTGTCGGGTCGCGACGGGTAGGAGAAGCTGACGTCGGACAGGCTCAGCGCGGCGCCGTTGGCGGCGCGCGGCGGCAGCGACAGCGACAGCGGCGCGGCCGGCGATTGGATCTGCGATTTGACCGACATCAGTTCGAGCAGGCGCTCGGTGGCGCCGGCGGCGCGCTGCGCCTCGCCCATCACCTCGGACAGCGCGCCGATGGCGCCGGCGACGATGGAGGCGTACAGGATGAACTGACCGAGGTCGCCGCCGGTCATGCTGCCTTCGAGGACGGCGTGGGCGCCGAGCCACAGCACGAAGACGATGGTGCCGAACACCAGCACGATGGCGATCATGGTCAGCAGGGCGCGGGCGCGGATGCGCCGCATGGCGGTGGCGAAGGCGCCTTCGACCGAGGCGCCGAAGCGGCTGGACTCGATCTTCTCGTGGGTGAAGGCTTGCACGGTGGGCATGGCGTTGAGGATCTCGCCGGCCATGGCGGAGGCGTCGGCGATGCGGTCCTGCGAGTCGCGCGACAGCTTGCGCACGCGGCGGCCGAACATCACGATCGGCAGCACGGTCAGGATCAGCAGGCCGATGATGATGGCCGTCAGCTTGGGGCTGGTCACGAACAGCATCACCAGGCCGCCGATGAACAGCAGCACGTTGCGCAGCGCCATGGAGATGCTGGTGCCGACCACGGCCTGGATCAAGGTGGTGTCGGTGGTGATGCGCGACAGGACCTCGCCGGTTTGCGTGGTCTCGAAAAATTCCGGACTCTGCGTGACGACGTGGCTGTAGACGGCGCTGCGGATGTCGGCGGTGACGCGTTCGCCCAGCCAGGACACGGTGTAGAAGCGGGCGGCGGTGGCCAGGGCCAGCACGGTGGCGACGGCGAACAGGGCGAGGAACACCAGGTCGACGTGCTCGATGCTCTTGGTGCCGGCGGCGCCGCCGAAGCCGAGGTCGATCATCTGCTTGAAGGCGGCCGGAATCGCCAGCGTGGCGCAGGCCGCCACCACCAGCGCCACGCCGGCCATGGCGAACTGGCGGCGGTACGGTCGCAGGAAGGGCAGCAGGCCCTTGAAGGCGGCCAGGCTGCCTTTTTTTGTCTCGCGCTTGTCCGTGGCGGCGCTGGGCGCCGCTGCTTGCTGGGTGCTGCCGGTGGTGCTAGTGGTCATCGTGTTGGCGGTTTCAGTTGTGAGCGTATTCATAATTTCATTGGACTTACATAGCCGGTCATTTCCAGGTAGGCGCGCCCGGCCGGCGCACCGTCGCGCGTCAGCGTCACCGCGCCCTCCCAATACACCGCGCCGGTGGAACGGCGCGAGTCGAGCTCCTGGTCGTCCTGCAAAGGCGTGACGCCCCACACGGTGGAGCCGGTGGTGAGCAGGGTGGCAACGGGGTACTCTGCATTGGTGCGGGGCGAACGCCACCGCCTTTGCGCGGTAAAGCTGACCTGGTCCGGTGCGTACTGGGTGATCTTGCCGGCCGCGTCGCGCCATGTCGCGTGCGCCCATAGTTTACCACCTGTGGCGCTGCGGATCTGGAAAGCCATCAAGGCGCCGCCGTCGGCCAGGTTGGCGCCTACCCAGTCCCAGCCGGTGGCGCCGGCGTCGAGCACCTGGCTGGACCACTCGTGGTCGAGCCAGGTGACGCCGTTCACCGCCACCGCCTTGCCGGCGCGGGTGACGGTGCCGGTGGTGGTCAACTGCGGCGCGCTGTAGTAATAGCTGGCCTGGGCCGGACGCGGCCCCTTGCGCGAAAAGCCGCCTTCGCCTTGCAGCAGCAGCGGTTGGCTGGGCGCCAGGCGCAGCGCCAGCGCGAAGGACGGCGTGTCCAGCGTGACGGAGTAGACGCCGTCGGCGCCGCGCCGCATGCGCCAGTCGTCGAGTTTGATGTCGGTGTCGCCGACCTTGGCGTAGGCCAGGCCGAAGCCCTCGCGGGCGCTGCGCTGGTCGTGCAGCAGCTTGCCCTCGGCCGTGTCGGACAGGGCGGCGTGGCCGATGATCAGCTGCTTGGGCGCGAACTGGCTGGGGTTGGCGCGGTCATGCTCGGTGGCGCTGCGGAAGAAGGTGACTTGGTAGCCCAGTGTCTTGCCGTCGGCCGTGGTGAGCCAGCCAGTGGCGTACCACCACTCGGTTTTGTAGTCCGGGTGGGCGCCGTAGGCCGCCGGGAAGCTCAATGCGCCGGCCAGCGGCGTCACCGCCGTGAACTGCGGCGGCGTGGCCTGCGCCGGCGGCGCCAACGTGGCGAGGGCCAAGGCCAAGGCCAGGGCCAGGGCCAGGGCGCCTGCCGGCAGCGCCCAGCGTGCGGCGAGTCGTGAAATGAAGCGCATTACCAGTCCTCTCTAACGGCGCGTATCGGTCCGCCGGACAGCGCCTGGCGGCCCGACAGCAGGGCCGTCAGCGCGGCGGCGGCCAGCAGCAGCGCCGCCACGGTGGCCAGCAGCGGCCAGGGCAGGTGCAACTGCATGGTCCAGTGGAAGGACTGCGGATTGATGACGAAGACCAGGATCAGGCTGATGACCCAGCCCAGCACGAAGCCGGTGGCGATGCCGAGCGCGGTCAGCGCGCCGCCCTCGATGGCCAGGATGCCGAGGATCTGGCCACGGGTGACGCCGATGTGGCGCAGCATGCCGAACTCCTTGGCGCGCGCCAGCGTCTGCGCCGAGAAGGTGGCGGCCACGCCGAACAGGCCGATGACGATGGCGATCGCCTCAAGCAGATAGGTGATGGCGAAGCTGCGGTCGAACACTTTCATGCTCATGGCGCGGATCTCGGACGGCGCGCTGATCTCCAGCGTGGCGCCAAACGGCAGCTGCTTCAAGCGCTTTTCGAAATCGGCCGCCGTGGTGCCCGGCGTGAGCCAGATGGCCGAGTCGCTGGCGTCCAGGTCGCCGGTGAGGGCGCGGTAGTCGGCCAGCTGCATTTGGATCGAACCGGTCGGGCGCGTGTAGTCGCGCCAGACGCCGGCGACGATGAAGGGATGCAGCTTGCCGGCCAGCGGCAGCTCGATGCGCTGGCCCAGCTTCATGCCATACAGGTCGATCATCGCCTCGGAAATCCAGACCGGCTTGAGGGCCTGGAAGGCGGCTGGCGGCAGCGTGGCGCCGACCATCGCCAGGGACTTGGCGGGATCGGCGGGGTCGATGCCGCCGCGGGCGATCAGCGCCACGTTGGGCCGGTTCGGCGCCAGCGACAGGCCCTTCGACCGCAGGAAGGAGGCGTGGGCCACGCCGGGCAGGGCGGCGATGAGCGCCTGCTCCGGCGGCCGCAGACCGGCCGTGCTGCCGGCGCTGGCGGTGCGGGCGTACAGGTCGGCCGGCAAAATCTGCTGCAGCCAATCGTCCAGCGAAACGCGGAAGCTGGCCACCATGATGGCCATCGCCACCATCAGGCTGAAGCTCGACAGCACGCCGCCCAGCGCGATGCCGGCCTGGCTGGAGGCGTTGGCCAGGCGCGCCAAGGTCAGCGACAGCACGGCCGGCGCGTCCGGTCGGTGCGCGGTGGCGGCGCTCCAGCGGCGGTGGGCGTGGCGGAATACGATGGCGGCAAGGCGCGGCATCAGCGCGATGGTGCCGACCAGAAGAAGGGCGATGGACAGGTAGCCGAGCAGCGGCAGCTCGAAGATGGGCGGCGCCTGCGTCAGCGCGGCCGCCAGGGCGATGCACAGCAGCGCCGGCCAGACCTTGGCCAGGCCGGCCATGGCCGCCTCCTCGGTGCCGGACTTGAGCGCGACGGCCGGCTTGGCGCGGGCCGCTTCGAAGGCCGGCGCGGCGCAGCCGAGCAGCGCGACGCCAACGCCGAGGGCGAAGTAGACGGCCGCCGCCACGGGTGTGAACTGCACCTGCGGTTTGACGCCGGAGAAGAAGCCGGCGCCAAGGTCGCCGCCGAAAAAGTGCAGGGCGGCGGCGGCCATGGCGTAGCCGGCGGCCACGCCGATCAGCGAGCCGGCCACGCCCAGGCTCAAGCCTTCGAGCAGGATCTGGCGCACCAGGCGGCCGCGCTCCATGCCCAGCACGCGCAGCAGGGCGAACTGGCTGCGCCGGCGGATCACCGACAGCGCCGGCGTCGAGAACACCAGGAAGGCGCCGGTGAACAGGGCCACCAGGGCCAGCACGGTCAGGTTGACGCGGTAGGCGCGGCTCATGCCGTCGTTGCGGCTGTTTTGGTCCTCGTCGTTGGGTTGGCTGACGCGGAAGCGGCCGGGGAAGTCGCGCTCCAGCTCGCGCGCCAGCTCGGTTTTGAAGGCGTCGCGGTTGACGCCGTCGCGCAGCTTGAGGTCGACGCGCGACAGCTTGCCCAGCTTGTTGAAGCGCCACTGCGCCGCGCCCAGGTCCATCACGCCGATGCGCTGGCCGGCGCGGGCGCGTTGTAGCGGCCCGGCCATGCGTAGTTGTAGGGTGCCGGTGCCCGATTGCAGGGCCACGCTGGCGCCCACGCCGACCTTGAGCCATTGTTGCGCCGCCAGCGACAGGAACAGCGCGTCGTCGGACAGCGTGTCGAACACCTTGTCCGGCTGCGGCGCGCCGAGCAGGTCGGGGGCGATGAAGCCGGCGCGGAAGAGATCGGTGCCGAGGATTTTCAAGGCGCCATGCTGGCCGGGCAGCGAGGCGTCGATCTCCAGCACCGGCGAGGCGACGGCCACGCCGGCCCGTTCGGCCAGACGCGGGTAAATCTGCTCGTCGAACAGCGGCTCGGTGCCGTTGACCTGCACATCGGCCAGGCCGGACAGGCCCTTGATCGCCGACGAGAACTCGTTGAAGGCGGCGGCATTGATGAGGTGGATGGCGAAGCCGAGCGAAATGCCGACGGCGATGGCGGCGATGGCGGTGATCGTGCGCAGCGGATGGGCGCGCCATTCGCCGAACAGCAGCCAGCGCGACAACTGGCGCCAGGAGCCCGCCCGCGCGCGCGCCTGATCGCTTGCCCGAGCGCTCGCCTGCACTGCCTGTTCGCCGGCCGGCATCGACGCCGGATCGCTCGCCGGCGTGCTTGCCTGCTCGGTCGCGGGGGAGGCCGGCCGCATCAGCCTGGACATCCGAGCTTGAGCTGCTCGGCGGCGTGGCGGGCCTTGCGCTGGGCCGATTCGGCGCGCCCGGCGGAGGCGCCCTTCAAATCGTCATCGGCCCATTTCTTGTTCAGTTTGAGCTTGTTGCACTTGGCCTGACGCGCGTCGGCGGCGCGGGCCACGCGCTCCATCTCGCGTCCGTCCTTGGCTTCGGCGCGGTGGCGGTCGCGCTCCAGTTCCTTGGACAGGCGCTGCTGGCGCGCCAGCTCGGCCGCCGCCGATTCCGGCGGCTGGGACGGCGCTGCGGGTGGCGCCAGCGCGGTGCCGCTGCCGTTCGGGCATGGCGTTTCGGTGTAGGTCACTTTGCCGTCGGCGGTGCATTTGTAGACCGTCTGCGCGCCGGCCAGGTCGGCGGTGGCACACAGCGTCAGCGCGAGCAGGGCGCGCATGGTCGAACGCATGGGAGAGCGCATGGATGAAGGCAGCGTCGAAGTCATGGATAAACGCCGCGTCGAACGCAGCGTTGAAGTTATCGTCGATGTCACAGTATTTTCCCGGGATTCATGATGCCCAGCGGGTCCAGCGCCGCTTTGATCGCGCGCATCATGTTCAACTCGACCGGCGATTTGTAGTGCGCCAGCTCGTCGCGTTTGAGCGCGCCGATGCCGTGTTCGGCCGAGATCGAACCACCGAACTGCATCACGCTGTCGTGCACCACGCGGTTGACCTTGTCCTGATTGGCCAGGAAGTCCTCGTTGGAGATGCCCACCGGCGGCGCCACGTTGTAATGCAGATTGCCGTCGCCCAGATGGCCAAAGCAGACCAACTGGCAGCCGGGGAAGGCCGCGTTCAGTTGCGGGCCGGTGTCGGCGATGAAGTCGGCGATGCGCGACACCGGCAGCGAGATGTCGTGCTTGATGTTCTTGCCGTCGGCCGCCTGCGCCAGCGGGATGTGCTCGCGCAGCTGCCACAGGCCGGTCGACTGCGCCACCGAGCTGGCCACGGCCGCGTCCTCGATGATGCCGGCGTCGAGCGCCGCGCCGATGGCCTGCTCCAGCAGCGCGACGGCGTGTTGTTCCGATTCGCTGCTGGCCAGCTCCAGCAGCACATACTGCGCGTGCGGCGCGGCGAAGGGCTTGGGCAGTTGCGGGAAGTGCTTGCCGACCAGGTCCAGGCAAAAGCGCGACATCAGTTCGAAGGCCGTCAGGCTGGCACCGCAGCGTTGCTGCATCAATGTGAGCAGTTGCAGCGCCTGTGCCGGCGATTCCAGCGCGGCCAGCGCCGTGATGCTGGCCTTAGGCTGCGGATACAGCTTGAGCACCGCGCCGGTGATGACGCCCAGCGTGCCCTCGGCGCCGATGAACAGGTCGCGCAGGTCGTAGCCGGTGTTGTCCTTGCGTAGACCGCGCAGACCGTCCCAAATTTCGCCCTGCGCCGTCACCACCTCCAGCCCCAGGCACAGCTCGCGCGTGTTCCCGTAGCGGAGCACGGCGGTGCCGCCGGCGTTGGTCGACAGATTGCCGCCGATGGTGCAACTGCCCTCGGCCGCCAGCGACAGCGGGAACAGCCGGCCCTGTTCGGCCGCCGCTTCCTGCACTTGTTGCAGGATGCAGCCGGCGTCCACCGTCATCGTGTGGTTGACCGCGTCGATCGCGCGTACCCGGTTCAGCCGCGCCAGCGACAGCACGACGGCGTCGCCGCTGGCGTCCGGCACGCTGCCCAGCACCAGGCCGGTCTTGCCGCCCTGTGGCACCAGCGCCACGCGCCACTGCGCGCAAGCCCGCACCAGTTCGGCCACCTGTTCGACCGTGGAAGGGCGCAGCACGGCGGCGGCCTTGCCGGTGAAACGGCCGCGCCAATCGGTCAGGAAGGGCGCCATGTCGGCGGCCTCGGTCAGCACATACGCGTCGCCCGCCACCACGCGGCAGCGCGCCAGGAAGGCCGGCAGATCGGTATGTGCGGTGTTCATTTCGAGTGCTTGGTCTGATTGACCTTGGCCAGCAGTTCCTTGGCCATTTTCTTCGCCGCCTTCTTATATGGCCGCAGATACATGACGGCGCAGACGAAGTAGACGCAGACGATCAGCGCCTCGCCCCAGCCCAGCCAGGCGGACAGGGTGCCGATGTCGCTGTAGCCGCGCACCACGCCCTCGGTGAAATAGAGCAGGATCACCATCGAGGTCCATTGCAGCGTGTAGATGTCGCGCTTGATCACGCCGTGCAGGGGAATCAGCAGCGGCACCGCCTTGAGCACCACCCAGGAGCCGCCCGGATGCAGCGGCGCCAGCACCATCTCCCACAGCACGCACCAGATGATCAAGGTGACCAGGCTGCCGATGGCGCCCCAGTGGAAGTAGCGCTGCATATTAGTCTGCATATTGTTCCGCATCGTTTGCATCAGGCGCTCCGCAGCTTGACGGCCGTCTCGGCCAGTCGCTTGCCCAGCGCGATGGCCAGGCGTTTTTCGTCCTCCGTGATGGACTTGGCGCCGTCCAGGCCGGACCAGTGGCTGGCGCCGTAGGGCGTGCCGCCGCTGGAGGTGGTCATCAGTTCGGGGTTCGTGTAGGGCAGGCCGAGCACCATCAGGCCGTGGTGGAACAGCGGGATCATCATCGACAGCAGCGTCGTCTCCTGGCCGCCGTGCAGGCTGCCGGTGGAGGTGAACACGCAGGCCGGCTTTCCGGCCAGGGCGCCGGACAGCCACTGGGCCGCCGTGCCGTCCCAAAAATACTTCATCGCCGAAGCCATGTTGCCGAAGCGGGTGGGCGAACCGAGCGCCAGGCCGGCGCATTCCGTCAGGTCGTCCAACTCCACGTAGGGCGCGCCCTCGGCCGGCACTTCAGGCGCCGTCGCCTCGGTCACGGTGGAGACGGCCGGCACCGTGCGCAGGCGGGCGTCGCAGCCGGGAACGCTCTCGATGCCCTGGGCGATCAGCTCGGCCAGTTTGCGCGTGGCGCCATGACGTGAGTAAAACAATACGAGAATAATCAGATTTGCTTGGTTCATCATTGTATTATAGGGCGCTTTGAAGGACGGCAGCAGTGCCGTCCGCGCGCTTTTGAGTATCGATTACATGTTTTTAAAATATTTGACCCCGTTTTTCAAGTACCTCTCCCGCAGCAGCCGCGTTGGGCTCGACGCCGTGCGTGCGCTGACCTGGCAGGAGGTGCGCGACCTGACGCTGTTCGCCCGCCGCCGCCTGCGCGAGGAAAGCCTGCCCCAGGTGGCCGGCAGCCTGACCTTCACCACCGTGTTCGCGCTGGTGCCGTTGCTGACCATCGCGCTGGCCATCTTCACCACCTTCCCGATGTTTAACACCTTCCGCACCTCGCTGGAAGCGTACTTCGTGCAGAGCGTGATGCCGAAGGCGATCGCCAACACCATCCTCAACTACCTCACCATGTTCGCCAGCAAAGCGACGCGGCTGTCGGCGGTGGGCGCGGTGGCGCTGATCGTCACCTCGATCGCCATGATGGGCATGATCGAAAAAGTCTTCAACCGCATCTGGCGCGTGCGCACCGAGCGTGGCTGGACCAAGCGGATACTGGTTTATTGGGCCATCGTCACTCTTGGGCCGCTGCTGATCGGCGTGTCGCTGACGATGTCGACGCAGTTCTTCATGGCCACCAGCGATTTGGTGGGCGACATTCCCATACTCGGTAAGCTGCTCTACACGGTGGTGTCGCTATCGCTGACCACCGCCGGCTTCACGCTGCTGTACGTGGCCGTGCCCAACCGCGAGGTCGACTGGCGCGACGCCGCCTGGGGTGGCCTGGTGGCCGGCCTGGCCTTCGAACTGGCCAAGCGCGGCTTCGCCATCTTCATCACCCAGTTTCCCACCTACTCGAAGATTTACGGCGCGCTGGCCGCGCTGCCGCTGTTCCTGTTGTGGGTGTACGTATCGTGGATCATCACGCTGGTCGGCGCGCTGCTGGTCGCCGCGCTGCCGGTGGTGAAGTTCGAGCGCTGGTGGTACGAGCCGGCGCCCGGCGGCGAATTCGTCGACGCCATCGCCATCCTCAAGGTGCTGCATGTCGCCTGCAAATGCGGCGACACGGCGCTGGTCAGCTCGCGCAAGATCCGCTCCAGCACCCGCATCGGCTACGACGAGATGGACATGCTGCTCGAACGAATGGCGGCCGAGGGCTGGGTCGGCCGGGTCAACGTCGAGGCGCCGCTGCGGGTGCAGTTTGGCAAGCGCGTCAGCGACGGCTCGGACCACTGGGTGCTGCTGGCGAACGTGCTGCGGCTGACCTTGGCCGAGGTGTATCGCCTATTCGTCTTCGGCGGTATGCCGCTCAACGCCGGCGTGGTCGCCGACAGCGACGACGAGCGCGACATCCAGGCCGCCCGCGACGCGGCGGCGCTGGCGCGGAATGTTGAGACGGCGGTGGAGCAGGGGCTGGGGCGGACGCTGGAGGAGCATTTTGGGCCGTTGGATTGCCGGTAGCGGGGACGGGCGGGGTGGCCAGGGCAATCGACCCGGGTTCTGCTCTATCGCAGCCACGCGCATCGGATCGGGAAATGCCCCCGCCGATGATCCGAAGTCGCGGAACGATGGCTATGGGAAAGGCATGCTGATTCTGGATGGCCGCCCGTTCTGGTACTCAAATACTGAGAGCGATCCGCAACCTGTCGAGTGGACGTGGGTCGACTTTCTTGAACATCTCGAAGTCATATGGCGCCGCTCATCTCTGAGCAAGCTTATCCTTTCGAGTGGCTAAATGACATGGCGCCAGATCCTGGCAAAATGTGGCGGTGCGCGGATGCGCGTTGGACCGGACTCGGCGATGCGGTTGCCGATGTGGAGGAACCCATCCTCTACGATTTCCACCGACGGCACAATCTTGCTGCCGGCTGGAAAAGGCATTGCACTCCCCGCATTGTTCTGCTTACGTATCGGCGATAGCGTATTGCTTTCGCCTAAAAATGGCAGCCCACTCCGCGACCGCTTTTCGGCGTGCATTGACAGTATTCAAACCACAGGAGATGCGATGGCTTGCGCCTTCGATCACTCTGCCAATCCACGCGTCATTTTGGCTGTACGCGCATGGCGATCAAGCCAGAAGATGCTTCGCAATACCTCTTTTGAGTTTGCCCTTGATCTCGCCGAGCTCGAGATCAGGTATCACACGGTACTTGATAATTAGATACTTAATTATTGAATCTGAATTTTCTTGCCGATTCGCACGTCTGGAAACGCGCCACAGCGGACTCTGGCTAAGACTAAAAAATATTATCTAAGTCGGCGAAGCTATCTGTACATGCGATAAGCCATCGGGCCCTTCCAACTCACCAAGCCAAAGCTGCGGAAGACCAGAAAGTCTAAAGAGGTGAAATCTTAACAATGAACGGATTTTGTCAGTCCATTCGATAACAGGCAATCTGAAATTAATCGTGGAGTCAGGTTTAAAAGGGTTTCGGCTATGTATCACTTGGCTACAGAGGTCATATAGCTCGACGAATTCGACGTGCGTTAAGAAACCTGAAGTGAGCAATTCAAAATGAATTTTACGCGGAACACCATCAGTTATTTTTGGTGATTCCAACGGTTGCGGATAAAAATTGACATGCATCTGCTCCAATTTGTCTAATAATTTCTTCGCACGCCAAATTTTTTCTATTCCAGAGTACGCGGCTTCGTAAGCCGTGCTGTTAGCAGTTAGGGAACCAAAAGCGATATTTTCCAAGATTTTACGAAGATTTACAGCTGCTAGTTCATAGTCAAAATTTTCGCTGCCAGTAGTTAGCGTGCCTTGGCATATAGATTCCAGAACGGCAAGCCGCAGTCGAATTTCATTGAGAGAATTGCTGTATTTCTTTGCGCGTTCGATTTCCGAGTTCAAAGGGTGCTCCAAATTTACAGGGATTTCAGACAATTCGTGCCCTCGTTCAACGGCAGCATATGGCCGAACTCGGCCGACGTCAGCCAGGATAGCAGCTTGCTCCTGCGCAAAACTCAAAAATTCTCACGCTAGACCGAAAGCGCCCCATTTCGGACCTCCAAATTCTATACTTTACGATTACCTAATACGTCGAAAATGAATAGCCGAAAGCCTCATTCCTGGGCTAATACCAAATTCTTTAACTGTGACACGACTATTTGCAAGGGCATTAGTATCACTCCAATCAACACCATCCGGAACGAGGACTTCACCTGTTGCTTCATCTTTCAGCGCCCAGATTTTTCCGTAAGCAAAAGGCGGAACATAATCATCTATATGAAAATAAACTGCACTGAGCATTGAAAATGCTTCTTCGTTTTGATCGTAAGGGAAAACCAACTCAGCAACAGATTCACCACGAAACTGACGTATATCTATAGTAACAACTGCACTCTGAAGCCTGCCAACCGCTTGTTGGGCGAGGGCCATCGTCGCTTGTTGGACTATGGTATCAGATTGTGCAGCCTTATTAGTTGAAATTTCAGCGATAACATTTTGTGCCTCTTGAGACCCGAATGTTTCAGCAATCGTGTTCCTCACAAGTGTTTGCAATTCTTGGTTGCCAACGGCTTGATGCCGCATGGCCTCCGCGTAATGGCGAACATCTACATTGGCTCCAAATTCTTTTGGAGGATAGAACACTTGCGCTCGTTTCCATAAAACAGAAAAAAACGCTACTGCAATTCCAATGGGAAATATAACTGAAAATACGGTAAATATAAGCTGCACTACTCCTTCTGTTTTTATGGCGGCAAATCCAGCAATGGTTTCAGATAAACCGACAAACAGTGCAATTATCCCTAAAGGAGTAAAGGTATTATTTCCTTTTTGATTTGGTGTATTTTTATTTAACGATGTCATATTTTTTGGAATCATAAAAAGTAAATTTCTTCTACCACTCTTGGTCGACAAGTGCCTGTCCATTGCTCTGGCCAGTCATGTCATCCCTAGGCCAAAATTGCTATAACAACGACAACTGAGGCAACTACTTGAACTCCCAATCCCCAGTTCCCTCTGCGGCTCAAAAACTGGAATGTGGTATAAATTATTATCGGGCTTGATTATTTTTCGAGGCGTGGATCTTGCACCTTGTTAAGGTATGCCTCGACAAGGTCCCACGTCCGCGTAAATAGTTCAACACGTTTTTGATCCGTAATCGATACAAGCTCTCCGTGCCGAACGCCTTCAGCGGCTATTCGAACTGGATCGATCGAGTCCTTGCTAATTCCAAGGAAATCACGGAAACCTTTCCATTGAGTAGCCTTTTCCTCGACGTCATTCAGCGCCCCCCAATGTTGACGAAGCGATTCGATGGCTCGATAGCAATAAAAAGCCGTATCCACTGGATGCTGCATTGCCAAAGTCAAGTCTGTGAAGCAGCGATGTAGAATGAATCCCTTGGGTCCCGATGTTTTTACGATTAGGGCCGTAAATGCTTCTGAGGAGAGTTTTCCTTTCATTCTTTCGGTAAGGCATGGAATATCTATTCCATATACCCAATCGATATTTCCGTCCGGGGTTGTCACGCGAGTGACTTCCAGATTGTAGGCGTGACCTAATAGAAAACCTGCGATAGCCAACTGATGGCGTACTATCGTCGCAACTTCGTTGCGCAGATCAAAAATGCCCCATTCAAATGGGCTTTTGACCCATACAGTAACCTGATTGAGTACGACGCACACATTGATAGTTATGTCCCCCTTCGGACTAGAGAGCAAAAAGGGATGGGCGGTGGGATGCCCAAAGCTGATCTGCGCACGCTCAGGCAGTACAGCACCCGTTAGTTGATAGTTAAACATATACTCCTTCAAAATACTTTGTGCAGACGTGAAACGGCATCCTTTGATGCGAGTTAGGTCTAAGTCTCAGGATTGGACATGGGGAATTGCTAGATCATGTCATGTCTAAGTTCAGGTGAATGCGCGAACGTCTGGTACTGGCCGGTTCCGGACGACCTGCACTATTTTCAAAGCGGGCTAGCTCAACACTCGCGCAAACCCCAGCAACGCATCCAACACCGCATCCGGTTGCTCCGCCATCAACTCATGCCCGGCATCCACCTGCACGACCTTGCCATGCGCGATGGACGAGGTCAGCAGCTTGGTCGAGCGCGGCGGCGTCATCATGTCGCGTAGACCGAAAATGAACAGGGTGGGGCAGCGCACCGCCTTGGCGGCCGCTTCGCCGTTGGCGTAGGCGTTGCAGGCGAAAAAGTCCGTGTAGAACACTTGCTCGGGGTTGATCTGCGAGATGCGTTGTTTGAGCCGCATCGCGCCGCCCATGGCGTAGAAGCCGGGGCCGGGGAAGGACGGCTTTTGCGCGATCGACGAGTGCGACCAGATGTTGACCATGTCGATGGCGGCCTGCTCGTCGCTGCGCGAGGTTTCCAGTAGGGTGTCGGACACCTTCATCGGGTAGGTCGAGCCCAGCAGGCCGAGCTGGCTGACCCGCTGCGGCGCCTGGTGCGATGCTTCCAGCGCGATCAGCGAGCCCATGCTGTGGCCGAACAGCGCGGCCTTGGCCACGCCGGCGGCGTCGAGCAGCTCCAGCAGCCAGGCGGCCAGATCCTCGACGCTGGTCTTGGCGGCGCCCTTGCTGCGGCCGTGGCCGGGCAGGTCGACGGCCAGCACGCCGAAGCTGTGGTGGGCGAAGTAGCGGCTCTGCAGCGCCCACACGGAGTGGTCGTTCTGCGCGCCGTGGAGGAAGACGACGGTGGGCAGGGCGGCGTCGAAGGTCTTGCCGCCGGTGTAGCAATAGGCGTCCACGCCTTGCACGGTGAGCAGCATGTCAGCTTCCTTTCTGGGACAGTTTGAGCGCGCGCGCCAGGTCTTCGATCAGGTCGTCGGCGTCCTCCAGGCCGACCGACAGGCGCAGCGTGCCTTCGGTGATGCCGGCGGCGGCGAGCTGCTCGCTGGGCACGCGGAAGTGGGTTGTCGAGGCGGGGTGGATCGCCAGCGATTTGGCGTCGCCGACGTTGGCCAGGTGGGAGAACACTTTGAGCCCGTCGATGAAGCGGCGGCCGGCGGCGCGGTCGCCTTTCAAATTGAAGGTGAACACGGCGCCGCTGCCTTTGGGTAGCAGGGTTTTGGCCAGTTCGTAGTCGGGGTGGCTGTCCAGCTCGGGATAGGAGACGGACTCGACGGCGGGGTTGGTCAGCAGGAAGTCGATCACCTTGCGGGTGTTGGCGACGTGGCGTTCCATGCGCAGGCCCAGCGTTTCCACGCCTTGCAGGATGGCGAAGGCGTTGTGCGGACTCATCACGGCGCCGAAGTCGCGCAGGCCTTCGCGGCGCGCGCGCAGGGCGAAGGCGCCGACGGTGGATTCTTCGGCGAAGACCATGCCGTGGAAGCCGTCGTAGGGTTCGCACAGCTCGCCGAAGCGGCCGCTCTTGTCGTAGGCGCTTTGCCAGTCGAAGGTGCCGCCGTCGACCAGCAGGCCGCCGATGGCGGTGCCGTGGCCGCAGAGGAATTTGGTGGCGGAGTGGAACACCAGGTCGGCGCCGTGGTCGAACGGACGTAGCAGGTAGGGCGTGGTGAAGGTGGAGTCGAGCATCAGCGGCAGGTGGTGCTCGTGGGCGAGGGCGGCGATCTGCGGCACGTTGAGCACGTCCAGGCCGGGGTTGCCCAGCGTTTCGGCGAACAGCACCTTGGTGTTGGGGCGGATGGCGGCGCGCCAGGCGTCGGCGTCGCGCGGGTCGACGAAGGTGGTCTCGATGCCGAAGCGCTTGAGCGTGTAGGCGAGCATGTTGTGCGAGCCGCCGTACAGGGCGCGCGAGGCGACGATGTGCGAGCCGGCGCCGGCGATGGTGACCAGGCCCAGGTGCATGGCGGCTTGGCCGCTGGCGGTGGCGATGCCGGCCACGCCGCCTTCGAGCGCGGCGATGCGCTCTTCGAGCACGGCGTTGGTGGGGTTGGAGATGCGCGAGTAGACGTGGCCGGCGCGCTCCATGTTGAACAGCGCGGCGGCCTGGTCGGAATCTTTGAAGGCGAAGGAGGAGGTGAAGTAGACCGGGGTGGCGCGGGCGCCGGTGGTGGGGTCCGGCGTCGCGCCGGCGTGCAGCGACAGGGTATCGAAGCCGGGGTAGTGGGGTCCGCTCATGTGCTCTCATTCTGGAAAGATGGGAATGGGGCAGATGCTACTTGAATCGACGGCATGCAACAAGCATGCTCAAATGTTGCGTTTTGATTATTCACAATGCTGGATTTTTTGCCGGGCTTAGGCTACATTCGCTATAAGGCGACAAAAATAGACATCTCAAGCAGAGAGCCCATTCACGAGCGGACAGGACGGCCCAAAATGAAAGTTTCCGAAATTCTTCAGGTAAAAGGCAATATTCTTTATACCATTACCCCCGACCAGTTGTTGGTGGACGCGGCCAATACCATGGCCGAGAAGGACATCGGCTCGCTGGTGGTGATGGAGTTCGGCGACCTGGTCGGCATGCTGACCTTCCGCGAGGTGCTCAAGGCCGTGCACAGCAATGCGGGTTCGGTCGGCGGCGGCACCGTGCGCAAGCATATGGACGATCATCCGATCACGGTGACGGCGGATACCGAGGTCAATGAGGTGCGCCGCATCATGCTGGAAAAGCATGCGCGGTATTTGCCGGTGATGAACGCCAAAACCATCCTGGGTGTGATCTCGTTCTATGACGTGGCGCGCGCCGTGCTGGAGGCGCAGAGCTTCGAAAACCGCATGTTGAAGGCATATATCCGCGATTGGCCGGCGGAAACCACTGAGTAATGTTGCTCGCTTTGTTAAAAACGCCATCGGATTCGATGGCGTTTTTGTTTAAGGTGCTGGGATCGCGTGCAAAACCCAGCGGCAAAGAGCCGGGGGGGGGGGGG
>NZ_JAEMNU010000040.1:104707-108314 GCF_016461825.1 Rugamonas violacea | reverse complement strand
CCCACCCCAGTTTGCGTCCTTGGGTTTTGTTTGATGCCGCGCTAGATGGCATGCTGCGTATGAGGGGAACTCATGCGGTGCATGGGTTCCCGCCTGCGCGGCGGCGCAGCCAGCCCACCAGGCCGAGGCCGGCCAGCAGCATGGCGGCGCCGCCCGGTTCCGGCACGGCCGACACCCGGCCCAGCGCCACGTCGGTCACGCCGGCCAGGTAACCGGTGCCCTGCGAGTCGATGCGGAAGCCGATGAAGTACTCGCCGACACCGGTGGCGACGAAGCCCTTGAAGCCGAAGCCGGCCGCGCCGTTGGGCAAGTTGATGCCCCGGTAGGCGTAGCTGCCCTGGTTGGTCTCGATGGTGATGTCGACCAGGCCGGCGGTGACGGCGGCGTCGAAGCCGAGCATGCTGTAGTGCGCCGCGTCGTTCACTTGCGCCACCAGCGGCGACCAGTATTCGTTGCTCATCACGGGACGCAACTTGCCGACCGACATGGCGGTGCCGGCGCCGACCACCAGGTTTTCATCCGACATATAGGTGACGTCGCCACGGCTGAAGTCGCTGCCGGGGAAGTGGTAGCCACGGCCGAAGTCGTCGAAGTTGCTGTTGATGGCGATGTGGCCGGCGGCATTGAAGTCGGCGCGCTGGTCGAAGCCGAGCACGCCGGCCTGGGCCAGTGCGCTGGCGGCGGCCAAGGTCAAGCCCAGCAGGGCGCGGTTGAGGTTGCTGTGTTTCATGTTGTTCCTTCTCTACTGTTCTTGCGTCAGACGACGCTGAAATTGCACGGACCGCCCAGCTGGGCGTAGCCGTCGTTGTACAGGCACCAGGCGGTGTAGGCGCCGGGGGCGAGCTTGCTGGTGTCAAAGCTGGCTTGGCCGGCGGCGGCGGTGACGTATTGCCACACCAGATAAGTGCCGCTGCTCGGCGTCACGCCGGCCGGCCAGATGCCGATCCAGTTGGTGCTGGTGACCTTGCCGGCGGGCACGGCGTAGTCGAACACGATGGGCTTGCCGCGCGCCACGCTGGCGCTGGAGGCGCTGAGCTGGGTCACGCTGAAGCTGACCGGGCCGCCAAGCGCCACGTAGCCGTTCTGGTACAGATACCACACCGTGTACTCGCCCACCGTCAGCGCGCTGGTGCTGAACGAGGCGCTGCCGCTTTGCGCCGGCGCGTAGCTCCATTGCAGCGCGTTGCCCTTGCCGGGCGAGGTGCCGGGGGCGTAGATGCCGATCCAGTTCTGCGCGTCCAGCTTGCCCGGCGGCGCGGCGTAGTGCAGCAGCACCGGCGCGCCGCGCGTGACGTGCGGGGTGCTGGTGTCGAGCGTGATCTTGACGCGGTTGGTGCCGATCTGCGGATCGGTGCGGCTGGCGCGGCCCGTTTCGACGTGGCCGGCCAGTTGGCGCGACCAGCCGGCGTCGGCGTCGCAGCTGATGTTGAGGTCGTACCAGCCGAAGCTGGCGTCGAGCGCCAAGTCGATCGACAGGCTCTGGCCGGCCGCCACCGTGTAGATCGCCGGCTCGGCGCCGTAGGCATTGTCGGCGATGGTGAAGCGGCAGGGCTTGCCGCCGCCGAGGTTCAACAGGCTCAGGCCCAGCGCGCCGCGCTCGCGCTCGTAGCTGCTGCGCACTTCCGGCTTGGCGGCGCCGGCGGCCAGGCCCAGCGTGCCCTGGAAGCCGCGCAGGTAGCCGTTGGCGCCGTGCACGGTCAACTGGTAGTTGTTGCCGGTCCAGTTCCAAATTTCCTGTTCGATGCGCTTGCCGGGCTCGACCGTGTAGTACCACGGCCCGTCGCTGCGGATCGCCGAGTAGACGATGTAGGCGGCGCCGGCCGTGCCGTCGTTGGCGAAGTCCAGCTCGAACTGCTTGCCGCCGTTGTAGCCGCCGTGCACCGCCAATTGATACGGCAGCGCGCAGGCATAGCGCGTGCCGGTGACGGTGGCGCAGGGTTCCTGCTTGGGCAGGGTCTGCACGGCCGGCGGCTGCGGGTAGGGCTTGCCGGTGACGCGCTGGTAGGCGGCGGTCTTCGGCACGCTGGCCGGCCAGTTGTTGTTGGGCTTGCTGAAGTCGAAGGCCGAGGTCAGGTCGCCGCAGACGGCGCGGCGCCACGGCGAAATCAGTTCGCACTCGACCTTGGCGCGCTCCTTGCCGCGACCGGCCACCAGCCATTCTTCCAAGAAGCGGATCTTCGAGGTGTGGTCGAACAGTTGCGAACAGACGCGGCCGCCCTTGCTCCACGGCGAAATCACCAGCATCGGCACGCGCGGGCCGAGGCCGACCGGCACGCCCTGGTAGTTCTCGTACTTGCCGATGTCGGCCAGCGTGGTCTTGCCCATGCCGCCGTTGAGCGGCGCCAGGTCGGACGGCACATGGTCGAAGAAGCCGTCGTTTTCGTCGTACATCAGCAGGAACACGGTCTTCGACCATACCGCCGGGTTGGCCACCAGCGCGGCCAGCAGGCGCGCCGTCAGGTTCTCGCCGGCGTTGGGCGAGGCGGGCGAGTGTTCGGTGTAGTCGTTCGGCGCGCAGATCCACGACACCTGCGGCAGGCGGTTGTTGCGCACGTCGTCGGCGAAGGCGTTGACCAGCCAGTCGCCCTTGGTGCCGGCCGAGTTGGCCTCGGTCGAGCCGGCCGCCAGGGCGCGGCCCTTTTGGTACAGCGGCGAGTCGCCGCCGAGGCGGCTGCCGTCGGGATTGACGCGGAAGTTCTTGAAGTAGGCCAGGTAGTTGTCACCGTAGTTGTCCCATTCCTGATACACCTTCCAGCTGACCTGGTTGGCCTCCAGCGTCTCGGCGTAGGTGCGCCAGTTGGGCGCGCCGGCGGTGACGGCGGGCGAGATGTTGTCGCGCGCCGGGTCGTTGTTGTAGAAGCCGCTCGGGCTGACGTTGTACAGGCTGCCCATGGCGCCCAGCCAGCCCTGGCTGCCGCCGGTCAGCGAGTACATGCGGTTGGGGTCGGTGGCGCCGAAAATCGAGCAGTGGTAGGCGTCGCAGATGGTGAAGGCGTCGGCCAGCGCGTAGTAGAAGGGCAGGTCGCCGCGGTCGAAGTGGCCCATGGTCTGCGCCGTTTTCTGCGGCACCCAGGCGTCCCAGCCCTGCCAGGTGGCCTGCGATCCCTTCCACGAGTGGTTGGTGCCGACCGACAGGGCGCTGGTGTTCTTGGCGTCGAAGTGGAAGGGCAGCACGTGGCCGCCGGCCGGGTTCGGCTGATACCACACCGGGTTGCCGCCGGGCAGGGCGATGGCGCGCGGGTCGTCGAAGCCGCGCACGCCGGACAGGGTGCCGAAATAGTGGTCGAAGGAACGGTTCTCCTGCATGAAGATGACGACGTGTTCGACGTCGGCCAGGGTGCCGGTGACGTTGTTGGCGGGCACGGCGAGGGCCTCGCGTATCACACTGGGGAACATGTTGGCGGCGCTGGCGCCGGCCGTGGCGGCGAAACTGAGGAACTTGCGTCTTCCTGCTGAGATCATCGTGCTTCCTTGGAGAGGGGACTGCTGGGGCGTGGGAAGCGGCAATCATAACGATCAAATATGACAACAGTATTGCCGGATTAATCTTATTGGATCAACATTCACGCGCTTGCGCCGCTGGACTGTCGAGAAAACCCAGCGGCGG
>NZ_JAEMNU010000040.1:101979-104699 GCF_016461825.1 Rugamonas violacea | reverse complement strand
GCCCCCCCCCCCGGCTCTTCGCCGTTGGGTGGTTTTACCGCCGCCGACCCTTTCACTCCGATGCAATCCCGGCCGAAGAACCTCATATATACTTGCGCCCTGCGAACAATGAACGACGGGCATCAAACAGTGGAATTCTTACGAAAACTGGCCGCGTGGCTGCAACAACATGCCCGGCCGTGGGCCGACAAGGCCGTCCTCGCCGCGCGCCGCGCGTATGTGCGCGGCCATGCCTATTTGATGAGCAAGCCGGAAAAGCGCCGGCCCTGGTTCTTCGCGCTGTGGGCCGGCGTCGCCGTGGCGGCGCTGTCGCTGCTGTACGTGCTGCTGTTGATCCCGCTGACGCCCGGCATCCGCGACCTCAAGCAGGCCCGCGCCGCGCGCGCGACGTCGATAGTCTCGGCCGACGGCAAGGAGCTGGCCAGCTTCGACCAGGGCTTGCAGGAGCGCGTCAAGCTCGACAAGATTTCGCCGCACGTCATCGCCGCCTTGATCGCCACCGAGGACCACCGCTTCTACGAACACCACGGCATCGACATCACCCGCCTCGGCGGCGCCGTCTTCCACACCCTGCAGGGCGACGCCCAGGGCGGCTCGACCATCACCCAGCAGCTGGCGCGCAATATGTTCCCGGAGGAGATAGGCCGCTCGCGCAACATCAACCGCAAGCTCAAGGAAATGATCACCGCGCTGAAGATCGAGGCGACCTACAGCAAGCCGGAGATTCTGGAAGCCTACCTGAACACCGTGCCCTTCCTGTACAACACCTTCGGCATCGAGATGGCCGCGCGCACCTACTTCGACAAGTCGGCGCTGCAACTGGACATTCTGGAAAGCGCGACCCTGGTCGGCATGCTCAAGGGCACCAGCTACTACAATCCGGTCGGCAACGCCGAACGTTCGGTGCAGCGCCGCAACGTGGTGCTGGGACAGATGCGCAAGCACGAACTGTTCAGCGAGGCGCGCTACCAGGGTCTGCTGAAGAAACCGCTGCGCGTGCACTTCGCCCGCCAGGCCGAACGCAGCAGCACCGACACCCACTTCACCGCCTTCGTGCGCAAATGGCTGATCCAGTGGGCCGACCAGAACGACTACAACCTGCAATTGGACGGCCTGGTGGTGCACACCACCTTGGACTTCGGCCTGCAGACGTCGGCCATGCGCGCGGTCGAGCGTCAGGGCCGCGCCCTGCAGGCGATCGCGGACACGGAATGGAGCCAGCGCGCGACTTACTCCGCCACCTCGACCAGCGCCTACGCTGAAACCCACGAGGGCGCGCCCTCGTTCGCCTACTTCTGGCAATCGCATCCCGAGTTCGCCGACGCCGTCGTGCGCGAGTCGCGCGACTACCGCAAGGCGGTCGAGGGCGGCGAAGAGCCGGCGGCGGCGTTCAAGCGGCTGAAGGCGGACCGCCACTTCATCGCCCAATTGCACGCCGCCAAGACCCGGCTGGAGGCCGGCATGGTGGCGCTCGATCCATCGACTGGACAAATCAAGGCCTGGGTCGGCAGCCGCAACTTCCAGCGCGAACAGTTCGACCACGTCGCCCAGGCCGCGCGCCAGCCGGGCTCGACCTTCAAGCCCATCGTCTACGGCGCCGCGCTGGAGAAGGGCTTCCTGCCCGAACGGCCCTACCGCGACGCGGTGCTCGACATCAAGGCGGGCGACGGCAGCGTCTGGCGGCCGACCGACATGAGCGGCTCGACCGGCGAGATGATGACCATGCGCGACGGCCTGGTCTATTCGAAGAACACCATCACCGCGCAGGTGATGCAGGACGTCGGCCTGGCGCCCATCGTCAAGCTGGCGCGCGGCCTCGGCGTGCGGCAGAGCAAGCTGGCCTCGGTGCCGTCGTTGGCGCTCGGCACCAGCCCGGTGACCTTGCTGGAAATGGTCAACGCCTACGCCAGCATCGCCGCGCAGGGCGAGTACCGCAAGCCGGTGTTCGTCACCAGCATTACCGACCGCAGCGGCAAGGTGATCGCCAATTTCGAGGCCGAGAAGCCCGAGCGGGCCATGTCGGCCGAGTCCGCCGACACGCTGATCGACATGCTGCGCGGCGTTGTCAACCGCGGCACCGGCACCGGCGTGCGCTACCGTTTCGGCATCAACGGCGACGTCGCCGGCAAGACCGGCACCACGCAGAACAACGCCGACGGCTGGTTCATCCTGATGCATCCGAATCTGGTGACGGGCGCCTGGGTCGGTTTCAACGACACCCGCGTGACCATGCGCAGCAATTATTGGGGGCAGGGCGGCCACAACGCCGTGCTGCTGGTGGGCGACTTTGTCCGCAGCGCGCTCGACAGCGGCAAGCTCGACGCGGCGGCCCTGCTGCCGGGCGGCAAACGCATGCCGGTGGCGCGGCCGCCGGTCGAGGACGAGGACGCCAGCGAGGAGGCCAGCGACCTGCCGCAGGACGGCGCGCCGCCCGCCGCGCCGCCGGCCTCGTCACCCGACGACGAGCCGGATGCGCCGGTCGCCAGCGAACCTAAGGCGCCGTTGGCGCCGGCGCCGACGAGCGAGGGCGAGCGCTAAGTTAAGGGCACTTCGAAAAACCACCAAATTGTCGTTCCGCATCGGCGGACCGCCGCGCAGGCGGGAATCCATACACTGCACGCTCATTGGCTCAGCATGGGTTCCCGCCTACGCGGCAACGACAAGTTGCTGGTTTTTAGAGGTCGCCTTAAGCAAACCCACAGGCACAAACCTGGGGTGGG
>NZ_JAEMNU010000040.1:93770-101955 GCF_016461825.1 Rugamonas violacea | reverse complement strand
GCCCCCCCCCCGGCTCTCTGTCTTTGGGTGGTTTTTGTAGCCGCTGGCGTTTTGGCGATACCGTCAATCGCAGGGCGCGTCGGCCAGCATGGCGGCGGCGCGCAGGAAGTCGCGCGGCTGCACCCAGCCGACGTTCCAGTTGCCGTTCACCGGCACCTGGCGCTTGTGGGCGATCACCATCCGCCGCGCCGGCATGACCAGGATGTACTGGCCGTGAATGCCCCAGGCCATGTAGGCGCCGTGCAATGGCGATGGCGCCGGCTCCTCCAACAGCCACCACATGTAGCCGTAGCCGAAATGCCGGGCGGCGACATGGGGCGGGTGCATGTCGGCCGAGGGCGTGCCAACCTTGATCATCTGTGCCACCCATTGCGGCGGAATCAACTCCCGGTCGCCCCAGCGGCCCTGTTGCAACATCAAATAACCGAGCCGCGCCATGTCGCGCGTCGACAGGTAGAAGTGGTAGGCCAGATGGAGCGACTGCCTGGCGTCGCCGCTGCGGTGGTGCCGGGCCGGGTCAAAATCTTCCAACTGCAAGGGAGCGGCAAAGTCTTCGGCGAACGTTTTGTAGAGGCTTTGCCCTGTCAATTGCTCGAACGCCGTGCCGGCCGCGTTGAAGTCCCAATTGTTATAGAGGAAGTAGCTGCCGGGCGCTTGCGTGCCGCGCGCGGGGGCGGCCGCATGGTCGTCACCGCCGTTGGCGGCGGCGTGGTAGACGCCGGAACGGGACTCTAGCAACTGGCCCAGGCTTGCACCGCGCTCGACCGGCAGCAGGCCGCCGACATCGTCGATGTCCAGTTCGGCAAGAGTGCGCTCCAAGACGATGCTGCCATTGGCCACGTACTTGCCGTACATCATAGCCAGCAGGCTCTTGCGGGCCGAAAACAGGATGCTGGGCGCGGCCACGTCGCCGTAGCTGAACAGGCTGCGGCCATCGCGCACGGCGAGCAGGGCCGTCGTGTCGAGCGTGCGCAGGTAGTCGCGCGCCGAGTTCAATGCCGTTCTGCAGGCCGGCGTTTGGGCTGCGGACGGCAGCGCCTGCCAAGATGCCGTCGGGAAGACCGTTGGCGTGTCCGCTTTGCCAGTGCTGGCGCCGACGCCAGGCGGCACGACGGCGCAGGCCAGGCCGAGCAGCGCGATGCGCAGCGGGCGCATGCCGGGGCAGAAAAGGGCAGTGAGGCGTGTTGATAGCAAGATGGCGCGTCTTCCAATGTTTGTTGGGGAAATCATCAAATAGAAGGGCTTGAGGTCATTCGAATTTACCAACGCTTACAAATATAACAATTTCTCCACGAAAATTAATAGTAGCATGGTAATGTTGCTTAATAACCTAATGGAGAAACGCATGGATAGGTATGTGCTTCTGCGCCAGGCAAGTGGCGCCTCTTTGTTGTGCTTGTTGGCCGCCTGCGGTTCCGGCAGTTCGACCGCTCCCGCCACGCCGGAGCCGCTGCCGCCCAAGGTCGAATCGCGCATCGGCTTCAACCTGGTCGCCGGCGGCAGCTGGAGCGACAAGGGCGCGGTGGACGGTCCCTTGGCGGTCGCCAAGTTCAATTGGCCGGCCAATCTCGCCGTCGACGGCGCCGGCAACATCTTCATCGCCGACACCGGCAACAACACGATACGCAAGCTTAGTCCGTCCGGTCAAGTCAGCACGGTGGCCGACATCAACAGCATCGTCGGCTCCACGCCGGCTCCGGGGTACACCAACATCGAAGGCATGGCGGTGGACGCGGCCGGCAATATCTACGTGACCAGCGAAGGCGGCTTGCGCAAGATCGACGTGAACGGCAAAGTGGTCCTGCTTGCGCGCGGCGGCAAGGCCGAGACGCCGGTGGATGGTCCGCTCGCCAGCGCCCGATTTTTCAGCATGGACAGCCTGACTGTTGATCGGGATGGCAACATCTATCTTCCCGATCAGAGCCAGATCCGCAAGATTAGGCCGTCCGGCATGGTCACAACCTTGGCCGGCCGCGTTA
Organism: Rugamonas violacea; assembly: GCF_016461825.1. Taxonomy (GTDB): domain Bacteria; phylum Pseudomonadota; class Gammaproteobacteria; order Burkholderiales; family Burkholderiaceae_D; genus Rugamonas. The sequence goes on along the minus strand of NZ_JAEMNU010000040.1, from coordinate 99,976 downwards.
ACGGTTTCGGAACGCGCGACGGTGTGGGCAGCGCGGCGGAGTTTTTCTCTCCCGGCTATCTGACGGTCGATGCGAACGGCAATGTCTACGTCGTCGACGGCTTTGCCGTGCGCAAAATCACGCCGGCCGGCGTGGTCACGACGCTGGCCGGGCGCCCCAACCAGCGCGGCTTTGCCGACGGCCCCGGCGAGCAGGCGCGGTTCCGCCTGCCAACCGCCATCGCAGTCGACGGCGCCGGTGTCGTGTACGTCGCCGACGACGACGGCGGGGTGGTGCGGCGGATCTCGCCGTCCGGCGTGGTGCGGACCATCGCCGGCGCGCTCGACGCCTATGGTTCGACCAATGGGCTGGCCTCGACGGCGCGCTTCGGCAGCGCACGCGGATTGTTGGTCGCCGCCGACGGCAAGTTGATCGTGGCCGACACCAGTTTCCACGCGCTGCGCAAGATCGACGCCGAGGGCCGCGTTTCCACCTTCGCCGGCGGCAAGATCGCCGAGCCGCCCGGCACCGACGGCATCGGCGCGGCGGCGCGCTTCAACAACATCAGCGGCGTGACGGCCGACAAGGCCGGCAACTACTATGTGGCCGACAGCTCCAACTGCCTGATCCGCAAGATCACGCCGGCCGGCGCGACCTCGGTGCTGGCCGGCGCGGTGGGTGAGTGCTCGGTGCTCGACGGTGTCGGCGCGGCGGCCCGCTTCGAGAACATCGGCGACCTGACGATCGACGGCGGCGGCAACTTGTTCGTCAACGACGGTAAAACGGTGCGCAAGATCAGCCCGGTCGGTGTCGTCAGCACGGTGGCGGGCAAGCCCGGCCCGGATGTCGACAAGTTGAACGGGATCGGTAGCGGCGCCTTGTTCTCGGGTTTGAAGGGCGTCTCCGCCGACGCGGCGGGCAATCTGACCGTGTCCGACGGTTGGACCAATTGCCGCGACGGCGAGGCGTTGATCAACGGCATTCCGCAGACCAGCTTGCGCACCGTCTCGGTTGCCGGCGTGGTGACAACCGTGCCGGGTTTGTCGAATTCACTGGCCAAGGCGGTCGACGGTCCGCTCGGCGTGGCCAGCTTTGCCTGCCCCGGCAGCCTGACGCAGGATGTCGCCGGCATTCTGTATTTCGTCGACTCGTCGATCCAGTTGCGCAAACGCAGCCTCGATGGCACCGTCAGCACGATTCCGACCGGCGACAAATTCGTCACCCTTGAGGCCAACAGCGCGGCCCGCATCGATGTGGACGAGCGCGGCAACCTACTGATGGTCAATGGCGACGACAACGTTTTCATGATCGCGCCGCAAGGCACGGTCAGCCGCGTCGTCGGTGCCACCGCCAGCCCGGGTGATTTGCTGCCGCTGCCGGTCGGCGTGCCGCCGGGGCCCTTCCGCGCGGTGCATGCGCTGGGCAACAAGCAGTTCTTGCTGGCGACGCCGCAACAGGTGTACAAAGTAGTTCTGCCTTGACGCGGCAAGCGCAGCCCGGGCGGGTTGCGCTGCTGGCTTTGCAGGTGCGGCGCGGCTCGGCGGAATCGGTCGGGCCGCGCCGCGCCGCTTGGAGGCACCGAAATTGTTCCCGTGTGACAATGTGTGAAATTTCCGCCCGGCTTTCGTGGTACATTTGTTACTATTGGTATTTCGGTTTTCCGGCAGGCGTCTGCCGCATGGTTATTACTGCTTGCAGCGCAAGAATTGGAGAGAATGATGGTCTCGATTGTTTCGAATGGTATGAGTACTTCCGGTGGCATGGGGGCCGACATGGACAGCCAAAGCCGCGTAGCCGCGTTGCAAACGAAGATCAAGGGTCTGATCAAAAGCATCGGTCTGATCCAAAAGCAAATCGCCGATGAGCCCGATCCCAAGGTCAAAAAAGTGTTGGTGAAGATGATCGAGAACCTGCAGCAGACGATACAGACGATCGAGCAGCAAATCTACCAGCTGGAGCGGGCCGAGCAGCAGAAAGAAATCAATCGGATCGAAGCCAGGCGCAAGAACGAGGCGGAAGGCAAGATCGATCTGCCGCGTAGCGCCGCCTTGCCTGGCAACTGAGTTGGACGTGCCTTCGGATAACGGGAGAATATGATGGTCGCTAGTGTCGCGAACGGTTCGGGGGCCTCGGCGCGGATGGGGGCGAGTGTGGAGAGCCAGGGCAGCGTTTCGATGTTGCTGTCCAAAATTAAGGGTCTGCATAAGAACCTGCGCCAGTTGCAAAAACAATTGATGGAGACCACCGACCCGGAGCTGAGGAAAGTCCTCGTCAAGATGGTCCAGGACGTGCAGGAAATGATCGCCATGTTCGAGCAGCAGATCCGCCAGATCGAGCAGGCCGATCAGCGGCGGGAGGCGCATCGGCAAGAGGCGACGCGGAAACGCCGCGAACCGGGCCCGAACGATGCGTTCGTGCCGTATCAACCATAGCGATGGGCCGGGGCGCGCTTTTTGACAGCGCTCACGCCGAGCTGGGCCGTGTCGTCGGTGCGTTGCAAGCTGCGATTGGTGATTGGTGATTGGCGATGGCGAAGCGACTGCTCATAGAAGGACGCGTACAGGGAGTTGGATATCGCGCCTCCTTGGCGAAGGAAGCGATTGGCCTCGGCCTTTACGGCTGGGTTCGCAATCGCCGCGATGGCTCGGTGGAGGCCTGCGTTGATGGCGAGCCGGCGGCAATCGAGGCCATCATCGACTGGGCGAAACGCGGTCCGCCCGCCGCCCAGGTGGCCAATGTCACCATCGAGGATGTTGGGGTGCAGGCATTTTCAGATAGGACATTGAAGATTTTGCCGACGCTGTAGGAGCAGCAAGCACAAGCGGTTGCGAACGTGGCGGCAAGCTTGCCCGCCCGCCGATTCCCGTTCGACCCCGGCCTTGCGCCACCCATTCCCCGAGACGCCGCGTTCGTCCAACTGGCACTGGTGTCGGCCGTGGTTTTGCTTAGTATGGCGGTACGTAGTCCAACCACAGCATGAGCGCGCCGCCGCCGCTCATGCCACGCCAGGGTGATCCATGCGAACTCAATATATTGCCGGCCCTCTTTGCGCCACCGCCTTGTTTGTTCCCGCCGCACACGGCGCCGCCGCGTCCGCCGCCGACGCCGAGCCGAGCCACACCATCAGCGCACTCGACGCCAAAGTCTTCGACGCCTACAACAGCGGTGATTTGCGGCAAATCTGTTAGGCTGCTAGCGATCAATTTTTGGAATTGGAGCTTGAATGAAAAAAATCATCGCAGCGGCCCTTTTCGTGAGCACTGGCCTGGTGCAAGCGGAACCGGCGCACCGTTGTTCCGCCGAGGCCGTCAAGCAGGCGAAGAGCTTGCTGACCTTCCACTTCGGTCCCGACGAGCGCATGGAAATCGATTCCACCGTCAAGGTGCTGGCGCCGATCCGCAACCCGGCCAACAAGGCGCAGTCCTTCGACGTGCTGGAAGTGTGGGGCAGCATCTACAAGGGCCAGTACCGCATGCATTTGATCTATGCGCAACTGAAGGACAGTTGCGTGTTGATGGGGCAGGAAATTTTGGAGCATGCCAGCCTCTAAGCGCGATCTGCGCGGTGCAGGTAAAGTCGGCCATGCCTATTTAGTTGAAACCCAATGTTTGGCCGACGCTCCACCTATAGCCGCGAGGGGGCGAACCTCTGGGATCTTGACCAATGTCGGGTGGGAATCCTGCCTGCCTGAATACTCGCGCGGCTCGGGACAGCGACTCGTGGCTTGCGTGATAGTGCCCGGTAATATTAAAGATCGTGAACCGGGTGGTGCCGTTTGTACCGGGCAGCCATTCACCGGTGCCGCCGCTGCGCACGTCCGCGCCCATGGCCGCCATGCTGTGCTTGGGGTCGCCAACCATGCCATCCATGACAAACAGCTGATCGTTCGTGTCCAAAATCCAAATGATCGGGGTTTGCGCATTGAGTAGTGCATTGAAGCCAGCGCTGCCGGCGGCGTGCCCCACCATGCCGCTATTGAGCATGGTTTGATGTTCGCCGTTCCAACCTGCCGCCTGCCGGTTACGAAACATCTCCGGTTGGCGGGTCCAATGGCGGGCTGCCGGGCCGATACACCGAAGGCAATACCGGCGGCCTGGCTGGCTTTGGGAGCATGGCCGCGTTCGGTGGCGAAGCCGGAAAACGGGGAAAGCCGGGATTTTTCATTGGACTCATGGGTATCGATTTGATCTACGCGCAACTGAAAGGCAGTTGCGCGTTGACGGGCCAGGAAATTCTGGAGCACGCCAGCCTATAACGCTCTAACGCTCTATCTAATGTGCGCGGCGCCGTCATGGAAATTTCATGCCGACGATGCCACCGGTCGGCTGCGCGGAAAAGCGGGCGGCGCGCGCGTCGAGTTCGTCGCCGCGCGCGGTGGCCAGGATCGCGTACAGTTCGGGCCGGCGTCCGCGCAGCCAGCGCTGGCCGCTGCTCATGGGGACCAACCCGAAGTCGAGTTCGGCCGTGACCATGGCGTCGGCGGCGGCCCAGGTTTCGGCCAGGATGCGGCCGTAGGGATCGAGGATCATCGCGTTGCCGGTCCGAACCTCGTCCTCGTCCTGGCCGACGCCATTGCTGAAGATGAGGAACAGGCCGTTGTCGTGGGCCCGCGCGGGCAGCCAGCGCAGCAGCCACGCGCGCCCGTTCGGGCCGAGGAACTGGGCTTCGATCGCGGCCGGATCGACGGCGCGCCGCTGCCACGTCGCCAGCGGAATCGGCTTCATCGCGTGCGGGCTGCGCGAGTCGGTGCCGCCGGTCTGGTGCGGCGCGATCAGCAGTTGCGCGCCCAGCAGCGCGCAGGCGCGCACGTTTTCGACCAGGTTGTTGTCCCAGCAGATCAGGATGGCCGCGCGCACGCCCCATGGCGTGTCGAACACGGTGTAGCGCTCGCCGCTGTGGATCAGCGGATGCTCGAAGGCGTGCAGTTTGCGGTGCGCGTGCACTTGGCCGTCGGGCATGGCGATGGCGTAGGTGTTGAACAGGCGTCCGTCCGGCGCCCGCTCCACCAGGCCGGCGCCGATCGCCAGGCCGTGCTCGCGGGCCAGGGCGACGAGGGCGCTGATCGACGGCCCATCCATCGCTTCGGCCAGTGCGTGCAGGGCGGCGTCGCCCAGCTTGGGCACGTGCCAGTAGCCGCTGATGCACATCTCGGGGAACACGATCAGCTGGATCCGCGCCTGCGCCGCTTCGGCGCTGAAGGCGGCGATGCGGCCGAGGTTGTAGGCTTTGTCGCCGGCGCGATGCTGGAATTGGACCGAGGCGGCGCGTAACACTGGGCTGGACATGGGAGCTTCGCTTTCATGGAGGGGAAGTGCCTCATGTTAGCCATCGCCAATCAAGTAGTAAAATGAATAATATGGCTATTTACTATGCGGAATTGGAATGGATATCCGGTTGTTGAAATCGTTTTTGATGTTGGCCGAGCAGGGCCAGTTCGGCCGGGCCGCGATGCTGCTGCACATGACGCAGTCGACCTTGAGCAAGCAGATCGTGATGCTCGAAGGCCAGGTCGGCGGGCGCTTGTTCGAGCGCGGCAAACATGGCGCGGCCTTGAGCGCGCTGGGCCGGCTGTTCTGGCCGGAGGCGCAGCAATTGGTGCGTGACGCCGATCGCCTGCTGCAACGCGTGCGCCAGGCATCGCAGGGCGAACGGGGCAGGCTGCGGCTCGGCTTCGGCCTGTCGACGCTGAGGCTGGCGCCGCGCTGGGTCGCCTGGTTCCGCCAGCGCTTTCCCGCTGTGGACGTGTCCTTGAACGATTTGTCGTCGCAGGAACAGTATCTCAGGCTCGGCAGTGGTGAGCTGGAGCTGGGTTTTGTCCGCCGGCCGCCCGCTTCTGTCTTGGAATTCCTGCCGCTGATGGTCGAGCAATTGACCTTGTCGGTGCCGGCCCAATCGGCGTGGCAGGGCGTGCCGGATGATCTCGCGCGGCTCAACGTGGACGGCTTCGTCGCGCTGGCGCAGGCGCGCGGACCGGGTCTGGCCGCGCAGGTCGAGCAATGGTGCCAAGCCCATCGATTCGTGCCGCGCGTGGTGCAGGAGGCCGACGATACCCACACCGTGCAGGCGCTGGTGGCCGCCGGTATCGGCCTGGCGCTGCTGCCGGTCAGCGCGCAGTGGTTGTTGCCGGGCGCGATACGTAGCTTGCCGCTGGCGGGCCAGGCCGCGCAGTGGGAGGTTGGACTGGCCTGGCATCCCGGCAAACTGTCGCCGGCGGGGGGGGGGGGGGG
>NZ_JAEMNU010000040.1:0-93757 GCF_016461825.1 Rugamonas violacea | reverse complement strand
CCCACGGCGCCGATGGGGCGGCGCGATCAGGCGATGCTCGATGATGTAGGCGGTCTACTTCGCCACATCATCAGGTCTGCTTTTCTCAAGAGCATGGATAGGCTTTGGTTATGCTCTTCGAGGCGCTACACTGGCGGCCTTTAAACTTATCCGGAAGACATTGATGCACTCCATATCCCCACTGGTGTGGCTGAGTTTCGGCCTGCTTGCCCTTGCCATCTGCGCCGTCTGGCTCAAGCCGGTTTCCCTCGGCGGCCGGCTGGTCGTCGCGCCATGGCTGGCCCTGTTCACCGCCGCGCTCATCGGCGGCCTTGCCGGCGGCGTGCTGACGCCGCTGGCGGTGGCGGAGCTGGCCCTGTTCGGCGGCGTGGCCTATGGCGCCGGCAGTGCGGCCGTCGGTCGTGGTTGGCGCATCGTCCTGCTGATCGTGACGGGCGTGCTGGCCTTGGCGCTGGCCATGCATCGTTTGCCCGGCTTTAACAATCCCCAGTTGATCGCCGGTGTGCGCTTTTCCGCCGACGCCACCGCCTTCAGCCAGTACGCCAACTTCGACAAGGCGGCTGTCGGCCTGATCCTGTTGGCCTTGCTGTGTCGCCGTGCCGGGCAGGGCGCCGACTGGCGCGCGCTGGCGCGGCGCAGCCTGCCTGTTGCCGCCGGTACGGTTGTGGTGGTGATGGCGCTCGGTGTGGCGCTGCACGTGGTCGGCCTGGCGCCCAAGCTGCCGGCCTACACGCCGGTCTTCCTGCTGACCAATCTGCTGTTCACCTGCGTGGCCGAGGAGGCGTTCTTCCGTGGTTTCTTGCAGGAGCGCATGGCGGCGACGTCGACGGGCCGGGTCTGGCAAGTCGGCGTGGTGTTGTTGTCGGGTTTGCTGTTCGGCGCCGCGCATCTGGCCGGCGGTCCCCTCTACGCCTTGCTGGCCGGGGTGGCCGGCGTCGGCTATGCCAGCGCCTATGCGCTGACCCGGCGCGTCGAGGCGCCGATACTCACGCATTTCTGCGTGAACATGGCGCATTTTCTGCTCTTCACCTATCCAGCCTTGGCGCCATTGGCTTAGCGGCGGGGGCGGGCCGCTACAGTTTGTAGACGGCCTGTATCGACAAGGCGCGCGGCGCCATCGGCAGGTCGTGCGGGATGGCCAGGCCGGGGGCCAGGCTCGGCTCGCGCGCGTCGGCATTGAACAGGTTGCGCAGCGAGGCCGAGAAGTTCCATTGCTGGCGGCCGCGACGCGTTGCCACGGTCATGTCCAGCGTGGTGTAGTCGGCCACCGGGTCGCGCGCGTCGCCGGCGGCGCGCTTGCGGCCGGCCACCCAGTTCAGCTGCGAGCTGAGGATGTAACCGTTGCTGAACTGCCAGTCGGCGCGGCCGTACAGGTGGTGGTGCGGCGCGTAGCCGGCGTCGCGGCCGGTGGCGTCGTCGACCGAACGCTGCCAGGCGTAGTTGCCGAGCAGGCGCCAATCGCGGTTGACGTTCCAGCTGCTCTCCACCTCCAGGCCGTGGCCGGTCTGGTCGCCGGTGTTGGCGTAGGCGGCGCCGGTGCCGACGCCGGGGTTGTTGACGGTGCGGATGATGTTGCTCATCGAGTAGCGGTACAGGGTCATGTTGACCTGGGCGTCGGCGCGCGCCTGCCAGGCGAACACCGCCTCCAGCGTGCCGTTGGTTTCCGGCTGCAGATTCGGGTTGCCCATGGTGACCGGATTGCTGACGGCGTAGCCTTCGTTGAACGAGGGCGCGCGGAAGGCGCGGCCGTACAACAGCTTGGCGGTCATGTCGAAGGTGGCGTCCCACACCAGCGCCAGGCGCGGATTGGTGGTGTTGCCGAAGTCCGAATAGCGGTCGTGGCGGACGCCGGCGGTCAGGTTCCAGTCCTTGGCCAGGTTCCATTCGTCCTGCAGGTACAGGTAGTCGATCTTGCGGCGGTGCGGCGGGATGAAGGAGTTGACGCCGGAGAATTCGACCACCCCGGGCAGCGGAATCGGCGCGCCGTTGGGGGCGTAGTTGAAGTTGCGCCGCTCGCGGCTGCGGTACATGTCGAGGTCGTCGTGGCCGACGCCGATGCGCCAGTGGTGGCCGCTCATGCCGCTGTAGTCGGCGAAGGCGGACAGGCGCAACTGGCGTTCCCAGATTTCCGGGCCGCCGATCATGCCGTTGGGGAATTTCCCGCTGGGCAGGGCGGTGCCGGGCGGCAGCAGGTTGAAGTCGACCGGGATCAGTTGGGTGTATTGCAGCGTGCTGGCCGAGGCGCCCAGGCCCCAGTCGCGGCTGAACTGCGGATCGGCCCAGCTCAGGTTGCTGGTGTAGCGTTCGCTCTTCTGCTGGCCGACCGGGTCGAGCGCCGAGGCGATGCCGGCGCCGGTGCCGAGCTTGTCGCGCAGCTTGTAGCCGAAGCGGGCGCGCCACTGGCCGCGCGCCAGGTCGAGGTTGGCGTCGACCGCCTCGTAGCCGGTGTTGACGGGGCCGGGTGCGAGGCTGGCGCGGGTGCCGAACAGTTTGTCGTTGCGGCTCTGGGCGTCGGCGTCGATGATGCTCTTTTGGCCGTCGCTCTCGCCGACGCGCAGGTAGGCGGCGACGTCGACCGAGCCGAGCTTGCCGCCGTGCTGCAGCCAGACGTCGCGCGTCTGGAAGGAGGCGAGGCGGGCGCCGATCTCGGTGCCCGGCGTCTCGGCGGCGCCCTTGGTGATGATGTTGATGACGCCGGAGAAGGCGTCCGAGCCGTACAGCGCCGAGCCGGGGCCGCGAATGATCTCGATGCGGGCGATGTGTTCGACCGGATAGCCGCCCCACAGATTGCCCTTGTTGCCCTGGTAGACGGTGGTGATCGGCACGCCGTTCTGCAACACCAGCACCTGCGGCGTGACTTGGCTGACGATGCCGCGCACCACGTACAGGGGGGAATAGTTGTTGGCGCTGCGGTTGACGTGGATGCCGGCGACGCCTTCGAGCACCTGGTCGAGGTCGCTGGCACCGATCGCCGCGATGTCGGCCGCCGTGATCACCGAGGCGACCGCCGGGGCGCGGCGCAGGGCCTGCACGTTGCCGGTGGCGATGCTGACGCTGTCGTTGTCGCCGTAGACCAGGGTGAGCTCGTCTTCGTCGCTGGGATTCTGCGCCAGCGCTTGCATGGGAGGAATGGTGAGGGCTGCAGCCAGATAAAGAGGGTATGCGTACTTAGCCTTCAAAACCTATCTCCTGGGAATGTTTTTTGCATTGTAGCGCGGCATCCGTAACAAATGTACAAAAAATCATTGCCCTGTCGCATCTACCGTCCACTTGCGCCGCGCCGCGCCGGCGTAGGCGACGGCGCTGCACGGCGTGGCGAACAACACCCCCTCGGGTTTTTCCGCCGCTTCCACGAGGCAAGGTGGCATTCCTGCGAGGAATGTGGGGATGCGCAGCAGTTGGTACTGGCGCGCCGTCAGGCCCATGTCGGCGATCAGCGCGGCGTGCAAGGAGGCGTAGTTCATGCGCAATTGGGGGTAGTGTGGAAGCAACACTTTCTCCACTTCGAAGGCCAATTTGACGTGTTCGCCCTGGTCCAAACCCAGTTTTTCGGCCAGCGCCATGATCCACGGCAGGCGCTCGTCGGTCGAGTTGATCGGCCGGCCGTAGCCGTAGATGCGGTGGGCGCGGGCATGCGCCAGCACCAGCGGCGCCAGCTCGGCGCCGGCCCGCACCTGCAGCAGCGTGGTTTGCAGGAAGTCGATGGCGCGCAGGCCGGCCTGGCCGCCGTAGACGGTGGCCTCGGACAGCGCCAGCGCGGCGACAATGCCCAGGTTGGCGCTGCTGCGCACGTTGCCGGCCAGCGCGGCGACGCGGTTGTTCCACAGCCGCGCGTCCGGGTAGCTGGTGTAGACCCAGATGGCGTGCAGCATGTCGATCTGCGCCGCGCTCAGGCGGCGGCCGCTGATGCCGAAGACGTAGAGGTCGATCCAGTCGAGCTCTTTCAGGTCGCGGTGCAGGTCGTGGCCGCGAAACACCGCGTGGCTGCCGGGATAGGCGGCGCCGACGCTGGTGCGCAGGCGGCCGGCGTGTTCTTGCAGCAGGGCCGGGCCGCGCAGCGGTGTGTTGGGCACGCCGGCTGCGACTTGTGCCGGATGAGCAGCGGCAGCTGCCGTCGCCGCTGTTGCTGCTGTTGCTGCTGCCGCTGCCGCTGCTGCTGCCGCTGCTGCTGCCGCTGCTGCTGCTGCTGCTGCTGCTGCTGCTGCGCCGGCGGCCGGCGCCGGCGCGCTCGCCTTGTCGTCGGCCTTGGCCGCCAAGTGCTTGAATGTCATGTCGTTCATGGCGCCTCCGGCGTCGCGGCTGGGTCGAGCTCCAGCGGGTAGAAAGGGAACTGGCGGAAGCCGCCGGCTTTTTGCTCCAGCGCGTGGGCGGCGGCGCCCGGCAGGCGCAGCAACAAGTAGAGCATCTCGCCCTCGTCCGGCGTCAGGCCCAGGTCGGCCAAGGCGGCGGCGGCGACGCCGCTGATCGCCAGCGGCAGGCCGATGGTCAGGCGCAGCGTTTCCAGCCGCTCCAGCAGCCAGGCGCAGCGCGGCCCGGCCCGCAGGCCGGCCAGGGTGGTCAGCAATTGCCGCACCACGGTGGTGGTCGACACGCCGTGCGGCTCGAAGCCGGGCAGGCGGCCGGCGGCGGGCCAGACCTGCATCGGTTCGCCGGCCGGCGCCGGGTCGTAGTCGGCCCAGGCGGCCAGGTCGGTGCCGCAGCGCTGCCACAGCAGCATGGCGTCGTGGACGTCGCGCGCGCCGCCGTTGCGGCCGGCGCCGACCGACAGCGCGGCGATCAGGCTGGCGGCGGCGGTCGAGCCGCCGACGCCGCCGCACATGGCGGCGTGCACCGAGGCTTCGCGCGGGCCGGGATTGGCCAGCGCCACGGCCAGCGCCTCCAGCGTGGCGACGGCGGCCGCTGTTGGGCGCTCGTCGCGCAGCAACAGCAGCAGCATCTCGACCCAACTGGCGCGGCCGACCAACTCGCCAAACACGTCGTAGCCACGGCAGTAGGCGGCGCGGGTGGCGAAGGGGTTGTCCGGCTCGGGCTCTTCCTGCCAGATGCGGGTGTGGATCAGGTCGCGCGGCGACGGCGTCGGCGCGCCGCCGGCGTTGCTGGCGTTGGCGTTGGCGTTGGTGCCGGTGTCGGGCAGGGGTGCGGCCATCACAACAGGCTCATGCCGCCGTCGACGACGATCTCTTCGCCGACCATGTAGGACGAGTCGGCGCAGGCCAGGAACAGGGCGGCCTTGGCCACCTCGTCGGCGCTGCCGAAGCGGCGGCTGGGCGACTTGTCGGCGATGGCCTGCTTCTTGGCGGCGGCCAGCGCGTCGGGCAGGCCGAGGCGGTCGAACATCGGCGTGGCGATCGGGCCGGGGCTGATGGCGTTGACGCGGATGCCGCGACCGATCAGCTCCAGGCCGAGCGACTTGACCAGCGAGCGCAGGCCGGCCTTGGCGGCGCCGTAGACGCTGAAGTTGGGCGAGCCGAGTTGGTTGGTGATCGAGGTGGTGACGATCACGCTGGCGCCGGGACGCAGCAGCGGCAAGGCCTGCTGGATGGTGAAGAAGACACCCTTCAGGTTGACCGCCAGTTGGGCGTCGAACGAAGCCTCGGTGACCTGTTCGATCGGCGCCGGGCTGGCGATGCCGGCGTTGATGAACAGGACGTCGAGATGGCCGTAGCGCTGCTTGACCTGGGCCATGGCGGCGGCGATTTCGCCGACCTGGCCGGCGTCGCTGCGCATCACCAGCGCCTGGCCGTCGAGCACCGAACCGGCCATCGCCAGGCCGGCCGGATCGCGCCCGGTGATGGCGATGTGGGCGCCCTCGTTCTGGAACAGCAGCGCGCTGGCCAGGCCGATGCCGCTGCTGCCGCCGGTGACCAGGGCCACCTTGCCGGCCAGTTTGCCGGACTGCCTGGCGGCGGAGGCGGCGCTGAGCGCCACGCGCAGGTCGGCCGCCGCGTCGATCGCCAGATCGAGGTCGATGTCGTGGTTGTAGTCTAGCCTGGACGGCGCGCGCGACGTCTGCTCCAAGGCGGCGTCCGATTTGTCGAGTTGCGCCATTATTGACCGTCCTCCAGCAGCACGCGCATGCGGCTGCCGATGGGCGGCACCTGTTCCGGGTCGATGTAGACGTCGAGCAGGGTCGGGCCGGGATGGTTGCAGATGGCTTTGATGTCGAGCGCGGCCAGGTCGGCGGCCGAGTGGATGGTGTGGCCGCGGCCACCGAGGGCGCGCGACAGCATGGCGAAGTCGGTCGGCGGCAGGGCGTAGCCGATCTGCTCGCCGCCGCCCAGGCGCTGGCCGTGCTTGACCATGCCGTAGGCGGCGTCGTTGAGGACCACGAAGATCACGCACAGCTGTTCGGCCACCGCCGTCGACAGCTCTTGGCCGCTCATCAGCATGCTGCCGTCGCCGGTGATGCAGACCACCGGCGCGGCCGGGTTGGCGGCGGCGGTGCCGACGGCGGCGCCGATGGCCCAGCCCATCGGCGCGAAGTGGCCGGTCAGGCGCAGCCAGCCGCCGGCGCTGCGGCGCTCGCTGCGGATGCCGCGCGGCAGGCCGGCGGTGGCCATGCGGCGGTCTTCCGGTTGCAGATAGTGGGTGGCCCAGGCGACGCTGTTGCCGGCGTCGGCCAGGAAGCGGGTGGTGGGCGGGAACAGCCGGCCCAGCTCATTCATCAGGCGCGGCGGCGCCAGCGGCACGGCGTCGCTGTGGAAGGCGGCCGGATCGGCCAGGAGGCTGCCGGCTTCCCACTCCTTGTTGCACAGCTCGCGGGCGGCGCGGCGCCGCTCCACCGTCACGTCGGCCTGTTCCTGCACTTCCAGGATGCGCGTCACCAGACGCTGGAACACCGGGCGCAGGCCGCCGCGCAGGTGCATGCGCGCCATCGGCGAACGGGCCAGATGCTCCTCGCACTCGTCGATGTGCACCAGGCGCTCGTTGAGCAGGCTGTCGCACCAGCCGGCCGTGTTCCATTCGCCCATGGTGCTGCCGATGGCTAGGATCAGGTCGACCGACTCGTCGCGCAGCGTCGCCTCGGCCGAAGCGTGGCCGCCGAAGCCGAACACGCCGCGATACAGCGGATGGTGGGTGCTGACCAGGCCCTTGCCGTCGGGCGGCACGATGAAGGTCGCGCCCTTCAGCGTGGCGAACTGCATGATCAGGTCGATCGCCTCGCCGCAGGCGGGGCCGATCAGCAGCACGACGTTGCGCGACGCGGCCAGCATGGCCAGCAGCCGGTCGACGGCGGGCACGTCGATCAGCGACGAAGGGCGCAGCAGCGCGGCCATGTCGTAGGCCGGGCCGCTTTGCTTGGCCGGGGCGCGGAACACGTCGACCGGCACGCTCAGGTGCACCGGGCCGAACGGCGCGCGGGTGGCGTGTTGCAGCGCCGTGACCAGCTTCCACTCCAGCTGCATCGGGTGCGACACCAGCGAGTTGTAGCGGGTGCAGGGACGGAACATGCTGAGCACGTCGATGCCGGTGCAGGTCGATTCCTGCAGCGTGTGCTTGCCGAACGAGGGCAGGGCGGGCTGGCCGGTAATGACCAGCATCGGCACGTCGTTGCCGTAGGCGGTGGCGACGGCGGTGATCAGGTTGGTCGCGCCGGGGCCGGAAGTGGCGACGCAAACGCCGATCTTGCCGGTTTCGCGGGCGTAGCCGTCGGCCATGAAGGCGGCGCCGGCCTCGTGGCGGGCGACGATGTGGCTGAGGTTGCCGCCACGGCGCTGGTTGCGGGCGATGGCGTTGTAGAGTGGCTCGATGGCGCCGCCGGGGATGCCGAAGACGTAGTCGACGCCCAGTTGCTCCAGGTAGGCGACCAGCAGGTCGGCCATGTCCATGACGTGGCCGTCGACCGGGGCCGGCAGCGTGGTGGAGAGGGGGGCGCTGCGTTGCAGCAGGGGGGATTGATCTTCAAACTCGACGGTGTCAAACATGCGAAGCTCCTCAATGTTGATTGATCGGCCAGGCAGGAATGCGGTGAGCCGAAACAAAAGTGATATCTAGACGAAAACATTATTTGCTCAAAGGCAAATTATGTTGCGGCGCAATAATAGCCTAAAAACAAGGAGAGTTGTTACTTTTAGATAGAATTGGCTAAATTTTTATGTCTATAAGGTATTTATAATTTCAAATTGGCAATACAACCGACGTGGGATTTGGATGGGAACAGTCACTTACCATGAGGCGGCGGCAAAACCCAGCGGCAGAAACCAGCGGCAAAACCCAGCGGCAGAAACTAGGGTCAGACCCGCTGGGTCTGACCCTGGCTTTTGCCTGTGGGGTAAGCCTGCGCCTTGACGGAAAAAAGCCGGGACCGCTTGAAGCGGACCCGGCCTTGGTGTGGCGGAAGTTGGCGGAAGGATGCGGAAGGGCGGCTCAGGCGCGCAGCAGCGCCGCCTCCTGCTCGCGCACCAGCTCGGCGAACTGCGCCGCCGGCACGGCCTGGCTCAGGTGGTAGCCCTGCAGCAGGTCGCAATGCTTGGCGCGCAGGAATTGCAGCTGGGCCAGGGTTTCGACGCCCTCGGCCACCACCTCCAGGCGCAGGCTGTGGGCCAGCGCGATGATGGCGGTGACGATGGCGGCGTCGTCGGCGTCCTGCGGCACGTCGCGCACAAAGGAGCGGTCGATCTTGATGATGTCGACCGGGAAGCGCTTCAGGTAGGACAAGGACGAGTAGCCGGTGCCGAAGTCGTCGATCGACAGCCGCACGCCGAGATTGCGCAGGCGGTGCAGCGCTTTCAAGGTGTCCTCGGCGTTCTCCATCAAGGTGCTTTCGGTGATCTCCAGTTCCAGCAGGTTGGGCGGCAGGCCGGTGTCGGCCAGCGCCGCCTCGACCGAGGCGGCGAAGTCCTTCTGCAGCAGCTGGCGCACCGACAGGTTGACCGCCACGCGCAGCGGCGGCAGGCCCTGTTCTATCCACTCCTTGAGTTGCGCGCAGGCGGTGCGCAGCACCCAGTCGCCGAGCGGGTTGATCAAGCCGGTCTCCTCGGCCAGCGGGATGAACTCGACCGGCGCCACCATGCCACGGGTCGGATGGCGCCAGCGCACCAACGCCTCCATGGCGACGATGCGGCCGGTCGACAACATCGCCTGCGGCTGGTAGTAGACCTCCAGCTGCTGCTGCTCCAGGGCGCGGCGCAGATCGCTCTCCAGCCGCACGTGCTCGGAGATCGACTGCTCCATCGAGGCCTCGTAGAACTGGAAGCCGGTGTTGGTCTTCTTGGCGCGGTACATGGCGCTGTCGGCGTGCTTGACCAGGGTGGCGACGTCGGTGCCGTCGTGCGGGTAGATGGCGATGCCGACGCTGCTGGTGACGAAGATGTCGTGGCCGTCGATCTGGAACGGCGCGGCCAGCACGCGGCAGATGTTGTGCGCCGCCGTGGCCGCCGCCGCCGGTCCCTCCAGATCGCCGAGCACCACGGTGAACTCGTCGCCGCCCAGGCGGGCCACGGTGTCGACGTTGCGCACGCTATGGCGCACGCGCTGCGCCACCGCCACCAGCAGACGGTCGCCGACGTCGTGGCCGAGGTTGTCGTTGACGTACTTGAAGCGGTCCAGATCCATGAACAGCACGGCCAGTTGGCCCTTGGCGGTCTTGGCCTGTTCGATGCCCTGGCCGAGCAGCTCGAAGAACAGGGTGCGGTTGGGCAGGCCGGTGAGCAGGTCGTTGTAGGCCAGGTGGCGGATGCGTTTCTCGGCGCGGTTGGCCTCGATGATGCGGCGCACCCGCTGCGACAGCACGGCGTAGTGGATCGGCTTGGGGATGTAGTCGCTGGCGCCGGCGGCGAAGGCGCGTTCGACCGAGGAGTTGTCCTGCAGGGCGGTGATCATCAACACCGGTATCGCGCTGCCGCCGGGCAGTTCCTGCATGCGGGCGCAGGCGGTGAAGCCGTCCATCACCGGCATCACCGCGTCCATCAGGATCACGTCGGGCTGGAAGCGCTTGAGCATGGCCAGCGCCTGGGCGCCGTCGGCCGCCTCTTCGACCTGGAAGCCGTCGCGCTGCAAAATGTAGCGCAGGGTGCTGCGGGTGCTGCGGTCGTCGTCGACGATCAGCACCTGGGCCAGCTCCTCCTGCGGTCCCTCGGCGTCGAAGGCGTCGGCCGCCACCTCGCCGGTGAGGAAGGCGGCCACCTCGTGGTAGGCGGCGCGCAGGCGCGGCAGCAACGGCGCGATCTGCGCCACCTGGTGGGCGATGGCCAGGTGCTCGGCCTGTTCGGCTAGTTCGGCCAGGGCGTTGGCGCCGAGGTTGCCGGACGAGCCCTTGAGGGCGTGGGCGCGGGCCCGCGCCGCCTCGCTGTCGCCGTCCTGCACGGCGTGTTCCAGCTCGTTCAGGTAGGTCGGCGTGTCTTCGAGGAAGGGCGAGATGGCGTGCGGCAGCGCCGCGCCGAGGATCTCGCGCAGCTTGTCGAAGACGGCGCGGTCGACCGCCAGCGTGAGGTCGACCTGGTCGGTGCTGTCGAGCAGCAGTTCGGCGGCGTCGATCTCGTGGCCGGCGGCGCGGACGGTCTTGCCGTCGCCGCCCGCCTCGGCGCCGCCGTCGCAGTCCTGCTGCGGCTCGGCCTCGGCCTCGGCGGCGTGCGCGGCCGCGCCGTGCGGCAGCCAGCGCTCCAGCTTGTGGCGCAGCTCGACCAGGGTGATCGGCTTGGCCAGGTAGTCGTCCATGCCGGCGGCCATGCATTTTTCGGCGTCGCCGCGCTGGGTGTTGGCGGTCATCGCCACCAGCGGCGTGCGGCGGCCCAGCGCTTCCTCGGCGACGCGGATGTGGGCGGTGGCTTCGTAGCCGTCCATCTCCGGCATGCTGCAGTCCATCAGGATCAGGTCGAAGCGGTCGCGCTGCGCCGCTTCGACGGCCTCGCGGCCGTTGGAGGCGAATTCGCAGACGCAGCCGTTCATCGCCAGCATGCCGGCGGCGACCATCTGGTTGGTGCGGTTGTCCTCGGCCACCAGCACGCGGAACTGGCGTCCCGGCGCGCCTGCCGGCAGCGCCAGGCGCGGCGCCTCGGCGGCGTGGCGGCCGGCCAGCAACTCGCGCAGCGCGGCCAGCAGGCGTTCCTGGCGCAGCGGTTTGCCCAGCGTGGCGTGGCCGCTGAGCAGGGCGCCGCCGCCGGCCGGGCCGTGGCGGTCGAGCACCAGCAGTTGCGGCACCAGGCCGGCGGCCTCGATGCGGCGGCCCAGCGCGGCGCCGTGTTCGTCGGTGGCGTGCAGGTCGAGCACCACGACGGCATACGGCTGGCCGGCGGCGGCGGCGGTCTTCAACTCGTCGAGCGCGGCCAGGCCGGAGCCGGTGACGAAGCCGTGGATGCCGGCGCGGCCGAACACGCCGTCGAGGAATTCGCGCACCACCGCGCTGGCGTCGACCGCCAGCACGCGGCGGCCGGCCAGCGTGGCGTCGACCGCGGCGGCCGGCTGCTGGGCGGCCGGGCGGCAGCGGATCGAGAAGACGAAGGTGGTGCCGGTGCCGGGCGCGCTGGCCACCGAGATGGCGCCGCCCAGCAGGCCGACCAGCTGTTTGCAGATGGCCAGGCCGAGGCCGGTGCCGCCGAAGCGGCGGGTGGTCGACGGGTCGGGCTGGACGTAGGATTCGAACAGGTGCTGCTGGGCCTCCTGGCTCATGCCGATGCCGCTGTCGCGCACCTCGAAGGACAGGCCGAAGGGCGCCGCGGCGTCGGCCTCGGCCAGGGCGATGCGCACCGCCACCTCGCCGCGCTCGGTGAACTTGACGGCGTTGCCGAGCAGGTTGATGAGGATCTGGCGCAGCCGCAGCGAGTCGCCGTTGATCCGTTCGGGCACGCCGGGCGCCAACAGGTAGGCCACTTCGACGCCTTTTTGCTGCGCCGGCCGGGCCACCAGCTCGATCACTTCTTCGAGCAGCTTGCGCAGGTCGAAGTCGACCTCCTCGAGCGCCAGCTTGCCGGCGTCCATCTTGGAGAAGTCGAGGATGTTGTTGATCAGGTCGATCAAGGTGCGCGAGGAGTTCCAGGCGACGTCGACGCATTCCTGCTGCCGCTGGTTCAGATGCATTTCCTTGAGCATGTCGAGCATGCCGACCACGCCGTTGAGCGGGGTGCGCACCTCGTGGCTGACGGTGGCGGCGAACTGCGCCTTCATCAGCGCCATGCTGACGGCGGCGTCGCGCGAGTCCTTCAACTCGGCCTCGCGCTGCTCCAGCACGTTCATCATCTGGTTGAAGGCCGAGCCCATCTCGATCAGGTCGCGCGGCCCGTCGGGCGCGGCGCGCATGCCGGACTCGCCGGCCTGGGCGCGGCGCATCAAGGTCGACAGGGCGTTGAGCGGGTTGATCATGTGGCGCGTCAGCAGGCTGACCAGGCCGAGCAGGATGACGGCGAACGACAGGGTGATCGCCAGGTTGCCCAGCAACAGCGACAGGGTCAGCCGCTGCAGGGTGTTCTTGCTGACCTGGACCTGGACATAGCCGAGCAGCTGCGGCTGGTGGTCCTGCACCTCGAACGGCGAGGCCTCGGCCTGGCCGCCGTAGACCGGCGCGCCGAACAGCCAGGCGTCGTCGCTCTCGCCGACCAGGCTGGCGCGGGCCGGATTGGCCTTGCCGGCCGGCGCCGTGGTCAAACGCACCTCCGGTTCGGCGCGCACCAGCAGCACGCGCTGGCGGTTGTCGATGATGCGCAGGCCTTCCACGTCGGGGAAGGCGAGGGTGGTGGTGACCACGTCGCGGGCGTTTTCGGCGGAGTGGAACAGCAGCGCCAGGGTCGACTGGCGCGCCAGGTTGTCGGCGATGCGCTGGCCCTGTTCGAGGAAGTAGTCGCGCATGCGGGCGCGCGCTTCCCAGGCGTTCATGAAGGAGGAAAACAGCGCCAGCCCGAGAATGGCGGCGGAGACGATGACGGTGAGTTGGCGCCGGAAACCGGTGCGGCGTAGATAGTTATGAAACATATTTACCGTGCAAAGGAGTCGAAGGTGGAACGGCTAGCGCGTCATGGCTGCGGATAGACGAAGTCGAAGGCGCGCTGCTGCTGGTAGCCCAGGTTCAGCCCCATGTGATTGGCGGTGCGCACGTTGATGGCGGTCTGCAGCTCGCGCAGCGGCACCAGGCTGCGCCGCTTGGCGTCGCCGGCGATCATCCCCATGGCCGAGCTGGCCAGCGTGCGGCCCAGCTCGACGTTGTTGGGCACCATGGCGAACAGGGCGCCCTTTTTGACGTGCAACACGTTGCTGGAGAACAGCGGCACGCCGCTGTTCCACGATTCGCGCAGCACCAGCGGCAGGATGGTGCTCTCCTCGACGGTGGTGGTGTCGTGCGGCAGCCAGACGGCGTCGCGCCGCGGGTCGGCGGCGTTGATCAGTTGCGGATACAGTTGGGCGGCGCGGGCCAGGTCGCCGGCGACGTGGCTGGACAGCTCGAGCCCCTGGGCGCGGGCGGCGTCGCGCGCCAGCTTCATTAGCCATTCGCTTTTTTGCGGGTTGTAGACGACGACGACGCGGCGCAGCTCCGGCAGCAGGGCGCGCAGGCGGGCGAACAGCAGCGCCGGGTCGGGCGTCATGCTGATGCCGGCCACGTTCTCGCTCTCCGACAGCAGCAGCACGCCGCCGACCAGCACCGAGATTTCGCGGTCCAGGCCGGCGGTGGCGTTCAGGCCCTGGCGGCCCAGCGCGATGACGACACGGGTGCCGTTGTGTTTCAGCGTGGCGTTGAGTTCGGCCGTGTCGACCTTGGGATCGACCGGATAGCTGCGCACGCGCAGCTTGGTGCGCTCCTCGATGCCCTGGATCATGCTGACGAAGGCGCTGCGGAAGGGTTCGTCGACGTTCGGGTAGAGCACGGCGATGCTGCCCTTGCCGATCGAGGCTTGCAGCTCGGGCCGGCGCAGCTGGTCTTCCAGCTGGGCCAGCGTGACGGGGCGCACCTCGGCCCACTGCGGCGCGGCCAGATTGCCCGATTCGATGCGGTCGAGCAGGGCGCCGACCGGGTTGTGCGGCGCGGCGCCGGGCAGGTCGACGATGGAGGCGGCGGCGCCACGGCCGGCGGCCGCCTGGGCGGGCGGCTGGACTTGCAACTGGGCGCGCGCCGGGACCGCAGCGAACGCGGCGGCCAGGGCGAGAATACAGAGCAGTGCTGTGCCGGCGAGGTTTGGGCCAGCGGTGAATATTTTCTTTTTGTTCATTAAACCGTCCATTGCGGCTCCGCGCGGTCGCAGTCGAACACAGGTATCCCGCGGCAAGAGCATCTGGCCAGTAGTATATGCTCTCTATTTACTATTAAGAAAGAGTTTTCCCCATCCCGGACGCCGTATCAGGGTTCCGGGAAGAGGAAATCGAAAGTCCGTTGTTGTCCTGCGTCAATATTTAGTCCGATGTGGCTTGCGGTGCGCCAATTGAAGGCGATGCGCACGGCGCGCAGCGGGCTGACCCCCTTGCGCGGCGGCTCGCCCAGCAGCAGGGCGCCGGCCAGGCCGGCCAGCTCGCGGCCGAGTTCGAAATTGTTCGGGTAGAGGGCGAACAGGGCGCCCTTCTTCACGTGCAGGATGCTGCTCGAGAAGATCGGCACGCTGCGGTTCCACGACTCGCGCAGCACGATCGGCAGGATGGTGCTCTCGTCGACGGTGGTGGCGTCGGGCGGCAGCCAGAGCGCGTCGTGGCGGCCGTCGGCGGCGGCGAAGGCGCTCTCGTAGCGGCGCGCGGCGCTGGCCAGGTCGGCCGCCTCCAGCGCGTTCAGCTCCAGGCCCAGGCCGCGCGCCGCCTCGCGCGCCTGGCGGATCAGCGCCTCGCTGTTTTGCGGGTTGTAGACGACGATGACGCGGCGCATGGCCGGCAGCAAACTTTTCAGGCGGCCGAACAGCAGGGCCGGATCGGGCGACAGGCTGATGCCGCTCAGCTTGTCGGCGTCCGGCACCGAGCTGATGCCGCCGACCACCACGCCCAGCGCCGGCTCCAGGCCGCTGGCCGCCTTGACGCCTTGGCGGCCAAGGGCGATGACGACCCGGCTGCCGTTGCGCTTCAGCGCGGCCTGCAACTCGGCCAGGTCGGCGTTGTTGGCCACCGGGTAGCTGCGCACGCGCAGCTTGCCCTGTTCCTCGATGCCGTCGATGATTTCGGTGAAGACTTTGCGGTAGGGTTCGCCTATGTCGGGGAACAACACGGCGATCGGTTCGCCGCTCTGGCGGCGGGCGGTGTCGCCGGCCTGGGCCAGTTGCAGCGGCTCGTTGCGGCGCGCGCGTGGCGCCGCTTCGCCCGGCCGTGCCGGGACGGCGGCGCCGGCCGCGTCCGGATTCGCCTCGGGCAGGGCGCGGGCCGGCGCGGCCGTTGCCAACAGCGCGGCCAACAGCAGGCCGCCCAGCAGGTCGCTCAGCAGACGGGCCGACAAGGCGGCCGGCGCAGGCCTTGGCGGCAGGCGCGTCGCGCCACGCCGGCGCTGCGCGGGCGCGCTAAACAGATGTCTCAGTAATAAAATGGCCAAGTCGAACGGCAATAGTGAAGACTCATGTTGTTGTTCAACGTTGCAATGGCGTGTCGTCGGGTCGGACGGCGAGACAGCGGCCACTGCCACAGCGGCAGAATATGTCACACGGGCAAGTGTATCTCCGTGTGCGCGCTTGTGGGGCAAAAAAAGTTACATTTTTTGCAGTGCGCTTGATCCGACTTGTCATATAAGTCACATTTGAACGCTGTGCGACGCAGCAGGGTGGACGCCGCCGTGTTGCCGTATTGAGGCGCCGCCTTGGCGACGGGCAAAAAAAAGCCCGCTACAGGAGCGGGCTAAATCTATTCCTTGGAGGAGATAGAGGAGACAGAAGAATGATGCCGCAACGCACGATATTTTTCCAATTTATAGTTGTGATTATAGAGATTCGCAAAACGTATAACTGTTGTTGCTATGCCGCAAGTGATGGCATGAGAATAATATTTACAAGGATGTCACATGTTCCGCTATAGAATCATCCGCATCCATTATTGATAGGTTGGCATGATGACTAGCGACAACAGCAAACCAGTTTCCGCCGCCGCCGTAGCCGTAGCCGCCGCCGATTGCGCCGCCGACCCCGCCCCTGCGGCGGTCGCCGGCCTGCTGGGCGCGGGCCGGCCCAGCCGTAGTGCGCTGGCGGTGGCCATGCTGCGCGCCGCCCACCAGTTGCTCGACGGCGCCAGCGTGTTCGCCGATCCGCTCGCCCTGTCCATCATCGGTCCTGAGTTGGCCGCCGAGGTGCGCGACGACCCGGCGCGCTTCGACGCCGGCCTGGCCCGCGTGCTGCGCATGGCGATGGCGCTGCGCAGCCGTCTCGCCGAGGACGAGCTGGCGGCCGCCGTGGCGCGCGGCGTGCGGCAATATGTGGTGCTGGGCGCCGGCCTGGACACCTCGGCCTACCGCAACGACGTGCCCGATCTGCGCGTGTTCGAGCTCGACCATCCGGCCACCCAGGCGTGGAAGCGCGGTCTATTGCGGGCCGCCGGCATCGCCGTGCCGGCCACCCTGAGCCTGGTGCCGGTCGACTTCGAGCGCGACACCTTGGGCGCGGCGCTGGCCGGCGCCGGCTGCCGCCTGGACCAGCCGGTGTTCTTTTCTTGGCTGGGCGTGACCCTGTACTTGAGCGACCAAGCCATTTTCGCCACCTTGGCCCAGGTGGCCGCTTTACCGGCCGGCAGCGGCATCGTGTTCGACTACGGCGTCGCGCCCGAGCTGCTGGAGCCGATGGCGCGCATGGGCATGCAGCACATCGCCCGCAAGTACGCCGCCGAGGGCGAACCGTGGAAGAGTTTCTTCGATCCGGCGGTGCTGGCGCGCCGCTTGCACGGCTTGGGCTTCGGCGCCCTGGCCGATGTTGGCGCGGCCGAGCTGTTGGCCCGCTATCCGGCGGCGCACAGCGTGGGCGGCGGCACGCGGTTGATGCTGGCAAATGTATAAATTTGGACATTCTGTTAAATAATTTAGAGTGGTGGCTCTACTATGATAGTTATGAGACAAGTATTTCCGTGAGGCAACTGAATCCATGTTAATCTCCAATTCGGCAGTCCCTTATGCGAAAAACATGTTTGTATATGCGTAATTCGTGTAAAGGTTTGCCGTTCACCCACTCTGAGATAACAAGGAAAAAGAGAAAATGGAAATCCAAATCGACACCAGCTTCATCCTGATCACCGATTCGACCGAATCGGAATACCTGCAAGACGACATGAACGGCGCTCTGGCCGATGTCAGCGTTTCCTGCTGCACCTGCTCCTGCTCCTGCTGCTGCTAATGGATGGCCACGCTAAGCGCCGGCTTCGGCCGGCGCTTATGCGTTGTTGCGGCCGATCGGGCTCGCGCCGGTGCTGATGGTGCACTGGCCGCGCGGCGATCGGCGCGCGCCGGCGGGCGCCTGGCGGCAAGCCGGGTGGCCCGCGTGACTGGGTTTTGAATGATAGGTATCGCTATGAATGACTGTCTCTATGTATCGCCGCTGGCGGAAATCACCACCATCGGCGCCGACAAGATCGCGCTGTCCGTGGTCGGCCGCCGCTTCACGGTGGAGGACAAGGTCGGCATGCTCAAGGGTATCCTGACGCAGGCCCGCGACGGCATCAGCCGCGACGCGCTGGTCGAGCGCATGGCCGACAGCTTTCCGGCCGAGGCGGTCGACGCCGCCCTCAAGGCGCTGCTCGACACCAAGGTGCTGGTGCGCCACAACGGCCGCGCCAACGGCGACGCCACCCACGAACACTTGACTCACCGGCGCCAGCTGGAGGGCCTGAGCATGCCCGGACAGGGCGCCGCCTACGAGCGCGCCAACTGGCTGCTGGCGTTGGCCGGCGAGGGCGCCTGCGCCGCCGCGCTGGCCGCCTCCTTCGCCGAGCTGGATGTCGCCGTGCTGCGCGTCGGGCGCGACGCCGCGCTGCCCGCCGCCGCCGGCCGGCGCGCGCTGCTGATCGTCTGCGCCGACCACGAGGACTACGCCCTGTTCCGCGCCATGAACGGCAAGGCGGTCGAAGCCGGCATGCCGAGTTTGTACGTCGGCGTCGACTGGAGCACGGTGCAGTGCGGCCCGCTGGTGATGCCGCGCGCCACCGCCTGTTATGAATGCTATTTCCACCGCGTCCGTGGCACGCGCAAATTCGTCGCCGAGTTCGACGTGCGCAGCCAGCCGGACGCCATCCTGTATCACGCCATCCCGAGCAAGTTGGCGCTGCGTTTCGGCGTCGCCGAGGCCTCGCGCGTGGCGCTGCAGTACCTCAGCGGCACACTGGAGAACCTGCAGCACAGCGTGTTCAGCGAGATCGACAGCCTGAGCGGCGAGATCCACCGCAGCCGCATCCTGCGCCTGCCGCGTTGCGCCGCTTGCGGCAACGCCAGCAGCGCGCGCCCGGTCGGCAGCGTGTTCCAGCAGGCCTTGCTGCGTCGGCGGGCTTGAGATGGGCCGCAACATGGAGCAAATCAGCCTGGACGGCGCCGATCCCGAGCAGCGCCTGGCGCTGATCCACCAGGCGCTGGTGCACCGCCGCCACGGCATCATCACCACCTTGCTGGAGGAGACCGAGCACCCGGACGCGCGCGGCCTGTTCGTCTTCAACGCGCTGATGGTCGACGTCAAGGCGATGATGATCGACCCCTCGCGCGCCAAGCCGAACAACCCGACCAGCGACCGCGCCAGCCTGGCCGGCTCCGGCGCCGCCTTCGACCGCACCTCGGCCCTGTGGGCGGCCTTCGGCGAGGCCATCGAGCGCTACTCGGCCGCCGTCCATTTCGACGACCAGCTGCACTACGCCAGCCAGGACGAGCTGGGCGAGGCCGCCGTCGGCGCCGAGCAGTTCGTCTTGTTTTCGGCCGAGCAGTACGCCGCCCAAGGCTTTGAGTATTCCGCGCCGGAGCCTGGCGCCACGCGCGCCTGGGCCGCCGCCGCCGATTTGCACGACCCCGGGCGCGAGGCCTATGTGCCGGCGCAGATGGTGTATCTCGGCATGCAGGTCAAGGACCAACGCGAGATCGTCTTCCAGTCCTCGTCGACCGGCCTGGCCTGCGGCATGGACGAGCAGCGCGCCATCCTCAGCGGCCTGGCCGAGGTGGTCGAGCGCGACGCCTTCGCCGCCATGTGGCAAATGCGCTACGCGCCGCGCACCCTGGAGGTCAGCGAGGACAGTTGGTCCAAGCTGTTGCCCGGCGTGCGGCGCGCGCTGCGCGATTCCTCGCTGGAGCTGCGGCTGTGGGACATCAGCACCGACATCGGCATGCCGGTGGTGTTGTGCCTGGCGCGCAGCCGCAACGACGGCACCATGTCGCTCGGCGCCAGCGCCCAGCTGGGCGTGGAGCAGGCCATCAACAAGGCGGTGATCGAGGCCCTGCACGGCTATTGCTGGGGCAGTTCCATCCTCGGCGCCGGCACGCCGCTGCCCGAGCGGGCGGCGATCCGCAATCCGGGCGACCATTTCGCCTACTTCCTGGAGCAGTCGCGCCAGGGCGCGATGGACTTCCTGTTCCAGAACGGGCAGACTATCTCCAGCGCCGACCCGGCCCTGCGCCAGTTGGCGACGCTGGACGATTTGCTGGCGCGGCTGAAGGCGCTGGGCCACCGCGCGCTGGCGGTCGACGTTACCTCGGCCGACATCGGCAGCCTGGGCTTTTGCGTGGTGCGGGCGCTGATCCCCGGCCTGCATCCGCTGCTGTTCGGCGACGGCATGTTCAGCCGCGACGAGCGCCGGCTGCGCAAAATCGCCGCGTTCTGGGGCCTGGACGGCGTGCCGCCATTGAACACCGATCCCCATCCGTTCCCTTGAAGTGGATATGCGCCAATGAAGAATAGTTTGCAAGAGCTCCTGCCGCCGCAGGCGATGGCCGGCGATTTCGATATCGACGATCCGGTCGAGATCCTGCACGAGCAGACCAAGTTCCACCGCGCCACCTTGTCCGGCCAGGTGAAGAACATCGTGCGCTACCTGCGCCACCCGGCCTACATCGCGCGCGGCGCGGCCGGCTACAACGTGTTTCCATCCTGCCCGCGCATCGAGCTGCCGGAACCGACGCTGAGCATGGGCGGTCTGGCCGAAGTCATGGCCGGCCGCACGAGCGCGCGCGGCTTCGTCGGCGCGATGACCTTGCAGGAGTTGTCCAGCTTGTTGCACCACGCGTTGCGGGTCAACCGCGTCAAAAGCAGCGACGCCGCGCCGCACGTCAAGCTGGCCTTCCGCGCCTATCCGTCGCCGGGCGGGCTGTATCCGACCGAGTTCTACTTCTTCCTCAATCAGATCGAGGGCGTGGAACCCTGCATCGCCCACTACGACGCGCGCAACCACTGCCTGCGCCAGCTCAAGCGGCAGGACGGCAACGCCTTCGGCACGGCCGAGGTGAAGGGCGGCGAGTCCAGCATCCAGGCGCCGCTGGTCTGCGTGATGACCAGCGTGCCGCAGCGCGCCACCGCCAAGTACGGCGCGCGAGGCTACCGCATGGCGCTGCTGGAGACCGGCCACGCCTCGCAGAACCTGTGCCTGACGGCGCAGGGCCTGGGCTTGGGATCGCTGGTCTACGGCGCCTACTACGATGACGAGCTGGCGGCCTTGCTGGACATCGACGGCGTCACCGAGACGGTGGTGTCGGTGATGCTGCTGGGCCGCGAGGCGCCGGCCGGAACCGGAGCCGCCGCCGCATGAACGACAGCGCCTTCAAGGCCATGGCCACAGCGGCCACTCCGGCCGGCTCGGACCAAGCCGGCCCGGGCGCCGGCTTGAGCCAGGAAAGGGGCGCTGGCTTGAGCCAGGAAAGCGTCGCTGGCGACGTGAACGGCGCGGCGGGCGATGGCGCCAATCCCGGTCTCGAACCCGGCCCCGGCCAGTCCGGCGCACAGGTATCGGGCGCGCTGCGGCTGCGCCTAGCCGCTTTCGAGGTGTTGAACCTTGCCGCCGCCGGCCGCCGCGACGAGGCTTTGCAGGCGCTCGACCAGCTCTTCGGCTTGCGCGGCCGCTTCCCCGGCTACCCGCTGCTGCTCGATATGGTCGCCGGCAAGCTGCCGTTTCTTCAATGCGGCCCGCTGTTTGTGCTGGGCGGGCAGCCCTTGCCGGCCACCTTGCAGCGGCATTTTGAAGAGGCCATCGCGCAGTGCCAGCAGTTCCTTGGACTGCCGGCGCCTTGCATCATCGTCCAATGCCGCGCCGAGAACCGCGACCTGCACTGGACGCTGGAGGCTTTCCCCGGCTTGGCGGTGCTGCACCTGTCGACGCTGTCGCCCGGCTATCCGGACGATCTGCGCGCCGTGCAGTTCCACGAGGTCGCCCACTGTTTCCTGACCTGTGGTGTGCGCCTGCTCGACGAGGGCCTGGCGCAGCTGTTCGCCTGCCGCTTCGGCGGCGCCGCGCTGCCGGCGGCGAATCCGGACTTGCTGCCGCCGCTGCGCACGCTGCTCAGCCGCGCCTCGGACAGCATGTTCGGCGACGGCGCGGACAGCCAGCTGGCCGTTTATCTGGCGGCCTGCCGCGCCGGTGCCGATCTACTCGAAACGATTGACGCGCAGGGCGGGGCGGAGCGCATCGTGCGCCTGTTCGCCGCCGTGGCGCGGGCCGGCTCGGAGGCGCAGATCGTCCATTTGGTCGAGCAGGCCAGCGGCCAGTCGCTGCCGGCCGCCTCAGCCACATCGTCTGGCAGCGGTCCGGACGCGGCGCAGAGCGCCCTGATCGAACAGGCGCGCGACGCCGTCTTCACCGCGTGGATCAACAAGAACCCGGCCGATCTGGACGCCGGCATTGCCGCGCTGGAGGCGGACGCCGTCTTCACCGAGCCGGCACTGCTCGACAGCCTGATCGGCGCGCAACTCAACCGCGCGCTGTTGCAGGTGAACTTCCGCAGCGCGCCGCCGGCCGAGCAGCTGGCCCACCTCGACATGCTGCTCA
The DNA here is from genome assembly GCF_016461825.1 of Rugamonas violacea. GTDB lineage: Bacteria > Pseudomonadota > Gammaproteobacteria > Burkholderiales > Burkholderiaceae_D > Rugamonas. The sequence goes on along the minus strand of NZ_JAEMNU010000040.1, from coordinate 71,944 downwards.
AGGCCGGCGAGTGCCTGCCCGCCGGCCGCCTGTGGTTGTGGCGCGGCACCCGCGCGATCCTGGCGATCCTGCTGGCGCGGCCCAACATCATCAAGGTGGCGACGGCCGGCCAACAGGCCATCCAGGCCTTCGACAAGGCCGCCCAGTTGATTCCCAACGACCCCGATTTGCTGGTGCAGCATGCCTCGCTGCTGCTCAACGCGCCGGCCCAATATGGCGGCGACCGCGATCTTGGCGTCAGCAAGTTGCGCCAGGCGATGCAGAATCGGCTCTACTATGAGCACGCCCGCAACGTGCTGCTGGAGTACGGCATCGATGCCGGCCCACCGTTACAGGTAGCGCCGCAGGCCGCAGCGCCGTTGGCTGCCGGTTCGCCGGGCGCATCGGCAGCCATATCTTCAGCCATATCTTCAGCCATATCGGCAACCATATCTTTAGCCACATCAACAGCCATATCGGCAGCCATATCCACTGCAGGTCGTTCCTCTGTGGCGAGCGACGCGCCCGTGATGCTGCAAACGACGGATCTGGAGCTGCGCCTGTCTTCCGCCTTCACGCTGCGACCGGGCGATTTGACGCTGCGCAGCGGCGAGCGGGTAACGCTGGTCGGCCGCAACGGCAGTGGCAAATCGATGCTGATCGAAACCCTGCTCGGCCTGCGCCGGCCCGACCGGGGCAGCGTCGCTTTGCTGGTCGGCGATCCGCGCAGCGCCGCCACGCGCCAGCGCATCGGTGGCCTGCTGCAGGGTTCCGACCTGCCGGGCCAGACCCGCATCAGTGAAATGATGGCGCTGCACCGGACCATCTACAGCCGCACCGACCCCGCCGTGACGCGGGCGCTCGGCTTGGAAGAACTGCGCGAGCGCTTTTGGTCGCAGCTGTCGCGCGGCCAGAAACAGCGAGTCATGCTGTGGCTGGCCCTGGCCCATGTGCCCGAACTGGCGCTGCTGGACGAGCCCTCGTTGGGCCTGGACGAATGGTTCGCCCGTGCGCTGCGCGAGTTGCTGGCCCAGCTGCCGATCACGCTGCTGATGATCTCCCACGTGCCGGCCGACCTGCTGGGCATGGACCGCATCGTCTGCCTTGACGGCGGTAAGATCATCGCCGACGGCGCGCTGGCCGAGCTGATGGCCGGCCAGGTGGGCGCCTTCAAGGGGCGCCTGCGTCAAGTGCTGGACCATCAGGCGCAGAAGGCGATGCTGGCCTTGCCCGGCCTGGTGAAGCCGCCGCGCCAGTGCGACGACGGCTGGGAGTTATATGGCGGCGCCGGCTTCGACCAGACCTTCCGCCACTTCATCGAACAGCAGCGCGTTGCCGCCTTCAGCCTGGAGGCGGTGTCGGTGGAAGACTTCCTCGCCCACATCGCCCACACTGTTCACGATTCACCGACCAATTTGCCCAAGGCCGCGCCACGATGAAGACCCTGCTGCACCTCGTACAAGCCGACCTGGCGATGTTCCTGCGCGGCCGCCTGGCCCTGTTCTGGACTTTCGCCTTCCCGCTGCTGATGCTGGTCATGCAGATGGCGCTGTTCGGCCACGACGTCAAGCTCGGCCCCGTCTCGCTGGCGATGGTCGACCAGGACCGCAGCGCCATCAGCCAGGCATACCAGCGCCATCTACAGGCCGGCCTGCGCCAGCAGCGCAGTATCGCCTTTAATGTGTTGACGCCGGAGCAGGCCGCCGACGCCGACTTCGTGCTGACCATCCCACCCGGCTTCGCCGACAATGTGGATGCCGGCCGCAGCACGCTGATGGACCTGCGCAACGGCGCCGGCAAGCGTGACAACGGCGGCGCGGCCTACGACGCCGCCTACGGCATGTTGCGCGGCTATAGCGACGCCTACAACCTGAGCGGCTTGCAGGGCGCGCCGCGCGTGGCGCTGCCGCCGCCGCCGGCCGCGCCGACCGCGAGCCTGGACTACCGCCTGTTCCTGGTCACCGGCCTGGCCGGGCTGGTGATCCTGTCGACCAGTCTGATGGGTTTCGCCGGCCCGCTGGTGGCGGCGCGCGAGGGCGGCATGTTCCGCATGTACCAGCTCTTTCCGATGCCGACCGGCGTCGTCGTCGCGGCCTGGTGTTTGTCGCGCTTGGTGATCGTGCTGCTGGCCAGCCTGGCGATGTTTTTCGCCGCCTGGGCCATCTACGGCGTGCGCATCAGCGCCGGTCCCGGCGCGATCGCGCTGGCGGTCGGCATGCTGGGACTGGGCTCGGCGGCCTTCCTGGCGCTCGGCTTGCTGATCGCCGCGCTGACCAATAGCGTGGCCGCCGCCACCATGCTGTGCAATCTGCTCTATTTTCCGCTGCTTTTTTCGGGTAATCTCATGATCCCGCTGGGCGGCTTGCCCAAGGCGCTGCGCGAGGCGGCCGACTGCCTGCCATTGAACGCGATGATGGCCAGTATCCGCCGCGCGCTCACCGTGGGCATGGATTGGCGCAGCGATGCCTACAGCGTGCTAGTGCTCAGCCTGATGTTGGTGGTGTGCCTGCTGCTGGCGGTGCGGCGTTTCACGTGGATGCCGCGTTCGCAGTAAAACAAAAAATAGTTCAGGAGACAGCAAGCGATGACGGAGTACATGGAACAAAGTGGCCGGCGACGGTTGAAGGTGGTGTTTATATTGGTGGGCTTGGTGATCTTGGCCAGCACGCTGGCGGCGATTTTCGGCCATCGCGTGTTCGCGCCGGTGCCGTTTCCCCGCGCCGGCGGCCAGGCCAGCCTGACGATCGAGGTCAGCGGCGCGGCCAACGACAAGGGCCAGATCATGGTGGCGGTGTGTGACGAGGCCAGTTTTCTCAAGGTCTGCCCCTACATGACGACGCAGAAGGCGGCGGCCAAGCTGACCGCCCTTGTCGAGAAGATCAAGCCCGGTCGGTATGCCGTGATGCTGTTCCACGACGAGAACGGCAACGGCGTCTTCGACATGGGGGCGAATGGCATTCCGCTCGAAGGCTACGGTTTTTCGCGCAATGCCAGGGGCCATTTCGGCCCGCCGGCCTTCGCGGACGCGGCCATCGACATCAAACCAGGCATGGACCCGATCAGCATCGAGCTGGCTTATTAGTCGGTGTAACGAAGGCACAGCGAAGGCATGGCAGGCATGACGGCGATACTAGAAGTCGAGGCGGTGAGTAAGCATTTCCAGCGTGGTGCCGAGCGTATCGTGGCGCTGGACGCCGTCTCGTTCCGCATCGACCAAGCCAGCGTGACCGCCATCGCCGGGCCGTCCGGCAGCGGCAAGAGCACCTTGCTGGGCATGCTGGCGCGCTTCGACCAGCCGGACAGCGGTTGCATCCGCGTCGATGGCGTGCGGCTCGACCAGATCGCCGACGCGGCGCTGGACCAGTACCGCAACCGCAAGCTCGGTTTCGTCTTCCAGCAGTTCAACCTGATCGGCGCCTTGACGGCGCTGGAGAACGTCGAGCTGGCGCTGGCGCCGCAGGGCCTGCCCGCGCGCGAGGTGCGCGAGCGCGCCAGCGCGATGCTGGAGCAGGTCGGCATGGCGCAGCGGCTGGGCCACGCGCCGGCCGAGCTTTCCGGCGGCCAGCAGCAGCGCGTCGCCATTGCGCGCGCTTTGGTCAACCGTCCCAGCCTGGTGATCGCCGACGAGCCGACCGGAAACCTGGACAGCAAGACGGCGCAGCAACTGCTGGAGCTGATCGCCAACCTGAACCAGCAAACCAAGACTAGCTTCATCATCGCCACCCACGACCAGCGCGTGATGGACATGGCGCAGCGCGTGATTCGGCTGCAGGACGGCCGCCAGGTCGACGCCGCCGCCAGCGTGCCCGGACGGGCCGCATGAGGCAGTGGTTGCTGCTGGCGCTGCGCAATGTGCGGCGCAACGGCCGTCGCTCGCTGCTGCTGGGCGGGACCATCGCCGTCGGCACCTTGGCGTTGCTGCTGTTCGTTTGTTACATCGCCGCCTCGCTGGACGGCCTGCGCGAAAGCACCATCCGCGGCGGTTTGGGCCACGCCCAGTTGGCCGCGCCCGGCCAGTTCGACGGCTACGCCGAGCAGCAACTGCAGTTCGGCCTGGACCGCGCCGCCATGGCGCGGCTGGAGGCCGCGCTGGCGCAGGAGACGCAGGTGCGCCGCGTGGTGCCGCGCGTGCAATTTAGCGGCCTGGTGTCGAACGGCCCGCGCACACTCAATTTCGAAGGCAGCGGCGTCATGCCCGACCGCGAGCGGCAGGCCTTCGGCGCCTTTCAGTCGCTGGCCGAGGGGCAGCCGCTCAAAGCCACGGTGGCGGGCCGTTACCAGGTCTTGATCGGCAAGGAGATGGCGCGCCGGCTGGGCGTGCGGCCCGGTCAGTCGATCACGCTGATGACCACCACGGCCGGCGGCAGCGTCAACGCGATGGATCTGGAGATCGCCGGATTGGTTGCCACCGGCGTACCGCAGAGCGACCTGTATCTGCTGCAGCTGCCGCTGGAGACGGCGCAGGAGCTGCTGCGCAGCGAGCGCATCTCCAGCGTGGCGCTGCTGTACCAGTCCAGCGAGCAGGCCGACGCCGTCTCGGCGCGGCTGCGCCAACGCCTCGGCGGCGAATTTGAATTGAAGACCTGGCAGCAGTTGGCGCCACTGTATTCGCAGGTGCTGGCGTTGTTCCGCAACCAGTTCGTGGTGTTCGGCGTGGTGATCGGCATGATCGTCTTCCTCGGCGTGGCGGCGATGACGCTGACCACCATCTACGAACGGGCGCGTGAGATCGGTACCATGCGCGCGATGGGCATAGGCCACGGTACGGTGCGCCGCCTGTTTGTTTTCGAGGGTCTGCTGCAAGGCGCGCTGGGCGCGCTGGCCGGCGGCCTGCTGGCCTTCGCGGCGACGCTGGCGCTCAACGCCGCGCGCATCGAACTGGCGCCGCCGCCGGGCCGCAACGTCGGCGTGCTGTTGCAACTGCTGTGGGTGCCGGAGTACGGCGCCGCCGTGGTGTGCGCCTTGCCGCTGGTGGCGATGCTGGCGGCGTGGACGGTCAGCCGCCGCATCGCCCGCATGCCGATCATGCAATCCCTTTCCATCCAATGAGTTTGCCGATGCCGTTCTTGTCTTCCCAACGCCGTGCCCTTGCCGGCGTCGCCGGCGCGCTGTTGGCCGCGCTGCTGGCCGTGCCATGCGGCGCCATTGCCGCCGCCGTGACGCCGCAGGAGATCCTGCGCCAGGTCGACCGCTACCGTCTGCCCTTGAACAGCTTCGAGGCTTCGGTGCGTATCGTCCCGGTGCAAGGTGGTAAGGAGCAGGAGGCCGGCACGTATATTGTGCGCGGCGCAAACCACAACCAGGCGCTGGTCGAAGCGACCAGCGTGGACCAGCGCGGGCAGAAGTTTTTGACCACCGACAGCGGCATCTTTTTCTATGCGCCGCGCACCCGCCGGGCGATCCGCCTGACGCCACTGCAAACGCTGCGCGGCAAGGCGTCGATCGGCGACCTGGCGCGCATCAGCTTCGAGAACGACTACGACGTGGCGTTGGCCGAGACGGCGCCGCCGGGCTGCCCGGCCGACAGCTGCGTGGCGCTGGCGCTGAGCAGCAAGAACGAGGCGGCCACCTACACCCGCATCACGCTGCTGGTCGGTCGCCAGCGCGGCCAGCACGTACCCTTGAAGGCGCTGCTGTATGTCGCCAGCGGCAAGCTGCTGAAGGTGGCGGTATTCGACCCGGCCAGCGGCGGCCTGCCGCCGACCACCCACTATTCGGACCCGCAGCTGGCCGAGGACGAGACCCGCGTGGTGTTCGAGAAGATCAGGGCGGTCGACTTCCCGGCCAGTACCTTCAACCCGCGCAGCCTGGAACAATGAGGCTGACGTTGAGGTTGAGATCGCAGGCAATGAGGCTGACGTTGAGGCTAAAATCGCAGCCGCTGCTGCTGGCCTGCCTGCTGCTGTGCGACGGCGCGCGCGCCGATGACGCCGGTGCCGCCGGCGGCGACACCAACTGGCTCGGCGGCTTCGCGCTGCTCGGCCGCGAACGCACGGTGCTCAACGCCACGCCGCTCAACCAGGCGAACTTCCTCGACCTGGCCGAGCACAAGACCGAGCTGGCCGGCCTGCTGGAGGTCCGCTTCCAGCAGTTCAGTTGGCGCGCCCGCGTTGAAACCACCCACAGCGACGTGGCGGGCCAAGGCCAGCACACTGCATTCACACTGCAGGAGTTGAACCGGGTATTCCAGCTCAACGACGCGGTGACACTCTCGCTGGGCAAACGCCTGTATGCGCTCGATCCGTCCTATGTCAACCAGCCGCTGGGTTTTTTCCAGAAGCGCAGCGACCTGAGCGACCCGCTCGATTCGCTCGGCCAGTCCGAGGGCATGCCGATGGCGGTGCTCAGCTGGACCGGCGCCAGCGCCAGCGTGGCCGCGCTGTACAGCCGCGACGCGCGGCGCCATGCCGACGGCTACAACCGGGGTGTCGAACAGTCGCTGCTCAAGTTCGGCTACGAATTTCCGCAACTGAGCGCCAGCATTGTCCTGCGCCGTGCCAGCGGCGAGGCCAACGGCGTCGGCGCCAGCTTGAGCGGCGCGGTCGGCGAGACCTTGTCCTGGTACGGCTCGGCCTACAGCGCGCGCGGCAGCCAGCGGCCTATCGTCGCCGGCCTGCTCGACGCCGATGCCCGGCTCAACCCCAACACCGGCGCAAGCGGCGAGGCCGGGCAGGGCGCCTACGCTTCGCTGCGCGCCAACGACGGCCGGCGCTACCACCGCGCCACCGTCGGCCTGGTGTGGACCTTGCCGGACCTGCCCAAGCTACAGCTGGAATACGCTTACGACGGCCGTGGCCTGTCCGACGCCCAGTTCGGCCGTCTGCTGGCCTTGGCGAAGGCGAATCGGCAGTCGGCCTTGCCGCCGCAGGCGATCGGCGGCCTTCAGGCGCAACTGGCGCAGCTGTTGGTGAGCCAGGGCGCGCGGCGGCGCTATTTGAGCGTGTCGCTGGCACAGACGGTGGGCGAGTGGGAGTTGGGCGGTGGCGTCTACCTCGGCCAGGAGGATCGCAGCCGCGTGTGGCACGGCACGGCCGACTATCACTTCGATACCCGCACCACCTTGATGATCTCGGCGTTGCACCAGGCCGGCGCGGCCGATTCGGAGCGCGCCCTGTCGCCGCTTGGCAGCAGCCTGGCGCTGCGCCTGCGACGGCTGTTTTAAATACTGCGGCAGATGAATTATTGGCGCGGCTGAAATGAGAAAGCTCTTATACTGGCCGTTTTCAAACATAGGAACTTCCGATGTCGACCTCTCTTTCGTTACGCCTGATCTTGACGGCCGCTGCGCTGGCCGCCACTTTGAATGTCCATGCCGATAGCTTCGCATCGTCGGCTTCCAGCGCCGGTTCGGCGTCGAGCGGCAGCGTGTCCGACTCGCTCGGCGGTTCCAGCAATAGCTCGCGCGACGACAAGCGCAAGGTCGCCGACGGCGAATACCGCATCATCCAGATCGCCGCCACACCCGACCACGCCGACCGCACGCGCGTGACGATGCAGGCCGACGACCCGCAACAGCGCGTCGTGCTGGACCTGCCACGCGAGACGTTCGACCAGCAGCGCCTCGCCGCCGGCGATGCGATGTACGCGCGCAACCGCGTGTATGGCATCGAATTCGGCCGTGGCGACACGCGCCAGCCGTTCTACCTGGTGCTGGCCGACGAGTGGTACGGCGAGTTGGCTTCGCGCCCGGTCAGCCTTTGAAGTTAGCCGGTGCGCCGGCCCGCGTCTTGGCGCTGGCCGGCTTGGCCTGCGTGGCGCTAGGCGTGGCCGGCGCGGCGCAGGCCGGCGGCGCGTCGAGTTCGTCCGGCTCGTCCGGCGCGTCGCGTTTTTGCGACCGTTCGCAGCCGCTGACCGCTTCCGAGCAGGACCGCCTGTTGCGCTTCGCCGCCGTGCTGCGCGAGGAGCTGGCCGGCGGCGATGACGGTGTCGCCCTGGTCAGCCGTTCGGGACTTGACTTGTCGCGCTTCGGCATCCGCTATTCGCACGCCGCGCTGGCCTGGCGCGCCGACAACGGCATCTGGTCGGCGCGGCAGTTGTACTATGCCTGCGACGAAAGCCGGCCGAGAATCTTCGATCAGGGCCTGGCCGGCTTCGCCATGGGCACGGACGATCCGGCGATGGGCTATTTGTCCATCGTGCGTCTGCCGGCGCGGGCGATACAACCGCTGCGGCCAGCCTTGCTCGACATGCCGCGCGTGCAGCATCTGCTGGCCGCGCAATACAGCGCCAACGCCTATGCCTTCAGCCTGCGCTACCAGAATTGCAATCAATGGATCATGGAGATGCTGGCCGCCGGCTGGGGCGGTCTGGCGGACGGCGACGATTTGCGCGCGCGCGCCCAGCAATGGCTGCGCGACGAGCGCTATTCACCGGAGCCGGTGAATGTCGATTCGCGTTTCCTGATGCTGGCCGCGTATTTCGTGCCGCTGCTGCAAATGGACGACCATCCCTACGATGACCGCCGGGCGATGCGGCTGCAAGTCAGTCTGCCGTCGACCATCGAGACCTTCGTGCGGGCGCGCTACCCTGCCAGCGAGCGGGTCGAACTATGCCATGACGAGCAGCGGATTGTGGTTCACCGGGGCTGGACAGCCCTTGCCGAAGGCTGCAAGCCGGGCGAGGGCGACCGTGTGGTGTCGCTGCGCGATTAAAAAACGACCGCCTCCAGCATCGTTGCGCGCCAGCGGCGCAATTCTCAGGCGCGCAGGAGCCGGCGCGTCGCTTCGGCCAGCGCGGCCTGGCGGCTCGCGCGGGGCGATATGGCCAGCGCCTTGGCCGTCGCGGCACGCGGCGCCAGGCGCACCACGCCGGCGGCCGGCGCGCGCTGAGCGCTGCCATCCACCGGGTCGACCTTGAAGTGGCTGACCAGCGCGGTCAGCTTGTTGGCCTGCCGGTGCATGGCCTCGGCGGCGCTGGCCGCCTCCTCGACCATGGCGGCGTTGTGCTGGGTGGCGCCGTCCATCTCGGTCAGCGCGACGTTGATTTGCTCGATGCCGCTCTCCTGGTCGGCGCTAGCCTGGCTGATCGAGGCCATGATGGCCGTCACCCGCTGCACGCTTTGCACCACCTCGTGCATGGTCGCGCCGGCGGTCTTGGCCAGCTGGCTGCCGTTGTCGATCTTCTCGGCCGAGTCGTTGATCAGCTTTTTGATCTCGCGCGCGGCGGTGGCCGAACGCTGCGCCAGGTTGCGCACCTCGCCGGCGACGACGGCGAAGCCGCGTCCCTGGTCGCCGGCACGCGCCGCCTCCACAGCGGCGTTGAGCGCCAGGATGTTGGTCTGGAAGGCGATGCCGTCGATGACGCCGGTGATGTCGACGATCTTGTGGGCGAAGTCGTTGATCGCCTCCATCGTCTCGACCACGTCGGACACCACGCGGCCGCCCTGGCCGGCCACGTCCGAGGCCGACTGCGCCAACTGGTTGGCGGCGCGGGCGTTGCCGCTGTTCTGTTTGACGGTGATGGTCAGCTGCTCCATCGACGACACGGTTTCCACCAGCGCGTCGGCCTGCTGCTCGGTGCGGCGCGACAGGTCCAGGTTGCCGGCGGCGATTTCGCGCGAGGCGTGGTCGATGTCGGCGGCGCCGTCGCGCACCTGGGCGACGGTGTGGGCCAGGCGGCCGTTCATGTCGTTCAAGGCGTCGAGCAACTGGCCGATTTCGTCGCTGCGCTCATGCTGCAGCGTGGCGCGCAGGTCGCCGGCGGCGACGCGCAGCGCCAGCGTGACGGCCTGCTTGAGCGGCGCGACGATGCTGCGGGTGAGCCGCCAGGCCAGCACGGCGCAGGTGAGCAGGGCGGCGGCGCCGAGAACGCTGAGCAGGATCTGGCTGTGGCGGAACTGACTGGCCGACTCCTCGGCCAGCGCGCGCGCCTGGCCGGTTTGGTGCCGCAGCAGCGCTTCGATGGCGGCGCCGTACTGTTTGAAGGTGGCGGCCATGCGGGTGTCGACCAGCTCACCGACCTCCTGCGTCTTGCCGAGATCCTTGAGGCGGAACACCTCCGTCTGCACCGTCAGATAACTACTCTTGTGCTGTTGCACGGCGCGCCACAGCGTTTGCTCGGCGCCGTTCTGCGGCAGGGCGGCGAGCTGCTGTTCCAGCGCGGCCTGGGCTTTTTGGCCGCCGGCCAGCTCGGCGAGGAAGTATTCGGCCACTTCCAGGCTGTCGCTGCGGGCGATCGAGGTGGCGCGCAGGCCGTTCAGGCGGGCGGCGGCGAGCAGTTCGGCGCTGAGCTGTTGGCGCGCCAGCTTGTCGTGTACCAGGTCGGAGGTCAGCGCGTCGGCGCTGTGCATGCGCCACAGCGCCAGCGCCGACATGCAGGCCATCACCAGCAAAACGATGGCGAAGGAGGCGATAACGCGGAGACCGGTGGTCAGCTTGGGGAATGTCATGGTGGTGTCCAAGGTGTGGGGACTTCGAAAGTACACCCAGCATACCTGCCATTTGTGACATCATAATTACATAGAAGAAACTAACGTTGCTATTTATGAAAGTCAACACGGAAGCGCACCGGGCCGACCAATTCGACCTCGTGGCGCATTTGCGGCTCGACCACGCCGAACCGCTCGGGCGTCAGCAGCAGCTCCTCCGGCTCGGGTTCGCTGATGTGGTAGCGCAGGCTGCCTTCGAGGATGGTGATGCGGCCCCAGACGCCGGCGGCCGTGGTATGGCCTTTTTGCAGCGCGGCCGGCGTGCTGGTCTCGGTGAACTCGGGGCTGCTTTTGTAATGGCTGACGTGGGCGGGCAGGGTTTTCATGGCGACTCCGGTAGTTGAAGCTGGATGAAGCTGGATGAAGCTGGACTCAGGCGACTTCGACCTCGCCGAAAAACCGTGTGGCAGGCTGCCGCCGATGCGTCGTGCCACCGGCATGAGTTCGGCCGCCAGTTCGGGCGCGAACAGGCGGCTGGTGGTGGCCTCGAACAGCCGATGGTAAGCGATGTCACGCTTTAAAGCAATATTTAATATAAATGTTTTGTTGGGTTGAGCATGCGCAATGCTGTTTTACCGATCCACTTGATCTAGGTCAATCGAAGCTACTGACTTTGCTTGGCGAGGCGCTCAAAGTGGAATGGGCATGCGCGTTGCGCGGCAAGAATTCATTACTCAGCAGGAGGCAATATGAAACAGATGAAATGGTCGCCGGAAATGGCGCTGGGAGTCGAATCGCTCGACTTGGCGCACCAGGCGTTGATGGCGCAGATGTTGCATCTGGGCGATGCCGACGACGACGCGCTCGACGATGGTTTCGTGCTGTTGGTCAAGCATCTGGAACGCGACTTCCGCGAAGAGGAGGACTTGATGGAGAGCATCGACTATCCAGTCATCAAGAGCCATCGCGAGCAGCACGCCCGCGTGCTCGGCGCGCTGCACGCCGTCGCTCCGGGCGACCGTGCCGCCGCGCGCGAGGCCTTGGGCCTGCTGCCGCTATGGTTCCAGGTCCACCTGTCGACCCAGGATGCGGCGCTGGCGATGGCCTTGAACCTGGCCGCCGCCTGATCGGCGGCGCCCCCCCGCCCCGCGCTCCTCAGTGCGGCCTGACGCGCTGGCGGTTCGGATGTTGCTCCGCCTCCTCCTGGCAGGCCAGGCACATGCGCGCGTCCGGCTGGGCGCGCAGCCGCTCGCTGCCGATCAAGGCGCCGCAGTTGACGCAACTGCCGTAGGTGCCGCCGGCGATGCGGCCCAGCGCCGCGTCGACGCTGCGCAGCTCGGCCAGCTCATGGCTCAGCTGGGCCAGGTTGGCGTCGTTCTCCATTGTCGCCTCGGCCTGCTCGCCGCCGTTTTCAAAGAAGTTGGCCAGCGCCAGATGCTGCGGATCGTCGCCCTGGTGCATGCGCTCGCGCAAGTTGGCGATCAGTCGCAGGCGCTGCGCGCGCAATTGCTCGCCGAACTCGTCGAGCAATTGCTTGGCGAATGGCGTCATGCCGCCTGTTCCCGGCGGCTCAGCGGCGCGTTGACGATGGAGTGGCGGGCGGGAGTTGACATGGTGTTTCCTGGTTAGCGGGCCGTTGGCGCGCGGATGCGTAGGGAGGGCGGACTCGACCGGCGGTTTGCTTGGCCGTACTTGGCAGTGCTTTGATTGCAATGTAACTGTGAAGACAGCTTGAGTCAGTAGGTGCATTTGATCTAGGTCAAAAATTTCGACAAAAGACTCGCCGCCTCCACCGCCGTTTGACTTTTGTCATAACAGCTTGAATACGTTAAACTGGCCTTTGCTTCCATGTTGCTCCCATTGAAACGGCACGCCGTCAGGATTATCCCCTTGAAGAATTTGGTATTTGAAGGACAGAGCCTGGAATGGTTGCTGACGTCGGCCACCGACGCCATGCTGATTATCGACCACGAGGGCAAGATCGTGCTGGTCAACCCGGCGCTGGAAAAACTGTTCGGTTTCGACCGCGCCGGGATGCTCGGCCAGACCATCGAAATGCTGGTGCCGGCACGCCTGCGCCACGCCCACGTCGGCCAGCGCGCCGACTTCTTCAGCCAGCCGCGGCCGCGCGCCATGGGCGGCGGCGCCGAGTTGATGGCGCTGCACCGCGACGGCCGCGAGTTCCCCGTCGAGGTCAGCCTGTCGCCGCTGCAAAGCTCGCAGGCGCAGCCGCTGGTGCTGGCCACCATCCACGACATCACCAGCCGCAAGCAGGCCGAGGCGGCGCTGCAGGAGAGCGAGGCGCGCATGCGCGCCATCTTCGAGACGGCGGTCGACGCGATCATCACCATCGACGAGCGCGGCATCATGGAGCGCCTCAACCCCGCCGCGCAGGCGCTGTTCGGCTACAGCGAGGCCGAGGCGGCCGGGCGCAACGTCGCGATCCTGATGCCGGCGCCGCACCGCGCCCAACACGACGGCTATCTGGCGCACTATCTGGACACCGGCGAGAAGAAGATCATCGGCACCGGGCGCGAGGTCGAGGGTCTGCGCCGCGACGGCACGGTGTTCCCGATGGACTTGACGGTGACCGAGATGAAGCTGGGCAGCCGGCGCATGTTCACCGGCATGGTGCGCGACATCACCGCGCGCAAGCTCGCCGAGCAGCACAACCGCGCGCTGATGCAGGAGATCAGCAGCGCCAACGAGGAGCTGACCAACTTCGCCTACGTCGTCTCGCACGACCTGAAGGCGCCGCTGCGCGGCATCGGCTCGCTGGCCGACTGGCTGGCCACCGACTACGCCGAGCATTTCAACGACGAGGGCAAGGAGCACATGCGGCTGCTGGTCAACCGCGTGCACCGCATGGGCGCGCTGATCGACGGCATCCTGCAGTACTCGCGCGTCGGCCGCGTCAAGGAGGCGCTGCTGCCGGTCGACTTGAACAAGCTGCTGGCCGACGTGGTCGACCTGCTGGCGGCGCCGGCCGGCGTGCGCGTGACGGTGGCGCCCGGCCTGCCCACCGTGGTGCTGGAACCGACCCGGGTCCAGCAGGTGTTCCACAATCTGATTTCGAACGCCATCAAATACATGGACAAGGCCGACGGCCAGATTGACGTGGCCTGCGCCGACGCCGGCGCCGACTGGCGCTTCACGGTCAGCGACAACGGCCCCGGCATCGAGACGCGCCACTTCGAACGCATCTTCCAGCTGTTCCAGACGCTGGCCTCGCGCGACCGCATCGAGAGCACCGGCGTCGGCCTGGCGCTGGTCAAAAAAATCGTCGAGATGTACCACGGCCAGTGCGGCGTCGAATCGGTGGTCGGCCAAGGCAGCACCTTCTGGTTCACGCTACCCAAGGCGGCGCCGTCGGCGGCCGCGAAATAAGGACACCCGCATGAAAAACAGCAGCAAACCTATCCTGTTGGTCGAGGACGACCGCGTCGACGTGATGACCATCCTGCGCGCGCTCAAGGAGATCCACGTCGGCAACCCGGTGGTCAACATGGAGAACGGCGAGGCGGCGCTGGAGCACTTGCGCGCGCCCGGCGTGGAACGCCCCTGCATCATCCTGCTCGACCTGAACATGCCGGTCATGAACGGCATCGAGTTCCTCCAGCTGGTCAAGGCCGATCCCGAGCTGCGCCGCATTCCGGTGATCGTGCTGACCACCTCGGAGGAGCAGCAGGACAAGGTGAGCAGCTTCAACCTGGGCGTGGCCGGCTACATGGCCAAGCCGGTCGACTACCGCCGCTTCGTCGAGATGATGCGCTCGATCGACCTGTACTGGACCCTCAGCGAGATGCCCTGAACGCCATGGACAAGCACCTGATCCGCGTCTTGATCGTCGAGGACGACGTGGTCGACCGCCTCGCCTGCCGGCGCGCCTTCGCCGCAGACAAGGAGCACGACTTCGTGCTGCTGGAGACCGAGAGCGGCCAGCAGGGCCTGGCGCTGGCGCACAGCGAGCGGCCCGACTGCATCCTGCTCGACTACCACCTGCCCGATTTGACCGGCCTCGAATTCCTCGCCCGCATCGGCGCCGACCCGGTGGCGACGGCCATCCCGGTGATGATGCTGACCGGCGCCGACAGCGCCGCCGTGGCCGCCGAGTCGATGCGCCGTGGCGCGCGCGACTACCTGGTCAAGGACGTCGACGGCCACTATCTGCGCTTCCTGCCGCAGGCCATCGACCGCATGCTGCGCGAGCAGCGCCTGCTCGACGACAAGCGCCAGGTCGAAGCCAAGTTCCGCACCCTGGTCGAGCAGATCCAGGCGATCACCTACATCGCCGAGCTCGACGCGGCCGAGACCATGCGCTACATCAGCCCGCAGATCCAGACCCTGGGTTACACGCCGGCCGAATGGCTGGGCACGCCCGGCCTGCACGCCAGCCGCATGCATCCGGACGAGCGGCTCGCCGCGCTGCGGGCGATCGGCGCCAGCCGCTACGCCGGCACGGCGCTGCGCCAGGAGTACCGCTTGTACGCGCGCGACGGCGCCGAGCACTGGTTCCGCGACGAGGCCGAGGTGGTGCGCGACGACGCCGGCGTGCCGCTGTTCATGCAGGGCATCCTGATCGACATCACCCCCAACAAGCTGGCCGAGCGGGCGCTGCTGCAGTCGCAGCACGAGCTGCGCCGCCTGGCGGCGCACCAGGAGAGCATCAAGGAGGGTGAGCGCAAACGCATCGCCCAGGAGATCCACGACGAGCTGGGCGGCCTGCTGACCGGCATCAAGGCCTACATCACGGTGGCCATCGAGCGGGCCGAGGCAGCCGGCCGGCCGGCCGAGCCGCTGCTGGCCGACGCCGCCGGGCTGGCGCAGGACGCCATCGGCACGGTGCGCCGGGTCATCACCGACCTGCGCCCCAGCGTGCTCGACCAACTGGGCGTGTGGGCGGCGCTGGAATGGTATGTCGAACAAGTCGGTCAGCGCGCCGGCCTGCACTGCAGCTGCCACATCGACGCCGCCGCCGCCGCGCTGGAACTGGGCGCGGAGCGCAGCACCATGCTGTTCCGCATCGTCCAGGAGGCGCTGACCAACGTCGTGCGGCACGCCGAGGCCAGCCAGGTCAGCCTGAGCGTGCGCCGCGTGGCCGGCGCGTTGGAGGTGGTGATCGACGACGACGGCAAGGGCATCGAAGCCGAGCGTCTGCTCAACCGCGAGTCCTGGGGCATACTCGGCATGCACGAACGCAGCCGTCATTTCGACGGCGAATTGAACATACACGGCAAGGCCGGGCAGGGCACCACCCTGCGCCTGCGCCTGCCCCTGGAGGAAGAAAACAATGGAAGTTAAGCCGATCCGCGTGCTGCTGGTCGACGACCACGCCATCGCCCGCAACGGCGTGCGCCTGATGCTCAGTGCCGCCGACGATATTTGCGTGATGGGCGAGGCGTCCAACGCCGTCGAGGCCATCGAGCGGGTCGGCGAACAGGTGTTCGACGTGGCCCTGATCGACATCACCATGCCCGGCAAGAACGGCCTGGAGCTGCTCAAGCAACTGCGCGCCGAACAACCCAAGCTGGCCGTGCTGATGCTGAGCACCTATTCGGAGGAGATCTACGCGGTGCGCGCGCTCAAGCTGGGCGCCGCCGGCTACCTGACCAAGGACGCGCCGACGGCGGTGCTGGTGGCGGCGGTGCGCAAGGCGGCGGCCGGCGGCAAACACGTCAGCCCGGCGCTGCTGGAGAAGCTGGCCAGCCTGATCGGCGGCGGCGGCACCTCCAGCCACGAGTCGCTGTCGAACCGCGAGTTGGAGGTGTTCAAGTTGATCGCCGCCGGCGAATCGCTGGTGCGTATCGGCGAGCTGATGCATTTGAGCCCGAACACCGTGACCACCTACCGCACCCGCATCCTGGAGAAGATGGGGCTGGGCAGCAACGCCGAGTTGACCCGGTATGCGCTGGAGAATGGCATCATTTGAATGGACGAATGCCGCCTGTAGGGTTTCCCCTACAACAAACTACCCTGTTTTCCCCTACAGAAACTGACGGCGATGCCCGATATCGGATTCGCTCCCCAGCGTTGATACTGTGTACATAGGCAAGAGGCGATTCACCGCCATCTGGCAACACAATACACAGGGGAGCAGCGATATGACAACGACCATGCAGATGGTGGCATCCACGGCCCAGCCGGCCATGAGCGGCCAGAATAAATGCGCGGTGTGCAGCTTCAAGAAGCTGTGCCTGCCCCTGGGTCTGGACGAGGCCGATGTCGGCCGTCTCGACAAGATCATCGGCCGGCGCCGCCGCGTGTCCCGCGACGAGAACCTGTACCGCATGGACCAGCCCTTCACCAGCCTGTACGCGGTGCGCTTCGGCCATTTCAAGACGGCGCAGGTGAATGCCGACGGCAAACAGCAGATCACCGGCTTCCAGATGGCCGGCGACCTGCTCGGTATGGACGCCATCGGCGCCGGCCGCCACGCCTGCTCCGCCGTGGCGCTGGAGGACAGCGAGGTGTGCGAGATCCCCTTCGCCCGTCTGCAAGAGTTGTTCGGCCAAATGCCCCAGTTGCTGCAACACTTCCACCGCATCATGAGCCAGGAGATCATGCGCGAGCAGAACGTCATGCTCTTCCTCGGCAACATGCGCGCCGAGCAGCGCTTCGCCGTGTTCCTGCTCAACCTGTCGACGCGTTACGCGGCGCGCGGCTATTCGTCGAGCAACTTCCAGCTGCGCATGTCGCGCGAGGACATCGGCGATTACCTCGGTCTGACCATCGAAAGCATCAGCCGCCTGCTGTCCAAGTTCCGCAAGGCCGGCTGGATTTCCATCGACAACCGCGAACTGGCCATCCTCGACCGCCCCAGCCTGGAAGCCTTGTCGACCGGCATCGCCGCCGCGCCGCGCGCCAGCGTTGTTGAGATCCGTCAAGCCATAGCCGCTTGATCGGCACACCGCCACTCAATTCCACCTCCGCTTGACGCACGTCAAGCGACCCTGCTGACTCACCCACAGGCCGCCCGTACAGTGGGGCTGCGCAGCCGCGACCCTGTCGCGCCGTATGGCGGCCGTTCGCGCCGACGCAAACCGATTTTTCAACTCTGCTGCCAAGGAAATATCATCATGTTCAAGACCATACTGCTGCCCACCGACGGTTCGGTGATTGCCAACGCCATGATGCGTCGTTGCATCGAAATGGCCAGGGAGAGCGGCGCCAAGATCATCGGCCTGCACGTGATTCCCGATTTCCACGTCTTCGCTTATCAGCCGGAAATGGTGGTCGACACGCGCGAACAGTACAAGCTCGACAGCGAGGCGCACGCGCGCAACTACCTGGCCGACATGGCCTTGGCCGCGCAGGACGCCGGCGTGGCTTGCGAGACGCTGTTCGTGCAGGACAACGAACCCTATGCGGCCATCGTCAAGGTGGCCAAGGAGAAGGATTGCGATCTGATCTGCATGGCCTCGCACGGCCGCAAGGGCGTCAAGGCGTTGTTGCTGGGCAGCGAAACGCAGAAGGTGCTGACCCACAGCCAGATTCCGGTGCTGGTGTTCCGTTAAGGGTGCATCGAATGAGCTGAATTCGTCGTTCCGCATCGGGGGACCGCCGCGTAGGCGGGAACCCATGCTGAGCCAATGGACATGCGGGGTATAGATTCCCGCCTGCGCGGGAATGACGGTTTTTAGAGATGCTCTTAAGGGAAAGACGGGCCTCAGGCCGCTTCGGCGGCGCTTTGCCGTGGCTGACGCGCCTCGGCGCTTTCGGCGGCGACCGGGCCGCCGGCCAGGCGTTGCAGGCCGGCCGCGTCCAGTACGGTGACGGCGCGGCCGGACACCTCCAGCAAGCCTTGGCTCTTCAGTCCGAACAGCAGGCGGCTGACGCTTTCCGGCGTCAGGCCGAGGAAGTCGGCGATGTCTTGCCGGCTCATGTGCAGGCGGAAGCTGGTCGAGGAGTAGCCGCGCGCGGCGTAACGCAGCGAGATGCCGAGCAGGAAGGCGGTCAGCCTTTGCTCGGCGCGGGTGTTGCGCAACAGCAGGGCGGCGTCCTGCTCGCGCGCGATCTCTTTGCTGAGCATGGTGTAGAAATGGCGCTGCAGCGGGATCAGCGCGTCGCGGCGGGCGTGCAGGCAATCGTAGGAGATCTCGCAGACCTCGCTGTCCTCCAGCGCGATGGCGCCGCAGCGGTGCTTGCCCAGGCCCATGGTGTCGAGCGCCATGTGGTCGCCGCTGATGTGGAAGCCGACGATGCGCTGCTGGCCGCCCGGATCGAGGTGGTAGGTCTTGAAGCTGCCGTAGCGCACGGCGTAGAAGCGTTCGCCGACCAGATCGCCGAGCTGGTACAGATGGTCGCCACGGATGATCTTGATGCGTCGTTGCACCATCTGGCAGTCGGCGGCGGTGCTGGTCAGACTGGCCGGCAGGCAGATGCGGCCGACCAGGCAGGTCGAGCAGTCGATCTTGGGTGCGGCGCTGCCGTTGTGGTGGGTCTCGGCGGGAGGCGGCGTGAGCAGGCGATTCATTTTTGATTCAACTTTCTTGCATGCTGACAGGTGCTGGATGGCCCCTGCTGGCGGCAGGGGACGGAATATAAAAAGCTTATCAATGGCCAATTGAATAAACCTTGATCTATGTCAAGTAGTGCCGCATTTCAACAACAAGCGCCCGATATCGCGGCGTGCCGACGCGCCGGTCCGGTATGCTCCGGCTGTGACAATTTAATAGAATATTGCGAATTGTCAGGACTAGAATCCTTGTGCGACCACCTCTTTTTGCCGGTTTCCCGGCATTCCCAATACCTGTGATCCCGCCGGATGAGGCGGAGGCGGCGTTGCGCCCATACCGATGACCTTGCGGGCGTACTTCGAGTTGCTGAACATCTCTTGAGGAGACACACATGGCACAAGCTCAAAGCGTCGTCGATCTGAAAATCGATCCGGTCGATATTCCCAAGGTGGCGCTATCGATATTGACGGGTCAACAGGAGGGGGTGTCGCGCGCCGCCGGGATTTTCACCAAGGACGACCTGATCAACATCAAGCTGTATGTCAAGAAAGGCTTGTCGCTGCCGGTGACGCAGATCGGCGTCGAGACCTACGTCGGCTACACGCATGCCGGTATTGCCGGTCTGGAACCGGTCGACATCAAGGACCTCTTCCAGAAAATCAACAGCAACGTGCTGGCTTGGGACAATGTCGAGAAAAGCTCGCTGCAGCAGAGCATCGACCTGGACATCGCGGCGGTGAACATCACCAGCACCGGCGACGACATCGTCAGCATCATCGACCAGATGCCGATCATGAGCAAGATCAAGACCACGTTGGGGCAGATTTCCGATGCCCAGCTCGGCGCCATCACCTTTGAAAACGACGACAAGGAAGTCAGCGTGGAGCTGGGAAAAATCCTGGCGAGCATGCGCAAGGAGATCGGCGACCATCAGGTGAACACCGCCGAGGTGAAGACGCTGGTGTCGGACTTCCGCATCGAAATCGCCGGCGGCATGCTGTCGAACGGGACCGCGGTGAGCGGGCTGGAACCGCAGGTGCACCAGAAGAACACGCTGATGGAAAAGAACAATTTGAAGGCCACCATCACCCGCCTGGACGAGGAGATCAAGGAAAAAAACGATCGCATCACCCAATGCAAGGCGGACTATGACAAGTATGTCGGCCTGGCGTTTTCCGGCGCGGCCGGCGGCCTGATCGGCCTGGCCATCACCGGCGGCATCTTCGGCGACAAGGCGGAAAAAGCCCGCAAGGAAAAGAACGAGTTGATTGACCAGGTGCGCATTTTGCAGGATCAGGTCAACGAGAAAAAAGCCTTGCAGAAAGCGATAGAAAACTTGCAGAGCGACTTCAACGACATCGGCACCAGGATGATCGACGCGGAGGTGGCCTTGAATAATCTGGAATACATGTGGCAGAACATGCTGAGCCAGATCGACGAGTCGCAGCGGCAATTCACCAGCATCAACGACGGTTTGAGCCTGACCCGCTTCGTGGTCGCCTTCAAAAAAGTGGTGGCGCCGTGGCGCGAGGTCAAGGACAGCGCCCAGGCGTTGGTGAAGACCTTCAACGAGGGACTGCTTGAGTACAAGAAACTGTATGCCAACAAGGCCTAGCTGAGCGCCGGCCGTTGTCCACTGCGGCACGGCCCCTTTTCATCACCCCATTCGTTTGAAGGAAAATTTATCATGGCAAAGATTTCCACACTGCCCGTAACAACACCCGTGTACACAGCGATGGACACCAAGATCTTCACCCAGTCGGTCAAAAACATCGCCTGCAAGGCGCTGTTCAAATCGACCAAGTACGAGATCCTCCAGGACAAGGTGAGGCGGATCGACATGTATGCCAACCAACTGGAAAACATTTTCCGCGAAAAACTGCCCAGTCTGCAAAGCGTTATCAGCAACGCCGATTCCGGCGACGCCTTCGCGCCGCTCAAAGAAATCGACGAGGCGCTGGCCGACCCCGCGCTGGACAAGGACAGCCTGCAGGCGCTGAGCGAGGAGAGGGCGCACGTGGTCGCCGACATGGCGCGCGACCTGTCGGCCGTCGCCAAGCAGGTGGCCGACGTGGCCAGCGCGCTCGACGCCAAGCTGGGCGAGCTCGGCGAGGTGGTGATCGCCGAGCGCGTCGACGGCGCGCTGGAGATGGAGAAAAACCGCCGTGTCGAAGCGCTCGCCACCATCACGGCGAAGGAGGCGGAGCGCAAAGGCGTGGTCGACGACCGGGCGAAGATTATTGCGGCCCAGGACATCATCCGCGCGCGCAACATCGTCGACACGTTCAAGGACTACATTCCCAGCGAGGCCGAGCTGAAAAACATTGATCTGAGCAAGCCCGAGGTCACCGCCGTCATGCTGTCGGTGGAATTGGTGCGCAAAATGCTCAACAATGTTTCAGAAGGAGTGAAATACAGCCAGTTGGCCGACGTCCGCAAGACTTTCGACGCGCGCTACGACGTGCTCACCGGGCTGATCGATGCGGCCCACGCGCAAGTGCTCTCCAGCGACGCCGTGCTGGGCGACTTGGCGGCGGTGGCGGGTGTCGACCAGGACAGAAAGCCGCTGATGACGGAGGCGGCCAAGTTCCGCGACGCCTGCGCGGCCTTTGTCGTCGCGCTGCGCGGGGTGGCCGCCGAGGAACTGAGTGCGCCGGCGCTGGACAAGTTGTTGGGGCTGTTCAGCGACTACCTCGGCAACACCGCCCACAGCTTCAGCAAGAACGTGCTGGCGTAAGCGGCTTGGCTTAGACGGTCGGGAAGGGCGGGGCCGGCGTCGTGGTCCCGTTCTCTAAAAGCTGGAAGGGGTGACAATCACCATGCCCAAGGCCAGCCAATACAGCCTGGACTGGCCTTCTCGCGTCAACGGCGAGGCTACGGCCTCGGCGATGGCGACGAAGAACAGCGCGGCCTGGACGAATTTGATGGCCGGGCCAATCGCGTTGACCAAACCGGCGCTGATGGCAAAGCCGAATATCACGCAGGCCGCCACTGAGGCAAAAGCGACCGCCCGGGCGGCGACGTGGTCGATGAATGGGCTGTTCCGTTGCTGGCCGCGTTTGCTGCGCCACAATTGGATGCCCCGTCCCAGCAGCACAAACATGGTCATCAACATCAATGAATGGAAGGCGATGTGCTCTTGCAGCAGTTCGCTGCCAAATTCCGACTTTTTGGCGTAGTTGTAGCCAAAAAATTGTATGAAACCGCAAAGCATGCCAATAGTGGCGAAGAAAACGACGTCTTTCTTCAGTTCGGGAGCGACCAGAAGCCAGGGCGGGGCGGCGGTGTTGGTGGTGTTGGTCGTGGTCGTGGTCGTGGTCGGCATATTGCTCCCAATGAGAGTTGTGATGAATAGTATAGTCATCGACCGCCGATGAATGACTACCTGCCACGAATAGTTGCTTCGCCGTTCACGCCGACCGGCCGCAACTCGCGCCGCCAGCGCGCAGTTCGTCGCATCCTCATCTTTTGAGCTCGGCGTCGTCCTAAAGTTCAGTCCTGCCGCAGCCATCCGCGCTGCCACCCACCAGGAGATGAACATGAACGCAATCACCACCACCACCCTGTGCGGCGCCTTGCTGCTGGCCTGCGCCTCGGCCGGCGCGGCCGACCTGAGCATCGTCGTCGATGCCGTCAAGTCGGCCGACGGCAAGCTGATGGTGGCCGTCTACGACAGCGCCGCCAACTTCCTGCGCAAGCCGCTCAGCGATCTGGTCGTCGTGCCCGTGGCCGGCAGTACCACCGTGGTGGTCAAGGATTTGCCGCCGGGCGACTACGCCATCGCCGTTTTCCACGACGAGAACAGCAACGGCAAGATGGACGCCAACGCCTTCGGCATCCCCACCGAGCGCGTCGGCTTCAGCAACAACGCGCGCGGCAACATGGGGCCGCCCAGCTTCGACAGCGCCCGCTTGAGCCTGCCGGCCGCCGGCGCCGCCATCCGGTTCAGCCTGCATTGATCCGACGCCGACCACACACCTCCCCGCTATCCCCCCATTCAAGGAATCACCATGATGAACCGCCGCCAATTCCTCTCCCGCAGCGCCAGTCTGGGCGCCCTCGGACTCAGCTCCGGCGCCGCGCTGGCCAACAGCGACACCTTGCGGCGCTTCCACGCCGCGCTGGCCGCCGACCCCAGCGTCCAGGTCTACGCCGACGTGGCCGGCGACCAGGCCGGCGCCGCGACCGTGCTGGGCCGCATCCCGCGCGAGCTGAACGGCGTGCTGTTCCGCAACGGCCCGGGCCGCTTCGAGCTGGGCGGTGAGCGTTGCCACCACTGGTTCGACGGCGACGGCTTCGCCCAGCGCTGGCAGATCCGCGACGGCCAGGTCAGCCACCTCGGCAAATTCGTCCAGACCCGCCGCTTCGTCGAGGAAAGCGCCGCCGGCCAGTTCCTGTATCCGTCCTTCGGCACCTCGGTGAGCCGAAGCGCACTCGACAACAACGACACGATGAACTCCGCCAACACCAACCTGCTGCCGCTGGACGGCCACCTGTACGCGCTGTGGGAGGGCGGCTCGGCCACCGAGGTCGACCCGGCCACCCTGGCCACCATCGGCACCAAGACTTGGCGCGAGGATCTGAAATCGATGCCGTTCTCGGCCCATCCCAAGATGGACCCGGACGGCGGGCTGTGGAATTTCGGCACCATTCCCGGCGCCGACCTGCTGGCCGTCTACCGCCTCGACGCGCGCGGCCAGTTGATGAACACCGCCACTATCCAAGTGCCCAAGCTGGCCATGGTGCACGATTTCGTGGTCAGCGCGCGCCACCTGATTTTCCTGATCCCGCCCTACGACCTGTTGCCAGACACCACGCTGAGCTTCGCCGAGCGCCATGTCTGGGCCGGCGCCGGGCCGCAGGGCAGGGCGCTGCGCGCGGTGGTGGTGGACAAGAACACACTGCAATTGCGCCAGGTGTTCGAGCTGCCGGCACGCATGGTGTTTCATTTTGGCAACGCCTTCGACGATGGCCAGACCACCCGCTTCGACGCCGTGCTGCACGACGGCGACATGCTCGGCGAGTTGGGCGGCCTGATGCGCGGCCAGCGTCCGCCGCGCGACGCCAGCCGCAGCGCGCTGACCCAGATCACGCTGGACTACGCCAGCGGCCAGGCGCGCGAGGCGCGTTTGTTCGGCGACAGCGAGTTCCCCCGCGTGGCGCCGCAGGCCGTGTCGCGGCGCCACCGCCGGCTGGTGGTGGCCGGTTTGCTGGACTCCGGCGTCGACCGCATGCTCAATTCCGTCAACCTGGTCGACGTCGACAGCGGCAAGGCCGACGGCTATGCTTTCGGCGCCGGTTGGCAGGTCGAGGAGCATGTGCTGGTGCCGCGCCGCCATGCCCGCAGCGAAACGGACGGCTATCTGGTCGGCGTGGCGCAGGACCTGCGGCGTGGCCAGACGGTGTTGACGGTGTTCGACGCGGCCCGCGTGGCGGCCGGTCCGCTGGCGCTGGCGCGTTTGCCCTATCGCGCGCCGCACTGTTTCCATGGCAACTTCTTGCCTGCATGATAATTTGGCCGCCCGAGCGGCGGCGCCGAGCAGGCCCCGAGCGGTCCGCGCGGCGCGGCGCCGTTCGACACCTGTAACAATGAGGAGCAACAACGCATGACAGTTTCATCCAGCCGGTCCGAGCCTGACGTATCGACCCATCCGCTCGATCTGCTGCCGCTGTTCCGCCGCTGGCCCAGTTCGCCGCTGCGCGATCTGCTCTACACCGCCCTGTGGAACTGCTGCATCGCCCTGGTGCTGACGCTGGTCAACAAGGCGTTCACCGCGCATAACGAGCCGTTTTCTTACTACTGGTGGCCGATGCTGTTGATCTCCAACATCGTCGGCTACCTGATCCACGGCAGCCAGGAACTGTTCAACCGCCTGCTGGGCGGCTGGCCGTCGCGCGCCAAGGGCCTGCAGCGCCGCGTCTACTACATCGCGCTGATTAGCTGCTGCGTGGTGGTCGGCGTCTCGCTGGGACTTGCGCTGCTGCGTGGCAAAAGCCCGCTGCGCTATTTGCTCGACAGCAGCATGATGAGCGCCACGCTGCCCTTCGCCATCTTCGTCGCCCTGTTCATGGCGCTGGTGGTGGTGCTGGGCGAGCGGCGCATCGTCACCGAAACGCTGGCGGCGCGCCAGGCCGAGCAGATCGCCGCCACCGGCCGCCTGCTGGCCGAGGCCAGGCTGCGCGCGCTGCAGGCGCAGATCGAGCCGCACTTCCTCTACAACACGCTGGCCAACGTGGTCAGCCTGATCGAGGTGAAACCGGCGCTGGCGCGGCGCATGCTCGAACGCTTCATCGACTATCTGCGCGCCAGCCTGGCCGCCAGCCGCGCCGAGCAGGCCACCTTGGGCGCCGAGGCCGACATGGTCGCCGCCTACCTCGACGTGCTGGCGGTGCGCATGGGCGAGCGGCTGCGCTACCGCATCGACATCGCCGACGAGCTGCGTCAGACGCCGCTGGCGCCCATGCTGTTGCAACCGCTGGTGGAAAATGCCATCGCCCACGGCCTGGAGCCGAAGGTGGAGGGCGGCGAGGTGCTGCTCAGCGCGCGGCTCGCCGACGGCAAGCTGTGCCTGCAGGTCAGCGACACCGGCGCCGGTCTGGGCGCACCGTCGAGCAAGCCCGGCGGCGGCGTCGGCCTGAGCAACATCCGCGCCCGGCTGGCCAGTTTGTATGGCGACGGCGCTCAGGTACAATTATTGGAAAATCAACCTTGCGGCCTGACTGTGCGTCTGCTGCTGCCTTTGAACACGGAGCCATCATCAACCATCCCCGCGCCATAATCGCCGACGACGAGCCGCACCTGCTGGACTATTTGGCCAGCCAGCTGGCCGGCGTCTGGCCCGAATTGAAGATCGTCGCCAAGGCCGCCAACGGTCTCGACGCGCTGCGCCTGATCGACGAGGAGGCGCCCGACGTGGTCTTCCTCGACATCAGCATGCCCGGCCTGAGTGGCCTGGACGTGGCGGCGCGCTTGGCCGCCGGCGCGCGGCCGCCGCATATCGTCTTCGTCACCGCGCACGACCAGTATGCCGTCGACGCCTTCGAGCACGCCGCCGTCGACTACCTGCTCAAGCCGGTCAACCTGGAACGCTTGGGTAAAACCGTGGCCAAGCTGAAGGCAACGCTGCGCGAGCCGGCGGTGGCGCCGGCCATCGACGCCGTGCAAGCCTTGCTGCTGCAGCTTAGCGCGCAGTTGGTGGCGGGCGGGGGGGCGGCTGGCGCGGCTGCCAACGCTGGCATTGGCGCCGCCGCAGGTGCTGGCGTGGGTATGGGGGCGAGTATGGGCGCGCCGCTGGTGTCGGCGCCGGTCGTCGCGCCGCTGCAATGGATACGCGCCGCCCACGGCGAGGAGACGCGATTGATTCCGATCGAGGAGGTGATCTACTTCCAGAGCAACGACAAGTACACCAGCGTCTTCCTGGCTGGCGGCGAGAGTTTGATCCGCACGCCGCTGCGCCAACTGCGCGAGCAGCTCGACGAAGCCAACTTCTGGCAGATCCACCGCAGCGTGATCGTGGCGGCGCGCCATGTGGCCGGCACCAAGACCGATTTTCGTGGTCGGCTGATGGTGCAGCTGAAAGGGCGGCCGGAGCAGCTGGTGGTCAGTCGCAATTACGTCGACCTGTTCCGCCAGATGTGAGGCGGGAGGTGGGCCTGGTTTAGCGCGCCGGCACGCCGGCTGCCCCCCAAACGCAAAACCGGGGTCGGACCCCGAGGGGTCCGACCCCAGCTTCACGCCTCGGGGTGTTGCGTGCGCCGCCGGCGCGCCGGCTGTCAGCCCAGCACCGGCTTGACCTTGGACGCCGCTTCCTTGGCGCGCAGGCGCGCCGTCTCTACATCATCGGCGGTGGCCAGCGCCACGCCCATGCGGCGGCGGGCGAAGGACTCCGGTTTGCCGAACAGGCGGATGTCGCTGCCCGGCACGCGCAGCGCTTCGGCCACGCCCTCGAAGGCGATACCGGCCGCCTCGTGCTGGCCATAGATCACCGCCGAGGCGCCCGGCGCGCGCAGCGCCACGTTCACCGGCAGACCGAGAATGGCCTTGGCATGCAGCTCGAACTCGCTTTGCACCTGGGTCGCCATGGTGACCATGCCGGTGTCGTGCGGACGCGGGCTCACTTCCGAGAACCAGACCATGTCGCCCTTGACGAACAGCTCGACGCCGAACAGGCCCAGGCCGCCCAGGTCACCGGTGACTTTTTCGGCGATGTCGCGCGCGCGTTGCAGCGCCAGCGGGTCCATGCGGCAGGGCTGCCACGATTCCACATAGTCGCCCTGCACCTGGACGTGGCCGATCGGCTCGCAGAACTGCGTCTCGACCGTGCCGTCGGCGCCGATGGCGCGCACCGTCAGCAGCGTGATCTCGTAGTCGAAGTCGATGAAGCCCTCGACGATGACGCGGCCGCTGTCGACCCGGCTGCCGGCGGCGGCGTGGTCCCAGGCGGCCTTGACTTCGGCGGCACCGTCGAGTTTCGACTGACCCTTGCCCGACGAGGACATCACCGGCTTGACCACGCAGGGGAAGCCGATTTCGGCGCAGGCGGCCTCCAGCTCGGCCAGGCTGCTGGCGAAGCGGTAGGGCGAGGTGGCCAGGCCCAGCGTCTCGGCGGCCAGGCAGCGGATGCCTTCGCGGTTCATGGTCAGCTGGGCGGCGCGGGCGGTCGGGATGCAGGTGATCTTGCCGGCCTGCTCCAGCGCGGCCAGGGTGTCGGTGGCGATCGCCTCGATCTCCGGCACGATCAGGTCGGGCTGTTCCAGTTCGATCAAGGCGGCCAGCGCGGCGCCGTCGGCCATGTTGATGACGTGGGAGCGGTGTGCCACCTGGTGGCCGGGCGCGTTCGGATAGCGGTCGACGGCGATCACTTCGACGCCCAGCCGTTGCAGGGCGATGATGACTTCCTTGCCGAGTTCACCGGAGCCGAGCAGCATGACCTTGGTGGCGGAAGGGGACAGGGGGGTACCGAAAATGCGTGGCGTAGTCATAGTGGCGTGGGGATAAAAGTAGGACGGGTTTTGGAATGGTGGCGGTCACCATGCGCGGGCCGACTATAGCAAAACGGGCTCGCTTTGGACAGCGCCAAATGTGTCCGGCGGGCGGCGCGATGGAGCCGGCGGCGGCAACGGCGATGGCGGGCGTTATAATCCGCGCAATGTTGGGCCAGCGGATCGGCGATACCCGGCGCGTCCACGGCGTCCGGCGTGCGTTGCGGCCCGCTGCAGTCGACCGTCGCGGTCTGTCCGCCCATCGCCCTGCGGCCGCGTTTGTCGGCCGTTGACGGCGCTTGTCGCAAGGCGGCCCCGCGCCGCGCCGGCTGCGGCACAGTAGCGTTCATGACATCCCGTCATGCTTATGGAGAGATCATGAAACCGATGTACATTATTGCCGCCGCCTTGGCCGCCACGTCGCTGTGGGCCTTGGCCGAGAACGCCACCGGCACGCTGCCCTCGACCTGGATGCTGGCCGGCGAATCGCCCGCCGCCTACCAGGCCGGCATCGACTACACCGAGACCAGCAGCGGCAAGGGCGCCAAGTTTCTGCGCCATGTGGCGGGCGACGGCAAGAGCTGGGGCTCGCTGACGCAGCAAATCGGCGCCGACAATTACCGTGGCCGGCGCGTGCGCTTCCAGGCCAAGGTCAAGAGTCGCGATGTGGACGGCTGGGCCGGCCTATGGATGCGCGCCGATAGCCAGAGCACCCAAGGGGCTGCTTTCTACAACAGCCAAGACAAGCCGATCAAGGGCAGCGTCGCCTGGCAGACGCGCAGCGTGGTGCTCGACGTTCCGGCGGACGCCGAGAGCATGCTGTTCGGCGTCATCAATTCCGGCAGCGGCGAGGTGTGGATGGACGAGCTGTCGCTGGAGGTCGTCGGCGACGACGTGGCGGTCGACCGGATGCCGCCGCGCGCGCCACTTGCGCAGCGGCCTTCGTTGTGATTGGAATATTGACGCCACATGCGCGCAGCGTCGGTGCCGCGCCGAGCGGCCCTGCGGCGCTACTGCGCGAGGTGGCCGGTTTCTCGCGCGGGCAGGCGGCCGTTAGCCTGCTGCTGGTGGTGGCGCTGACGGCGCTGTCCCTGCACCGCCATGCCTACACCTGGGCCGCCTTGTTCGGCGCCTTGCTGCTGCCGCTGGGTATCACGGCCGGCGTGCTGCGGGCGCTGGAATACCTGTTGCGCGGTCCGCGCGCCTGGTTTTGGCTGTGGCCAATGCTGCTCCTGATCCTGTCACTGAGCAGCCTGCTCTGCGCCGCCGGCTACCGTGCCGGGCTGGCCGGCTTGGGGTTGCGGGGCATGGCCTTGCCGCAGGTGTTCAGCAGCGCGCTGGGTTTCGGCCTGCTGACGCTGGCGCTGCCGCTATGGATCGCGCAGAGCCAGGCGCGCGCGCTGCATCTGGCGCAACTGACCCAGTCGGCGCTGACGGCCGACCTGAAGGCGCTGCAAGCGCAGATCGAGCCGCACTTCCTCTACAACACGCTGGCCAACACGCGCTATCTGGCGCGCCACGAGCCGGCCCGCGCCGTGCAAATGCTCGACCATCTGATCGCTTATCTACACAGTGCGCTGCCGGACTTGCGCCGGCCCATGTCCAGCCTGGGGCGTGAGTTCGAATTGGCGCAGCACTACCTGGCGTTGATGGCGATCCGCTTCGGCGAGCGGCTGCGCTTCGAACTCGATTGTCCGGCCGCGCTGGGCGCCGCCCAACTGCCGCCGTTGCTGCTGATGCCACTGGTGGAGAACGCCGTCCAGCACGGTGTCGAGCCGCGCAGCGGCGACGTCGAGGTACGCTTGCTCGCACTGCTGGACGGCGCGCGGCTGCGGCTGACTGTGCGCGACAATGGCGCCGGTCTGGTGAGCGTGGTGCTGGGCAGCGGGGTTGGACTGCACAACCTACGCCAGCGCCTGGCCGCCCTGTACGGCGCGGACGCCGCCTTCGCCTTGCGCATCGGCGCCGACGGCTGGACCGAGGCCGAGCTGACCATCCCCTACATCACAACCACGACCGATCCAGCATGAACCAGACCACTTACCGCCCGCGCATCCTGATCGCCGACGACGAACCGCTACTGCGGGCCGAACTGCGCGAGTCGCTGGCCGCGCTGTGGCCCGAGGCGGAGATGGTGGGCGAGGCGGCCGACGGTTATCAGGCCTTGCAGATCGCGCGCGAGGTGCAACCCGACGTCGCCTTCCTCGACATCCGCATGCCCGGCCTGAGCGGCCTTGAGGTGGCACGCACCTTCGGCGCGCGTACCCACGTGGTATTCGTCACCGCCCACCAGGAGCACGCCTTGGCCGCCTTCGACGAGGGCGCGCTCGACTACGTGATGAAGCCGACCGATCCGGTGCGTCTGGCGCGCGCCATCGAGCGCGTGCGCGCCCGGCTGGGCACGCCGCCACCGGATCTGGCGCGCCTGTTGCAACAGTTGGTGCCGGCGCGCGTCGCGCCGGCCTGGTTGCAGGCCTCTGTGGGCAACGCGATCCACTTCATCGACCTGAACGACGTGGTGTATTTTTGCTCGGAACACAAGTACACCCGCGTGGTGACGGACGCGCTGGAGGCGCACATTCGCACTCCGATCAAGGAGTTGGCCGAGGCGCTAGAACCAAACACGTTCTGGCAAATCCACCGTGGCTATGTGGTGTCGGTCAAACGTATCGCCGCCGTGCAGCGCGACGCCGACGAAGCCTGTTGGTTGCAGCTGCGCGGCCATGCGGCGCGCTTGCCGGTCAGTCAACGCTTCCAGCACCGCTTTAAAGGCATGTAATCAACGATTTGTCTATCGACGGCGGCGCCGCACTGGGGCATCATAGCGGCACGGCGCGCCGTTGCGCCGCCCGCCAGCCAAGTACGCCTGGCAGTGCCGCAAGACGGCATGCCGCAGGCGCATCGCCAGCCATTTTTCAGCTTCGCCACCGTGCCTCGTCGGCCGGCGCAGAGGCCCGCGCCAGATCTTGGCGCGCGGCGCAAGGCCATACGGCATAAGGCCGCGTGGCGACTTTCAATATGCATCATGCGTCACATTGCAAGCCCTGCAATGACTTTTTCAACCAAGGAGAAGCAAATGATCAAGCATGGAAAACCTGAGGGATCGCACACCATCACGCCGAACAGCATCGTAAAAAACGTGGCCGACGCGGTGACTTTTTACAAGAAAGTCTTCGGTGCCGAGGAGGTGCTGCGTTTGACCTCGCCGGACGGCAAGGTGGCCCACTGCGAGCTGCAGATCGGCGACTCGCGCATCAATCTGGGCGAGACGATGGAAGGATGGCCGGAACAGGCACTGTTGGCGCAGATTTACGTGGGCGATTCGGACGCCACCTTCGCGCTGGCCTTGAAGGAGGGCGCCAAGGAGCTGAGTCCGGTGAGCGACATGTTCTTCGGCGCGCGCGAGGGCCGCGTGCTGGACCCGTTCGGTAACACCTGGACCATTTCGACGCACAAGAAGGACGTGCCGGTGGCCGAGATGCAGCGCCTGCTGACGGCGATGTATTCCTGATGCGCTAGCGCGTTAAGCAACGCTGGACGCCCGCCGCGCCAGCGTTTTTTGCGTTTACGGTAACGCGCTTGCGGCGACGTTTAGAACGAGTAGACCAAGGTCACCGAGGTTTGCGAGTCGGTGTTCTTTTTGTCCTCGGGCACGCTGGTGTCGTTGCGCACGCTGAAGGCAGCCTTCATCTGCATGGTGCCGTTGATTTTGGTGCGCAGCGAGGTCTCGGCCATCGAGTGGGTGTTCGAGGTGCCGCGTTCGACGCTGATCGCCTGCGCGAAGGCGGCCGAATCGCTCAACTGCCATTTCAGCGTGGCCGCGCCACGCACCGTCATGCCGCTTTCCAGCTCGCCGGTGGCGCGCATGCCCTTGAAGTAGCCGGGACCGATTTCCGCGTCGATGCTCTTGTCGCGTGTCTTCAGCCAGCGCGCGCCGTAACCGATGCCCAGTGTCGAATAGCGCGTGTAGGCGCCGAACTTGTCGTCGACGTGGGAGGCCAGCGCGAACAGCTTGGCGCCGTCCTCGACCAATTTGTAGGCCGCCTTGGCCGACAGCGAGAAGCGCTCGGCCGAGCGCTCGCGCACCTTGCTGCCGTCGTCCTGGGTGTTCTCGTCTTCCTTGAAATAGCCGCTGAGGACGTATTCGTTGCTCCAGTCCTCCAGCTCTTGGCGGGCGTCGATTTTGCCGGTGACGGAGGTGCCGACGGTGTTGCCGGAGGTGGTGATGGCGCCCAGTTCGGCGGAGGTGTTCCAGGTGCGGCCGGGTTCGGGGGTTTCTTTGGCGGCAACGCCGCCGTGTGCGATGGCCAGTGCCAAGGCGAGCAGGGAAATTGATTTCATAATTTTTGATGGCGTCGGCGGGCCGGTGGCGGGCCGACTGTAGCGGCGCGCGTAGTGGCGTGCCATGCGTCTAACAGAAGAGGCTGCATTGTACCCGAGACGGGCTGAGCCTGCCGGCGGCCGGCGCGTCCGCTGCGCGCGCCGGTGCCGCGGCGCTGTTCAGCGGGTGGCGATGATGATGATGTCGGCGTCGCAGTTGCTGTAGTGGATGATGATGACGATGATGCGGCGCAACTGGGCGGCCCTGGTCGCCGTCATCGTGGCGGCGTCCATCACGCTGCCGGCGTCGCGGTTGGCCCGGTTCTTCATGGTGATGTTGACCTGCGAGGCGTCGCTGACCGGAATGCCCATGCTTTTCAGCGCCATTTTCGGGTTGGCCATCAGCGCCAGCGCGTGCTCGGCGTCGAGCTCCGCCTTGTGGATAGACTCGACCTCGCCCATGCCGGGGTTGACCTGGTCGAACAACTTGCGCAGTGTTTCGGTGTCGTCTTGGATTTCCATGCTTGTCTCCGTTGGTTTTATCCGGCGCGAAATCGCGGCCGGCAAGACCAGTCTAGGAGCGGGCGCAAGCGTGGTGCTGTGCCATATCAAACGGCCGGGCCGGCTTGACGGGGCGCCGCGTGCGCAGACCAAAAGCGTGCTTAAAGGCACGCTTTTGGCTGTGGAACGGGCCGCCTGCGGCCCCGGATCAGGCCGCTTTTGGCGCGGCGGCGGGGAAGTCAAGTTCCGTCTGCGCGACGTTGTTGATGTAGTTGGTCAACACGTTGAGGGCCACGTTGATGACGATCTCGACGGTGGCGGCGGCGTCGTAGCCGGCGGCACGCAGCGCCGCCAGGTCTTGCTCGCCGATGCGGCCGCGCTCGGCGGCGACACGCTGGGCGAAGCGCAGCGCGGCCTCGGCTTTCGGATCGGCGGAACGGGCGTCGCGCGCCGCGTTGATTTCCTCGTCGCTCAGCTTGGCCAGGTTTTTGCCCAGGTAGCTGTGGGCGGCCAGGCAGTAGTCGCAGCCGTTGTACTCGGCGATGGTCAGGGCGATGCGTTCGCGCAGCGCGGCGCTCAGCACGCCCTTGCCCAGCGCGCCGCTGAGCGACAGGTAGCCCTCCAGCGCGGCCGGGCTGTTGCCGACCAGCTTCATCAGGTTGGGGATCACGCCGAGTTGCTTGTTGACGGCCTCCAACAGCGGCAGCGAGGCGGCGGGGGATTGCTCTACGGTAGGGATGGCGATGCGGTTCATGGTGGCTCCATTCTTGGGCGGTGATTTGGTGGTTTCGTCTGCTGGTGCAGCGAATGGAGCCACTGTAGACGATTCCTATTTTCTTAAGAATAGCGATTAATTGGAATAGATTATTCCTTTTTATGGAATTGTGAGGCTTGAACGGCACATCATCGTGACAGTGCCAAACGGTACTTTTCCGCGTCCCAATCGAGCAGTTCGGCCAGCTGCGCCTGGTCCAGCACGGTGAGCGGGGTGTGCTGGTCCTGCCGCGCCAGCACGTCGTAGTAGCAGCGCAACTGCGCCAGCTTGGCGGCGCTGAAGTCTACCGCCGTGTAGACGCCGGCGGCGCCGATGAACAGCAGCTCCGGCCAAGGCGCGTGGCGGCAGGCCGCTTGCGTGGCGAGGAAGTCGGCGACGCTGTCGTGGCAGCGCGGCGTGGCGCCCAGGAACACCACGTGGTCGGGGCAGATCGCCCAGTCGCGCGCCAGCCGCCGGTACAACTGCGGATCGAGCGCCAATTGCTGCACGCCGGCGTCCGCCACCGCTTGCATGGGCGCGCCGTCGGCGGCGCTGGGCGGCGTTATCGGCGGCCCGGCCTGGACCTGGACCTGGGCCTGGACCTGAGCCTGGACCTGGGGCTCGACGCGGCGCGGCGGCGTGGCGCACAGCCGCAGCAGCCGACGCAGGATGGCGTCCACCGCCTCGGCGTCGGCCGCGCCGATCACCACGCCGTGGTTTTGCAGGAAGACGATCTGTGTGTCGGGTTGGCGCCGCAGACCGTCGGCCACCGCGCGCGCCAGCGGCAGGCCGGGCTTGTGGTAGCCCAGCGCGAGCCAGGCCGGCAGCGTTTCCGTCTGGCTCGCCAGCAAGCCGCGCAGGCGCTCGGCGAAGCCGGGCCGTACCAACTGGGCCAGCAGTTCGACGGCGTGCAGATGCAGCACCACCGGCTGCGGCAGCAGCGCGTGCAGCAGCGTTTCGATCGACGGGCGCAGGCCGCTGTCGCCGAGCGGGCGCGGCGTCACGTCCAGTTGGCCGCTGGTGATGGCGCCGCGCAGATGCGCCAGGTCGACCGGCACGAAGATGTCGCGCTGTCGCGCCTCGGCCAGCCAGGTGCCGGAGGCCTTGACCCACAAGGTGTCGCCGTCCTTCCACGAGGCGTTGCCGCCGGCGCCCTGCACCAGCAGCGGCTCGGCGCCGATGCTGGCGCAGTAGTCGCTCAGCGTGGCGCGCTGGCCCACGACGGCGGCCTCGCCGGTGCCGCGTGCGGCGGGCGCGTTCAATGCGTCGCTCCCGGTTGGCCCAATTGCCCAAGCCGGCCGAGCAGGCGGCGCACCTGGCCGAATTCGTCGAACACGGCGTCGGCGGCGTTCTCGCCCTGGCCCGGCTGCACGCCCTGGTGCAGCTTTTGCAGCGTGACGGCGTCGATGCGCCGGCGCGCGCCGCCGATGTCGTTGACCGGATTGTCGCCGATCATCCAGATGCAATCGCCGCTCGGCCGCACCTTCTCCAGCGCCAGCTCGAACTGGGCGCCGTGCGGCTTGTCGTAGCCGGCTTCCTCGCTGGTGACGATGTAGTCGAAGTAGCGGTCCAGGCCGAAGTAGACCATCTTGCGGAACTGGATCTGCGCCGTCAGGTCGGTGACGATGGCGGTCGGGATGCCGAGCAGGCGTATGTCGTCGAGCAGCTCCTTGACGCCGTCGAACAGCACGGCCTTGCCGAGGAAGGTGCGCCAGTAGGTTTGTTCCAGGTCGAGCGCCAGCAGCACCTGCGAGCCGAGGCCGATGATCTCCAGCATGCGCTGCAGGTACAGCAGGCGGCTGTGCGAGGCGGCGGTGTCCTTCAGCCGCGCCTTGACCTCGCTGCGGGCGGTGGCGAAGGCGCGGTCGAAGTCGGCCGGGTCGATCGAGAAGGTGGCGGCGACCTTGTCGCGCACCGCGCTCATCGCCAGCGCGTGGGCCGGGTCGTAGTGGTACAGGGTGTTGTCGGTGTCGAACAGGATGGCGTTGGGGACGCGGTCGAAGCGATCGCCGTTGGATATTTTAATCATGATGATGTCTGCCAAAGCAGGCGCCGACTGAGCGCCTGGTTAATATGTGCCAATGCGATCAACTGCATCAGCCCGAGTGCGCCTTCGCGCCATTGCGGCCGCATGTCGAGGAATTCCATGATGCGCGGGAATAGCATGGCGGCCGCCATCGCGATGTCCTCCGCGCTGGCCTCACCCTCGATGGTGAGGGTGATTTCGCTGGCCTCGCCGTCCATGCTCAGGTCGACGTGCAGGCCGCATACGCCCACCAGCACGCGGCGCAGCGACAGTTCGTTGAGGCCCTGGCGCGAGCGCACCAGCAGC
Source organism: Rugamonas violacea (assembly GCF_016461825.1). Taxonomy (GTDB): domain Bacteria; phylum Pseudomonadota; class Gammaproteobacteria; order Burkholderiales; family Burkholderiaceae_D; genus Rugamonas. Next base: position 36,254 of record NZ_JAEMNU010000040.1, on the reverse strand, counting down.
CTGACGCGCGGCGCCTCGCTGCCCAGCGGCCCCTCCAGCAGGTTGGGCTGGACCGGCTGCAGCGCCAGCACCAGGCCGGCGTGGCGGGCCTGCGGCCGGACGAAACGCGCCGAGTCAGGCTCGCGCTGGGCCAGCGAGCTGCGCACCTTTTCGGCGCTGTGGCCGCGCACCAGCACGTCGCGCTGCAGCTTGTAGTAGCGCCGCAGGCTCTCGTCGATGTCGAGGTAGATGGCCAGGTCGTAGCATTCGCGCAGCACCGGCAGGTACAGCGCGTGCAGGCCGCTGGCGATGATGAAGTCGTTGCTGGCGACGTGCTGCGGGCGGCTCATCTTGCCGCTGCCGTGGTCATAATGGCGCGACAGGATGGCCTTGCCGTCGCTCAGGGCCAGCAGGTCGGTGGCGAAGGATTCGAGGTCGTTGGCCAGCGGGCTCAAATGCGTCATCACCTGCCACATCGGTTTCTGCCGGTCCCACAGGTGGTAGTCGTCGCCGGACAGGTGGGCCACCGAGTGGCCGCCGAACAGGCCGCGCAGCGACTCGGCCAGGGTGTCCTTGCCGGCGCCGGAGTCGCCGGCGATGCCGATCACGAAGGGCTTGCGGCTGAGGCGGAAGTAGTCGTTCGAGCCTACCGTCTCGCGCCAGATGCGCAGCGCCAGCACGATGCCCAGGCCGGTCAGCACGGTGTGGCGCAGCGGCAGCAGCGGCAGTTGCAGGGCCGACGCCGGCATTGCCGCCGTCGCCAATGTCGACAGGGCCGGCAGCGGCAGGTTCTCCAGCACGAACAAGGCGGCGAAGGCCGTGCTGAGGGCGATGGCCATGCGGCCGCTGCCCATCTGGTAGGCCACCAAGGTCGGCACGAGCCACAGGAACCAGCCGGGCGAGGCGGGTGTCAACAGCACCACCAGCAGGAAGCCCAGGCCGAGCAGGGCGCTGAACAGGTCGAAGTTCATGCGCCGCACGCGCCAGGCCAGGTAGAGCGTCAGCAGATACACCAGCGGCATCACGTATAGCACCGTGTCGCCGCCCACTTGCAGGGCGAACTGGTAGACCTTGCCCATCTCCGGATTTTGCAGCAGCATGCGCAGCGCGGCCGGCGAGGCCAGGAAGGGCAGGCCGAGCAAGGCGCCGGCCAGCGCGCCGCCCTTGAGGTAGTCCGGCAGCGCGGCGCGCAGGCTGCGGTTGCGCAGCAGGTAGACCAGGAAGAAGGGCAGCGCCAGCACCATGCTCAGTTTGGCGGAGACCGCCGCCGCGCACAGCGCGCCAGCCTGGAACAGCCGGCGCTGGCGGGTGCGCCACAGCGCCGCCGTCAGCAGCAGCGTCGGCACCAGGTCGTTCAGGCCCAGGCCGTAGGTGGCCAGCAGCACGATGGGCGACAACCAGTACAACGCCAGCAGCAGACCGTCGCGCTCGGGCAGCAGGCGGCGCAACAGCAGCAGCAGCATGCAGTCGGCCGCCATCAGGCTGAAGGCGTAGGCGTGCAGGGCGCCGAAGCCGGCCAGCTTGGCCAGCGCGGTCAAGGGCAACAGCAGCAGCCACATCGCCACGCCGTAGGGGAAGGCCTGCGGCGCGCCGCCCTGGGCCAGGAAGGCGCCCCAGGGATCGAGCGAGAAGTGGGCCACGCTGGCGTCCATGAAGGGCGCGTACCACTCGGCGGCCGCCTTCGGCACCAGCAGGGCCATCATGAGCAGACGCAGCGCCAGGCCGATGCCGAACAGCGGATGGGTGAACAAACGTCTCATGGTTGCGCCGCCGTTTGGTATGGCTCGCGCCACAGGTCCGGCCGCTTGGTGCAGACCGCGTCGGCGACGATGCCCTGTTCGGCTAGCTGGGCCGCCAAGGAGGCGATGCCTTCGCTGGCCTCGCGGCCCTGCAGTTCGGGCGACACCAGGCACAGTTTGAAGCCGGCCTGGCGCAGGCGCAGCGCGGCTGCGCCGTCCAGCGGGAAGCGGGTGAAGCAGTCGACCCAGACCCAGTCGATCTGTCCGGCCAGGGCCAGCGCGGTGTCGATGGATTCGTATTCGGAGACGCGCACCGCGCAGCGCCGTTCGCCGGCGCGCGCCCACTTGACCAGGAAGGGGAAGGACTGGTCGAGGAAGAAGTAGTCCTTGATGCCGTAGCTGCGCATCAAGTCGATCAGCGGCGCCTCCAGGCCTTCCTCCTTGACGTTGAGGATCAGCGTGCCGTGGCGGTATTCGGCCAGCCAGGGTTCGAGCGGCTCGCCCGGCGTCAGTGCGTCGTGCTGCAGGATCAGTTGTTCGCCGTGGCTGCGGATGTCGATTTCGACGCCGTAATGCGGCGGCGTGTCGCGCAGCTGGGCCAGGGTGTTGCGGCGGTGTGAGATCAGGTTCATGGTTTCAATGCGGCTTTCAGTTGCAGGCTGTAGCTGACGGTGCGCTGGATGAATTTGCGCTTGGCGGCCCAGTTGACGTTCCAGTGCGACACGCCGTGGGCGCGCTGGCCGAAGCGCACCGGAAAGCGGTGCACGGCCAGGCCGGCCCGGCGCGCCTGATAGTAGGCGTACAGGTCGAGCGAGAAATCGTCCGGCGCGGCGCGCCAGCTGTTGGAGAAGCGGCGTGGGAACAGCGTCGGCTGGGCGTTGATGTCCCACAGCGGCGCGCGCAGCAGCAGGGTTTCGAAGCAGCTCATGCCGGCCGTGAACAGCACGTCGGCCAGCGGACGGCCGTGGCGGCGGCCTTTGACGAAGATGGCGTCGCCGTGGCGCTCGAACAGGGCCAGGCCGCGCAGCGCGTCCTGCGGATCGGTTTGCAGGTCGGCGTGGGTCCAGCCGAGGATCTCGCCGCTGGCGGCAGCCAGGCCGGCCAGGATGCCGTGGCCGTAGCCCTGGTTGCGCTCGACCCGCACGCTGCGGCAGCCGGGGCAGGCCGGCAGCAGCGCGGCCAGCACCTGTGCGCTGGCGTCGGTCGAGCCGTTGTCGACCAGGATCACCTCGACGCCGTCGAGGCGGCCCAGCGGCGCGCAGCGTTCCAGCAGCAGCGGCAGGTTGGCGGCCTCGTTATAGCAAGGGATGACGAGGGAGAATCTCATGTCGGCTCCGTCAGCCGCGCCGGCGTCAGGCTTGGCGCCGGCTGGTGGCGGCCCGGCGCGGCCGGCACGCTGGCGCGGAAGCGCCGCGCCAGTTGTTCCACCTTGGCGGGCGGGACGCGGCCGTCGCCCTCCAGCGTGTACGGGTGGCCGTCCCATTTGTGGAAGCAGGACTGCCAGTACTCGAAGGTGCGCAGGTCGTCCGGCGTGCCCCAGGACAGGTAGTGGTCGACCTCGAACAGGCGGCAGTCCAGCCCCAGCGCGATGGCGTCGTTGATGCAGGAGTCGAGGTAGAACTCACCATTGATTCGGCCGTCGCGGGCGACCAGCAGCTTGACCAGGCGGCGCAGGTCGTCGGCGCGGCGGAAGGTGAAGGCGCCCAGTACGATGGGATCGCTGGCCGGCGCGGCCAGTGGCGTCTTGACCGAGATGCGGCGGATGCGGCCCTGCTGGTCGGCGTCTATCCAGCCGAACATCTGCGGCCGGCGGATGGCGTTGGCGTTGCCGCGCGCGCCCCAGACGATCAGGTCGACCGCCGGATCGGCCAGCAGCGCCTGTAGCGCCGCCGCGTCGTACAGCATGCCGAAGTCGCAGGCGCCGACCGTCAGCGGGCCGCCGCTGCTGGTGCTGTTGGTGCTGTCGCTGCTGTCGCCGTTGCCGCCTTCGGCCGGCGCCCGCAGCAGCGCCTCGGCGCCGAGCAGGGCGGTGCAGGCCTGGCCCTCGGTCAGCGCCGCCACGCTGACGATCTGCGCGGCGGGATGGCTGTGGCGCAGCTCGGCGGCGATCTCGTCGTGGCCCGGCATGTCGGCGCGCAGCACGAAGCAGTGCTGCGCGGCCGGCGGCAGGTCGCGCAGCGCCTGCTCGACCATGGCCCGGCCGGACACCTCGATCAGCGGCTTGGTCAGCGCATAGCCCTGGTCGACGAAGCGCTGGCCCATGCCGGCCATCGGCAGCAGCACAGCGCCGGCGGGCGACGGCGCCGCCTCGGGGCCTTGCACCAGACGGGCGAAGGCGGCCGACCAGCCCTGGTACTCGGCCAGGTCCTGCGGCGTCCCCCACTGCATGAAGTGCTGCAGCGGATACACGGCGATGCGGCGGCCCGCCTGCAACAGCGGGCGGTAGGCCAGGCTGACGTAGTATTCACCGCCGACGGTCAACTGCTGCTCGACGGCGCCGCGCAGCGCCTCCTCCATCAGCCGGCCGCTGGCGAAGTAGTAGCTGCCGCTGGAGGCGTATTCCTCCATCCTGTTGTCGGTGTAGGGCTGCTTCTCCTGGATCGCCTCGACCCAGCCCTCGGTTTCACGCAGATAGGCGTAGTTGGTGCTGCCCAGCGTGTGCGGATGAAAGCCCTTGTAGGCGGGGATGGCGCCATCGCAGGCGTTGGCTGCGACGAACTGCTTGAAATGCTGCCAGTTCCAATAGCAGCAGAAGTCGCAGTAGTTGAGCAGCACCGGCCGCGCCGGATCGATCAACTGGGTTGCCTGACGCAGCGCCTGCAGCACGGCGTGCACCGGCCCCAGGCTGTGCGGCGCGATGGCGACGATGCGGCCCTGAGGGCACCAGCGGCGCAGCGTTTCGGCCATGCGGTAGGCCGGCTCGGCCAGGTGCTCCTGGTTGCAGACGAAGATGAATTCGCAGTCGGCGTCGAACATGCCGATCACGTGGGCGATGATCGGTTTGCCGTCGACCTCGATCAGCGGCTTGGGCAGCCGGTGGCCGGCGCGGCGGAAGCGTTCGCCGAAGCCGGACATGGGGACGATGATTTGCATGGCGCTCATGGTCACAGTTGGAACAGGTAATTCAGCTTGACGAAGAACTTGCGGCCGGTGTGCAGGTCGAGCGCGCGGGTGCGTTCGAGGATCTGCGGATTGCCGCTCAGGCGCAGGTTTTCCTGGCGGTCGGTGTAGCCGAAGAACAGCGCGGTGCCGGGGCTGAGCAGATAGCTGAACAGCAGGTCGGCGGTCAGCTGCTTCCCGCCGGGCAGCGCGGTCAGGGCGCTGTTGGTGTCGAGCCGCGTGTAGTCGAGGATCAGGTGGGCGGTCAGGAAGCGGCTGTGCTGGTAGTTGAACTTGGTGCGCGACAGCAGTTCGCGGTAGACGTTGCTGCCGGCCGCGTAACCGGCCGCGCCGTCCTTGGTGCGCAGGTCGTTCCAGAACAGCGTCTGCTCGATGCGGAACTGCGGATGCGGCGTGAACTTCAGGTTGGCCGAGACGCTGCGCGCGTCGCCCAGGAAGGGCGCCAGGCCGGCCGCCGGGACGTAGTTGATGACGTCGTTCTGGCCGACCTTGACCCAGCCCTGCAGCCAGTGGAACCACTCGGTGTTGGCGGCCAGCTGGAAGCCGCTCTTGCGGAAGTCCAGGCCGGCGTAGAGCTCGTAGGCGTCCAGTTTGTGCGCCTCGAAGGTGGTGCTGCGCAGGCCGTTGACGCTGTACCAGGCGTCGGTCGACCAGTCCTGCAGCACGCTGGCGTGGTCCTTGGTGCCGATCGCCTTGATGCTCGGGCCGTGGCTGACCAGCCAACCGCCGTCGCCGCGATTCCACAGGTAGCTGGCGCTCTGGGTGGTTTGGCGGATGTCGGCGCGCGGCACGAAAGCCAGGTCGCTGGCGAATTTGCTGGAGACGTCGAGGTACTGGCCGCTGTAGTTGAAGTCGCGGTCCGAGCGCAGCGCCTCGACGAAGGCCAGGTTGCCGGTGGCGTCGGGCGCGCCGGTTTCGCTGCTGCGGCTGCCGGCCAGCTGACCGGTCAGCACCCAGTTGTCGTTGAGTTTCCAGCGCACGTCGGCGCCGGCCACCGTGTTGGCGTGGCCGGCGATGCGGCGGTCGGTCAACAGCGCGCCGACGTTGGAGTCGGCCGAGAAGTCGCGCTGGGCGCGCGCCACGCTGATGCGGGCGTCCTTGCCATAGGCCGGATCGCCGAACGGCACCAGCTTGCCGGCCGCCTGGTCGTTCATCAGCAGGCCGCCCAGCGACCAGTCGCCGGTGCGGCCGGTGACGCGGGCGCCCAGCTGCGGGTCGATGATGCGGCGCGAGAAGAACAGCGGCTGCGGCGTGGCGAAGAAGCCGGAGTTCTCCAGGAAGAAGGGGCGCTTCTCGGGGAACTGCACTTCGTAGCGCTGGTCGATGATGACCTGCGGCTCGTCCGATTCGACCTCGCTGAAGTCGGGGTTGAAGGTCAGGTCGACGGCGAAGGCGTCGGCCAGCACGAACTTGGTGTCCAGGCCGGCCTGGTTCTTGTTGTCGTGGCGCCAGCCGGGACGGCTCGGATCGGCCGCGTCCAGCGCGCGGCTGCGGCCCATGTAGACGTAGGGGTTGAGCTGGATGTTGCGGCCGGCCGAGACCGGCGCGGCGATTTCGGCGCTGGCCATCTGCGGCACGAAGGCCTCCTGGCGCTGGGTGATGTAGGGCCAGTAGGAGAACTCGTTCAGGCGCGGCACGATGCGGCCCAGCGCGATGCCCCAGTCCTGCACGTCGGCGCTGCGGAAGCGCAGGCTCTTGAACGGAATCGCCATCAGCACGACGTAGCCGTCGGCGGTCAACTGGCCGTCGGAGCGCCATTGGGTGTCGAAGTTGAAATCGTCGCCGACGCCCTCGGTGTGCTTGGCGTCCATCTGCACGCCGTAGGGGTTGGCGTAAAAACGGAAGGAGCGCTGCTTGTCGTGGAAGGTGTCGAGGTCGAGCTGCACCGCGTCGTCGCCGGGCAGGTCCTCGCGCCGGGCGATGCGGGCGCGCACCTGCTTGGGATCGTCCTTGCAGACGAAGACGGCGTAGAAGTTCTGGTCGTCATAGGACAGGTAGGCGCGCGTCTCGAGCGAGGCGGGCTGGCCGTCGCCCGGCTTGAACTGGCGGAAGCCGGTGACCAGCGCGCCGGCGTCGGCCGGCACGCCGTTGACATAGTCGGCCAGCGCCGGGGCGCGGCTGGCGCGCGGGATGCGCAGCTTGTCGTCGGCGGCATGGCTCAGCGAGGCGGTCAGGGCGGAGGCCAGCAACAGCAGCGCGGGCAGCAAGGTGCGGCGCAAGTGGGCGGGTTGGAAGGTTTGCATTGGATGGTCGCTTTCTATATCAGGAATCAGTCCGCGCTCGCGACATGGCGGCGGCGGATGGGAAGGAGGAGGTGGCGGTATTACTCGCGTCTTGTGTTCGGCGCGTGGCGCTCGCCAGGTCGGCCGGACGGCGCAAGGCAAACCACAGGCACAGCGCCAGCGCGGCCAATTGGCTGGCCGTCGACAGCGCCAGCAGGGCCGGCAGCTGGGCCGGCGCGACCTGGCTGAATGGCATGACCGGCGCCAGTACAAGCCACAACAGGGCCAGCGCGGCGCCGGCGGCGGCACCGGCGGGCGCCGCGGCGGCCAGCAGGCACCACAGCCATAGGGCCGGGAACAGCGCGTAGTCGTCCGGCGTGAACGGGCTGCGCAGCGCGGCCAAACCGATCAGGGCGATCCACAGCGCCGCCTGCCGCAGCCGCGCCGCAGGGGTGGCGGCGTTGGCGACATCGGTGGCGTTGGCATTGGTGGCCGGCTTGGCTCCGACAGTAGTTCTGGCCGTGGCTGTGGCCGTGGCGTCGCTTGCGCTGCGGCGCGCCGCCAGCCAGGCGATCGCCAGCAGCGCCAGCGACCAGGCCCAGGCCACGTTGGCCATCATGTGATGGTCCATGCCGGGCAGGCCGAGCAGGCGCAGCTTGAAGACCAGGCCGGGCACGGAGTGGTTGATCGCCACCACACCCTCCAAGCCCTCCAGTTCCAGCCAGGCCCACAGCTCGCCGCTGGCAATGCGTGGCAGCTCGTAGCCGAGGAAATCGAGGAAGGGCCGGGCGCCCAGCAAGGCCCAAGCGGCCGCCAGGAACAGCAGCGAGAAGGCCACGCTCCAGGCCAGCGCGCGCCAGCGCCGCGTGAACAGCAGGTAGGCGCAGAGGATGGCGGGGAAGATCTTCACCATCGCCACCGCCAGCAGGGCGCCGCCGGCCAGTGCGCGGCCGCGCTGGAACAGCAGCATGGCCAGCACCGACAAGGCGATGGCGGGCAGCTGGAAATTGCCGGTCTGTAGAGTGATCAGCGTCGGCAGCGCCAGCCAGACGGCCGGCAGCAGCAGCGCCGCGCGGCGTCCGGCGCCGCCGCCTATCCAGCCGCACAGGGCCAGCATGGCGCCGGCCAGCAGCGTGGCGTCGAGCGCGAACCACAACGCGCGCAGCGGCAGGAAGTTGCTCGATGGCGTGCCGAGCAAGGCGCCGGCGGCGCGCGGCAGCAGCAGGAACTGCGGCGGATACAGGTACTCGTCCAGCTTGAACCTGTCCTCCTTGCCCTCGTACGGCTTCTCCTGGTAGACGTTGACACCCGGCGTGTGGCTCAATTCGGCCGCCTTCCAGTAGCCCGACAGGCAGCTGTGGTTGACGTAGAACGGGTCGAACCAGATGGCCGAGGCCTGCGGCCGCTGCGGGTCGGCCATGTAGAGGCCGACGCCGGCGCTGCGGCCCAAGGCGGCCATGGCCAGCAGCAGCCAGAGCGCGCACAGCAGGGGGCGGCCGCGCCATAAGCCGTCCCATGCGGTGGGCAGGCGGCGCGCCAGGGAACCGTTGCACAGCAGCGCGGCCAGCAGCGGCAGCAGGGCCAGCGCCGCCCAGGACGAGTCGGGACGGACGAAGGCGCTGCAGCCGACCGCCGCGAACAGGCCGAAGAAGGCGGCCAGCAGCAGGGCGACGACGCGCCTTTCGATGGTGATGCTTGGATGGGTTGTCATGCCGGGACTCCTAACGCGGCGACTGCCAGTCCGACGCCGCCGGCGGCCAGCGCGCAGACCAGAACGGTGCGCAGCAGGCGCTCCTGGCGATGCGAGCGGGCCAGGGCCTCGCCGTAGGGCATGGTGGAATGGGCGATCATGGTGTACAGCGGCAGCCAGCGACGGGGCCACAGCCGGTTCAGCGCCAGGTCGAGCCGTTTGCGGGCGATGAACCAGGGCGACTGCACCTTCTGTCGCAGTTCGACAAAATTCGCCTTCGACAGTTCTGCCAGCACGTCGGTGTGCGGCCGGCGCGTCAGCTCGTACTGGCTGAAGGCGGCGGCGCGGTCGGCCGGCTGGGCCGCCAGCGCGGCCATCAGCACGCAGCAGTCCTCGAAGGCCGAGTTCATGCCCTGGCCGTAGAAGGGATAGACGGCATGGCAGGCGTCGCCCAGCAGCACGGCCCAGTCGCCGAAGCGCCACGGCGCGGTGCGGGTGGTGATCAGCGAACCCGTTGGGTGGTTGGCCCATTGCTCCAGCAGGCCGGGCAGCATGGCTTGCAGGTCGGGGAAGTAGCGCTGGAACAGCGCCGTCACCTGCTCGGGCGTGCGCACGGTGGCGAAGCTCTCCTCGCCCTCGTGCGGCAAAAACAAGGTCAGGGTGTGCGAGCCGTCCAGGTTGGGGTGGGAGACGAACAGGCAGTGACTGCGCGGCCACACGTGCAGCGCGGTCAGCTCGATGGCCGAGCCGCCGTCCGCCAGCGGCGCCAGGGTCAGCTCCTTGTAGCCCCACTCAAGATACTCCTGCTGGTAGTCGGCCCGTTCGCCGTGCTGCAGTTCGCGCCGCATGCTGGAGAAGGCGCCGTCGGCGCCGGCCACCCACAGCGGCCGCACTGTCACCTTGCCGTGCGGAGTGTCGAGTTCCAGCTCGCGACTGGCCTTGTCGGCGCGCAGCAGGCGGTGCTCGAAGTGCAGGCGCACGCCGGGATGGGCTTCGGCCTGGTCGAGCAGCAGGCGATTGAGCTCGTTGCGGTCGACCGAGTGCAGCACCTCGCCGGCGTCGCGGCCATAGGGTTGGTAGCGGGTCGAACCGTCCGGCGCGTGAATGACGCGGCCGCGCATCACCACGGCGCGCGCCAGCACCTGTTCGAGCAGGCCGACCATGGCCAAGGCCTGCATGCCGCGCTTGGACAGGCCAAGGTTGATCGAGCGGCCGGCGGCGCCGTCCTGGCGGCGCGGGTCGGGCCGCCGTTCATACACGTCGACACCGTGGCCTTGCCGCGCCAGCGCCAGCGCCAGCAGCGAGCCGGCCAGGCCGCCGCCAACAATGGCGATGCGTTGTTCGGCACCGGCGTGGTCGTGCAGTTGGTGGTCCGCTTGGCCGTCCTGCGGCGTGGTTGGCAGGCGGGCGCTCATGGCTGTGCTCCGCTGAACAGACCGGCGGTCGTGGACGCGGCGCCGATTGGCAGCTCGCCGTTCAGGTCCGGTGGTTGCGGCAGCGTGGCCAGCGCGGCGCCGTCGCTGCGCAACGCGTGGTTGCTGCGTCGTTCGATCTCGGCTTCGATCACGCCGTCGATGGCCTGCTCCAACTTGGCCGGTGCCAGGCTGCCGGCCAGGCGGTACAGATACGAGCGCAGGAAGGCGGCGCGCGACTCGGCCGGGTAGCCGTCGCGCAGCAAAAACGGCAGGTCGGAATCGACCATGTGGCGAATCGCCAGGATGGGGATGGGACTGCGCAGGGGGCGGAAGTCGGGATTGCGCAGGCCCGCGCTCTCGTTGAGGGCGTGGAATTCGCCCAGCATCAGGCCCATCTCGACGAAGTCGCGCTTGAGCTGGTACTGCACCTGGTCGACCACGGCGGCGCCTTCCGCACCCAGGTTGGGGAACAGCACCATGAAGGCCTTGTTGATCGAGTCCGGGCCGTCGGTTGGCGGCGTGGCGAGGAACAGGTCGCGGTAGGCGCTGATGATCGCCGCGATGCTTTCCAGGGTGGGTGCGGGGTCGTTGATTTCGGCCAGCCAGATGCTGTCCTGCGCCAGGGCGATCGGCACGAAGGGGCAAACCGGCCCCTTGCGGCCAAGGTCCGGATGGGCGCGCGCCAGGAAGGCGCGGGTCCAGGCCAGTACCTCGGCGAGCGGCGCGTCGGCCGGATAGTCGCGGTCGACCTCGGAGGCCCGCATCAGGCGCGGGCCGGGAGGCGTGGGTGTTGCCGCCGCGACGCCATGGTCTGCCATCGGGCAGGTGGCCCGTGGCAGTGCTGTATGAAGTTCTGTTTGAGTCATCATATTCACCATCGAAGATTGTTGTGATCCACTTGCGTGGCGCGCGCCTCAGGCGGCGCCGGCTTGGCCGCCATGGCCAGCCGGCGCCATCTGGCCGCGCTCCGTTGTTTGCGCCGGGCCTTCACAGGCGTCCGGCAATTGTTCGACACGGCGTACCGCAGGCACGCACCATGCCGCCAAAGCCATGGCCGCCATCAGCAGCCCCAGCGTGATGAACATCAGCCCGATGCCGCGTCCGGCGCCGGTGCCAATCCATGTTCCTATCGAGCCGGCCAAGGCGCCATCGCGCGCCAGCAGCGGTTCGAACAGTCGTTCGGCCAGCGGCCCCGCCAGGACGTAGCCGACCGGCATGGCCGACTCCGACAGCACGCGCTGGATGGCGAAGCAGCGGCCCTGTAGCGCGGCCGGCACCTTGCTCTGCCACAGGCTGTCGTTGCAGGCGCTGATCACCGGCAGCATGGCGAACAGCACGAAGCCGGCCGCCGTCAGCAGCAGCATCGACGGCGCCAGGCCGTGCAGCGCCAGGGCCAGGCCGGCCAGCAGCGAGCAACCGAGCACGCCGTGGATGCGCCGCGTCGGCCCGCCGCTGGCGGTCATCGCCAAACCGCCCAACAACAGGCCGGCGCCGCCCAAGCCCATTTGCAGACCCAGCATGGCCGGGTCGGCGAAGGACAGCACCAGCGGAGTGATGGCGATGCTGGCTATGCCGAACAGGAAGTTGTTGATGCCGAAGACGGACAGCAGGCCAAGCAGGCCGCCGCGCGAGCGCACGTAGCGCCAGCCTTCGCCGGCCTCGCGCCAGAGGCTGTCGCCTTCGGCCGGGGCGGCGCGCGGCGGCCGCGGCACCCGTGCAAAGGCCAGGGCGACGGCGCCGGTCAGGAAGCTGGCGGCATCGACCAGCAGCACGCCGTATAGGCTGATGCTGCTGACCAGTACCCCGGCCAGCAGCGGCCCGGCCACCTGGGCCACGGCGGCGCCGGTTTGCACCAGGCCGTTGACGCGGCTGAGCTGTTCACGCGTGGCCAGCAGAGGAATGCTGGCCGAGTAGGCCGGCGCCAGGAAGGCGTTGGCCAACGAGGACAGCCCGACGCCGGCGTAGATGTGCCACAGCGCCAGTTGGTCGAAGGCCAGCAGCGCGGCCAGCGTCAGCATGGTGGCGGCCGACAGCAATTCGCAGCCGAGCATGACGCGGCGCCGGTCCCAGCGGTCGACCAGGGCGCCGGCCAGCGGCGACACCAGCAGCGCCGGCACCGCCATGGCGACGAAGATCAGCGCGAAGCGGGTGGTCGAACCGGTGCTCTGCAAGACCCAGATGCCCAGCGCGAAGGCCGACAGGCGCGAGCCGACGCCGGACACCAGCTGGCCGAACCAGATCAGCAGGAAGTTGCGCAGGCCGGCCAGCTTGGCCACCTTGGCCTGGTGTGCGGCGCCGCTCATGCGCGCTGCTCCGACGCTGCCGTAGCCGAAGCCGAAGCCGTAACCGGTGCCGGCAGGAAGCCGCGCGCCTGCATGTAGCGCAGATAGGTCGCCATCAAATTGCGGTCGGCCGGCGGGCAAACGGTGCCCAGCGGCGCCACCGCCGCCATCGTCGCGCCGCAATCGAAGCGCGGTTCGCGCGCGTCGATCCGCTCGGCCGGCGGGAACATCGCGGCGAAACTGGCCAGGGCGTTGTCGCGCGAGTTGGTGGTGGCGGCCAGCAGGGCCAGGCGCCAACTGGCGTAGTCGGTCGGCGCGACGGCATGGCCGGCGTCGCGCAGGCAGGCGAGTAGATCGTCCACGGCCATGCGTTGCGGGTTGAGCAAGTGGAAATTGCCGTCGGCCGCGCCGGCGCCGAGCGCCAACTGGACGATGGCGCGGCTGACATAGTCGACCGGCGCCATGTCGAAACTGTCGCCGTCGCCGCTCGGCGCCAGGCCCAATTGGACGCAGCCCTTGATCCATGAATGGAAGTAGTCGGCCAGGTTGGCGGTGCCGTGGCGGCTGTCGCCGGTAATGCGCGCCGGCCGGTACAACGCCACCGGCAGGCCGCGTGCGCGGGCAGCCAAGGCCAGCTGCTCGGCCACCCACTTGCTCTGGTTGTAGCCGCCGTGCTGGCCGGCCGGCGTTGGCGGCGGCGATTGCTCGCTGATGGTGGCGTCGAGCTGGTCCTCGGTCAGGTAGACGCCCAGCGTCGAGACCACATGCACCGGCTTGAGGTGGCCGCTGCTGGCCAGGCGCAGCACGTCGCGCGTGCCGCCCACGTTGGCCGCCTCCAGGCTCTGGTAGGGGGCGAGGAAGTTGACCTGGCCGCCGTTGTGGAAGATCACGTCGGCGCGGTCGGCCAGCGCGGCGAAGCCGGCCGGGTCGAGGCCGAAGGACGGCGCGGCCAGGTCGCCCGGCAGGGCTTCGATGCGCCGCTCGTCGCCGTCGCGCCATAGGCCGTAGCCTTCCAGGTTGGCGCGGATGCGGCGCAGGCCGTCGGCTTGGTCGGCCGCGCGCACCAGGCAGAGCATGCGGGCGGCGGTCATGTCGAGCAGGTCGCGCAGCATGTAGGCGCCGAGGAAGCCGGTGGCGCCGGTGATGAAGACGCAGTCCGGCAGCGCGCGCGGGGCGCGCGCCGGCAGGGCACGCGCCGGGTCGATCTCGTCCGGCAGTCGCACCTGCGCGACCAGGTCCAGCTGCGCCGGTGCGATGCCGGCGCGCAGATCGTCGACCACCCGCGCCAGCGCCGCCACGGTGGGCGCGGCGAACACGGCGCTGAGCGGCACCTCGACGTTGAAGGCCAGGCCGAGATGGAACACCAGCGGCAGGGTCAGCAGGGAGTCGCCGCCGACGCTGAAAAATTCGTCGTCGGTGCCCAGGTCATGGCGCGCCAGCAGCTCGCTCCAGATCGCCAGGATGGCGCGCTCGGTGTCGTTGTGTGGCGGCGTGGCGACGCGTTGCGGCGCATCCTGCGGCATGGCCGTCGGCGCCGGCAGGGCGCGGCGGTCGACCTTGCCGTTGACGGTCAAGGGCATGCCGTCCAGGCGTTGGAACAGCGACGGCAGCATGGCGTCCGGCAGTCGGCCGGCCAGAAAGGTGCGCAGGCTGGCGCTGTCGACCACGGCGTCGCCGCCGGCGACGAAGTAGGCCACCAGGCGGCGCTCGCCGGGCGCCAGCTCGCACACGCTGGCGACGGCGGCGCTGACACCGGGGTAGTCGCTCAGCGCGGCTTCGACCTCGCCGAGTTCGATGCGCACCCCGCGCAGCTTGACCTGGTGGTCGCTGCGGCCGATGAAGTGCAGGCTGCCGTCGGCGTTCCAGCGGGCCTGGTCGCCGCTGCGGTACAGGCGGGCCGCGCCGCTGCCCGCGCCGGTGTCGCGCTCGGCCGCCAGCGGGTCGGCGACGAAGCGGGCGGCGTCCAGTTCGGCCGCGTTCAGGTAGCCGCGCGCCACGCCGGCGCCGCCGATGCACAGTTCGCCGACGACGCCGCGCGGGGCCAGTTGCAGATGGGCGTCCAGCACGTGCGTTTGCACGCCGGGCAGCGGCCGGCCGATCGGCAGGTCCGGTCCGGCCAGTCCGGCGCCGTCGATGGTGCTGAGCAGCGTGGCGCAGACGGTGGCCTCGGTGGGGCCGTAGTGGTTGCTCAGGGTGACGCGCTGGCCGGTCAGCGCGGCGAAGCGGCGCACCAGCGACAGCGGCACGGCCTCGCCGCCGAACATCAACATGCGCAGCGACGGCAGCAGCGGCGTGGCGCGTGCGCCGCCGGCGGCGTCCTGGCCCAGGCCCTCGGTCCAGCGCCGCCACAGTGCGGCCGGCGCGTCGATGGCGCTGATGTCGAAGTCGGCGCAGTAGCGTTCCAGTTCGCGCGGTCCCAGCTCGTTCGGCGCGGGATGCAGCACCAGCGTGGCGCCGGCCGCCAGCACGGGGAAAATGTCGCCGACCGAGGCGTCGAACTGCAGCGGCGGGATCATCAACAGGCGGTGGCCGGCGCAGTCGTGGCGCAAAGCGAAGGCCTGCACCAGATTGATGACGCCGGCGTGACTGATCGAGACGCCCTTCGGTGTGCCGGTCGAGCCGGAGGTGTAGATGACGTAGGCTTCGGCGGCGTCCGCAATGGGCGCGGCGGCCGGTGCCGCTGCCGACATGCGGCGCGTGGCGGCCGGCGCTTCCTGCGGCGGCGGGTTGGCCGGTTCGCCGGCCAGTGCTGCCTCTGTTACCAGTTCACGCCAGTCCAGATTCAACAGCGGCAGCGGGCGCTTGCCGGCCAGCCGGTCGGCGCGGCGGCCCAGCGGCGCCGGGAAGGCCAGCGCGCCGACGCCGGCGTCGTCCAGCATATGGCCCAGGCGTTCGTCCGGGTGGGCCGGATCGAGCGGCACATAGGCGGCGCCGGCCGCCAGTATGCCGAGCAGGCCGACCAAGGCATCGACCGAGCGGTCGGCCAGGAGGGCGACGCGGCGGCCCGGGCCGGCGCCGAGTTCGCGCAGTTGCCGGGCCACGGCGTCGGCCGCGCGCACCAACTCGGCGTAGCTGAGCCGCGCATCCGGCGCCAGCAGCGCGGCGGCATCCGGCCGCAGCGCTGCCTGGGCGCGGACCCAGCCGAACAGATTGCCGCCAGCCGGCGGCGCCAGCAAGGCGGCGGCGGGGCCGCCGTCGGCCAGGGCGAGCAGCTCGGCGCGTTGGGTCGCGTCGAGCAGCGGCAGGCGCGACAGCGCGCAGTCCGGCTCACGCACCACGCCGCCGAGCAGGACCAGGTACTGGCCGGCCATGCGGGCGATGCCGGCCGACTCGAACAAGTCGGTGCTGTAGTCGAACGCCGCCAGCATGCCGTCGGCCTGGCGGGTCAGCGACAAGGTCAGCTCGAAGCGGGCGCGGTCGAAGTCGCCATGCAGGGCTTCGGCGCGCAGGCCGCGCAGCTGCATTGGTTTGTCCACCCCGGGCTGCAGGACGAACATGGTTTGCAGCAGCGCGCTGCGGCCGGGCACCCGCTCCAGCTTGAGGATGTCGACGATGCGCTCCAGGGGCGTGTCGGCATGGCTGTAGGCATCCAGACAGTAGCTGCGGGTGCGCGCCAACAGTTGGCGGAACGAGGGATCGGCGGACAGGTCGCCGCGCATTGGCAGCGTGTTGGCGAACAATCCGATCAAAGGTTCGAATTCGGCCCGTCCCCGGTTGGCGAAGGGCGTGCCGACCACCACGTCGTCCTGCCCGGCGTGGCGGCCCAGCAGACACTGGAAGGCGGCCAGCAGCACCATGAACAGTGTGGCGTTTTCATTGCGTGCGGTTTGCTCCAGTCCTTCGACCAATTCGGCCGGCAGGAGGAAGCTGTGGCGGGCGCCGGCCGCGCTTAGCGTGTCGGGCCGGGGCTTGTCGGTCGGCAGAGCCAGCGCGCCGCTGACGCCGGCCAGCGCGCCGCGCCAGTAGTCGAGCTCACGTTCCAGCTTGCGCTGCTGCGCCGGCGCGGTTTGCCAGCGCACGATGTCGGCAAAGCTGGGCTGCGGCGGCGTCCATTCCTGCGCTTCGCCGGCGGCGCCGTTGAGCAGGGTGTTGTAGCGCAGCTCCAGCTCCGCGGCCAGCACGTCGCTGGACCAGGCGTCGCCTACAATGTGGTGCAACACCACCAACAGCGCGTGGTCGTCGTCGGCCAGGCGCACCAGCGTGGCGCGCAACAGCGGTGGACAGGCCAGGTCGAAGGGATGGGCGTTCTCCCGGCTGGCCAGGCGGAGTAGTTCCGTCTCGCGCGCGGCGCACGGCAGCGCCGACAGGTCCAGCCGCCGCATATGGAAGGCGACCTCGGCGTGGACGGTTTGCAGCGGCTGGCCGGCCAGTTCGCTGAAGCCGGTGCGCAGGGCGGCGTGGCGCGCGACGATGGCCTCGAAGGCGGTCTGCAAGGCTTCGGCGTCGAGCGCGCCGCGCAGGCGTTGGTGTTGGTAGAGGTTGTAGGCGCCGCTGCCCGGTTGCAGCCGTTCGAAGAACCAGATGCGCTGCTGCGCCGGCGCCTGGGCGAACGGCGTGCCGTCGGCCAGCGGCGGCAGGGCCGCGATGCTGCCGGCCAGGTCGGGCGCGGCGTGCTCGGCGCCTTTGCTGCCGGCGCTCAGGCGCTGCAAAAGTAGCGCGCGCTGCTGCGGCGTCAGGCGGGCCAGGCGGTCTTCCGCCGTGGCGCCGCCGGGTTGGGATGGCTGATTCATTGTTGCTCCACGGCGCCGGCCAGCAGCGCGTCGATGTTGGCGTCGGAAAGACCTTCGAGCTGGTCGAGCATGGCGGCCAGGGCGCCATCGCCGACATCGTCGAGGCGGGTGCGCAGCAGCAGCTCGGCGAAGGCGGCCACGGTGGGCGCCTCGAACAGGCTGCGTAGTTGTAGCTCGGTGCCCAGGGTTTGTTGGACGCGCATGATGAGCCGCGTCGCCAGCAGCGAGTGGCCGCCCAGCTTGAAGAAGTCGTCGTCGATGCCGACCTGCGGCAGCGCCAGCACCTCGGCCCACAGCGTGCACAGCGCCTCCTCGTCGGCGTTGCGCGGGGCGCGGTAGCCGGCGCCCTCGACACTGGCGCCATCCGGTTTGGGCAGCGCGCGCCGGTCGATTTTGCCGTTTGGCGTCAACGGCAGCTGGGGCAGGGCGACAAAGGCCGACGGCAGCATGTATTCGGGCAGACGGCCGGCGCTGTGGGCGCGCAGCTCGGCGGCCGGCGGCACGCTGGCGCCGGCCGCGGCGACCAGGTAGGCCACCAGGCGCTT
This sequence comes from Rugamonas violacea, assembly GCF_016461825.1. Lineage (GTDB taxonomy): Bacteria > Pseudomonadota > Gammaproteobacteria > Burkholderiales > Burkholderiaceae_D > Rugamonas. Next base: position 18,532 of record NZ_JAEMNU010000040.1, on the reverse strand, counting down.
GTCGCCGGGCTGGTCTTCGCGGCAGATCACCACCGCCTGGGCCAGCGCCGCATGCTCCTGCAGCACCGCCTCGATCTCACCGAGTTCGATGCGGTAGCCGCGCAGCTTGACCTGGTTGTCGATCCGGCCCAGCACCTCGATGCGGCCGTCGCGGCAGCGCCGCGCCAGGTCGCCGCTGCGGTACAGTTTGGCGTCCGGCGTGGCTGGATTGAACGGATCGGCGATGAACTTCTCCGCCGTCAGCTCGGCGCGGCGCAGGTAGCCCAGCGCCACGCCGGCGCCGCCGATCAGCATTTCGCCCGGCACGCCGGCCGGTTGCAGCTGCATGTGGGCGTCGACCACGTAGATTTGCGTGTTGGCGATCGGCTGGCCGATGCTGATAGCTGCCTCGCCCGGCGTCACCTGTTCCAGCGTCGACCAGATCGTCGTCTCGGTCGGGCCATACATATTCCACAGCGCGCCGCAGCGCTCCAGCAAGCGGTCGGCCAGCTCGCGCGTCAGCGCCTCGCCGCCGCTCAGCGCGGTCAGACCGGCGCGGCCGCTCCATCCCGCTTCAAGCAGCATGCGCCAGGTGGCCGGCGTGGCCTGCATGAAGGTGGCGCCGCTGCTCTCGATCAGGCGCGCCAAGGCGGCGCCGTCGGCGGCGGTGGCGCTGTCGGCGATCTCGATGCTGGCGCCCAGCGTCAGCGGCAGCAGCAGTTCGAGCACGGCGATGTCGAACGACAGCGTGGTGACGGCGCAGACGTGGTCGGCCGCCGTCATGCCGGGCCGCCGCGCCATCGAGGCGAGGAAGTTGACCACCGCGCGGTGCGGCAGCAGCACGCCCTTGGGCCGGCCGGTCGAGCCGGAGGTGTAGATCACGTAGGCCAGCGCGTCGGCGGCCAGGGCGATAGCCGGCGCCTCGGCCAGCCCGGCCACTTCGGCCACTTCGCCCAGCGCGTCGAGCAGCAATGTGGCGGGCGCCTGGGCCGGCAATTGCTCCAGCAGGGCGCGTTCGGTGACGACGACGCGGGCGGCCGAGTCCTCCAGCATGAAGGCCAGCCGCTCGGCCGGATAGGCCGGGTCGAGTGGCAGGTAGGCGGCGCCGGCCTTGAGGATGCCCAGCAGGGCCACCATCATCTCCGGCGAGCGGCGCACGAACAGGCCGGCCAGGTCGCCCGGGCCGACGCCTTGCACCGTCAGCGCCCGGGCCAGCGCGTTGGCGCGGCGATCCAGCTCGGCGTAGCTGACGCTGCGGCCGAGGTGGCGCAAGGCGACGGCGTCCGGCGTGCGGGCGGCCTGGGCTTCGAACATGGCGTGCACGCTGGCCTGCGCCGGCATCGGTTGGGCGCTGGCGTTCCAGTCATGTAGCAATTGACGGCGCTGGTCCGGCGCCAGGATCTCCAGTTTGGACAGGGCCAGCTGCGGCGCGGCGACGGCCGCACGCAGCAGCTGGCCCAGGTGGCCGGCGAAGGCGTCGATGGTGGCGGCGTCGAACAGGTCGGTGGCGTATTCCAGATACAGGCTAAGGCCGCCGTCCTCCTCGCCGGCGAACAAGGTCAGGTCGGCCCGCGCGGTGCCGGCGTCGAGCGCGCCGTGTTCGGTCGGGATCAAGGTCAGGCCCTGTAGATTGACCTCTTGCGGCGGGAAGTTTTGGAAGAACAGCATGGCCTGGAACAGCGGCGAATGACTTAGCGAGCGCTCCAGGTCCAGCTCCTCCAGCAGCCGTTCGATCGGCAGGTCCTGGTGCGAGTAGGCGCCCAGCGTGCCCTCCTTGACGCGGCCCAGCAGCTCGCGGAAACTTGGGTCGCCCGACAGGTCGGTGCGCAGCGCCAGCGTGTTGACGAAGAAGCCGACCAGCGGTTCCATTTCCTGGCGGCGGCGGTTGGCCACGCCGACGCCGACGATCTGGTCGTCCTGGCCGGAGTAGCGCGCCAGCAGCGTCTGGAAGGCGGCGGCCACCACCATGAACGGCGTGGCGCCCTCGTCGCGGCCGAAGCGCTTGATGTCCTCGTACTGGGTGGCGGCGATGCGGTGGCAGCGGGCGGCGCCGCGCTTGCTCTGCACGGCCGGGCGCGGCCGGTCGCCGGGCAGCTCCAGCACCGGCAATTGGCCGGCCAGGCGCTCCTTCCAATAGTCCAGCTGGCGCGCCAGCGTGGCGCTGCCTTCGGCCAGCAGCTCGTTTTGCCACAAGGTGTAGTCGGCGTACTGGATCGGCAGCTCGGCCAGTGGCGACGGCTGGTCGGCCTGGAAGGCGTCGTACAGCGCGCACAGCTCGGCGAAGATGACGCCGTGCGACCAGCCGTCGAAGGCGATGTGGTGGGCGTTCAGCACGAACAGGTGCTGCTGCTCGTCGAGCCGGATCAGCACTGCGCGCAGCAGCGGGCCGCTGGACAGCTTGAACGGACGGCGCGCCTCGTCGCGCGCCAGGCGCAGCGCCGCCGCGCGGCGCTGTTCGGCCGGCAGCGTGCCGACGTCGAGCCGCTCCAGCGTGAACGGCGCCGCCGCCAGCACCCGCTGGTGCGGGCCGGCCTCGTCCTGCACGATGACGGTGCGCAGCACTTCGTGGCGGGCGACGATTTCGCCCAGCGCCCGTTCCAGCACGGCGGCGTTGGCCCGGCCCTGCATCCACATCGCGCTGGGCACGTTGTAGACCGGCGATTCAGGCTCCAACTGGTCGAGGAACCACAGGCGCTGCTGGGCGAAGGAGAGCGGCACGCGGGCCGGGCGCGCCCGGCGGCCGATGTCGCGGCTCACCGGCGGGGTGGTTTGTTTGCTCAGCTGCTGCATCAGCAGGGCGCGTTTTTCCGGCGACAGGCCGGCCAGTCGTTGGTTCAAATCAGTCATGATGTCATCCAGTGTGAGTCGTGGTTGTGGCTATTGGGGGGCAAGGGCGGCGTGCGCCGCGTTGGTGTCTGCTGCCTATTGTTGTGATGGCTCCGGCCGCTGCGGCTGTTGCGGCGGTGGCATGGAGGTGGGTGGCGTCCAAGCGTGGCCCAGACGCTGGCTGGCCTGCTCGTCGCTGAGGCCTTCCAGCTGGCGCAGCAGGTCGTCGAGGGCCTCGGGCTGGTAGTCGGCCCGCAGGATGGCGATGCGTGCCGCCATCTGGTTCAGTGTCGGCGCCTCGAACACGGCGTCGAGCGGGAACTCGATGCCGTAGTGCTGTTCGATGCGGGCCACCAGCCGTACCGCCAGCAGCGAGTGGCCGCCGAGGTCGAAAAAATTGTCGCCGGCGGCAAGCGGTGGCGGGCGCAGCAGCGCGCGCCACAGTTCGGCCAGCTCCTCCTCCTCGGCGCTGAGCGCCGCGGCGGGCGCCGCCGTGGTGCTGTCCGCCGCGTGGTCCGGCGCCGCGGTGTCGCCCGGTGGCGGCAGGGCGCGCCGGTCCACCTTGCCGTTCGGCGTCAGCGGAAAGCGCGCCAGCCGCACCAGGGCGCTGGGCAGCATGTAGGTGGGCAGCGCCGCCCGTAAAGCCTGCCGCACCGTTTCCAGCTTGAGGTCGGCGCCGTCGGTCGCGCTGAAATAGCCGACCAGACGGCGCTCGCCGGGGCTGTCCTCGCGCAGCAGCACCAGCGCTTCGCGCACGCCGGGGCAGGCCGTCAGCGCCGCCTCGATCTCGCCCGGTTCGATGCGGAAGCCGCGCAGCTTCAGTTGCTCGTCGTTGCGGCCGATGAATTCGAGGTTGCCGTCGGCGCGCCAGCGTCCCAGGTCGCCGCTGCGGTACATGCGGGCGCCCTCGACGCCGCTGAGCGGATCGGTGACGAAGCGTTGTGCGCTCAGCACCGGCTGGTTCAGATAGCCGCGCGCCACGCCGTCGCCACCGATGCAGATCTCGCCGGCCACGCCGATCGGCACCGGCTGATCCTCGCCATCGAGCAGGTAGACGCTGGTGTTGCCGATCGGCCGGCCGATGGGGATGGCGCGCGCCTGCGCCGTCTCGGCGCCGAGCTGGCAGGTGGTGGCGAAGGTGGTGGTCTCGGTCGGTCCGTAGCAGTTGAGCAGGTGGCGCGGCCGGCCCGCCTTGCCCAGCACGCGGGCGGCGCGCTGCGGGTCGAGCACCTCACCGCCGGTCATCAGCCAGCGCAGGCGGGCGAAGGCCGGTTCGAGCGCGTCGACATATTCGTGGAACAGCCCGGTGGTCAGAAACATCGCGGTGACGCCGCCGTCGAGCAGGGCGGCGTTGAGCGCCTGCGGCCGCAGCACCGTCTGCGCCGGCAGCACCAGCAGGCGGGCGCCGTTCAGCAGCGCGCCCCATATCTCCCAGGTGGCGGCGTCGAAGGCCGGGTTGGCGCAGTGCGCCACGCAGTCCTCCGCCGTCAACGGCGCGTAGCCGCTGTTGAGCACCAGCCGCAGCACGTTGCGGTGCTCGACCATCACGCCTTTCGGCAGGCCGGTCGAGCCGGAGGTGTAGATCACGTAGGCCAGGTGGCGCGTGTGCAGGCCGAGGGCGGCGGCGTCCGGGTTGGCGTCGGATCGGCTGGCGATGCCGAGTTGGTCGCCGTCGGCGCCGCCGCCGTGTTCGTCGAGCTGCAGCAGAACTCCGTTGAACGTCGCACCGAGCGTCGCCAATTGCGGCGAGCGCGCGGTGGCCGGCGCGCACAGCAGCGCGCGCGGCGCGGCATCGCTCAGGATGTGCGCCAGGCGGGCGGCGGGCGCGTCCGGTTCCAAGGGCAGGTAGGCGGCGCCCGCCTTCAGCACGGCCAGCATGGCCACCACCAGCGCGCTGCCGCGCCACAGCTGCAGCGCGACGCGGTCGTCCGGCGCCAGGCCGAGCGCGAGCAGGGCGTGGGCCAGACGGTTGGCGCGCCGGTTCAACTCGGCGTAGCTGAGACGTTCGGCGCCGAAGCACAGCGCGATCACGTCCGGCGTGGCGGCGGCCTGGCGTTCGAACTGCCGGTGGATCAGGTCGTCGCGCGGATACGCAGTGGTGGTGGCGTTGAAGTCGACCAGCAACTGCCGGCGCGCCGCCGGCGCCAGCAGCGGCAGGCGGCTGAGCGGCAGCGTGTCGTCGGCGGCCATGCCGGCCAACAGGATGTGCAGGCTGTCGGCCAGGCGCCGCATGGTGGCGTGGTTGAACAGGTCGCTGGCGTACTCGATGTGGCCGGCCACCTGGCGGCCGTCGTCGGCCAACAACAGCGACAGATCGAAGTGGGTGGTGTTTTGCGGCAGGCTGGTTTCGCGCAGCGCCAGCTCGGGCGGCAGGTCGAGATGCTCGGCGCCCGTGTTGTCCAGCGCCAGGACGGTCTGGAACAGCGGGCCGTGCGCCATGCTGCGCGGCGGATTGAGCGCTTCGACCAGGTGGTCGAACGGCAGCTCCTGGTGCTCGTAGGCCGCCAGCGTGGTCTCGCGCACCCGCGCCAGCAGGGCGGCGGTGGCGGGATTGCCGTCCAGGCGAACGCGCAGCGCCAGCGTGTTGGCGAAGAAGCCGATCAAGGCCTCCACTTCCGGCCGTTGGCGGTTGGCCACCGGCGTGCCGACCACGATGTCGTCCTGGCCGCTCAGGCGCGCCAGCAAGGCGGACCAGCCGGCCAGCAGCACCATGAACAGGGTGGCGCCGTGGCGCTGGCCGAGCTGGCGCAGGGCCGCGCTGGCGTTGGCGTCCAGCGCGAAGGCGACGCGGCCGCCGCGATAGCTTTGCCGCGCCGGCCGTGGCCGGTCGGTCGGCAGCTCCAGCAGCACCGGCGCGCCCTCCAGGTGGGCGCGCCAGAATCCCAGTTGCCGTTGCAGCGCGGCGGCCTGCGCCGGCTGGCGTTGCCAGGCGGCGTAATCGGCGTACTGCAACGGCAGCGGCGGCAGCGGGTCGGGCCGGCCCTGGCTGAAGGCGCTGTACAGCGCGCCCAGCTCGGTTTTCAGCACACCCATCGACCAGCCGTCCGAGATGATGTGGTGCTGGATCAGCAGCAGCTCGTGCAGCTCCGGCGCCAAGCGCAGCAGCATCACCCGCAGCAGCGGGCCGGCGGCCAGGTCGAAGGGACGGGCGATCTCGGCGGCGTACAGGGCGCCGCGCGCGGCCGCCTGCTCGGGTTCGTCCAGGTAGCTCAGGTCTTGCTCCAGCAACGGCGGGGTCTGCTTGGCCGCCGCGACGCGCTGCACCGGCGCGCCGTCGAGCATGACAAAGCGCGTGCGCAGGCTGTCGTGGCGCTGCACGATGCGCGCCAGCGCGGCCTTTAGCGCGTCCTCGTGCAGCGTGCCGCTGAGCCGGTAGGCCACCGGCATGTGGTAGGCCAGGCCGGCGGCGGAGTCGAGCTGGTGCAGGAACCACAGGCGCTGCTGGGCGTGCGACAAGGGCGCGTGCCCGGCCGGGATGCCGGCTGTGCCGGTTGTGCCGGCGGCGCCAGGTTCGCCGGCGGCCATGGGCACCCAGCGGACCCGGTCGGCGCCGCTCAACTGGGCGGCCAGGCCGGCGACGGTGGGATGTTCGAACAGCACGCGCGGCGTCAGTTCGACGTCGAACTGCTGGCGCAGGCGCGACATCAAGCGCAGCGCCAGCAAGGAATGGCCGCCCAGCTCGAAGAAGTTGTCGTGCCGGCCCACCTGCGGCAGCGCCAGCAGCTCCTGCCACAACAGCGCCAAGGCTTGTTCGCTGTCGCCTTCCGGCGCGTTGTAGTCGCTCCCGGCGGCGTCGGCGCGGGCCGGTGCCGGCAGCGCCTTGCGGTCGATCTTGCCGTTCACCGTCAAGGGAAAGCGCGCCAACACCAGCAGGGCGCTGGGCTGCATGTAGGCCGGCAGCGCGCGTTTCAGCGCGGCGCGCACGGCGCCTGTGTCGATGGCGTCGGCGCCGGCCTGCTGGCGCAGGTAGCCGACCAGGCGCTTGTCGTCCGGGTAGTCCTCGCGCAGCAGCACCAGCGCCTCGTCCACGCCGGAGCAGGCCGCCAGACGCGCCTCGATCTCGCCCAGCTCGATGCGGAAGCCGCGCAGCTTGACCTGGAAGTCGTTGCGGCCGACGAATTCGATGTTGCCGTCGGCCCGCCATCGCCCCAGGTCGCCGCTGCGGTAGAGGCGGGCGTCGAGCTCGGTGCTGAATGGATCGGCCACGAAACGCTCGGCGCTCAGCTCCGGCCGGTTCAGATAGCCGCGCGCCACGCCGTCGCCGCCGATGCAAATTTCGCCGGTGGCGCCGAAGGGCAGCAGTTGGCCGTGTTCGTCGAGGATGCGCACCTGGGTGTTGCCGATCGGCCGGCCGATGGGGACGGCGCCGGCCCGCGCGGCGGCGGCGTCGATCTCGAAGGTGGTGGCGAAGGTGGTGGTCTCGGTCGGACCGTAGCCGTTGAGCAGATGGCGCGGCCGGCTGGACTTGGCCAGCACGGCGGCCAGGCGCTTGGGATCGAGCACGTCGCCGCCGGCCAGCAGCCAGGTGAGTCGGCCGAAGGCTGGCTCCAGCGCGTCGGCGTATTCGTGGAACAGGCCGGCCGTCAGCCACAGCGCGGTGGCGCCGCCGGCGATCAGCGCGTCGTTGAAGGCCCGCGGCCGCAACACCGTGTCCGGCGCCAGCACCAGCAGGCGGGCGCCGTTCAGCAGCGCGCCCCAGATCTCCCAGGTGGCGGCGTCGAAGGCCGGGTTGGCGCAATGGGCCACGCAATCACGCTCGTCGAGCGGGGCGAAGCCGCTGTTGAGCGCCAGCCGCAGCACGCTGCGGTGCTCGATCATCACGCCCTTCGGCGCGCCGGTCGAGCCGGAGGTGTACATGACATAGGCCAGGTGGCGGGCATGCAGTCCGCTGGCGGCCGGGTCGGGATTGTGTTCGGGCTGGCGCGCCAGCCGTTCACCGTCGCGCGCCAGCTCGACCAGGGCGGCGCCGCAGTCCAGGCCGGCGATGGCGCTGGTGCACAGCAGCGCTTGCGGCGCGGCGTCGGCCAGGATCTCGGCCAGACGGGCCGGCGGCGTGGCCGGATCGAGCGGCAGATAGGCGCCGCCGGCCTTCAGCACGGCCAGGCTGGCAACCACCATGCCGATGCCGCGTTCGAACAGCAGGGCGACGCGGCGGTCCGGTCCCACGCCCAGTTCGAGCAGCAGATGGGCCAGTCGGTTGGCGCGGCGGTTCAACTCGGCATAACTGAGCTGCTCCGTCAGGTCGTCCAGGGCGATGCGCTCGGGCGCGGCGGCGGCAATCCGTTCGAAGATTTGTGGGATCACGGCGCTGCGGGGATAGCTGCGCGCGGTGTCGTTGAAGTGGGCCGGCACCTGCTCGCCGGGGGCTGGAATTACCAAAACCGAGTTGCTAAAGACCATGTCGGGACATCGCAAAAAGTGTTGAGAAATGAATGGCGGTAACCATCGTTCGAATGGCAATCAATCTGATAGTTGATACCTATTTGCCAACGGAAATATAGCACCGTTGTGACAATTTTTATCAAAAATGTTCTTTTGTCACTTTGATCCAACAGATAATATTAACTGTCAAATTGTGGTAATACGCGGGCGGTTTACTGTGTGTATATGGCTCAGTTAAACGATGTTAACTTACGTTATGCAAGTTTCGCGAAAAAAATGCTCAGCTTGCTTTATGCCAGTGGCAAATTGCCGAATTCGAATATTTAACAAATTGTCAAAAAAAAGACACAAAAAGTTCACAAATAATTAGATGCTTTATTTACACTTTTGGTGCGGTGCGGAAATGTATATTTTTGAAATATTTATTGCTGTGAGGTTTGATTTTTGCGAGGAAAAACAGGCCGTTTTTCAGGCTTGAAGGCGCGCTGTGAGTCGCGCTGTGAGCCGCGTTTTGAGCCGCGTTTTGAGACGCCGGTTTGCGGCGAAAAAAAAGCGGCACATGGCCGCTTTTGAGGTGTGGAGAAGGTGATGCGCTAGCGTGTGAGCCAGTAGTCGGGGCGGGCGTAGATCTCCTTCAGCATGTCGATGAAAAAGCGCACCTTGGCCGGCAAATGGCGCTGCTGTGGATACACCGCGATGATGTCGTATTGCGGCAGCGCGAAATCGTCCAGCACCGTGATCAGTTCACCCGAGGCCAGTTGCGATTCGATCTCCCACGACGAGCGCCAGGCCAGGCCCAGTCCCTCGGTGGCCCAGCGGTGCAGCAGTTCGCCGTCGTTGCAGTTCAAATTGCCGTCGGCGCGCATGGTCACCTGCCTGCCGTTCTGCTGGAAGTACCAGCCGCGCTGCTGGCCGCCCTGCAGATTGAAGGCCAGGCAGTTGTGCTGCGCCAGATCCTCCAGCGTGCGCGGGATGCCCTTGCGTTCAAAGTAGTCCGGCGTGCCGCACACCACGCGGCGGTTGCTGGCCAGCTTGACGGCGACGAAGCTGGGATCGATGACGCCGCCGATGCGGATGCCGACGTCGTAACCGTCGCGCACCAGATCGACCACGCGGTCGGTCAGGTTGAAGGAAATCTGCACGTCGGGATGGGCGCGCACGAAACCGGCAGCGTGTGGCGCCACATGCTTGCGGCCGAAGGCGGCCGGCGCCGACACGGTGAGGTGGCCGGTGGCGCGGTGGCGGCCCTCGGAGACCATGCGGTCGGCGTGGCCCAGGTCGGCCAGCAGCTTGCGGCAGTGGTCGAGGTAAAGCGTGCCCTGTTCGGTCAAGGTCAGGTGCCGCGTGGTGCGGTGCATCAGCTTGACGCCGAGGCGCTTCTCCAGCGCGTCGATGCGCCGGCCCAGCATCACCGGAGTGATGTGCTGGCCCAGCGCCGCCTTCACCAGGCTGCCCTTTTCGGCCACGTCGACGAAGGCCTCGATTTGGGTGAGTTTGTCCATGGCCCATTATTCCACAAGTATTCGATACAAGGAGTATCGAATAAAGCGAGTTTTTGTCTTCTTATCACGGCCGTCCTTTGCCGCTACGATGTGACTCATCAGTTCAAACATCATAGCTCAGGGAGACCAGCATGGCACGCATGACCGCAGCGCAGGCAGCAGCAATCGTTTTGGAAAAAGAGGGCGTACACCAGGTGTTCGGCGTGCCGGGTGCGGCGATCAACCCATTCTACGCGGGTTTGAAGAAGCAGGGTACGATCAAGCACATTCTGGCGCGTCACGTCGAGGGCGCCTCGCACATGGCCGAGGGCTACACCCGCGCCACCGCCGGCAACATCGGCGTGTGCATCGGCACCTCCGGCCCGGCCGGCACCGACATGATTACCGGGCTCTACTCGGCCCAGGCGGATTCCATACCTATTCTTTGCATTACCGGCCAGGCGCCACGGGCCCGTTTGTATAAGGAGGACTTCCAGGCGGTCGACATCGAATCCATCGCCAAGCCGGTCACCAAGTGGGCCGTCACCGTGCGCGAGCCGGCCCTGGTGCCGATGGTGTTCCAGCAGGCCTTCCACATCATGCGCTCCGGCCGTCCCGGCCCGGTGCTGGTCGACCTGCCGTTCGACGTGCAGATGGCCGAGATCGAATTCGACCCGGACACCTATCAGCCGCTCGAACCGTACAAGCCGAAGGCGACCCGCGCGCAGATCGAAAAAGCGCTGGGCATGATGAACTCGGCCGAGCATCCGCTGCTGACGCCGGGCGGCGGTGTCATCAACGCCGACGCCGCCGAGCTGCTGGTGCAGTTCGCCGAACTGACCGGCGTGCCGGTGGTGCCGACCCTGATGGCCTGGGGCGTGATCCCCGACGACCACAAGCTGATGGTCGGCATGGCCGGCCTGCAGACCAGCCACCGTTATGGCAACGCCACCGTGCTGGCCTCCGACTTCGTGTTCGGCATCGGCAACCGCTGGGCCAACCGCCACACCGGCTCGATCGAGGTCTACACGAAGGACCGCAAGTTCGTCCACATCGACATCGAGCCAACCCAGATCGGCCGCGTCTTCGGTCCCGACTTCGGCATCGTCTCCGACGCCGCCCACGCCTTGCGGCTGTTGATCGAAGTGGCCACCGAATGGAAGGCCGCCGGCAAACTGCGCGACCGCTCCGCCTGGGTGGCGCAGTGCCAGGAACGCAAACGCACCATGCAGCGCAAGACCCACTTCGAGCAGGTGCCGGTCAAGCCGCAGCGCGTCTACGAGGAGATGAATCTGGCTTTCGGCCGCGACACCTGCTACGTCAGCACCATCGGCCTGTCGCAGATCGCCGCCGCGCAGTTCCTCCACGTCTACAACGCCCGCCACTGGATCAACTGCGGCCAGGCCGGTCCGCTCGGTTGGACCATCTCCGCCGCGCTGGGCGTGGTGGCGGCCGATCCGCAGCGCAGCGTGGTGGCCATCTCCGGCGACTACGACTTCCAGTTCATGATCGAGGAGCTGGCCGTCGGCGCGCAGTTCAAGCTGCCCTACCTGCACGTGGTGGTCAACAACTCCTACCTGGGCCTGATCCGCCAGTCGCAACGCGGCTTCGACATGGACTTCTGCGTCCAGCTGGCCTTCGAGAACATCAATGCGCCGGAGCTGAACGGCTATGGCGTCGACCACGTCGCCGTCGTCGAGGGCCTGGGCTGCAAGGCGATCCGCGTCACCAAACCGGACGACCTGCAGGACGCCTTCAAGCAAGCCAAGGCCTGGATGGAGGAGTTCCGCGTGCCGGTGGTGGTCGAAGTGATTCTGGAGCGTGTCACCAACATCGCGATGGGCGTCGACATCAACAACATCAACGAGTTCGAGGAACTGGCCGTCGGCCGTGCCGATGCGCCGACCGCCATCTCGCTGCTCGACTGAACTGAATTGACACGAAAGGAAGCGACATGAGCAAACTGGCAGCCAATCTGACCATGCTGTTTAACGAAGTACCGTTCCTCGACCGTTTTGAGGCGGCGGCGGCCGCCGGTTTCAAGGCCGTCGAGTTCCTCTTCCCCTATGCATACGAGGTGAAGGAGCTGGTGTCGCGCCTGCAGGCCAACGACCTTGAACTGGTGCTGCACAATCTGCCGGCCGGGAACTGGGAGGCCGGCGAGCGCGGCATCGCCTGTCATCCGCAGCGGGTCGAAGAGTTCCGCCAAGGGGTGCAGCAGGCCGTCATCTACGCCAAGGCGCTCGGTGTGAAGCAGCTTAACTGCCTGGTCGGCATCGTGCCGCCGGACGTCAGCCTGGAGAGCGCCGAACGCACCGTGGTGGCCAACCTGAAGTTCGCCGCCGACGCGTTGAAGCAGGAAGGCATCCGCCTGCTGATCGAGCCGATCAACACCTTCGACATCCCCGGCTTCTTCTTGTCGCGCACCAGCCAGGCGGCCCGCATTATCGAGGCGACCGGTTCGGACAACCTGTTCATCCAGTACGACATCTACCACATGCAGCGCATGGAGGGTGAGCTGAGCGCGAGCATCAAGGCTTATCTGCCGCTGATCCGCCACGTTCAGCTGGCCGACAACCCGGGTCGCAACGAACCGGGTACCGGCGAGATCAACTACCGCTTCCTGTTCGCCCAGTTGGACAGCTTCGGCTACGACGGCTGGATAGGTTGCGAGTACAAACCGCGCGGGGATACGGCGGTGGGCCTGGCCTGGCGCGCCGAACACGGCCTGTAGGTGGCGCCGCTAGCCAAGCACGGAAACCCCACAGGCGTAAATCTGGGGTCGGACCCGCCGCGCCAAGGCGGGGAGTCCGACCCCGGCTCTTTGCCTTTGGGTGGTTTTGTAGCCGCCGGCAAGTTAGCCGTAGGTAAAGGCTGTCTGTAAAACGAACACTAATCACACACATTCAAAGGAAGATCATCATGTCGAGAGTCGGATTTATCGGTTTGGGTATCATGGGCGCGCCAATGGCACAACACCTGCTGGCCGGCGGCCATAAGCTCTACCTGCACGACATCAAGAACCCGCCGTTCGCGCTGATCGAAGCCGGCGCCACCGTCTGCACCTCGGCCGCCGAAGTGGCCATGCGCGCCGATATCATCATCGTCATGGTACCGGACACGCCGCACGTCGAAGCCGCGCTGTTCGGCGAGAAGGGCGTGGCGGAAGGCCTGCGGCCCCGCTCCATCGTGGTCGACATGAGCTCGATCTCGCCGATCGAGACCAAGAAATTCGCCCGCAAGATCAACGCGCTGGACTGCGACTACCTGGATGCGCCGGTCTCCGGCGGCGAGGTTGGCGCCAAGGCGGCCTCGCTGACCATCATGGTCGGCGGTCCCGAGGCGGCCTTCAACATCGTCAAGCCGTTGTTCGAGATGATGGGCAAGAACATCACCCTGGTCGGCGGCAACGGCGACGGCCAGACCACCAAGGTGGCCAACCAGATCATCGTCGCGCTGACCATCCAGGCGGTGGCCGAGGCGCTGCTGTTCGCCTCCAAGGCCGGCGCCGATCCGGCTAAGGTGCGCGAGGCGCTGATGGGTGGCTTTGCCGCCTCGCGCATCCTCGAAGTGCACGGCGAGCGCATGGTCAAGCGCACCTTCAATCCCGGCTTCCGCATCGAACTGCACCAGAAGGACTTGAACCTGGCGCTGCAGGGCGCCAAGGCGCTCGGCGTGTCGCTGCCCAACACCGCCACCGCGCAGGAGCTGATGAACGCCTGCACCGCCAACGGCATGGGTGGCCTGGACCACTCGGCGCTGTGCCGCGCCATCGAGCTGATGTCCAACCACCAGATCGCCGAGGCGTGAGCGCAGCGGTCTGACCACGTTTCCCTCAGCGCGGCGGCGTCTTTACTCCCTTGCGTCACCGCCGCCGCGCTCTTTTTTATGAAAGCACCAGGATGAGCACCTTCAATCCCCGCCAATTTTTGCTTGAGCTGTACGGCAGCGCCGTCGCCGCCGTCAGCGCCGAGAAATGCCTGCCCGCCTATCTGCCCACGCCGCCCGTCAACGGCCGCACGCTGGTGATCGGCGCCGGCAAAGGCGCCGCCGCCATGGCGCGCGCCGTCGAACAGCACTGGCAAGGCGACATCTCCGGCCTGGTGGTGACGCGCTACGGCCACGGCGTCGACTGCCAGCGCATCGAAGTGATCGAAGCGGCCCATCCGGTGCCGGACGAGGCGGGTCTGCGCGCCGCCGGCCGCATCATGGAGATGGTGCGCGGCCTGAGTGAGAACGATCTGGTGCTGTGCCTGATCTCCGGCGGCGGCTCGTCGCTGCTGGCGCTGCCGGCGCCCGGCATCACGCTGGAGCAGAAGCAGGCGATCAACCGCGCGCTGCTCAAGAGCGGCGCCGCGATCTCCGAAATGAACTGCGTGCGCAAACACCTGTCCGCCATCAAGGGGGGCCGCCTCGCGCTGGCCTGCGCGCCGGCCCGCGTGGTCACGCTGCTGATCTCCGACGTGCCGGGCGACGATCCCGGCATCGTCGCCAGCGGCCCGACCCTGCCCGACCCGACCACCTGCGCGGACGCGCTGGCCGTGCTGCGCAAGTACGCCATCGAGGTGCCGGCCAACGTGCGCGAGCATCTGGAATCCGGCGCCGGCGAAACGCCCAAGCCGAACGACCCCCGCTTCGCCCGCAACGAGCACCACGTCATCGCCATCGCCCAGGACGCGCTGGAGGCGGCGGCGCAGCACGCCCGCGCCGCCGGCATCACGCCTTATATCCTGTCCGACGGTATCGAGGGCGAGTCGCGCGACATCGCCGTCATGCATGCCGCCATGGCACGCCAGGTGGCGGCGCGCGGCCAACCGTTCCAGCGGCCCTGCGTCATCATCTCCGGCGGCGAGACCACGGTGACGGTGCGCGGCAGCGGCCGTGGCGGCCGCAACGCCGAGTTTCTGCTCAGTCTTGGCGTGGCGCTGGAGGCGCATCCCGGCATCCACGCCATTGCCTGCGATACCGACGGCATCGACGGCTCGGAGGACAACGCCGGCGCCCTGTACGCGCCGGACTCGCTGGCGCGCGGCCAGGCGCTCAACCTGCGCGCCCGCACGCTGTTGGAAAACAATGACGGCTACGGCTTCTTCAGCGCCCTCGACGACCTGGTGGTCAGCGGTCCGACCCGCACCAACGTCAACGATTTCCGCGCCGTGTTGGTGCTGTAGCGCGCCGTCCGTCACACAAAAAAATATAATCAAGGGGATCACATGCGACGTCTACGCCAAGCCAAAATCGTGGCCACACTCGGCCCGGCCAGCAGCAGCAAGGAGGCCATCCAGGCCTTGTTCAACGCCGGGGCGGACGTGTTCCGCTTCAATTTCAGCCACGGCAGCCACCAGGACCACCAAGCGCGCTGCAACATCGTGCGCGAGATCGAGCGTGCCGCCGGTCGGCCCATCGCCATCCTGGCCGATCTGCAGGGACCCAAGCTGCGCGTCGGCCAGTTCGCCGAGGGCAGGGTGACGCTGGAGGCTGGCGCCGAGTTCACGCTCGACCGCGACCCCGCGCCGGGCGACGTCAAGCGGGTCTGTCTGCCGCACCCCGAGCTGTTCGAAGTGATCGACGCCGGCCAGTCGCTGCTGCTCGACGACGGCAAGCTGCGCCTGGAGGTGCTGGGCCGCAGCGCCGACCACCGCTCCATCCGCACCCGCGTGGTCAACGGCGGCGTGCTGTCCGACCGCAAAGGTGTCAACGTGCCGGACGTTGTGCTGCCTATCCCGGCGCTGACCGAGAAGGATCTGCGCGACCTCGACTTCGCGCTGGAGATGGGCGCCGACTGGATCGCGCTGTCCTTCGTGCAGCGGCCCGAGGATGTGCTGCAGGCGCGCGCCATCATCGGCAACCGCGCCGCGCTGCTGGCCAAGTTGGAGAAACCGGCGGCGCTCGACGGCCTGGACGCCATCGTCGCCGTCTCCGACGCCATCATGGTGGCGCGCGGCGACCTGGGTGTGGAACTGCCGCCCGAGCGCGTGCCCGGCGTGCAGAAGCGCATCCTGCGCGCCTGTCGCCAGCACGGCAAGCCCATCGTCATCGCCACACAGATGCTTGAATCGATGATTTCGGCGCCGGTGCCGACGCGGGCCGAGGCCTCCGACGTCGCCAGCGCCATCTACGACGGCGCCGATGCCGTGATGCTGTCGGCCGAATCGGCCAGCGGCGCCTATCCGGTCGAGGCGGTGCAGATCATGGACCGCATCATCCGCGAGGTGGAGAAAGACCCGTTGTACCGCCAGATGATCGACGCGCAGAACCAGGCGCCGCTGCCCAACAGCGGCGACGCCATCTGCTCGGCGCTGCGCGACGTGACGCAGATCGTCGGCGCGGTGGCCACCGTCACCTACACCAGCTCCGGCCACACCAGCTTGCGCGCCGCGCGCGAGCGGCCGATGGCGCCCATCCTCAGCATCACGCCGAATTTGTCGACGGCGCGCCGGCTGGTGCTGGCATGGGGCGTGCACTCCACCGTCAGCCAGGACGTGCGCAACGTCGACCGCATGGTGGCGGCGGCCTGCCAGGCGGCGCTGGAACAGGGCTTCGCCGTGGCCGGCGACAGCATCGCCATCACCGCCGGCGTGCCCTTTGGCCAGCCGGGCAGCACCAACCTGCTGCGCATCGCGCAGATCTGGCCGGTGGTGCCGGCGGCGGCTTAGCGCCGGCGGCCCCGCATCATGCAGGCGCGCTCGCCTGGCGCCCGCGCGCGGCGCGGCACGGTTCCCGCTGCGCGCCGCGCCGCCATCATCGGCAGTCGGGGCGGTCGGTTCATACCGGCCGCACTGCGCAGCCAACTGGCCGGCATCGGCCAGATCTACTTCCAAACCTCGCCCTTGTTTGGCTTGGTTTTCCTGCTTTGCCTTTACCTGACCGGCCCCGTTCTGGCGCTGGGTTGTCTGCTCGGCGTCGGCACAGCCACGGCCACCGCCGTGCTGGCACGCTTTCCGGTCGAGCAGCGCAATGCGGGCCTGTACGGCTACAACGCCGCCCTGAGCGGCATCGGCCTATGCGCATGCTACCAATTCAACGCGGCGTTGCTGGCATGGATCATCTGCGCCAGCGTCGCCAGTTGCGTGTTGATGCGCCTATTCCAACGCGCCAGATTGCCGATGCTGACCATCTGGTTCGTGCTCACCATGTGGCTGGCCGCCGGCACGGCGCCGATGTTGGGGTTGCGGCAGTTAGCCGCCGCCGCAACTGCCGGCGCATGTGTGGGGGCGCCGATGGACTATGTGTTTTGTGCGTTCGGCCAGATCGCATTTGTCGGTTCGGCGGGATTGGGCATGTTGATGTGGGCCGCGCTGATCTGGCGGCAGCGGCGGCAAGGCCTATGGGTGCTGGCTGTCGGCTTGCTCGCCATGGCGATGGTGGCGGTGGGGGAGGCCGCATGGCCTCAGGCGGGTTTTTCTGCGCAGGCAATTGGCATAGGTATCAACGGCATTCTTGTGGTGCTTGGCCTGCCGACGCACAAACGCTCCTGGCGGCTTTTACTAGTCGGCGCAGCCTTTAGCACGGCGCTGTGTTTGCTTTTTGGTGCACTGGCGCTGCCGTACTTCACCTTGCCCTTTGTGCTGGCCTGCTGGACCGTCTTATCGCTTACCTCGGCAGATGACCGGCGGGAAAATTGATCCGCTTGGATTCCATTGACGTTGATGATGTAGTCGGCCACTTGCGCCGGCGTGGCGCCGCCGGCCAAGCGGTCGAAGTAGCACTGTACGCCTCAATGTTTTGTTTTCGTTTCTAGCTAAACAGTTGGCCGAATTTTTGGATACATTTCATTTGTTCACATTTTCGGTTCTATTCTAAGATGTTCCTGCGTTACTGCTTCGATTTTCACTACTGGTCGGCGCTGCTTTCGATACCCGCGTTTTCCGATTCTTGACGTTGGGTAATGCGCCATTTTGGCTAGAAATATTTTATCTGGCCACTGTCTGCATTTGCATTGTGTTGATTGTTTGGGTTTTTGAAAATCTGCGTTGGCCACGATCTGGCGTGGTCAAGCGGCGCGGCAGGCGCAAGCAAGAGCAGGGGGGCGATGCGGCATTGGCGAGGAACGGCTTTCCTGCCAAAAAGGAGGCGTGGGTAAGATCGCGAAGTCTGGAGTTGCATGAACGCTTCGGCCTATCGCACCGCAAACTGGCCGACATGTTCAACCAGTTGTATTCCGCGTCCAGCGGTGTTTCCGTAGGCCGCACCTGGGTGCGCGAACTTCTGATCAAGGAAGCCCATGAGGCCCTGCATCTTCAAAAGAAATTGAAACATCGGGTGCCCGAGCAGGTTCCGTTGAATAGTGTGTGGGGTATCGACACCACTTGCGTGACCGATGCCAACAAGACCCAGAATATCGTTTTTGGCATCATCGATCATGGAAGCCGTCTGAATGCGGCGATGCAATACCTGAAGCGTTTTAACTCCTGGACCTTCTTGGGTTGTGTTTTTCTGGCAATTGGGGAGTATGGCAAGCCAACCGCCATCAAAACAGACAACCATCCTGTGTTTCATTCGAGGTAACTGTTCAGCCGCTATGCAGCAGGCATGATCGGATCGCCAATAAATGCACGGTACAGCACGTCGAGCATGCTGTGGCCTTGCTTGCGCAGGGTGTCGAGGCAGGAGCGGATGCGACAGAAATTGTTGGCGCCTTCGACGGTGCGGAAACAGCCTGAGATTTTTTGTTTGACCTTGGGCATGCGCACGGCGCGTTCCGCGATGTTGTTGCTAAACGGGACTGCCGGGTCCACGATGAAACGCAGGATGGCATCGGCATGCGCGTGGAAGCGACGCAACAAGTTGTGGGCATCGGATTGCTTGCCTGGCTTGCCGTTGGGCTTGAGGATGGCGGGATGCAGTTGCTCGCCTTGGCGCAC